>NZ_JARMXH010000001.1:0-1326931 GCF_056892235.1 Abyssisolibacter sp. ZYX002
CCAAGTCAAAGGTCTTTTTATATGCCATCAAACGATAGCCTTGTTATTCATTTATTGTTTATATCTCTTTCAAGAAAGCATGATATGCTCTTACGGCTTCGTAGATATCAATTTTACTAGCTACTTCATAAGGCGCATGCATGTTGTGGACAGCAATACCAGCGTCTATAACGTCCATATCATATTCAGCAAGTATATAAGCTATAGTTCCACCACCGCCTTGATCAACTTTACCTAACTCTGCCATCTGGAACTTGATATCATGTTTATCATATAGTTTTCTTAGCTCTGCAATGTACTCAGGAGAAGCGTCATTAGAACCAGATTTACCACGGGCACCTGTGTATTTGCAAAGTACTAGACCTTTACCAAAGTATGATGAATTATTTTTTTCATAAACATCAGGGAAATTTGGATCAAAACCAGCGTTTACATCAGAAGATAACATCTTAGAATTTGCTAGAGATCTACGTAATCTTAACTCACTGTATTCTCCACATAACTCCATGATTTCAGCTAGCTTGTTTTCAAAGAATTTTGAGCACATTCCACTAGCACCAACACTACCTATTTCTTCCTTATCAACAAGTAAAGTTACACATGTCTTGTCACAACTATCTAATCTCATCATAGCTTCAAATGATGTATATGAACAAATTCTATCATCATGACCATATGCTAAAATCATGCTATTATCAAGACCGTAGTCTCTAGCTTCTCCAGCAGGTACAGCTTCAAATTCTGAAGATAAAAAGTCGTCTTCTTCAATGTCATATTTGTCCTTAAGAATCTTGAGTATGTTTTTCTTAACTTTGTTTTCCTCTTTATCGTCGTCAGATTTTAAAGGGATGCTTCCAACGCAGATATTTAGATTTTCACCAGTAAAAGCTTCACTTATTTTTTTACTATTTTGATTCTTAGATAAATGAGGTAGTACATCAGAAATACCTATAACTGGATCAGTACTATCTTCACCAATAACTACATCAACTAAAGTGCCATCTTTTTTAGCAACTACTCCATGTAAAGCTAAAGGTAACGTAACCCATTGAAATTTTTTGATTCCACCGTAATAGTGAGTTTTAAACATAGCGAATCCGGACTCTTCATATAGTGGATTTTGCTTTAAGTCTATTCTTGGAGAATCTACATGTGCACCAAGTATTCTAAGACCATCTTCAAATGGTCTAGAACCAATATGGAATAACGCTAGAGATTTATCTCTATTGTTACAATATACTTTGTCACCTGGTTTAAGATTTTCTTTGTTTTTAATTATAGTTTCTAAATCCCTATAACCATATTCTTTTGCTTCTACTATAAGATTTTTAACACATTCTCTTTCGGTTTTACATTTGGACATGAATTTTCTATACTTTTCTCCAAAACTGAACGTTTCGTTAGTGAGTTGTTCACTGTAAGTGTCCCATAAAACAGTTTTCTTTTTGTTTTTATCCATTTATCATACCTCCCTATTTAGTATTGGCTATTTGTATGTAAAACTATCTAAGATATATTATACAACTATATGAAAAATATAACAACAAAAGGAGAATTATATGACAAAAAAGAAATTTCACGTAAAGTGAAATTTCTTTCAATCTATAATGTCCATATTTTTCAATACGTTATTAAGGATGAAGATGTCTTTTTTATTATTAGTAATTTTTAAAAAAACTTCAAAATCGTTTTTCAAATTTTTAGCTTCAATAGTTTTTCTTATTTTAAATAAATTGACTATCTTTATCATGATAGAAATAGAGAAAGGTCTGCCAAAATATCTATTCTTTTGGGCTATAGATATAGCGATATCACAATATTCAAGTGATTTTTCGTAACACTCAAATTCATAAAACCCATTAGCAAAATTACTAGTTATACTTACGTGTAATTCATCGTCATCATGTAGCTTATTCATATTTGCTTTCAATAACTTATAATATTTGAGAAAATTAGTTTTGTTGCCAATCTCAATAGAAAAGCTCAATAGAGTATTGATTATTCTAAAATGAATTATATTTTCTATTTTTTCTGGCTTAATCTTCTCTAATAACTGTATGGCGGTATCTTTTTTATTACATGAATAAAATTCAGCTAAAGATTTTACCCATTCATGAAATAACTGATCACCGCTGTCGCTTCTCTCTATTATCATAGAAGAGAGTAAAAAAGCTTCCTCATATTTGTAATTCTTAATACAATTAAAAATCTCTTGAATGTCAACTATAACCTTATCATTAATAGATGATGTATTATTTTGCATCAAGATCACATCCTCATTTATAGTATGTTCTATTTAATTTGATTATATAATCAGATGCCAAAAATTGCAATACTGCGGAATAAATAGGAGTAATATGAATTAAAATGTAGAATAGTAAAATGAAAGAAAAAGGTTGAATAAAATCATAATTCAAAGGTGATAAAGTATGATAAAATATATAATATATGTACTTTAAGAGGGTGAGATAGATGAATTTAAGATATATATTAGGTAGAGCAGGTAGTGGCAAAACTACACATATATACAAAGAAATACTTCATAAATTAAAGCAAGATAAAAAAAAGAGATTGATATTATTGGTACCAGAGCAATTTACACTAGAAGCTGAGATAGATTTAATATCTAAAATGGGTTTAGAAGGTATAATGATGGTTGAAGTGCTGAGTTTTGAAAGACTTATATATAAAGTTTTGGGAGAGCTTGGAGGACTTAGAAACAATGAAATAAATGAACTCGGAAAAGTGATGATTCTAAGAAGATTATTTGAATCAAATAAGCATAATCTCAAGGTTTATCAGAGAGTTTCAAATCAAACAGGTTTTTTGTCAAGTATAAATGATTTGATAGACGAATTTAAGAGAAACGATATAATGCCTGATGAGCTAATACAAAAACAAGAAGGTTTAGGTGAAAACAATATACTAACAAAAAAACTTCATGATGTTCATTTAGTATACTCACAGCTTCAAGAATATATGTCAGAGAACTATACAGACAAAGAGGATAGAGCAAATCTATTTATTGAGAAGATAGAAGAAGCTGGTATTTTTTCTAATACAGAGATATGGCTTGATGGATACAATAGATTTACTAGACAGCAATATAGAATCATAGAAAAGCTGGTACAAAAAGCAGAGAAGGTCAATATAAGTTTGACAATTGATATGAATAAAGATGCAAATGATACTGACTTATTTAATACATCCTATAACACATTAACTAAACTTAGAGAGATAGCTAATAACAATAACTTTAAAGAGACGAAGACAGATTTAGAAGATATAAGCTATAGAAAATCAAGCACCCTAAATCACCTAGAGAAAAATTTCTTTGCATATCCATATGCCAAATATAATCACAAATTGGGTGATATTGATGTGTATAGTTTATCTAGTCCGTATATAGAGATAGAGTATGTAGCATCTAAGATTATGTCTTTGGTACGGAAAAGAGGTTATAGATTTAGGGATATTGCAATAGTTACAGGTTCAATGAACGAATATGGAATAATCATAAAACAAGTATTCAAAGAATACGATATACCATATTTTATAGATGAAAAGAGGAATATAACAAGCAATACTATAGTTAAGTACATAGTATCACTGTTAAATATTATTGATAGAAATTATAGGTATGATGATGTTTTTAGTTATGTAAAAACGGGGCTTTGTGATGTAGAAAAAGATGACTACGAATTACTAGAAAACTATTGTCTAGAGTATGGGATAAAAGGAGAGACATGGCTTAATGATTTTGAGTTCAAAGATAAAAATTTGAGTCACATTAACAAAATCAGAGCAAAAATAATAACGCCAATAGATGCACTTAAGAAAAGCATAACAAGCAAGAATACTGTTATAGATATAACAAAGAATTTGGTTGACTTTTTTGAGGCTATGGCTTTAGAAAGTAAGATAAATAGTTGGGTTGAGGAACTTAAAGATTGTGGAAATCTAGAATATGCTAATGAAACAACACAAATTTGGAATATAATAATGGAAGTTTTACAGCAGGTCGTTGATATATTAGGAGATACAAAAATAAAGCTAAAAGAGTATATAGATTTATTAGAGACAGGATTCAAAGAGTATAAGCTTGGGCTAATACCAACAACTTTAGACCAAGTAATAGTGGGTAATGTAGAAAGGTCAAGAACACATCCAATAAAAGCATTATTTGTAGTAGGGGTTAACGATGGGGTGTTACCTTCTCCAGCTAGTATATCAGGTTTGATATCAGATGAAGAAAAAGAAATATTAAAAGAAAAAGGGATGAATATAGTATCTGATAGCTTAACCAAAGCTTATGAAGAAAAGCTATTGATGTACAGTGCAATATCTAAACCTAGTGAATATATATGGATGAGCTATGTCTTAGCTGATAGCGAAGGTAAAACTACTAGACCATCAATATATATAAGTAAATTAAAAAGCGTATTTTCTAGTCTTGTAATAAAAAGCGATATTTCAGACCCCAAAGAAGTATTAATAAACAGACAGATAACCTCTGCAAAATCTACGTTTAAATACATGGTGCAGATTCTTAGAGATTATGTAGACGGTAAAGAAATAAGTGACTCTTGGTGGGATGTGTATAACTGGTATTACAATAGTGAAATATACAAACAAAAGCTAAACCATATGCTAGAAGGGCTATTTTATACAAATGCGCATAGACAGCTAGGTTATGATAACGCAAAAAGGTTATATGGTATACCGCTAGTATCAAGTATATCAAGATTTGAAAAATACATTAATTGTCCGTTTTCACATTTTGTTAAGTATGGTTTAAGACCACAAAGAAGAAAAGAATACAAAATAGATCCACCTGACATGGGTAAGCTTTTCCATGATTCTCTAGAAGTATTTTCAAATGATGTTACTAGTAGATACAAGGATTGGGTTAGTATAGACAAAGAGCAAAGTGATATTATGGTAGAAGATATAGTAGAAGATGTGACTAACAATTTCGGCAATAAAATACTATTTAGCTCATTTAAATATAAATATTTGGTTAAGAGATTAAAAAGAATAACAAAAAGATCAGTCTGGACAATGATAGAGCAGTTAAAGCAGGGTGAGTTTATACCTAAAGAGTTTGAGTTTAGCTTTGGAGAGTCCGAAGGGTACAAAGCACCTCCAATATTAATAGAGCTTGATAATGGTGATATTTTAAAATTAGAGGGTAGAATTGATAGATTAGATGTATTAGAAGGAGATACACAGGATTATATAAAAATTATAGATTATAAATCAGGTAGTAAAGATTTTACATTGTCAGATGTATATTATGGACTACAGCTACAGCTGATGGTTTATCTTGATGCAGTTTTGCAAAACAAGCATCTATTTACAGACAAAGATTTGATGCCAGGTGGAATATTCTATTTTAGACTACATGATCCACTAATAAACATAGAAGAAATGGATAGTGAGGTTATAGAAAAAGAGATACTAAAGGCACTAAAACTTAAAGGTTTAGTATTAAACGATATAAAGATTATAAAGGCGATGGATAGAGATATAGAATTAGACCAAAAATCTTCTGTTTTGCCTGTTGCAGTAACAAAATCAGGATCAGTATCTAAGACTTCATCTGTAATATCAAAAGAGGAGCTTGATGCACTACTTGAGCATGTTAGAAATCTCATTAAAGACTTAGGTAAGAATATATTAGTTGGAAATATAAATATCAATCCTACAAAAACAAGTACTCAAACTGCATGTGATTTTTGTGAATATAAATCTATATGTAGATTTGATATAGCATCAAATGAAAACAAGTACAATAAGATACCTAAGTTGTCAAACAAAGAAGTAATAGAGAAACTTAAGCGCGAGGAGAGTGAAGCAGATGCCTAAATGGACTAAAGATCAGCTAGATGCAATAACAGCTAGAAAGCATAACTTACTAGTTAGTGCAGCTGCTGGCTCTGGTAAGACGGCGGTATTAGTAGAGAGAATTATAAGGCTTATAACAGAGGATTTGCTAGATATAGACAAGCTTTTGATAGTAACATTTACTAAAGCAGCAGCAGGAGAAATGAGAGATAGGATATTAGAGGCAATATCTAGGAAAATCGAAGAAGACAATATGCACAAAGAGCATTTAAAGAAACAACTTACACTATTAAATAGAGCTAGTATAACAACACTACATTCATTTTGTATAGATGTTATAAGGAGAAACTTTCATGTAGTAGGACTTGACCATAGCTTTAGAGTAGCTGATATTACAGAGAGAAATATATTACTTCAAGAAGCACTAGACGAAGTGTTTGAAGAAGAATACAAAGAAGAAAATGAAAATTTCATAAAACTAGTAGAAGGCTATGCAGGTGCTAAAAACGATATAAAACTACAGAGTTTAGTTTTAAAGATATATAGCTTTATTCAAAGTAAGCCGGATCCAAAACAATGGCTAGAGGAAATAGCACAGTATTTTAATATAGAGGAAGATAGTTTTTATGATAATATTTGGGTGAAAACAATAATTGAGAGTATAAAAATAGAGCTAGAAGGAGCTTATGATTTACTACTAGAAGCATTACAAACATGTAGAGCAGACGATGGGCCTACAGAATACCAAGAAGCAATATGTGATGATATTGATATGGTAGATGATTTAGCACATAGGTTATGTATAGGATTAGATGAATTTTTTACTGGTGTTAGAGATATAGAGTTTGAAAAATTTAAATCTATTAGAGGAGCAAGAAAAGAAGAAATAGATCAGGCGAAGATAGATGAAGTAAAAGAAATAAGGAATATATTTAAAAAGAATATAATAGGCAATCTCAAAGAAAACATACTAAAAAAAGGTATGGATAAACAAATAGAAGAAATGAAAACACTAATGCCTATAGTGGAGTATTTAAACAGTGTAGTAAATAAATTTGCAGACAGGTTTAATGAAAAAAAACTAGACAAAAACATACTGGATTTTAACGATTTAGAGCATTATACATTAAAAATATTAGAAAATGAATATATAAAAGAAGCAATAAGAGATAAATATGAGTACATATTTGTAGATGAATATCAAGATAGCAATATAGTTCAAGAGACAATAATCAATAGAATAAAAAGAGATGACAATCTGTTTTTAGTGGGAGATGTAAAACAGAGTATATATAGATTTAGAATGGCAGATCCATCAATATTTATAGACAAATATAATACTTATGAGCAAGATACTCTAAAAAACAAAAGGATAATACTATCACAAAACTTTAGAAGTAGAGAAGAAGTGCTATTAGGGGTTAACTATATATTTAAAAACATCATGAGAAAAGAAATCGGCGATATTGAGTATAACAAAGAAGCATATCTTTATAAAGGTATGGATTTCAAACCAATAGATGATGAAAGCGTAGAAATAAACATATTACCAAAAAAAGATATAATAGCTCAGTATAGTGAAATAGACTCAGAACTAGCTGATTTAAAGAGCATAGAGCTAGAAGCAAAAGCAGTAGCAAATAGAATAAAGAAGTTAATAGGTAAGAAAACGTATAAGCCAAAAGAAAACGGCTATAAATCAATAGACTATAAAGATATAGTAGTGTTACTTAGAGCCACAAGAAATGTAGCAGATGTTTTTGTAGAAAGCTTTATAGAGGAAGGAATACCAGTTTATGCAGATGATAATCAAAGGTATTTTCAGACGGTAGAAATACGCCTTGTTTTAGATGTGCTTAGTCTTATAGACAATAAAAGAAATGATTTACCATTAATAAGCGTTATGAAATCACCTATAGGTGGTTTTAGTATAGATGAATTAATACAGATAAGGATAAACAGCCATGAAAAAACTTTCTATGAATCTTTAGTTGATTTTACAAGTGATATAGATTTACAGATTAAAATAAAACATTTTTTAGGTAAACTAGATGAATGGTCTAACAAGGTAAGATACCAAAAACTTGATGAGTTTATATGGGACATGCTAATAAATACGGGTTACTATTATTATGTAGGTGCGATGAAGAACGGAGCTCAAAAACAAGCCAATCTAAGAGTGTTGATATCTAGGGCAAATCAGTTTGAGCAATCTTCAATAAAAGGACTTTTTAACTTCATAAGGTTTATAGATAAGATGAAAAAAAGTGGTAGTGATATGAGCGAAGCTAAAACACTGGGAGAAAATGAAAACGTAGTTAGAATAATGAGTATTCATAAAAGCAAAGGGTTAGAGTTTCCAGTAGTGATATGTGCAGGGCTAGGAAAAAAATTCAACATGATGGATACAAGAGAAGAAGTCTTGCTACACAAGGAATTAGGGATAGGCCCTAAATTTGTTGACATAGATAAAAGAATACACCACACATCTTTATCACAAGCTGCAATAAAGAAGAAAATAAAACTAGAGAGTTTAGCAGAAGAGATGAGAATTCTTTACGTAGGGTTAACAAGAGCAGTAGATAAACTCATACTCTTTGGCTCAGTAGATAATATAAACAAATCAAGTGTAAAATGGTGTAGAAATATTACTACATACAACTTGATGAATAGCACCTCGTATATAGACTGGATTATGATGACTTTAACTAAGCATCAAAACGGAACTCTTATCCGTGAATTAGCAAATAAACACGGGATGGTAGAAGAGGATGCTTCTAGTTTCAAAATCAATATAATCTCGTTAGATGATTTAATCTTAAATGAAGAAAAAACATTAGCCAAAGATAAAGTCAAAGAGAAGTTACTAAAATTCAATCATGAAGAGGGTAAAGCAGCAAAAGCTCTAGAAAAAAGGTTTAACTTTGAGTATCCTAACAAAGAATCCATATTTATCCCAGCAAAGATAACTGTTACGGATACAAGTAAAGCAACATACAATGACATCAAATTAATGAACCATAGGATACCATCACTTAGCAATATACCTAGGTTTGCATCTGATACTGGTAAGTTTACAGCAACTCAAAAAGGAACGCTAATGCACTATGTAATGCAGCACTTGGATATACACAACGTACAAGATAAAGATAGTATATCAGCTCAGTTAGATGCAATGATTACAAAAGAAATGATTACCAGAGAGGAAGCTCAGGTAATAAATATAAAGCCTATATTAAGCTTTTTTAACAGTGATATAGGTAAAAGAATGAAAAAATCAAGTAACATACTAAGAGAGACACCATTTGTTATGAAAAAAGAATCAACTGAGATTATAGGAGATTTAGAGAAATGCAAAGATCAACTATATATTCAAGGGATAATAGACTGTTGCTTTGAAGAAGATTCAGAGTTTGTATTGATAGATTACAAGACAGATTACGTAGAAGATGAAAATATAGAAGAAATAAAAAATAGATACAAGAAACAGATTGAACTATATAAAGAAGCGTTTGAAAAAATTAGAGAAGTAAAAGTAAAAGAAAGTTATATATATTTATTGACAATGAACAAAGCTATAAGTATTTACTAGGAGGTGAATAAATGAGGATATTGCACACCTCTGACTGGCATTTAGGAAAGCATCTAGAAGGACATAGTAGGTTAGAGGAACAAGAGTATATACTAAAATCACTTACAAAAACAATAAAGGAAAATGATATAGATTTGGTTTTGATAGCTGGAGATATTTACGATACTAGTAACCCACCAGCAAAGGCTGAAAAATTGTTTTACAATACCATCAAAGATATCTCAGAAGATGGTAAAAGAGTAGTAATAGCAATAGCGGGTAATCATGATAGCCCAGATAGATTATCAGCTTCTAGAGTATTGGCATATGATCATGGAATAGTGCTTCTAGGAACTCTGGATGATATACCTAGTGTAGGAAAACTAGGTAGTCATGAAATCATTGATAGTGGAAGAGGATATATTGAAGTAAATATAAACACAGAAAAAGCTATAATTGGTCTGTTGCCTTATCCAAGTGAACAGAGAATAAAAGAAGTATTTAAGGATGTTACAGATTTAGAATCAATGCAGATATCTTATAGCGAAATGGTAGGCAAAATATTTGATGAGATAAATCAGAAATATAGAGAAGATACTATCAATTTAGCGATGAGTCATTTGTTTGTTGAAGGATCAATAACGACGGATTCAGAAAGACCTATACAAATAGGAGGTGGACTTGTAGTAGAAGGTAGCAAACTACCAAACAAAGCGCAATATATAGCGCTAGGGCATCTGCATAGACCTCAGAGAGTGAAAAAATCAGAAACAGCTTTTTATTCTGGTTCACTTCTTCAATATAGCAGTAGCGAAATAGGTTATAGCAAAGGAGTATATATCATAGAAGCACAAAACAATGAAGCACCAAAGATTTCGGAAGTCTTTTTAGAGAACATAAAACCAATAGAGATATGGAAGTGTGATACATTAGAGCAGTCAATAAGAAGATGTATAGATAACGAAGATAGACAAACTTGGGCATATCTAAAGATTAAGTTAAATCAAGTGTTAATGCAGTCAGAAATTAAGAAACTCAAAGAACTAAAGCCTGATTTACTATCAATAATGCCTATATATGACATAGAAGAAGAACTACAAAATGAACCAGTAGATATTACTAAAAAAAATATCTCACAGCTGTTTAAAGAGTTTTATCTAAGTGAAAGAGGAGTAAATCCAAAGGAAGATTTACTGGAGTTATTTGATGAAGTAGTAAGAGAAGCGGGTGATATAAATGAGGCCTAGAAAATTAAAAATTCAGGGATTGAACAGCTTCTTGCAGATGCAGGAGATAGATTTTATGAAACTCAATCAAAGAGGTCTATTTGGAGTATTTGGACCAACAGGGAGCGGTAAATCAAGTATATTAGATGGTATAATACTAGCCCTTTATGGCAAAATCCCTAGAGGAACAAGAGAGTTTGTAAATACTTCAACAGATAAACTTTATGTAAGTTTTGAATTTGATACAAAAAGCTCAGAGAATAGAAATGTTTATAGAGTAGATAGAGCGTTTCGTAGAGACAAGCATGGCAAGACAAAAATGGATTTTTCTAGATTAAATTCTCTAGGAGATAAAAGTGAAGTTATAGCAGAAGGAGCTTCTCAAGTTGAAAATAATATCATAAATATCATAGGTCTACAAAGGGATGATTTTACAAGATCGGTTATACTACCTCAAGGTAAATTTAGTGAGTTCTTAAAATTACAAGATAGTGATAGAAATAATATGATGGAGAGGATGCTCAGTCTTAGCAAATATGGAAAGAACCTATCAGAAGCACTCAAGACTAAAAGTAACAACAATAAAGCAGAATTAGACTCATTACAAGGGGAAAGAAGCAGATATCAAGATGTGTCAAAGGAACAGTTAGATACTTTAGAAAAAGAATATAAAGAGCTTATAAAAACTGGAGAAAAACTTGAGATTGAGATAAAAGAGTTAAACACAAAGTATCAAGCTTATAAGAAATCGTATGATTTAAACATAGAGTTAAACAAATATGTATCCACAAAAGAAAATCTAGAAAAAATGTCTTATGAAATAGATAAAAACAAAGAGGTATTGTTAAAAGCAAATAAAGCTAATATTGTATGGCCAGTGATAAGAGAGCTTACTCAATTAGAGTGTGATGCATTAAAATATAGTGGACTATTAGAACATGTAAAAGCAGAGTTAGAGAAAGCAAAGCTTGAACTTGATGAGATAAAGAAAAGCTATGAAAAAGCACTTTCAATAAAAAACAATGAACTTGGTAGTCTACTTGTAGTAGAGCATGAAGTAAAAGAATCTATAGAGTTAAATAAACAATTAGAGACATTGAGTAATCAGCTTAAATTCTTAGACGAAGCATACGAAAAAGCAAATTACAGTATGATAAAGGCTGACGAAAGTATATATAAAAAAACACAAGAAAAAGAAACAATAGAAAATAGCTTGGTGATGTTAAACAATCAAAAAGAGAGTTTATTAGTTCAGCCTGAATATAGGAGAAAAATAGATGATGGTGTAAATATAGAAAATGAAGCAGAAGCAATCCAAAGCAAAATCCAAGATATAAATGATGATTTAAATAAATACGAAGCATACGTCAAAAGTGACGAAAGAACTTTAAGCGAAATAAGAGAAAATATCAATAATGAAAAAGAAAAATTAGACAGTTTGCAAGGTGAAATCACACTATTACAAAAAAACAAACCACTAGAACAAGAGGAACTTTTAAAATGCCAAAATGATATACAAACATTAAAAAATGAATATGATAATGCTAAAAAGTTGTTACTTGATATAAATTCAGACAAAAACAAAATAAAAGAATTGGAAAAACAAGTAAGAGAAAGCGAAGAATTAATAGCGCCCATACTTGAAAAAGTAAAGAGACTAGAGCTTTTATATATAAAGTTAGAAGAAGAACAAAGGATACAAGTAAAAAAGAGATACTCTAAGGAATTAGCACATAGCCTCATAAAAGGAGAGCCATGTCCTGTATGTGGTTCTATAGAGCATCCTGAAATATATAGAGAGATAGAAGAGAAAATCATAATAGACAATATCACTTTAGAAGAAGACATAGACGAGTGTAAAATGGAGTTAGAAAAATCAAAAAACCAAAAGATAAAGCTTGAAATTGAAATAAACAGCTTAAACAAGCAAATATCAGAGATTTCAAAAGAAATAGAGAATAAAGAATCTCTTCTGCCTCAAGACGATTTAGAGAATTTATCAAAAAACATTGAAAATAAAGCCTCACAGCTATCAAGTAACTTAGATTATTCTAAACTATACAATAATCAAATGTTAGAACATAAAGAAAGAGAGAAAGAGTATAGTGATAGTATTAATGAATACGACAAAAAAGCGAAGGAAATATCAACAAAGCTAGAGCAATATAAGCTAATCATAGCAGAACACAAAGAAAAGTTAGTAAAGCATAATAACCAATATAAATGGCTATCTAGAAGGTTATCAAAACTCAGATTAGAGTTTGATATTGACTCTTTCAAAAAAGAGATATTGAATATCTACAAAAGCGAAGAAAAACTAAAAGTAGTATATGACCAGATAAAGCAAAAAGAATCAGTATATAAAGAGCTCAATATATCAATAGACTTACTTAGGAAAAACAAAACAGATTTAAGTATGGAAATCACAAAATACTCAGAACAAATAAAGCAGAAAAATGAATTGATAAATCAGAACAAAAAAAAGATAAATAGTGTCTGTAAAGATATTAATCCAAATGATTATTTAATGAAAATCATAAATAGAAAAGAGAGCATAATAACTGCAGAGAAAGAATTAAAATGTAAATGTGAAGACAAACAAAAAACAGTAGATAACTTGTATGAGAAGAATGTTAGATACAGTGAGCTATCAAGAGAAAAACATGAAGAAAGCAAAGATAAAAGAGAAACAGTGAATACACTAATGAAAGAACATGGATTTGTTGATTTCACGCAAGTAGAGAATAGTCTCAAAACAAAATCGGATATACAAGTTTTAAACGATATGGTTACAAAATATGATGATGATTTAAAGATAGTAGAAAATAACATACGAAGAATCAATATATTACTAAAGGGTAAAAAAGTAGATGAAGAAGAATTATTAAATTTTGACGAATCAATAAAAGTAAGAACTGAGCAATACAAAAAGCTAAACGAGCAGCAAGGCTCAAAATTGCAAAGTATTAATACTATTAAAAAAGATCTAATTGTGGTAGAAGAACTCAATAAAAAAATAGAGGTTAAAGAGCATACAAAGGACATGATAAGAGAGCTTACATCACTGATAAAAGGGAAAAATTTTGTTAAATACATATCCAAAAGCCATCTTGACTATATTGTAAGAGAAGCGTCTAGCAATATAATGGATATTACAAATAGTAGATATAGCTTAGAGCTTGACAGTGATAGTGGATTTATAATATGTGATAACTATAATGGTGGGGTAAGAAGAAGCTGTAAGACATTATCAGGAGGAGAAACATTTATAACTTCCTTGTGTTTATCATTAGCACTATCAAGCCATATACAATTAAAAGGAAGTACAAGTTTAGAATTTTTCTTTTTGGATGAAGGTTTTGGTTCTCTTGATGCACATTCGCTTGATTTAGTTATCACTGCTTTAGAAAAACTAAGACAGCAGAACCTATGTATAGGGATAATAAGTCATGTAGAAGAATTAAAAAGCAGAATTCCTATAAAGGTTATAGTAGAGAAAGCAAAAGCAGGAATAAGTGGAACTAAACTAAGGATTGAGTACTAATAAGAAGGAACAAATTATCATGTGCTAAAATATTATATAACAAGAGACATGCATAAAAAAGGTAACTAATGAAAATGAAAGAGGTGTAGATATGCAAGTAAATGCCTTTAAATTTTTATTAGGATCACTATCAGGGTTAATTGTCTATATTGCTGGGCTTAACTTTGAACTAATACTTCTTTGGTTTGTCTTTTTAGTGCTAGATATTTTTTCAGGGTTATTAAAAGCATTTAAGACTAGACATTTTTCAAGCCAGAGCATGAGACTTGGTTTATCAAAAAAAGTAGCAGAGATTATACTATTATGTGCAATAATTACAGCCCAAAGGATACTAGCAATAAATTGTTTTGATCTGCCATTACTTGAGATATTTATATGTGCATTGTGTCTTAAAGAATTTGGCAGTATAATAGAAAACTGTAATACCATGGGAGTAAGAATACCAGAATTCATAATGAAATGGCTTAGAGCGATAGATGACGATATAGATAAAGAAGAAAAAGATGTTAATAACGAGGGGTAACTTCATATAAGAGTTGCCCCTTTATAATATTACTGATATAATATATCAATAATATTCAGGAGAAGACGTATGATTATAGATAAAAATTTAATAGAGTTAAATCTAACAGCAGATGATAAATATTGAGTAATAGCCAAATTAGCTGAGATTGGATATGAAAATAATAAAATTACACAGATATATAAGTTTTTAAGAGATGTATATGATAGAGAAAATATATATAACACTTTCATAGGTGAAGAAATGGCTATCCTACATGCTAAGACTATTGTAGTAGAATAAGAATTTATTGTTATTGCAAGGTTAGATGAACCTTTACATAGGATATGAATACTAACAAAAAGCGAGTATTTTTATTAGCTATACTTTTAGAAAACAAGGACAACCTTCATTTAAAACTATTGTCTAAATTATCTAGAAAGTTACTGTGTAAAGAGTTTATCAAAAAAATATAGATGGCAACAAATAAAGCAGATATGGTTAGAATGATAGAAAATGTTTTTTAAACTTGCACATATGATTTAGCGATTTACCTTATAAAACTACAAGAAGAGGAGACTGAGAATGAGAACAAAAGAAAACAAAAAAATATACATGATGATGGTGTTAGCAGCGTTATTTTGGGCGGGAGCATTTATAGGAGGAAAAGTAGCAGTAGTAGATTTTAAACCGGTTTCACTTACCTTTATGAGATTTTTCTTTGCAAGTATAGGGATATTTGTAATATTGATATATAAGCAAAAGGATTCTTGGAAGCTAAAAATAAAAGATTTACCTGCAATATTAACTTTAGGACTAATTGGTATGGTAGGATATCACATATTGTTTTTCACAGCACTCAAATACTCTAATGCATCAAGTACATCAATATTAGCTGGAACTAATCCAATGATAACAATGCTTATTGCATGTATTATAGGTCAAGAAAAAATAGACACCAAAAAGTTAGCCATGTTAGCTTTAGCACTGTTAGGAGTGGTGCTTACAGTGACGAAGTGGGATATAAACAATCTTCTAGCGATGAAGTTTAATAAAGGTGATATCATAATGATGTGTGCAGTTACAAGTTGGGCGATTTATTCAATATTAGTTAGAAAATTTGTAAAGCAGAATACACCGTTATTTTTGACAGCCTATAGTTTTTTAGTATGCATGGTTATATTATTACCATTTTCAATCAACGAGGGATTAATAAGTATGATATCAACGGCATCAACGAAATCATGGGCAGGAGTATTATATATGTCTATATTTCCTACGATAATAGGTTATCTAATACAACAAAAATCAATTCAGCAGATAGGAGCATCAAGAACAGCGATATTCATAAATCTAGTACCAGTGTTTTCAATAATACTTTCAATAGCAATACTAAAAGAGGAGTTCTACAAACTAAATATAATTAGTTCATTGTTGATAATATTGTCCGTGTATATGGTTACAAGGTTTAATAAAGATAAGAAATAATGAGCAATGGTGGGGTATAAGTATAAAGAGTTGTACAAAATAAAGGCAAATAAATTGATTGAAGCTAAGGGTCGGCTTAGTGTAATAGAACAAAAGCTTCTAGCAACTGTAATTTCAGAAAAAAATCATCAGATAAAGATTTTAAAGAATATAATTTGAATATAACAGAAATATCAGAATTTCTAAATTTAAATTCAAAAGCAGTTTATGAACAAATAAAAGTAGCTTCAAGAAACTTGAGAAACAAAGAACTTATTATAGAAACTATAGACGAAAAAGGAGGTAAATCCTTTCTAGTAACGGGTCTATTATCTTCAGCGAAATACAAAGAAGGAAAAGGGTGTTTAACTGTACGTATATATCCAGATTTAAAACCATATTTATTAACTATTAGCTATAAGCGGTAAAGAAACCCCTTTTACTAAATATAGGATAAAAAATATTTTGAAGTTGAATAGTAGCTATGCTATAAGATTATATGAAATTCTAAAACAATGTGAAAAAATGAAAAAAGAGATTTTAGTATTAGTGAACTAAAGAAGTAACTAAGATCTAATGAAACTAGTTATAATAGATTTGATAATTTTGAAAGGGAAGGATATAAAAAAAGTTGGGAACCAATTCGGGAACCATTTATTTTTTATAATTAGAAGTAACTGATCCATTAGATTTAATAATAATTATTTAGTAAAAAGGAGATTATAAAATGACAATTGGTGAGTTGATAGAAAAGTTTAATGAAAGAAATTGGGCGTATATAATAAAGCATAAAAGTACTTAACTAAAATAATTTGGAATTCTAGAGAACAAAACAGCTATCATATAAAAATTTTTATATGATAGCTGTTTATATACACTATTATCATTTAACTCAAAGTAAAGGAATAAGAATAGTTTGTTGTAAAATTAATTAGTTTCTTAGTCTTAAATATTTTTTTCTAGCTTCATCAGCAATTTCCTTTTCAATTGAATCATGCTCAAGACTTTTTAAAGACATATCTTTACTACCTTTTTCATCTAAAGAAACTTTCCCTAATGTTGCTCCATAAGGTACAAAAATACCTTCTTCTGTTTCTTCGTTTAAAAACAATAAGTATTCATTATTGTTTTTCATATTTTCGTAACCGTTAGTAGTATAAATTTTGTTTGTTTTATTGTCATACAGAGCGTATTCTAAAATTAATATGTTATTGTCAGCCTTTATTTTAGGATTATTTGATTTGTTTTTATATATATCAGTAATTTTAAAACTAGATATTGTATGTCCTCCTAAAAACATGCCATCAATTTTAGAGTAATGACGTTTAACCTCAACTTCATCTATTTTAACACCTCTAATAATAATTGAAGCTTTTTGCTCTAAATCAGTTAAAGAATCAGCACCATCCGTTTTCCCTTCTAAGGAAACAATTTCCGCTGTGGATTTATCATTTTTTTCAAATGGTTGATAAAAAAACCAAACAAAACTAAACAAAATTACAAAACCCAGCACTCCTAATAATATATTTTTTTTCATTATTTTTACCTCCTTTGTTAATATATTTTTTTAATACCAGCAGCATAATCATCAGATAACGGATAAGCTTTATTATTGAACCCTAATTTACGCATTACAGAAATTGAATTATTTTCTTTTTGCGTATGTGCTAAACCAAGTTCATGACCAACTTCATGCACGACTGTTTCTACTCTTTGTGTTTTGATTAATATTACTAATTGTATTATATATATTTAAGTATATTTATTCTTCATATTACTATCAAGAATAAATAGAAAAAACTAAATACATTTTAGCTTCTTAGCTTCGCAGAACACAGGCTTTACGAATGTAAAGTATCCTGTGTTATACTTTATATATAAAGATGTCAGTCGCTTCGCTCCTGGTGAGATTGGGGTCAGGCTTGAAAAGTTGAAAAGAGTAGCCGTTGACCCACAAAGATAACTAAACATAATAAATAACCAAATAACTACTTCGTATACTTATTAGCATACGAAGATGCAGCATAAGAATCTGGCTTAATCCTCGTCTCAAATCCTAAGCCAGAAAAGTACTTTATTATTTCTTTAATCATAGTTTTTGATTTACCTTTTTTACCTATGTCTATGTGAATTTCATTATAAAAATATGTACTATCATCTAGATAATAAATAACAGAGCTAAGTAGCTTTTCAAGGTAATTATTTGATATTTCAGTTACTATTTGTAGAGTTAGATTTGCTTCAAGAACTAATTTTTCTTTAAGGTCATTAATAGCATATGGTATGATTATTTTGTTTACACAGCCCCATGCGCCAGTTCCTATCCTGTGAATGACTATAGCTGTCACAAATACAGTGTGGTCATTTTTTACCTGAGAATCACTGCCGATAGATAACCTATAGCTAGAGTTACAATCTTTTTTTATAAAATTTATTACATGTTCAAAAACTGCTTCTAAATCCATATTTCTCTGAGAACTATTATAAAACCTAGATTCATAAAGAAGATTTCTGATATTAAACTCCATATATTCACCCCTTAGATAGAATGAAATCATACTCTATTTATATTAAAAAACTTAGTTATATATGAAAATGTAATTATAAAATAAAAAAATAAAATATAAAACAGATAAATATGATATACTATGTTCATTAGGCAAATTAAACAAATGAAATATGTTGTAAGGAAGGAAAGAATATGCATACAAATGATATAAAAATAAAAGATTATCCACTCAGCAATGAGATAAAAAGAGGGCTTAGTGAGCTTGGATTTAAGAAACCACTAGAAGTCCAGTCAATAGTTATACCAAAGTTATTAGAAAACGATGTTGATTTAATAGTTCAGTCACAAACAGGAAGCGGAAAAACAGCAGCCTTTGCAATCCCTATATGTCAAAAGATTGATGTAGAAGATGAATCAGTGCAAATGGTAGTATTGGTTCCAACTAGAGAGCTTGCAGAGCAAGTAAAGTATGATATATCAGGAATAGGAAAATACAAAGGAATAAAATGCGTATCAGTTTATGGTAAACAACCTATAGAAATTCAAAGAAAAGAATTGAGAAAAAAGCCTCATGTAGTAGTAGGTACACCAGGTAGAACGATGGACCATTTATTAAAAAAGAACTTAAAATTGAATAATTTAAAATATTTAGTTTTAGACGAAGCGGACGAAATGTTAATTATGGGTTTTGGTGAACAACTACAAAAGATTATAGAAAAGACACCAGATAGCAGAACTACATTGTTATTTTCTGCAACAATGCCACAAGAAGCAATTTATCTAAGTGAAAGATATCTAAAAAAACCAGAAAGAATAGAAGTTAAGCCAGATAACTCTGCACTAAATAAGATAGAGCAGATATATTATAAAGTAGAAGCACTCAAAAAGGTTGATTTCTTAAAAATGATGTTAAGGAGAGAAGCTCCTAGAAAAACCATAATATTTTGTAATACACAAGAGCAAGTAGAAAGGCTCTATGATATCATGAAAAAGTGGAGCTATCTTATTTGTCGTGTTCATGGAGGTATGAAACAAATAGACAGAATGAGCACAATGGCAGCGTTTAAAAGAGGACATTACAACTGTTTGATAGCCACAGATGTAGCAGCTAGAGGTATCCATGTAGAGAGAGTTACACATGTTATCAATTTCTTTGTGCCGTTTGATAACGAAAACTATATTCACAGGATAGGAAGAACAGGAAGAGTAGATCAAAACGGAGTCGCTATAACATTTGTGACAGAGCGTGAGGAGAGTAGGTTTGAAGAATTGGAAAAATTCTTGGGCTACGAAATACCTTGTAAAGGTGGACATGTACAAAGACGAATAGGCAAGAAGGAACAAAAGAGAATGTCCAAAAAGAATCGTTATGTCGCAGGAAGCAAAAGAGGGGTACAGTTACAGATAAACGCTGGTGTAGTGAATAGTTCATTTACTAAAAAAGACTTAATGCAAGCGATTAGAAAAATAGGCGGAATCAGCAATAATGATATAGGTAAAATAGAGATTAAAGGTAAAGTGACCAATATTGAGATACTAAATGAAAAAGAAAGACTAGTATATAAAGGATTGCAAGATAAAAAAATAAAAGGAAAGAGTTATCGTGTGAGATATAAGAAGTAGCATTTCCTGGGTAATTATGTAAACATATATTGTTATTTTGAAAATTACCCTTGACAATATTGTATAATATAATTATAATGTTTACAAAGTTAATAGTTAAAAAGCTATGAAGGGACGAGTAAATTAGAGAGAGTAATAAAGAGAGGGAGTACCGTGGCTGTAAGTACCCTATTACTTGCTAGTTGAAAACTAACCCAGAGCTGTATCTGAGGTCATGATTTTGTGACGTAAGGATTTTCCGCGAAAGCGTTATTAAAGTGAGTGAAATATCAGTTTGATATTTAATTAGGGTGGTACCGCGTGAATTATACTCTCGTCCCTAGAAGAGATTCTAGGAACGGGAGTTTTTATATTTAGAAATAAATAATATTAGGAGGAGTTAAAATGATTAATATTACATTACCAGATGGCAGTGTACGTCAGTATGAATCAGGAATAAAAGTTATTGATATCGCAAATGACATAAGCCAAGGTTTAGCTAGAGTTATTTTAGGAGCTAAGGTAAATGGTAAAACCGTTGGAGTAAATGAAGAGATAAATGAAGATGCTAGTTTAGAACTATTAAAATTTGACAACGATGATGCAAAAGATATATTTAGACATACAAGTTCTCATATATTAGCTCAAGCAGTTAAAAGGTTATATCCAGATACTAAACTTGCAATAGGACCAGCAATCAAGGATGGCTTCTATTATGATTTTGATACAGAGCATAAATTTACGCCAGATGATTTTGTAAAAATTGAAGCAGAGATGAAGAAGATAGTTAAAGAAGACTTGAAGATAGAGAAATTTATACTACCAAAGGATGAAGCTATCAAAAAAATGAAAGAAATGGGCGAAGACTATAAAGTAGAGTTGATAGAAGACTTACCAGAGGGAGAAATAATATCTTTCTATAAACAAGGAGATTTTGTAGATCTTTGTGCGGGGCCACATCTACAATCAACAAAGAAAGTAAAAGCAATAAAGCTATTGAATATAGCAGGAGCGTATTGGAGAGGTAATGAAAACAATAAGATGTTACAAAGACTATATGGAACATCTTTTGAGAAAAAGAAAGATTTGGATTTGTATATTGAAAGACTAGAAGAAGCAAAAAAGAGAGACCACAGAAAGCTAGGTCAGGAACTTGATTTATTTAGTTTAAATGAGGCTGGAACAGGTTTTCCATTCTTCCATCCAAAAGGAATGGCTCTTAGAAATGTATTAGAAGATTTATGGAGAAAAGAGCATGTTCTTAGAGGATATGGAGAGATAAAAAGTCCAATAATACTAAACGAAGAGCTATGGCATACATCAGGGCATTGGGATCATTACCAAGAAAATATGTACTTTACTAAAATAGATGATATGGATCATGCTATTAAGCCAATGAACTGTCCTGGTGCTATGTTGGTATATAAGAATAACAGATACAGCTATAGAGATTTTCCACTAAGATTGGCTGAGCTTGGATTAGTTCATAGACATGAGCTTTCAGGAACACTTCACGGGTTAATGAGAGTTAGATCGTTTACACAAGATGATGCTCATATATTTATGTTACCAGAACAAATCAAAGATGAAGTACTCGGAGTATTAAAGTTTGTAGATGATTTCTATAACTTATTTGGATTTAAATATAACGTAGAGCTTTCAACAAGACCAGAAAAATCTATGGGAACAGATGAAGAGTGGGAGATGGCAGAAAATGCGCTAAAAGAAGCATTAGAAGCTGCTAAGCTAGAATATGCTATGAATGAAGGAGATGGAGCATTCTACGGGCCAAAGATAGATATTCATCTTGAAGATGCAATAGGTAGGACTTGGCAATGTGCAACTATACAGCTTGATATGCAAATGCCACAAAGGTTTGATTTAACTTATACTGGTAAAGACGGTGAAAAGCATAGACCAGTAATGATTCATAGAGTTATATTTGGTGCTATAGAAAGATTTATTGGGATATTGATAGAGCATTATGCAGGGAAGTTTCCATTGTGGCTTGCACCAGTACAAGTAAAAGTTCTTCCTATATCAGATAAATACAATGACTATGCGTATGACATAAAGAAAAAATTAATGGAAAAAGAAGTAAGAGTAGAAGTTGATGACAGAGCTGAAAAGATAGGTTATAAAATAAGAGAAGCACAGCTACAGAAAATACCGTACATGCTAATAGTAGGTGAAAAAGAAGCAGAGGCAGGAAATGTAGCTATCAGAGATAGAGAAAAGGGAGATATAGGAGCTATGAAAGTAGCTGAATTTATGGATATGGTTGTAAAGCAAAATGAAGAAAAGAAGTAATCCATAAAATAAACTGGAAAGTCAAAGATAAGAATTAAATATAATAAGCTAATGGGCTGTATTTTAAATCTTCAATACAGCCCATTTTGTATAATAATGATTTTATTTTATGTCTTAGCTATTATAATTTGGATCGCGCTCACGGATTATTTCATCAATCTGAGCCCAAATCTTATCAGCATCTTTAATTTTGTTTACTTTAACTAAAGCAGTTGCTTTCTCGTAAAGCTTTCTTAAATTACCTAATTCTTTAGCTGTAAATTTAGCACTTGTTTTACTCATGAATTCGTCAAATGGAACTGGGTTGGGTTTAACATAAGGCGTATCAGGTTGACCACTAATAGGATCTACGTATCCACCACCTAAAAACTTCTCAAAAGGGTTCTCTTTGGGGTTTTCTTTAGAGTTTACTGTAGGATTTGCAGGTTCCACGGGAAGACCATAATAGCCTTTCTCTATATCTTCTAGAAATTTTTTGTAAAACTTTTTGATTGCTTCTTCAGACATCCCTGGGAAATCTAGTCTTGTTCTTTCTGCGAACTCTTCATATGACATTTTTTTGGAGTTAGAGCTTGTTGTTGGCTGTCCGTAAGTACTTCCGATAGATAGACCATTCAAATAGTCATCAAAGCTCATTTTTGATGCTGTAACAGGGAATAAACTTGTTGCTAATACTGTAGATACTAAAACTACTGCTAGTGCGATTTTTTTCTTCATTTTGTGCATATCAAATACCTCCTAAAAATTATAAAATTAGTATAATATTTTTGTCGACAACCATATTATATCATGACCTCATTATACTTTGTAAATAGTACTATGACACTATAAAACTACAAAATGTTCTGAAAATCAAAATAAAATTTTGTTTTTTACGATTAAGTGTTTTTTATGGATAACAACGAGCAATTTTATTACAATAATTAATGAGACTTTATTGATTTACAATAATTTGTACATTATAATAGACTAGCAAAGACTTTAAGATTGGATGATAAAGAATGAACCTAATAATATTATTTGAGCAAGATTTTACACAAGATGATACAGTTAAATTAGAGGGAAGGCGACTTGAGCATGTTTTATCAGTACATAAAGCAGAGGTTGGTCAGACGTTAAAGGTAGGATTGTTAAACGGTAAGATAGGTATTGGCTTGATAACACATCTTAGTAAAGATATGCTATGTATGAAAATTGAACTGTTAAAAGAACCACCAAAACCATTAGAATCCCAGCTGATATTAGCAATGCCTCGACCAAAGGTATTTGCAAGAATATTACAAACAGTCACTGCATTAGGAGTTAAGAAAATATTTGTGATAAAGACATGGAGGGTTCAAAAAAGCTATTGGAATAGTCCAGTACTCAGCGAAGAAAAACTTCGAGATAATATGATACTTGGACTAGAGCAAGCAAAGGATACGATTTTACCGGAAGTTAGAATAGTAAAGTTGTTTAAACCTTTTGTAGAAGATGAAATAAGCGAAATCATAAAAGATACTATACCATTTGTGGCACATCCAATAGCTGATAAGCAGTGTCCATACAACATAAATAAGCCAACTACTGTGGCTATTGGTCCAGAAGGTGGATTTATAGAATACGAAATTGATATGCTTATAAAGTATGGTTTTATTCCAGTAAGCTTTGGTGATAGGATATTAAAAGTAGAGACTGCGATTCCATATATATATGGTAAATTGTATTAGATAGGAGTGGGTTATGAAACTAAATGATATATGTAAAGCATACAAAAATAAAAAAGCAAAGCAAATGAATGTTGATAGAAGATATTCAGTATTAATGCCCTTGGTTGAAGTTGATGGCATACTACATATCTTATTTGAGGTAAGATCAAATAAACTAAGTGAAGAGCCAGGGGAAATAGGATTTCCTGGAGGGCGTATAGAAGAGGGCGAAACTAAGAAAGAGGCAAGTGTTAGAGAGACTTGCGAAGAGTTAGGAATAAGAAGTGAAGATATAGATGTTATTGGAGAGTTAGATTATATTGCAGGTCCATATAATATACAGGTATTTGGCTATGTGGGACTGATAAAGGTTGAGAATATAGAAAACTACAGTAATAGTGAGGTAGATCATTGCTTTTTAGTACCACTTGAGTTTTTTATAGAGAATAAACCAAGAGAGTATGATTCATACGTAAAGATAGAGTTGCAAGATAAATTTCCGTATGATTTGATTCCAAATGGAAAACATTATAAATGGAGAAAAGGAGTATTTCCAGTACATTTTTATGAATATAATGAGTACATAATATGGGGATTTACAGCTAGATTTATTGATAACTTCATCAATTCTATAAAAAAGGGTTTATAAAGATATTATTATAAGATATTATTTTTTTGTTAGATATTATCAATTATATTGAAAATATGATATAATACCGTAATAACTATGTATTGGAGGAGATGAAAATGGATAGTAGAATTGTAAAATTAGCACAGAACTTAGTTAATTTTTCAACTAAAGTGAAGAAGGGTGAAAAAGTATTAATATCAACAGGCGGGACAAGCGCTTATCCACTTATAAGAGCTATAATCAAGGAAGTTTACAAAGTTGGAGCATATCCATTTGTACAATTAGCCAATAGCGCTATAAGTAGAGAATTGATGCTGGGTGCAAGCGAAGAACAATTAAAGCTTAAATCTGATTTAGATCTCGCAAGAATGAAAGAGATGGATGTGTATATCGGAATAGGAGCAGGAGATAACAAGAATGAAACAGCAGATGTTCCAAGTGAAAAAAAGCAATTGATGTTTAAATATGCTAGACCAGCATTAGATCAAAGAGTTAATCATACAAGATGGGTAGTTTTAAGATATCCAAACAACAGTATGGCTCAAGATGCTAACACAAGTTTAGAGAGTTTTGAAGATTTCTATTTTGATGTTTGTACATTAGACTACGATAAAATGTCAAAAGCTATGGATAGTTTAGTAGAGTTGATGAACAAAACAGATAGAGTTCATATCAAGGGCGAAGGAACAGATTTAACATTTTCTATCAAAGATATTCCTACAATAAAATGTGCAGGAAATTATAATATACCAGATGGGGAAGTATTTACAGCGCCAGTTAAAGATTCTGTAAATGGTACTCTTACTTATAATTGTCCAGCAGTCTATCAAGGGTTTACATATGATAATATTAGATTGAAGTTTAAAGATGGTAAAATCATAGAAGCTACGGCAAATGATACTGAGAAGATAAATAAGGTATTTGATACAGATGAAGGAGCAAGATACGTAGGAGAGTTTGCAATAGGAGTTAATCCATATATAATAGAGCCTATGAAAGATACACTATTTGATGAGAAGATTATGGGAAGCTTCCACTTTACACCTGGTAAAGCATATGATGAAGCACCTAACGGAAACACATCAGCAATACATTGGGATTTAGTATGTATACAAACTCCTAAGTACGGCGGAGGAGAAATCTATTTTGATGATGTATTAATCAGAAAAGATGGTAAATTTGTTATACCTGAGCTTGAATGCTTGAATCCAGAAAACCTTAAATAAAGCTATAAATACAGAAAAGTCCAAGATGCAATTTTATCTATGGGCTTTTTTTATTTAGAATAATTATATTGATACAAACTTGACAATATTAACCAAATCAATTACATTTATACTCAAAAGATTATTTGCTTAAATAATAAGGAGATGAGTATAGCTTATGCTAAGAAAGTTATTGATTTATATTTTGCTTACTGCGATAATATTAATAGTTACAGGATGCACAACCCAGAGTAACAAAGAGGTAAGTGTAAAAGAAGAAATTAAAATTACTGATGAAGAAATACTGCAAATAGCAAATAAAGATGCTAAAGAAGAATGTGATAATATAAAAAACGTAAGTATATTTAAGCGCTATAAAAATTACACAGCGTTAATTGAAGTAATACTAGATAGTAATAGACAGTTATTTATGTATTATAATCTTAAAACAAATATAGTATGCTGGGTGCCGTCTGGTACGATGTTTGTGGATTCGTGTAAATTTATTAATGATTATTGTTTTGAACTTAAAATGACTGGTTATAGTTCTGAATTCTATTGTAGTTACGCTCCTTATAAAAAGCATTATAGAATAGCACTTGATGAAGAAGGAAACTATGAGGTAATAGGCTACAATAAAGATATATGGATTCCATTAGAGGAGTCTATAGATTTTGGTGAAGGCGGGAAATTTGTTAATTATGATTTGAAAGACATACGTATATCAAGTTATGGATTACAGTTAGAATTTGACAGGGATAATAACGCATATTTAGATTTTAGACCACGTATAGTTACTGGTTTTAATAACGATAAATTTATCATAGAATTACATGATACAAAGGTTTCAGATAAACAAAAAATATATAATCTAATGAATTATAACGATCGTATAAGTGACATACAGATAGTTGAAGAAGGTAAAAACACTAGATTGATATTGACATTGATAAATGACATGAAGTTCTATAGGATAAAATCTGGATATAAGATTGAATTTGAGTTTCATACTGATGCTGATGGTTTAGTTGAGGTGAGTTAATAATAAATTTTATTTTATCCATATATAATTACTATGGTGATATTTTGATACCTTATGGTAGAGAATAAGATACACAAAGAACTAACATAAAACCAGTATATAATACTTAATATACACAGATGTAATTCATCTTTGCATTGACAAAAGGATAAAAGTTAAACTATACTATATATATAATCAAATAATCTAAAAGGTGCTATGAGGGATGTAAATAGAAACAGCCCCATAGGTAAAAGGGAAAAAGGTTAGAAGCCTTTGCAGCCCCCGCTACTGTATGTAGAGATGAGATTCTTAATAACCACTACTCAAAATATGAGTGGGAAGGATAGAATCAAAGATGACCTACAAGCCAGGAAACCTGCCTTATGGATAATAAAACTAGTGCTTCGGGAGGAAGTATGTTGTTAAAGAAAACACATATTTCTAATGTGTTATTTTTTTGCAAATAACCTCCAAGCTAAATAAGAGAGGAGTTTTAAATTGAAAAGATTTACAAAACTATTTACACTGTTTTTAGCGATAACATTTTTATGCTTAAACATAGCATCACCAGATGTTTTTGCGAGTAGTGAGAAACAAAAAGATTATATTATTAAAGGCTGTAGAGCTTACATATCAACAGATGATGTTAGTAACTATGGTGTAAAAGCAAAAAAAGAAGGTAACAAAGTAAAAGTTTATAATAGTTACGTGACTATGGAGTTTAATATAGACTCAAACAAAGTGAGTATTAATAATATCAATGTAACTTTAGATTGCAAAACATTCGAAGAAAAAGGTAAAGTATACGTACCTTATAGAATGTTACTAGAGACACTCAATTATAAATTAACGTGGTTATCTACCACAAAATCAGTATCTTTTAGTAAGCAATCAGGAGATACAACAAAATATCCATTGACAATAAAAAATGGAGAGAACAAGATTGTAATAGATAAAGAGCCACAGAAAATAGTATCATTAGCGCCAGGAGTAACAGAAAAGCTATATGAACTAGGTGCTTTTGAAAAATTAGTAGGTAGAACACAATATTGTAAGTATCCATCAAAAGTTAAAGATATCAAAAACGTAGGGACTTTGTTTGAACCAAACATTGAAACTATAATAGACTTAGAACCTGATTTAGCATTGGCAGAAACACACTTTAAAAAAGAGATATTAGATAAATTGAGTCAAGCTGGTATAGCTTCAGCATCAGCTAAGACACCAGTGAGCATAGAAGGTATATATGATCAAATGCTGTTAATGGGGAAAATAGTAAATAAAAATTACGAAGCAAGAGCGTTGGTTTCAAGCATGAGATCAAAAGTTCAAAAGATAAAATACGTTTTAAATAATAACAGCAATAAAAAAAGCATATACTATGTTGTTGGAACAGGGCAACACGGCGAATATACAGCAGGAAGTGATACATTTATAGCAGATATGATAAGAACAGTAGGAGCAACAAATGCTGCAGATGATGTAAAAGGCTGGAAGTATAGCGTTGAAAAGATAATAGATAATGATCCAGACATACTAGTAGGTAATAAGACTAATATAGATAGCATGATAAACAGTAGCAATTTTAGTATATTATCAGCTATAAAAAATAAATCCTACGAAAAAATTGATTCGAATATATTGGAACTATCAGCACCAAGAGCAATTAATATAGGTTTGAAGATGTTATTTAAAATGGTACATGGTGATTTAGTAAATGAATTAGGATTCTAAGATGAAGCGGTGATTTGATGTCATATAATAAAAATAAAAGGAAAAACCATATAGTGATACTAATGCTGTCAGCAGTATTAGTATTGCTTATGTTTAGCGCAGTATCTTTAGGAACTGTAAAAATACCAATAAAAGATGTTGTGAAGATAACCATTAACAAACTTGAATTCTTAAATATAAACATGGATATGTCTAGTATAAAAAAATCAGCCATATTTATAGTATCTGAGGTAAGATTACCTCGAGTACTAATGTCAGTTATATGTGGAGGAATACTTGCAATAGTAGGAGTAGCATATCAGGCTATATTTAAGAATCCAATGGCAGATCCGTACATAATGGGATCATCATCAGGAGCAGCATTTGGTGCTACGGTAGGTATAGTGCTAGGAGTGAGTAATAGTTTTATGGGGCTAGGAATAATAAGTATACTAGCTTTTGCTGGAGCGCTAGCCACTACCATAATTGTTTATGGTTTAGCTAGAAGAGGTAGTAAAATATCAACCACTTCAATATTATTAGCCGGTATAGTTATGAGCTCGTTACTTTCTTCAGCAATATCATTAATGATGATTTTTAATCAAAGAGATCTCGGTAAAATAATAGGGTGGACTATGGGTAGTTTTAATGGAACTAATTATAGACAGATATTAATAGTAATTGTACCTGCAATAATAGGGTTAGTTATATTGATATCCTTAACCAAGGAACTTAATGCATTATCTATAGGAGAAGATAGTGCGCAAAGTTTAGGGGTAAATGTAGAGACTACTAAAAAAATAGTGTTAGTAGTAGCATCCTTACTAGCAGCTTGTGCAGTATCTGTAAGTGGCATAATAGGATTTGTAGGATTGATAGTTCCACATCTTTTGAGATTGATTTTTGGTTCGGATCATAGGGTATTGATGCCAGTATCAATTGTAGGAGGAGCTATATTTATGCTGATTTGTGATACTTTAGCTAGAACAGTACTAAATGGCGTAGAAATACCTGTAGGTATAATAACATCAATATTTGGTGGACCATTTTTCCTTTATTTACTCAGAAAATCAAAGAATAGCATATAGAGAGGTAACCGTTATGAGCAGTGCTATGAAAATAGAAAATATATCATTCAAATATACAGACAACTTAATATTAAGAGATTTAAACTTTACAGTTGACAAAGGAGAGTTTTTGGGGATATTAGGACCAAATGGCTGTGGAAAAACTACATTACTTAAAAATATGTGTAACTTATTAAAGCCACTATCAGGAAATATATCAGTTGGGAATGAGAATATTTCAAAAACATCTCATAAAGAATTAGCAAAAAAAATTGCAGTAGTACATCAATTTGATAATATTAGCTTTGATTTCTCAGTGCATGATATAGTGCTAATGGGAAGAATGCCTCACCAAAGAAGATTCTCAGGGGAAACTAAGAAGGATTATGAAGTAGTAGAAAGATGTATGAAGGTCACAGATTCATGGGATCTAAGAGATAAAAAGATACTTCAGATAAGTGGTGGAGAAAGACAAAGAGTTATGCTAGCCAGAGCTTTAGCTCAAGAACCTGAGATATTGCTTTTAGATGAACCAATTTCACATTTAGATATTAAGCATCAAATAAATATATTGAATCTATGTAAGAAGTTAAACAAAGAAGATAATCTAACAATAATAATAACGATACATGATATTAATATGGCTCTAAAGTACTGTAAAAAGATAATAATGATGAATAATGGACAGATAGAAGCATACGATAAGCCAGAGATAGTCCTTACAAAAGAAAATATCAGTAACATATATGATATAGGTGTAGATATAATAAGAAATAAAGATAAGAATATAACTTATATAGTACCAAAGACAGAGTAAAAAAGCAGTCCTTAGATAGACTGTTTTTTGTTTTGAATAGAAAACCAAGGGTAATGCTTTGTAGTGGTACTCGTTACTTTATTTGTGGAAGCATTAAAAAACATTATTCTAACTTGGAGAAGCATCTGTTTATTTGATTGTAATAAGGATAAAATAGATGCTTCAATGTCGTTTACGAATAGTGTTCTTTAGCTTCTAGTGAATTTATTAGTAATTCTTTTTTTAGTAACATAATCTAAGAAAAACAACCTTTCTTCATAACAAATGATTTATTGTCAATAGCACGCATAGTAGCGAGTATCCCTTCCAAATGATCATACTCATGTTGAATAAGTTCAGATAAATCACCTTCAAGATGAAGTACCTGCTTTACATTGTTCATATCCGTGTATTCAAGTCTACATCGTTTATGGCGCATAACTTTTACATATAAATTGGGTAATGACATACAGTCATCAAGCACCTCTATCATTTCATCATCTTCGAAAGTAAGAATAGGGTTAATCATGACAACAGGTTTATCAATATGCATGTATATAAGCTTTTTCATCTCGCCAATTTGAGGAGCGGCTATTGCTCTTCCTGCATTATGTATACGTCTGTATTCCATTAGAGTATCATGTAAATCAGAGATAATATCCTTTATTGAATCAAGGTTATGGGTGTCAATTTCTTCACTTCTTTCATAAAGTTTATTATTTCCTAAAATTAATACATCTTTTATCATGTGATAATCTCCTTTGACATTAATCAATTTGTTTCAATTATACCATAAATAATAAACAAAAAAATGCATCAACAAGATATGAGATAAATAAGGAGGAATCAAATATAATATCGATGCATTAAATAAAAAGCCTCATATTATTTAATTAAATTATGTTTAGAATTGCTATTGATAAATAACCAGCTTGCAATAATTCCAGTAAGAGGAGCAACTATCACAAGACCTATACTACCAATCAAAGTACGCATTATTTCAGCTGAAATAATCTTCATGTTAATAATTCTTATAAAGCTTGATTCCCTAATTTGAAATAACATAAATAGTGTCAAATATCCTCCAGAGTAAGCAAGTAATAAAGTGGTAGTCATTGTGCCAATAACATCTCTTCCTACATTAAAACCAGATTTAAGGAGTTCTTTTCTACAGATATCCGGCTTTTTCACTTTTATTTCCCAGCAAGCAGATGATATGTCCATAGCTATATCCATAGCTGCTCCAGAAGAGCCTATAATGATGGTCGCATAAAATATACTTTTCATATCTAGATTAAAATATCCAGAAAAAACAATAGTTTCAGCATATGGAGATGTCATCCCCCCTAAACCCAGCTTGTTTCCTATTATAACAGTAAGAAATAGTGTTATAGCCAGACCAAAGATAGTACCTAAAAATGCGACAAGCCCTTTTTTTGTAAAGCCAGCGACAGAAAAAAGTATAATAGCTGTCAATATAATTAGTATAAATGTAGTGACTAACAAAGGGTTTTTATTTGCAATTAAAAGGGGGATTAGAATTTTCCACAAAATAAAAACAGTAGCAATAAATGAAAAGAGTGCTTTTAAACCAATAACCCTTGAGTACCATACAAGCAATATCACAAATATCAGAAATACATATAATATATAATTTTGTCTGTAAAGATCAACAGCTTTGGCAGATACTATGTTGTTGTTATCATCATATTTTAATGCAACGATTAGTTTATCACCAACTTTGTAATAATTATCAAAGTCAAGTTTACCTAAAAGAGAATTAATAACATTAGTAACAATCCCATCGTAATTTGCAGTTATAATTTTAACACGTAATATTTGATTCCCTATAGAAGATAATCCTGCCTTAACAACATTAGAATCATCAATTTCCATTACTATGCCTTTAACTTCTTGGATTTTTTTATTATATTGTTTATTATTGTCTATAGATTTTATAAAAATTAAGATTATGACAAGACATAAAATCGTATATATAAAAGATACTCTTATTTTCATGAAAGACCTCTTTTCTCTTTATAAGTAATTAAAATTATTTAGAGAGTTCAAGTTTAAGTATCTTAGCAGTTAATTTGGCTATTTCAGTGTTATCTAAAAATCCATTATAGAGTTCAGAACCAGCACCTATAGCACTCATTGGTATTTGAGTAGCAGTATGGGCATATGAAGTCCAATAAATCCCTGCTCTTTTAGATAGAATATGAGTTACAGCCATAGCAGTTTCATCATATTTGTATCTATTACCCTCTGAAAACTTAGACTCATCAGACATAGCCATGCTTTTTTCTAATAGCTCTTTTTCAGTTTTAGTTAGATTACATAGACCAAAGTTTTTCTCAATTAATTTATAAAATTCATTTCTATTTCCATTATAGCTACCTTCAAGAGATTCAATTGACATTTTTGCATTAAATAATTTTTCTAGTGTTAAGAAATAATCAGTATTAACTCCCATTCCAAGACCTCCAGTTTCATGGTCCCCCATTACAAGTATAAGTGTATCTTCTGGGTGTTTTAAATAAAAATCATATGCTTTTTTTATAGCATTATCAAAAGCTAAAGTATCCATTATCGCTGATGGAGCATCATTTGGATGACAAGCATGGTCGATTCTACCACCTTCTATCATAAAAAAGAAACCATCTTTATCTTTAGACAATAAATCTATTCCGTTTTTAGTCATTTCTGCAAGTGTTGGAGCATCATAAGTGTTATTGTTGTAATCATCCAAAGTATATGGTAGATGAGAGTTTGAAAATAATCCGATATATTTTTTTGTATATTTGAAGTTAGTATTCTTAAAATTCTTAGAACCTGTTAATCCAATATCCACAGAATAACCTTTTTTACTAAATTCGTTTAGGATATTTTTATAATCTGTTCTTTTTGATTTGATATCTTTGCCAAAACAGTCTTTTATGGTTGTAAAATTTTTAGGTATGAAATGTCTTGCTCCACCACCTACCAAATAGTCTATACTACTATCTAGCATGTCAAAAGCTATGTCGTTTTCATTACCTCTGTTCTCATTGTGAGAAATAAAAACAGCTGGTGTGGCATGAGTAACACGTGTAGTAGTAGCTATACCAGTCGCCATACCTCTATCTTTCGCAGCTTCTATAAGAGTTACAAGATTATTACCATCAGCATCTTTAGAAATAACACCGTTGTTAGCTTTGAATCCAGTTGCAAGTGCAGTACCTGCAGCTGCTGAATCTGTAACAACCGTATCCATGGAGTGTGTAGTATTGATTGCAGAACAAGGGAAAGTATTCATTATAAGTTTGCGAGTATCATCTTTAGTGAGTTTTTGTAGATAATACTCTGATATTTGTCTTTGAGAAGAGCCCATACCATCACCAATAAAGTAAAAAACGTATTTTGGAGTTTTAGCGATTGGTTTGATAGAGTTATTAGTTGAAGCAATAGTAGTAAGTGGACCATTAAACAACGATAAAGTAACCATAATAGTTAATAACAAAACAATACAAATAGATTTTTTTTTCATAGATCTTTAGCCTCCCTTAAATTTTTAGAATTTTTAATACAGTCTAAGTATAAGCTCTTTATGTTATATGCATATAAAATCCATGTTAACTTTCTGTAAAACAATTATATAAATTGATTTATTGCGTTATTAATCAATATTTGCAATGTTAGATTTTACACACAATGATATATGTTAAAATTACCTTTAACTAAATACATAATTAGACAATATAAAGCAGGAAAAAAATACAATGGTAACGAATATTGTAATAATGCTATTAGGAGGAGATACGAATGGGACTAAATCAGATAAATTTAAACCATACAGACATATCGAGTATTATGAGTACATCGTTTTTAAAAATATACAGTAACAATACCTCCAATATTATTAATAAATTCGTAAAAGAAGATATAAACATAGCTGTGATAGTCGATAAAAAGCATGATAAAGATATACCAAAAGCAGTATTGACAGCTAAAGATATACTAAAACTAACAATAAATAAAATACCATTTGAAAAATATATAAAAAAGTGGGAAAAGACAAATTCTTTTTTTTGCTGTGTAAATAGTAGAATGCAAACGAGTGATGTAATAAATACAATATCTAAATTCAATCCTGAATATGTGTTAGTATACGACGATAAGAAGGTTATAGGTATACTCACTCAAAAAGAGATACAAAAACTGTATGACGAAAGTCTTATGTATTCATATACATTACTAAACAAAATAGTAGATGTAGTAAACGATGCAGTTTGTGTTATAGATACAGAAGGAATAGTAAGGTATTGGAATGGTAGTGCAGAGATAATGCATGGTATTAAGAAAAAAGATATATTAAATAAACCTTTACATGAAGTTTTCCCAAATGCATTATTACCTAGAGTGTTAAAAGAACAAAAAACTTTTGAAAATATATATAACGAAGCAAGAGAAAGTTGTTTCAATATAATAAGTGCTAGACCTCTATATAAAGATGGAAGGCTTATAGGGGCAATAAGCTGTGATAGAGATATAACAGAGATTACAAATATATCACGATTATTAAATCAAACTAAGTCAAACCTAGAAGCATTAAAAGAAGAATTAGGTAACATCAATAAAGACAAAATGACATTTGACAAAATTATTGGAAATGATCTTGGATTTAAAGAAAAAGTGAGGTTCAGTAAAAAAATAGCTGGAGCTAATATAAATATTTTACTAATGGGAGAGAGTGGCACAGGAAAAGAGGTTTTTGCAGAGGCAATACACTGTGAAAGTAAGAGACGAGGAAACTTTATACCTATCAATTGTAGTGCTATACCAAAGGATTTACTAGAAAGTGAGCTGTTTGGATATGAAAAAGGTGCATTCACTGGTGCAAATAAAAATGGAAAGATAGGAAAACTTGAATTAGCTAATAATGGCACAATATTTCTTGATGAAATAGGGGATATGCCATTAGAGATGCAACCTAAAATACTCAGATTTTTAGAAGATGGTATAATAACTAGAGTCGGAAGTGAAAAGTCTACAAAAATAGATGTAAGAGTTATAGCTGCAACTAACAAAGACATAAAAGAAATGGTTGATAAAGGTGAGTTTAGAAAAGATCTATTTTATCGTCTAAACTCCATTACTATAGAGTTACCTCCATTAAGGGAGAGAAAAGATGATATACCAATACTAGTAGATAATTTTGTTAAGAAATTTTGTAGGCAATACAATATGCTAGAGAGAAATATACCTTCGCACATTATGGACATTTTAGAAAACTATCAATGGGAAGGTAATATAAGAGAATTAAAAAATATAGTAGAAAGAATAGTTATATTAGCAAAAAATAATAGCATAGATATAAGCTTACTGCCAGAGAAAATCACGAAAGATAAAGATATAAAAAATAAAGCAAATAAAGACGATTTAAATCTGAACAAAATACTAATAAAGGCAGAAATAAACGCACTCAAAAAAGCAATGCGAATATCAAATAACAATAAAACAAAAGCGGCTAAGCTGTTAAAAGTGCCTAGAAGTACTTTATACTTTAAACTTGATAAATATAGATTAGAATAAGTGGTAGTATATTGACATGTGTCTGAAAATTGACACATGTTTTTTATTTGCATCAGATAACAACTTTTAATTATTAGCATAGTGTTATAGATGGCTTGAAATGCTTGCTTTACAATTTCATGACAGCATAAAAATATACGTGCTTTAATATATATAGATTATAGTAGATATATTTATATATTGATGGTGCTGAAGAACTGTGCTATATTGTTTATCAAACTAAAGTACTAAAAAGGAGGATTTTTATGGCGGTAAGTGGAAGCATAATTTTTACATTTACATTATATTTACTTGGAATGCTTGCTATAGGCATGCATTTTTACAAAAAAACTACCAGTTTATCAGAATACATATTAGGGGGTAGAGGGCTTAATAGCTGGGTAGCAGCAATGAGTGCATCAGCATCAGATATGAGTGGATGGCTACTAATGGGTTTACCTGGAGCTGCATATTTGAGTGGTCTAGAAGCAAGTTGGATAGCTATAGGCTTAGCAATAGGTACATATTTGAACTGGCGATTTGTTGCTAAAAGGCTTAGAAAGTATACAGAGATATCAAATAATTCTATTACCTTACCAGATTATTTTGAAAACAGATTTAAGGACAATACAAGAATACTTAGAATGGTGTCGGCATTTTTTATAGTAGTATTTTTCTTAGTGTATACAGCTTCTGGTTTTGTAGCAGGAGCAAAATTATTCAATGCAGTATTTAATTTACCTTATATGTGGGCTCTAGTAATAGGTATAGTAGTAATAATAGGATATACTTTCTTAGGAGGTTTTATGGCAGTAAGCTTTACAGACTTTATACAAGGTATATTGATGTTTATAGCAATAATAGCAGTGCCATTAGTAGCTATTATTACTCTAGGAGGATTCACAGATACGATTAGTTCGGTCAAGGAGGTAAATCCAGAACTATTAAATTTATTTACAAAGACAGATGGAACTAAGTTGACATTTTTATCAATAATATCACTAGCAGCTTGGGGTATAGGGTATTTTGGTCAGCCACACATATTAGTGAGATTTATGGCTATAAAATCATCTGAGAAAGTAAAAAAAGCTAGGATAATAGCTACAACATGGTCAGTAATAAGTTTAGGGGCAGCTGTATTAATAGGGATGATAGGTATAGTATACCTAAAAACACCACTTGAGGGAGCAGGTAGTGAAACAGTTTTTATGGTAATGGTAAATGCGTTGTTTCATCCATTAGTAGCAGGTATTTTCTTAGCAGCTATATTGGCAGCAGTGATGAGCACAGCAGATTCACAGCTATTAGTTACATCATCATCATTTACAAAGGATTTTTATCAAGTTGTATTTAGAAAGAAAGCTACTGAAAAAGAGCTTGTATTAATAAGTCGTATAGCAGTAGTTATAATAGCATTTATAGCATTTTTAATAGCAACAAATCCAGATAGTAGTGTATTGGGGTTAGTATCTTATGCATGGGCAGGACTAGGAGCATCGTTTGGGCCAGTAGTGTTGATATCAATTTATTGGAAGCGTATGACTAGAAATAGTGCAATAGCCGGCATGGTTGTAGGAGGATTAACAGTAATCATATGGAAACATCTAGAAGGAGGACTTTTCGATGTATATGAAATACTGCCAGCATTTATATTTGCCTCTATTGCAATATTCATAGTCAGCATACTTGGCAAAAAACCATCTAAAAAGATACAAGAAGAATTTGAAAATGCTATAAAGGCAAAGGTATAGCTAGCAGTGTAAGGGGAGTTTCATATACACTTCCCTTATTTTAAAAATAAGCATGTACTTTTTCTAAAGAAGTAAAGAATTGTCTTTGCAATGTTTCTAAACAATAAAAAAGAACAAGATATCTATTGAAAATATAGGTATATTTCCCCTAATAAGTATGAATCATCAAGACTTTAAGTTACTATCTGGATAAAGTTTGATTATTCAATGGAGATACCAGAAAATAAACCTTAAGCTGAAAATGTTTAGACTTTGGGAACTATAAATTAACATGAACGATTTACAAAAATACAGATTACTACTAGCAAGTATAACACAAGACCCACAAAGATAAACTATAGTAAATATCCAATATTAACATTGCTACATATAAAATACTTTGATAAGATAAAGTGCAAGGTAGGTGCTAAATATGAAGATAAAAAATTTAATATTAAAAAATATTAAACTTATTGACCTAATGCAAGATGACATATTTACTTCCAGTATAAATACTAAAACGAATGATATGTTAGAACGCATGGTGGCTGAAGATAAGCAAAACGTAATAATAACGGATAGTGATAAAATATTCGCTATGCTTTCATTGATGGATATACTAAAAGCACACAAATCAGGTATAAAAATAAGAGATTATATAAAAAACAATAATAAGTATTTAAAATTTGCTCTATATAAAGAAAATAGCTCAATCGATTTAATAAACATACTACAGAAAGAGAGTGAAATAGAGGCTATACCTATATTAGATAGAGATAAAAGACCAATAGGTTTAATTGATGAAACACAGATTAGAAGGCTATATTCATTACTCATAGATAAAAGCTACGTATTATTTAATAATATAATAGATAATCTACATGATGCAATATGTGTAGTTGATGAGGATAGTCGAGTGCTTTTATGGAATCAAAGTGCACAAAAGTTATACAAAATTGCTGAAGACGAAATAGTTGATAAACTTATAACAGATAAATTTCCTACAGCATTGCTACCCAAAGTTATAGCACAGAAAAAAGAATACAGAAATATATATAACAATCCTAGAGAAAATTGCTATGACATAATAAGTGCGACACCTCTTTATGATGGGCACAAGTGCATAGGAGCGGTGAGTTGCGATATGGATATATCAGAGCTATTTCGAATATCAAAGCTTCTCAATGATGCAATGTCAAATATATCAATGCTCGAAAATGAAGTATCAAAGCTAAACGAAAGTAGGCTAACATTATCACAAATAAAAACAAAAAACACGAGATTAAAGAGCACAATAAAGTTGTGTAAGAATATATCAAAATCAAAAGTGAACATACTAATATCAGGTGAAAGTGGTACAGGAAAAGAAGTATTATCAAGAGCTATTCATATAGAAAGCAGTATGAAAGGACATTTTGTATCTGTCGAATGTGATAAGAGCTCACAGGAAGATTTAAAAAAAGAGCTTTTTGGAAGTAACAATATGAAATCAAGTGTACTCGGCAAACTCCAGTTAGCAGATAAAGGGACGTTGTTTCTAGATGAAGTTGGAGAATTACCATTATCACTTCAGGATGATATATTAAAAATAATAGATAATAAAATAATGAATATAGATATAAGAGTTATAGCGGCCACTAGTGATGACTTAAGGAAGAAAGTAAATAAAGGCTTATTTAGAGAAGAGCTATTTCATAGATTGAGCAGTGTTAATGTTTATCTGCCATCACTAAAAGAGCGAAAAGAAGATATACCAATGCTAGTGAACAAATTTGTAAGAGAATTCTGTATAACATATAGGAAAAATATCGTAGATATACCAAGCGAAATAATGGATAAGCTTAAAGAGCACGAGTATATTGGTAATATAAGAGAGCTAAGAAACACAATAGAGAGAATAGTTATTAGCTCACAAGGCAATAACATAGATAGGTCTTACATTAATGGAATATTGCAAAAAGAAGAAGAGGATAGTTATAATAGTAAGACACTTGATTTAACCAAAATATTAGAAAAAGCTGAATTAAAAGCAATCAAACAAGCATTAAAAATAACAAACTATAATAAGATGAGAACTTCAAAATTATTAAATATACCTAGAAGTACACTTTATTTTAAAATGAAAAAACATAACCTAGAATAAAACGTCAATAATCTGGCACTAAACGTCGAGATATTGACGTTTAGTGTTGTAACAGTTATTGCTTAAATAGAGTGCTAAAAATACATAGAATCTTCAGAAAATTCAGTAACAAGCCTATATTAAACCATATAATTTAAAATGAAGAAAATTAACCCATAATAAAAAACGTCAGAATACTAACACCAAAGAATTTGATAATTTTAAAATGTGATTATAGCTAGGGTCAATAGCATTCAAAACATGGCACAAAAATTGCTATTTTATAACTATAGCAAAAATTGCATATCAAATATCTGAGGAGGGATTTGCATGAGAATAAAAGAACATCCCATACTAGACTTTAAAAGAGGTGAAGAAATAAAATTCATATTCAATGGTCAAGAGATAGTGGGGTATAAGGGTGAAACAGTTGCTGCTGCTTTACATGCAGCAGGAGTAAAAGTTTTAGGAGAGAGTTTATTTAAGCACAGGCCTAGAGGTTTTTATTGTGCTATAGGCAACTGTTCATCTTGCTTAATGAAAGTTAATGGAGAGCCAAATGTGAGAACATGTATTACTGATTTGGAAGAAGGTATGGTAGTTGAGACGCAAAATGGTAAGGGGGAAATTCTATGAAAAAAGTAGAACTGGTGGTAATAGGCGGAGGTCCAGCAGGTCTTTGTGCTGCTATCAGTGCAGCAGCTAGTGGAGCTAAAGTACTCATATTAGATAGAAACAATAAAATAGGAGGACAGCTCATAAAACAAACTCATATGTTTTTTGGCTCGGAAAAACAATACGCAGCTACAAGAGGTATAGATATCACAGATATATTATTAAAAGAATTAGATAAATACAAAGAAAATATAGAAATTATGGAGCAAACAACAGCTTTAGGAATATTTGAAGATGGTATATTAACAATAGAAAACAAAGATCAATATATTAAAGTTAAGCCTGATGCAATGGTAGTGGCAACAGGAGCTAGTGAAAAAGTATTGGCATTTCCACAAAATGATTTGCCAGGTATTTATGGAGCAGGAGCAGTACAAACGTTGATGAATGTTTATGGAGTAAAGCCGGGTAACAAGGTATTGATGGTTGGAGCTGGAAACATAGGTCTAATAGTTAGTTATCAGCTAATGCAAGCAGGAGTTAAAGTAGAGGCTATAATAGATGCAGCACCTAATATTGGCGGTTATTTAGTACATGCATCTAAAGTTAGAAGAATGGGAGTACCAATTCTTACTAGACATACAGTAAAAGAAGCAATAGGAAAAGAGTGCTTAGAAAAAGTAATAATATGTGAGTTAGATGAAAAATGGCAACCTATAGAAGGGACAGAAAAAGAGTTAGAGGTTGACGTAATGTGTTTATCAGTAGGATTAACACCACTTACAGAGTTATTAGCACAAGCAGGATGCGAAATGAAATACGTTCCAGAGCTAAGTGGAAGAGTGCCTATTAGAGATAACAATTATGAAACCACAGTAGAGAAAATATTTGTCGCAGGAGATGTAACAGGAGTTGAAGAGGCAAGTAGTGCTATGGTTGAAGGATATATGGCAGGTTTATGTGCAGCAAAAAGTATAGGGTATGTACACCCAAATTTTGATGAGCTTAGAAAAGATTATATAGATCAGCTAGAATCATTACGCTCAGGACATGTAGGTGAAAGAATATTAGCAGGTATACAAAAAATAGTTAGGAGTGAGGCAACATGTTAGAGAGTACAGGGATAGCTACACCAGCGATGATAAAAGAAGTATTTCCTAGCGAGGAGAGAATAAATAGAGGGCCAGTAGCAGTAATAGAATGTTTTCAAAGAATACCCTGTAATCCTTGCTCTACAGCCTGCAAACGAAATGCAATAGAAAATTTTAATGATATAAATGATAGACCAAAAATAAATGAGGACCAGTGCAATGGATGTGGACTTTGTATAAGTAGATGCCCTGGACTTGCAATCATGATTGTTGATGGTAGCAAATCAAAAAAAGAACTTATATACAAACTACCGTATGAGCTATTACCATTGCCAAGTGAAGGTGAAATAGTAAAGGGATTAGATAGAGCTGGAGAGCACATATGTGATGCAAGCGTTATCAAGGTTCAAAATCCAAAATCCTTTGACAGAACACCAGTGATACATGTATCTGTTCCAAGAGAGTATATGTACAAATTCAGAAATATCAGAGTGGAGGGATAAGAATGGATGACAATACTATTATTTGTAGATGCTCAGACGTAACATTAAAGGAAATAAGGGATTTAATAAAACAAGGTTATACAAGTTTAGAAGAAATAAAGAGAATCTCAAGAGCAGGAATGGGGCCGTGTCAAGGAAGAACATGTGGACAACTAATACAAAGAGAAATCGCAAAATACACAGGGGAAAACATAGCAGATATACCTCCCTGTAATAGCAGACCTCCTGTTAAAGGTTTAAAAATAGCTCAATTTGTTAAGGGAGGTTGTGAAGATGATTAAAACAGCAGAAGTAGTGATTATAGGTGGTGGAATTTCTGGTTGTTCAATAGCATATAATTTAGCTAAAAAGGGAGTTAAAAATATAGTAGTAATTGAAAAAAGTTATCTTGCTAGTGGTTCAACAGGAAGATGCGGAGCTGGAATCAGACAACAGTTTGGTATGGAAATGAATTGCAAATTAGCAATGGAGAGTATCAAGTTTTTCCAAACAGCTAACGAAGAGCTGGAGTATGATGGAGATATAGAGTTTAAGCAAGGTGGATACTTAATGGTAGCTACTACAGAGAAAGAAGATGAACAATTTAAGAAGAATATAGAACTTCAAAGAAGCTTAGGAATAAAGGTTGACAGATTAACTCCAAAAGAAGCGACTAAAATAGTGCCATATTTAAACACAGATATAATGACTAGTGCAACGTTCTGTCAGAGTGATGGACATCTTAACCCATTTCTTACAACAGATGCATATGCGAAAGCAGCTAAGCGATTGGGAGTTAAGTTTTATCTATATACAGAAGTAATTGGTATCAAAAAAGAAAATGGCAAAATTAAATCCGTAATAACAAACAAAGGAGAGATAGCTACCAATATAGTGGTAAATGCTGCAGGTGGATATTCAAAGCACATAGGAGATATGGTATCAGTGGACATACCAGTATTCTCAGAAAGACACCAAATACTTGTTACAGAGCCAGTTGAGCCGACCCAAGAGCCTATGGTTATGTCGTTTTCATTAAACATTTATTGTCAGCAAACTCCACATGGTTCATTCATAATGGGTAGAGGTGATAATACAGAACCTAGAGATCTTAGAATAACATCAAGCTGGAAGTTCATGGAGGAGATGGCTAAGACCGTAACTAACCTTTTGCCTCCTATAGGTAAGCTTAGAGTAGTAAGACAATGGGCTGGTTTATATAACATAACGCCTGATCATCATCCAATACTAGGTACAGTAGACGAACTAGAAGGATTTTATTTAGCTATTGGATTCAGTGGTCATGGATTTATGCTTGCACCTGTTACAGGTCTTCTTATAGCGCAGCAAATAATAGGTGAGGAAAATACTATCGACGTATCATCACTTGATAGAGATAGATTTAAAAGAGGAGAACTTATATTTGAGCCATCAGTTGTATAGGAATATAGGAGGTGTTAGAATTGAAAAAATTAATTATAAACAAAGATTTATGTATTGGCTGTCATGATTGTCAAGAGGTGTGTTCAAAGGCCTTTTTCAAAGAAAAAAATCTCAATAAATCTTCAATAAAAGTCACAGAAATTGTAGATGGAGCTAATAAAATCAATCATTGTAATCAATGTGGCACATGTATTGATATATGTCCAGTTCAAGCAATTTACAGAGATAAAAACGGAATCGTAAGAATTAACAAGAAAAAATGTGTAGGCTGTTTTATGTGTGTAGGATATTGTCCAGAAGCAGCTATGATGCAACATGATGATTACTTAGAACCATTTAAGTGTATAGCTTGTGGCTTATGTACTAAAAAATGCCCAACAGGAGCATTATCAATAGAGATAGCACAAGAAGCGAATATATAAAAAGGGGGCGTTATATTTGAACATAGAGCAGTTAAAGAACTCTAGAAAACTTTTGAAGCAGTTTGATTACAAGCTAGGTACTATAGACAAGGGTTATACCAATAGGACATTATATATAAATGTATCGGATAATACAGTAGAATCTAGACCAGTGACGCAACAGATGAAGGACAAATTCATAGGAGGAAAAGGATTTGGACTAAGGAAACTATGGGATGCTACAACTCCAGATACCAAATGGGATGACGAAGAAAACGAAATAGTAATAGCAGGAGGGCCGATAGCAGGCATAACACAATATCCAGGAGCAGGAAAATCCCTAGTAGTAACCATATCACCACTTACCGATATAGTAATAGATAGCAATGTTGGTGGATATTTTGGGCCATTATTAAAATTTTCTGGATGGGATGCACTAGAGATACAGGGAAAAGCTAAAAATGATGTAATCATATTTATAGATGGAGACAAAGGAGTAATAAAAATAGAGGAAGCACCACTAGAAGCAGTAGATAGCCATGTGCTAGCAGAACAACTTACCGAAATGTACGCTGAAACAGAGGAAGATAAACGAAATATTTCAGTAGTATCGGCAGGAACAGCCGCAGAGAATACATTTATAGGTTTACTTAACTTTAGTTTCTATGATCTAAGAAGAAAAGTAGCAAGATTAAAGCAAGCAGGTAGAGGCGGAATAGGAAGAGTATTCAGAGACAAAAAGATAAAAGCACTCGTAGTTAAATATAGTAGTGTAAAAGGTAATCTAAACAATGCAGTAGATCAATCTAAGATAAATAGAGCAGGTATAAGATTCCACAAAGAAATGTGTAGATTTGACGATGAGCAAAACACAATGAGAAAGATAGGTACAGCAAATATAATAGAAGTAATGGGAGAGTACGATTTATTACCTACACATAACTTCAAGTTTGGTACACATGAGGATGTTCTCAATATAGCTTCATATGTATTTAGAGATAAATACATCACTCAAGGCTTGGCGGATGGATGCTGGTATGGATGTTCAATGTCATGTGCAAAAGCAGCAGATAATTTTGAGTTAAAATCAGGGCCATATAAGGGTCACAAAGTGACGATAGATGGGCCAGAATATGAGACAGCAGCAGGCGTAGGCTCTAACTGTGGTATATTTGACCCAGAGTATATATTGGAGTGTAATTTCTATTGTGATACTTATGGTGTAGACACTATCTCCTTCGGCACATTGACAGCGTTTGTAATGGAATGCTATGAAAATGGTATTATAAATAAAGAAATAACAGGAGGATTAGATCTTAGATTTGGAAACGCAGAAGCCGCTATAGAGTTATTACATCAGATGTCTAGAGGTGAAGGATTCGGACTTATAGCAGGGCAAGGTGTTAGAAGAATGAAGAAGATTTTCATAGAAGAATATGGAGCTGACCCTGATTTTATCAATGACATAGCTATGGAACAAAAGGGACTTGAATTCTCTGAATACCTATGCAAAGAATCATTAGCTCAGCAAGGTGGCTATGGATTAACAAACAAAGGACCTCAACATGATGAAGCTTGGTTAATATTTATGGATATGGTACACAACCAAATACCAACATTTGAAGATAAAGCAGAAGCACTACATTATTTCCCTATGTTTAGAACGTGGTTTGGATTAAATGGTCTGTGTAAACTCCCATGGAATGATATCACGCCAGCAAGTAATGCTAAATCAAAAGAGCCTGCCAAGGTTATAGAGCATGTTCAAAACTATATAGAGATATTCAATGGTGTTACAGGTCAAGATATAGATTTGGATGAATTAATTAGACAGTCAGAAAGAGTGTATAACTTCCAAAGGATATTTAATATAAGAAGAGGTTATGGAAAGAGAGCTAACGACGCAATACCATATAGAGCTATGGGACCAGTAACTGTAGAAGAATACGAGTCTAGAGTAGATAGATTTGATAAGCAATTAAAAGAATTAGTCCACTATGATCCAGTAGGTAAAACAGTCAAAGAAAAGATAAAGGTAATGAGAGAATATAGAGAAGATCAATATCAAAAATTGATAGATGCAGTATATAAAAGAAGAGGATGGACAAATGATGGAGTACCAACAATAGAAAAACTAAGAGATATAGAAATGGATTTACCAGAGTTGATAGAGGTAGTAGAAAAACACATAACAGCAGAAACATCAACTACTATATAGCACTATAATTAATAAAAGCTGTAACAAAACAATATGTCAAGAAGGAGTTTTGTTACAGCTTTTTGAATCTATTATAGAGGAGTTGATGACATGATATATATAAATGAAGAAAATATTAGAGAAATAGTAAGGTTGGAAGAATTGATGGAAGCAATAGAAGAGGCGTATATAGCATATGAAAATAATAGTTTCATAATGCCTGATAGAATCCATATCAATAATAAGAGTAATACACTATTATACATGCCATGTATTACAGAAAAAGTATTTGGAACTAAGATGATAACAGTATTTCCAGATAATAAAAACCTAAATGAGCCAGTTATTCAAGGTGTAATGATGCTCAATGATTCAGTGACAGGTACACCAGTATGTATGATTAACGGAGCTAGTTTAACAGCTTATAGAACAGGAGCAGTCGGAGGTGTAGGATTAAAATATATAACACCAAAACATATAAAAAGTATAGGTGTAATAGGTGCTGGAGTCCAAGGATATTATCAAGCTTTGTATGCATGTAAAGTAAGAAACATCGAAACCATTAATATTTTTGATTTGTCATTACAAAGTGCACAGATATTAAAAACGAAGCTACAAGAGAGTATAGATAACATAGTAATTAATATTTCAAAAAGTAGTTCAGAGCTTTTAGAAAATAGTGAAGCTGTTTACACTTGTACAACGACAAATAAACCAGTATTACCAGATGATAAAAGTTTATTAGAAAATAAGTATTTCATAGGCATTGGATCATATAAACCTGATATGAGAGAGTTTCCAGAGAAATTATTTGAAGTTGTAGAAGAAGTTTATGTAGATACAGCATTTGCAAAAGAAGAAACAGGTGACTTGATAACACCATTAAGCAAAGGATGGTTAAAAGAGAGTCAAATAAAATCTATTAGCACAATAATTAAGGACAAAAAACAAATAACCAAAAAGACTATGCTTTTCAAATCGGTAGGAATGGCATTATTTGATATTTATACAGCTAATGCTATTTATAAAAAGGCTCTAGAAAAAGGGGTTGGAACAAAAATAAAACTATAAAGGAGTTTGCCGTATGATGAGATTTGCTAGAATGATAACAGCAATAGATGCTCACACCGCAGGGGAACCACTTAGAATAATAACAGCAGGTATGCCTACAATACCTGGAGATACCATATTGAAAAAAAGACTAAATATGCTTAAAAGATATGATGATATAAGAAAATTATTGATGTTAGAGCCACGAGGTCATAGTGGAATGTACGGATGCATTATTACTCCACCAGTTACACCAGACGGTGATTTTGGGGTGCTATTTACTCACAATGAGGGATTAAGTACAATGTGTGGACATGGAATAATTGCTGTTACTAAAGTTGCATTACAAACAGGGTTGATCACAGCTAAAGACGGTATCAATAAAGTTAAGATAGATTCACCAGCAGGACGAATAACTGCGTATGCTGATGTACAAGGGGATAACATTACAAATATTAGTTTTAAAAATGTACCATCGTTTGTATTTGCAGAAAACGTGAAAGTTGATGTAAAAGGTATAGGTGTTATATCTGTAGATATAGCATATGGAGGAGCATTTTATGTATATGTAGATGCTCGTAAACTCGGACTTACTGTTGAGCCAAAAAATATTAACAAATTAGTAGAGGTAGGCATGGAAATAAAATACAAAGTCATGGAGGAACTAGAAGTTGTACATCCACTAGAAAGAGGTATAAAAGGAATATATGGGACTATTATTACTGGACTAATGAATGTAAAAGATGATAAAATAAAGTCTAACAATGTATGTATATTTGCAGATGGACAAATAGATAGATCGCCTACTGGAACAGGAACAGCAGGAAGAGTGGCACTTCTGTATAAAAAAGGGATAATGAGAAAAGGAATGACACTAGTTAATAACAGTATAATAGATACTACATTTAAAGGAGTAATAGAAGATGTTGCAAAAGTAGGAGAATATAACGGAGTCGTACCTATAGTATCAGGAAATGCATATATTACAGGTTTTAATCAGTTAGTATTAGATCCAGGAGATCCGTTACCAGAGGGTTTTAGAATAATAGGAGGCTAGCTTAAATAATATATTTTAAAACTCTTTATAGGAAACATTAGACTACAAAGATAAATTTAACAACAAGTCATATGTATGAACAAAGGAGTGCAAGTTAAAATGAATAAAAAATATTTAGACAAGTTAGTTAGTATAATGAACAACAAAAATATAGATGCTATGCTTATTGCACCATCAGAAGACATGGAGTTTTTACTTGGTTTCTCACCTCACATGGATGAAAGATTTCAATCATTATTTATATTAAATGACAGTAGATGTTTTTACATAGTTCCTAAACTAAATTTTGAAGAAATAGAAAAAGTAATAGGAAATCAGGGGAAAATATATCAATGGGACGATGGTGAAGGATTCATGAGTGCTGTAAATATGGCATTTGATGAGCATGATTTGATAGGGAAAACTATAGGGGTCAATAAAAGCGCTACAGCAGTAAGTATAATAGATATTAAAGAGAAGTTAGAAATAGAATTTATAAATGGAAATCAAATTCTAGAAGAGCTTAGATTAGTTAAAAATAATGAAGAAGTAAACAAACTTAGAAAAGCTGCTAGATTAGCAGACGATGTATTTGCTGACATAGTTAAGTTTATAAAACCGGGTATTACAGAAAAAGATATATGTGAAAAGATGAAAGAGCTTTTTATAGAAAAAGGAGCTGATGGACTGTCATTTAGCCCTATAATAGCATCTGGTGCAAACAGCTCAAAGCCACATTATAATGATTATAGTAGAGTAATACAGGAAAAAGACATCATAATATTAGATTTTGGCTGTAAGTGTGAAGGCTTATGTTCAGATATGACAAGGACAGTATTTGTTGGAGGAATCTCAGAAAAAGAAGAAATAGTTTATAATGCAGTAATGAGAGCAAATCTAGCAGGGGAAGAACAGGCAAAACCAGGAGTACAGGCACAGACAGTAGATAAATCAGCAAGAGAAGTTATAAAAGAGGCAGGATATGGGGAGTATTTCATCACAAGAACAGGACACGGAATAGGATACAGCGTACACGAAGCTCCTTATATAAAATCAGGTAATGAGCAGATACTAGAAAAAGGTATGGCATTTAGTGTAGAGCCTGGTATATATATACCTAACGAATTTGGAGTGAGAATAGAGGATATAGTAGTAGTTACAGAAGATGGGGTAGAGGTATTGAATAAATCAGAGAAGAAACCAGTTGTTATTAAATAGTGTCAAAAATAGCTATTGTACTATACAATAAAAAATCAACTAAACAGTGCGCTTTAGTTGATTTTTTATTTTTTCAGAGGTACAAATAGTGGGATTTATTAACTAAACTAAAATTATACTTGCAATAAAAAGTAAGGTGATATATAATATGATTACAATATACGGTATTTTGTACATTAAAGGTTGGATGATATGGAGAATATAAAAAAAGAACTAATGTCTAAGAATGGAAAGACAACAGTAATGTTGGCTAGAGAGCTATTAACTCATAATGTAGGCGATAGAATAAAAACCATAGGTCAGTTTGCAAAAGATTTTGGTTTTGGGAGAGGTACTGTACAAGCTGCTTTTAAATATTTGCAGGACTCTGGTGCAGTAAAGCTTGAATCAAGAGGACATTTAGGGACTTCTATTACAAAAATGGACAACCACAAGCTTTGGAATATATCTGGATTTGGGATAATTATGGGAGTAATGCCACTTCCTTATTCAACAAGATATGAAGGACTAGCTACAGGCTTTTACAAAGAGTTTGAAAAGTGCAATATCCCATTTAGTTTAGCTTTTATGAGAGGTGCTAATAAAAGAATAGAAGCACTGAATTTAGGAAAGTATAATTTTGCAATAGTATCTAAATTAGCAGCTAACTTGGAAAAGAGAAGCACAGATAGTATAGAAATAATCCATGAATTTGGTTTAGAGAGTTACGTAGGTAATCATGTTATAATATACAAAGATGATGCATACAATCAAATTACACATGGTATGAGAGTAGCTATAGACCCAACTTCTCCAGATTTAATAATACTTACTACATATGAGTGTGAGGGGTTAGATGTTGAATATATAGAGACTCCATACAATCAAATAATACAAAGACTTGAAAACAATGAAATAGATGCTGCTATATGGAATATAGATGAGATATTAGAGAAGAATTTAAAATATAAAACTAGTTCACTAAGAAATCCAAAAACAAAAAAAGTGGACTCAGAAGATACTATAGCTACAGTAGTTGTAAATAAAGATAATATGCAGTTTGGTAACATATTAAATAAATTTATTAACATGGATAAAATTGAAGAAATACAAAGAGACGTAATGAATAAAAAAACAATTCCTATATATTAGGAGTTAATTTTTAAAATCAATATACAAAAAACAGTATATTGAGCATTCTTAATCTTATGAATTAAGCTTAAATTGGAGGGATACACTTGGATAGCGCATTGATAGAAAGACTTAATATTTTACAAATAGCAGGAGAAACGACTGAAGATATTACAGAAGCTATTAAAGATTTTTCACAAAAATTTAAAGAAATATTTAAGATAGAGTTAGTAGAAGCAAATTCTTCTATGTTAATCACTCATTTAGCTATGGCTTTAGCAAGAGTGCAAAAGGGTGAGCCAATAAATGAAGTAGATAAAATGGTTTCTGATGAAGTAAGAAATAATGAACATTTTGAGCAACTCAAAGAGTTATTTGAGTTACTTGAGGATAAACTAAAGTTAATATTACCAGAAAGTGAAAAAGACTATATTGCATTACATGCATGTACTATCATTATGAATGACAGTAAGCTATAGTCAATAATTTTAAATTAGATTAAGGAGGAATTGACGTGAAAATAGTTGTTGGTGGGCAAGTGGAAAAACAAAAGATAGCTGATTTGATAAAAGAAATTGGAGGTGACAGTGTACAAGTTGATATAAAGACAGATTTACAGGCGGCTAGTGATGTGAAAATGGGAAAAGCCGATTATTACTTTGGAGCTTGTCACACAGGTGGAGGTGGTGCTTTAAGTATGGCTATGGCACTCTTGACAAGAGCTAAATGCGAGACAGTTTCTATGCCAGGTAAAGCTCCTAAAAAAGAAAATGTAGTAAAAGCAATAGAACAAGGAAAGATAGCTTTCGGTTTTACAGGAGATCACTACGAATTAGCAGTACCAATGTTGATGGAAGAAATACTAAAAAAATAACAAGCTAATAGTGAGAGGAGGGGTTATTAAATACAAACGATATGTAAACGCTTGGATTGTTTTTTATTAGTTTATTATAACAAATTTGACTAAGAGAACGGAGGCATAATATGGAGATAGTACTTATAGCACTAATTGGTGCATTAGCAGCAGTTATGGCTAATACTGGAATAGCAGTATTCAATGATGGACTTAGACCTATTATACCAGAAAAAATAGAAGGTAGAATGTCTAGGAAAGAAGTTGCCGCTACATCATTTGCAATGAGCTTTGGATTAGTTATAGGTTTTGGTATACCATTTTCACTTACAGCTAGTATTCTTTTGATACATTGTATTTTATTAGGGACTGATATTATAGGTTGTTCTTCACCAGATGGAAAAAAGGGTATAGCTATAGCAGGTGTGGTAGGAGCATTATATGGTATAGGTATAATGACAGGATTGGATGTTATAGTTGATGCATTCGCAAAATTGCCTGTAAACTTTATGCCAAGCTTAGGAAAAGTAGGAGAGCCAGTAGTTGTTGCATTTGCAGCTTTTCCAGCTTTAGCTACAGGATATCAATATGGAGCCAAGAAAGGTGTACTTAACTTAGTATTGTCATTATTAGCTAGGCAATTGGCTGTAGTTATTGGTCCAATAAAGATTGGTTCTGCAAGTATTAAAATAAATCCAGAAGGATTAGCATTAATAGTTGGTATGACGATATTAATAATATTTGCTATGAGAGAAAAATCTGAAGAAGAATCAGTGGATTTAGTATCTTTGTTTGCAGAAAGAGTAAAGAGAATAAAGAAAAATGCACCAATACTGATGGTAATGGGTGGGCTAGTTGCAGCAGCAACTACTTACAAAATCATGGCTGGAGATCCTATTTCACTTAACCTATTAAAAGAAGGTAAAGTACTTGATGCAGCATTTGCAGCATTGGCAAGGGGTATTGGATTTATACCGCTGATAGCTTCGACAGCTATTGCAACAGGTGTGTATGGTCCAATAGGTATGACGTTTGTATTTGCTGTGGGATTATTTGTGCACAACCCAATCTTATCTGCTGTATTAGGAGCTGCAACAATTGGAATAGAAGTTCTATTAATAGATAGAATAGCAGTATTTTTAGACAAATTCCCTGGAATTAGAAAGTCAGGAGATAACATAAGAACAGCGATGTCTAAACTTTTAGAAATAGCATTGTTAGTTGGCGGTATGAATGCTGCAAATGCTATAGCACCGGGAATTGGATTTTTTGCTGTGGTAGGACTATATATATTAAATGAAATAGCTGGAAAACCTGTTGTTAGAATGGCAGTAGGGCCTATGTCAGCTATATTGGTAGGAGTACTTGTAAATATACTTTCATTAATCGGAATGTTCAATATTCCAGCTTAATAGTATTTTAGGATTCCTGAGATAATATATGATATGCAGGTTAGGGATGTCTAAAATGATAAGACATCCCTAATTTATTAATACAATCCTCGTCAAAGGAGAATAGCTATGGATTATCAGCAATTACTATATAAGATGAAAAAAGTAAGCAAATCAATAATTAAAGCAAATGATATGATAGGAAAAACTGTCACATATTCAAGAAGAGAGATATTAGATGAAGCTGTTTTTGCTCTAAGTAAAGACCCTTCTATCGAGCCTATTTTATTTGGAGTAAAAGATACAAATCAAATAAATAATGAAATAGTTAGTAAATTAAAAGGAAATAATGGTTTCTTATTTCATACGATTGACAAAATGTCAGATAGAGGAAGGGCTATAGATATAGATAATATAAACCCACTTACAGGTAGAGTGATGACAGGTTCATCTAGTTGTGGATGTATTAATATTTTAAGAGGAATCAATGATTTGGCAATTGGTACAGATGGTGGAGGGTCAGTTTTAGCACCCGCGATAAGTACAGGGCTTTATTCTATAATGGCAAAAGGTGTGGGGTTAAAAGGTTGTATAGAGAAACAATCAACAGATAATATTAGCTTTACACCAGCACTAGGAATAATATCACATAATTTTGATCTATGCAAAAGAGCATTAATTTCTATAGTAGATTATGATTTTAAATATTGCTTTAATGAAAAGATCAAAATAGCAATACCTAGAAAAGGAGATATACAGTTACCAAACAAACAAGATATGAATATGCTAGCTAAGACGGTAGCTGAGAATTTAAAAGATTATGTAGAAGTAGAAGAACTGCCTTTTATTGATTTTGATGATAGAAACGAAGCTATAAGAATGTGTAATGAAATTTTTAGCAAAGATATAGACATTATTTTGACAGTAGAAGGGCCTATTGATTTATATGGTCTAGGGGATTCAGTAATAGGGACAAATGGGTTGATAGGCAAAAGGGAGCAGAGATTAGGAGGAAAGTACATTATAAAAGTAGCAAATATGGTAGAAGCAACAACTATTACACTACCTTATGGAGAACTGGCTATGGGTGTAGTTATAACAGCTAAAAATGGTATTAGTGGAGCAAAAAAAGCACTATTTTTAGCATCAAAACTCAAAGAAATATATAAATCAAATGATTTATACGAAAGGTATTTTATAAATAGTAATAGTCAAGAAGTAAAAGGATTTATATAGATTATGATAAAGGAGAATTTATATGGAAACAGTTAGAGGAAATATAGATATTGAAGGAATTAAAGCCGTATATATTCATGAGCATTTGAAAATAGATTTGTCAGCTCAAAAAAAAGATGAAGATGCCAAGTTTGACCAGTCAGAGCTAGTAATAAGTGAAATGAAAGAACTAGTATCAAAAGGGATAGATACTATTGTTGAAGTAACTAATATGGGAATGGGAAGAGACATAGAAGCTATAAGATATATATGTAATGAATCAGGAATAAACGTGGTAGTGAGTACTGGATTTTACAAAGAACCTTTTTTACCAACTTATGTGTATAGTATGAAGGAAGAAGATATCAGCAAAATATTAGTAAAAGAGATTGTTAAGGGGATAGATAACACTAACATAAAAGCTGGCATGATAGGAGAAGTAGGTACTGGTAAAGGTCAAATGTCAGAAATAGAGATGAAAATAATGAAATCATGTGCATTAGCACATGTTGAGACAGGAATACCAATATATACTCATACTACATTAGGTACATTAGCACTAGAACAATTAAAGCTACTTAAAAATACAGGAGTAAATTTACAAAAAGTTGTAATAGGACATATGGATCTCAATCCTAGCATAGAGTATCTTTCAAAAGTAGCTGATACAGGTTGTTTCTTAGGGTTTGATACAATAGGTAAAATAAAATACCAGCCAGATGAATATAGAATAAAGGCTATAATTCAACTTATAAAAAGAGGGCATTTAAATCAGATAGTATTGTCACAGGATCTAACAAGAAAATCTCATCTTAAAGCTAATGGTGGGATAGGATACAGCTATCTTGTCGATACATTTATTCCCCAAATGTTAAAAGCAGGAATAAGCCAAACTCAAATAGATTGTATGCTAAAAAATAATCCAAAAAGATTATTTATATAAGTGGAATAGAACGATTTTATAGGAGGAAAAAATGAAGACATATCCAATAGACACAATTAATTTAGAAGAAGCAAAAAATAAGCAGTTTAAGTTAGTAGATATTATCCATCAAAATTTCAACGGATATGAAATATTAAATAATGGTGATTTAGGTGTGGTAAAAGGAATAGGTCATCCAACGTATACAGAAAAAGTTGAAAAAACAATAGCCCAATTTTTTAACGCAGAAGCATCAATACTAGTGAGAGGGTCTGGAACAGGAGCAATCAGGAATGTAATGAATACATCTTTAAAGGCAAATCAGAAAATATTACTCCATGATGCTCCTATATATCCTACAACTAAGGTGATTATTGATTCAATGGGACTTGAATGTGTATTTGTTGATTTCAATGACTTAGAAGCTATAGAAAAAACAGATTTATCAAATATTAGATTTGCTTTGATTCAACACTCAAGACAAAAAATAGAAGACAAATATGATTTAAGTGAAGTAATAGCAACAGTTAAGAAAGTAAACAAGGATATTGAAATATTAGTTGATGATAATTATGTTGTCATGAAATCAGATAAGATAGGTGTTGAACTTGGTGCTGAAGCAAGTGCTTTTTCGCTGTTTAAACTACTTGGGCCTGAAGGGGTAGGGTGTATAGTAGGAACTAAAAAAGTAATTGATTTAGTGAGGAACATTAATTATTCAGGAGGAAGTCAAGTACAAGGTTTTGAGGCAATGGATGCACTCAGGTCATTAGTATATGCACCTGTAGCATTAGCAATACAAGCAGAAGAAGGCAACAAAATAATAAAAAAAATTAATAATAAAGAAATACCACATATCAAGTCAGCATTTATAGCAAATGCACAATCTAGAGTAATATTAGTAGAGTTTGATAGACCAATAGCAAAAGAAGTTTTAAAATGTAGTAGCACTTTAGGGGCTGCACCATATCCAGTAGGAGCAGAATCAAGATATGAGATTACAGCTATGTTTTATAGAGTGTCAGGAACGTTTTTGAAAGCAAATGCAAAACTAGAAGATTATATGATTAGGATTAACCCTATGAGAGCTGGGTCAGATACAGTTCTAAGAATACTTAAAGAGTCTGTAAAGAAAGCTATTGAAAAGGAGAGGAAGTAATGTTTGTAGATTTGATGTTAAAGAAAAACCCTTCCTTGATTAAAGCAGGAGTAAATATGCATCAAAATGGTGAAATAATGCCTAATACTTATTTAATAGATGTTGATGCAGTTAGGCATAATGCAAGGTGTCTAGTTAAGAGTGCTAAAGAAAACAATATAAATTTGTACATGATGACAAAACAGATAGGTAGAAATCCCATGCTAGCTAAAATAATACGTGAGTGCGGAATAGAAAAAGCAGTAGCAGTAGATCCATGGGAAGCATTAACCCTTGCAAAAGAGGGTATAAAACTTGGGAATGTAGGACATTTAGTTCAAATCCCTAAATTTCTAATCAAAGATATATTGTCCTATGAGCCAGAAATTGTTACTGTTTTTTCAGTAGAAAAGGCTAAACAAATATCTGAGATAGCTACTAAGTTAAATAGAGTTCAAGATATTATGTTAAGAGTTGTAGGGAAAAGCGATAATATTTACGATGGACAAGTAGGTGGATTTAAAGAAACAGAGTTAATAGAAAAAGCAAAAGAAATAATGAACTTAAAAGGTGTTAATATTGCTGGAGTAGTAGCATTTCCATGTTTTTTGTATGATGAAAAGGCAAATGATATAAAGGAAACACCTAATGCTATGACAGCTTTAAGGTGTAAAGAAATTTTAGAACGGGAATTAAATATAAAGTTAAAACAGATTAACACTCCTAGTGCAAATACATCAACGTCTATGCATTTATTAAAAAAATTAGGGGCTACACATGCTGAACCTGGGCATGCTTTGACAGGAACTACGCCATTACATGCATACAATGAGGAATTACCAGAAATACCTGCTATGATTTATGTTACTGAGATATCTCATATGTTTGATGATAAGGCATATGTTTTTGGAGGAGGTTATTATAGAAGGTCGAAAATGAAAAAAGCATTAGTAGGAAGAGATTTCGACCAGCTGAAAGAAAATGACCTGAAAACAGTTGAATTGCTTCCAGAATCTATTGATTATTATGGAACTTTGCAAATAGGAGATAAAAAAGTTAGAGTAGGAGACGCGGCAATCTATTCATACAGAACACAAATTTTTGTTACTAGAAGTGAAGTAGTATTAGTGGAAGGAATTCAAAAAAACAAACCTAAAATAATCGGAGCGTTTGATAGCTTAGGGAAAAAATTAGATAGGTCGTGATAGATATGGCAAAAAAAGTAGTTTTATTAGTGATTGATAGCTTAGGGGTAGGGCAAATGGATGATGTGACAAAAGTAAGACCACAAGATAATGGAGCTAATACACTAAAACATATATTAGATAAAGCAGAATACATTGAATTACCCAATCTCGAAAAATTAGGATTAAAAAATATTATAAATCATAATAGATTAAACGATGCTCAAGATATTGGGGCTTATGGAAAGATTAAATTACAACACTACGGTGCTGATAGTTATGTGGGGCATCAAGAAATAATGGGTACAAAACCACTTAAACCGTATACAAAGCCGTTTAAAGACGTTATAGATGATGTTAAAATAGTACTAAAAAAAGAAGGTTACAAAGTTTCTATACCAGACAAAGAAAAACCTTACTTGCTTGTAAATGACTGTGTTTATGTCGCAGATAATATAGAAACTGACTACGGACAAATATACAACGTAACAGCATCATTTGATTATATATCATATGAAGAAGTTTTAAATATAGGACGTATTGTTAGAGAGTGTGTTAAAGTAAATAGAGTAATTGCCCTAGGCGGAGAGGATGTAACAAAAGAGTGGCTACGAAAATGTGTAGAAGTTAGAGATGACGGATTGATAGGAATTAACAGTCCAAAGTCAGGAGTATATCAAAAAGGGTATAAATGTAGACATATGGGATATGGAGTTGATCCTAAAGGTCAAGTAAGTACCATACTAATGAAAAATGGAATAGATGTTACATTGATAGGTAAAATGCAAGATGTAATAGATTGTGATGGAGCAACAAAGATTCCGGCAGTAGACACAGAGTTAGTTATGAAGAGTATAGTAGAAAGTTTTACGAGAATGAAACATGGATTCATATCGGCAACTGTTCAAGAAACTGATTTAGCAGGACATGCACAGGATGTAGATAAATATGCTCATAGACTCATGGTAGTAGATAAATATATAGGTTTACTCATGGATAAAATGAGACATGAAGATGTATTAATAATAAGTGCAGACCATGGAAACGACCCAACTATTGGCCATAGCCAGCACACTAGAGAAAATGTGTTGTTACATGTTTATGGAAAAAACATAAAAAAAGACAATTTAGGAATAAGGAAAACACTGTCTGATATAGGAGCAACAGTTGCAGAGTATTTCAACGTTCATAAGCCAGAAAATGGTTCGAGTTTTTTAAATTAATATAGTTTTTAGGGGATGGTTCAAGAACACATCCCCCTTTAATTTAAGTTTATTATTCCAGTAGTTGGTTTGTCATCAGGATTGATATTTATACTGCTAGTAGGATTTGATTTAGGTTTAGATTTTGGATTGTTACGTGAACACCTTCCATTAGCACAAGTTGGAGTAGGGCGTTTTTTAGGTATTATACAAGAATTTTTACCATAATCCATTTGACTATTCTCCTTAATTTTTATTTAAACAAGGTCAATATATTATATTTATGTGACGAAAATAAAGTTACAAATTAATATAATACATAACATGGAACTTTTTGGAGTAATTATAAGTCTAAATAAAAAACATATGTTAGGGGGAGTATAGGTGAAGAAAATCATAACAGTATTATTAATTATTTGTTTATTTTTCACGTTATGTTTTAGTACAGAAAGAAGCAAAAAAACGCAAGTTCAATTTTTAATAGATGATAAACCAGTTGATATGAATTATATATTTAATAAAGACAGTAAGGTATTAGTTAAAGTAGAAGATTTATCACAAGTATTAAATCTAAAATCAAGCATAAAAGGGAGTAGTATTATAATCAGCAATAAAGATACAGAAATTTTGTTAAAGCTGTATTCTGATGAAGCTTTAGTAAATAAAAATAATAAAAATATGGGGGTACGATGTAAAAAGATATACGGCAAAGTTTATGTACCGATAAGATTTATAGTTGAAGCTTTAAGACATGATATAGCTTGGAATTCAGAGAAAAACAGTGTGATTATATCAACACACAATCAAATGAATAAACTGCCAACTATAAAATCGAGGCAAGAGTATATGAAATTGATGGATAAATTTATAGCTCAGAAAATTAAATATAAGGATGATGTTAGTGTTAAAGAGGCTAATTCTAAGAGTAATAGTTTAAAAAAAGAATACTCAGAGACTAATAACCAAGTTGATGGAGTAGAAGAAGGTGATTTAGTCAAAACTGATGGCAAATACATATATATGATGAATAATAATCGTATATCTATAATAGATAGTCACCCTACTGATGGTAAAGTTGTAAGTGTTATATCTTTGCAAAACGATACTAGGGAGATTAATGAAATATTTATAGATGATAATAAACTAGTAGTTGTGGGAAACAAATATGAAGAACAAGTAACTAAAAAGCCAAATATCTTAGAGAAAATAGCAGGTAACTTTACAGTTCAGGCTACACCAGTGTATTATATACAAAAGAGTTTTATAAAAGTATATAATTTAGACAACATAGAAAGTCCTAAACTAATAAAAGACTACACATTTGATGGAGAGTATGTATCAGCAAGATTGATAGACCATCAATTTTACATGGTGACATCAAGATATGTAAACTTATATAGAGGTATGCTAAAATATCAAAATGATTTTTTAGATAAAGTTATATTACCAAGTTATAAAGAGAGTATAACAGGTTTTAATCATACAATGAAATATAACGAACTAAAATGTCTGCCAGAATGTAAACAATTAAGCTATATGATAACTATAGGCATTGATCTAAATCAACAAGATAGAAGACCAGATGTAAATGCGTATGTAGGTCGAGCAAAAAATATATATGTTTCAAAAAACAAACTATATATAGCAGGAGTTAATCATAGAAATAATTCAACAACTATATATAGATTTACACTAGGCTCTGGAAAAGTATCAGAGGCAGGAATAGGGCGAGTTCCAGGTTATATACTCAATCAATTTTCAATGGATGAATACAAAGATTACTTTAGGATAGCAACTAATTCATTTAAACTAGGTAACAATCTATATATACTAGATTATAGTATGAACATAACAGGAAGGTTAGAAGGTATTGCAAAAGGAGAAAGAATATATAGCACAAGATTTGAAGGTGATAAGCTATATATGGTTACATTTAAACAGATAGATCCATTTTTTGTAATAGACACATCAAATGTGAATAAACCAAAAATATTAGGATATCTTAAAATACCGGGTTATAGCACTTACTTGCACTATATAGATGAAAAGAGTGTATTAGGTTTTGGTTTAAATACTAAAGAAGTCAAAAAAACCGTTCAAACAGGAGGATTTAAAATATCACTTTTTGATATAGACGATATAAATAATCCAATAGAAAGAGATAAAGAAATAATAGGGGATAGTGGAACTTATTCAGAGCTATTAGATAACCACAAAGCACTTATGTACTTAGCTGATAAAAAAATATTTGGATTCCCTATAAAGGTAGTTAAAAAAGGTGATTACTTTGAGTACAATGGGGCATATCTGTATGAAATTGAGAATAATAAATTAAAGCTAAGAGGAAAGATAGATAATTTAAGTGATAAATATTTTAATGATTCTATTAAACGATTGCTTTATATAGATGGACATATTTATACAGTTTCTGAAAATAATATAGTTGTATATCAACTAAAAGATTTGAAAAAAACAGGTGTAATACAATTGAATAAATAACGTTTAATCTGTAAGATGCTTCGATGATTAGGAGCATCTTTTTCATATATTAAATATATATATTTAATATATAATGTTTAATGTTTCATATATTTAATATTTTATATATTAATATAACATATAGTTAATATCTCATGCATTCAACATATGTTATAATTAGGTTAAATTGAATGATTATAACAAAATTAGAACTACTGACTAAAAAAGCAGTAGTTTTTTTCATTTAGTACTAAAGACCTAATTGTTAATATATCCTAAAAACAAAGTGAGTATATCACACAAATAAAAATGACACAATTTCAAAACTTAGACCATGTTCGACATGATGCGATACAATATTACATAAAATACATTAGGCATATGAATTGTACAATTTGTATAAATAATCAAGATTTGCTATACTACTATTTTAATCAAAGTTATAAGCAAAAGAACCAGAGATGATGTGTAAATTACTGATATTGCAACATTTATACAATCTTTCAGATGAAAGAGTAATAGAAGAAGCTAATTTAAATCTAGCATATATGTACTTTCTAGGTATAAATCCAGAAGATAGTTTACCAAATAAGAGTTTACTTGCAAAATTCAGATGTCATCGTTTAAAAGAGATAACATTAGATGAAATAATTACAGAAATAGTTAAGCAATGTATAGATAAAGGAATAATAAAAGGAAAATCAGTGAGTATAGATGCAACACATATACAAGCCAATACAGTAAGAAAAATACCAGAAAGGCTAATGAGCCATTTAGCACGAAAGATAATAAATACATATGAGAAAGAAACGAAAAATAAACTAGAAAACAAAATAGAAGAACCTAATTACAAAGAAATAGAAGACCATAAAGAAGCGAAAGAAACAATGAAAATGTATTTAGATGATGTTATTAAGCGAGTAGAAAACGAGCTCTCAAATGAGCAAACACAAACAAAACAAGTAATAAACAAAGCAAAACAAATCCTACAGGACCCAAAGTTCATCATACAAAAAGGATGCAGATCAATAATAGATGAAGATGCAAGAGTAGGAAGAAAAAGCAAAAAACAGAACTTTTACGGGTATAAGACAGAAATAATGATGACAACAGACGAGAGAATAATAACATCAGTAAAAACAGCAAATGGAGCATATACAGATGGAGATTATACAAAAGAAATGATAGAAGAAACAAAAAAGAGCGGAATAAAAATAGAAGAAGTATATGCAGACAAAGCATATTTTAGAAAACCAATATTAGAAAACATAGAAAAATTAGAAGCAAAACCATACATACCAGTAAGTAATGTGCTAAAAAAAACGTACGTAAAATACTAAGTTTAGGATTAAATACAGCAGAATTTTATGAAATATCTCAATATCAAAAGACAGAAGAGTTTAAAGAAAAGTACAAGAAAAGAGCATCAATTGAGGGTAAAAATGCTGAACTCAAAAGATTTCATGGGCTATATCGTGCAAGAGGGTATGGTTTAGTTAGCGTATCAAAACAATCAAAATTAGCTGTAATCGCAGTTAATATAAAGAGAATAGCGAGGATAATATCCTCACTATTTTTGATATATTTAGCTATTTTCATAAAATTAACAAAGAGATACAATTATCTAATTAAATTTGCTAGTTTATTGGTTTAAAGAGCCTCTTTTTCACTGGTCTCGAACCGTCCCTAATGATTCCTAATGATTTTTACGCAGTCTGCCGTCGCCAAAGGGATTTTTCTATCTCAAAGTAGCCTAACGCCTATCCGAAAATAAAAAAATTGACAATATGGTAATCATATGCTATATTTAGGTAACAGTAATAAAAAATAATATATAACTCATATAATATTCAGAATTGGCTGATAAGTTTCTACCAAATAACCGTAAATTATTTGACTATGAGGAATATCTTTTTTAGTAAAAAGATTTCTTTTTCGTGTGAAAAAAGCTAATGATTTGTTAGCTTTTTTGTTTTTTAGTGACTTAGGCATGATAAAAAATATATATCAAACAGTCAGTAAGTACTGGATTGGGTTTGATCTTGGAAAGTGTTTATAATCATGACTGTAGTGTCTGGAGAGTAGTCAATTTAATTATATAGTGTGGTGTGACTTAGAGATAATTGTTCTAAAAACACACTCTTGTTTACAATGGATACAAAAATGATAAATACCTGTCAAATCAAAGCACATCAATGATGAAAAATCTGAAATTACCATTCGCAATTATTTAGAATTAGATAATCAAATTAGAAACCTATAAATTTACTACAAAATCATATGGAAACTTTCAATTTATTATGGTTAATATGCTGAAAGGATGATTATATTGACCTGATAAAATGAGTTTTTCTAAAGTTGGGTTTAGATTTCAGAATACTGTTGAGTTCCAACCTTCAGTATGGGGATTTTGTTACCCATTTAACGATGAAGATGTATATGAATACATAGTGCATAATGAATCTCAAACTGAGTTAATAGAAATTAGCTGAAGTTGTACAATAAGCATATTATAAGTACACAGACATGAGCTCATTAAAGTCACAAACAAAAATAAATGGAAAGGGAAGTGTGATAATGAAAGAAATTTTAACTGGTAAAGTACGTGAGGTATATGAAACAAATGATAATAATTTTGTGGTTGTAACTACTGATCGGATTTCTGCCTACGATGTAGTTTTAGCGAATGACATACCGCAGAAAGGAGTTGTCCTTAATAAAATTTCTAACTTTTGGTTTGATTATACTAAAGATATAATACCAAACCATATTATATCTACATCTATTGAGGATATGCCTATAGAGATATCTAAAAATAAGGCGTATTATAATGGGAGAACTGTACTTGTACGAAAATTGAATATGTTACCTTATGAGTTTATTGTTCGTGGATATATATTTGGTAATATGTGGTTAGCATATGAAAAAGATAGAGCTTTTTGTGGGCAACCATTTGTTGAAGAATATCAATTAGCTGAGAAGTTGAAAACGCCGATTATTACTCCGTCAGTGAAAAATAATGAAGGTCATGATGAGTATATAAGTATTGAGCAACTAGTTGATGATTTAGGCAAAGAAGAAGCTAAAAAAATATTCGATATATGTTTAGAATTATATAATAAGTGCTTTGAGTATGCTTTTGAAAAAGGCATTATTATAGCAGACACAAAGTTTGAATTTGGTTTAGATGAAGACGGGGTACTAAGATTAGGAGATGAGATTTTTACACCAGATTCAAGTAGATTTTGGAATGTAGATCAATATAAGATTGGATCTTCACCAGCGTCTTATGACAAGCAATTTGTTCGCGACTGGTTGATTAGCAATAGATTAGATGGTAAATTACCAGGTCCTAAACTTCCAGATGATATAGTTGAGGCGACTAAAAATCTATATACTGAATGCCAAGATAAACTACTTCGGTAGAAGGGAACCTACTGATAACAAGGTATATCGTGAGATCTTGATCTAAGGATAGAAAATATCGTACTTTGAAGTATATATTATAATTTGAGTTATTCATTTGCAAAATATTAATAGACGAATATGGAATTGAAAGTTGAACTGACCTTTGTCAAGTAGACAGATAATTAAAATTTATGCACTAAGTGCTTGATTTCGATATTACTTCGGAGCTAAGATTTTCACAATCAAAAGGGACGGTTAGAGACCAGTGAAAAAGTATATATTTTAAATTCAGCTATACAATATATAGCTATTCATATGCTAATTGATTATATATGTTGTATGTCAGAACTCAACTTATGACTTTTTCAGTAATCTCGAACCATCCCTAATGATTGTATAGCAACAAACCAAGAAAAATCAACTAAAACAGAAATACTTTAGTTGATTTTTTTTTTGACCCTACAGTACTGTTCAAGAATGAGTGAATTACAAGGCATTGAAAATTACACAGATATGAGCGAATATATAGTTGAGTTAAAAGACCTTCATAATTATGAAGGAGACCATTTTTATTTGAGAGGTTATTTTGATTGTGTGAGATTACTTTATAGATTGAATATGATAAAATAATATTATTATAATTAATAATTTTTTAGAAAGTTTAGGGTGATTATATGAGTAATTATAGGTTAAGTGCAAGAGCTATAGTAATTAAGAATGGTCGTGTGTTGCTAAATGAATTTAATAATGGTGAATATTATAATCTTCCTGGCGGTGGTGTTGAAATTGATGAAACTTTGAGAGATGCTGTGGCTAGAGAAGTACTGGAGGAAAGTGGATTAACTGTTTTTGTTCGAGAAATGTTATATATATACGAATATAATCCTATAAGAGATGGGTATAGATATGGATCACGTGGAGGGTTAAGCCATGTGTTTAGATGTGAAGTGGATGAGACTAAAGAAGAGGTAGCAGAGAGAGTACTTGATTTAGATCGTTTAAATAATTCAGTTAGTACAGGATGCAAATGGATTTTAGTTAAAGAATTAGAAAATATTAATCTCGTCCCTAAAATAAATAAAATTCTTATTAGGGATATTATGACGCAAGATTTTACATTAAAATTTCTAGAAGATATACATTAAAAATGATAGCGGATGCCTAATTACTAGTGAAATCAATATAGTGGAAATCATGGATAACTATTATTTCTTAATCAATATCAATAAAACCGCAGTCCCTTTGAAGGCTCCTTCCTGAGCTTCCAATTTGTATACAAATTGCTAAAATGGTGTCCCAATCCCCTAAAATTGGGCTAAGCCCAAACCCATAACTAAATACGGAACTATGAACTTAAAGTCAATGAATTAAATATCATTGGCTTTTTATAATACAAAAAAGGAGTGGTAAAAATGTTGAAAACTTTATGGGATAAAGTGGTACGTTTTCTTGACGCTTTTCAGCAATAATGATATTATAATTTGAGTATACATAAGTTGGTTGAAAGAAGTGATTATATGATAGATGTATTAAATTACAAGGAAAGTAATGTGAAATCAAAAAAGCGAGAAGAGATTCTAAAAAAAAGTATGGATATCTTTATTAATGAAGGGATTTATGCTCCTACTATGAAAGAAATCGCAAAGAAATGTGGTGTTTCTCTACGATCATTATATTACTATTACCAGAACAAAGAAGACTTAGCTGTTGATATTCAGCTGTTATGTATGCATGAATACAATAATAGTGTTTACAAAAATTATGATGAAAATAAATCGGCTCATGAATTAATGTCAGAGATTATTTATAGGCAGGTAGATATGTTACAATCTAATGCTAAATTAATCAAATATATCACCGTATTTGATTACTATTTTATTAATAGTTATCCAAATGATAAATATGTGAATTACTTGGAGAAGATGCTTGTAGAAAGTTTATACGATGAGTTAATTGAAAAAGCAAGAACAGATAATACTATTGAGTTGCACGGTGCAGATCCAGCTGTTATTTTTGCAACAACAGCGCAAAGTATATTAGGATACGCTCAGAAAATTATTTATAGAGAGAAAGCTATGTTAACTGAAAAAAGGGAGACTAAAGGAGATTTGAACGTTCTTGCAAACATGTTAGTTTGTGCATTAAAAAAGCGCTAAATCGCGCTTTTTCTTTTATCCTTTTATTGTTTTATTGTTTAATATCCTCTTTGTTCATCATATCTATTAATTCTTGTCCTTTACTGTGTGATATCATTCCTCCAGATAGCGTTGAAAGAGATCTAATTGGCATTTCATTTATCATTGCTTCTACTATATGTGATGTTGTTTTATCATTATCAGGGTTACTTGCTTTTTCTAACAGTATGTCATGTAGTTGTTTTCCGATAGCATTGTCTTGCAGTTCTGAGATAACGCTATTCATTGTGATTGGTCTAAGCGTTGGATATTCTGGAATCTTAAAGCCTAGAATTTGCTCAAATTCTTTTTGTGTTGGAGAGAAATTCGAAGTAATGTTTTTGTAGATATCATCATTCTCTACTAATAAAGACGTTCCTTTTACTGATATGAATTTGGCTAATCTAATATCTCTTGAAGATGCTCCTACGAGAACTTCATATTCTCCATTTTCGATTTTGAAATCATCTTTATTGTATACTGCTAGCATTTCGATTGGTACAGATATCTCGACTGTTTTTGATTCCTGAGGTTGCAGAGTAGTTTTTGCATATCCCTTCAATTCTTTATCAGGACGATAGACTATACTATCTTTTTTTCCAATATAAAGCTGAGAAATTTCTTTTCCTTCCTTATCACCAGTATTGGTTACGGTAAATGATACTTTGATTTCATTATTCATAACATTTATTGATAAGTGATCGTAAGAGAAAGATGTATAACTTAAACCATGTCCAAATGGATATAAGGGTTCTTTGTTAGCTGTATCATAATATCGATATCCTACATATAATCCCTCACGGTATTCAATTTGACGTGGTTTTTCTGAAAAGTTTTGGTTGCTTGGAAACTCATCTAGATGATTAGGGAACGTTTCAGCCAATTTTCCGCTAGGATTTGCTTTTCCAAATAGTACGTCAGCAAGTGCTTCACCACTAGCTTGTCCTGCTAGATACTGTTCTAAGATGGCTTTCACATCCTGTTTCCATGGCATAACAATAGGGCTACCATTTGATAAAGCAATAACAACATTTTTGTTTACCTTAGTTATTTCTTTTATCAACTCTAATTGATTGTTTGGAATATTAAGATGAGTTCGATCAAACCCTTCACTCTCAGAGCCATGTGTCAGTCCAACCATAAGCACAACGACATCTGCTTGTTTTGCTGTATTTATGGAGTCATCAAGGAGTGCTTGGTCTGAGATATCCTCGTCAGAACGATATCCTTGAGAGTATAGCAGTTTATCTCCTAAATTCTTTTCAAATGCATCTTTTGCGTTGGTTATTTTTGTTGGTGCCACTAAACTACTACCACCACCTTGAAATCTTGGTTTTACAGCGAACTCGCCAATCAACGCTACTTTTTGGTTTTTATTTAATGGCAGTATATGATCTTCATTTTTTAGTAACACCATCGTTTCAGTAGCTACACGCCTTGCAAAGTTATGATGGCTCTCTTTATCATATGGTATAAAATTTTGATTTAGAGTTTCTTGCGATTTTAAAATTAATTCAATAATTTTAGCAACTCTCTCGTCTAAAATATCTTCACTTATTGTACCACTTTTAACTGCTTCAATGATGTTTCTTTGATTCTCATCTGTACCCCCAGGCATCTCTAGTTCTTGTCCAGCGATTAAACCTTTAACACGATTGTTACATGCACCCCAATCTGTCACGACTAGACCTTCGTGCTTCCATTCTTCTTTTAATATATCATTTAATAATCTCTTGTTCTCACTTTGATATGTACCATTTACTAGATTATAAGAACACATTACTGTCCATGGTTGTGATTCTTTTACAGCTATTTCAAATCCTTTTAGATAGATTTCACGTAGAGCTCTTTCATCAATAAAGGTATCTAGAACAAAACGCATTGATTCTCGGTTGTATGCCACAAAATGTTTAATTGATGTTCCAATCCCTTTTGACTGAACTCCATTGATGAAGTTCGCAGCCAGTGTTCCACTTAAATAAGGGTCTTCGCTAAAGTATTCGAAGTTACGTCCACAAAGTGGATGTCTTTTGATGTTAACTCCAGGACCTAATAAAACTGATATTTCATTAGTACGGCATTCTTCCCCTAAATACTCACCTACTTGGTAAATAAGTTCATTATTCCATGTACTTGCTAGTCCTGCTGCCGTTGGATAACAAGTGGATGCTACACTTGAATTAATTCCTGCAAGATCTGCATTTCCTTCTTGTTTGCGAAGCCCATGAGGGCCATCAGACATTAAAATATTCGGTAAACCTAATACACTTTCTAATGTCCAGTAATTTCTTCCAGAGCAAAGTCTCGCTTTATCCTCCAGTGTCATTTTACTTAGAATTTCTTTTACTTTTTGTTTCATTTGGCTCACTCCTTTTCATTAATAATAGTCAATTTCGCTTTCGTTAATCTACATTTTTAGAGTTATTATTCTTTTAGATTATAGAAAGAAGTAAATATGATTAATGTATAAGTTAAACCCAAAATGCAGAGATGATCATGTTACAAACCAATTATACAATATTTGCACACGACGTGCAATTTTTTTCGATTATTACTCAAAATTTAGGTGGAAATAGTTAAAAAAAACAAAGATAGTATAAGAATTTTTTATTAAAATTTATGTATAATACCACTAAGGTTAATCAAAGGAGAGGTGTTTAAGATGAGTCATAAAAGCATGAAACAAAGTTTCTTAACCAAAAGAAGTGAACGTTTTTCTTATGGTAGTTGGATGATGGGGCAAAATATCATCTACATACTTGTTCTAATTTATTTACCTATGTTCTATACAGATGTAGTAGGACTGTCAACAAAAGCTGTGGCAACACTATTTTTTATTTCAAGAATTTGGGATGCAATCAACGATCCTATATTGGGAGGATTGATAGACAAAACAAATCCTAAAAAAGGTAAGTATTTAGTATGGGTTAAATCTGTAACTTTTTTACTTCCTATATTGACTATTATTGTTTTCATGAATATCAAAGGTGGAAGTGTATTTAACTTGACTTATGCTTACATTACGTACATAATATGGGGGATGGTTTATACTATATCAGATGCACCTATCTTTGCCTTAGTCACTACTATGACCGACAATCCAAATGAGCGTAATACCTTAATAGCCATTGGTCAATTTTCAACGGGAATTGCGGGTGTTTTTGCGGGTATTTTATTAGCACCTATTATTGACAGTGCAGGATGGACACCAGCAGTTCTCATGGTAATGGTAATTGCGTTTGTTGTAATGATGCCTATTAGGTTTACAGTGAAAGAACGGGTTGTAGCGGAAAGAAAAAATAAACTTACCGTGAAGATGCTGTTTACTTCCATAATTAAGAACAAATACTTATTAGTATTATACAGTGGGATAATTTTTAAAGGCGCGCTAAATCTAGGATTGACTGTTAGCACATATTTTGTAAAGTACAACTTAGGTAATCTAAAATTAATGGGTATCTTAAGTTTAACAACAATATTGCCTCTGATAGTTTTACCGCCTATACTGCCCCGAGCGATTGATAAGTTTGGAAAGATAACTTTAATGATAGGGTTTTTAATATTGGCTGTTGCTACTTCTATAATTCAATACTGTGTTGGTTACAACAATTTTATGTTATACTTCATAATCAGTATTTTTAAAGGAGTTGGGTTTCTTGGTCCAAATATAATGAAAAGCATGTTTGTAACAGATTGTATCGAATATGGAGAGTATGTAACAGGTGAAAGGAATAGTGGTTTAGCCTTTTCTATTCAAACATTTAGTGCGAAGTTTAATACTGCTATATCTGGTTCTTTAACAATGGTCCTTCTGGGAGTTTTTGGCTTTAATGGTTTAGCACAGGTGCAGTCACAAGCTACATTAGATGGAATTTGGCTTATGACGACGTTAATTCCAGCTATAGGAGCACTTTTATGTTTAATCATATTTGCTTGCTTCTATAAACTTAAGGAATCTGATGTAAGAGATATGATGAAGGAAATGAAGGAAAGAAAGCTAAGTTCTTAATATTTTTTATAAATAATTAATAAGGAGTTGAATCTCATTGAAAAATAGAAAAACTGAAAATGCATAATATGAAAATTAAGCAGGCACAGTTCTATCAAGATTGTTTTGCCAATGCTATCGATATTATAAGAGTAGGGGCAGATTTAAGGTACTATATTGAAAATGAAGAGATTCTAAATATTAAAGAGCAAAAACTCATATTGTAGCAGTTGAAGCAAAATTTACACTGTATGTTGAATAATTATAAAGTGTTATGGACAACCAATAGCAAGGTTGGTGGGTTAGATAAGAGTATTCAAGCATTTCTAAGATTGCAGGGACAAATTAATCACAAGTTAGATGCAGTGCGTTAGTAGTAGCACATTAAATTATGGTATAATAAAACCTAAGGTTTATTATACTAGAACTCTACAATGCCTATATTAGTACAATGGCAAACCTATTGCAGGTTTCAATGTTAATGTAACTTGCTATAAGCTTAGAAGTGAGAAGTACTATACTTTGTAAAGGGTGGTTATACATGTATGTTTCACAAATATTCAATAATATTGAGAGTTTTAAAAACATAAATAAGTTGATAGACAATTACCAAAAAAGCGTTAAGTCTTCAAAGAGTCACAATGTTAGTAACCAGCACTATCCCTTTGAAATTGAAAGAATGTTCTATGAATCCTTGTTAAATAATTTAGATGATGAAATAATAAAATATGGAAGATTGCTTTCAAAATATCAAGTATCTAATTTTTGTGAGGGTAACGAGATTAGATCCTTAAAAAATAATATAATAGGTTCTTGTGCGGTGTTGGTAAGATATGTTATACAAGCAGGTGTTGACGAAAGAGCGGCCTTTGAATTAGCCGATGAGTACATTTATTTGGTTGAAGCAGCGACATCTTTGGATGATTTATATTGTTTATCTGATTTAATATACTTGAACTTTATCCAAGAGATTAAAAAACATAAGATCCTATCAATTTACTCAAAATCTGTTACTCAAGCGATAAATTATATTGATAGCAATATTGAAAAGAATATTTCACTAAATGTTATATCTAAGCATCTTAATATAAATGACAAGTATCTTTCTAAACTATTTAAACAAGAGACAGGGAATACAATTACAAACTATATTCACTATAAGAAAATCATACATGCAAAATACTTGTTTGCCTATACTAATATGGGCATTTTAGAGATATCCCAACAATTGAGTTTTAACTCTCAAGAGTATTTTTCCAAGGTATTTAAACAATTTGAAAGTATTAGTCCAGGCGCCTATATGCGAAGACTGGGGCGGTAGTAATTTAGATAATTCATTTTTGAATTATCTGAATCACTGCCGTTTTTTACTTTTCTGCTATGAGGAAAAGCTAGTCCCATGCTATAGTAAAAACAAATGAACAAGCTCTTTTTAGTGGAAGAGAACTAGGAGCAAACTTTGGGGTGAAGCCTTAAATAGTATATTATGGTATGAATATAGATGTGAAGCTATTAAAAAGCCCAATCAAGGTGTTGTTTTAGTATTTTACATAGTGAGAATAAATGATACAATAGTTATATCACAAAAAATGACTAAATATTATGTCTAAGTCAAAAATTCATATCTAGGGGGAATTAATGGAGAAGTTTAATTTTAAAAATCAAGTAATTACAGAACAAGGATTAAATAATAAGAGCCTTAAAGACTTAAAGGAGTTAGAACAGATATGTAATGAAAATGATAATACAGATTTAACGTTCCATCTTGATGGAGGAGATGCTACTAAATTTTTATTTTATAATGAAGATAAATTGATTGGATATTTTGGTATGGTTCGTAGTTATATTGAGGGAGAAGTTATGGCATGGGGGACTATTCATCCAGATTACAGAGCAAAGAGTATATTCTCTGAATTTTTTAAGAGTGTAATAGAGGAATGTAAGGAGAATAATGTAGACATCATAAAAATTATTAATGAAAGAGATGCTACTAGCTTCCGAGAGTTTGTCATGTCTGAGGGTGGAGTAGATAAGTATTCAACATATAAAATGAATTTCAATAAAGAATATTATAAAGAGGATGTTAAAAAATGTACGGATATTCTATTGAATAGGGCCACACTTGAAGATTTACATGATATTATACCAATAGGGATGGAAGCTTTTGGAACAACCAAAGAAGATGAAAAGTCATACAATGAGTCAAATTTAAATAATTCTAAATACAGTAACTTCATTGGAAAGATTAACAATACTCCAGTAGGAATTATTTCTGCAAGAATAGAGAATGGTGAGGGAAGCATCGCTGATTTAGCGGTTTTAAAGAGTTATAGAGGAAGAGGAATTGGGAGAGCAATATTATCAAAAACAATTGCCTATTTACTTAACCAAGGAATCGAAAAATTTACTCTTAGCGTCGAAACAGAAAACAAAAAAGCATTATCATTATACGAGCATTCTGGATTTAGAATAGTAAAAGTACATGATTGTTATGAAGTAAAAATATAATTACAAATAAAGTACCATAAGTTTGTGGCAACGTTGTTGAGATAGATAGTGAAAGCTTGATTTCTAAAATTTATAATGGACCTATGCCGACTCTCGTAATGATTTCTATTAGTAAGCATGTACATACTAATACAATTAAACAAAATTATATAGATTCTTGAAAATTAAATAGAGAATTCTCTATTAAAGTCGTAAATTAGGTTATAAGGTCAATAGCTTTTTATAGATTGAAATTACTATTTCGGTGATTACAAATTAAATTAATGAGTTTATGTTAGTACTACAAGGAGGGATAGTATGGATGTAGCAATTATTGAAATGTCTGATAAGGATTATGTAAAAGCAAGTAAAATTTTAAATTTAGAAGATGTGGATCCTGAAACTTTAATAGATTTGAACTTGAAAATGGATAATATATATTCCATAGTTAATGATAATAAATTAGTGGGGATTGCTCAAATCTCAGAAGGAAAATTCACTTTTATATATGTCTTCATAGATCCAACTTTTCGTCACAAAGGAATTGGATTTGAGGCTATTAAGTTATGTGAACAGAAAATATGCAATGGGCAATCCAAGCAAATAATGACAACTTATAGGGTAAATGATGTTGATGCAGAATATCTTGCTAATAAATTTGGTTATAAACGTAAGTATTCATCAACATATATGAAATATACAGGTAATAGATTTGATATTGAGAATTTGCCTATTAGAGGGTATAGAGATGAGGATTATGAATCGGCACATGAGATGTATGCAAAAGCCTTTCATGAGATGCGTGTAGAAGTTGGAGATTTTCCTAATTCAGTTATTGAACAGCCTAATGATAAAATGCGTAAAAATTGGGCTGAGACATTAAATGAGCGATTAGTATATATACAAGATGGAGAAATAGTTGGGTTTGCACATATCAAAGGGAATGAAATAGGAAGTGTATCTGTGAAATCAGAATATCAAGGCAAAGGTATTGGACGAGCTTTCATAAAATATATCTGTAATAGGATATTTGATGAGGGATATGATTCTATAATTCTATATTGTGTAGTAGGAAACAAAGCCAAAAAGTTATATGATAGTTTAGGATTTAAAGATATATATATTGCTGATTATGCAACAAAATTAAGATAATGAAATTTGAGAAATATTTAAAGGTAAATACAGAGAAAAAACTTGGATTCTGACATATAACATATATAATCAATTATCTTATATAGCTATATATTGCATAGTAGAATTTTAAATATATACTTATTCACTGGTCTCGAATTTTCCCTATGATTGGAAAGGAATTGAAAATATGAATATTAGTTTTAAAGAGGTTAATAAAGAAAATTGGGAAGAGTGTATAAATTTAGATGTTAGGAAAGAACAAGAAAAGTTTGTAGCGTCAAACTGGTACTCAATACTAGAAGCAAAATTCGGCGAAAAATTATACCCTCTATGTATCTATGATAATGAAACTATGATTGGGTTTTTAATGTATGATTTTGACCCAGAAACTGGTAGATGGGAACTGAGTAGATTTATGATTGATAAAAAATATCAAAGAAAAGGGTATGGGAAAATGTCAATGATACAATTAGTAAACTTGATGAAAGAAAAATTGGGTAATATAAAATTTTACTTAAGCATTGAACCTAAAAATCTTATTGCTCAAAAGCTATATGAAAGTATAGGATTTAAAAAAACAGGTGAAATAATGTGGGATGAAGAGGTTATGGTCATAGAATTATAAATATGATTTAAGAAAAATTAGTTGCAATTGCAACTAATATAAAAAAATAGCAAGGATAATATCCTCGCTCAGATTATTGACAAAAGGGGCTGTTGCATTAGTGAATTTAGAATTGCTAGTGTAACTCCCTTTTTTGTTTATAAAGTACGTTGTTTTATTGCCCATTGTGCATAACTTTTGTTAAACTATTGGTTTGAGAGCCTCTTTTTCACTGGTCTCGGACGGTTCGTGACCAGTGAAAAAGGAAGTTGTTTGAGTATTTCTAACTTTACTTACTATTCAACAACTACACTACATTCGGTACCTTCATTAAGGTTGATTTCCAGTGCATGAGTAGTAGTTTCTATATCTTTTAAAGTTAATTCAATAAATGATTTTTGTTCTGATGGAATAGTAAGGTTAAGTTTAGATATTTCAGCTTTCATTGACAGAGCTTTCTCAGTCTTATATTTTCTAGCAACTGATAATATCGTTTTTAATGAATTACCAAATGTAATATACCTATGATTTTCTTTCGAATCAGACCAAAGTAGCTTAGTAATTGAATTTTCTTTTTCGAATTTCTCAAAGAAGCTTTTATATATTTTCTCAGTGATAAATGGTGTAAAAATTGAGTATAGCTTCAATATGTTAAGTAATGATTGATATAAAGCGTACTGTCCAGATTTTCTTTCTTCTGCACCATGAATTTCAGGTTTATATAGTCTATCTTTTACTAATTCAAGGTAATTATCGCAATAATCCTTCCAGAAAAAATCATCAATAATATTTCGTGCTAAACCAATTTCGTATTCGTCTAAATATTTCTTTGCACGATTTGTGGTTTCTTTAACTCTTTCAATAATCCATTTATCTTGTGGAAGTATTACAGTAGAGATAGAACCATCGTAATCATCTAAATGCATTAAAGAAAATTTTGAAGCATTCCATAGCTTAGTTGTAAACCTTTTTGATATTTTCAAATCTTCTTCAGAAAAGGTTGTATCCGTTCCAAGCTTCGCGGATGCAGCCCAATATCTAATTCCATCAGCTGAATGATTTTCGATTAGTTTATTTGGCTCCAAGTTAGAGTTTTTCTTCGATTTACTAATTTTTTCACCTTTTCTAGCTAATACAAACCCACAAATCATAATATCTTTCCAAGGAATCATATTTAGATGAAAGTGAGTCTTTGCAATTGTATAAAATGCCCAAGTTCTAATAATTTCATGTGCTTGAGTTCTCATGCCCATAGGTAATAATTTATTGGTGATATCATTTTCTTCTCCCCATTTAGAATTTATAAGTGGAGAAACTGACGAAGTCGCCCAAGTGTCAAGAACTGCTGATTCAGGCACAAAATTTGTTGAACCGCATTTGCAAGGAGTCATTGGATTAGTTTCTAGTGGGTTTATAGGTAATTCACTTTCTTCGGCAATTTTTATTTCACCACAATCTTCACAATACCAAACAGGAAATGGTACACCGAAGTATCGTTGTCTTGATATACACCAATTCCACTTTAAGTTTTCAACCCAGGACAAGTATCTAGATTTCATATATGATGGATACCAATTTATCTGATCAGCTAGCTTGATTAATTCATCTTGTGAACTTAATATATCAATATACCATTGTTGTGATGGTATAATTTCAACTTCATTAGAGCATCTTTCATGTACTGAAACGGGGTGAGTTATTGAAGTTGATTTAATTAATAATTCATTTTCTTTTAATAACTCAATTATTGATTTTCTTGCTTTTTTCACATGCATTCCACCAATAAATTCAACTGATTCATCAATAAATCCATCTGAATTAATGGTCTTTTTATAGGGGTAGTCGTATTTTTTATACCACTCTAAATCCTTAGTATCTCCAAAAGTACAGAACATTACTGCTCCACTACCTTTTTCCTTATCTACATCTTCGTTAGGTAGAATTGGTACTTCGTAGTTATATAATGGAACTATAGCAGTCTTTCCTATATAATGGGAGTTTTTATCATCATCTGGATGGATAAAAATTGCCTGACATGAATTTAACAGTTCAGGACGTGTTGTTGCTACCATCAAATATTCATCATCAATATAAAATTTAATATAGTTAAAATGAGATTCAAGCTCTTTTGTCTCTAGTTCTGCTTGAGCAATTGAAGTTTGGCAATGAGTACAATAAAGAACAGGACTTTCTTCGATATAAGCTTTTTTCTTATTATATAAATCAATGAATGATCTTTGTGAAATTTTTTGAGATAGTGGGGATACAGTTTTATACTCAAGGCCCCAATCGCAACTAAAGCCGAGGTTAGTCCATAAATTTTTGAATTCTGCTTCGTAATCCATGATTACGTTTAAACAATTTTGATTGAACTTGGAACGAGGCATTTCTTTAGCTTTTATTTTTAAATCATTTTCAACTAAACGCTCTGTTGGTAGGCCATTGTCATCAAAGCCAAAAGGATAGAATACATTATAACCTATAGCTCTCTTATAACGTGCAATCATTTCAGCTTGAGTATATGAAAAAATATGACCTATGTGTAGTTTTCCACTTACAGTTGGAGGTGGAGTATCTATGGAATAAAGTTCTTTATTACTCGTTTCTTCATACTTAAATATTTCATTATTTTTCCAAAAGTCTACTAATTCTTTTTCGATTTCATTAGCTTTATATTTCTTTTCTAACATTTCATTATCCTCTCTTTCTTAATAAAATAAAAAACGTCCTATTAAAATAATAGGACGAAATAACCGTGGTACCACCTAAATTCATATAAATAAATATATGCACTTAACATCCGATAACGAGGAAAAACAATGGGATCTACTTCCAAATTGGTTTCTGCCCATAACTCAAAGACTACTTCATTTGAGTTCTCATAGAGTATTTCAGCAAACTACTCCTCTCTGGAAATCGAATTCAAATTACTACTTCTTATCATTGTTTGTTTTATATAATGGCCCTAGCAGGACTCGAACCTGTTCCCTCTGATTGTGAGGCAAGTTAGCTATGCGACCTTATTTTTTTTATATTACAATATAACCAAAAAAAAGTCAAGCAAACTTATCCAAAACATGGATAAGTTAGTTTATGTAAAAGTAAAAGTGTCTAAATCCAATAGTATAGAAGTAGACACTTTTAAATATAAATATTAATTAAAATGATTTCTAAACACCTATTATATTTTACAGACTAGGTATAGAAGGTTGAGTACCAGGATCTAAATGATGGCGAGGAGCATTAACCATAGCACGTGTTACATGCCAAGTCCAACCACATTTACCGCAACTTTTTTCTTTTTCTCCGCTTACAGCGTAATCCATAAATTCCATTATTTCACCTCCGTGTATTTATTTTATCTACTAATTATCTAAACATATGTAGATATCACAATAATATGGTAAAGTTTTTATCATAATTATTAGGATACTTAATGTTAAAGATACGAAGATAATTTTCCTAATTAATAAGATTATTTATAAACTGGACCTGTAGGTCTAGCTGCATTAACCATAGCTCTAGTTACACCCCAAGACCAACGACATTTACCGCAGCTTTTTTCTTCTTCTTTTCTTCCTGATAAATCATAATCTGAATTCATAAATTCCATTATTTCACCTCCTTTTAATTTTTATCTATCAATATATTTGAAAATAGATAATTCAATGAAAGAAAATATCATATTACCGAATTATATAAAACTTCAAAAATATTAGGATTTTTTTCATAACAATTATAATAAAATTCTAATGCACATTTATAGCTTTCTTTAGTAACATCACATTGAGGTTTTTTGCTTTTTATATCATATGAACCATTTCTTATAAAATTGGCATAACATAAAGAACATGATTTTGCTAGCCAACAATTACTGCAATCATCAAGAGATAAATTTGAGTAGTTGGTTAGGTATATTTTTTCTATTTTTTTAACATCAATATGATTAGTGACATTTCCTACAACTTCAGGACCAAGTATTTTTTCGCATACTCTAATATCTCCAGTAGGAGAGACAAAAATACGTTCAGAGGCGGGTATACAACAGCCATTTAAAGGTAGCTCAAAATTTGCTTTATTAGTTACACCTCTGGTATAGATAGAAGTTAAGTAACCATCAATAACTTCAGGGAATGCTAATTTGCCTTTTTCATCATATAAAAAATTTTCAACAAAATCTTGTTCGCACCATGTAAACAATGAACGCTCAATTGAATCAGAAGGTGATGTACCTTCGTAAAACTCAAGCGGGACACTATTAGTCTCGGGATATGTAATCATATTTACAATTTCAGTCGGCAACCATTCTAAATTATTAAAAAATTGAGCAATAGAATCTAATTTTTCTTTAGAATATAAAGGCGTATATACTGAATTAATTAATAATCGTTTTGTGCTATCTACTCCAAAGGCATCTACTAAATATTTAAGACCATTTATGGCTTTATTAAAAGTACCATTATTATTAATATCAACTCTAAATTTGTCATGGATATCTTCAGGACCATCTATACTCCCGATAATAATAAAATTGTTGATAGAGCTGATATAATCAGCAAGTTCAGGAGTCATTAAAGTTAAATTGCTTGTAGCAGTGAAAGTCAATTTCTTGTCAGTTATAGTTTTCGTAGCATATTCTACACATTTTTTAATTAAATCAATCATTATCAAAGGCTCACCACCATAGAAAGATATTACAACTTCATCTTCTATTCCGTGTTCCTTTAAATAATCTATAGCAGAAAAGGCAATATCCACACTCATATCTTTGTCACCATGATTTCTTGTGTCTGAGAAATCACTGCTATAAGTACAATACTTGCATCTAAGGTTGCATTTGTCAGTCACTTCTAAAATTAATTGCCTTAGACCACTATTGATATGTTTCTTAAGCTCGTGATGATTAGGATACATAAAAAGTCTCTTAGAAGTTACATTTAATAAATCTTGTGTTTCTAATATATTACAAAAAGTCATTAATTTATTTTCTAAATCATCTTCAGATAAAGAGAATTTTTTTATTAGAGTTTCTCTTTCTATATTTTCGTTATTCAAAATCTTCTCTAATAAAAACGATTCAAATTCTTTGCAACGGACTATTTTCAAAGTACCAGTATCATATAGATAGGTGTGATTGTTTGAATTGAATAATATAGCTAATGGATTATGATTCATTATAGAGTTTAGCTTTTCTATGCATTTTTTAATGTTTTTATTCATAAATACGCCTCCAAGCAATTAAAGAAATTTAAGCACTACGTATATATAGATAAAATAAATGAGAAAATGTTCCCGAAATATAAAAAAATATAAAAAAAATAGCAGAAAAAAGTAAAACTAAAATCATCTAATGATTATAATCAGTAACGCGAATTACCTTAGATGATGTAAAAATAAGCTAAATAATCATAATATACATGATAGTTTGTTAACAGCATCAATATTGAGTTTACTTGAGTTTTTAACTATTATCATAAGCTACTTAACATGAGTAATGAGATTTTTTATGAGTTTTTTGTCAATAGTTAGGCACTCCATTACTGACATTGAGCTTATTATAATGTTAGGACATAAGTATCAAAACATACAAATCGCCACAACCGACAAACTACGAAAAAGGAGAAAAAGAAGTACTATACACAAAAAAGATACCTACTACATCTACCATTAACAAACACACTACAAAAACTAGTAGAAAAGATGTATAATATAGTAGACAAAAAAGAAAAAAATACTAAAAAAATGATTCATTAAATCTATGATAATCAGTAAAGATGAGTTTATCTATCCACACGATATAACAATGAGACAATTGATGATAGAATATGTTAAAATTATTTACATAGATAATAATGTGGTATAGGGATATTAATATGCTTTTGCTTTTTATAAAAGTTTACAGATTGGAAATGGATTCTATATTCTTTGGATACAGATCTTCGCTATAATGATCCTATAAAGAATAAGGAGGACAAATAATAATGAAAAAGGTAAAAATAAGAAAGGCCAAAAAGAGGCACCATTCTTTACTTTTAGTAGGATTAATAGTATTTGGTATAAGCGTATTATCTAATAGTAATATGGTATTTGCTCAGAATAAGATATCAGGTATAAAAGTGCTTAAAAATCAACAGAAAGAAATTAATGAGGTATTATCTATTAAAAATATAGTCCAGCTACAGAATATTGCTGATATATTTTGGATGGATGAGAATCAACTATTGTGTGTAGAAAAAATCGGTGTTCCAGATGAACATAAAAACAGTATTTTTGAACCATTCTATACTATAGATAAGAATCGATCTAAAGCTTTCTCAGGGACTGGTTTAGGTCTTGCTCTTGTTAAAAAACTTCTAGAAAAACAAAATGGATTTATTAGCTTAGTTGGTTCAGACAAGTCAACTATTTTCAAAGTGCAGATTCCCATTTACCAAGAAGACACTAACCTTTAGATATATTTTTTCTTATGGCTTATAACTTCATATCAGTATTTGGATTATTTGTACAATCAATATAACCTGATAGAAACGCGCAGGTTATATTGGTTTAGGATAAATGTAAAGCCACAACAACATGTAATAATTATAAAAGTAAACTAACAGAATCTAAAATAGTAATATTATTCATATTGTTAAATATGATTTTTTATTTTTATAAGTAAATTGAATATAGGGATTAAAATAATATTATTTATTATAATATAGTTGTAATGTTATAAAGATTATTATGTTCCAATAGTAAAATAACGTGAATAGCTCTGATTGCTGAGGATTAGGTACAATTAGTTTGCAAGTAACAAAATTATAAAAATCAACTAAAACAGAAATGCTTTAGTTGATTTTTCTTTATCTATGCCCACAGTGCTCTTAAAGAATGAATTACAATCACAAGGCATTAAATAGTTTCAGTTTGAATAAATACAAATGATAATGAATATCGTTATTGACAAATACAATAAGACTGTGTTATCATTAAGACCAGTGGTCTTAATATTAATAAAATGATAAGAAAAGAGAGTGTAATAGTGAAACGAGTTGAAGGTGTAACTGAAAAAATATTAGCCTGTGCGAAGCAAGAATTTCTAAGTAACGGATATGAAAATGCTTCATTACGAAACATTGCCAAGAATGCTGATTCAAGCAAAGGTGCAATCTATATACGCTATCCTGATAAAGCGAGTCTTTTTAAGGCATTAGTCCAACCGACTATAGATGAATTTATAGAGATACTCGTAATAGAACAAGGAGGATATAATGTGGATGATGATATGAAAAGATTAATGTCGGATTATTCAGATAAAAGTTTTGATATCATTCTAAATTATATATATGATCATGCAGATATTTTTAAATTGTTGTTGTCATGTACTGATAGCAAGGGGTATACTGATTTTATGCATCGTATAGTAAAGCAAGATGTCGAATGTACGATAAGATCAATAAAAGGCACAAATAACGATGCAATTACGTCAGGACGAATGGATGAGCAGTTTGCTCATATTGCATCTCACGCATTTTATACTGGTTTGTTTGAATTAGTCCTGCACAATATTTCTAAAGAAGAAGCACAGATACAATTAGATCGATTACGACGTTTCTTTAAGTCAGGTTGGCAAACTATATTAAATATAGAAGGAGGATTATTTTGAATGGATGGATAGATAAACAAGGATGGATTCATTGTCCAACATGTGGGAATAAAACAAGAACGAAGACATTTGCAAATACTTCTTTAAAAAACTTCCCACTTTATTGCCCTAAGTGCAAGAATGAAAATATCATTGACTTAAGCGATCAAAAATTGAAAATAATAGAGCCAGATGCTAAGACACAGAGCCAGTAATAATTGAGAGACAATCTTATTATTACTGGCTTTTAATATATGAAGGAGGATTAAATGAATAGTATAAAACGAATGTTTTCTTATGCTGATAAAAGAAAGGGGTTGCTATGGGGGAGTATTGTTTTTGCATCATTAAGCGTTTCGTTGGGCATTTTAGCGTATATAATGGCTCATCGAACAATTATGCTCTTTAATGGCAATAAATTACCAGAACTTAAAATCGTAATTGCTAACGTAGGCTTAATTACGATTATATTATTACTAAAAACATTTTTATTATTTGAGGCACTTAAACTATCTCATATTAATGCATATACAATTTTAGGCGAGTTGAGAAAAGCCATAACATCAAAGTTAATGCGGTTACCTATGGGTGATATTAAAAAAAGAACTGCAGGTAATCTTAAAATGCACATCATTGATGATGTTGAGTCAATGGAGTTGGTTCTTGCTCATATTATTCCAGAAGGGATTGCAAATATATTAACACCTATAGCTACAATTGTTTTGATTTTTATTATTGACTGGCGAATGGCTCTTCTAACGTTTACGATTATACCTATTGGATTAGTACCATTTATGATGATGTTCAAAGAATATAAGCCGAGAATGGAAAAGTATACAAGAGCAAATAGCCATATGAACTCAACTATTGTTGAATACATTTCAGGTATGAAAGAGATAAAAGCATTTAATCAAACAACTCAGTCTTATGAAAAGTACACTGATTCGGTATCAGGATTTAGAAAACAAGTTGTAGATTGGGCGTTTCATACTAGTAAATATACAACGGCTTATGTTACTTTATTGCCAGCATCTATACTATTTGTATTACCATTTGGTGGGTTGTTTTATCTTAATGGGTCATTATCGATTAGTGATTATGTTATGTGTATAATATTAGCACTTGGTTTTGCAGAACCGTTGTTACGACTTACAAATTTTTTTGATAATATTGCGTTGCTAACTGTTAAAGAGAAAGCAATCCATCAATTGCTAAATGAAAAAGAGATTGAGTTTGTAGATGATGGAATTACAGATATTGAAGATTACTGCATTAGTTTTGATAATGTAACTTTTGCATATGAAAAAGAAGATGTTCTAAAGGATATCTCTTTTACATGTAAACCAAATACTGTGACTGCATTAGTGGGACCGTCTGGCTCAGGAAAATCAACCATTGCCAAATTAATCGCTCGATTTTGGGATGTTGATGGTGGAAGTATAAAACTTGGTGGAGTGAATATCTCAAATATTGAATTTGAATCTCTCATGGATTCGATTAGTTATGTATCACAAGATTCATATCTTTTCGATACAACGATTATGGAAAACATACGTATGGGGCGAGTTGATGCTTCTGATGAAGAAGTTATCAAAGCAGCTAAAAATGCGATGTGTGATGAATTTATAGCAAAAACAGAAAAAGGCTATTATACCAATGCAGGTGAAGCGGGTGACAAATTTAGTGGCGGTCAGAAACAACGACTTTCTATAGCTAGAGCGTTATTGAAGGATGCACCTGTAGTGATTTTAGATGAAGCGACAGCATTTTCTGACCCGGAAAATGAAGATAAGATTCAGTTATCCCTTAATCAATTGCTCAGAGGGAAAACTGTAATTGTAATTGCTCATCGTTTATCCACCATTGTAAATGCAGATAACATAATTGTTGTTAATAAGGGAAAGATTTTGAACCAAGGAACGCATGAAGACCTTTTAAAGTATTGTCAAAAATATAATGATATGTGGAGGATACATCAAGAAGCAATGGAATGGGACTTTAGGGCAGAGGAGGAGAGGTCACATGTTTAAAATATTCACACGTATTTTAGAACTCTCAAAGGAAAGGAGCTCTAGGATTAAATTATCTTATCTTTTTAGCTTTCTTGCACGTATATGTACATCTTTATCTATTGGTGCCATATTATATGTGTTAGTTAAAATAATGACACCAAATGAGTTTGGCCAACTTAAAACAAATGACATATGGATATCCTTGCTCATTATACTATCTGGATTAATTGGTGAGTATATATTTAAATATCTTGTTTTTTTATTTGGCAGTCTTTCAGGTTTTGAGACAGTGGCTGATAAAAGAATTCATATTGGCAATCATTTGAAACGTTTACCAATGGGAGCATTTAGTGATAAAAATATTGGTGATATATCAGGCGTAGTTACATCAGATCTAGCGATGATAGAAAATTATAGCGCAAAGATTTTAGATCAAGTGCTTAATGGTTTTTTAAGTATATTAGTAGCATTTCTTTTCATGCTTATTATCAATTGGAGACTAGCCTGCGCTGTAGCTTTTATAACAGTAATTGCATTAATATTTTTAAACAGGAATCAAGATATTGGTAAACGAGTGAGCATTAGAAAACAGGAAGCACAAGGTGAATTAATCAAAGCTGCGCTTGAATATGTTCAGGGTATGTCTGTAGTTAAATCATATAATCTAGCGGGGGAAAAAGCTAAAAGGATGGATGAAGCTATTAATTTGGCAAGGGATAACTCGCTGGATCTAGAGAAGAAAATACTACCTTCTATCAGTCATTTTGATTATGTGCTTGATATTGGAATTGGCGTACTGATTTTCTTAGCATGTTACCTAGTACTAGGAACATCGCTAACATTACCAATCCTATTTATGCTTATAATCTATGTTTTTAAAATGTTCTTGCCTGCAAGAGCGCTTATAGTAGCTGCGACAGTAACAAGAATTCTTGATGCTTCATTAGACCGATATCAAGCAGTTAAAGATTTGAAACCTATAGTAGATAAAAAGCAAACTGTAAAAATTAATGCCTATAATATTGAATTCGATAAAGTTTCTTTTGCATACGAAAATGAAGTGGTTATTAAAAATTTGAGTTTTTATATACCAGAGAAAAGTATGACGGCATTAGTTGGTCAATCGGGATGTGGAAAGACAACAATAACAAGTTTGATAGCACGTTTTTGGGATGTACAAAAAGGAAGTGTGAAAGTAGGTAACGTAGATGTTAAAAAAATGTCGGTAGATCAGTTAATGTCTAGCATCAGCATGGTATTCCAAAAAGTTTATTTATTTAACGATACGGTTATTAACAATATTCGTATTGGGAAACCAGATGCCACTGAAAAAGAAGTTGTTGAAGCTGCAAAAAAAGCAAGATGTCATGATTTTATTTTAAGTATGGATAATGGCTATAATACTAAAATTGGTGAAGGTGGTAACACATTATCAGGAGGTGAAAAACAAAGGATTTCTATAGCCAGAGCAATACTAAAAAATGCCCCTATTATACTTCTTGATGAGGCCACAGCAAGTATTGATCCAGAAAATGAAAAGTATATTCAAGATGCAATTATGGAACTAGTGAAAGATAAGACTTTGGTAGTCATAGCTCATAGGCTTTCGACAATCAAATCTGCTGATCAGATTATTGTACTAGATGAGGGGCAGTTGGTGGAACAAGGAACTCATGAAGAGCTTCTAAATAATGAAGGGGTATACAATAGTTTTTGGATAAGAAGAACAAAAGCAAGTGGATGGAAAATTGAAGCATAAACTAACGATAATGGAGGATACAACATGAATAACAAAATGAACGTTAAAGATTTAATTAGTATTGGTATATTTACAGTATTATACTTTATTATGTTTTTTATTAGTGGCACGACGGGGTATATACCGATTTTCGTAGCAGTTTTACCCCTGATACTAGGAATACTCACGGGCATTCCATTCATACTTTTTATAACAAAAGTCAATAAATTTGGGATGGTTACTATTATGGGAGCTTTAGTTGGGGCTTTGAGTTTCCTTATAGGAAGAGGATGGATGGCTTTTGTAGGAGCTGTTGTTTGCGGAATCATTGCTGATTTGATTTTTAAATCGGGAGACTATAAAAGTTGGCCAAAGATAGTTATAGGCACTGCTGTTTTCAATATATGGATTGTCGCAGCTATGTTACCTTTATGGCTAATGAGAGAGGCATATTTTGCAGCTCAAAAAGGAGTAGCTTCACAAGAATATCTTGACGCAATCAATGCATTGTTACCTAATTGGATGTTACCTGGTAGTATCATACTTGCAATTGTAGGTGGAGTTATAGGCGCATATATCGGGCGCGCAACTCTTAAGAAACATTTCAGACGTGCAGGGATAGCTTAGAATGGATGTTAATAGGAATCTTTATGAAAGTATTGGACTGAAAATTGATCCACGCACAAAAATATACGTTCTGGTAATAATGAACATTATAGTAATTAGTTCTAAGAATTTAGGATCAATGAGTTTTATGAGGCCATTGATTTCAGCAATACCATTAGTGCTTTTGTTTATCGATAAGAAAATGAAACCAGCAGTGATTTACTTGGTAATGTATCTGATTGCTTTGTACATCAACCAAGGATGGATGATTGATATAAAGGGTATTATTGGTATGTTACTTGCGTTGTTCTCGGGATTGATATTAGTATTTGGTCCATGTGGAATGATGGGGTATTATCTTGTTGTTTCAACGAGAGTTAATGAATTTATTGCAGCAATGGATAGAATGAAAGTACCGAAAAAAATCACAATTCCTTTTTCAGTTGTTTTTCGTTTCTTTCCAACAATAGTGGAAGAATATAGAGATATAAAGAGTGCTATGCGTTTAAGAGGAGTTGGTTTTGTAAGTGGATCAGGTAATATTATAACTTTTCTAGAATATAGAATGGTACCGCTTATCATGTCGGTTGTTAAAATAGGTAATGATCTAACAGCAGCAGCCATGACAAGAGGGCTTAGTAGTCAAAAAGAACGTTCTCATATTAGTGAAATAGGGTTTGGGTTATGGGACATTATTTTTAGTGTTATAGTGACAGCGGCTATTATAACATATGTGTTCATAAGGTGAGGTGTCAAAGGATGATAAGTTTATCGAGGGTAAATTATAAATACAAGAATTCAAATGATGAAAAAATTGGATTAAACGATATCAATCTTAATGTTAATAAAGGTGAATGCGTAGTTATTTGCGGAGAAAGTGGATGTGGAAAAACAACACTTACAAGAGTAATCAATGGTCTTATACCACATTTTTATGAAGGTGAGATATCTGGACGAGTTTTAGTAGCTAGCCATAGTGTTATTGATGAACCTATAGAAAAAACCGCAGAAGTCGTTGGTTCTGTATTTCAGAACCCAGCAACTCAATTTTTTAATATTGATACAACTAGTGAATTAGCATTTGGCTGTGAAAACCAAAATATTCCGGCAAATGAGATTGTAAAGCGGTTACATGAAGTCATAGAAAACTTTGAACTTGAAGACTTAATTGATAGAAATATATTTAAATTATCAGGTGGAGAAAAGCAACGTATAGCTTGTGGTTCAGTTTATGCTACAAAACCTATAGTTTATGTCCTAGATGAGCCTTCATCAAGTTTAGATACCCATAGTATACATTTACTAGGGAAGATACTAAAAAAAATTAAATCCCTAGGTTGTACAATCGTTATATCTGAACATCGACTTTATTATTTAAAGGATATTGCAGATAGATATATATATATGAAACAAGGAAGAATCGTCAATAGCTTCAGTCAAAAGGAATTGTATAATTTTAACGATGAATATCGTTCAGAATTGGGATTAAGAACTCTAAATCTTAGTGATTTATTTAGAAAAGAAACAGTGATAGAAAAACACCAAGAGCAGTTGATTATTTCTAATTTAAGATGCTCGATAGGTAAAAAACGCATATTGCAAATAGATTATCAAATGTTTAATAAAGGTAATATCGTGGCTATTATAGGTTGTAACGGGGCTGGGAAAAGCACATTTTCAAAATGTCTCAGTGGCTTAATTAAATTTAAAGGAGATATTAAAATAGGAAATGTAAAACAAAAAAATAGTTCATTGAGTAAAAATAGTTTTGTAGTGATGCAAGATGTAAATTCTCAACTATTTGCTGAAACCATTTTAGATGAAGTGACACTTAATATTAAGGAATATGATGATATTTCGGTTCGCAGTTTACTAGAACATCTTGGCTTAGACATGGATTTAGAAACACATCCGATGGCTTTATCAGGTGGTCAAAAACAAAGAGTAGCAATTGCAAGTGGCATGATTGCCCAAAAAGAAATTATGATATTTGATGAACCTACTAGCGGATTAGATTATCGAAGCATGAAAAACATGTCAGCTATTATGCATGATCTAGTAATAAAGGGTTCCTATGTATTTATTGTAACGCATGATTTGGAGTTAATTATTGAATGCTGCACACATGTATTACACCTTGAAAACGGTCAGGTGATGGGAAATTATGATTTAGATAAAGAAGGGCATCAGAAAATTATTGAGTATTTTGATCAATATAACAAGGCTGAATAGTAAGCATTTTAAAGAAGTTGTGGTGCAATGCTAGGGATATTATGATTTGTATTACTTTATTTATTATAATAGCTAAATATAAGAATAATAATTAGGGTATTATATCTGGTATATTTTTGTATTAATTGCAATTGCATTAATTTTGATTGTTTTGATACGCTATTAGATTCATATCAGCTTAAATATATAGCTTATGAAATTTTTTTGAGTACATTTTACTCTCAATTGATGCTCTTTTTTGTCACTTTTCGTGAATCGTCCTTAACGAAGTATTCCTACAAATAAATAATAAGAGGTTAATAGTTTTTTGTTATTAATACTATAAACAATGCTGAGATAAAAACTCCTTCGTAATAGAATGGAGTTTTTTCATTGATACAGATTTTAATGGCTTCAACGAACCAAAAGGATGATATTTCTAAAGGAAATTCGACTAAATTTTACAAAAAATTAAACATTATTATGTTATAATATGAACTATTATGGCAACTGAACGGTTACAGTAAGGCAAGTAGGAGGAGGAACTTGAATACAGAAAAATATGTATAATACATTTGATATTATTACGGTAGCTGAACAGTTATCTTAAAACAAGTAAGAGGGGGAAGTTGAATGCAGAAAAATATGTATAATACATTTGATATAATAAAAATACCTTTCAAGTTTGCGCCTAAATATGCAAGTATAATAGGAATCCAAAAGATACTAGATGGTGTAGTGCCAATATTACAGGTTTTAGCTACAGCTAAATTTATAAATACTGCTATAAATATATTAAACAAAGAAATGAGTTTTAATCAAATTTTAATCCCTTTAACTTTGGTGGTTTTACTTATTTTTTACTCATGGATGTCAAATCAACTTATTAAGTTTATGGAAGTAAAGTTAGAGATAAGTCTTAGAGATACCTTTAGAGTTAATATTACAGAAAAAAGAGCAAAGCTAAAGTATAGATACATAGAGGACAACTATACTTGGGATTTAATTTCAAGAATCGCAAAAGAACCAGAAATACAATTCAAAGATGCATATATGAATTTTATGTCGATGACAGCTATGTGTATTAGAGCAATAAGTTTAATAGTATTACTTGCCATTAATGTTTGGTGGAGTGCGATAGTTATGATTATTATTTCAGTTATTTTATTCAAAGTGGCAGTAAAGAATGGGGAAGATAGTTATGAAGCACAAAGAGAAGTATCCAAATATAGAAGAAAGTATGAATATTACGAGGATATTTTAACAAGAAGAGAAAGTGCAGCAGAAAGGACTCTCTTTCAGTATACAAATGATATTAATGAAAAATGGGAGCAACAGTTTGAACTTGCACGAAAAACTTTTTATAAAACAAATTTAAAGAATATTACAAGGTCAAGGTTGAGAAGCATATTAGCAGCAATCAGTGCTATGATTATTGTAATAATTCTACTAAAGCCATTGCAGATGGAAGCATTAAGCTTAGGTTTATTTATATCCCTAGCAAATGCTCTTTTTGAGTTCAGTAACATGGTTTCTTGGCAACTTACATTCTATGTTAACGAACTGGCTGAAAACAAAGAGTATTTAAAGGATATGAATGAATTTTTTTGTTTGGAAGAAAAAGAAGAGGCATTGTGTAAACCTTCATCTGAAAATATAGAATTAAAATCTTTAGAATTTAAGAATGTATCCTTTAAATATCCAAATACAGAAGAATATATATTAAAAAATCTTTCCTTTACTATAAAAGAAGGGGGTCACTACGCCTTTGTAGGAGTTAATGGAGCAGGCAAGACAACTATAACCAAGCTTATAACGGGATTGTATGAAAATTTCAAGGGAGAAATATTGATAAATGGTAAGAGTATTAGGGAATATGAAGAAAGCCAGCTTAAAGCGCTTACTTCAGTAGTGTACCAAGATTTTGCTAAATATTATATATCATTCAAAGACAATATATCGTTAGGAAACATAAATAGTATGTGTGAACAACATCAAAATAAAAATATCGAAAATGCTATAAAAATTATGGAGCTAAATGATATATGTGAAAACATGCCTAACGGACTTGAAACAAATCTTGGAAAGATAAAAGGTGGTAGTGTAGACTTATCTGGAGGTCAATGGCAGAGAGTTGGAATGGCAAGATCTATCATGAATGATGCTTCACTTAGAATATTAGATGAACCAACATCATCATTAGACCCTATAAGCGAAAGTAATATCTATGAGCAATTTGAAAAATTAAGTAAGGGAAATACTACGCTATTTATAAGTCATAGGTTAGCTTCAACACAAATTGCTGATGAGATATTTGTAATAGGAAATGGGACTATTATAGAAAAAGGCTCTCATCAAAAGCTTATGGAGGTTGATGGATTTTACGCAGAAATGTACAAAAGTCAAAGGAGTTGGTATTTATGATGAAAATCAAAGAAAAAGAAAATATTTCATTATGGAAAATATTATGTAGGCTAATTCCTATGGCTTTTGGAGCGAGCCCTGTTTATTTTACAGTTAGTAATTTAGTTAGTGTCGTAGATGGTATTTCTATTGTAGTATGTACATTTATGACTCAGAAGTTTTTTGATAGTGCAGTGGTTTTGGTAAGTAATAAAAGTAGTTTTAATAATGTCATAGTAGCCGGGGTGGCACTGGGAATAGCTTTTATATTGAGTAAAGTAATAAATGGAATTGATAATTTTATGTACTTTAATGGAGAGAAACTTATCGAGAGACACATGGTAAAGATATTAAATGATAAGGCTGGAAAATTAGACATGGTAACTTTTGAGAACACAGAGTATTTAGACGATATAAAAAGAGCAAAAGAAGGCGTCAGACAAGGCGCAGCGTTAGTAGGTGCATTCATAAATATTTTCACATTATACGTGCCTTATTTCATATTTTTGGGGATTTATCTCTATAAGATTAAACCTATTCTTGCCATGTCTTTGGTTTTAATATTTATTCCTGTAGCAGTGTCTCAATTTATTAGGGTAAAGGTTTTTGCAAATCTCGCAGATGAGTCTGGATCAATAAAGAGAGAGTACGAGTACTATGAAAGGTGTATAGTTGACAGAGAGTATTATAAAGAAACTAGGCTTTTGGGAGCGTTTGGATACTTCAAAGAGTTATACACAGATTCTTTAAAGCTGTTAAATAAACACATATGGAAGGCAGAGAAAAAGGCTGGACTTTTAGAGCTAAGTATGAAAGGTATTACTCTTTTAGGATACATGGGAGTTTTGTATTTGCTTTTTCGTTCATTATTAAATGGAGATATATCAGTTGGTGCTTTTGGAGCAGTATTCGCATCTATTGGTTTTATGTTTAGTATAATGGAGGAGATAATATGTAGAAGATTAGGTAGTATTACTAGTAGTCTTGGTACTGTAAAAAATCTCATAAAATTTCTAGATATGCCTGAAAGAGAAGGTAAGGACGTAGTTATAAACAGGATACCTGATATATCTTTAAATAACGTTACTTTTACTTATCCAGAGGGAAACATACCAGTTATATCAAATGTTAATTTAAAGGTTGAGTCAGGAGAAACGATAGCCATTGTAGGAGAGAATGGAGCTGGAAAAACTACTTTAGTTAAACTAATGATGGGGTTATATGTTCCAACTAATGGAAGCGTTCTAATTGGAGGAGAAGATACATCTAAAGTTTCACCTAAATCTATATATGAAAATATTTCAGCAGTATTTCAAAAGTTTCAGAAGTACAAAATGACTCTTAGTGAAAATATTGCTATAAGTTCGTTAAAAAATGATGCAAATAAAAGTAACGAGTGTAGAAGAGAAGATATAAAGGAAGCTATATCAAAAGCAAATATAGAGGTTAGTGAAGAAAAGTTTATTGATGGATATGAAACTATGCTTAGTAGGGAATTTGATGGAATAGATTTATCAGGAGGGCAATGGCAGAGGATAGCTATTGCAAGAGGTCTTTATAAGAAGCATAATATGATAATTCTAGATGAACCAACAGCAGCTATAGATCCAAATATGGAGACTGAAGTATACAATAAATTCGCAGAAATCTCCAAAGATAAGACAGCTATATTAGTTACACATAGATTGGGTTCAGCTAAGATAGCTGATAGGATAGTTGTTATGGATAAAGGTAAAATAGACGCTATTGGAACTCATGAGCAATTAATAAAAAAGAATAGAAAATATAAGGAGATGTATGAAGCTCAAAGCAAATGGTACGTTAAACAAGTTGAGGTAAACTGTTAATAAATGACGATGGTAAATTAGATTATACACTAAAGTATAACACAAATAAAATTGTATAAGATTATAAAATGACCATAACCTAGTTAATCCTCTAGTTTTATGGTCATTTTTGTATATAGTAAAGTTTTAAATTTTATTTAACGTTTCTCAAATTTAGATAAATACTCAATATTAATTATAAAATTCTAATAAATCTAGAGCTTTCTTTTTAAGAGATTCAATTAGTGATTGAGGCTTTATAATTTTTATTTGATTACCCCACTCAAAGATAAACTGCATAGCTTCAAATTCAACATCAAAAACAATCTGTACATGATATAATTTTTGAGTTGAAATGTATGTTTCGTTAACTATTCTAACCGTTTTACGTTTTTTTAATATTTTATATATAGGTTCAGATATTTCAAAGTCTACAGGGTACTTAGGTAAATTTTTTCTAAACGAATTTACAGTATTATTCCAATATACTTGCAAATCAAAATCTGTAGGGCGTGTAAATTGCTCTTCTGTATTGTAGATGGTCAGAATACGGTCTACACGGAAACTCTTCACATGAGAGCCATCCATTGCTACTAAATACCAAACTGCTCGTTTTAACACTAGTGCTAAGGGTTTGAGATGATAGCTTTTCTTTTCATTAGTTTTTTCATAGTCTATATTTATCGCATTTCTATCAAAAACTGTACGTTGTAGTTTTGAAAGTATATCACGATTAACTTTATAAGTTTCTTTTGTCCAAGAATCCATATCAATATAAATTAAATTGTTTATATTAGTTAAATTAGGAATTAATTCTTTAGGAGCTGTGCTTAAAAACTTCATATAGCTATCACTTTGTGGAATAGTTATTCCTAAATCATCAATAAACCTTTGTGGAACAGGCAGTGAAAAGTAATATAGATCATTATAAGTTAAACCTGTTAAAGTTGTTTGATATTTACCATTTAATTTAATTCCGCCATATTTGCCTTTTTCAGTATAGATAGGCACACCTAGTGAACTAAGAGTATCAATATCTCTGTAGATGGTTCTTTTGGAGACTTCAAGTTTTTCGGCTAGTGTTTTTGCTGTTATTGACTGATTTGCTTGCAATAATAATATAATTTTAATCAAGCGATAAGTTTTCATAATATTAACCTCACTTATTAATAAAATAAAACATATAATATGACACTAGGTGTCAATTTATAAAGATATAATAATAATATCATAAATAAATATATATGTGAACAACAATTTAAAGGAGGAGATAATATGAAACGTAAGATTATATTAAATTTAGCTATGAGTTTAGACGGTTACATTGCAACAGATGAAGGAAAATATGATTGGATCGAAGGTGATGGGGATACAACTTTAAATACTGAGGAAGAATTTGATTTCAAAGGTTTTTTAGAGACAGTTGACACAATGATAATGGGTAGGAAATCGTATGATGATTGTAGTATAGAGCCATTTAAAGACAAATTAATATTTATAGCAAGTTCTAAGATGAATAAGGACTTTGATAATGTTAGATTTATAAAAGGGGATATTGTTAAAATTATTCAAGAAGAACAAAAGAAAGATGGTAAAAACATCTATTTATTTGGGGGAGGAGAATTGATTGACCAATTTATTAAAGAGGATATCATTGATGAGTATGTAGTAGCTATAATACCAACTATCCTTGGAAAGGGTCGTAAATTATTCTTAGAAAATAACCCTTATATTAAATTAAAGTTATATCATTATAATATTGGAGAAGGTGTTGTTGCTTTACATTATAGAAAGCGTTGTTAAATTAAGAAGCCTTATTAATAACAAGTCCTATTGACCTGTTTAATAATAAAACAAAGGTAATCAACTAGAGCAAAAATGCTTTAGTTGATTTTTTCGTGGTTGCAAAGCGTTCATAATTTTGAAGGTACGAGTGTATCTGTAAATGTAACTCTACTCATTTTATTACTAGAAATAAATGTTTTACAAAAACAAATATATTATGTTTTCTATTTATGATTAGTCATGTAATTATTATAATGCAAAAATTGTCATTGCAAAGCAACACTACTACAAAAACTGGTAGAAAAGATGTATAATATAAAGGACAATAAAGAAAAGGTGTGTTGTGACAAATTGTTTAATACATCTATCATAGATAGATGTAATTAAATTTATGATGAATTTGCAGAAGTATTTATAATATAGTTAAAAAATGAGGTGAAAATTATGAGTTTATGGGGTTCCAAATTGAGTTGGATGTTATTAATTATAGCTATAATAGGAGATTATGTTGTTGCATATATTTTAGCTTTATTTTACCCTAGTTATAGTCATATGAGACAAGTTATGAGTGTTCTTGGAAATCCTAAAAGCCCAGTATCTTTTATTTATAATCTGTGGCTAATTATCCTAGGAATATTAATATGTATTTCAGCAGTAAATTTTCATATTATCTATTCTGAGATATCTAAGAGTTATGCAAGTGCAGGAACAATAATATTATTTATCTTTGGAATAGGTGCAGGAATTGTGTCTGGGATATTTAGTGTCAATGAAGCTAAAGAGATCGAAACAATAGCATCAAAAATTCATGGAATTGGAGCAGGCTTAGGATTTTTATTTTTAACTTTTATACCTTTAGTAGTAGGTTTAATATCCTTTAAAGAAGGTAATTCTACAATAGGAATAATCTCAATTGCATTCTTTATACTTAGTATAGTCCTTTTTGTGTTATTTATTATCTCTGAAAAAGAAGCATTCCAAAACTCTATAATAGGTTTTAGTGGATTATGGCAACGATTACTGTTAGGGAGTATGTACACACCATTATTATTGATAGCATTAAAACGTATAATAATGTAACACATTTAATAGTAAGTTATAACAATAGCTTATTACATAAAAGCGTCGAGAAGGATTAACTGGTCTAAATAAAAATCAACTAGAACATAAATGTTTTAGTTGATTTTATTTGTTTTATATGAATATCTCCTATAAAGAGAAGGTAATTGTAGTAGGATATCTAGATTATCATCTTCTCTAAAAGATATTTCGTGTACACTAATATTATCTAACCATAAACCATCCAGCAAAAATAGTATAATCGCCTCTATCACAAGTTTCTGGATCAGATATAACATTTCCGGAATCATCTAAATTAGTTACCTCAGCAATTCCAGGTTTGTGAGACCAATATCCATCTGAGTTTTGCTCATACCAGTGATAATCTCTGTCAGGAGCGATTACAAGGGCAACTTTTCTATAACCATTAGTAGGTATTGCATACTTAGTTGTTTCGTAAATATCACCTTCTAGATCTTTTTTAACAGCAATTATAATTGCACTTTTACTAAGAATTGTTAAAGGGTCTCCAGATATATCACCTGGTTGAAGTGGATAGAATTCTTCCCTACAACATGATTTTAATACGGCATATTGATAACAATTATTAAAGCCAGCTCTATTATTCCAAATACTTGGGTTATAATCCCACTCACTACCACCAGTTGGGAGCAATGAATCTGCAAAAACCGTTTGGGTAAATAGCATGATTAAAATTGAAAATGCTACAATATGTCTTTTAATATTTTTCATAATAAATGCCTCCTTTTATGATGTTAATTACAGTTACCAATAAATTATACAACACTAAATATAAATGTCAAAAGGTAAAAATTTCATATCACTAGTTTATAAGAAAAAAGTAAATAAATCGTTAAAATTAACTATTTTATTGATAACGTACACTTTAGGAACATGTATGACAAAATATCTTGTAATTATTTGATATTATCAATTAGTAAATAAAATCACTTAGAATATTAATAATATAAAGGTACAATAACCAAAACAAATGTATAAATTACAAATACCATAGAGATACAGTTTGAATTTGTTGATATTATATACGTAGATTATCATGCAAAAGGAATAGGCCTTGTTAGAAGAAAAAGTGGTAGTACTGAGATAGATATTGCTAAAATAGAATATTTAAAGTAAGTTATTTGAAAGGTTAAAACGTAATATTGCAGTTCTACAAAACAATATCATCAAGAAAATCAACTAGAGTAGAAATACATTAGTTGATTTTTATTGTTATAATTGAAAGATATACTTTAAATTATAATTTTTAAAAAGGTGACAGAAAATCATAATGATATACGCATTCTATTAGTGAAACAAGAATTAACAAGTAAAGTGAAAAGGAGAGATATGAAATGAAGATTAAAAACAAAATAATAGCAGGAGTAATGTCTGTAGCTTTAGTTGGAGCGCTGAGTGTACCCTATGCATACGCGATTGACATAAATACTGGAGGAAACAACGTTTCAGGAAATGGTAATTACGTTAACACAGGAGGATGGTACTCTAATGGAAGAAATGTAAATACAGGTGGAATTAATATTAATGGAGATAATAAAACTGTTGATAACAGTGGATATAATTATGATTGGTCTTACTGGAAGCAGTTGCTTGATAAATACAGTACTGGAAATGGAATTGGATATGGAAATATAATTGGAAACAATAATAAACCAGGTGACTATGACATATCTGGTAATGGAAATGCAAATGGCAATGGAAATATAATAGGTAATGGCAATGAAAATGGTAGAGGCAATATAGTAAATGGTGAAGGTAATATAATAGGTGAAGGTAAAGGTAATAAAATAGATGGCAATAACAATATAATAGGTGATGGTAAGGGAAACGGTAAAGGATATGGAAATATAATTGGAAACAATAAAAGAGTTGGCGATATCAATATAAGTGGTAATGGAAATGCAAGTGGGAGTAACAATACAATAGGTAATGATGATAACAATGCAACAGGCGATATCAATATAACTGGTAACGGAAATGCAAGTGGTATTGGAAATCATATTAGTACAGAGAATCCATTGGATGATTTAAATCTTTATGGAGATGGATATGCTAGTGGCATTGGCAACATATTTATAATGCCATGGGACAGATAGTAATAACTGGAGATAAAAATAAAATAGATTAGATTTGTACCCCAACGTAGGTTTGTATAAATAACAAACAATTAGGAAATCAACTAGAACGAAATGTTTTAGTTGATTTTTTAATATAAGTAAATGGACTTCCAAAAATAATCAAAAAAATGTATAATTAAAACAAAACTATAAGATTATGATGTTATAATGTATATAATAGAAATTAGAAAAAAACACAGTTATGTTAAACGGAGGATATAAAATGAAAAAACCATTGGATACATATGAGAAAAGAAAAAACTTTTATTTTAATTTGATGAATAAACAAAGAAAAACAATTAATAAACTTAGCAATATAAGATTGGTCACTGTATTAACACTAATAGTAAATATAGTCATTCTATATGTAACAAAAAGATACTCTTTGATTTATTATGTATCACCTGCGTATATAGCATTATTTACAATTTTGGTTGTAAAACATAATAAAGTAAAACGTAAAAATAAGTATTCCAATGCACTGTATAAAATTAACTCAGATGCACTCAAACGTTTAACGGGAAAGTGGAACAAATTTAAAGATACTGGTTTAGAGTTCCAAGATGATAGGCACAGTTTTACAAGTGACCTTGATATCTTTGGACAAGGATCTTTATTTCAATATATTAATACTACCACAACATACATGGGAAGACGAACGCTGACAAAATATCTTTCACAGCCATATAGTAACAAAGAGCTAATTAATAAAAGACAGGAAGCTACTAATGAACTAGGGGTTAAACTATGGTGGCGTCAAAGGTTTATGGTGGAGGGTTTGATAACATTTGACGAATCCAAAAATAATGAGGAATTGTATAAATTTGCTGAAACTAATAATGAAATATATACAAAGCCTTGGCTAATAATTGGAGCTAGACTACTACCGGTAATCAGTATAGGATGTATTTTACTCTGTTTGTTTAGGATAATACCATACCAAATTCCTGTTATAGCATTAATTATACAACTGCTTATACTAAAGTTTAAAAATAAAGAAAGATCGAAAATTTTAAATTTAGTTTATAAACATAAAGATAGTTTAAAATTATACAGTAAAATGCTCTATCATATAGAGAGAAAGCATTTTAAATCGGAATATCTTAAAGAGCTAAAAGATAAACTCATAAATGATGATAAACATACCGCATATCAACAAATTAAGAAATTAGAAAAGATAACTGATAGTATATCTAACAGGAGTAATTTTTATTTTATAGTAATTAACATTATTGCTTTATGGGATTATCAATGTATGATTGCTTTAGAAAGATGGAAGAAGAAATCAGGTGTATTGACAAAGACGTGGATGGAAACTATAGGAGAATTTGAAGCATTATCAAGTTTAGCTGATTTAAGATATAATAACCCTGATTGGGTATTCCCAAATATAATAGATAAACCATACTATATGAAAGCACGCGATATTGGACATCCTCTACTTACTGGTAATCGTGTATGTAATGATTTGGAAATAGATGATAAAACTAAGGTATTATTGATAACAGGTTCAAATATGTCAGGTAAGAGTACATATTTAAGAACAGCAGGAATTAATCTAGTACTAGCTTATGCTGGTGCGCCTGTATGTGCAAAAGACTTTTCTTGTAGCATATTTAGTATATGCACTTGCATGAGAGTAAAAGATGATCTTGAAAAAAATATTTCTTCCTTCTACGCTGAACTTCTTAGAATTAAAAAAATTGTAGATGTTTCTGAACAAAAGAAAATATTCTTTTTATTAGATGAAGTATTTAAAGGAACGAATTCTTATGATAGACACGAAGGTGCAAAAATTTTGATAAAGAAGTTGATGAGCAATAAAGCAATAGGGTTAGTATCGACTCATGATTTAGAATTAGAAGTACTTGAGAAAGAAAGTAATAAAACAATTAGAAACTATCATTTTGAGGAGTATTATAAAGATAATAAAATATATTTTGACTATAAACTAAAGTCGGGTATTTCGACTACTAGAAATGCTTTGTATCTTATTAAAATGATAGGGATTGATTAATAAAATTAGAGTTACTTCAAATGGGATATCTTATTAGATATCCCATTTGGCATTTTACTTATATTTAATCATAACGATACTATATTTTAAGGAAATGAGTACAACTTATATGATAAACAGCATATCTAGCTTTATGTGTATGAACTATATAAGAAATGTTTATCTAATTATAAGTTGTGTAATAACTATAATGAATACAATATAAAAGTAAGATAAGCATGTTTTGCGTTATCAATTTAATGATATTGACAATCATTATCAAAAATGTTAGTATAGTTTTGAAAGAAAATATTTGGTGGAGGGGATGTATATGAATAAGGAATTAAAAGAGTTATGGGATATTGCTTATAGTCCCATTAAAGAGAAGCTGTTTATATTGGCTATCGAAATGAAATTATTCGATGATTTAAAAAATCCTAAAACATCAGTAGAGATAGCTAAATTACATAATTTACATGAAATAAATACATCTATATTTTTGGATGCGTTGTGCTCAATGAATTTTTTAAGTAAAGACAAAGGATTATATAGTAATACTGAATTATTTAATGAAATGTTCATAAGTAATCATGAGGATTATCTTGGAGAGTTTTTTCTGGCTAATAGAATATGGTCAGATATGTCTTTAGATAATCTTAGAGATTTAATAAATAATGGGCCATCAAAAGTTATGAATATTAGTTCTGATGAAATATGGGAGAGACAAACTAGGATAGGCGCTGTTTATCAAAGATTAGGAGTAGCTAGGGTTGCACAATCAATTATATCAAAATTACCTGAATATAATAATATCAATAGAATGTTGGATTTAGGAGCAGGAGCAGGAATGGTTTCGATTAATTTGGTAAAAAATCATCCTAATCTTAGGGCGGTGATAATGGATCAAAAAGCTGTTGCCAAAGTGGCAAAAGAATATGTAGAAGCAAATAATTTAAGTGATAGAATACAGGTAATAGGTGGGGACTATCTAGTAGACGATATAGGCTATAATTATGATTTAGTTTGGGCTAGTCTCACATTTAATTTTTATCAGCAAAAGCTTGATGGCATTGTGAAAAAAGTTTATGATTCTCTTAATGATGGAGGAACTTTTGTATATTTTGGCGATGGAATATATAATGAAGGGACATATCCTAAAGAGCCAATAATACAAATGCTTACTGCAAATTTAAAGAGTTCATGTTCTTTGAATTTCCCAAGAGGTAAAATAGCTGAGTCTATGATAGACAACGGATTTAGATCGGTAAGAAGCACTACTATTTCAACAGATTTAGGAGATATGGATATAGATATTGCAACTAAATAATTTAGTTTAGTGTATTAAAAACAGCTAAAATCTATTTAGTTGTTTTTTTACGTAAGTAAAGATATTTAAATATAAGTGTATTAGAGATATTAATATTTCAGTGATACATAGTATAACATATTAACCAAAAACTAAGAAATACATATTGACAAATTTAAATATAAACAGATTTTGGTTGAAAAACAATCTAGATATTATATAATATAAAACAGAAAGACAAAATAGACAAGGAGTATTATATGAAATATGAAGTAATATTATTTGATGCTGATGAAACATTGTTTGATTTTAAGAAAACTGAAAAATATGCTTTAGAGAAAACAATGATAGAATTTGGTATAAATTATAATGAAGATTATCATCTAAATATATATAAAGAAATAAATAAAAATATTTGGGAAGAACTAGAAAAAGGGCTAATAACACAAGAAGAGCTAAAAATAGAGAGATTTAATAGATATTTACGTGCATTAAACATTGATAATGATGCTGAAAAATTTGCGAAGTCATACTTGAAATATTTGGCAAACGGTTCATATTTAATAAAAGGGGCAAAAGAGACCTTAAATATTCTAAATGATAACTGTAAAATGATAATAATCACCAATGGACTTAAATGCGTACAAAATAAAAGAATTAGGCAATCTGAAGTTGCTAAATATTTTGAAAAAATAGTTATATCAGAAGAGGTTGGCGTTACTAAACCAGATACCGAAATATTTAATATAGCACTAAAAAATATCAATTACACAGATAAAAGCAAAATTCTAATGGTCGGTGATAGAATACAGTCAGATATAAAAGGTGGAGCTAACTTTGGTATTGATACTTGTTGGTATAATCCTAGTAGGATAAAAAATACTTTTAGCACAAAACCAACTTATCAAATATCAAAGCTACAAGAACTAGAAGATATAGTCAATTTATCAAAAGTAACTGGTTAATTCTTATATATGTCCATGTTTGTTTTATGCTATGTATGTTAACACATTTGGGAATTGTATTTTAATGATATGACGTTAAATAGGATTTCTATATTATACAAATCATTGCAAAAATCACAAATTCAATAACAGTGTTGCAATATTATATATTATTACACTTTAATATTTACGTTGTAAAATTTTACAGATAATAAAACTCTCCTAAGAGAGTTTTTAGAAGTCTAGATTCGTTTGTTGAGTATCTCTATTTTTTTTATGGCATAATCAAATACCCAAGACCTAGTATCTGATTTAGAGATATATATACATTCTCCATTTTCGTCTATGCAATAAGAAATTGGAATAGATACTCCACAGTTTCTATAAGAACCATCTGCATGACTTGTTCCTATTACCATCGTACTATATCTTTTAGCTATTTTTTTAGCTAGATTAATCCACAATTCGTATTGAGCATCACTAAACATTCCTACCCCTATTGGGTGAAAGATTAGGTCTATTTTATCTGTTATATTAGCCAAATCTCGTTCGCCTTTTAGTATTTCCATGCACAATATATAGCCTATCTTTAATCCATTACTATCAATAACCAATGGTGGTATCAATATAGCCTCATCTTCTTTTGGTGTCTTATCTCTTTCTAAAATTTTTTCACCGTTATTGTTTATTATTACTGCTCTGTCTTTATTGTCTTTACGATATGATGATATTATTGTAATCATGCGTTCTTTAGCTAACTTACATGCTTCTTCTAGTTCTTTTTCATTTTCCAAATATCCTTCTGGATATAAAATCAATTGTGTATTATTATCTAAAACTTCATTTCTCAGCTGTAAAATACCCACTTCATGTATTGGTTGTCCAACTAATATTCTCATATGTTTCTCCCCTCAGTATGCTTTAATACTAGCTTCAATGCTTTTGTTGTCAATTTTAGGTATGAAAAATATATATTTTTAGTAACTACCTTTTTAATCCTTATTATAACATATATGCGCCTAGTATATTGATTTAAGAACTTAAATAATGTATATTTATATCATAAAAATTGCTTCCTGTATATTGTCTGATACTTTTATGCTTTTGCATATTAAACCTTTAGCACATTGACAGAGTACAGTTTCGAGTTGAGCAAACAAGAGGTCGTTTTATTACGGCAAAAATTTTCCAAATAAGGAGGGTTATTATGTTAAAGATGAAGTCATCAAAAGTAAAAAAAATTGTTATGGGTATGGTGCTGTCAATTTGTGTTGGAGCACAACCTGCTTTAGCAGTCGCTGAGCCAGTGGTAACTGCAACAGAAACACAGAATAGTGTTGACAAAGGTATTGCTAATCTTGATTACAACAAGTATGAAGTTTTAGCAAACCAAGGAGATGTTATTGAAAATGTCGTACCAAAGGAAGGTCTTAGTGAGAATGGTAAGTTTATAGTTTTAGAGCATACTAAGAAGTCTTTAGGGGGCGATCCTGTGGATATCTCAGTAGTAGATTCAATAATGGATCGTACGTATCCAGGAGCATTATTATTAGCTGATGGAGAATTTGTCAAGAATAGACCAACAGCGTTAATGGCTGAAAGAAAGCCAATTAATATTAGTATTGACTTACCAGGACTAGAAGATGATAACACAATTTTAGTTGAAAATCCATCATATGGTACAGTTAATGGAGCAATACAAAAACTAATAGACAGATGGGCTGCAAAAAATTCTGAGACTCACACTTTGCCAGCAAGAACTCAATATACTGAAACTATGGTTCATAGTAAAAATCAACTTAAAATGGGATTGAATGTTGATATTGATTTAGTAGACAAAAAGCTAGGTATTGATTTTGGGGCTATTATGAAGGGTGAAGAAAAATGTATGGTTGCTTCATATAAGCAAATATTCTATACAGTAAGTGCTCAGTTACCTAATAATCCTTCAGATTTATTTGGTTCTGATGTTACATTTAAAGAGCTTCAAGGTAAAGGAGTAAGTGATAATTCACCACCAGTTATGGTATCAAATGTTGCGTATGGTAGAACTGTATATGTTGTTCTAAAAACAAGTTCTTCAAGCAATAAAGTAGAAGCTACGTTTAAAGCTTTATTAAAAGGACAATCTATAAAAGGAAATACAGAATTTGAAAATATAGCTGAAAACAGCTCATTCTCTGTAGTTGTTTTAGGTGGAGATGCTCAAGAACACAATAAACTTATAACTACTGACTTTAATGAAGTAAGAAATATAATTAAGGATAATGCAGCTTTTAGTCTTAAAAATCCTGGATATCCTATTTCTTACACAAGTTCTTTCCTCAAAGACAATTCATTAGCAGCAGTTCATAACTCTACAGATTATGTAGAAACAACTTCTACGCAATATAGCAAAGGAAAAATTTCTATAGATCATAGTGGGGGTTATGTAGCTAGATTTTTTGTATCATGGGATGAGGTAAGCTACGATGATAAAGGTAATGAAAAATTAACACATAAAAACTGGGATGGCAATGCTTACGTTAGAACTGCACATTACACAACGGTTATTGATTTACCAGCAAATGCAAAAAATATTAACATTTATGCGCATGAGGCTACATTTGTTTTATGGGAACCATGGAGAGTAATATTAGATGAGAAAAATCTTCCTTTAACAAATAACATACAAGTAGCCGTATGGGGAACTACTTTATTCCCTGCTCATAGTGTTAAACTTGTTTAAAATTTTAGATAAAACTCATTGAGACAATTATTAAGGTATTAATCTTCAAAGGATGTAGAATCTATATAAGCAACAAGAAGTCCTTTTTATTAAAATAAAAATTTATAAGTAGAGGAGGGTTATTATGTTAAAGATGAAGTCATCAAAAGTAAAAAAAATTGTTATGGGTATGGTGCTGTCAATTTGTGTTGGAGCACAACCTGCATTAGCAGTCGCTCAGCCAGTAGCAACTGCAACAGCAACACAGAATAGTGTTGACAAAGGAATTGCTAACCTTGATTACAATAAGTATGAAATTTTGGCAAACCAAGGAGATGTTATTGAAAGTGTTGTGCCAAAGGAAGGTTATAGTGAGAATGGTAAGTTTATAGTTTTAGAGCACACTAAGAGATCTTTAGGAGGCAATCCTGTAGATATCTCGGTAGTAGACTCGATAATGGATCGTACGTATCCAGGAGCATTGTTATTAGCTGATGGAGAATTTGCTAAGAATAGACCAACAGCGTTAATGGCTGAAAGAAAGCCTATTAATATTAGTATTGACTTACCAGGATTAGAAAACAACAGCACAATATTAGTTGAAAATCCATCATATGGTACAGTTAATGGAGCAATACAAAAACTAATAGACAGATGGGCTGCAAAAAATTCTGAGACTCACACTTTGCCAGCAAGAACTCAATATACTGAAACTATGGTTCATAGTAAAAATCAACTTAAAATGGGATTGAATGTTGATATTGATTTAGTAGACAAAAAGCTAGGTATTGATTTTGGGGCTATTATGAAGGGTGAAGAAAAATGTATGGTTGCTTCATATAAGCAAATATTCTATACAGTAAGTGCTCAGTTACCTAATAATCCTTCAGATTTATTTGGTTCTGATGTTACATTTAAAGAGCTTCAAGGTAAAGGGGTAAGTGATAATTCACCACCAGTTATGGTATCAAATGTTGCGTATGGTAGAACTGTATATGTTGTTCTAAAAACAAGTTCTTCAAGCAATAAAGTAGAAGCTACTTTTAAAGCTTTATTAAAAGGACAATCTATAAAAGGAAATACAGAATTTGAAAATATAGCTGAAAACAGCTCATTCTCTGTAGTTGTTTTAGGTGGAGATGCCCAAGAGCACAATAAACTTATAACTACTGACTTTAATGAAGTAAGAAATATAATTAAGGATAATGCGACTTTTAGTCTTAAAAATCCTGGATATCCTATTTCTTACACAAGCTCTTTCCTCAAAGACAATTCATTAGCAGCAGTTCATAACTCTACAGATTATGTAGAAACAACTTCTACTGAATATAGCAGAGGAAAATTAACAATAGATCATAACGGAGGATATGTTGCAAGATTTTATGTAAAATGGGATGAAGTATCTTATGATGCACAAGGAAAAGAAGTGCTAACTCCAAAAGAGTGGAGAGGAAGCGGTGCTGATAGAACAGCTCATTTTGTAGAAACAATAGATTTACCAGCAAATGCAAAAAATATAAGAGCTTACGCTTTTGAGTATACTGGATTGATTTGGGATCCTATAAGAGTCATAGTTGATGAAAAGAACATGCCATTAACTAATAATATGAAAATAGCTGTATGGGGAACAACACTATTTCCAGCAACTCAAATTAGCTACACATAAAATAAAATAATCTAAAAGGGGCTGTGCATAAGTAGTGCAACAGCTCCTTTTTAATATTCAAAAGTGTATATTCATATATGATTTCGAAATTGATTTGTTTACTTGTCACGTAACTACGAAACAAGGGATAATCTAAGACAAACTTTACCATGTTAGTGGTCTATCTAATAACTTAACAACATTTATAGTAGTGCTATATATATTAATTTTGTTTTTAAACGATAATTTAAAGTTAAAACTTTTTAAATTCAACCAAATAGCTGCATTTGTTTCTGTAATATTCAAAATAATAGTGTTTGATAATGTTTGCCCAACAACATCGGAAGCTATGGTTGGTATTCCTGTATTGATTACCAATTCAGGTATAAACTGACCAATATTAACCCCTACTATTCCAATAACTACTTGATAGAAATTACCTAGAGTGCCAAATTCTTTATGTGGTATAAAATAATACTTAAGATTTATATCCATTTTATAAACACCTACATCAGGAAAGTTAAGAGTATCATTAGTTATTTGAGTGCTAGTTAGTGTGAAGCCACCATGTTCAAAAATATCAGAATCACTTTGAAGCTGTATTGGTCCTGGTTTAGTTAATTCAAAAGATAGATTACCGTCATCAATTTGGGCAAAAACTGGTTCTATTGAATTTAGAGGCACTGGAAGAAAAACACGAGCTTTATTTTTTATAAATGGAGTATAATCTGAATCCACACATTTACAATCATATTTTACACGTTTCATTTTTCACAGCTCCTTATTAGAATTATTAGAGCAAGTGGGTTCAGTATAAAATATGGACAAAGTAACAAAATTGTTACATAAAAATGGACAAAACATGATATACACTAAACAAGAACTTAAGTTTTAATATATCTACCCGAGGTTATAATACTTGATTCACAGAAACATAGATTGACCTACCAATTTCATTATTAATAAATACATTGCTTTGTCAAGTTCACTTAATTCATATTTATGAAATATAGTCAAAAGATACTATCCCAATTCACTATTATAATGAATAATATGTAACGAAAGACAAAATATTGATATGGAGTGATTTTATTGTTAACATTAAATAACAACGGATGGTTACTTGATGGACAACCAACTAACGTTGCTTCTTGGTATCCAGAAGGTAGGATAGCGGTAATCAATGAAGATATAACAAATAATATAGAGATATTAATAAGTGATGTGTTACTTTTGGGTATGGATTTTACTCTAACAGGCTCAACGGGTTCAGGAATAAGAATTGCAAATCAAAGTAATATTCAGATATTAGATTATACTATTTATGGGTTTGCTAATGGAGTAGATTTATCAGCTACTAGCAATGTCAATCTGATGAATCTTAATATAAATAATTGTATAAGTGGTGTTCAAATAAGATCAACACAACGTAGTTCAATATACAAGTGTAATATATCATCGTCGTCTGAATATGGTATTAGGTTTATTTCTTCAAACAACAATAGAGTTACAAATTGTACAATTAAAAGAAGTGGATTTGCAGCTATTTCAATGGATTCTTGTAATAATAATAGTGTAGTTCAAAATCAAATGTCTAATAATAGCGAGGGCTTGGAATTGTTATTTACATCTACATTCAATGGAATTGTAGATAATGTATTTGATACTAACCAATTTTCTATTGTATTATTTTCAGGGCCTTCTAACAATTTGATTAAAGAGAATAATTTTATGAATGATACTACTCTTGCAATAAATCTATTCCAAATATCCAATGATAATGATGTTCTAAACAACACATTCACCAATTCTCAAGTAGGTGTTAATGTTTTTGAAGCATCAAATAGAAATGTGATTAATTATAATACAATAAATGTAATAGACAATGGTATAATAAATAGTGCATCAGATTTCACACAAATAGTAGGAAATACAATCAGTAGCCAGCAAGGCGAAGGGATAATGATAATAAGTGGTAATAATCTTGATATACGTGATAATATGATTTCAAGTGAAATGGTAACTCAATCCATAATGATGGATTTTCTCCCTATGCATTTAAAATCAATAGTAGCATTAAATCAATAGGGAGTATATGAGAATTAATTTATAAATCAAGATTAAACATAATAAGTCGGTTTTCAACAAATCTTAAGCTTAATATAGGCTATTGGGTTTAATTGATGAAAAATAAATATTATAGCACATAATGGTTATGTAATAGAAGCCAATTATGTGCTATTACTCTATTATTTAATTGCAAGTATAATATCATATATATTATATTTACAGGATGGATTCCACGGTAGTTAGAATATAAAACACTGTTAAATAATATTTGATAATTGACTAGAAATAGCAAAATCATTACATGTGTATGGAGCATTTTTTAGTTGAAGGAAGCGGAAAATTAATAAATCAATATTTGTAAATAAAAGATATAATAAATTTATTTTTTTATGATTGGAATGCATATATCTGCAACTATTTCTCCTTCAGACCAGAAGTATCTTTCAATGTCATGGGATCCAGCATGTTTGTACTGAGATTCGTTTAGCCAAACTGTGTAAATATAGTCCCATGTTTTTTGAACACTTTCTGTTAGAGGGCCTATTGTTCTAAACACCGCATATTGAGATTTAGGGAGTTTGTGCATAAACATATTTTTTGGTATATGCTTTATAGACTCAACTTCATAAGCAATCATATATTCAAATGTTATTTCTTCAGAGAATATACATATACCAAGGGATTGACTATCATATTTTTTTTCTTGAATTTGCTGCCAAGATTTTTCCTTTAACCATTTATTCCACAGCAAAGGTATATCTTGATAGTTACTTCCGTCGCTTTTTACTATATATTTTTTTCCTACTACAAGACGCTCTGGTATTTGCTCAAATACTGGTTTCATACCTCTTGTTTTGCGATTAAACTCAAATAACATATAATCATAAGTCATAGGTTCTCGAATAGAGTAAAGTAGTCCTTCCTTTTTTACTTGAAAAGGTGTTCTTCCGTATACTTTTTCAAAGGCTCTACTAAATGATTCCCTCGATTGATAACCATATTTTATTCCTATATCGATAATTGATTTATTTGTATAGGCTAATTCTTTAGCAGCTTCAGTTATTCTCCTTTTTCTAATATATTCCTTGATTGAATCTCCTACTATCCCTTTAAATATACGATGAAAGTGATAGGTAGAATATCCCGCTTCTTTAGCAACAATAGACAAATCAATACAATCATTCAAATGATCTTCTATATAACGAAGTGCTCTTGCTAGTGCTCTCATATACGACATTTTAATACCATCCTAACTAAAATATAGTAACTTTGTTTAAACCCTCTGGAACTTTTATCTTATCATTTTTTTGGATATAAGTGTATAAATCATCAAAATTATTATTTACATGCGATACGTATTTTGCTAATTGGTCCATAGCTAAATAATCTTTTTCAGTCCATTCTGAAATAGGAGTATTTTTATAACCTTGCCATTTATCCCAAGGTTGCATAGGTATCTTTAATAGTGAATTAGCATCGAGTAGTAGATTGCATATCAAATAATCATATCCCCACCACGTAAAAATACCGAATAATTCTGGATTAGCTTTACCTTGACGACACATTTCCCATGCTTTTGATCCAGTAATGAAGTAATCTTCACTTATATCTAGTGAATTGAATTTTATGTCAAGTGATTTTTTTTGAAGATCATCTAGTTGAGCATCAACAATCACCCATCTGTTTTCTTGTTCATTCCAATATTCAATAACCCAATGGTCAATATATTTGCCTTTTTCAAAATATGTTGCAAAGCCACACCTAGCTCTTGCAGGTATGCCTACCTCTCTACAAAGAGCGACACCCATAACTGAAAAATCTCTACATATTGATATCATTTTATCTTTTAACTCTTTTTCTTGTGTGATGTGACTGTATCCTATACTTTGCAAATGAATAAGTTTTTCTTCAACACTTCTAAGCAAAGGTTCATTTTTTTGTTCTTTTGTCAGTTTTATGCCATATCTTTCAGCCCAAAATTGATGCAAAAAAATATTTTGTATAGTAGATACAATGCATTCAATATCTCTAGGTAATCCATTAACCATATGTTTCATATTCTTCACTTCTGTCATTATTCCATGGTCAGTATAATATTTAAGTAATTTTTCCATTTTTATTCCTCCATATTATTAATCAGTTTAGTTAAGATTATTACAAGTATATCAGTTTATATTAAATAAAGAGTGATATTTTGTGCTATTTTGATTAATGAATTTAATTAAGAGGCTATAAGATATCTAACAAATTGATTAAGGTTAATAATTTATGAATTATATAGTATTGCTATAAATATATTTCAAGTATCTAATGAAATGATATCCTAAACAATACACTAATTCTCAAGTAGATGTTGATGTTCTGTAAACATAAGACAGCGTGTAATGGGGTGTTCTTAACACTCTATTTGTGTTATAACTCTATTATTTTAACTTTGATTATACTATAATAGATTAAAAGGAGAGCATTATATCAAAAGTCAATATTTTATCATATCATAGGAAGGGTGTTACAGTGGCTAGAGTAAATGAGGAAACAGTGTTAAATTTTTATTTGGAGATGATAGAAAAGGATGGTGTGGAGTTTCTAAAAGGAAAGACACAAATAAAGAATAAAATCAAAGTTTATATTCAGAGATTAAAGAAAGAAGAGCAAATACATAATCGTATCGGCGTAGCAAAAGATTTATGGAAGATTTTATTTGAAGCAGCAATGAGTTTTATTCATGTGGACAAGGTAGGATATGAAAATCTTTTTAGCTATTTTGATAAATATGTGGAGTTTGAAGAACTCATATTCGCAACTGATTCTTTTTACAGAGACCACACACTTCATTGCTTATGGGTTTATTTCCTTGGAGAATATATTTATTATAAAGACGAATTTTATCCTGTTGTTAAAGAAGGTATAGATAAAGCTATGAGGCTTGTTAAAATGATAAGTGAACTATCTCAGGATGAAGAGATTGTAGATATATTAGGACCGAAAGCTATCGATTCAATAAGAGCAACTGAAAAAATGGTTAAGATGAGTCAATCAGTTCGTTGTATTTCCGCACTTACTCATGATTTAGGGTATCCAATAAAAAAAATTAACCGTATAAATGCTTCAATAGGCAAGATATTGCCAAATTTTTCCATTAAAACATTTGATGAATTTGATTTTAGCTATAACAATGAGCAAGTACAGTTTATTAAGAGTTTTATTGATTTTATTGGGGATGATATAAGTTGCGATATTACGATAACCAAAAAAGATGAAGATAAGGATAAAATTAAACAAGAACGAGAAAAATTTGTACAAGAAGATGATATGGATGCCTTAATAAACTCTATTAAGGAGTCCATAAAAGATAGTGATGCTAATGAAGTTAAAGTTAATACTGTATTAAAGCATATGCCAGCTCAACGTCTTAGATATGCAAATGATTTTGAGACGTATCAGCATGGAATAATGAGTGCGTATCTTCTTATGAATACTCTAAGGGCGTTTAAAACAATGAATTATCATTATAAAGGTGATGAATTAGTAGTTGATTTAGAGAGTATGGCGAGTTTAGGTGCTAAACAAGATATACTAAAAGCTATAAGTGACCATACCTGTGATGGATTTACTATGAAAGATTTGTTTGGGGTATCAGAATTCTTAACATTTGTAGATGAATTAGAGGAATTTTCACGTATTTCAAGAGGTAATCAATATAGACAATATATCAATGAATTTTGCCAGTCAGATTTGTATATGAAAGGAGATGTATTTCATATAGATTTTATATTTAATAATGATGATATTATAGGGATTGATCCAGAGAGGGCATTTAAAGGTAAATGTTGTCGTATGCTCTCCCTTTTAGATATATCTAATCTAGATAAAAGTATGAACATACACTTCCGTTTTATAGGAGAACTTAATCATAATAAAAGTATTTATGAGCTGATAATAAGAAAGAATTTTGCTCAGATTATTATAGATGATAAAGAGCAAATCATCCCAGAATATTTGAAATCAAGAGATTTTCTTACTAGAGAGGAATATGAATTGATGAAAAATTCATAAAAGATATAAGGTACCGTTAAAACGGTTATGGACAGAAAAGGAATTAATTTAGATTTGGTAATAGATAATTTAGTTGAAATAGTAAAATGTTTTAATTTGATTATAGATGGGATAGTTATAATAGACTAGGTATATTGAAAATGTAAAAGAAGATATATACAAGCACAAGTAAGAGGGCTGATTAATTAACAGCCCTCTATTTTAATACCAATAATCAAATTATTAATGGAACAAACTCACTATTAGAATAATCTATATTGGAATAATTAACAGGAGGTGTGTTCTATATTTCAGTTAAATTAACTGTCAAACAATAAACTCAAATACACATTAAAATGGAGGATTAGACAATGAGAAATAAACATTTAAAAAAAAGTAAGTTTTCTAGCAAAGGATTAGCAAATATTTTTAGGAACTCATATGTAACTGCAGAATCAAAAAATGACATTAGCATAAAAAAACAAGAGGAGTATTGGCTTAAAATTTTCAGTGTGCAACCACCGGCTCTAAATATGCCTTTAGATAATCACAGGTCCATGATTCAAAATTTCAATATAGGAAAAATAGAGCTTGAATTAAATAAAAATCTTATAAAAAGGTTAGAAGAAATAGTTAAAAAGACAAAGAGTAGCTTATATGATGTTTTATTAGCTGGGTATACTACTCTGTTGTATAAATATACAGAGCAAAATGATATAATAATTGGGTTGCCTGTAATGTTAAGGCAACTAGAAATGACAAATAGCGTATATAAATATAATACTCTAGCTTTAAGAACTAACCCAAATAAAGATAAAAAATTTATAGATTTCTTAGTAGAAATAAAACAAAATGTATCAAATGTTTATGAGAATCAAGACTATCAGCTTGAGGATATAACAGACATTTTAAAACTCAGAGGAAATATTAGCGGTAGTAGACTATTTGATACTATATTTCTTTTCCAAGACGAGCAATATACTAATTGTGATAATCTCATATTAGATGATTACTATGCTGATAAGAAACAGTCTAGATATGATATTGGGTTAAATATAATTAAAAATAATGAAAAAATACATCTAGAGTTTGAATATTGTAAAGAACTATTTTCTGTAGAAACTATTAGAAGGTTTGCATCACATTACATTAATATCTTGAACACAATAATCTATGATGCCAATATAAGTTTAGCAGATATAAACATGTTATCCAGCCAAGAAAAAGAGCAAATAATATGTGAGTTTAATTGTACAAAAAAAGAATATCCAAGAAACAAAACTATCAGTATGTTATTTGAAGAGCAAGTCGAAAAATTGCCAGACAAAATAGCAGTAGTCTTTGAGGAAGATAACATAACATATAAAGAGCTAAACCAAAAATCGAATAGTTTGGCTAGAAAGCTAAGAAAAAAAGGAGTAAAAGCAGATACGATAGTAGGAATAGTTGTAGATAAATCCATTGAGATGATTATAGGTATGTTAGGAATTTTAAAAGCAGGGGGAGCGTATTTACCAATAGATCCTAACTATCCTAAAGAAAGAATAGAATACATATTAGGAGATAGCAAGCCTAAGATTTTATTAGGCAAAAAAGAATTATTAGAAAATATAGATTATAAAGGGGAGAAACTCCAGCTATCTCTAGGAAAGTTTTATAGTGATGATTTTACTAACCTAGAAAACATGATAAATCCAGATAATCTAGCTTATATTATCTATACATCTGGAACAACAGGAAAACCAAAGGGTGTAATGAACAAGCACAGAAATGCTGTCAGATTAGTTAAGGGTGTTAATTATATGCAATTTAGAGAAGATGATAAAATTTTGCAAATGGGGTCTTTAGTATTTGATGCTTCAATATTTGAACTTTGGGGAGCATTGTTAAACGGATTAGAGCTACATCTAGCTAAAAAGGAAACTGTCGTTATTACAAATATTTTACATAGATATATAGTGGAAAACAACATTACAATAATATTTTCCACTCCAGAGTTACTCAACCAAATGGCAGAGGAAAATGTAGATTTGTTTAAAGATTTAAGGTATCTACTAGTAGGTGGGGATGTATTATCTCCAAAGCATGCTAGCATGATAAGGACAAATTGTAAGGAGCTTAAAATAATTAATGCATATGGACCAACAGAAAATGGAACATTTTCAACAACATATTCTCTTGAAAGAGAATGCAATACTTCTATACCTATTGGTAAGCCTGTGTCTAACTCATATGCATATATAATATATGAAAACGGTTTGCTCAAACCAATAGGTTGTTATGGTGAGTTGTGTGTTAGCGGAGATGGATTAGCTAGAGGGTATTTAAATAGACAAGAGCTCACAGCTAAGAAATTTGTAGATAATCCATTTGCACTAGGAACAAAAATGTACAAAACAGGAGACCTAGCAAGATGGTTACCTGACGGTAATATAGAGTTTTTAGGAAGAAAAGATTATCAAGTCAAGATAAGAGGTTTTAGAATAGAGTTAGGGGAGGTAGAAAGTTTTCTTCTAAAACAAGAGATGATTAGAGAAGCAGTAGTATTAGCAAAAGAAGATGAATCGGGAAACAAATATTTATGTGGATATGTAATAGCAAGTGAAAATCTTACAGTACATAAATTAAGAGAAAAGCTTCTAAAGGAAATACCTGATTATATGATTCCGTCTTACTTTGTACAGCTTGATAAGATGCCATTGACGCCGACTGGTAAAATTGACAGGAAAGCTTTATCCAAGCTAAGCAGTAAATTAAATACTGGAGTAAAATATGTACCACCAACAAACGAAATGCAACATAAAATAGCAAACTTGTGGCAAAAGGAACTAGGTATAGATAAAGTAGGTATAAATGATAATTTCTTTGAAATTGGAGGGAACTCATTAAAAGCTATTAGAGTAGTTTCGAGTTTAGCAGTTGATTTTGAAATAAATACAAATGATATTTTTGAGTATCCTACAATTAGTGAGTTAGAAAAAAGACTCACATTGAAAGAAGATAATTTAAAAGACAAATTTTGTAAAATTAAAGAGGTATACAAAGATAGTGACAATAGAGATTTATCAGAGAATACAAAAGAAGAATACAATCGATACAGAGAAATAAACAGAAAATTTGATTATAAAGATATCCATGAGCAAATTAAATACAAGAACATCCTATTAACAGGAGCTACTGGTTATTTGGGCGTAAATTTGCTCTATGAAATTCTTAAAACATCAAGAAATTGTAAAGTTTTCGCGTTGATGAGAGGGGAAAATCAAGACAAGGCTATAGAAAGATTAAGAGATAAAATGGAGTTTTATTTTGGTGAAAATCTTTATGAGATATACAAGGATAGAATAATTATAATCAATGGAGATTTAACTAAAGATAGATTTGGTATACCAGAAGAGATTTATTATAAATTAAGTAAGAAAATTGACTGTATAATAAACGCAGCAGCAAATGTTAAACACTATGGAATTTATAGCGATTTTTATGAGATAAATGTAGCTGGTATTCAGAGACTAATTGATTTTGCCCTTAATATAAAAATAAAAGATTTAAAACATATTTCAACAATGAGTGTTGCATCAGGAAAAATAAATGATAAAGAAATAGTTCTATTTACTGAGTATGATTGTGACATGGGTCAAGAGATAGAAAATTTTTATGTAAAGACAAAGTTCTTAGCAGAAAAATTAGTGATAGAAGCAAGAGATAAAGGAATAAACACAAGTATATTCAGAATAGGTAATCTAATGTTTAATTCAGATACAGGGAAGTTCCAAGAAAATATAAAAGATAATGCGTTTTATACTTTGATAAAATCTTTGATGAAGATTGGAGCAGTACCTTCCTTAAATATTAACTCATATGATTTTTCGTTTGTAGATAATGTCCGCAAAGCATTTGTATTACTTTATAATAGAAAAGGAGCTATAAATGAGATTTATCACTTGTCAAATCCAAATACAGCAAGCATAGCTAAGATTGGTGATTTCATAAATCAAGCAGAACTAAGCTACAAACTCAATAAAATGGAAACAGAATTGTTTTTAGATTATTTATATGATAATTATAATAATCCAAAAGTAAAAAAACATATAGAAGATTTCTTGCTACATTCGGAGTTGTTTGATATTAATGATAAGACTAATTTTGTAAATACGTCTGACAAAACGAATATGCATTTAAAAGCTTTAGGATTTGACTGGTTACGTTTAGATAAAGACCATATTAGAAAAATGATCCAATATTGCGAAGAGGTTGAGTTTCTTTAAAATTAAAATATTAGTAATTAATAAGGAAAATAATTCAGTGACGTTGTGCTACTCAATTTTAACACGCCTTGAAATTAAACCCTTACTACAGTCTGCTATCTAGATGACTTTGTCATCAACCTCACCCAACTGTGGAAAAACAGTTGGGTTTTTTGGATAATTAGTGTAAAACTAGAGCTATTATAGATAATTATACTTAGGTGTAATGCAGATGATAGCTTTTACTAAGAGCAAATATTATTTGTTTTCTAATCGTGTTAAAAATATTTTATAAATTAAAAAAGTTTTTAAATTTTTAAAAAGTTATTGACTTCTTTTTTTTATCTGATATAATCAATTTCAATATAAATTTTATGAAATAAAAAAAATGATTTGATTTTATAGATGCATTTGCATATAAAACTTGGAGGAAATAAAAATGGAAAAACTTATTAGAAAGATGAGTGCAAAACAATATTATAGTTTTTTTGCTTTTTACTGGGGCTATTATTTTTACTTTTATTTTAGCGTTGGTTATTTGTTTTGTAATAAAATATGGAAAAATCTTTCTAATGAGAATAGGAGTAAATATTTATTAGCATATGGCTTAAAGGTATAAATTATCAAATATAGACCTTTATTAAACATATATAGTAAACCAAGAAGACTCATTAGTACGAGTCTTCTTTTTTTTATATATAATATTCTGCAGAAAATATTATTTGTTTATAAAACCCATGGGAACGATAGATAAAGAAGTTAATTATGAGAGGAGAAGACAAAAATGATTATTGTAATGAAGCCAAAAACATCGATAGAAACGATTAATAAACTTAAAAATAAAATGGAAAGCTTAGGTTGCCAAACACATGAAATAGTAGGTGAAAATTATAGTGTATTTGGACTAGTAGGTGATACAAGTAAGATTGATAGGTCTCAGATACAGGCTAATAGAGATGTGGAGAAAGTAATATTTGTTCAGGAACCTTATAAAAAGGCAAATAGGATATTTCATCCTCAGGATACAATTGTAAAAATAGGAGATAAGCAGATTGGAGGAAGTAAGTTTTCTATTATAGCAGGGCCTTGCTCTGTTGAAAGCAAGCAACAACTAATAAGCATTGCTGAAGAGATCAAAGAAAGTGGAGCGAGCTTTTTAAGAGGAGGAGCATTTAAGCCAAGAACATCTCCTTATAGTTTTCAAGGTATGCGTGAGGAAGGATTGGAGCTTCTTAAACTTGCTAGAGAGAAGACGGGGCTTCCAATAGTCACAGAGCTTATGTCTGCTGATAAAATAGAAAGATTTGTTGAAGATGTTGATGTAATTCAAATTGGTGCAAGAAATATGCAAAATTTCGATTTGTTAAAAGAAGTTGGAAAAACAAAAAAACCTATTCTACTAAAAAGGGGAATGTCAGCTACAATCGAAGAGTTACTAATGGCTGCAGAGTATATTATGTCAGAGGGAAATGAGCATGTTATACTTTGTGAAAGAGGAATAAGAACCTTTGAAAAATATACAAGAAATACATTAGACCTTAGTGCTATACCAGTAATAAAAAAGCATAGCCATTTACCAGTAATAGTAGATCCAAGTCATGCAGCAGGGTTATGGTGGTTAGTAGAGCCGTTAGCAAAAGCAGCTTTAGCAGTAGGGGCAGATGGATTAATGGTTGAAGTCCATAATGATCCTGCAAATGCAAGATGTGATGGTCAGCAATCAATTACACCAGAGAGATTTAATGATTTGGTAAGCAAATTAAAGAAACTTGCAAATATAGAAAATAAAGAAATATAGGGGTGGTGCTCTTGTCTAAATTAGACTTTAATATTACGATAGTAGGTCTTGGGCTTATTGGAGGTTCTTTTGCAATGGCTCTAAAGAAGCTGAATCCTAAAAATATTTGGGGAATAGATATTGATGTAGATGTAATAAAAACTGCTGAGGAAATGAAAATAATAGATAAAGGATATATTAATCCTGAGATTCCTTTAAAAAAATCTGATATAATAATTACATGTATATATCCAGAATTAACCGTTAAATTTGTAAAGGACAATATGGATAGTTTTAAGTCAGGTGCAATTATAACAGATACAGCTGGTATAAAGGAAAAACTAATAAAAGAAATATACAAAGATATCAGAGATGATTTAGATTTTATTGGAGGACATCCAATGGCAGGGAGAGAAAGCCAGGGATTAGAGTATGCTGATAAAAATATTTTTAATAACGCAAATTATCTAATTACACCTATTAATGAAAACAAGAAAGATAATATTGAAAAGATGGAAAAAATCATAAGGTTGATTGGATGTACAAATATTATAAAATTAGAGCCAAAAAGACATGATGAGATTATTGCTTATACAAGTCAGCTTCCTCATATAATTGCTTCAGCTTTAATCAACTGCGCTAATAGAGGACTAGATACTAAGCGTTTTGTCTCAGGAAGCTATAAAGGTGCTACAAGAGTGGCAATAATAAATTCAGACCTTTGGCAAGAGCTTATTATGGATAATAGTGTAAATATACTTAAGCAAATCGAAATATTTGAAAATAGCATAGCAAATTTTAAAAAGGCTATTATAAGTAATGATAAAGAGAAATTAAATTTTCTATTTACAAAAGGCAGTCAAAAAAGAAAGGAAATAAGCTAATATGTCTATTTTAGAAGTAAAGCTTCCACAAAAACAATATTCTATAATTATAGAAAAAGGGATTTTAAAGAATATAGGTAATGAAATAAAAAAAATATACAACAATAGAAAAATTGCTATTATAACTGATTCAAATGTTGAGAAGTTATATGGTGAAGAAATGATTAACTCTTTGACTAACCATGATTTTGAAACTAAAACCATTGTGATTCAGCCTGGTGAAAAGAGCAAATCACTAGATATTGCCACAAATATATATAAGGAACTTTTAGACTTTGAAATATCTAGAGGAGATATGATAATTGCCTTTGGAGGAGGAGTTGTTGGAGATTTAGCAGGATTTGTATCTTCTACGTTACTTAGAGGAATACCATTCATACAAGTACCTACTTCTCTTCTAGCTCAGATTGACAGTAGCGTAGGTGGTAAAGTTGCAGTAAATTTACTAGAAGGTAAAAATCTTGTTGGTAGCTTTTATCATCCTGAGGTAGTGTTTATTGACCCAGAGGTTTTAAAAACACTTGATAAAAGATTCTTATATGACGGGATGGCTGAAGTAATAAAATATGGATGTATAAGAGATGAAGAATTGTTTAATAAACTAATGAAAATTAAAGGAGAAGAGGAACTATTTAATAATATGGAAGAAATCATTCAAAATTGTTGCTTGATAAAAAGGGATATAGTCGAGCGAGATGAGAAAGATGATGGAGAAAGGATGCTCTTAAATTTTGGACACACTTTAGGGCATGCTATAGAAAAATACTATGATTATAACAAGTATACTCACGGTGAGGCTGTAGCAATAGGTATGTACAATATTACTAAAAAGAGCGAAGATATGGGTATGACTATAGAAGGAACTACTAAGCTTCTCGAAGAAATAATCAAAAAATTCAATTTATCATATGAAATGCCAGAGATGGATAACGAGATACTCGCAAAAACTATAGGTCTTGATAAGAAAAATAAGGGTGATAGTTTAAATATAATATTATTAAAACAAATAGGAGAATCTTTTATTAAAAAAATAAGTAAAAATGATATAAAAACATATATATAGGGAAATGACCTGAAAGGGGAGAGTATAGGTGAGCTGTGTAAAAATATATCCAAAAAAACTAAGCGGAGAAATAAATATTCCACCATCAAAAAGTCTTAGTCATAGAGCAATCATTTCAGCAGGACTTGCTGAAGGAGTAAGTAAAATAGATAATTTGATTTTTTCAGATGATATTAAAGCTACAATGGAAGGGATGAGAGCTTTAGGGACGAGTATACAGTGCATAGTTTCTAAATCACATGAAAAAAATCATAGTATTAAGCTAAAAGGGATTTCTGATATAAAAGCAGTTCAAAGTGAGATAGACTGTAAAGAATCAGGATCTACTCTTAGATTTCTAATACCTTTTGCGGGAGTAGTAAATAAACCGATGAAGTTTATTGGTAGAGGAAAGCTTGTAGAAAGACCATTAGATACTTATTATAAGATTTTTGATGAACAAAATATAAACTATAAAAATGAAGACGGTAAGCTTCCGTTGATAGTGGATGGAATGATTAAACCAGGTACATTTAAAATAAAAGGAAATATTAGCTCTCAATTTATAACAGGACTGATGTTTATTTTACCACTATTAGATGAAGATTCTAAAATAGAGATAACAACTGAGCTTGAGTCAAAGGGATATGTTGATTTAACTTTAGATATATTAAGAAAGTTCAACATAAAAATTGAAAACAACGACTACAAAGTGTTTTATATAAAAGGAAACCAAAAATATAAAGCAAGAGATTATAAGGTAGAAGGAGATTATTCTCAAGCCGCTTTTTGGATAGTTGCAGGTTTGTTTGGTGGCAGGATAAAATGTGAAGATTTGGATATCAACTCTCTTCAAGGGGATAAGGCAGTAGTAGAAATTGTTAAAAGAATGAATGGTAATCTTAACATTAAAGAAGATGTTATAGAGGTTAACGAATCACAGACAGTAGGCACTATAATAGATGCATCACAATGCCCTGATCTAGTACCTATTTTAGCAACACTTGCATCAGTAAGTAATGGGACTACAAAAATAATAAAGGCTGAGAGATTAAGGATTAAAGAATCTGATAGATTAAAAGCAATTTCAACAGAGTTAAATAAAATTGGTGCAAATATAAAAGAACTAGAGGATGGGTTGTTGATTGAAGGTAAGGATAGTTTGGTTGGAGGAATGGTGGATAGTTGGAATGATCATAGAATCGCTATGGCACTAGCAATAGCCTCCATTAAATGTACAAAACCTGTTATAATCACTGGTAGTGATGCAGTAAAGAAATCATATCCGAATTTTTGGGAGGACTTCAAGAGTCTAGGAGGGAGAATCGATGAGTAGTATATGGGGTGAAAATATTAAAATCTCAATTTTTGGTGAATCCCATGGGAAAGCTATAGGTGTTGTTATTGATGGATTACCTTCGGGGATAGAGCTAGACATAGAACATATTAAGAAAGAGATGATGCGAAGGGCACCAGGAAGAAATAATGTATCGACTCCTAGAAAAGAGGGAGATAACTTTGATATATTGAGTGGTTATTTTAATTCAAAAACTACTGGAACTCCACTTACTTCAGTTATATTTAATACAAGCCAAAAATCCAGAGATTATGAGGCTACAAAATCTATACTGAGACCTTCACATGCAGATTATACTGGATATGTAAGGTATGCAGGTTTTAATGATTATAGAGGTGGAGGTCATTTCTCGGGAAGATTAACAGCTCCGTTGGTATTTGCAGGAGCTATAGCAAAGCAGATACTTCGAAAAAAGAATATTTTGATTGCAAGTCATATAAAAAGCATTGGAGTAATAGAAGAAGAATCTTTTAATCCTGTGAATATAGATAGTTCAATAATAAAAGGGTTAAGTGATAAGGAATTTAGTGTTTTGGACGATGACAAGGGACGAGAAATGATTGAGTATATAGTAAGAGTTAAGGAGCAAGAAGATTCAGTAGGAGGAGTTATTGAAGGAGTTATTTTAAATGTACCGGTAGGTATAGGAACACCTATTTTTGGTGCAGTTGAAAGCAAGTTAGCGCAGTTACTTTTTTCAATACCAGCAGTAAAAGGGGTAGAGTTTGGTATGGGTTTTGACATGACAAAATCAATAGGGTCTCTAATGAATGATGAGTTATATATTTGTGATGGTGATATAAAGTCATATTCAAATAATAACGGTGGAATAATTGGAGGTATTACAAGCGGAATGCCAATAATATTTAGAGTTGCGATAAAACCTACACCTTCCATAGGTAAGAAACAGAGAACTGTAGATATATCCAAATGTGTAAACACAGAGCTCAGCACTAAAGGACGTCATGACCCATGTATAGTACCTAGAGCAGTACCAGTTGTTGAAGCTGCGGCTGCATTAGTATTACTAGACTTGATGATGGAAAAGGGTGGGTTGCTATGAATGAATTAGATAAATTGAGAAATGACATAGATGAGATTGATAAAGAACTTGTGGCTTTATTCGAAAAACGAATGGAAAAGGTAATAGAAATTGGTGAATTTAAAAAGAAAAACAATGTACCTGTGTTAAATCAGTCTAGAGAGATAGAAGTTATAAATAAAAACACTAAGAGGCTTAAGAATAAAGATTTTGTAAACAAGGCTAAAGAATTTCTAAACAAGATGATGGAAATAAGTAAAGACATACAACGAAAGAATATAAATAACAAACCAGAGAATGATTTGTCAAATCATAAGAATAACATTCATTTAGATGAAGTGGCTAATCATTTAAGAATAGGATATCAGGGGGAGCCAGGTTCATTTAGCCAAGAAGCGTTAATAGAGCATTTTACGGATAAAGTAAAGATGTTTAATGTAAGAGAATTTGAAGGAGTATTTGAACTTATTGAAAAAGGCGAAATAGATTATGGTGTACTTCCAATAGAAAACTCTTCTACTGGTGGGATAGCAGAAGTATATGATCTCCTAAAAAAATATGGATTCTATATTATAGGAGAAAGATGTATAAAGGTTGAACATAACCTTGTAGCGTTAAAAAACGCTGAAATTAAAGACATAAATCAAGTATATTCACACCCACAAGCATTTAAACAATGTAGTGAATTCCTTAAAGAGCATCCAAGACTTAAACGGATACCTTACAAGAACACAGCTATAAGTGCGAAATATATAAAAGAAGAACAATCTAAGAACAAGGCTGCAATATGTAGCAAAAAAGCGGCGCAATTGTATGATTTAGAAATAATTAATGAAAATATAAATTATAATAAACATAACCATACTAGATTTATGATTATAGGTAAAAGATTAGAATATAACGATATTTCTAATAAGATTAGTATAATAACTACATCTGCTCATACACCGGGTTCATTATATAAAATATTAGAAAGTTTCACACAGAACAATCTCAATATGATGAAAATTGAGTCAAGACCAATTGTAGATAAATCATGGGAGTATTTATTCTATATTGACTTTAGCGGTAATTTAAATGACGATGCTGTAAAACAGTCTATTGAAGCTATTAAGGAAAATAGTACTTATTTTAGACTTTTGGGAAATTATCAGAGCCATAAAGTATAAATAAGCCTTAATGTGAAGGGAGGAATACAATGAATCATCTATTTGGTCTTATAGGGGAGAAACTAGGACATAGTTTTTCGCCAGTGATACATTCATTAATATTTAAAGTGCTTAATATAAAAGGACATTATCAATTATTTGAAGTAAATAAAGAAGATTTAAAAAATGCAGTATATGGATTGAAAGCATTAGGTGCAAAAGGAGTAAACGTAACCATTCCGTATAAGGTAGATATCATAAAGTATCTAGATGCTATATCAGAGGAAGCAGAAAAGATAGGTGCTATAAATACAATATGTTTTAAGGATAATAAGACAATTGCTTATAATACAGACTATTTTGGATTTGGAATTATGTTAAACAAATTTAATGTTGCTATTCAAGATAAAAAAGCTGTAATATTAGGAACGGGTGGGGCAGCAAAGGCAGTATTACAGTATCTAATTGATAAAAAAGTAGGAGATATAACTATTGTAAGCAGGAATGAAAATACAGCAAAAGCTAAATTCAAGGACTATAAAATTATATCATATGATGATATAAAAAATATAAATAAGCAAGACATAGTTGTTAATACAACACCATGTGGTATGTATCCAAATACTGATAGATCATCTCTTTGTGAGGAAGACATATCAAAATTTGATGCAGTAGTAGATTTGATTTATAATCCTACTGAAACTTTATTATTAAAGTATGCTAAAAATCATGGGATCAAGGCTGTAAATGGATTATATATGCTAGTAGGTCAAGCGGTAAAAGCTCAAGAACTTTGGAATGACATACATATTACTGATGAAGTAATAGACAAGGTATATAATGAATTAATAGAAGAGAAAAGTTTATAATTAAATTAAATAGAGACAAGGGATGTCACGAGACATCCCTTCACACTGTAGACAAAAGCCCAATTTCTACGTTGTAGTTAAAATTTCCGTTGCTCACTTACCTCTAAGTAAGCTCTGCTACTCAATTTTAATATGCCTTGAACTTGAACTCTTACTACAGCCTGCTATCTTGATGACAAAGGCATCCCTCATTTTAAAACGGTTTATCTTTGTCATTATTTTTAGTTGTTTTAGTTGTTTTTAGTAGGATAACTATTCCAGATATAATAAGTAAGATTGGAATACCATATCTTAACAATTCTTCGCCTATACCAATCTTGATGTACTCATCAAATAGAACTATTATAGATGAAAAGCCAAAAAAAGCTGATACTATAAGAGGCCAATATCGTTTCCCCCATGAACTATAAGTAAAGAAATTTGTATGAATTATAAATACCAAGAAGAACGATATAGCTAAACCTAATAAACCATACAAAGCTTCAAAGTAAATCAAATAATCATTTTCGTTTATAACTATAAGACCTGTTATATGTAAAAAAATAACTCCAGAAATTAAGAAACCAACGTTTCTGTAACGAGTATTACCTCCTTTTAACCAGTAGAATACTAAAAATACTACAGCTCCACTTAATGTAAATACACCTTCAAAATTAAAATGAAATCCAATTAGAAAAATTATACCTAATGCTATTAATCCGGCACCGATAAGTTTTTGATTTTTCATAATTACCTCCCTAAATTATTATATAATATATAGCTATTTGCTGTTAGCCAAAGTATTGATTATTGAATAACCTAAGCCTGCGACAATCCCAAGTATTGCTAAATAATTAATTGGATGTGGTACAAACATTGAAACAGCAGTTATAGAAATAATCATAGCCATTACTTGGCTAAATAATTTCGCAGGTAATTCCTTAGGGTTAACTTTATGTTTATCATTTTTACTATAGTTATCAAAAGAGCTATCGTCAGTGAAACGTTCGATTGCTATTTTGACAGCTTCTTTTTCATCATATCCTTCGGATATTAATTCATTAACACTACTTTTAAGGTTCCCTAACATTTCTTCCTCAAAATCTTTTCTTTCCATACCTTCTAATTCCATTCTCGCAGATATCTCATCTACATAACGCATAAGAGAATTTTCACTATTTTTTGTAATCAATCAAATAACCTCCTAAAAAATTATTAATAATATCCTTCATATATTCCCACTCTTTAATCTTATACTCAAGGAATATAATGCCTTTTTGAGTCATCTTGTAGTATTTTCTTCTACCACCATTACTAATACCGTCATACCAGTATGACTTAATATATTCATTTTTCTCTAGTCTTTTTAGTGCTATATATAGAGTACCTTCCTTTAGCTCGAAAGAGCCATTGCTATTATCACGTACAGTCTTTGCTATTTCATAGCCATAACAATCATTTTTATTAACTATACTTAGAATAATAGTATCTATATAGCCTTTTAATACTTCCTTGCTTATCTCCATTTGCATCACCTGAGTATATAGTAACATAAAGTACTTAATAATACAAGGTACTTTATAATATAAGTTATTAATAATCTTAAAAACTAGGCAATAATTATATTAGTTCATAATAGACTTGTTAAAATTAACAAGTAAAATATTTTTCGTTGCTCACTTACCTCTAAGTAAGCTCTGCTACTCAATTTTAACATGCCTTGATATTGAACTCTTACTACAGTCTGCTATTTAGATGACTTTGTCATCAACCTAAACCACCCGTTTTTACGGATGATTTTGATTTAATGGAAAATTACGTTAAAGGAATATCAAGAATATAGTAGAATAAAATATATAGTAATTTATTTGAAATATATAATGAAGCAGGAAATGAAAATGTTGTGGTTTATAGAGTTGTAGGTATTCTATAAATACATTAATAATTAAGGAGAGAAAAAATGAATAAACTAAGAGATTTACCTAATATAGGTAAGACTTTAGAGGAAAATATGCTTAAGGTAGGTGTTAATTCACCTAGCGAGCTAAAGAAATTAGGGAGTAAAAAAGTATTTAAAATGATAACATCAGCAAATGGTGGAATTGGTTGAATAAATATGCTTAGAGCTCTAGAGGGAGCTATACAAGGGGTGAGATGGCATAATCTTGACCCAAAATGCAAAGATGAACTTAAACAGTTCTATGATTTGCTATCAAGTGGAATAAATGAGAAAATTAAGTGATGTTTTCTACAATATTGAATGAACTGTTTAATGGATTGCTTTTCTTTGAAAGTTCATTTTTTTTATAAAAAAAATGGAACTTTTTAATGTTAAGATACGTTTAATAGATATGATAAATATCATAACAAAAAATTGTAGAGAAGAGAGGAAGATAAAAATGAATAAAATAGTATCGACGCTTTTAATAACAGGAATAGTAGCAACGATGGTAGGAAGTGGAGTTCAAGCTGGAGCAAAGGGATTATCTTCTAATATTAAAGATAATAAACATGTAACAAAGAAAATAATGTTTAATAATGGAGCTATCAAAATGCCAGATAACTTAGAACAAATGCCAAAAATCATAGATGATAATGCTACTGAAAAATTATTTATAGGAAAGATAATATCTTTTACATCAGAGAAAAATAAAAAAGGAGAAATGGTTCATATAGTAAAGACTGATGCTTTGTTTGGATTAAAAGGAAAAATTGAGATTGTTGTTAAGGCAAATGATTTAGATAATAGTAAAAAAATAGGGTTCCCAAAAGATTATATTATCAGTGTGTTCTATAATCCCAAAAATGTTGCAAAGGATAAACAAGGTAAAGTTGTAAGAATCGAAGCGGACGTGATAAGTGCTATGGAAAAAAATCAAAAGGCTTCACTAGATATGGAAGATAATATCTATATTAAAGATAATCAAATATCAAAAGACAATAAAGAGCAAATGCCGATAATCATAGATGATCAAGAGCAAATGCCAGAAGTCATAGATGATACAGGCGAACTTTTTATAGGAAAGATAATTTCATTTACAACAGAGAAAAATGAAAAAGACAAATTGGTTAGTATTGTTAAAACAAATTCTATTTTTGGATTAGAAGGGAAAATAGAAATCGTTATTAACACAGATGATTTAGATGGCAATAAAAAAATAGGATTTCCAAAAGATTATTTAATCAGTGTATTCTATAATCCTGAAAATGTAGAAAAGGATAAAAAAGGTAATATTGTAAGAATCAAAGCAGATGTTGTGAGTGCAATGGAAAAAGATAAAGAGGCAAAATTATACTAATTCTAATTTGATTTAACTTATATAAATTAAGTACAATAAGAAATTATAACTCCAACATGAAAAGGTTCATTAATCCTATCATGTTGGAGTTTTTTGTATTGATAGATAGGTTCTACAAACTTACGTTTTATTAGTGTTAATCAGTAGAGTGTTTGTAGAAAATGTTTAAATAAATGATACAATCATAATAATGATTTTTGAGAGAATATAAAAATACATTATTATGATATAATAAAATAAAACAAATATTTAATAAAAGGTGTTGTAATGAAAAAATTTAAAAAATCAACTATAATAGTTAGCTTAATAATGTTAAGTGGTATTATTTTTTTTATCGTAAATTATGCTATATATGGAAGAGATGTGTTGTATTATTTTATGCCCAAAATAGAAATAGATAAAATAGTTGTAAAAAGTGATCTAGATAACGATGGCTTAAATGATATGGATGATATTATACAAGGAGCTAGAAAAGAGATAGCAAACAAGACAAAATATAGAAGTCAATATTATAAAGGTGGATATCCTCCAACTACAGAAGGAGTATGTACAGATGTGATATGGAGAGCTCTATTTAATGCAGGGTTCAATCTAAAGGATAATATGGATAAAGATATAAAAGGAAATCTAAAGGATTACTTTAGAATAGATAAAATAGATTCAAATATTGATTTTAGAAGAGTGCCTAATCAGTATGTTTATTTTAAAAGACATATGAATAGCTTAACTACTGAGGTTATACCTAGAGATAAAGAAAATCTTAAGCAGTGGCAGCCAGGGGATATAATTGTTTTAACAGATAATGATAAGAAATGGTTATCTCATGTGGCGATTATATCAGATGAAAGAAGAAGAGACGGAGTACCATATGTACTTCACAACGCATACAACAGAGCAAGTGAAGATGATATGCTAATGTATTATTATGAAAATGGGCTAATCAAAGGTCATTTTAGATTTAAATATAGTTATTAAAAAAGATTAGTAGCCTGGCTTTAAAACATTAATAGTGAAAATCAAAGTAGAGGTTGTCGAAAGACATCCTCTAGATGTGTGTGGAAGGCTCATATTAATTATGGGCTACGCTACAGAGTTAAAAGTTATGATTTATTCTTGTTTAAATGTACTATAATGTTTAGATTTATAAAGCAAAATATACAAGGGGGGGACTTAATGGAGATACAATTTTGCTTGGATTTTTCAGATAATAGAATTAATGCAACTGTTAAAGGTGAATTGCCTAAAGAATTGAATATAACACAATTTTTATTGAATAGAGATTTTGTTATAGAAGAAATAAAAATTGATGGGTTTACTATTGATAGTAAACAAGTAAAGAACAAAGCTAAAATAGATGACTACATAATAAATGAATACAAACTACCAGAAGATACCAAATATATAGAAATGAAATATACAGGAATCCTTGATGGAACTTCGGGCTTTTGTCCGTATGTTAGAGAAAGTGTCAGTGCAGATTTCACGTTTATACGCTGGGAAACTTTTTGTTATCCTATATTTGCATTGAGTGATTTTAAAGATATAATTAGATATCTGAACAACCATATAAAATTCGATATCAGAGTGGTTGTACCAAAAAATTATTTAGTACTTTCACCATCAGAATTGATAAAAACTACTACAACTGATAAAGAAGAAATCTATAATTTTAAAGGTAATGATTTGAGTTTTGCTATTGCTAAGTATACAAGAAGAAGTTTGTCAGTAGGAGATTTTTACTTCTTTCAAAATGTATCAACACAAAGCATTACCCAAATAATCAATATATTAAAAAGAACCCATGAATTTATGAATGAACAATTTGGAAGAAGAAAAATAAGTTCTAATGTTAAGTATGTATCTATTCCAAATAAGTTTGGTTCATTTGCAACAGATACATGCGTATATATTGATGAAAAAACTTTTACATCAAAAAGAAAAATGAGAGAGATAATACATGAGTTTATACATCTAGGATGGAATGCGAAGACCGATGAAGAGACACAGCGAATACGGTTTTTTGATGAAGCATTTACTAATTATTTTACTCTTAGAGTACTAGAAGATATATTAAGTGAAGATGAGTATAAAGAGGAGTTAGAGAGCTATAAAACTGATCATAAGTTAAAGATTGATGAGAATTTAGTGCCAATTATTGACTATGGCAAGTATGAATGTGGTGGTCTTAGTTATACTATTGGAGCATTATGTTTGCATGAACTTTGTAATATGGTTGGGAAAGAGAAATTTGACAATGCCACTAATTTGTTTTTATCTAAATATAGATATAAGGCTGTCAATATGGAGATTTTGTGCAATGAATATATTAAATTATGTGATTGTCCAGAAATAAAGGATTTTTTTGATGAATGGATATATACAACTAGAGGGCCTAAGAAATTTTTAGGAATCTAGAGTTTTAGTATAGACAATATTGAAAGTACTATTATAATTTAAATTAGCTAATTTGAAGATTTTATAGTTGAAGGAATGAAGATATGATTGATAATTTAAAGATTTTAGTTGTAGATGATGAAATAGAGATAACTGATTTAGTAGCTATCCATTTATCAAATGACTATGATGTGATTAAATGTTATGATAGCACAAGAGTAATGGATATAATTAATATAGAAAATATAAGCTTAGTAATATTGGATATCATGATGCCAAATATAGATGGACTAGCATTATGCAAGATGATAAGAGAAAAATACAATATTCCTATAATAATGTTGAGTGCTAAATCAATGGATATGGATAAAGTTATAGGTTTGACGTATGGAGCAGATGACTATATAACAAAGCCATTTAATCCTATCGAATTAGTTGCAAGAGTCAAGGCTCAACTAAGAAGGTTTATTAAATTAAACCAGAATATAAAGGACTGTACTAATCTAATAGAGCTAAATGGGCTCGCTGTCAATAAAGAAAGCCATACAGTAACTTTATATGATAGAAATATAGAGTTAACCAAAAGAGAATTTGATATACTTTATTTGCTTATGTTAAAGCCTAATAAGGTATATTCTAGTGAAGAGATATTTGAAAAGGTATGGAAAGAAAAGTATTATGAAGCATCAAATAATACAGTGATGGTACATATAAGACATCTTAGAAAAAAGCTTGGTGATAAATCTAGAAAGCCAAAATTCATTAAGACTGTTTGGGGGGTGGGTTATAAGATTGTTAGGTAATAATATATTTAAGAGCTTTAGGTCTAAAACATTCATGTTTTTCATATCAAGTAGTTTAATTGCTGGATTTATTACATGGTTAATATTTTACATAGCACAATGGTATTATCATAGTAATGCTAAAATAGGAGATTCACTAAATAAGATCAGAGAGTATATGAGGCATAGTATTGGAGATTATACAGTTATAGGTGTAGTCTTTATGATAATATTTATAGTGGTTTTGCTTATTCAGACCAAAAGATATGTAAAGATGCTTGATCATATATGTACAGGAATTTCTAGTATTGCAGATGGAAAATTTGACTACAGAATAGATGTCAGATCTGATGATTGGATTGGAGAAATCGGACAAAACGTGAATATAGCAGCTACAAACTTGAAAAAAGCAGTTGAAACTGGTGAATATGCTAAAAGTAGTAAAGAACGGTTAGTAGTTAACATAGCACATGATTTACGTACTCCTTTGACATCAATAAATGGGTATTTAGATTTAATAATTAATAATAAAAGTTTAACAAAAGAAGAAATTAGTCACTATGCCCAAATTTCATATAATAAATCATTACAAATGGAAAAATTAATAGAGCAATTATTTGAGTATACGCAGATTAATTTTGGGGGTAATAAAATAAAGTTTGAAGAAATTGAATTGTCATTATTTATAAAACAGATTATTGAAGAGTTTACACCAATATTGGATCAAAAAAACCTTAGGTGCAGACTAAGGTTAGCTAAAGAAAAGGTATTTATATTAGCTAATGGAGATTTGTTGGTAAGAGTTTTTGATAACCTTTTAAGCAATGCTATCAGATACGGTAAAGATGGAAAATTTATAGACATAGAGCTTTTTACAAAAGAAGAAGATGTTGTTATTAGGGTTATAAATTATGATAGCCTAATATCAAAGGAAGATTTGCCAAATATATTCGAATCCTTTTATAAGGGAGACAAGTCAAGAACTTCGAGTGAAAAAGGTACTGGCTTAGGACTAGCTATAGCTAAGAATATAATTGAACTTCATAATGGACAAATTTCTGCTAGTAGCACGTTTGAAAGAACATACTTTGAAATAAAATTAAAAACGAGTATAAGTTTAAAGCGTAAGAAAAATGTATCTTGTATATAGGCCGAGGGTGTCATTTCAATATGACGCTCTTTTTTAATGTAATTAAGAAAAATTTAAGATTTAGTTAATATAAAATATATCTTCGAATATGTGATATTTGTTATAGTTATTTGTAAATAATAAAGCATATAGGAGGAAGTAGTATGAGAAGAAGTAGAATAAAAAACAAGAACTATAGCAAATGGATATTAGTGGTTACGTTTATTATATCAATGTGTGTAGCTTTACATAAGAATGTTGTTACTGATAAAGAAAATTCTATTGAAAGAAGTGATGATGTAGAAAAATCTATTAGCATATACCAAAGACATAATAATATTGATATAAAATCTCAGAGTGCTATTATGCTAGATTTAAAAACTAAAGATATTTTATTTGCCAAGAAAAGTGACAAAAAAATGTTTCCTGCAAGTACAACTAAAGCATTGACTGCTATTACAGTATTAGATTATTTGAAATTAAATGAAGTACTAAGAGTTGGAGATGAAGCTAATAAAATAGCTTACAATGCAAGTAGAGCAGGCTTAGATTATGGAGAAAAAATAACAGTAAAAGATTTGATTTATGGGCTGATGTTGCCATCGGGAAACGATGCAGCTTATGTTTTAGCTGTAAACACAGCTAGAAAAGCTTATCAAGATGATAAAATGAGCATAGAATTAGCTATAAAAAAATTTAGAAATTTAATGAATCAAAAGGCTAAAAGTTTAGGGGTAAAACAATCAAATTTTATAACAGTAGATGGATACCATAATGATAATCACTATACAACTGCATCAGATTTAGCATTGATAGCTTCAAATGCTATAGAGAATGATTTTTTAAAGGATGTAGTTAAAACTACTAATTTTAAGATAAAGGATTATAAGCAATACAATAAAAATGATCCTAAATATAGAAGTTGGATAAATACCAATATGTTAATACAAAAAGATAGTAGATGGTATATGAAAGAAGTAACTGGTTTTAAAACTGGACATACAAATGAAAGTGGCTATAGTTTGATAATTACAGCTCATATAGATAATAAAGATGTATTAGTAGTATTACTAGGAAGTACTAAAAACGAAATCTATAGAGATGCTCATAAATTATTGTTATCAATAAAAAAGTGATATCAGAGGTGAATAGTATAAATCAATTTTAAAATGTAAAGGTAGTGTTACATAAATTTTATAGGTAATACATTTACAGTTAAGTGTTTGTAATGAACGTCAATTACAAAATGATAAACTTGGGGTGTTTTCAAAACGCCCTTTAAGTATGTATAAAAAGATAGTAGAGAAAAGGATGTCTACATAATGGAAATACTTATATGGATTCTATTTTAAAATATGTAGTAAATTACATTAAAAAATTACGATATATTAATAAATATATAATTTTTGTAAAATTAAAGGAAATTATACTATAAATGTTAAATAATTCAGAATATAAAGAAAATTCAATTAATTAGTAAAGATTTAAGTAATGCATTAGAATTAAACATAATAAAAAATATGAAAGGAGGGAAGTTGTGAGTAAATATAATGATTTTAATTTAGATGTTAAAAATGTAAAAGCGGTTAAAACATCGAAAAGAGGCTTAACATGTAATTGTTCAATGGGAAATTGTTCTTACGATAGCTGTTTACCATAAAACAAGAGAGCATTAAGAAAATATAGGTTGTTTGCATATTTGCGAACAGCCTATATCTATATAATACATAGATGGTATATGAAAGAAGTAACTGGTTAAAAAAAGATCTATTAGTCGTATTACTAGGAAGTACTAAAAACGAAATCTATAGAGATGCTCATAAATTATTGTTATCAATAAAAAAGTGATATCATGGTGAACAGTATAAATCAATTTTAAAATATAAAGATAGTGTTACGTAAATTTTATAGATAATACATTTACAGTTAAGTGTTTGGAATGAACGTTAATTACCAAATGATTAGTTAACCTTGGGTTGTTATTGAAACGCTCCTTTAATTATAACATGTAGTATTTAAAGAGAGAATACAATATGTTATAATATTACATAGATTTTGTTGTTAGGAGGTTAAAATTGAAAACAAATAAAACACTAATAAAAATAATAGGTATATTTGCTATGTTAATACTAGTATCTTGTGTATTAATGAATGAAAGCTCGATATATTCAAATGAATTATGTAAAAATGATTATGTAACATTAGAGAAAAAAGTTATACAATCATTTGAAGAATATAATGCTTTGGATTTACCGTTAATAGGAGCAATACCACAAAAAAATATTTACCTATATGGTATAAAGCCGAGGGGAGTAGTTTTGTACATAAATGGTACAGGGTATTATAATGATTGGTCATATATTACACCAAGGTTTGTATTACCTAGACTAGAGGTAGCTGATTTTGATAAAGATAATGACGAAGAGCTAGCTGTAGTTTTATACATAGGATCAGGAACCGGTATCGCTGTTGAGGAATTGCATATAGTAGAAATATGTGATAACGAGCAAATTACAAAAAAAGAACATACTTTTTCTATAAAAGAACATATTTCTAAGCTAAAAAATATGATTAAAATTGAACAGTATATAGATAAAGGGGAGTTACGAGTAAACATTAAATTACAAGACAAATTACATAGCATAAGTTTAAAAGATCAACAAATACAAGAGAAAAATATAGAGATAGGAAAACAGCCTTATTTAGGAGACGTGGTCAGTTTTGATATTATTGATGAGAAAATAACTGCAAAATTTGGTCTTGGATTATCTATAAAATCATGGACTACACCAGTTTATATAGGCGAGGTATATGTAGAGGTACAATATAATGATGGAAAATTTAAATTAGGAGCTATCAAAATTAAGTTAGATGAATAGTAGTCCGTTCTGCCTCATGAGGTAGAATGGATTTGTTTTACTAATTCATCTACAGTTGATATACTTGCTATAATACACAATATATATATTACTAGATTACTCTGTGTATAAATGTATACTATTGGAAATGAGAATAATAATAATCCCGTGAATTTATTTAATCTAGAGTGAGCCATAAGCTTTTTGTATTTAATATAAGCAATAATAATCAAAACTAATCTAACAATGAATATAGTTATAATCCATATAATTATTACATTAGTAATTAGTATAATTGGACTAAAAATTATAAAAACTACTGTAAACATTATAAAATCGGCTATTGAATCAAGCTTTTCTCCAATTATGCTTTCAGTGCATGTTTTTCTTGCTATATATCCGTCAAACATATCACTAAGACCGCATATTAAGTATATAATATAAAATGGCATGCTAAATGGACGTATGAAAAATAAAAAGAGTGCAAGAGGTATCCTTATAATTGTAATACAATTAGCTAAAATTTTTTTATTCATAATAGACCTGTAAGATTTTATTTTTTTAAAATACATTTTTACCACATCTTTCAGTTAAAACCGGATTGATTACGATTTTATTTTATACTATAATATTAAGTATAAACTACATTAAGAGAAATATAAATATTAAAATAAATTAAGAATATTATAAAAATTTGTTGAAAAAAGTTGTTTTGCGTTATATAATATAGACATGAAAACGATTTTTTTAATAAAATTTAATATTACTGCTTTGTTCACGGTGGTATTGTAATCCAATATTGCATAGAGAATAGAATCCAGTACAGAATGATACTCTTAAGTATGAATTTATTGTGCTGTTTTTTTTATATAAAATTGGAGGTAAATTAATGAGAAAGTACAATAAAGACACGGTTTATTTTATTTCGTATGCTAAGCTACCTGAAAATATTTCTGCTGGCAAGCTTCATGGAGTAGTTGGTGTAGGACTTATAATAAATACTAAAACAGGTGTTATAGAAGATGCAGTATCTACACTTCTTACAGAAGAAGCTAAAGATTTTCTCAAAAGTATCATGATAGGTTTTAATCTTCATAAAAATGATATAGAAAATTTAGTAAATGAAATAAGTAATAGATTTCACGGAGTGTCTAGAAAAGCAGTTTGTGTAGCTCTTAAAAGCACATATGAAAAATATGAAAGTTGGAAAAATGGTTTAGAATAAAACTAAGTTAACTGCTTTATTTATTGTGATAATGTATCCCATTGTTGCGAAATAAATAAAATCCAGTACATTAATAGCTTATGCTATTTTGTGTTGGATTTTTTTATTTATATATTTTTGTTTGTCCGGACAAGATAAAAAATGCAAAGGTTTGCAAAAGTAAAAAAGTTAGTAAGAAAAATTTGAATTGGGGGTAGAATATGAAAAAAATTAAGATAAAATTATTTCACAAGATTTTTATCGGACTGATATTAGGTGCTCTAATAGGATTTATATTTAGTACTTTAGGTGGAGAGGAAAACGCTACCATTGCAAAATGTGTACCTATATTTTCATTTATGGGAGATTTATTTTTAAGATTAATAAGAATGGTTGTTGTACCGTTGGTGTTCTTCTCTATAATTAGTGGAGTTGCTAATTTAGGAGATATCAGAAAGCTTAGAAGTATTGGAATTAAGTCAATTGTATTTTTCTTTGGAACAGCGTTTTGTGCTGTAACAATAGGGCTTGTATTAGCGCAAATAATACAACCTGGTGCAGGTATTCAATTGGGTGAAATAACAAATAGCATCGAGGTTAAAGAGTTACCTGGTATAGCAGAGACTGTATTAAACTTTTTCCCTAAAAACCCAATAGAATCTATGGCAGATGGTAAAATGCTACACATTATTTCCTTTAGTGTATTCATAGGAGCGGCGCTACTTATGATGGGACAAAGAGGGAAGGAACTTATTAAATTAGTAGATGGTGCATCAGAAGTGATGTTTAAGATAACAGATATAGTTGTAAAAGTAACTCCATACGGAGTATTTGGACTTATGGCAAAAGCTACTACTAAATTTGGACTTAAAATATTTGGACCAATATCTAAATTTATAATAACAGATTACTTAGCATCTTTTATACACATAGCAGTTGTTTATTCATTGGTTTTATTCATATTTGGAAAAGTAAATCCACTCAAGTTCTACAAGAAAGCATTCCAAACATGGTTAGTAGCTTTTAGTACATGTAGTTCTATGGCTACATTACCTGTTACAATGAGAATTGCAGATGAAGAGCTTGGTATACCAAAAGAAAATGCAAGCTTCGTATTGCCATTAGGAGCTACAGCTAATATGAATGGTACATCTATATACTTTGGTATCATAGTATTATTTGCAGCACAAATATATGGAATTGATTTAAGTTTCAAAATGCAAGCGTTATTAGTATTGCAAGCAACATTACTGTCAGTAGGATGTGCTGCAGTTCCACAAGTTGGATTGTTAATAAGTATAGCATTATTAACAGGTATGGGATTACCGTTAGATGGAATAGCACTTGTAGCAGGTATTTATAGAATAGTGGATCAAGCACATACATCAACAAATGCTTTAGGTGACTTAGTTGTTGCTACTACAGTTGCTGGTATGGAAGGAGATTTAGACAGAGATAAATTTGAAAACGGTGGAATGTTTAGAAATAATAAAATAGCCTAATAACATAAAAATATATAGAAAGGGGTAAGAAAAATGAGTTTAAACAAAGCGCCAAAAAATAATGTATTTTATAGAAATCAAAATTGGCATTACCCAATGATTGAAAGAGGAGAAGGCATCTATTTATATGATAAAGAGGGTAATAAATATATAGATGGATGTTCAGGTTCTGCTGTTGCAAACATAGGTCATGGAAATAAGGAAGTTGCGGAGTTTACCAAAGAACATATGGAGAGAATAGCATTTACCCATCTTTCAAGATGGACTGTAGACTCAATTGAAAAGTGTGCTGCTAAAGTAGCAGAGTGGGCACCAGGAGATTTAAATCATGTTTATTTTGTATCAGGCGGTTCAGAATCTACTGAAACAGCTATAAAAATGGCTAGACAATATTTTATCGAGAGAGATGGTAGTAAAACTACTAAGTGGAAAGTTATATCTAAGTGGAATTCATTCCATGGGAATACAATGGGTGCGCTTTCAATGACAGGTATTACAGGTAGAAGAAAAATATATGATCCTATGTTAATTAATTTCCCTAAGATACCACAGTTTTATCATTACAGAAATCCATGGAACTGTGAGACTTTAAAAGAAACTAGTATAAGAGCAGCTAAGTCATTAGAAGAAGAAATTTTAAGACATGGAGCAGATAATATAGCAGCATTTATAACTGAGCCTGTTGTAGGATCTGCAGCACCAGGAGTACATCCTGATAAGATATATTTTGAAATGGTTAGAGAGATATGTGATAAATATGATGTCCTGTTGATAGTAGATGAAGTTATGGCTGGTTTCGGAAGAACTGGTAAGAAATTTGCGATAGAGCATTTTGAAATAGTACCTGATATCGTAACATGCGCAAAAGGAATGAGTTGTGGTTATACTCCTATGGGAGCTACGATATGTACAGATAAGATATTCAATACTATAATGGTTGAAGGTTCAGGTCATTTTGTGCATGGGCATACTTATGCAGGAAACCCATTATCTGCAGGGATAGCGAATAAAGTTATAGAGATAATGGAAAGAGAATCATACGTAGAAAATGCTGCTAAGCAAGGTGACTACTTGATGGAGAAGATACAAGATTTATTCAAATATCCAATAGTAGGAGATATAAGAGGAAAAGGCCTGATGATTGGTATAGAATTTGTTAAGAATCAACAAACAAAAGAGCCTTTTGATACTAGCATTGGAGTAAAAAGTAAAATTTTAAATAATTGTATGGATGAAGGATTGATAGTATATCCTGGCGGTGGATCAGTTGATGGAGTTAGAGGAGACCATATACTTATAGCACCACCTGTTAACATAACAAAAGAAGAAATAGATTTATTATTTGAAAGGTTAGAAGCTGGAATAAAGAAGACTTGTGAAGAAGTAAAATAATAATTCTAGCTTGTAGCTAGATTATAGATAATGAGCAGAAAGGTTGTTTGAGTTATGGAAAAATTAATTATTACGCTAGCGCATACTGGAAATGTCCCTACAAAAGAATTAAATCCTCATTCTCCTCTGACAATAGATGAGATAGTAAATGATATAAAAGTATGTAAAAAATTAGGAGCGAGTGTAGCTCATATACATGTAAGAGATGAGGATTTAAAACCGACTAGTGATAGAAAATTATTTAAAGAAGTTTTAGATAGATTAGATAATGAAAATGTAGATATCATAAAGCAAGTATCTACTGGAGCACGTGGAGGAGAGAATACGATAGATTGGAGAGGGCAAATGCTTGATCTAAATGCTCATATGGCAAGCTTATCAACAGGATCATCTAATTTTATATCAAGTGTAAATGCTAACTCTCCACAGTTGATACAATCACTTGCTAAAAAAATGTTTGATAATAATATAAAACCAGAAATAGAAGCATTTGATGTATCTATGATACACAATGCAATCAGATTAGAAAAAAAAGGTATATTAAAAGGACCGTTGCATTTTAACTTTGTTATGAACGTTCCAGGTTCTCTTCCAGGAACACCTAGAAATCTAATGTTCATGATTGACAGTTTACCAAAAGGAGCAACATGGAATGTAAGTGGTATTGGACGCTCGCAAATACAGATGATAACAATGGCAATACTCTTGGGAGGTCATGTAAGAACAGGTCTTGAAGATGTATTAAAGATGCCTGATGGAAGCTATGCGACTAATGAGTTATTGGTTAAAAAAGTTGTAAGTATAGCAAATGAGCTTGGTAGAGAAATAGCTACCGTAGATGAAGCTAAAAAGATACTCGGGTTAGTATAATTTACTAATAGAGTATTATAAAGATATGTGATAAAAGATGATATTTACTTTGAGTAGAAATCATCTTTTTTTAATACCACAATAATCTCGCAGATATGAATAAAATTGGTAATTTGACGCAAAATATATAATATTTGACTCATTGCTGTTGATATTATACCTCGGAGGATAGTTAATGAAAAAAGAAATAATAAGTGATAAACAAGGCATACATCTTATGATTTTATTCATAATGGGAAGTACCCTAGTAATGGGAATTGGTAATAAATCAGGAAGAGATTCATGGCTATCTATTTTAATCGCAATGGCATTAGTATTTCCAATGTTGATGATTTATGCTAAGACATTATCTTTATACCCTGGAAAAGATTTATATGATATTATAGAGCATGTTTTTGGAAAAGTTATAGGTAAAATAATCTCGATTTCATACATATGGTTTTCATTATACTTAGCATCGTTAATTTTGAGGAATTTTGGAGAATTTATAAGGACAGTTTCTTTGCCTGAGACTCCTATCATAGCAACGATGATAGGTTGTGGAATATTGGCTATATGGGGTGTAAAAAGTGGTATAGAAATGTTAGGCAGATGGGCCAATCTTGTTTCAATAGTAATGATTACAATAGTAATAATGACTTTATTTTTCCTATTACCGATGTTTCATTTTAATAATTTAAAGCCTGTACTATATAATGGATTCAATCCAGTATTAGATGGTGCTTTTGATGTATTTACATTCCCACTAGCAGAGTTAGTTATTTTCACTTTGTTTTTTTCTGCTTTTGGTGTTAGAAAATCTTCCTATAAAATTTATAGTTGGGGGTTGTTACTAGGAGGTCTTGTAGTTCTTGTTGTTACAATGAGTGAAATTTTAGTTTTAGGTGAAATTGAATATAAAACTGTGACATTCCCAGCATATAGCACTATCTACAAGATTAATATTTTTCATTTCATACAACGGATAGAGATAATAGTTTCAATCAATCTTTTAGCAGGAGGATTTATTAAATGTTGCATGTGTTTGCTTGGAGCATGTAATGGTATCAAAAAAGTGTTTAATTACAGTGATTACAAGTTCTGTGTGATTCCTGTTGGATTGTTGATGGTGAATTTATCGCAGCTTATATACGATGATCTCGAAGAGATGGTGGATTGGGCGTTTTATATATGGCGATATTATGCTTCTGTATTTCAGGTTATATTGCCGCTAATTATATTTGGCGGTGCAATTATTAAGAAAAGAATTGAATCAAAGAAAGATAACAAAGTAATATGAATATTTGGTGTTGTATAAACTTATGAAAATTGTTATGATTGGCTATTTAGAGAAGAGTCAATAAATATGGCAAAGCTAAGATTTGAAGAAATTTTAGAAATACCAGTGATATATTGGGACAAGCATATTTAACCTATTAAGAAATTTTAATATTTTCTTACATATTGATATCACTTTAATAGAAAGAGGTTAATGACGAAATTTATTTAGTTATATATATAGATACGGTACAATTAATATATGTAGATACGATAAATTGAATATATATTAATTACTAGGAGGTAATGCATTGAAAGTATTTAGACAAACATCACTCTATCAATTTTTATTGTTTTGTGAAAGAAAGAATATTTCTAAAAACGTTTTAGACTGTGGAGCAGGAGGGGATTTACCTCCATTAGCATTGTTTGCTCAACATGGTTATAAAACTGCTGGGATAGAGATAGACCAGAATGAAGTAATAGAAGCGAAAAAATATGGTGATAATAACAATATTTCATTAAATATTGAGCAGGGTGATATGAGAGAGCTACCATTTGAGAATGAATCATTTGGGGCAGTTTATTCATGGAACTCAATATTCCATATGAAAAAGATAGATATAGAAAAAGCGATAAACGAAATGAAACGAGTACTAAAATCAGGTGGACTAATGTATGTTAACTTGTTATCAATAGATGACGATGAGTGCGGAGAAGGAACATGTATTGGAAATAACGAATACAAACAAGAAGAAAGAGATAAGGTAGTCATACATACTTATTATGAAGATGATGAAGGAGATAAGTACTTTGATGGCATGGAGTTAGTATATAAGCAAAAAAGAGTCATATACAGAGAGTGGAAAGGTCAAAGGTATAAAATAGCTTATATTGATTATGTGATGAAGAAATAGGGGTATAAAGGGCATATCTCATGCCCAGCCCTATTTTTGTTTTATATAATTCCTTAAATCAAATGGTTTTTTTGATCTTTATTAACACCGTATATTTATCATATCTTCAAATTCAGTTCTTTTTTCTCAGTATCAATTGTCCTTATAAATATCTTTTTTAACATAAGTATATATTTATGTTGCAATTTTTTTTACTTAGCTGTTGTTTAATATCTTGTAATTATTGTGTATATTCGTATGTATAAAGGAGTTTCAAGAATCAAGAAACATTGTTGTCTTGTTGTAACCATTTTATAACCATGTAATAGACAATGCCTTTATTTGCACCAGTAATAACCATTATCCTGTTCATGAAATATCGCCACTTATTCTTTTCCTATTTAGATATGAGTAATTTTACTATAAATAAGTCCTAAATAATTACAAAAAAAGTTTATAATACATTATAAAATTAGGAAGGTGAGTTATGAAAAAATATAAATGCCCTGTATGTAAAGAACGGACAATCGATTTTACGCAAAAAAGAAAAATGTATTACAGATATAGGTGGTCTATAAAATGTAGTAATTGTAGGAGCGAATTGACGGAATCAAATATAGTTATGGTTGCATGTGGGCTATGCGGGGCAATAGCGTATTTTATTTTAATGCTTTCGTTTATACATATTATACTTAGGATTATTCTAGTTGCTCTACTGTTTAAGTTATATAATGAAATAAGCGTAAGGATATCTCCTATAGTAGTAAAAAAATAACATACAATAAAGCTATTGATTAAGTGCTATATTTATGTTACGATATATCTGATTAAAATTTAATTTAAATTTTTGGCTAGGGGGGCTGATGTTTGTCAGCTGAGATAAAGAACTGTATTCTTTGACCCTGTTAACCTGATCTGGTTAGTACCAGCGGAGGAAAGCTTATTTATGATGTATTAAAATTAAGGCAATCCTTTTGGATTGCTTTTTATTTTGAAGTTATACTAAAAACAATGCTTAGAAATAAAAGATAATATCACTTTACTTCTATATCTAATACTTCATGTATAAGCCTAAATTTATTTCATAAGAAGGAGAGACATAGATGAAAAATAAAAAACTTATGTTAAGCGGATTATTAGCCACGATAGGTGTTATTTTAAGTCCATATTCTATACCTATTGGGATAGCTAAATGTTTTCCTTGGCAACATCTAATAAACGTGTTATCAGCAGTTTTATTAGGACCTTATTATGCTATAGGACAAGCGTTTGTAATATCAGTTTTACGTAATATTTTAGGATTAGGGACTTTGCTTGCATTTAGTGGTAGCTTGTTTGGAGCGTTATTGGCTAGCTTACTATATAAAAGATTCCCGAAAATATACATAGCTATTATAGGAGAATTAATAGGAACAGGTATCATAGGTGCTATAGCTTCATATCCAATAGCAAAGTTGCTTATGGGTAAAGAAATAGCTGTGTATGGATTAGTTATACCATTCATGGTAAGTTCCTTTGGTGGGACAGTAATAGCGTTTATAGTTTTAGAGATGTTTGGATTAAAGAGAATTATTAATAGCAGTTTTAATTTATACAGTAAGGAGAGTAATAACAATGTTAATTAGTCATTATAATCAAATCTAAAGAAAGAAAGGAAGTAGTATATGAATTATACAACACAAATGGATGCAGCTAAAAAAGGTATAGTAACAAAAGAGATGAAAATAGTAGCACAAAAAGAAAATATAAGTGAGCAGGTACTGATAGATAAAATAGCTAAAGGTACCGTAGTAATACCAGCAAATAAGAATCATGTAAATATAAATCCGGAAGGAGTGGGAGAGGGTTTAAGAACCAAAATAAACGTGAATCTAGGGATATCAAAGGACAGTTATGATATAGAGAGAGAAATAGAGAAAGTAAAAGTAGCAATTGACATGAATGTAGAATCAATAATGGATTTAAGTAATTATGGAAAAACTGCTGAATTCAGAAGAAAGTTAGTAGATATATCACCAGCGATGATAGGTACAGTACCAGTATATGATGCTTTAGGTTTTTACGAAAAAGAGTTAAAGGATATAACTGCAAAAGAATTTTTAGATGTAGTTGAAAAGCATGGAAAAGATGGAGTAGATTTTGTAACTATACATGCAGGTATAAACAAAGAAACGGCGGATACGTTTAGAAGAAATCCGAGACTTATGAATTTAGTTTCAAGAGGTGGCTCGTTGATGTTTGCATGGATGAGACTTAATAACAAAGAAAATCCATTCTATGAGTACTACGATGAATTATTAGAAATATGTGCTAGATATGATATAACGATAAGTTTAGGAGATGCTTGTAGACCAGGAGCAATAGCAGATTCAACAGATGCAAGTCAGGTTAAAGAGCTTATTGTATTAGGAGAATTGACTAAAAGAGCATGGGCTAAAAATGTTCAAGTTATGATAGAAGGGCCAGGACACATGGCAATAGATGAAATAAAAGCAAATATGTTATTAGAAAAAAGGCTTTGCCATGGAGCGCCATTTTATGTACTAGGACCTTTGGTAACAGATATTGCACCAGGCTATGATCATATAACAGGGGCTATAGGAGGCGCAATTGCAGCAGCAAGTGGAGCAGACTTCTTATGCTATGTTACACCAGCAGAGCATCTTCGTTTGCCAACTGTGGAGGATATGAAGGAAGGAATCATAGCTAGTAAAATTGCTGCACATGCTGGTGATATAGGAAAGAAGCTACCAGGTGCTAGAAAATGGGATAACCAGATGAGTCTTGCAAGGCAACAACTTGATTGGAGTAAAATGTTTGAGCTTGCTATAGATCCAGTAAAAGCAAAGGCTTACAGAGAAAGTTCAAAACCAGAAGACGAAAAGTCATGTTCAATGTGTGGTAAGATGTGTGCTGTTCGTAATTTAAATAAAGTTTTAAATGGAGAAGATATTAACATATTAAGAGACTAGTATATTGAATCTAAGGCTATCATATTTATTGATAGCCTATTATTTAGACAAGAATACATTATTGAGAGCTACTATAATTTTTGTTGTTCACTTATAAAATGAATAAGGATATGTCCCAAAAAGTTGTAATTGATTATTTATTTTTATTTAAACGTATATTACGAGAGGAGTATTTATAAAGACTAAAAAAATTTGATAAAATACTAAAAAGACCTTTAAATATGTATAAAAATATGATAATATGTCGCAGTATACTATTTTAAGGAGGTTTAATGTGAACAATAAACAAACTAATGAAATTAAGATTATAACTGCTGATCCTTCTGCTTTAGGATTATTTGGACTAGCTATTGTTACCTTGGTAGCATCAAGCCAAAAACTAGGCTGGACAAGTGGAACCGCTTTCATAATTCCTTGGGCTATATTTTTAGGAGGTTTTGCACAGTTATATGCATGTGTAAATGATGCAAAAAAGAACAATGTATTTGGAGCTACTGCATTTGGAGCATATGGTTTATTCTGGTTAGCAGTTGCATCATCTTGGATGATAAAAGCTGGAGTATTTGGAGAAACGCTAATGGATGGAATAGATGGTAAACAGCTAGGATTTGCTTTTATAGGATATTTGATTCTTACTTTAGTATTGACTATAGGAGCTATGGAGACACACAAGGTATTATTCACTATATTCGTTTTAATAGACCTACTGTTTATAGGGTTATCTTTTTCAACACTAGGTATAGCTGAACATGCTATGCACAAATTAGCAGCTTACTCAGAGCTTGCGATATCTATAACAGCGTTCTATGGATTTGCTGCAGCAGTACTAAATGGGCACTTTGGAAAAGAATTTTTACCAGTTGGGAAACCATTTGGAATATTTAAATAATATTATAAAAAGAATACAAGTTATATAGGCTAAAGCTGTCAAAGATTTTGACAGTTTTTTATTTGGAACAAAATTCCTTTTAAAACCATCATAATATTAAAGTAAAAAAATAAAAGGAGTTGGTTATATGAAAAAATTACAAAAGAAATTTGATTTAGGACTAGAAGTATATGTTGATTTTATGTGCTGCTGTGGTTGTCATAAGGTGTTAGATGATCCTGAAGTGATAGATGATAGTAACAATCTAAAATTTGTATACGTTCCTGAATAAATCAATTTCTTAGTATTAATATCTATTTAATTAGACCGCTAAAATAATGTTGGAAAGGTGTATAAAGAGATTAATTAAAAAAGTGAAAAAGTCTCTTGAGAAATTTGCATGTACAAGATGAATTTGTAGGTAATAGAGCACCACCTGATGATAAATATAATAACCATAGTCATTTTACAAGATTTTTTAACAGATATTAAAAGGGAGCTTTGCTCCCTTTTAATTGTATATTTATTGTTTGTTTTTATACTCTTCAATTTTTTCGGCTAATTCGTTAAGGTATTCCCATCTGTCCATTAAAACTTCAAGTTGATTTTCGTGCTCTTCCTTTTTCTCAGAAAGCTCTTGCAATTTAATAAAATCGCTGGCAGAGTTGTTCATTTTGTTATCAATATCTTGTATGCATTTTTCTACAGTTTCTATTTTTTGATCTATTTCTTCATATTCGATTTTTTCTTTATAAGAAAATCGGGGTGCTTTTTCTTTCTCTGGTCTTTCAGCTTTGACCTTCATGGTTTTATTGCCAACTGTATTAGAGTTTAGCTCTATAATTTTAGTGTAATTACCCGTATATTGCTTTATGTTACCTTTCTCAGTAAATACAAAGATTTTTTCAAATGATTTATCCAAGAAATATCTATCGTGCGAAACTGTTATTACTGCACCTTCAAAATACTTGATATATTCTTCTAATATAGATAGAGTTTGTATATCTAAATCGTTTGTAGGCTCATCTAAGAGTAGAACATTAGGATTACTCATTAAAACTCTTAAAAGATACAACCTTCTTTTTTCTCCGCCTGATAATCTATCAATACGAGTATATTGCATTTCTTTAGAAAATAAAAATCTCTCTAACATTTGACTAGCAGTAATCTTAGTACCATCTTTTGTAGTTATATACTCTGCTAATTCTTTAATATATTCGATAACTTTTAAACTTTCGTCAAGCTCTTGGTTTTCTTGAGAGTAGTAGCCGATTACTACAGTATCGCCTATTTCAATATTACCACTATCAGGTTTTAGTTTGCCTGAAATTAGGTTCAACAACGTAGATTTACCTTGACCATTTGCTCCTATTATGCCTATTCTATCATTTCTTAAAATAGTGTAATCAAAATTATTTATTATTAGGTTATCACCAAATTTTTTAGTGATATTATTGAGGTTAATTATTTTTTTACCAAGTCTTCTAGAACCCACACTAATTTCAAAATTTTCTTCTTTAATATCAATTTCTGCTTCTTTTAGTTTTTCAAATCTGTCAATTCTAGCTTTTTGCTTTGTTGTTCTTGCCTTTGCTCCGGCTTTAATCCATGCTAGTTCATTTTTAAATAGATTACGTCTTTTTAGCTCTTTAGTTATGGCTTCCTGTTCTCTTATAGACTTTTTTTCAAGATATACACTATAGTTACCTTTATAGCTATACAGTTTGCCTTTATCAAGTTCCAATATACGGTTTGTAACTCTATCGAGGAAATACCTATCATGAGTAATCATCAATAAAGCACTTTGTTTGTTTTGCAAATATTCTTCAAGCCATTTAATTAATATATCATCTATGTGATTGGTAGGCTCGTCAAGTATAAGCAAATCACAAGGCTGTATTAATGCCCCAGCTAAAGCTACTCTCTTGCGCTGGCCACCAGATAATTTATCAACTTTCATATTATAATCAAGTATTCCTAGCTTATTTAAAATGCTTTTTGCATCGCTTTCCATTTTCCAAGCATCTAGTGCATCCATTTTATTGCTTAATTCAATCAATTTTTTTTGAAGATTAGTATCGTTATTGCTTTTTTCAAGCTTATGCACAATGTCCTCATATTCTCTTATCACATTCATTATAGGAGTATCCCATTTAAATATTTGATCTAATACTCTAGTATTTTCAGTGAAATGAGGATTTTGTGGCAAATAACCAATAGTAATATCCTTGTTCATAGTTATCACACCGCTATCAAGACTCTCTAATCCTACTAGGGTTTTTAGAAGAGTTGATTTTCCAGTACCATTTACGCCAATAAGGCCTATTTTATCTTTACTATCTATACCAAATGAAATATCATTATATAATTGTTTTTCAGAGTAGCTTTTGCTCAGATTTTCAGCTGATAGTATATTCATATATTTAACCTACCTGTCTTATATTTTAATTGTTAAGAATTACATACAAGATTATATCATAATAGCTTGGTTTTACTCAATTGATGTTTTATAAATTTGTAAGTAACATTTATCAATGGCATTTACTATAATAATTTTTACTAGATAAAAAATATAAAAAAATCTTGCAAAAAAATTCATTTTATTATATACTATATTGATAGTTGAATAAAATTGGATAGAAGTATTATATTTTTTATATTTTTCTCATCGTTAAATCGAAAATTATTAAGTACTTATCAGAAATACAAGAGACAACACGACATTTCTTGTTTATTATCCCAAAACGTATTATGTATAAATATTTTTTAGTATATTACAGTAATATATTTATTTAAGATGCCATAAATAATGATTTCAACTAAAGATAAAGAAAGGAAGTGAGACTATTACTCAAAATATTATATTAGGGTTAATAGGTTTATTTATAATAACGACTTTTACTAATATTTTAGCTACATTAAAAACTATACTTATTTCAAAAAAAATCATGAATCCGGTTTATATTGTTGTATTTGTAGATGCCATGATTTTTGCGACAGTTGTAACAAAAGTAACTAGTTCTGAAGGTATTCATTTTACGCTAGCATATGCTTTTGGTAGAACGGTAGGAGTATATATTGGTAACAAAATAGAAGAACGTTTAGCACTGGGAATTGCAGAAGTAGATATATTTTTAAAGAATAAAAATAAAATGATTGTAATAGCTGAAAAACTTAGAGAAGAAGGTTATACAGTTAATAACTTTGTTGCTAGAGGTTTAAATGGAGGTAGAAGATATAAAATTGAAGTAGTTATTAAAAGGAACGAAATAAAGATACTAGAGAACATAATGGATTCATATGGTATCAATAACCCTACAATGAAAATTAAAAATTTAAGTAAAGTAAATGGAAAAATTACTACCACAAGTAAAATTTCATAAAAAATAGGGGGTGCCTCGAGTGAGACACCTCCTATTGCTGTTTATTTGATGAATTTTAATAGGTGACAGTTAAACGATAAGGTTTAGTTGTACTATACGCACCATTGTAGCCAACTATTTTTATATAATAAGTATCACTAGACCCATTATAAGTAATAGACTCACTGGTAGTATTGTTGTTTTCAGATTTTGCAACAAGAGTTCCATTCCCATTGAACAAATACAAATCATAGTCACCAGCTAAATTAGTAAGTGATATTCTAATAGTAGAGTAATCTGTTGTTTTAAACTTATAAACGTCATTATCTGATTCAGAGCTTATATAAGATTCATATGTTTTACCGCTAACTAATGGACCATAAGCATCTGAAGCTGTATCATTTGGTTCATAAGTATCTGAACTGCTAGAAGAGCCAAGTCCTACTTTACTAAATGCATCTTTAGCTGTATTATATTCTGTACTTGTAGCTCCATAAATATCGGAAGCTGATTGTAATATAGAATTTCTAAGATCCATAAAATCAGAAGTAGAAGTCAAGTAAGATGTTAATGCACGATAGTATATCTTACCTGTTTTATTAAATCCTAAAGAATTAGCTATAAGATAAAATGCCCTATTAGGGATACCGCTGTTTATGTGTACACCACCATTATCGTAGCTAACATTTTTGTAGCTGTTCATATGACCAGGTTGAGGTTGGTCAACATTTTCTGGATTTTTCATATCACGTAGTGCATCACCATATTTACCAGGAGTATAACAATCTTCTCCTACAAGCCACCATTTATCTACAGGACCTTGACAAAGAACACCGAAAACATCTGATATAGATTCATTTATAGCACCTGACTGATTTCTGTATTCAAGGTTAGCTGTATATTGTGTAACAGCATGAGTAAATTCGTGAGCAACAACATCTAGAGCGGATCCAAAAGAACCAAAACTCTCACCGTCGCCATCACCAAATAGCATTTGACGACCATTCCAGAATGCATTGTTTTTACCACTTTTATTGTCATAGTAATGAACAGAACTTTTTATATTACTGTTTCTATTATCAAACCCTTTTCTACCGAAAGTATTGTAATAGAAATCATATACTTTTGCAAGATTTGAATGAGCATCAACTGCAACTCTTTCATTCATGGCATTGAAATTACCAGTTGTATTTTTTACTCTTGCTCCTGGTTGAGTAGCATTTAAAATATTATTAAGAGTATAAGTTTCAATAACAGCACCATGAGTAGTATCGTATAAGTAGTAGTAACTATTTTGTTCATACCCATTAAGAGATACTGTATCACCAAAGCTATTTGTTCCGCTACAAGTTACACTACCATTTGCAACAGCGTTATATGAATCAACGATGCTACCACACGTTAAATCAACGAATATTTTGTAGTTAGCTGGATATGGTTCGTTAAATTGGAGTGTGACAAGGTTTACTAAATACCAATTGTCTTTAAATTCATATAGATAGTGCTGAGTTTGTGGCTTTGATATTAATTTAGAGTCAATAGAGTCAATGTTTAAAAATTCTTTCGCTTTGGCTATACATTCTTCGTCAGATAAAGTAATATATTTACTCCATTTAACAGTATCAATGCCTATGTCAGGTTGTAGAGCACCGTTTAGTGCATACACTTCGTTATTTTTATCGGTATGAACTACTAGTTCTTTTCCATAGAGAGGGATACCATCAATCTCTTGAATAATTTTATAGTGAGTCATATTGTATTTATCTTTAAATGATTTATTAAGTTTATATTTACCAGAGTTAATATTAAATAAAGCTTCATTGTTTTTTACAAAGTCAATAGCTTGCTGACTAGATTTGATTTTTTTATCAGAATTTAGACCTTGTACAAAGTTAGGGATGCTTTTTTTCTTATTCCAATGAACTTGAAAATCTACAGAATTTTGACTGGTGTTTTTGCTTTTTCTTTGCCATTTCTCTAAGATTTGTTTTTGTTCAATTCGATTAGATTGAAAGGGTTGGTTAGCTTGCCCAGTAATCTGTTGTTGTATTTGTTGATTGATTTGTGCTGCATTTGCTGGAACAACTTGAATAAATAATGCTACCATTAATACTAAAATTAATAATCTCTTATATCTCATTAATGAGGCCCCCTTATAAATTGTGTGAATATTTCGTATATATATTTTACAATTTACGACAATATAATACAATATGCGGGGCGTGAATATGTATTATGATGACATGAAAATACATAAATTAAGTCAAAAATCAATAAAAAAACTACATATTCAAACATGAAAATTCATCGGACTACAGCAAAAAAGTGAGATGTAAATTTGATAAATCCAATGAGGAGAAAGTACATTATGAATTTAGAATGAGAATATGAAGAACAAAAAAGAATTCACTGATATACTAGAAAGACCATCAGCTAATCAACTTTAGTTATAGTATTTTAAACAAGATAACAATATATCAGACATGAAAATTCATAAATATAACACGAAAATATATATTTAGTCAAAAATCTATGTGTAAAATTGTATATATTAACTATGAATTTTTTAACTGATGGTTACAGTGTAAGTGTGATAACTTCTATAACTTGAAAGCATATAATGAATTAGAAGGAGGTTATGGAATGTTTTATGATTTTAACAATTATTACAATAATCCCTATATGAATTATTCAGGATTAGATTCAGGTGGTTCAAAGCTATTGTATAACAATGGTAGTAAATTAACACCTCTCAACAAAACAATAGTGACTCCAGGGTACAGAGCAGAGGTAGGAGAAGGAGGTGGGGGAAGCCCTGTTCCAATTATATTTCCTCAACCAGATCCAAATTGGTATTACTATGGTTATCCAGGAACGGTTAAAGCAGGTAGTGCTGATGGTGGTCTAGTAGAGTATATACCTGTAAGTTTTTATGCTAGAAAGAGTGGGAAACTATACTTTGGCTTTAATCAAATTGATATATATAAGGGATATTTAAATAGTCAAGGGCAATTTGTAGAAACAGTTGGGTCAAATGGAACTTACTATAATCAAGGAGATTTTGTATTTGCAATTTTACTAGATAAATATGCTGGTGCAGCACAGGGTTCAAAGGTGCATAATGAATCTTATTGGAATTTATTATCTGAAATATCAAACATACAGCCAGGGCAAACTTATACAAAGTCTGTAGCAGTTACTTCTGGTGTTACTACACAGGAAAGTAAGACATTTTCAAGCACAGTAGGTTCAACAGTAGGATTTAAAGCTGGATTTGAAGGGTCTGAAATATCCGCATCATTATCTGTATCACTTACAAATTCTTTCTCAACTAGCGTGTCTATATCTACGCAAATTACAGTGACAGATACGGTTAATTTCCAAGCACAACAAAAACCACAAAGGGCAGCGCTTTATCAATTTATAGAAAAATACAGAATAGTACCAGGAGGTCCAATTCAAGGGTGGAGAGATTATTTAAATGGAACTTCTACCGAAGAAGCAAGATGGTTTAGTAATCAATTTGTTTGTAGCGTTGAGCCTCCACCTGAATTCCCTTATCAAAGTAGGTATTTTGCAACATCTTTTGTATTGGAGCCTGATAAGTAGAATGATATAATAAATAGAAATAAAATTTTCATATTTTTTATGAAAATGCAAAATAATGCTTGTAATTAAGCCAAAATAGTATATACTATAATTATAACTTTGATTCAATAATAAATAGTGATGTATGAATAAACTTGCTTCAAATTTTTTATTCATAGATGCTTTATAGGAATTAAAGAATAAAAATTTTGGAGGTAAAGATATGACTGGAACAGTAAAATGGTTTAACAGTGAAAAAGGATTTGGATTTATTACTACAGAGGAAGGAAACGATGTATTCGCACATTTCTCACAAATCAACAAAGAAGGATTCAAAACATTAGAAGAAGGCGAAAAAGTTTCTTTTGATATAGTTGATGGACCAAAAGGACCACAAGCTGAAAATATTACAGTAATATAATTTTGAAATTCTAAGGGTGTCTAATTAGACACCCTATTATAATGCGAAACTTGACTTTATAATATGATATGTATTAAAATAAAGCTATATTAAAACTGAATATTAGTAAAAGGTTCTCTTTATAAGAAGAGCTAAGAGGGAAAGTGGTGAAATTCCACTACAGCCCCCGCTACTGTAAACATGACGAAATCTAATATCCACTGTGCAAATGGGAAGGAAAGAGAGTAGAATGATTGTAAGTCAGGAGACCTGCCTTTTATCTGGTTAGTATTACTACTTCGGTGGGAGGTAGGTGGTATTTAGCTTTATATGCTTATATAGAGATTTAGAGTATGTGCACACCTATTTTTTAGGTGTGTTTTTTTATATTTATTAAGGTGGTGATGATTTGGCAGGTGTTATTATAGCTGGAACAAATAGTGGGGTAGGAAAGACAACGATATCAATGGGAATAATGAAAGTGTTATCCCAGGAGATGATAGTTCAGCCATACAAAGTTGGACCAGATTATATAGATACTGCGTATCATACATATATAACGAACAGAAAGAGTAGAAATTTGGATTCATGGATGTTAACAGATGACGTTATAAAATATCTATATAATAAAAATAGATTAGGTAGTGATTTTGCAGTCATAGAAGGAGTAATGGGTTTATATGACGGAGCAGAAATAGGAAGTGATATAGGGAGTACAGCAAAAATAGCTAAAATACTCAAATTACCTGTGGTATTGGTCGTGAATGGAGGTGGTTTATCTCAAAGTATAGCTGCTATAGTAAAAGGATATGCAGACTTTGATTCACAAATTGATATAAAGGGAGTAATATTTAACAATGTGAGTTCGGATATTCATTACTATATATTAAAAGAAGCCGTAGAAACCTATACGGATGTAAAGCCACTGGGCTATATGAAGAAAGTTGAGAATATTAAGTTATCTAGCAGACATCTAGGGTTAGTACCATCTTTTGAAAATGAAACATTAGATGGATTACTAACAGAGTTAGCGCTACATGTAAAAGAGACCATAGATATAGATGGATTAGTTAAGTTAGGCAAAGAATATAACAAGACTGAAATCAAAAGCAATCATGTTAAATCTGTATGTGAAAGTTATAAAGGGCTTAGAGTAGCGATAGCAAAAGATGAAGCGTTTAATTTTTATTATCATGATAACTTAGATTTATTCTTAGAAAATGATATAGAGATAGTAACGTTTAGCCCAATACATGATGAGAAGCTACCAGACAATATTCATGGATTAATGTTTGGTGGAGGTTTTCCTGAGGTGTTTGCAAAGGAGTTAGAACAGAATGAGACCATGAAAAACAGCATATTAGAAAAATTATCATCAGGCATACCATATATCGCAGAATGTGGAGGGTTGATGTATCTATGTAATAATATATATGATTTCGACTCAAACAAATACAAAATGGTTGGATGGTTTGATAAAGATTCATATATGACAAAAAGACTACAACGTTTTGGGTATGCGGAGCTTGAGTTAACTGAGAAATGTATATATGGAGAAGAGAGTGATAAAGCAAGAGTACACGAGTTTCATAGATCAAAAGTAGATGAAGGTGGTAAAAAAGTATTCAGATTGAAAAAATACAGAAAAAATAAAATTACAAAAGAGTGGAACTGTGGATATGAAAAGGGAAATGGATTAGGCGCATATGCTCATATTCATTACTATACTAATTTAAAATTTTTTAATAACTTTGTAAAAAAGATGGATGAATTTTACCAATCACAAGGAGAGTGAGTAATATGAACAACTTTGAAGTTAATCCACATGCTATAGAGTCTAAAAGCATGGAAATCATTGAATCAATAATGGAGGACGTTGATAGTTTTAGCTCTGAGCAGCTGAGCATTGTTAAAAGAGTAATACATACAACAGCAGACTTTGAATATTCAAAGTTAATAAAATTTAATGGCGATGTTATAGAAAAGTGTAAAAAAGCATTAGAAAGTGGATGTGCTATATATGCAGATACACACATGATAAAAGTTGGGATTAACAGAACAAACGTAGCTAAATATAATTGTAAGGTGTGTAATTATGTACATGATGAAGATGTAAAAAAGATAGCAAAAGAAAGAAACGTAACAAGGTCTATGACAGCTATAGAAAAAGCTTATCACGATAAAAATATTAAAATATTTGTCATAGGGAATGCACCCACAGCCTTATATAAGCTGATGGAGTTAATTGAAGAAAACCATCAAGAACCAGTACCTATCATTATAGGTGTACCAGTTGGGTTTGTCGGAGCGGCAGAGTCAAAAGATGAATTAATGAAAAGAACTAACATATCATCTATAGTTATAAAGGGACGTAAAGGCGGAAGTACAGTAGCCGTATCAATAATAAATGCAATATTAAAAATGTGTAAAGGTAAGTAGTACTATGACAGATCAGTTCATTATTAAAAATGGAAAGAAACTTAGATGTGGTTATACAACAGGATCATGTGCCACTGCAGTTGCAAAAGCTTCGACTATGATGTTATTTAAAAATATGATTCTAAAAAATGTAGATATAAATACGCCTAAAGGAGTAAAGTTAAAAATTAACATAGAAGATGTTCGGGTAGAAAAAAATCAAGTAACATGCTCTGTAACTAAGGATAGTGGTGATGACCCTGATATAACAAATGGTATAAAAATATACGCCACAGCAAGAAAAATTGAAAAAGGTATTAATATCAAGGGAGGTAAAGGGATAGGAGTAGTAACAAAAAAGGGGTTATCAGTATCAGTTGGTAAGCCTGCAATAAATCCAGTGCCTATGAAAATGATACTATCTCATGTAAAAGAAGTATTACCAACAAGTAATGGAGTGGAGATAGAGATAATGATACCTAATGGAGAGGAAATTGCAAAAAAGACCTTTAATCCGAAGCTAGGAATAGTAGGAGGATTATCAATTATCGGTACAAGTGGGATAGTAGAGCCTATGTCAGAAGATGCCCAGAAAGAATCATTGGCTCTTGAGATATCGATGCTTAAAGCAGAAGGAGTAGAGAGTATAGTTTTTGTACCAGGTAACTACGGGAGAGATTTTGCTTTGAAGCTTGGAATAAAAGATAAATATATAGTTAAAACAAGTAACTATATAGGATACATGTTGGACTATGCTACAAGACAAAACATAAAAAGGATACTGATAATAGGGCATTTAGGAAAAATGTCTAAGGTTGCAGGAGGTATATTTCAGACACATAGCAAGTATGCTGATTGTAGAATGGAAGTGATAGCATCGTACTGTGGGTCACTATATGATTGTAGCTCTAAATTAATAAAAGAGATATTAGAATGTATAACAACAGATGAAGTAGTTGATATCATAAAGCAAGAAAACAAACAGCAGGTATTTAATGTTATAGCAGAAAGAGTGTCAATTAGAGCAAGTGAACGAACTCTAGAAGAAGTCGAGGTTCAAGCAATTATATTTACAAATCAATATGGAGTAATAGGTAAAAGTAAACTAGCAGATGATTATTTGGAGGAATTTTTAAATGAATAAAATAAATGTGATTGGACTTGGACCAGGTAATAAAGACTACATACTACCCATTGCGCTAAGGGAAATAAAAAACTCTCATATAGTGATAGGAGCGAAAAGGAATATAAGCAGTATACTTGATTATGTAGAGAACAAAGAAATAGTATATATAAATTCAAATCTACAAGAAATAATACATTTAATACATCAAAGAAGAACAAAAAAAAAGATAAGTGTAATAGTATCTGGTGATACAGGGTTTTATAGCTTAGTTAGATATATGCAAAAATATTTTAATAATTCAGATTTAAATATAATAACAGGGATAAGTAGTATGCAATATATGTTTTCGAGGGTAGGTAGAACATATGAGAGAGCAAAACTGATAAGTTTACATGGCAGATACATTGAATTTGTACAATATATAAAAGAGTACGAAATGACGGGGGTACTTACAGATAAGGTATGGACACCTTCAGCAATAGCTACAGAACTACTCAATAATAATATCTCAGATTGCAATATGTATATTGGAGAAAATCTATCGTATGACAATGAGAAAATTATAGAGCTTTCATTAGAGGAAGCAAGCAAATATAAAACTGAAAATATAAATATAGTTATAATATCTAACGGTAGTTATTGTAGGGGAGTGGATGAGTAATGCATTTTGGGTTAGAAGATGAACTTTTTATAAGGGGAAATGCCCCAATGACTAAATCAGAAATAAGAGCTATAACCCTTAGTAAGCTTCAGATACAAGAAAATAGTAAAGTTGTAGACATAGGAGCAGGGACAGGTTCAATAACTGTAGAATGTGGACTTAACTCGAAAAAAGGGATTGTTTACGCAATAGAAAAAAAAGTAGAAGCTATAGAATTAATAAAACAGAATATAGAAAAATTCCAGCTGGATAATATAAGAATTTACCATAGCACTGCATCAACTAGCTTACCTCATATAAAAGATGTAAATAGAATAATAGTAGGGGGAAGTGGTGGAGAACTAGGTTATATAGTAAAGTGGGCAAATCACAATCTTGATGGAATAATAGTAGCTAATTTTATTTGTATTGAGAATTTATATGAATTCATACAGTTACTAAAAAAATATAGTTTTAAAGATATTGAAGTAGTACAAGCTCATATATCTAGAGGAAAAAACATAGGGAGCTTGACAATGATGATGAGTAACAATCCAGTCTTTATTGTAACAGCTAAGAAATGGAGGGTTTAATATGAATAAAGTTTATTATGTTGGAGCTGGACCAGGAGATCCTGAATTATTGACAATAAAAGCTAAAAGATTAATAGATAATGCTGATATTATAATATATGCAGGGTCTTTGGTAAACCCAGAAGTATACAGCGATAAAAAAGAAGATGCAAAGGTTTATAATAGTGCAAGTATGACATTGGAAGAGGTCATGGACGTAACTATAAGCGGAGTAATACAAGGTAAAAAAGTTGTAAGAGTTCATACAGGAGATCCGAGTATATATGGGGCAATAAAAGAGCAAATGGATATATTAGAAAAAGAAGATATTGAGTATGAAGTAGTGCCAGGAGTAAGTTCATTTACTGCGGCAGCTGCTACTATAAAAAAAGAATTTACATTACCAAATGTTTCTCAGACTATAATTTGCACGAGACTTAAAGGAAGAACGTCTGTACCAGAAAAAGAAAACCTTGAAAAATTAGCTAAGCATAGAGCTAGTATGGCTATATTTCTTTCTGTTCAAATGATTGAAGAAGTTGTAGATTCGTTAATTAAACACTATGACAAAAGTGCTCCTATAGCTGTAGTTCAAAGAGCAACTTGGCATGATGAGAGAGTAGTTATTGGCACGCTAGAGAATATAGCTAAGAAAGTCAAAGAAGCAAATATAACTAAGACATCTCAAATATTAGTGGGTGATTTTATAAATTCTGAATATGAATTATCCAAACTATATGACAAATCATTTGCACATGAATACAGGGGTAGCAGATAATGAACTGGGCTGTAGTAGCGCTTTCAAAAAAGAGTTTACAGCTGGCTTTAAAAATCAAATCAAAAATAAAGACTATAGATATATATGTGGTGGATAGATATGCTAACGAGCGAGCTATGCCAATAGTGGGTAAACTGAAAGAATTCAACGGTTTTTTATTTAAAAGCTATGAGACTATAGTGTATATAATGGCAACTGGAATAGTGGTAAGGGACATACAACCATACTTAAAGCATAAATCAATAGATCCAGCAATCCTAGTGCTAGATACTAATGGACGATTTGTGATTAGTTTATTGTCAGGACATCTAGGAGGAGCAAATGAAAAAGCTAAGTATTTAGCCAGTGAGATTAATGCAATACCTGTGATAACTACAGCCTCAGATTGTATGAATAAACTTTCAGTAGATATGATTGCAAAGGCGAATAATCTTCGCATTAAGAGTTTCGAGAAGGCTAAAGATATAACAGCTTTGATAGTAAATGATGAAAAGGTAGGGATATTCATAGAGTCAGGTAGATTAATATATGACATACCAGAGTATATTGAATATGTTGAGAAATTAGATAAAGGTTTAGATATAAAAGGGTTGATATGTATATCTAATAAAGCAAAAATGGATTTTGATGTAAATGCAGTTCAATTGATACCTCGTAATATTGTTATAGGAGTAGGCTGTAGGAAAGATATAAGTGTAGAGAATTTTGAGAGTTTTATAAAAGATGAAATGATAAAAGCTAATATATCATTAAAAGCTGTGGAGAGTATAGTATCTATAGATTTAAAAAATGAAGAAAAATGTATAATTGAATTTGCGAAAAAGCATAGAATAGTGTTTGATACATATACGAAAGAAGAACTTGCAAAAGTAGAAGATAGATTTGAAGGATCTAGCTTTGTAAAAAGCATAACAGGAGTAAGTTCAGTATGCATGACATCAGGATACTTAAAATCAGGTAAAGGAACGTGTCTAGTACCAAAGGTAAAAAAAGATGGTATGACGATGTCGATATGGCAAATGTAATACATGAAACAAAATGAAAAGGAGAGTTTATCATGATATATATAATAGGAACAGGCCCAGGGGCAGATGAACATATGTCTATAAAGGCAATAGAAGCAATAAACAAAGCAGATGTGATAGTTGGCTATAAAACATATGTTAATCTAATAAAAAATCTTATAAAAGACAAAGAGGTTTGTTCTTTAGGAATGAGAAAAGAAGTAGACAGATGTATGTTTGCTTTAGAAAATGCATTAAATGGAAAGGTAGTAGGATTAGTTAGTGGAGGAGACTGCGGTGTGTATGGTATGGCAGGTATAATGTATGAGATAGCTAAACCATATTTAGGTAAAGTAAAAATAGAGGTTGTTCCAGGTATTACCTCAGCTAATGCAGCAGCAGCATCTTTAGGAGCACCGTTAATGCATGATTATGTAACAATAAGTTTAAGTGATCTATTAACTGACTGGCAGTTGATTGAGAAAAGAATGAAATATGCGTGTAAAGGGGATTTTGTAATAACTATATACAACCCAAAGAGTCATGGTAGAGTAGAGCACATAAACAAGATTAGAGATATATTACTTGAGTACAAGGATAAAAATACACCAGTAGGAATAGTAAGAAATGCAAAGAGAGACAACGAAGAAGTAGAGATAACTACTATAGATGAGATGTTAAATCATGAAATAAATATGTCTACAATGGTTATAGTAGGCAACTCAAAGACTTATATATGCCATAAAAAGATGATAACTCCTAGGGGGTATAACTATTGATACTAGTTTTTTCAGGAACAAAGGATGGTAGAGAAATAATATCAAGATTACTTGATAAAGAACATGAGGTTATAGTATCAACAGCAACAAGATATGGAGCTGATCTTATAAAGAAAAGAAATAATCTTGATATCATATATGGACAATTGTCACTTAAAGATATACAAGATTTAATTAAATTAAAAGGTATTGATACTATAGTAGATGCTACACATCCATATGCTCAAAACATCTCCGAAACTCTTATAGAAGTTTGTAATCAAAGTAATACCAAACTATACAGATATGAAAGAGAAAGTATAGATAAGAAAGAAATAAAAAAATATGATACCTATACAGATATATGTAGATATCTAAATACAAAAGACGGAAATATATTAATTACAACTGGTAGTAAGAACAGCAAATTAATAATAGATAGTATAAATAGGGATAGGCTTTATATAAGAGTTTTGCCTATACCCAAAGTTCTAAATAATGTTATAAATTTTGGTTTCAAACCAAGTCAAATAATAGCTATGCAAGGACCATTTTGTATAGAATTAAACAAAGCATTATTTAAGCAATATAATATCAAGTATATTTTAACGAAAGATAGTGGATTAGAAGGGGGGACTTTAGAAAAAATAGAAGCTGCAATAGAGTCAAATGTAGAAATAATAATGCTTAAAAGACCAATGATTGAATATAAAAATAGAACTAATTCAATAAAAGAATTGCTAGAAAACATAAATTAGGAGGGGTATAATGAAAAATTATAAAAAAGTGAGCATTTATATATTAGTATTGATAATGAGTTTAAGTTTTATAGGTTGTAGTAAAGAACAAACAGAAAAAGTAGATGTACAAGAAAAGCAGTCAGTTTCACAAAATAACGATGAATTTGAAAATATTTATCCGGATTTCATAAAAAAAGAAACTGAAGGCAGTGTTACCTATGTAGATTGTGATGGAGAAGAAACGAAATTAACTAAAAAACCAAAAAAAGTAGTAGTGCTATATAATTCGGTGTTAGATTTGTGGTACTTAGCTGGAGGAAAAGCAATTGCTAGAGTTAAAGGGACAATCAATGTGCCAGAAGAGGCAAAAGATATCACTGATTTGGGTAGTTTTAATAAGGTTAGCATAGAATCAATATTAGCACTAAAACCAGATTTAGTTATACTTATGAATACGCAAACTCATAAGAAATTAAAAAAACCACTAAAAGACAATAGTATAGAGTATGCTGTGATAGATGCAAGTACAAATGCTTATTTAGCTTTCCAAAAGAACCTGTATCTATTTACTAAAGTCTTAGGAACAGAAGAAGTATATAAAAACAAAATAACAAAGATAGTACAAAGTTGTCAGCAAATTACTTCAAAAACTAAAGAAATAAAAGAAAAGCCAAGTGTTGCAGTATTGTTTTCAAGTAGCAAATCAATAAAAACAGAGACAAAAAATTCACTTACAGGAGAAATGGTATATTTACTAGGTGGAAAAAATATAGTTAAGCTTGAAGAACTGCCAGCTAAAGATGAGATACGTGTAGATTTCAGTATAGAAACATTAATAGCAAGAGATCCAGATTATATAATGATTTGTACAATGGGAGATGTTGAAAGTTGTAAAAATAGAATTAAAAATGATATAGAAACAAATCAAGCTTGGGGATCGATTAAAGCTGTAAAGAATGGTAATGTTCATTATTTACCAAAAGAATATTCAGTATATAAGCCAAATGCTAAGTATCCAGAAGCATTTAAATATATAGCTAAAATATTGTATCCAGAGGTATTTAAATAAATGAGAAACGTATCACAAAGTAAAATCAGAAGTAAAACAATATATAAAATAACAGTTATTGCTATACTAATATTATTTTTATTGATAAGTTTTTTACTCAGTATTAGCTTTGGAGCATATAAAATCCCAATCAAGGTAGTTATCAAGTCTGTGTTTATAGATAAGGAAGGGTTAAATAGAAACATAGTGTGGAATGTAAGAGTACCTAGAACTCTGGTTGCAGCGCTAGTAGGAGTATGTTTATCAATCTCAGGTGGCATATTACAAGGGGTTATGAAAAACCCCCTTGCTTCACCTAATATAATAGGAGTTTCAGCAGGAGCAGGATTAATGGCCACGGTTTGCATAGTACTCTTTCCGAAATTTGAAAACCTTGTTACGCCAGTAGCTTTTGTAGGTGCGTTAACTACCACAGCAGTAATATACCTGCTTTCATGGAAGAATGGTATAAAACCTCTTAGGATGGTGCTATCAGGTATAGCTATATCGTCACTTCTAAGTGCTCTGATAAATTTGATTCTGATATTCTACCCAGATAGAGTACAGGATACACTTGGATTTACTATAGGAAGTTTATCAGTAAAGGGTTGGGATGATTTTAGATTATTACTGCCATATGCAGTAATAGGGCTATTGCTTTCATTGATAGTATCAAAGAAAATAAATATACTAATGTTAGGTGATGAAATAGCTACTAGTCTTGGTTTAAATGTTGAGGTGACAAGATTTGTATTGATAGCTATTGCATCTTTACTTTCAGCAAGTTCAGTTAGTGTAGTAGGATTACTTGGATTTGTTGGATTGATAGTACCTCATACAATGAGACTGATTATAGGTTCTGATTATAGATATCTTTTTATAGCAAGTGCATTATTTGGAGCTAGCCTAATGATGTTTTGTGATATGCTAGCTAGAATAGTAGCAAAACCTATAGAATTACCTGTTGGGATAATAATGGCTATCTTAGGTGTTCCATTTTTCTTGTATCTATTAAGAGGAGGAGTAAAGAGTGATAGAAGTTAATGACTTAATAATAAAATATGAAGACCAGCTTGTTATAGATAATATTTCATTTAGTATACAAAAGAATGCAATAACAACTATTATAGGACCAAATGGGTGTGGTAAATCAACTATATTCAAAGCTATATCTAAGACTAAAAAAATACAAGCTGGAACTATATCATATAATTCAATAGATATAAGAAAGATGAAAAAAAAATCATATGCAAAAAAAATAGCAATACTTCCTCAAAGTCCTAGCGTTCCTAGTGATCTTACAGTAAGGGAGTTAGTAGAGTATGGCAGATATCCACATTTAGGTTGGACTAACAAGCTTAGAAAAAAGGACATAGAAATAGTGGACTGGGCTGTAGAGATTACAGATATAAAGCGTTTGGAGCATAGAAAAATACATACTATGTCAGGTGGAGAGAGGCAGAGGGCGTGGATAGCTATGGCAATCACGCAGCAACCAGAGCTATTATTGCTAGATGAGCCAACTACTTATTTAGATGTATGCTATCAGTTTGAAGTTTTAGAACTCATAAAAAGGATTAATAAAGAAATGAACATAACAGTAGTAATGATACTCCATGATCTCAACCAAGCTGCTAGGTACTCAGATAGAGTGATAATCATGAATAGTGGAAAAGTATACAAAAGTGGCGTGCCACGTCAGATCATAAACCAAAAAGCTCTTAACGAGGTTTTTAAGCTAAATGTAAAGATAATAAACGATAAAGAAGATGATAGTTTGTACTTTGTTCCCCTTAGTAGTTGTACATAATATATGCTGGCTATATTATAAAGATGTAGAAAAGAGCCGAAAAAAATTCATACAAACACCATATAAACGCAATAAATAAGTGTTATAAGTGATTTTAGTAACACTTATTTAGTAATTGTGAGAAGATGGTGTTTTTTTATTTGACAAAAGAGGGTATACCATATAAAATAAATATGTAATAGTAAAAGCTATTACAACTATTACACAAAGTGAAAGGAATGGTATCATGGAAAAGAAGATTTCTTTAAAGGGAAGTTTCTCAACTGATTGGATTAGATATAGTGAATACGAGTATAAAACTGCTGAGGACGGAAGTACTTATATAATACCTTCCAGAGATGCAGTATTTAGTATGTACAATCCTTTTGATGTTGCACAAGAGTTACTTATGGACTTGATGAAGATTGGAGATATGGCTATAAAATTAGAAGGTGATAGCAATAAAAACTTTGAGACTTTAAAAAAGCCTTTGATGATATTTGTAAGAAAATACGGGCTGTTAGGGCTAATTAGTGCAAGTGCATATAACAGAAATATAATCGGAGAAAAAAACATATTAATGATAGAAAATAACCATATAACAAAGAAAGAGATAATTAACGCAGAAGAATATGTTAATATGTTCATACCTTTTATAAATGAAGGTGATATAAAAATTGGAGAATATAAAAATAAAGTATATCTAGCAAAAAGTGAAGATTCGCCTAGTTTTTATGGTAAAAGACCAGTTGTGATGGATTTAATATTTTCAATGTTTTATAGTGAAAAGATTGACTGGATAATTGATTTTGCTAAACTAATAGTTAAACATTTCAATCAACTGTTGATGTTTAGAAATTCTTCAAATTACTTAATAGAAAATGTAACTATCATGGCAGGACAGTTTCATGCAGAAAAAATCGGATTTACTATTAATCAATTAGACAAGACTTTTATAGCTTGGCAATTTGATTCTTTAAAGACAGCAATAGAAACAATATATGCGTTTGCTGTAACAGATGAAAAAATAATATTAAACAGATGTAGTAATTGTAAGGAAATATTCATAGCAAAATCAGATAGAGAAAAATATTGCAATACTTCATGTAGAAATAGAGCGAATGTTAGAAAAAGCAGAAATAAGAAATCAAGTAGTAAAAAGGAGAATTAAATTATGTATTCAAAACAAGATAAAAAAATTATGGTTCGAAAATTCTTAGATACAAAAACACCTATGGGGATATATGCTATTGAGAATCTAGTAAATGGAAAAGTGTATATTAATGCTCATACAGATGTCAAAAGTACGTTAAATAGTTATAAATTCCGATTAAAAATGAATAGCCTAAGAATAAAAGAACTTCAAAGAGAATGGAATGAATATGGAGAAGAAGCATTTGAATTTAAAGTGCTAGAATATTTGAAGTATGATAAAAAAGATGAAGATAGAGATTATAGTGACGATTTAGATATATTAAAAACGGTTTGGTTAGAGAGATTAAGTAGAGAAGGGGTACAACTGTATCAGTGGATATAGTTCTTAGAAAATTAGACGAGAGTTTGTTATTGTAATAAAGTGATTAAGTGTTTTAAGAAGAACTAGGGGTTTTATCTTACAAAGCATGACTCTAAAAATCGTGGTATCAAAGACTATCTCAAGCTGAGATTGTTTTTTGACCGCGACATTGGAAGTTGTGATTTAATATTTATATAATCAAAAAATCACAGCTTACGCAGGGCAAGAAAAACAATTGAAAAGCTGAACCAATAAAACTATTAGCAACCAAATGACCCACAGAGATAATCTAGAACAATATATGAATAACCAATATGTAATGAGTAACCTCAGGGACCCACGAAGATTATCTAAAACAAGTTACGAGAATCTAGAAATCAGATCATTTAAAATAGGTATATTTGACGGAGCAATATTAGTGGGTAGCTTATCAAGGGCAAAGAACTCTAACTTTGAACATTCATAATCATCTGCCTTCATTTCACCATCAAAATCCCTTGAAATATATGCTATAGCAGTAAAATAAACCTCATTACCATCTGGGTATATATGATGCTGAGTATCACCTGAGTAGACACCAAATAATTCAGCTTTTTTAACTATTATATTAGTTTCCTCAAATGTTTCTCGTATTGCGCAGTCAAGTAGGTTTTCACCAAGCCCTGACATTCCTCCTGGAAGACACCACACATCACAATCAGTCCTTAGCTGAAGTAATACTCTATCTTCATCATCTAATATTAACATCCCAGCAGTACTTACATTCATAGGCATAGTACCTATTAGTTTTCGAATATTCCAATAATAATTATCTGACATATAATTCCCCCCATAATTGTTACAATTATCATATCACAAAGATAATATTAGGTATATAGAATTATATATTGTTGAAAAAAAGTGTGCTATAATATATTACGAACTTACGTTCTAAAAATGACATCATAGGAGGGACATTAAATGAAGAAATATAAATTTGAAAAAATAGCTATATTATTAGTAATAATTACGATGATTGTTTGTGGATGCCAAGGTACACAAAACAGTGATCCAAAAGCATTAATTACCAACAGAGATCTAAAAGAGGCAGGAGTGGAGGTGCATTTTATAGATGTAGGACAAGCCGATTGTATTTTAATAAAGATGGGATCCAAAGTATCGTTAATTGACGGGGGAAATCGAGATGATTCAAAGCTTGTGGTAGCCTATTTGAAAAAACATAATATAAAAGCAATTGATTATCTAGTAGCTACACATCCACATGAAGATCATATTGGAGGATTACCAGAGGTAATAAGAAGATTTGATATACATAAAATTTATATGCCAAATAAAGTAGCTACTACAAAGATTTTTAAAACTATGCTAAAGGAAATCAAGAGTAAGAATATAGAGGTTGTTTCAGCAAAAGGCGGAGATATGATATACTGTAATGACAATATCACATATTCTGTAGTAGCTCCAAATTCGGATGAGTATGATGAAACTAATGAATATTCAGTAGTAACGAAATTAAAATACAAAGAAAAAGCTTTTATATTTACAGGAGATGCAGAAAAAGATTCAGAAGATGAGATGGTAAATATGAAATATGATTTAAAAGCAGACGTGCTAAAAGTTGGGCACCACGGAGGAAGAACTTCATCGAACACTAATTTTCTTAATAAAGTACAACCGCAGATAGCGGTAATATCTTGTGGTAAAGGTAATGATTACGGACATCCTAATGATGAAGTGTTGCAGAGGTTAAGAAATGTAGGAACTAAAATATACAGAACTGACTCATCAGGAACTATTATTATAAAAACAGATGGAAATAATATATATGTAAATAATAACGTACATCAAGAAGTAGAAGTAGAAAAAGAATCAAATAAAGTAAAAAAAATAATAGGTAATATAAACTCAAGAATTTATCATAAAATAGAAGCTAATCATTTACCAAAGAAGAACAACCAAACAATCTTTGATTCATCCATAGATGCAGAAAAAGAAGGATATAAGCCTTGTAGCAAGTGTTATTAGATAGGAGGAAGGTATGAAAGGTATAATAGATAGGTTTGAAGGAAAGTTCGCTGTAGTAGAAACCTATGACTTTAAATACATAAATATAGATGTCAGCAAATTACCACTCAATACAAAAGAAGGTGATGTCATATATTTGTCAGGTGGAGTTTTGAAAATTGACCGTATTGAGACTAAAAAAAGGAAGCAAGAGATAGCTGGTATTATGACAGAAATTTTTAAAAAGTAGATGGATTTGTATTAAAAGGGGATGTTGTTTTTAAACATCCCCTAGTAACAAACCTTAGATTTATTCGTTATAAGGAAGATTAAGCCTAAAGTGGCATAGGTGGTTTGTGACCTAAACGATTATGATTTAGTGCTGTTGTGGTATAGTAATTATTGTTATTACAAGTGCAAGGGCAAACATTAAAGCAATACAGTGTAGAGCTTGTAGGTTTTGCCTTTTTTATTTTTTTCATCTTATACCCCTTCCTAATAATTTAATCTTATTAAACTGGCATAGGTGGTTTATAACCTAAACGATTATGATTAAGTGCTTTCATTTCGTATGCTTCCAAACCATTATTGCAATTGCATGGGCAAGTAGCATAACAATAAACTAAAGAATTTCTTTTTTTACTCATTAATTTTTTCATTAATATTCTCCTCTCTCAATTTAAAATGGCATAGATAGTTTATACCTAAGCTTCCAATTTGTATGTTTATCTGTTGTCAAGCAATTAAAAAATACTTAACATAACAATGAACTAAAAGTTATTTTCCAACAATAATTTGCCGCTCTCTTTATTGAGAATATACTATAACTTCTATCAAGCGTTCTTTTTTTCTCTTGTATCTAATAAATGATTTGTATAGTTTCATGTTTTTACTACTATAATAAATTATATTTTGCTTTAAAATTCTGGTGGATATCCATAATTGCCAGAAGGACTGCAATCTGGATATGTTCTAATTATTGGGGGACAAACATATCTTCCCAATGGTTCATAATTTTTAAATTTAGATAATGTGATATATACCACCTCCTTTTAATTCAGCAAACTAATAAATTAAACTATCGACGCATAGTTGCTATTAAGATGATTTATGACATAAAAATGTTCCCGAGATTAATAAAAATCTCAAATTAGTGATTTAGGGATTATTAAATATATGGCATTGGTGGCTTATAGCCTAATGAATTATGGTTATAAGCTTTAGTTTCATAAGCATCCCAAGAAACTTTGCATGTGCATGGGCAAGTAGCATAACAGTAAACTAATGATGATTTTTTCTTATTGATCAATTTTTTCATTTTCTAACCTCCTTTACTATAAATTTTCGTACTACTTTTCATTGTTATCAATAAGATAAAACAAATCTGAATAATGTTCCAATTTTAGATATATTTATAACACAATTTGTAAATAATATATAAAACAGTGAATAAATCAGTATCTAATAAATAATAAAAATACTGTTTGTTTTACCGTTTACAAAACATTTTGTATGTGATATAATCACATCTAGGCATAGAAAAATACCGCGGCAAGTATTTATTATACGGAGGTAGTTAATATGGCAAGAATGAAAGGACCACGTTTTAAGCAATGTAGAAGACTTGGTTTAAACGTATGTGGTCACCCAAAAGCAATGAAGCGCGCTGGTAATGGAACTAGCAGAGCTGATAGAAAGCTATCAAGCTATGGCTTACAACTTTTGGAAAAACAAAGACTAAGAGGATATTACGAGGTGCTTGAAAAGCAGTTTAGAAAATATGTTGACAAAGCAGCTAAATCTGACGGAATTACTGGTGACGTTTTAATCCAAAGCTTAGAGTGTAGATTAGATAATCTTGTATACAGAGCAGGATTAGGTAACTCTATACGTCAAGCTCGTCAAATGGTAACTCACGGACATATTCTTGTAAACGGCCGTAAGGTTGATATTCCATCATATGATGTGAAACCAGGAGATGTTATTAGCTTAAGAGAGAAATCTAGAAAGAATTCAATGTTCGTTGAAAACTTCCAAGAAGGTGGATTCAACTTAGATTACATTGAAAAAGATATAGATGGATTCAGTGCTAAGCTAATAAGAGTACCTGAAAGAGATATAGTGCCGATAGAAATAGAAGAGCAACTTATTGTTGAATTCTACTCTCGTAAATAATGCCTATTTAATAGTCTGCTTAACAATAAGCAGACTATTTTTTATATTGCTTGAAATGGCAAGATATTGTGTAGGGATTTGCTTATTATGATAATTGTAATTCAAAGTACAAGTTAAAAAAAAGTAACATTTTAACTAGAAGAGAAAGTTAAAGCAGAATACCGTTGTAGACATAATCATAAGCATAGTTATATAAATAATTATTAAATATAATTAAAAAACTAAATGTTGCAATATACAGTCAATATCAATTATAATATATTATTGTGGGAATAGAGAAAACTAAGGTTGATTAGGGCCTTATTGTTTTTTGGTTATAAGATGTTATTTATTAGTAAAATGTTAAAAAGTTAACAAACATAACGAACCTAACAGTAAATTAACTAGTATGTATAACAGCAAAGGAGGTTTTCATGGAAAAAGTAATTAGAAAAAATAAAAAATATAAATCTATTCTGGACACGCTATTATTCTTAAGTATTATGATTTTTTTCTTTGGTTATGTTGGTATGACTATGGGTGTTGCAAATATGTTTTCAACGATTATGGAGACGGCATATGATTTATTAGTAAAGACGGTATTATATATAATGGGGATAGCTGTTCTAGCTGGAGCATTTGGTAAATTAGCTACAGAGTTTGGAATTGTAAGGATATTAAACAAGTTGTTTTCTCGTATAATGAGACCTATATTCAATTTACCAGGAGTAGCATTTATGGGTATTATAACTACATATTTATCAGACAATCCTGCAATAATATCACTTGCGAAGGATAAAAAATATTTGAGCTATTTTAATGAAGAAGAAGTACCATGCTTATGCAATATAGGAACAGCATTTGGTATGGGATTAATAGTTACTACGTTTATGATAGGAAAAGGTTTTTTTAAAGAAGCTATGGTTGGTAACGTAGGGGCATTTATAGGAAGTATAGTAAGTGTTAGATTGATGTCACGTAAAACTAAGAAGGCATTGAGAAATGGATACAAGGTAGAAACTCCTAAGAAACAAATTAAGGGAATGGATACTATGTTGGAAGAAAATGATGGTACATTTTTTGAAAGATTCTTAAGTGCTTTCCTAGAGGGTGGAAAGCTAGGGGTAGATATAGGACTTAGTATTATACCAGGTGTACTTGTTATATGTACAGTAATAATGATGCTAACGTTTGGACCAGCAGATCCATCGGTAGGGTACCAAGGTCTTGCATCTGAAGGTGTTAGATTGTTACCTAAGCTAGGAGAATACTTATCGCCAATAATTAAACCTTTATTTGGTTTCACTAGTCCAGAGGCGATAGCTTTCCCGATAACATCATTAGGAGCAGTAGGAGCAGCACTAAGTTTAATACCATCGTTCTTGAAAAATGGTTTTATAAGTGGAAATGATATAGCAGTGTTTACAGCAATGGGGATGTGTTGGAGTGGATTTTTAAGTACACATGTTTCAATGTTAGATACATTAGGATATAGAGGATTGATATCAAAAGCAATATCAAGCCATTTTGTAGGCGGCTTAATAGCAGGAATATCAGCACATTTTATTATGGTAATATTGAATCAAGTAGTTGTACTATTTTAATATATTTGATGAGGAGTGTTCTAGAAAATCTGACCTCCTTTTTTTATATTATGAGCTAAAATAACTATTGTAAAACAAATTTAGCATGGTAAAATATATATATATCAAAATATTATAATAGTAAAGAATTTAGAGGAGAGATTGATTTGAGGAAGGAAAAATGGAACTATCTTTCATTTTTCTTGTTAGGTCTTAGTTTGGGTGTTATTGTGGTAAGCACTATCTATGAATTTAGTCAAAAAGAAGTCGAAGTGGTAGGATATACAGAGGAAGATATTCTAAATAAAGCAAATGAACTATTAATAGAAAAACTTAGAGAAACTACAGATAGTGAAGAAACGAAATCTCTAAAAGACAAAACACAAGATAAACAAATAATTAAAAATGAAGACAACAAAGATCAGCAAGAGATTGAAAAAGATAGCAAAGACGAAGATATTGCAAAAAATGAAGATGAAGAAAAGATAAATTACATAAAGTTTATAATAAAAAAGGGCGAATCCAGCGATACTATAGTAGAAAACTTATATCAGAAAGGATTAATAAGTGACAAAGAAGAATTCAAAAAGACTATTGTTAATAAAAAATTGGTTAGGAAATTAATGTATGGAAAATTCAATATTCCGGAAAATGCTGACATAAATACAGTTATTGAAGAAATAACGCATTAAACCTGAGGGGGAATCTCAAAGTATGAGAAACCCCCTTTTGAACATAAACATATATATTTATACAAACAAAAGCTTGGCAAAAGTATTAAAAAGGCGTATAATAAAAATAGCATATGCCATAAATGCATAGAAGGAGGATACACATGATTAAAAATATAATAGCAGTTATGAGTGGTAAAGGCGGTGTTGGTAAATCATTTGTAAGTAGTTTGTTAGCAGTAAACTTGAAAAGAGAAGGTAAAAAAGTAGGTATACTTGATGCAGATATAACAGGACCAAGTATTCCTAAGATTTTTGGACTTAACAATGAAAGAGCTGACGTAGTTGATGGTAAAATCCAGCCAGTCATAACCAAAACAGGTATAAAGGTTATGTCTCTTAATTTATTATTAGAAGAAAATAATAAGCCAGTTATATGGAGAGGACCTTTGATTTCGAATGCAGTTAAGCAATTTTACAATGATACAGCTTGGGGAGATTTGGATTATTTAGTTATAGATTTACCACCGGGAACAGCAGATGTTACACTAACAGTTATGCAAAGTATACCTTTGACATCAATGGTAATAGTTACTTCACCACAGGATTTAGTAAATCTAATAGTAGAAAAATCAATTCATATGGGTAAAAAAATGAACATATCTATAGTGGGTATGGTAGAAAATATGAGTTATTTATTATGTCCTGATTGTGGTAAAAAAATAAATCTCTATGGAGAAAGTAAAGCAGAAAATATATCAAAAGAGATGGGTATAGATCTCATAGCTAAGCTACCTATAAACCCAGAGTTTGCGAAACTCTGTGATAATGGTTGTATAGAGGATTTAAAGACAGACAACGAAGAGTTCAATAAATTAGGAAAGATTGTTATAAATAGTATAAAGGAGGATAAATAGTATGAAGATTTGTTTTACTAGTCAAGGACAAAATCTAGAAGCAGAGGTGGATGGTCATTTTGGAAGATGTCCATATTTTGTAGTTTATGATACGGAGACTAAAGAACTAGAATGTCATGTAAATGAAGGACCAAAATCAGAGCATGGAGCTGGTATAGCTGCAGCTCAGCAAATACAACAGCTAAATATTGATGCATTAGTAACAGGTAGACTAGGGCCTAATGCAAAGAAAATAATAGAGGAAATTGATATGAAAGTATATAAAAAAGAGGCAGAGACTGTAAAAGAAAACATAGATATGTTTATTAATGAACAATTGAGTCCTTTGTCATAAGGGGTAGATAAATATGAATATTGCTATACTAAGTGGTAAAGGAGGAACTGGAAAAACTACAGTTTCTACTAATTTATCATATAGACTGAGCAAACTAGGTTATAATGTACAGTACTTTGATTTCGATGTTGAAGAACCAAATGGTTTTATATTTTTTAAACCTAAAATTGAAAAAAAAGAGGATGTAGATGTACTAGTTCCAAAAGTAAGTAGTTTGTTGTGCGGCTTTTGTGGTGAGTGTGTTAAAAAATGTAATTTTAATGCACTTGCTTTAGCAAATGATAAAGTGTTGGTATTTGAAAAAATTTGTCATAGCTGTGGTCTATGTAAGCTAGTATGCCCAGTAGGAGCTATTAGTGAAGAAAAGAGAACAATAGGAGTATTAGAGCAAGGTATAGTAGAAGATTTTCCAGTTTATAGAGGAATGTTAAATATAGGAGAACCTATGGGGGTACCCGTAATAAAAGCTTTAAAGAGTAAAATAAAGAAAGATTGTATAAATGTAATAGATTGTTCGCCTGGTAGTTCATGTAGCGTTATAAGTACTGTGCAAGATGCAGATTATTGTATATTAGTAACAGAGCCGACAAGGTTTGGCTTAAATGACTTAAAAATAACTGTGGATTTACTAAAAATGTTAGGCAGATCATACGCTGTAGTCATTAACAAGTCAAATGAAGATGATTATATAATAGAGGATTACTGTAAAGAAGAAGATATAAGTCTATTAGGTAAGATACCTTTTTCTAAAGATATGGCTATCAAATATTCAAGAGGGGAATTACTTGTTAATACAGATAAATGTTTTAAAGAACGTATGAGTGATATTATTTATGAAATCAAGAAGGAGTTAATGATATGAAACAAATAGTTGTCATAAGTGGTAAAGGAGGAAGTGGTAAAACCACAGTAACATCATCACTTGTTTACTTGTCAAAAGATATAGGTATAGCTGATTGTGATGTAGAGACTCCTAACCTGGATATATTACTCAAAGGCAATAATGTATTTAAGAAAAAATACATTGGTGGAAAAATAGCCAAAATGGACAAAGAAAAATGCATATCATGTGGCAAATGCAAAGAAATGTGTAGATTTTCAGCTATAAGTGAAGATTTAGATATAAATTCTCTTAGCTGTGAAGGTTGCGGGGTATGTGAATATATATGTCCTGAGTCTGCTATAGAATTGATAGACGATGAAACAGGAATGATATACTTAGATGAAACTAGTAAAGGAAGATTTGTCCACGCAAGATTAGAAATAGGAGCAGATGGAGCAGGAAAGGTTGTCTCTGAAGTAAGAAAAGAGCTACAAAAAGTAACACATAAAAATAATAATGATATATTAATAGATGGATCACCAGGAATAGGATGTGTAGTTATAGCATCTTTAACAGGCTGTGATTTAGCGGTAGTAGTGACAGAGCCTACGCAATCTGGATTAGAGGATTTAAAGAGAGTTATGGAGTTAGTTGACTTCTTCAATATAAAGGGCTTAGTGGTTATAAATAAGTTCGATCTTAATACTGATATGACCGAAAAAATAGAAGAGTACTGTAACTATAATAAATATGAGATATTAGGCAAGATACCATTTGATAAATACGCTAGCCTAGCTGTTAAAGAAGGAAAGCCTATAGTAGCTTATGAAAAAAGTATAGCTGCTATAGAGATATTTAAAATATGGAAAAAATTAAAAATATAAGAGGAGGTAACAATATGAAAATTGCAATACCAGTAGAAGGTAAACAATTATCATCACATTTTGGATACTGTGAGGGCTTTAACATTTACATTATCGAGAACAAAGAGGTAGTAAGTACGGAATATTTACAAAATCCTGGACATAAACCAGGACTTTTACCAAGGCTTTTAGGAGAAGCAAAAGTAAATGTAGTAGTAGCTGGAGGAATGGGATCAAGAGCTCAGGAACTATTTGCTGAAAATGGTATAGAAGTATTGACAGGGGCAGCTGGAATAGCAGATGAGATAATTAAAGAATATATAAAGGGAAATATAGTATCAACAGGAGAAGTGTGTAGCCACGATCATGATGACCATGATCACGACCATGAAAATTGCTCTCATTAACTTTGTATATTTTGTAAATATTAGCTTTACACTTAAATCTTCAAGCAGCTCAAGAGGGTGTCGAATAAGACACCCTCTTTTCGTTTTAGGATATATTCAGGATTAGGGGCTTAGTAACAGCCGCCGCAACCTCCCCATCCTCCCCAGAAGAAGAATATTAAAACAATAATTATTAAGAAAAATAATATCCAGTATCCACCATAGCAATTATCATAAGATGCATTGTTGTCAGGAGATGGATCTTCTATCACTTCTGTTAAAGGACTAACGTTTTTTTTACGCATAATAAACCTCCTTAAAGTGAAATATACATGTAATAACATGTTAGTTAAACGATATCTAACTTAATTAAAAACTGAAAAAAGACAGCATATATAATTATAAAAATCATTGCCAAAATTAGATATCTTAGTTAATTTTTAAGAAATTATCTAATATATATTATGTTTGATAAACTATATTGTTACTTAAATAAGACGTATCAGAGTCAAAAAAGTAATGTGTACATTTGATTAAATAATCTTGTATAATTTTTGATTATATTTTTTATACTATTAACAACAAAACAAATAAAATAAGGAGATAAATAGAAGTATGGATAAAAAACCTAATTTCCAGGAAATAAAAAATAAATTTCAAAATGCTGACCTTGACGAAAAAATAAGAATATATACAACTACAAGTGGTTTGTCAGTACAAGAATTTAAAGAGCTTTTAAAAATGTTTCCATTAAAGCATTTGGATAAGCTAGAAAGAGCTATGGCGTAAATTAATAATTAAAAGACTCACATAAAGTGTAAAGTGTGGAGTCTTTTTATTTTAGTAAATAGTATTGATTTTACCAGTGTTTTAAAGTAAGCTAAGATATATGACTGTTTAAGAGGAGATTAGCATGTTTAGATTAGCAAAAATAATTTTTATTATTACACTTCCACTATTTTTATTACTAAATGCTATTAATTTGATAGCATTTGATTTAGATTATTACCAAGCTAAATACAAAGAGTTCGACATTCCAAAAGTTGTGAAAATGAAAGAAAGTGATTTGATTTTAGCAACAGAGAAAATGTTAAGCTATTTGTTAAATAAATCAGATGATATAGATTTTAAAGCTACAGTAAAAGGAGAAAATGTTACATATTTTAACGAAAAAGAGCAAGTTCATTTAAAAGATGTTAAAAGACTGATAGAAGTTGGCTATAAAATAAGATTAGTATTAGGTATAGTACTTCTTATAAGCGGGGTATATATTTTAATACTAGATAAAAATAAACTATTCAAATTGACTATTATATCAATAATCTTTGTTAGTTTACTATTGGTTATTTTGGGTATTTTAGTTGCTAGAGACTTTGGGTTATGGTTTGATTATTTTCATATGGCGTTATTTACAAATGAATTGTGGCTTTTAGATATCAATACAGATATCTTGATAAATATGTATCCTATTGAATTTTTTGAAGGTATTACTATAAGAATAACTTTAGCGTTTGTAATTGAATTATTAGCTGCTTTAGTCTTTTCATATTTTATAAAGATAATAGATATAGGTAAACGTAAATGGGTATAAAAATCACACTAATGTCAATAATCTTGATAAATAATTAATAAGGTGTGATTTATAAAGTGGAAAGAGTGTTAGAAAAGAAAGTTAGGGAACATGTCAAAGGCGTTAAGTTAAAAAGATATTATAGAAGTTATAATAAGGATACATCTATTGTCTCAGAAATTCTTGACTATATATTAGTGCTATCTGTACTATTTTTTATTACATTTTTATATAGTGCTAAAGCTACAAAAAGTATAGTAGCTAGCTTAATTATATCCTTATTCTTTATAGCATTGGTTTTTTCATTATTACACAAATTAAAAAAACATCAAAGAAATAAAGAGGTAAAAATAATAAATGAAAAGATTTCGCTAGACATATTAATTAAAGAGATTTCTAAGAAATCACCTTACGAATTGAGTGGATACATGAAAGAAGTACTTGAAAAAACAGGTATAGAAAATCTAGAAATACTATACGAAAATGGTATAGACATGATTGGCATAAAAGATGGAAAGAGAACGGGTATAAGGATATTTCAGTTAGATGAGGATTATAAGGTATCACTAAAAGATCTCAATAGTTTCTTTGTTTCTTTGAAAAGACATGATGTAAAAAATGGTATAGTATTGACGACATCCTATTTTTTCAAAGAAGTGTTTACTGTATGTAGACAGATAAAGGATATAGTAGATATTGAGCTAATTGACAAAAGTAAAATACTAGATTTGTATAAAAAAGCTAATAGTTATCCAAGTGATAGTATCATCCAAAGAAATATCTTAGAGCAATTAGAAGATACAAAAAGAGAGACTAATAAAAAGAGGATAACTGAGGTATCTTCTAGCAGAAAGATATCAACTTATATATTTACAGGATTGATTATAAGCTTAATGGGTAGAATCACGCCATACCAAACGTATTATAAGATAGCTGCGCTGATTTTATATTCGTTAGGGGTATTATCTTTAATAGCTGTAGTGTATAGAAAAATCAAATTAAATAAATATTAAGAATTCGTTAAAAAACCTATATATGGCTTTTTAACTAATATAAAGAATTAATTTTAAAAGTAGCTATTTACATAAAGCACTAAGTAATATACAATATTGTTTGGAGATAACAGAGTAGATAAGAAGCGTTAAGTGTTAAGGGATGGGAGGTTGCCCTTAAACGAAAGGATTTAATCCTGCGGTTTCTTGTCGCTGCCGCTGTTTAAGAGAGAAGGCTTCTTTTCTTAAAATATAACAGCTGGTGTTGTCAAAATTTTAAGAAGGGAGTTTTTTTAATGGAAGTAAGCGTAAAAAAAACTATGACAACAAAAGTATTAGTAATGGCAAGTTTATTAGTATGTATTAGTATAGTATTAACTAGGTTTGTTTCAATAATGATACCATTAGCAGGACTACCTGCAATAAGATTTGGGATAGGTAGTATTCCGATAATAATGGCAGGTATACTATATGGACCATCAACTGGAGCATTGGTGGGTATTGTTGCAGATCTAATAGGATGTTTTATTTTCCCACAAGGTACTTATTTTATTGGTTTTACAATTAGCGCTGCTCTAAGAGGTATGTTACCAGCTTTAATGTATGGAATTATTAAAAAAAGAAAAATAGAATTTGATTTTACATTTATTAATATTTGTTCAATGCTAGCTATATTCGGTGGAGTAATATATATTATGGTTAAAAAGGGAGTTTTAAGCATTGTTTCTGGGCAAATATATCTATATGAAGATAAAATGCCATTAGTTTATATTGTTTTAGGAGCATTTATAGTACTTTCTTTTGTAATATTACCAATAATAATTAAAAAGAAAAATACTTCAGTAGGTATTTACAGTATAGATAAAATAACTTTTATTGTAACATTGCCATATATAATCATATCTTTAGGATTAAATACATTGTGGTTGTCAATCCTATTTAAGAAAGGGTTTATGGTATTTTTACCTGGAAGGATATTATCAGCGTTAATAATAATACCTTTATATACATCAGCACTATTTACCTTAAGTAAGGTTTTCAAGTACATGAAAGTTGACTAATTACAGGAGTGGTTGGATGAAAAAAGCACTAGCTATCGTTGCAAGTCCAAGAAGAAATGAAAATACACAAAAAATAGTTAGTAGTGTAGTAGATGGATTGTTAGAAAAAGATATACTAGTAAAGAAGATAAATCTCAAAGATTTAAACATATCTGCATGTACTGCATGTGGTTATTGTGAGCATCAAGGAGAATGTATAATAAAAGATGATATGACAGAAATATATAAGGATTTTGATGAAGCAGATATAGTAGTATTTGGATCACCTGTGTATTTTAATACAGTAAGCTCATATGCTAAAGCTATGATAGATAGATGCCAGATGTTTTGGTCAAGTAAATACAAGCTAAGAAAACCTTCAATAGATGTAAAAAAGAAAAGGTTAGGAGTATTCATAGCAGTTGGAGGAGCTCCTTATTACAAAGAGCAATTTGATTCATGTATATCTGTAACAAAACTTTTTTTTAAGGCAATAAATACTAGTTATTCGCATGAGATTTTAGTTTCAGATACAGATAAAAAACAAATTGAGAGTAGAGAAGATATATTAAAAAGAGCATATTTCATAGGTAAAGAATTGGTATAATATAACTATCTTAATAAAAATTTTTCAAATTCCGAATTATATTTGATTTTTAATTCAAAAAGTCTTATAATTTTATTGCAGAAGTGATATATTGTATTTAAAAATAACAAACAATATAGATAATAGTAAATGCATAAAATTAGGAGGAATCACATGAAAACACAATTACCAATAGCTTTATCTAACAAGCATATCCATTTAAGCAAGGAGCATGTAGAAATACTTTTTGGAAAAGGATATGAGCTTACAAAAATGAAAGATTTATCACAACCAGGACAATATGCTTGTGAAGAAAAAGTAGACGTAGTAGGACCAAAAGGGACATTAAAGAACGTTAGAGTATTAGGACCAGTTAGAAAAGAAACACAGTTAGAGATATCATTATCAGATGGATTCAAATTAGGAGTAAAGGCTGATATAAAAGATTCGGGAGATTTAGAAGGAAGTCCTGGGGCTAAAATAGTAGGACCAAAAGGTGAAGTAACAATAGATAAAGGAATCATAGTAGCTGCAAGACATATACACATGCATACGGATGATGCAAAAGATTTTGGTGTAGAAGATAAACAAAGAGTAAATATCAAAGTAGGAGGAACTAGAGGATTAGTATTTAACAATGTGTTAGTTAGAGTTCATCCAACATATGCACTTGAGATGCATGTTGATATAGAAGAAGGAAATGCTGCAGGTGTTAAAAATGGAGATTTGGTTGAATTAATTAAATAATGGAGGGTATATAATGAAAAATGTAGCTTCAAAGATAGACCATACTATATTAAAGGCTAATGCTACAACTAGTGAGGTTAAAGCGTTATGTGAGGAAGCTAAGAAATTTAACTTTGCATCAGTTTGCGTTAATCCAACTCATGTAAAGCTAGTTAAACAAGAACTAGAAGGAAGTGACGTTAAAGTTACAACAGTTATAGGATTTCCTTTAGGAGCAAATACTCCAGAAGTTAAAGCATTTGAATCACAAGATGCAGTTAAAAATGGAGCGGACGAACTAGATATGGTTATTAATATCGGAGCACTAAAAGAGAAAAACTATGACCTAGTAAAAAGAGATATAGAGGCGGTAGTAAATGCAAAAGGAAATGCAATAGTTAAAGTTATAATAGAAGCTTGCTTACTGACAGATGAAGAAAAAATAAAAGCATGTGAGCTATCTAAAGAAGCAGGAGCAGATTATGTAAAAACATCCACAGGTTTTAGCACAGGAGGTGCTACTGTAGAAGATATAAAACTTATGAGAAAAACAGTAGGTCAGAACATAGGAGTTAAAGCTTCGGGTGGAGTTAGAACATACGAAAAAGCAGTAGAAATGATTGATGCTGGAGCAACAAGAATAGGAGCAAGTGCTTCAGTTGCAATAGCAGAGGGTACTAAATAGAAGAATTTAATATGTTTATACATAGAAAAAGGACTCAGATATTGGAGTCCTTTTTTGTAAATTGGGAGGATATAATAAAGTGAATATAAATCGTTTTAAACTTGTAAATGGTGACCATAACATAGAATGCATATGTTGGAGTGACGATAATGGTAAAAAAATAAAGGGAGTTGTGCAAATAGCTCATGGTATGGCAGAGCATATAGATAGATATGATGACTTTGCGAAATATCTAGTTAGGAACGGATTTATAGTATATGGTAATAATCATAGAGGTCATGGAAAAGAAGCAATAGATAATGGAACGATAGGACATTTTTCAGATAACGATGGTTGGAATAGTGTAGTTGAAGATATGTTTATACTTAATCAGGAAGTAAGTAAACACTATAGTAACTTACCAATAATACTATTTGGACATAGCATGGGCTCATTTCTCTCTAGAACATATATTTATAAATATCCAAAAACAGTAGATATAGTAGTACTTTCTGGCACAGGATATGGTGCATTTTCTACGACGTCTCTTGGCAAATTCATATCAAAATTAGTAATATTAATCAAAGGTAAAAAGGAAAAGAGTAAGTTGATGAATTTATTATCATTTAAAGGCTATAATAAAAGTTTTAGTCCAGTAAGAACTGATTTTGATTGGCTTAGCAGAGATGAAAAAGAGGTGGATAAATATGTAGAAGATGAGTTGTGTGGAGAGGTATTTACAGCAGGCTTTTTTTATGATTTACTATCCGGGTTAAGAGAAATTCACAAGAAAAAAAATATAATAAATATTCCAAAAACTATCCCTATATTATTAATATCAGGAGATAAAGATCCAGTTGGCAATAATTCTATTGGCGTTAATAAAGTATATCAATTATATAAAAAATTTGGAATAAATAATATAGAAATGAAGATTTATAAAAATGCGAGACATGAATTATTAAATGAAACAAATAAAGATGAAGTGTATGAATATATACTCAAATGGATAAATTTAAACCTAAGTGAAATAGAATAATTGATGAATAAATAAACATAATAATTTATTTTTATTTAAAAAAATCTTGACATAGACTCTCTATACAGTTTATAATCATATAAATGAACAAATGAAATTATTAAGACATGTAACAAGGGAACTGCTTTGATATAGAGCAGATTCCCTTGTTATATGTCTTAGCTAAACAGTAAGAGGGGGAGTCGTATGGATTTCAGTTTTATGAAGCAATACTATCCATTTTTTATAGATGGAGCCAAAGTAACGATATTATTATCATTATTTACTATTATATTTGGGATAATTATAGGTGTGCTTGTGGCACTGCTTAGGATATCAAAGAATAAGATATTTAAAGCAATAGCTACAGTATATATTGAATTTATAAGGGGGACTCCAATTTTAGTACAGCTGTTTATTGTATATTACGGATTGCCACAATTAGGAATCGATTTTTCCGACATCCCAGTTATAGGAGAAGATTATGGTGATCTTATTGCAGCTATAGTTGCGCTATCAATAAATAGTGGAGCATACATAGCAGAGATAGTAAGAGCAGGCATTAATGCGGTAGATAAAGGGCAAATTGAGGCATCTAGTTCACTAGGAATGAACTATGGTTTAACTATGAGATATGTAGTTTTACCTCAAGCAGTTAGAAATATACTACCAGCTTTAGTTAACGAATTTATAACACTGATAAAGGAATCTGCAATAGTGTCAATGATAGGAATTCATGATTTGATGTACAATGCTGAGACAATTAGAGGAAATACATTTAAGCCATTTGAACCATTATTGGTAGTAGCAATGATATACTTTATAATAACATTTTCTCTATCAAAGGGCATGTATGTACTAGAGAGGAGAATGAATAGATGCTAGAGATAAAAAATTTAAGTAAAAAATTTGGTAATAATCTTGTATTAAAGGAAATTAATCAAGAGATAAAAAAAGGTGAAGTAGTAGTTATAATAGGGCCGAGTGGATCAGGAAAGAGTACATTTTTAAGATGTCTTAATCTACTAGAGAAGCCTACAGGAGGAGAAGTAATATTTGAAGGAGAGAACTTAAAAGAAGACAGTAATCTTAACGAGCTTAGGCAAAAAATGGGCATGGTATTTCAAAGTTTTAATTTATTTCCTCATATGAGTGTTTTAGATAATATAACATTAGCACCTATAAAAGCTAAGCTAGAAAAGGAAGATGTAGTAAAAGAAAGGGCAAAAAAGCTACTAAAAAGAGTTGGGCTATTAGAGAAAGCAGACAGTTATCCTAAACAATTATCAGGAGGTCAAAAGCAAAGAATAGCTATAGCTAGAGCAATGGCTATGATGCCAGATGTACTTTTGTTTGACGAACCAACATCAGCACTAGACCCAGAAATGGTTGGAGAAGTTCTTGATGTAATGAAAGAGTTAGCATCAGAAGGGATGACTATGGTAGTAGTAACACACGAGATGGGTTTTGCAAAAGAGGTTGCGACAAGAGTCATATTTATGGATGAAGGAAAAATAATAGAAGAAAACGAACCATATGAGATTTTTACTAATCCTCAGAATCCTAGAACCAAAAATTTTTTGAGTAAAGTATTGATATAGAATATACATTTATTAAAATACGAGATATATTATTTTTGAAATGAATGTGATATGATAGGACTATATATGTGAATTGATGGAGTGAACATAGTTGAATTAACGTTTAAATTATCTATAAATTAAATACAGTGAAAAAATATATCCGTGTTTTAAAGATATTAGTGATATGGTCGAGTATGTAATAAAGAATATATTCAGGCGGTATAATGATAACGCCTTTGAATACAATATGAGGATGGATAAGCTATGTGTGGAAGATTCTATATGGGAAAAACATTGATGGAGCTAATAGAGAGGTATAAACTACAGGATTATTTAGAAGCAGAAATATTAAACCAAGAAACATATCCAACAGATAATGCTGTTGTAGTATTAGGAGACGAACAAAGAAAACTTAAAAGTATGAAATGGGGATTTGTTAATCCACATAACAATAAACCGTTAATAAATGCTAGAAGTGAGACGGTGAACACAAAGTATTTATTTAAAGATGCTTTTAAAAATAACAGATGTCTAATACCGGTTACAGCGTTTTACGAATGGAAAAAACAAGGCAATACATCTACTAAATACAAGATAGGATTAGAAAATGAAAAGATCTTTTCATTAGCAGGTATATTTAGTACATCTTTAATAGATGCCAAACCACATGTAACCTTTACGATATTGACAACATATCCAAATGAGCAGATTAAAGAAATACATAATAGAATGCCTGTGATAATAAAAGAAGAAGATGAAGCAATATGGTTAGGTACAAATACAGAGATGATTAAATTACTCGGTTTACTGAAACCTTATCATAATATATTTGATATTCAGCCAGATACAAACAGTAATGACCTTACATTATTCTAGGTTAACTGTTTGTGTTTTTTTGATACGAACATATTTATGAAAATTTATTATTATTATGTCATGTATGTTTAAATTATGATATAATGTCTAAGTGGTAAGTTAGCGGAAGTTTTGGAGGTTTTTTTATGAAAAAAGTTTTAAGAATAGCTACATTCTTTGGGTGTGTTTTACTTATTGCAACATGCTTTTTATTTGCCATAATAGAGAAGAAAGATGTAGATTTTAGTAAATACAATGTTGAAAATATTGATTTAACGTTGTCAATGAAAGATATTGAAGTAATGAATACATATAAAACAAGTGTAACATCTAATAACAAAAAAAGAAAAGTAATTATGAATATAGAGGATATATCATATGAAGCTACAATAGATAAACTTGATGAAAATTTACCACTAGATAGTGAAGAGATATCATTTGAATTATCAATAGAGGATGATAATGCATTCATAAAACAAGATAAACTTAGAGTATTAGCTTATGATAAACTTGCAATAGACAAATCCATGAAGATTATGTACTTAGCAGATAATATGAAGCTATTAAATGCAGGTGCAAATGTTTGTAAAGTAAGCATCAATAATGTAGATAAAGGATATTATTTGTTAACAGATAAATATAGTAGTGATTTCTTAAAGTCAAATAATATAACAAATGGTGCTGTAATAAAGATTTCAAGAAAAAAAGGTAAATATGATATAGATTTTATAGCAACAACTAGCAAACATAAGGACTTAGAAAATCAATGCCAAAAACTGTTTAGTGAGATTGTCACAACACAATTGATAGATGAAAGTACAACAAAAAACATTGCTACTATTGGATATTTAATAGGTGGTATAAATACTTCAAACATGTATTTTGCTTTAGATGTAGATCGCAAAACGTTGTCACCTATAATAGATTCACAGATGGTTTATGAGAAAGCAAGTAATCTTATTGATATAGATAAATATGACCAAGAAGCATTAAGACAAAATGCAATAAACTTGGGTATTAACATAGATGATATGTATAATCAAAAGGTAGATATAAAAAAAGTAGAGGACAATATGTATCTAACAGAGCTTTACATATCTGGTGAAAAAGCATTGATAAATGAAAAGGAAGGTTTAATATTTGTAAGTTTGCCTAGAGGTGTAGATACAATCAATTCAATTAGTTATAAAGCAAAAGATAACAAAAGGTTATATATACAAGATTCTAGTAATCAAAGGGTATTATTAGAAAATAACAAAAGCTATGATTTTAAAGAATATATATACCGAGGAAAGTTGTTTATAGAAGATGTTGCTAGAGAATATGATATTTTCATTACAACTGGTGATGTGGATATTATGCATGTAGATTTGGGTGAGGAAATTGACCCAAAAGAAAAAAAGCCATGTGATATTATGTATTTAAGCAGAAAAGAAGCACATCGATTATCAGCAGGTATAGAACTATATAATGATAATAAACAGCTTAAAAAGAACTATTCAATAAAGCTAAAAAAAGATAATAAAATAGAAACACTGGGCGATTTTAGGGAAATTATATTGGATGGGATAGATAAGGACAGTTCACTTATAAAGAAAAAATTAATGTATGATATTATGAATAGTGTAGGTAATAGTAAGTTAAAAGCTAGATTTATAGAAGTAATAATAGACGGAGATTACAAAGGGTTATATGTATTATCACCAAAAATTGATGAAGATTTTTTAAACCTAGATGATTTTAACAGAGACTACAATTTTAACAATGCATTACTATACAAAGCAATGGATATAAATGCCGATTTTAAGTCAACAAACACTATTCTAGATTTACATAAAAACAAATATGAAGACTTTCCAAAACAGCGACAACCAAAGCAAAAGGCTGATGACCCGATATTGGGCTATCATAGTGGGTATGAGCAAAAGCATCCTAAAATCAATGAGTTTGGAGAGAGATATAGCCAGATAGAATCCCTAGTAAAATTTATAGCTACTGCAAGTGATAAAGAATTTATTAATAATATATTTAGTATGATAGATAAAGAAAGTTATATTAGAAACTGCGCTATATTACAGGTATTAGGAGTAAATAATCTATCAGTACAAGATCAATATGTATATCGAGAAAAAGGTAAGGCAACAACTTTTAAGTTTATACCTAACGATTCTAATAGTGTTTTTGGCATGATTAATCAAAGCTATGTAGATTACGATACATTGATGTCAAACTCTCTTTACAATAGATGCATGAATAGCCCTCAGTTCAATAAGGAAGTTTGGAGTAAAATAAAAGAAATAACTAATAAACTGATAACAGAAAATTATATATCAAATAAAACAAAACAATATAAAAAAGAAATAGCACCAGCACAGTCTAGAAATTATTGGGCATGGTGCAGAAAATATAAATCATTAAACAATATAAATCTTTATAGCAGGGAAATACAAAGTATAAATATACTTATGAATAAAAGGCTTAGCTGGCTGAAAGCTGAAAGTGATAAATATTAAGAGGTGCAATTATGAAAAATAAGAAGATATATATAACTATACTTGTATTAGTATTATTAGCTATATGGTTTATAAATGATAGATTGCTATATAAGGAGTATGATTTTGTTAGTAAATATGAGTATAGTTTTTTAGACAAACAGACTGGTAAGGTACATGAAGAGTGTAGAGAGTTGTATAAAAACTATCAGGAAAATAAAGAAGATGAGATATATAATAGTATAAAGCTTATAAACATGCTAGACTATTTACTTTATGAATCTAGGATACAAACACAAACATATTATGAAATACTAGCTACACTTTCTAGCCAAAAATTCAAGTTCGATAATGACAAAGTTAATGAAATAAACAAGTACATGACTAGAAAGAGAAAAACTAATATAGTGTATGAGAAGTTTTTAATATCTGAAATTTACATAGTTGACGAGCATAATGCACAAGTAATAGTAATAAGAGAATTTAGCACAAACAAGGAGTATTTAAAGTGTAGGTATGTCTTAGAAGATGGAAATTGGAAATATGATGGCTTTAGTAATATAGATAATGTTAGAATAGTGGTGAATGATAATGATCAATGAGCATAGACATACAAAAACATATAGAAATGAAATTAAATTCTATATAGAAATGAATGAATATAAAAAATTATCTGAGATTTTTAAAAGTATTTTAAACCTTGATAAAAATGCGAATGAAAATGGAGAGTATTGGATAAGGAGTCTGTATTTTGATAGCTTATACAATAGTGATTATTATGATAAAATGATGGGGACTGAGAATAGAAAGAAAATTAGACTAAGAATCTATGATGTGAACTGTCAAAATGTAAAACTAGAAATAAAAAATAAATACAATTCTTACATGTTAAAAGAAAGTGTTACAATTAGCAAATCAGATGCTACGGAATTAACAAAAGGGAATAAAGAAGTATTATTAAAATATAACAACCAAATTGCAAATAAAGTCTATTATTATATGAGTAAAGATTTTTATAGGCCAAAAGTTTTAGTAGATTATAAAAGAGAAGCATATATAAGTGAGGTTCAAAATGTTAGGATAACATTTGATAAAGATATAAGATCTACAATATCTGACTTTGATATATTTAGTAACAAGATAAACTCAATACCAATTTTTGAGCATAAAACAATGGTAATGGAAGTTAAATTTAATAGATTTCTTCCTAGTATCATAAAAAGTGTGCTTTCAAATATAAAAAGTGATAAAAGTGCAATAAGCAAATATTGCATGAGTAGAAATATTCTTTAAGGGGGAAAAGGCAACGTGAATGTAATAGAATTCATTAATTCAACAAGTAAAGGTCTTACTGTAAAAGAAGTAGTATTAAATATGGTGGTGACATTACTTATCGCTATGTTTATATACTTTGTATATAAGATGACGTATGATGGAGTTATGTACTCTAAGAGTTATAATGTTACATTAGTATTAGTATCAGTAGTGACTGCTATGGTAATGATGGTTATAGGTAGTAACTTAGCTTTATCACTTGGTATGGTAGGAGCATTATCTATTATAAGATTTAGAGCAGCAGTAAAAGATCCAAAGGATATAGGGTTCCTATTTTGGGGTATAGCTGTAGGGTTAGCATCTGGAACAGGTTCCTATATGATAGCAGCAGTTGGATCAATACTTATAGCTATCATATTGTTTGTGCTTTCATTTAGTAAAATTGATGATTTAGCATATTTACTTATAGTAAAAGGCAATGAATTAGATGAAACCAAAATTGAAGAAATAGTAAAAAATAATAGTAAAAAGTTTAGGTTAAAGATGAGGAATATTAGCCCGATGTTTAACGAAATAATATATGAAGTAAAATTGAAACAAAACCAAGGAGAACAGCTAGCAAAATCAATTAGTGAATTAGACAATTCACTTTCTATAAATATAGTTTCACATGATGGGGAAATTGCAGGATAGAAGGTGAAAAAATGTTAAGTTGTAAGTTAGAGGTGATACAATGCTAGGTAATAAAAATTTAAAAAAACAAGCTATGTTATATTTGCTAGTATTGTTATGCTTAATATTCGTGCTTATTGAGCTTAAATCATATAGGAAGTATCAGTTTGCATCAAGTCAATACAGTGAAAACAGTGAGATAAACCTTAAAATATCATCAGATGACCTCATAGCATTGAATAACAAAGATAGTAATAAGTTTTTTAGAAGTGTTAAGATGCTAAAGGATAATGAATACATAAACATAGAAATTAGATGTAGTGAAAATAAGAACTCACCATTTGAATTAAAAATAGATGATGATATTTATAAACTGTATGAATTAAATCCAGAAAATATTAACAAATATTCGCTGATTCAGATAGCAAAGCATTTTGACTTAGAGGCTTCTAGTATAGAGGTCAAAGATTTATGTTTTAATGAGGTAAGTATGGGAACATTTCTAGTAGAAAAAAAAGTTTATGAGTTGGTTCGTAGAGATGATACTGGTTATTTTGTGTCTTTAGACAGTGAAACAGAATTCATTAGAAATCTAAGATATATGCTAAAAAACGAACTTCCTAATGCGTTAGATAAAATTGACGAAGAAAAGCTTGCAAGATATACAATAATAGGGCAGTTACATAACAATAAGTATGATTTTGATAATCTATATTTTTTATATAATGGAATCACTGAAAAAATTGAACCATATGCATGTATGGATATGCCAGATTCTAAAATAAAAGAGTCAGAAAGGCTATATTCACAGTTATCTTCATCATATATATTCAAGCAATTCTTAAATAAACTAGATGATAAACTAATAGACAATATTATTACAACCAATAATAAGATATATGCTGAGTTCAATATAGATAGTGGTAAAATTCTAAAAAGAAAAAACATGTTAAGTACAATTTCTAACATTAAAAAAGGAATACAAAAAAAAGACAAAACTATAAAAGAAAAAGTTTGGTATGAAGCAAACAATAAATGGGAGTGCATGACAATATCCAATAAGAGCGGATTTTATGAAAAACCATTTAAATTAGAGTTTGAAATACAAGATGGATATAGAGTGTACTACACCATAGATGGGTCAGAGCCTACAATAAATTCATATTTATATGAAAAACCTATAGATATATATGATAGAAGTAATGAGCCAGATGTATTGTCACAGATAAGAACAACATCATTAGGATGGAAAAATACTCTGTCCAATAGCTTTAAAGGTACAGCAATAAGATGTAGAGTATTCAAAGATAGTTTACCAGTTAGTGATATTGTAACAAATACTTATTTTGTAACTCCAAATATGAAAGAGAGATATACATTGCCTGTAATATCATTAGTAACAGATAAAGACAATTTATTTGGTTATGATAAAGGAATATATGTGTTTGGTAGGATAAGAGGATGGTGGAAAAGTAAAAATCCAGGTAAACCTCCAACAAGTGGTTCATCTGCAAATTATACACGTAGAGGTAGAGTATGGGAAAGACCAATTCACATGGAATGGTTTGAACCCAATGGTGCTAAAGGTTTTTCTATAAACTTAGGCACTAGAATAAATGGAGGTTGGAGTAGAAGGTATCCTATGAAGTCACTTAGATTCTATGCTAGAAGTGAATACGACGAAGAAAATATTATAAAATACGAAATGTTTCCGGGCTTGAAGAAAGAAAACAGTGACGAACCAGTAGATGAATTTAAGCGGTTTTTACTAAGAAATTCAGGTCATGATGTTGTACTCACTATGTTTGAAGATGGATTAACTCAAGGCTTGATGGATGGATTTAGGATTGATACACAGAGTTATAGACCAGTTGTAGTCTTTATAAATGGAGAGTATTGGGGAATTCACAATCTTAGAGAAAGACAAGACGAAAGATATATACAGACACATTATGACATGGAGCTAGAGGATTTTGTCATACTTGAGAACAGATATGGAATATTACATGGTACAAAAGAAGATAAAAAGCATTATACAGATACATTGGAGTATATAAGGACTCATGATATTACTAAAGATGAAGTGTATGAAAACGTAAAAACTAAAATAGATATAGAGAACTTTATAAACTATTATACATTACAGATATATTTAGTAAATCTAGATTGGCCGGGAAATAATTCCAAGATGTGGAGGCGGAACACGATAGACTATGAACCTAACACACCATATGGATTTGATGGTAGGTGGAGATGGCTGTTATATGATACGGAAGGTGGCTTTAAATACTATAGATATGATATGATTGACTACATGACAAAAGAAGGTCAAAAAGTAGGTCTTAATGCTGAGTGGGCAACATTTCTATTTAGATCACTTCTGAAAAACGATGAATTTAGGAATCAGTTTTTGTGTAGAGTGACAGATATGTTAAACACGAATTTAAAACCAGAGCATATTCTAGAAAAAATAGAAGAGTATAAGCATCATATAGAGCCAGAAATGCAGGAACATATAAATAGATGGAATACATGTGGAAAGTCCATGGAAGGTTGGGAAAGTAATATAAATATATTAAGAGAGTTTGCTAAAAGTAGGCCTAAATTTATGCTAAAGCACTTCTCTAATCACTTTGGGCTAGATGGAACATGTGATATTAAATATTCTACAAATATTAAAGAAGCAGGCAAGATAATAATAAATGGTTATGAAACTAAATTTACTGATTGTCATTTTGAAGGAACATACTTTAAAGGAATTACAAATACAGTTAGAGTCGAGGCAAATAATGGGTACGTATTTAAAGGATGGCAGGGAGATATCGCCAGTCATGATAGTACTATTAATATATCACCATCAGATAATATAAGTATTATAGCAGTATTTGAAAAAAAATAATACAACAGACTGTAGACAAAAGCCCAATTTTTGGTTGCCCCAAAATTTCCGTTGCTCACTTACCTCTAAGTAAGCTGTGCTACTTACTCAATTTTAACACGCCTACTACAGTCTGCTATCTTGATGACTTTGTCATCAATTTAAGGATGTCATATCGACATCCTATTTTTTTTAGTATGTACACATTTATAAAAACATACATATACTGAAATAGGAAAACTAAGATTTTGATACTTAGGAGTGGTAAAATGAATCCTCTAGTGAGTATAATAATTCCTGTTCATAATAATGAACAACACATAGTAGAATGCTTGAATAGTGTACTAAAACAGACGTATCAAAATATAGAGATTATTATAGTAGATTCCAATTCACAAGATAATACGAAAAATATAATTAAAGGATACACCGACGATAGAATAAAGATAATTGAGCTACAAGAAGATTTGGGACTTGATAAAGCATTTGATGAAGCTTTTAATAAATCCACAGGGAGCTTAATATCTAGAGTTGATCCCGATGATATATTAATTGATAATAAAGTAGAGGAGCAAGTAAAATATTTAAATATAAATACGCAAAAACAAATGGTCTCCTGCTTGATAATATGTTCATCAATAGATGAAAAATTACTAAAGCCGTCTAAAAGAATCCAGAATCTGCAAAATGCATATAAATCATGGTTAGAGATAGAAAAAGCAATCATTTCAGATTTTGTACCAGTGCTTTTTCCAACTATGATGTTTAGAAGGGAGCTATATGAAAAGGCAAAAAAAGTGACGAATAGTGATGGTTTTAACAATCAAGTTGACTTGTTCTTAAACTTCTTAAAAATAGCTTCAATAGAAAAAATAAATAAAAAATTATACATTTATAGAAGACACAAAGATGCATATCATATAAAAAATGATGTAGAGAGCAATAAATATCAAAATAAATGTCTTAATAATAGTGGAATAAAAGATTTTTTAAATGCTAGAAAATTAAGAGATAATAATAGGCTTAGTAATATAGAACTAACATCAGTAACTGATAGTAGTAATTTAAGAGTACTATTATTAGTAGATTCACTTGATATAGGAGGAACAGAAACGCATGTATTAAGTTTAGCAAAAGAGTTAGCCAGAAGAAATATTCATGTAGTTGTAGGAACAACCTCTGGACCACTAAGGTATATGTTTGACAAATTTGGAATAAAAGTAGTGAATATTGGAACAAGAGGAGAGCTTAGTGGCAAAAAATTATTTGGATGTATAGGAGAGGTTAAAAAGATAATCACAAACGAAAATATAAATATTGTACACAGTCACCTATTCTCAAGCATGAAGATAGGAGCAGAAGTTTATAAAAACTATAAGATTCCTCACGTTATCACATTGCACGGTTTATTCTATGATGATGAAATATTATGGACAACATGTATAGATTCTTCAAAAATAATAGCAGTGAGTAATCCTGTCAGGAGAATGCTTGTTAACAGACTTGGGGTGGCTATAGATCGGAAAATAGCAGTAATAACAAATGGCATAGATACTTCATCATACACTCCATACAGTATAAGTGATGAAAAGAAAGAAAATTTAGGAATATCTAGAAATAGCACTATTGCACTTTATTGCGGTAGATTATCGTACAATAAAGCAATTGCCGCCAAAGTATTTGTAAGGAGTTGTTATGAAGTAGGAAAAATGTACCATGACCTTCAAGCTATAATTATAGGTGATGGATTTGAGAAATGGAATATATTTAATGAAGCGAATGGGAAAAATTGCAATGTTGGCAGAGAATTAATAAGTATGAAAGGATTCAAACTTAATGTAAGTGATTATTACAATGCAGCTGATATAGTAGTAGGTACAGGAAGAGTAGCAATAGAAGCAATGGCATGTGCAAAGCCAGTAATTGCATTAGGTGACAAGGGTTTTACAGGATTAGTATCACCACAGACAAAGCAGGCACAAATAGCTAATTACTTTGGAGATCATGCATCACCTCATGGATTCAGTCATGACAAAATAGTAAAAGAGTTGAAAAGACTTCTAAATAAGCCTTCATTAAGACATGAATTGGGTACATGGGGTAGGCAGTGGTGCGAGGAAAGCTTTAATATAAAGAGTGTAGTAGATGAAACAATTGAGCTTTATAAAACAACACAATAAATACAATAAAAATCTTGAGTCGTATTTCAGGCTCAAGATTTTTTATTGTATTTTATCGCCATTTAGGACAATCAAGACAGTAACATATCACATATAGATTAAATAATATAGTATTATCTACTAGAATTAATAGCAAACGAAGGGTGATTAAATGAAAGAGCTTATTATTTATCCTACAAAAGATGCTATGGTCAGCAGTAATAATAAGGATCAAAATTATGGTAAGGACCATAACTTTTTCATAGGTATATCAAAAGGAGAATCTGTGTATAACACATATTTACAATTTGAATTACCTTCATTAAAATCACACAACAAAGTAGAAAAAATAGAACTCAATATTTATATTATGAAAAATGAGAATAAAGAGGTAACTAAAAAATATAAAGTAATACGACTGATAGATTCATTTGATGAAAATAAGATAACTTATCAAAATGAATTGTTACAATCAGAGCCTCATGAAGCATACTTTGAAATAAAAGATGAATTAGATAAATATATAAAAATAGATGTAACAAAACTCTACAAAGCTTCTATCAACAAAAACGAATTTATAATGGAGATAAAACCATTACAAGATAGCGAAAAGGATTGTGTAGTAGGGTTTTATAGTAAAGATTCAAACGAAATTAAGTTTTATCCATATATAAGAATGACATTTTCCGCAGAAGATAAAAACTTAGCAGATATGAAAGCGGATAACGAAATAATAACAAAATACTTTAACCTAGGTAGCAAAATGTACTATAAAAAAGACTACAAGAAAGCTATGGAATACTATATACAATTGCTTAAGGTATTTGATAGAGAGGCTAAAATTAGCCCAGTATTACTTTATAGATCATGCATATGTTATATAGAGTTAGGGATGTATGTGCATGCATATAAATTATCAAATGAAGCACTTCGTATATATGAGAATTTACCTGAGTTATATTATGTAAGAGGATTACTCAATATAAAACAATGTGAGTTACTAAAGGCAAAGACAATGTTTGAGACATATCTAAAACTACAAAAAAAATCTCCTAAACTATATCAAAGAATAGGAAGTAGTGATTATTTAGCTAATTATTATTTGGGAGAAATACACTATGAAACAGAAAGTTACGAGAAATCTTTTGAATATTATATAAAATCAGTAAAAATAAATCCAAGATTTAAAAAAGCATATTCCAAAATAGTAGAAATATTGCTTTTAGAAGATAGAGATATTGGGTATATCGAAGAGTTGTTGCTTAGATTGAAGATGTATGAGACAAAAGAAAATGTAATATGTGATTTAGTAGAGGTTTTAATAGACATCAAAAAATATGTAGAAGCTGGAGAATTGCTCAGGAAAATAAACCAGAAAAATAAAAAGGCAATGTATCTAGAAGGCGTATTGCTAATGAGAATTAAAAAATATGAAGATGCGATAAATAAATTTAATAGTATTGATAATATAGAAAATATAGAAAATGCAGGGTTTGATAAAATATTATGCTACCTGTATTTAAATCAAATTGATAAAGCAAAAGAAGTTCTCTATAAAATAAGTTTTAATTATACAAAAAAATCGTTAGTTTACAGATTGTTAGTGTATAGCGTATTTGATAAAAATACTAAGATAACAAACAAAATATTAATAGAGCTTGAAAAAAAATCAAATGGATATGAAGAAGAAATATATAATCTTCTTGATAAGATATTGGCGACAGCAGGAAGTGAAATATTTGATGATTGTTTGTATTTAACAGAATTTATTGATAATGATGAGGTATTATTGAGACTAGGGAAATTATTTTATAAGCACAAATTGTATCTGATAGCATTATCTGAATTTGTCAGATCCATTAAAGAATACAATCACATTGACAAAGAGGGTTTATATATAATGAAAAAATGCTTAATAAAACTAGAAACAAATTAATCCCTTGACATAAATGAAATCAGGATATATAATTAACCTTGAGTTAGGAACTAAAAGTTAATAACTCGAGGTTAATTTCTTTTGTAAAGAAGGTGTTAGTGTGGACAACAATATAATAAAGGAACATGATACATATTTATCTAACTATGCATCTAGATTTTACGTGACATGTGATACACTTGTATTTACTGTACAGAACGAAGAAGGAAAAGAGAATTCAAACGATTTGGATGATAAGAAGCTGAAGATAGCACTAGTAAAAAGAGAGAATACGCCATATAAAAACGAATGGGCATTGCCGGGGGGCTTTGTAAAAAAAGAACAAGAAACAACATATCAAGCTGCAATGAGAAAACTATATGAAGAAATATCATTAAAAGACATATATATAGAACAGCTCTATACATGGGATGATGTAAGCAGAGATCCTAGAGAGCATATACTTTCAGTGTCGTATATGGCATTAGTCAATAGTGATGAAATAAAAATAAAAGCTGGTAATCATGCCAAAGATGCAAGATGGTTCGAAGTTAACAAGAAATTTAAACAGTTAAACAAATCCTTAACAGATTATGGTTACATAAAGGAGGAAATATATGAAATAATACTAACAAATAAGGATATCAAGATAGTTGGAACAATTAAAGAAATAATAACAGTAAAAGGTAGTATAAAACAAAAGAGAACAGAAGTCATGAAAGACGAAAATATAGCTTTTGATCATATAAAAATTATAAGTTATGCATTAGAGAGATTGAAAAATAAAGTTGACTATACGGATATAATGTTCAACCTCTTACCACAGTATTTTACAATAGCACAGGCTCATTCAACATATAAATTACTAACAGGTAAAGATTATACAAATCAAAATTTTAGAAAGAAGTTTAAATACAAGTTGATAGAGACAGATAAAAAGTCCAAAAAATATAGTCCAAAACCTGCTAGATTGTACAAGCTAAATATAAATTGGGATCAAGAACAGTAAGGAGAGATGACAAATGACTAAATTTAATAAAAAAAGATTAGATGATAAATTATTTCAAATTGATGATAGAGTTAAAATGGGATGGTTTACAGATGAATACCTCAACAATAACGTTAGGATACTTTCAACATTAGCAAAAGAGGGATATAAATTTGGTGATAATGAAAGTGATCTTTCACAAGTAGATACGACGGATGTAGAGAATGGCAACCTAGAAGTAGAGATGCAGTTTTTTACAAGAAGAAAGCCTTTTAGCGTGGTAGTAGGGGTAGACGAGGCTTTATCAATTTTAAAAGAATGCACAGGATATTACGAAAATGGAGAATTTATAAATACATACAAAGACATAAAGATAGAAGCAGTAGAAGATGGAACAATTGTAGAATACAGTGGTAATCCATCAGAAGTAAAGCCAGTATTAAAAATTAGAGGAAGATATAGAGATTTTGCACATTTAGAAACAGTACTTTTAGGTGTGATGTCTGAGCCTACAAGAATAGCAACAAATGTGTATAATACATTCGTTGCAGCAAATGGTAAAGATATATTGTTTTTTCCAGCAAGGTTTGCACATTATAAAATGCAAGGAATACATGGATATGCACATAAAGTAGCTGTAGAGTGCTATAATAATACGCACAAAAAGAAGCTTCATCCATTTGTATCCACAAACGAACAAGGATCATGGTGGGGTGGAAAAGGTGGTGGAACAGTAGCACATGCTACAATAGCATCTTTCTTAGGCAATACAGCAGAAACAATGCTTCAATTTTCTAGAATAATGCCAGTAGAAATATTAAGGATAGTACTCATAGATTTTCACAATGATTGCGTGAATGAGACATTAGGAGTAATGAAGAAAATGTTTGATAAGTATTGGCAATATTACAGCAAAGGTCAGCTAGAAGAAGCTAAAAAATACAAACTATATGGAGTTAGACCAGATACATCATCAAACATGATTGATAAAAGTATTAAATATCCAAGTAGTGAAGAAGATTTTGGAGTAAATCCAAAACTCATATGGAATCTAAGGTCATCGATAGACACAGCATATATTGATTGGGCAAAAGAATTTACAAAAGAAGACATAGAAAAAGGTAAATTAAGAGTATTAAAAGAATGGTGTCAAAGTATAAAGATAATAGTAACAGGTGGATTTAATGCAAAGAAGATAAAATACTTTGAAAAATTTAAAGTTCCAGTAGACATATATGGAGTAGGCTCTAGTTTACTTAGAAACGATAAAGAAAGCAATAATGATTATACAGCAGACGTAGTAAGAGTAAAAATCCATGATAAATGGTATGATTTAGCCAAAGAAGGCAGAAATGTATGCTACAATGAGGAACTTATAAAAGTGAAGTAGATATCAAGCAAGTTCAAAGGGGGATATTATGTGGGTTCTTTTGATTATAAATACTATGTTTGCTATTTTAATGATTGGTGGAGGAATATTATTCAAATATAAACCACCCAAATATCCACCAGATGCAAAGAAAATTAAAGGTCTGAAAAAAATAGTAGAATGTTACGGTGGATACAAGACGCCAACATCAATGAAAAGTCGAGAAAATTGGTACAAAGGGCAATGTCTATTTTCAAAATTCCTGTTAATGTTAGGGATAGTTATGATGCCAATATCGATTGTGTGTTTAATACTCAATATATTTAATATTATTTCAGATAAGATTATTTTTATTTCTGTAATGATAGAAGTATTTATATTTGGATTTGGCTCAATTATATATTGTGAAATAGAATTAAAAAAGAATAAAGTTATATGAATTATTGTGACTTGTAACTGATGATTAACCATTGACAAATCCCACCACAGTATTATATACTCATAAAAAGCTTAGAGGGGTGATTTGTGATGATTGTTAGACTAACTGAAAAGGATAACGAAAAACTAATGGAGTATCTCTATGAAGAAAGTGAAATAAACTTGTTTATAATAGGAGACATAGAGAATTATGGTTATGATGAAAGCATTATCAAGGTTTGGGCAGATGTAAATGATAGCAATAAAATAAAAGGAGTATTGCTCAGATATAAAGAATTCTATATTGTATATTCCAAGGGAGAGTTTGACGTAGAAGGTTTTGTTTCTATTATGGAAAAATCACAATATAAAGCTATTTCAGGTAAAAAAGAAGTGATGTTAAAAATAAAAGATTTAATTGATCATGATAATTTTAGAGAGATGTACTTTGCAAAAGTCACTAAAGATACATATAATGATGAAGATAATGTTAATAATCTGGCAGAAAAGTTTACATTAGATGATATAGATGATATGTTTAAGCTTAGAGACGGTATAGAGGAATTTACAGTTAGTTATAATAGAGATGAAATAATAAAAGAAATTAAAGATGATTTTAGAAAGCAATATATAGTAAAAATTGATGGTAAAGTAGTATCAACGGCATCAGCAATAGCAGAAAACTCTAAATCAGCTATGATAGTTGGGGTTTGTACAGATAAAAACTATAGAAAAAAAGGGTACGGTTCAATGTGTGTACGAGCTTTGTGTAAAGAATTACTAGAAAATGATAAGACGCTGTGTCTATTTTATGATAATCCCAAAGCAGGAAGAGTATACAAAAATATAGGTTTTGAAGATATAGATAAGTGGTGTATGATTCAGAAAAAATAGAGTAGAAAAGAATATTATATATATTTTTACTGATAATATTATAGTAAATTTAAAAAAGCAAATAAACTTCAACTGATAAAGCCATCTATATGATGGCTTTTTATTTAGTGAATAACTGGAAAATCAATAAGGCAACGTACATATTCATAAGTAGAATTAAATAAAGTGATAAAAAAAGCTAAATATAATGGATTTTTAGAAAGTTTCTTTGTTATTTTTTTTATCATACTTCACCTCCTCATTAAATTTATCAATTGCTTTATCTAGATAATCTTTATCGCATAAATTATCTGTGAATTTTAAAAAATTATAAAAATCTTCTTTAAGTATATTTGCATTTATATAATCTCTTAAATAGAATAAATTCATGATTTTTATCATAGTAGTTACTAAAAAAGTTCTATTAAATAATTTGAATTGTTGAGCTATTTTTATTACTTTTTCACAATAAATTAATGATTCTTCGTAGTTTTTAAAAACATAAAAACCGTTTGCAATATTACCAAATATTTTAGCTGCAAGTTCATTATTATTAAGTCTATATAACTTTGATGTTAGTTGTTTTTTATATTTCATGAAGTTTAGCTCATCTTCATTCTCAATATGAAAATTCATCAAAGAGTTAACTATCCGGAAATGAATTTCGTTTTCTAACTTATTTGGTTTAACTTTTTCTAAGAGCTGTATTGCTGTCTTCTTTTTGCTACATGAATAAAACTCTGTTAGGGATTTAATCCATTCGTGGAATAATTGGTCTTGAGTCTCTCTATCTGTTATTTTGGAAGATAATAAAAAAGCTTCTTCATATTTTCCGTTTCTAATGAGATTAAAAATTTCTTGTATGTTTACAACTGCTTTATCATTTATGCTTATTTCCAAATAGGTCGCCTCCTTGGAATAATTCAATTTAATATAATTATATAGCATAATGGAAAAAATGTCTAGCTTTACACTCTTTTTACAAAACTTTGCATATTTTGCTCTTAGGAGTAATTATAAGAATTTACAAACACGAATTTTTAATAGACAGTAACATTAAAAGAATTATTTTAATCTTTGAAATGTAATAAAATGACATGATATATAATCATATTGTTATACAAGTGAAACAATATTTTGTTATAATATAGTTAACATAATATGAGAAGAAATATAGGAGGTGTTAGAAAGAGTGTTACAATCTAAAAAAACTAAAATTATTATGTCAGTTATATTAATTATGATATTTACAATTAATTCATATGCAATGGTATCAATAACTGACTTAAAAGATATCAACAAAACTGGGTGGTACTATGATGATGTCAAATTGCTAATAGAGAAAAATATAATACATGGTTATTTAGATAACACTTTTAGACCAAACGACAAAGTAAAAGTAAACGAATTTATAAAAATGGTCGTAGAATCACTAAATTACAAAATAAAGCCACTTAAAAATGATTGGGATGCAGGTTATATAAATAAAGCATTGGAAGAAGGTTTAATAAATAAAGGCGATTTTGATAATTATGATAAATATATATCCAGAGGAGAAATGGCAAGAATAATCTATAATAGCTTAGACGAAAAGTACGATAAAGATATTAGTAAATATAGTAATCAAATTAAGGATTATTCATCTATGAATAAAGCAGATCAGCAAATGGCATTAAAAATATATTCAAAAGGCATAATAACTGGATTTACAGATGGTAGATTTGGGTTTAACATGTCAGCAACAAGAGCTGAGAGCTCTACAATAATAGTAAGGATGCTTTATCCAAAGAAAAGAATAATACCTAATGAAGCATGGACAGGAAGCAGTGATTTTAAGTATAGAGATATAGATCTTGGGTTAAAAGAATCAGAAGTAAAGAAAGTACTAGGTAATCCAAACCGTATAGATCAAGAATCTAGTGGATATAAATGGTACATCTACAATAGTGATTATTCAAAATTTGGTATGATTCTTATTAGTAAAGGCAAAGTTGTAGGATATTATACAAATACTACATTGACAAATGTAAATGGCTTAGATATAGGTAGCACAATACAAGATATAAACAAATACTACAAAGGAAAAGTCATTGAAAATAAGTTTATAATAAACAATGAAAAATTCACAGCAAATTTACACATATATGATAATAAAATATTAGGAATTTTAGTGTTGGACTCAAAAGTAAAATATAGCCCTGCAACGACTCAAAAAGATTTAAAAAACATGGAACTAGGGCTATTAGATATAGTAAATGCAGAGAGAGTTAAAAGGAATCTATTAAAGCTTAGATGGTCAACTCAGGCAAATGCTAGTGCTAGAAAACACAGTAAAGACATGGTAGACAATAATTATTTTGGGCATGATAGTTTAGATGGTAAATCAGCATTTGATAGAATGAAAAATGAAGGTATCAATTTTATGGCTGCTGGAGAAAATATAGCATCAGGGCAAAGAAATATATTTGATGTGCATACGGCATGGATGAATTCGTCAGGACACAGAGAAAATATATTGAGTAAGAATTATACACATTTAGGAAATGGAATATGGCTAGATAAAAGTAAAAACTATATGTACTACACACAAAATTTTTATAAACCATTATAAGATAAATAAACTTCCCTCTAAACATCTTTTAAAAGATTCTTAGGGGGATATTTTATAGCTTCAACAAGAAAAATATTACAAATATTTAAAATTATAGTATAATCAAAGTAAGGATAAAAATTATTAGGAGGTGAGTTTATGAAAAAATTAACTAAAAAAGTTACTCCAAGACAAAACACACTAATATATTCATATAAGTGTACGTGTACTGCATGTCCGTTATTTGATTACGACTACTTAGATTCAACAAGATATACTGCTAGATATTAAAACTAAAATTCCTAAAAAACAATAACTAACTGCAGGGCAAAACAAAAGGGCTGTTTCAGATATTGAAACAGCCCTCCGACTTATAGAAGAAAGCTTAATTTCTATGTTTCCCAAGATTTCCGTTATTCACTTATCTATAAGTAAGCTCTGCTACTCAATTTAACATGGTCTTTCTACAGTCTGTTATCCTAGATGACTTTGTCATCAATCTAAGTGCTGTAACTGTCTTAGGATACGGAAACAGTCCTTTTATCTTTGCCCAATGTAAGGTCTTAGCCATCCACCAAAAGCAGAAGGATTTCTTGTTTGTATATATATTTTACCAGGACCTGTAAACCTACATACTAAACCTTCTCCAGAAGTAAAGGATGATATCCATCCACTAGCTGCTTTTTCTACATTATAGTCTACATTACTTGGCCAAGCTACTAGATGTTGGTTATCAACTATATATTCCTCACCAGCAGGTATATCTATTGCGTGAATTTCACCAAACGAGCTTATAAATAATGTACCGTTTCCACTGGCTCTTAAAATAAAGAGTCCTTCGCCAGAGAAAATTCCTTTAGCTAGATTTTGAACTTTAGAATCTATATTTACATCAGGAGTTGATGCTAAAAAGCCATCCTTTTGAAGGATATATTCATTAGTACCATCAAGTTCTAATGTGATAATTCCACCTGGTGCAGATGTAGTAAAATAAACCTCTCCGTTACCTCTATTTGCCTTTAAAGTCTGAAAAAAGAACTTTTCACCAGATAATTTTCTACCAATACCTTTGAACAATCCACCTTCAAGCTTTCCTTCAACATCTATAGTGCTAGACATAGCTACCATTGCTCCAGATTCAGCTTTTATTTCCTCTCCTTTTATAAGGTTTACTTTAACCATAGGAAAAGAACCTCTATATAGTATTTCATATTCCATGCTATTGCCTCCTTTATTAATAGTTGTCTATATTATATATATAAAATTGACAACATACAATACTATATTTCTAGTAAATAAAAGTAAAAAAAGTATACTAATAGTATTGACTATATACCAAAAAAAATGTATAATAGTTATACATGATAACAAATATACTTAACAACTGTTATACATTATAACTATTTAGGAGGATGGTATGGATAAAAATAAAGAAGTTTTAGTAGATATTATATTTAAATTTTGGCCTTTATTTGGAAATAATATATTTAAAGGTATACCATATAAAAACCATGGAAAGTATTATCATCTAGTGACATTAGTAGATAAATTCAATGGTAGACCTATGAAATTTTACTGTGAAAAATTGATGATATCAAAGCCAAATTTATCTAAAATGGTCAATAAAGCTATAGAAGTAGGTGCAATTGAAAGAAAATATGATGAAAAAGACAGAAGAGTAATCAATCTATTTGTAACAGAAAAAGGGAAAGAAGAAATAAAGAAGTCAAGAAAACTTGTAAGAGAAGCTATATTAAATAACTTGAATAAACTAGATGAAGAAACTATAGCTAGATTTACTAAAAACTTAAAAGAAATGATAGTTATACTTGAAAAGCTATAATTAAGAAGACAAAGGGGATAGAAATATGCTGAGACTTTTTAAAGGATTAAGGCCGTTTAGAACGTCGGTTGTATTCATAATGATTTTGACTATAATAGGGACATTAACAGATTTGTTTCTGCCAATGCTCATGGCAAAAATAGTGGATATAGGAATAGTCAATAATGACATAGGGTATATAGTCAGGGTAGGTGGACTAATGCTGGGAGTAACAGCAGTAGGAGTAGGTTCAGCGTTATATACAAATTATCTAGGGGCAAGACTAGGTAATGGTTTTGCAAGAGATTTAAGAAATAAGATATTTAAAAAAGTAGAAAGTTTTTCATTAAGTGAATTTGATGATATAGGTACTTCATCACTAATAACAAGAACCACAAATGATGTATCACAAATACAAAATATAGTTATTGCATCATTGAGGATATTCATAAAAGCTCCATTAATGGCTATTGGTGGTACAGTTATGGCAGTATCAAAAAACTTAAAATTATCAGTTATTATAATACTAGTAGTAACAGTACTTAATTTGATAATGGTATTAGTTGCTAGAAGGATTATACCTATGTTTAAGGCAAGACAAAAGAAATTGGACAAATTAAATTTGGTTCTCAGAGAGAGACTTACAGGCATAAGAGTAATAAGAGCTTTTAACAAAGTTGATACTGAAATAGATAGGTTTAATAATTCAAATAAAGAGTTGACAGATATATCATTAAGAGTTAATAGACTGATCGCAATATTATCACCTATAATGATGTTGATTTTCAGCATTACTACAGTAGTAGTTACATGGTTAGGAGCATATAGAGTAAATGACTCCAATATGTTAGTAGGTGACTTAATGGCATTTATACAATATATAACATTGATTATGTCATCACTATTAATGATAGCTATGATTTTTTTCATGGTACCAAGAGCATTTGCTTCAGCGACGAGAATAAACGAAGTACTTGATAAACAGCCAAGTATTAAAGATAATCCAAAAACTTTAAATGATAATGAAAAAAGAGGATATTTAGAATTTAAAAATGTAACATTTAGATATGATAATGCCGAGGAGCCTGCAGTAGAAAATATATCGTTTAAATCAGATCCTGGAGAAGTTACAGCTATAATAGGAGGTACAGGCTCTGGCAAGAGTACAATAGTAAACCTATTATTGAGATTTTATGAAGCAAGTGAAGGTAATATATTAATTAATGATATGGATATTAGAGACATGAACCAAAAGAAGTTAAGAGATAAAATAGGGCTAGTACCTCAGAAAGCACTTCTATTTACAGGTAGTGTAGCAGACAATGTCAAGTTTGGATTAGAAGATATAAACGACCAAGATATAATAAAAGCTTGTCAAATTGCTCAGGCTGATGATTTTGTCAATAAAATGGATGACAAGTATCAATCAGAGATAGCACAAGGAGGTAAAAATCTATCAGGTGGTCAAAAACAGAGATTATCAATAGCTAGGGCACTTGCAAAAAAACCACAGATATATGTATTTGATGATAGTTTTTCCGCATTAGATTTTAAGACGGAAGCAAAGCTTAGAAAAGCTCTTAAAGAAGAAACTGCCGATAGTTCGGTGATTATAGTAGCTCAGAAAGTATCATCTGTTATGGATGCTGATAGAATACTGGTACTTGATAATGGAAAAATAGCAGGAGTAGGGAAACACAAGGAATTGATAAATACATGTGATGTATATAAACAGATAGTCCTATCTCAGCTTTCAGAGGAGGAATTAGCATGAGCAAAAAACAAATGCATAGAAAAGGGCGTGGAGTTCCTAGAATAGCAATGCCACATGAAAAACCAAAGGATTTAAAAGGAACCCTTAAGAGATTGGCAGGGTATTTAAAACCTAGAAAGTATAGTATAGCAATATGTTTGTTGTTATCTATAGCAGGAGCGTTATTTGGTATAGTAAGCCCTAAAATTATGGGACTTGCAACCACAGAATTGTTTGATGTATTTAAAGCTAGATTAGCTGGAAATGCTGATTCGATGGTTAATTTTGAATATATAGCTAAGATACTATTGTCGTTAACAGCCTTGTATGTAGTAAGCTCATTATTTACGTATATTATGAGTTATATAATGGCAGGAATATCACAAAAGATAGTTTATGATATTAGAAAAGATGTAAACGAAAAAATAGCCAGATTGCCGTTAAAATATCTAGACAGTCATACACATGGAGAAATATTATCTAGAGTGACAAATGATGTAGATAATATTAGTAGTTCATTACAAGAGAGCATAATTCAAATAATAATGTCAGTCATAACTCTAGTTGGTGTAGTTATAATGATGTTATCAATAAATGTGATATTGACATTGGCGATAGTTTTAACATTATCATCATGTATATTTTTAACTAAAAAAGTTGCAAAGAGATCAAGAAAATACTTTACAGAGCAACAAAAGATAATTGGTAAAATAAACTCTCACGTAGAAGAGATGTACACAGGTCATAAGATAGTTAAATCATTTGGATATGAAAATAAATCAATAGAAGAATTTCAGAGATTAAACGAAGACTTAAACAAAGTAGGTTGGAAGGCTCAGTTTATATCAGGAATAATAATGCCACTCATGAGATTTGTAAACAATCTAGGATATGTAGTAGTATGTATCGGTGGTGGTATGTTGATGATAAAAAATGCCATAAAACTAGGAGATATTCAAGCATTTTTACAGTACCTAAGAAAATTCAGTCAGCCAATAATGCAGGTTTCAAATATTATAAATATCATACAATCAACGATAGCCTCAGCAGAACGTGTATTTGAAGTATTAGATGAAGAGGAAGAGATACCAGATAAAAAAGATTGTATAACTATTGAAGATGTAAAAGGAGAAGTTGCTTTCAAAAATGTTAAATTTGGCTATAAAGAAGATAACATACTTATAAAAAATATGAATATAGATGTTAAAAGTGGTCAGACTGTTGCGATAGTAGGCCCAACAGGTGCAGGGAAAACAACACTAGTAAACTTACTAATGAGATTTTACGATATAAATGATGGAAGTATTACAATAGATGGTGCCAATATAAAAGATTTAAAAAGAGGAGAGTTAAGAAACATATTTGGTATGGTATTGCAGGATACATGGTTGTTTAGTGGAACGATTAAAGATAATATAGCTTATGGGAAACAAAACGTAACAGATGAAGAGATATATAATGCAGCAAAAACAGCACATGCACATCACTTTATAAGAACATTATCTAAGGGTTATGAAACAGTGTTAAACGAAGATGCAAACAATATATCACAAGGTCAAAAACAGCTACTGACAATAGCAAGAGCAGTTTTAGCAGACCCAGCAATATTGATACTAGATGAGGCTACAAGTAGTGTAGATACAAGAACCGAAGTTTATATACAAAATGCAATGAATGAGCTAATGAAAGGTAGAACGTGTTTTGTAATAGCCCACAGACTTTCTACAATAAAAGAAGCAGATGTCATATTAGTGATGAACGAAGGAGATATCATAGAAAGTGGTACTCATAAAGAGCTAATAGAGAAAAAGGGATTCTATGAGGATCTATATAATAGCCAATTTTCACACGAGGATATTAAAGAAGTGGTGTAGATTTTTTAGTGTTAAGTCCTTGAGATATAACAAATAAATAATTTAGTATAAAGCATATCTGTTTTCATAATAGAAAATCAGATATGCCTTATTTTTTATTAGACGGAAAAAGATAGTTATATTGTACAAGAAATTAAATTAATTTTCTTTACACAATTAGATAATTATGCTAAAATATCTAAAAGTCAAAGGGGAGATATATATGGTTATAAACCGATTTAGAGATGTAAGTAAATTTAACGATGTAGTGAAGGATTATTTATTACAAAATGAAGCATTTAACATACTTTCACTCGGTATAATATCAAAGTGTATGCAAGAAGAGGTGAATCCTAAACATATTTTTATAGCCATACAAGATGATAACGAAGAAATAGTGTTTGTAATGATACAAACGATAAATAAAATGGTGCTTACTGGTGATATAGATTACATAGACGAAGCTATAGAATACTTAGAAAATAATGATATTAAACTAGAGGCTATCATAGGAAGAGTAGAGTTAATAGATGAGTTTGCAAACAGATATTCAAAGAGGTATAAGCTTGAGCAAAAAACAGATATGAACCAGAGAATATATAGACTCGATAAAACTAACGAAGTAAAAAAACAAAATGGCATACTTAGACTTGCAGACAACAAAGATATAAATGAATTAGTTCCTTGGGTAAAAGATTTCGTTAAATATGCAGGTAGTAAAATTTCACTAGATAAGGCTAGAGAGAATGCAATAGAGCTTATAGATACTAAGAGATTACATGTTTGGGAGAATGATGGAAAAGTTATATCTATGGTAGCAAGAGCAAAAAAATCAGATAATGGTATAGTTATAAATTGGGTTTATACACCACCTGAGTATAGATGTAAAGGATATGCTACAACATGTGTAGCAGAGTTTAGTAGTAAGCTACTAGAGAAAAATGAATTTGTAGCATTATACACAGATTTAGCTAATCCTATATCAAATAGTATCTATATGAAAATAGGATATAACCCAGTTGGAGATTCAAAAGTTATATCATTTAAGTAGGTAAATATAAAAGGAGTTATCGGAAAATAAAATATTTTCCGATAACTCCTTTTATCACAATTAATACTTATCAACCTAGCCTTTAGTTGCTACTATAAGGTTTCTCTTAATAGATTGATCAACTCTATGTAGATAACCAATATAAGGTGGGTTATCTAGAACATTAAACCCATTTTCGTCTAAAGCTATAGCGATATCATCATACTTCATGGTGAATTCATTAAAAGATAAAACAATACTTCCCTTAGTCTTTAGTACATGATGATAAGAAGGTAAAGAATCTCTTAAAAGCTCAAGAGGGCTTCTAGATTTATTTGATGTTTCTTTACTTTTACTTTTGTGCTTTACTCCATATGGCAAATCAGACACTATTATATCACATGATTTTTTCTTAATCAGCTTATTAGTTAGTCTTGTATCGCAATTAAATAGCTGGAGTTTTTGAACATTACCAGACTTAAAATCAGCTTTATTTGCAGATGCGATTATATTAAAGCCATTAGCAATTTTTTTGCTACCTGAATCTGTTAATTTTAATTTGCTAGCTTTATGCTTGTATCTTCCTTCTTTTAGATATCTAACTACATATGTTTCTATTTCATTAGTCCATTTTTCGTTTATCTCAACACCTATAACATCAAATCCTCTGATAAAACCTTCATATAGAGTAGTGCCTTTACCGCACATTGGATCAAGTAATGTAATATTGTTGCTTGAAGTATTACATGCACTAAGTGCAAGATTGACCATGAGTCTTGTAAACTGTTCATTTGTTTTGCCACTATATTTTAATATCTGAACCATGCTCTCAGGAAAAGTATGAAAATCAGGCACGTCTATAGGTTTTAAAAGCATAACATCTACTATTTCAAACATAGCATAATACATAGAAAAGTAACCCAAAAATTTAAAGTCATTCATTGTAAGTTCTCTATCTGAGCTAAACGCTAATGTAGTAGGAAGACCCACATCTACGTGTGCTATATTATCGATTTCTATATTATTTGCATCACAAATCGCTTTAAGCTCTGAAGTAGCAATATTGATAGATTCATCAAAATAAACACGGTTGTGACCAGGATTTGCAAGTATTAAATATTTATTCACAACTAAACCTTCTTTCTTTATTAAATTACACATTTACCATTATAACACTAAAAACAGATTTTTATAAATAAATATAGATTGCTTTAGTGAAATATAAAGTATAAAATATATTTTACAATACATACACAAAACGACAAAATATTCGTTAATATTATGTTAATATAAAAGATGAAGAATAGACTAGAGGAGGTGGGAAAATGGATTTAAGTAGATTCTTAGATTATGTAGTAGTACCGGCATATGGTAAGGGTGGAGATTGCGATAATCAAAAAATTGGTTTTATTGTAAGATAAATTGATGTGGTCTCCAGAATAGGGCTAATTACAAAGTAGGTTTTGTCTACAATCTGCTATTATGCTGACTAAAAAGGGCTGTCGGAAATAAAATGCCCTAATACTGAAAAAGAAAGCAGAAATTTTAAATTTTGCTCTCTTTTTCGTATATATTTGCATAACATAAAAGTTTAGCCTTTGTTTTGGAGATAAATAACTATAATAACTATGCTTAACTCAGATATTAATTTGATTGATATAATTTTTCTATAGCATCTACCGCAATTTCTGGGACTTCATCTTGTAACCAATGTCCATGAGTAGGGTCTTTCCAAACACCTATTACTTTGTCTTTATCCCAACTATTAACGAATCTGTCTAAATAAGGCCATGCTAAATTGCCATTGCTGTCAACACAATTTGTGTTGAATGTTGGTTTTTCATCTTGTGGCTTATAATTGTCAGGACATATTTTCCTTTTACCAAATTGTCCTAAGTCAACTTTAAGTGGCCCAAAGGCTGTGTCATCTCCGAACATAAAATAAACTGGTTTAGAATGTAGTTTATTCATATTGTTATCTAGTTTTCTTAAGAACTCATTATCTTCCACTGTAGCTTTTGCAAATATATGAAAAGGTTTTGTGACCTCTTTATTTAGCACCTGATATGGTTCTTCTAAGTTAAAGAAAGGACCCCACTGTGCATTTCTAAGTTCTATAAAAGCTTTTGTACCTTCTTTTGCATTTCGTTTTGCTAATCCAATTCCACCACGTTTAATAAGGTCACCCTCAAGATATGGTTCTGGATTTCTCTTAGCATCAATACCTCTGTCATATACAACATGATATGGCCCAAATTCTCCCTCTGGAATAGGCTCTAACTCCCATGCCCATGTATTCATAAGAAGAATTCCATTTATTCTTTTTGGCATTTCCACTCCTGCAGCTAATCCGATTGGTCCTCCCCAATCTTGTAAAGCAAGATAAATGTTGTTTAGGTTATTAGCCTTTATAAAATCTGTTAATACTCGGGCATGAGAGTGTGGCATATAATCAAATTCCGCTACTGGAGGTTTATCTGACATTCCAAACCCCAGTAGGTCTACTACAATTACTCTAAATCCTTTATCTGTAAGTGGTTTAACCATCTTTCTATATACAATTCCCCATGTTGCGTTTCCATGTACTGCTAGTACAGTACCTTTAGATTTTTCTGATGGATGTTGATCAATATAATGAAAATTATATCCTTGCCATGAGTAAACATGTGAATTAAAAGGATATACATTATTTGATACTTTAAAAGGACGCTGAAAATTTGTATCTTTATTATCCTTACTTAATTGTTTTTTTGTACTGGAGCAAGCTGTGCAAAATAAAATAATGATTAGTGTAAATATTAATATTTTAACTTTTTTTAATTTCTTAGGTAGCATAGGTCGTATTCCTCCTTATCTTATAATTAATTCTATTCCAATAAGTCTTGTTCCTAAGTTGTCTGTGTGCCCAAGTATATTAATTAATTTTTTGAGATTTCTTTATCTCAATTATTGCCATATTTGAGTAATTTTTAATCAGTTTATACAAAAATTTTAGTTCTAGACAGTCCTTGGTACAACAAGATTTTCATAAGATGAATGGAGTGTGTATCTCTGTTATATCACTAAAAACAGGTTTTTATAAATATATTGAAGTTTTATATTAAAAATAAAGCATAAATAATAAGGGACTGTCATCTAGACAGTCCCAAAAAAGTCGGATTAAATAATTTTCTTCATTATCTCATTACTTCTCTTAATAAACTCAGACATAGCTTCAGGTGACAATGGTTTGTGGCTAATCATAGCTAAATCATAAAGTTGTTTAGCAATTATAGAGCTAGTATCATTGTCATCTTTTTCTATAATATACTTTACAAGAGGATGCTTCTTGTTTAGTACTAAAGTTTCTTCGCTAGGGAACATATTTTGATCCATACCCATACTATACATTTTCATCATATCCTGCATACGTCTGTTTGATTCAGATAAAAGTATCATACTAGATACATCATCGTTTTTAAGAGTCTTTATATCTATATTCATCTTCTCTACGCCTAAAGCTGACTTGAACAAATCTTCCATCTTTTTAAGAGTGTCCTTATTTGCTTCTTCATCAACATTTTCGTCATCTTCAGTTAAAAGGCTAGATAAATCAGAGTCAACTCTTTTAAATTTGACATCTGTATTAGCACTTTCAACATGAGAGATAAAAGCTTGGTCAATATTGTGATCTAATAGAACAACTTCTATACCATGTTCATCTAAAAGATTGATGTATTGTGCTTGTTGGGTAGTGTCAGTAGCATAGTAAATTTCATTTTCAAGTTTACCAGTGTGCTTTTCTAAATACTCATTAACACTTAGATAGTTATCTTTATTAGTTTTATATAAAACAATATCTTTAACTTTGTCAGCAAATTTATTGTTTTTAATAATACCAAATTTTACAAACGGGCTTATATCATCCCAGAATTTTTCAAAATCTTCTCTTGCAGTTTTAAACATGCCTACTAATTTATCAGCAACTTTTTTAGTGATGTAGTCAGACGTTTTCTTTACAAAACCATCGTTTTGTAGGAAACTTCTAGATACATTTAAAGGTAAGTCAGGGCAGTCAATTACACCTTTAAGAAGTAATAAGAATTCAGGAACTACTTCTTTTATATTATCTGCAATGAACACCTGAGTATTGTAAAGCTTTACTTCTCCTTCTAGAGTATCAAAATTATTGTTAAGTTTAGGGAAATACAAGATTCCTTTTAAATTAAACGGATAATCCATGTTTAAATGAATCCAAAATAGAGGTTCCTTAAAATCTCTAAATGTTTTACTATAAAATTCCTTGTATTCTTCATCTGTACATTCATTAGGTCTTTTAGTATATAATGGCACAGTATCATTTAGAGGTTTTGGTTCTTCTATTATTATATTACCATCCTTATCTTTTTCAGGCTCTTTATTAGCTACTTCAAAATAAATAGGATAAGGCATGAAATTACAATATTTTTCTATAGTTGATTTAACTTTATGTTCATCTAAGAAATCTTTGCCATCCTCAGAAATATTAAGAGTTATTTCAGTACCCCTAGAAATCTTATCACTTTCATTCATTTCAAATTCAGTGCCACCGTCACATAGCCACCTTACAGCTTTAGCATCTTCCTTATAAGAAAGAGTATTAATCTCTACAGAATCAGACACCATAAAAGAAGAATAAAAGCCAAGACCAAAATGTCCTATAATTTGCTCATTTTCAGCTTTATCTTTATAAGCTTTAAAGAAATCTTCCGCACCAGAAAAGGCGATTTGGTTAATATATTTCTTTATTTCTTCATCAGTCATACCGATTCCGTTGTCTATAAATTTTAGAGTTTCATTATCTTTATCAAGAATAACCTTTATAGAAAAATCTTTATCATCTTTCAAGTCAGCTTCTCCAAGCGAGCTTAATCTTTTAACCTTAGTAATAGCGTCGCAACAATTTGAGATAAGCTCCCTTATGAATATATCATGGTCTGAATATAGCCATTTTTTAATAATAGGAAAAATATTTTCACTGTGAATTGAAAGATTACCTTTTTCAATAGTCATAAAAAACACCCCTTGTATTCTGTAATTTAAAGTTTTTATTATCAACAATATAATACTTCAATAGAGAATATTTGTCAATAAAAAATTAGCACTCGTGGTCGTAGAGTGCTAACAAAATTATAAGTAATAATTAACAATTATTTTAAAATAATAATTGGAAAGCATAATAAATGAAAAAGATTTAGGAGGTAAAATATTATGAAAAGAAAAAAAATTTTAATATATACTACAGTATGTTTTATAATGTTTATGGCGACAATAAATGTGCATTGTCAGCCTAAAAATGGTGACTATGATACATATACAGTAAAAAGAGGGGATTCACTGTGGAAAATAGCTGTAAAATATCAGGTAGGAATAAGCGAAATAATAGCAGCTAACAAACAATTTAAGAATCCTGATCTAATATATCCTGGAGATAAAGTGTACGTGCCATTGTTTACAAATGTAAAAGCAATAGAAAAAGAAGTGATTAATCTAACAAATAGAGAAAGACAAAATAATGGACTAAAGCCACTTAAGTACAACTGGGAGCTATCAAGAGTAGCAAGATATAAATCAGCAGACATGCGAGATAGAAACTATTTTAGTCATACATCACCTACCTATGGTTCACCTAGCAAAATGGTAAGAGATTTTGGCATAAGATATACAGCAGTAGGAGAAAACATAGCAATGGGGCAAAGGACTGCATGGGAAGTAGTAAATGGCTGGATGAACTCATCAAGTCATAGAGCAAATATATTAAGTAAATACTACACAGAAATAGGAGTAGGCTTTGCCAAATCATCGTCGGGGAAGACGTATTGGACTCAATTGTTTATAAAGTAGATTGGCCTATATTGGCAAATTACTGCGTTATTAAAATGTTCCAGCAACTTATTTATAGGTTGCAATGCGTTAGAAAATTATTATATTGTTATATAAATTAAAAGGCTACCTTTTGGATAAAGATCCTTAAGATAGCCTTTGGGTTTAATCTTGCTTCATATTACTCATATTGTTCATAAACTGAGCAGCAAGTTGAACGTATTTATTGAGTTCGCCTTCTATTGTTTTCTTACACTCATCAGCTGTACCTTCTGTGGTAGTAACTCTAGCTGATACAGAAGATACTTCAAGTTTAACAAACTTATCTCCTAAAAGCTTCTTTAATAATTCCTTAGCTTGTTTTCTATATTCCATATTTGAAAGTTGATCTTTAACAGCATCACCAGCAACTACGACGATTCTGTTATCATCGTCTAAACTAATCGATTTCACAAAAAAAGATAAATCCATAATATATGTACCTCCAATATTTATAATATAACAGTTTAATATTATACTACTTTATAATAATTTGCAATATGCCAATATAAATATATAAAAAGTTATAGTATAATATACATATACAATAAAAAATAGAACAAATTTTAATATATTTTAGCGTATATCCATTATAAGCTAAAATATATTAACATGACTACAATAAGTTATTGGAGGTGATAGTACATGTTACATAAAAACAAAAAAATAATAATAGCTGTATTAGTAATTGTATGTATAGTTTTAATAGCATATAAGGTACATAGTCCTAATTTGAAGAGTGAATTTGGTATATATTTATTACAAAACGATATTACATTAGAGCAGTTGTTAAAAACTGACGTGTCAGATATAAAGATTATGAAAGAACCACTTCTAAGTGTTAAAGATTTTATATATTATAAGTGGCAAGACCACAGTTTTGAGTTGACTACTGATGCTAAAGAGATGATACTTAGTAGAAAAAAAGATTTGTATAGAAAACCTTTTGTAGTTGTGGTAAATGGAGAAAACATGTATGCAGGAGTATTTTCATTAATGACATCATCATATGCATATCCTATTCCTACTATATTGATTGAGAAACCATGCTTAAATAGGATTATTAGAGGGGTTAGTAAAAGTGAGCAAGATCCTAGGAATAGACAAGAGATAAAAAATGTTTTAGAACAACATGGAATATTAAAATAAAAATAGATAGGAGATGTTTATGGAGGTTATACTTGAAGTAATAATTGAGCTAGTGATTGAAGGTTTGTTTGCAGGAATATTTTATATTTTTAATAAGTTTTTTAAGCATAAGGTCTCCGAGAGAACTGCAAAGATAATAGCTGGTGTTTTAACAGCACTATTGATTGTGGGTGCTGTGGGGATATTGATAGTTATAATTACTAACATTTGGAAATAGAGAAGACAAAAGTAGGTGAGTGAAATAGCTGATAATAGTATAAACAATAGTTTGGACAAAGCATTGGGGCTTCTAAAATATTTTACTAAAGATAATCCAATCAGAGGATTGAGTGAGGTAGCTAGGTTGTCTTCTGTTCCCAAGGCTACTGTGTATAGATTATTTAATACATTTGAGAAAAATGGATACCTGATGAAGGTAGATGTTAGAGGTAAACAAAATCAATATAAACTCGGTATGAAGTTCTTAGAATTAGGATTATTAGTATCTGATAATTTAGAGATTAAAGATATAGCTCGTCCGTTTATGGTGGAATTACGAGATAGTATAAATGAAGATGTACAGCTTGCTATAAGAGATAAAGATCAAGCAATTTATATAGAAAAATTGACATGTTCACATTCTATAAGATTATATACTAGAATAGGAAGAAGAGCTAGATTTAATGCAGGTGCATGTCCTAGGGTGTTGTTGTCTTTTTTGGAAGATGAAGAGATAAATAAAATATTAAAAAATGAGCAATTAATAAAATACACTGATAATACAATAATTGATAAAGAAAAACTATGGGATAAAATAAAAGAAAGTAGAAAAACTGGATACGCTATTAGTTTTGGAGAGATGGAACCTTATACAATTGGGATAGCCGCTCCGATATTTGATTATACAGGTAAAGTCATAGCATCTATAAGTGCAGCAGGGCCACAGCAAAGATTTACAGATGAAAGGATTAAGTTGATTGTTGTAAAAGTCAAAGAGACAGCGCAATATATTTCAAAACAATTAGGGTTTAGAAAGTGAACAACCATTTAAATAAATGGTTATCAGACTGTAGAAAAAAGCCCAATTTCTGCGTTGTTGTTAAAATTTCCGTTGCTCACTTATCTCTTAGTAAGCTCTGCTACTCAATTTTAACACGCCTTGAAATTGAACTTTTACTAAAGTCTGCTATCTTGATGACTTTGTCATCAATCTAGAACAACCATTTGAATAAATGGTTGTTTTTTTCTGTATAACATATAGATAAAACACTATAAACAGAATAAATATCAAAAATAAAAGCCTATAAATATAGACATATTATAAATTATATGATAGTATTACCACGTAAAGTTTGGAACATCGGTTTAAATATTGAAACAAAGGGAGGGAGATAATGTACAAAGTAGATTTAAATAGTGATATTGGAGAGAGCTTTGGAAACTATAAAATTGGTTTAGATGAAGAAATGATTAAATATATTACGTCAGCCAATATAGCGTGTGGATTCCATGCTGGTGATCCTATTGTTATGCAGAAAACTATTGACATGGCAATCAAATATAACGTAGCTATAGGAGCTCATCCAGGATATTGTGATTTGATGGGATTTGGTAGAAGAAATATGAATGTTACACCACAGGAAGTAAAAGCGTACATTATATATCAATTAGGAGCATTAATGGCATTTGCAAAATCACGAGGTGTAAAATTGCAACATATTAAACCTCATGGAGCTATGTACAACATGGCTGCAAAAGATAGAGTTTTAGCGATGGCAATTGCAGAAGCTGTATATGAAGTGGATAAGGAAATAATTCTTATAGGGTTAGCAAATAGCGAAATTATAAATGCTGGGAAAGCGTTCGGATTAAAGGTTTGTAATGAAGTTTTTGCAGATAGAGCATATAATCCAGACGGGACATTGGTGTCACGTAATTTAGATGGTGCAGTGATACATGATGCTGATTTGGCAATCAAAAGAGTTATTAAAATAGTTAAAGAAGATAAAGTAACTGCTATAAATGGTACAGACATAGATGTACAAGCACAATCCATATGCGTACATGGAGATAATCCTAAAGCAATCGAGTTTGTGAATAAGATACGATCAAAGTTAAAACAAGAGGGTATAGTAGTAACTTCTATTTCTAATTTTATTAGATAATTTATAGAGAGGCATTATTATAGGAGTGGTAAACATGTATGATAACATAAAGTATTTGATTTCAGGGGATAAATCGTTGATTATAGAATTTGGCAACTCTATATCTAAAAAAATAAACAGTAAAGTAAGAGCAATGATGATTGCTATAGAGAAAAGAAGATTAAAAGGAATTATAGAAATGATACCTACATATCGTTCCTTGATGGTACACTATAACCCTATAGATATAAGGTATAAAACATTGGTAAATGAGATGAAATTATTAGAGAGCAAGCTAGATGATATAGACATACCACTATCAAAAGTTATTGAGATACCTACATTATATGGAGGAAAATATGGTCCTGATATAGAAAACGTTGCTACGCACAATCAAAAGACAGTACAAGAAGTAATAAATATACATACATCTAAAGAGTATCTAGTTTACATGTTAGGATTTATACCAGGGTTTCCGTACTTGGGAGGAATGGATGAAAGTATAGCTACTCCTAGACTAAAAACTCCAAGAATTAAAATAAGTAGTGGATCGGTAGGGATAGCGGGTGGACAAACAGGTATTTACCCCATAGATAGCCCTGGTGGATGGCAAATGATAGGGAAAACACCATTGAAATTGTACAAAGAAAATAGAGAAAAACCTATACTGTTACAAGCTGGCAATTATATCAAATTTGTATCTATAGATAAAAATGAATATAAAGATATAGAAAAACAAGTACAAAGTAATACGTACGAATACACAATATATCACAAAGAAAAGAGTGGATATAAATGGGAAAAATAATGGTGTTGACACAAGGTTTTTTGACTACAATACAAGATGGTGGAAGGATAGGCTTTCAGCAATATGGAGTTCCTGTTTCGGGAGTTATGGATAGATATTCATATCGTATTGCCAATATACTTGTTGGGAATGATGAAGAACAAGCAGTATTAGAGATAACAATGTTAGGACCCAAATTAAAATTTACTAGTCCAGAAATCATAGCTATAACAGGAGGAGATTTATCTCCGATGATAAATGGTAAACAAATTCCTATGTACAGAAGTGTGAAAGTAAATAAAGGTGACATATTGGCTTTTGGAGAGCTAAAGAATGGATGTAGAAGCTATATTGCATTTACTGGAGGAATTGATGTACCAATAGTTATGGGAAGTAGATCAACATACTTAAAAGGGAAAATTGGTGGATACAGAGGACGGGAATTAAATAAAGGCGATATTGTTGATATAATTAATTATGACAGTGAATACAAAGTGAGATTATTATCAAAAAAACATATATCAATATACGAAAATAAGATTGATATTAGGGTAGTACTAGGTCCTCAAAATGAATATTTTACAAAACACGGTATAGATACGTTTTTAAGTGATACATATACAATCACAAACGAATGTGACAGAATGGGATTTAGATTAGATGGTGCAGAGATTGAGCATATAAATGGTGCGGATATTATTTCAGATGGTATAGAGTTTGGTGCTATACAAATATCAGGTAACGGTAAACCAATAATAATGATGGCAGATAGACAAACAACGGGAGGGTATACTAAAATTGCTAATGTGATAAGTGTAGATTTACCCAAAATAGCACAAGCAAAACCTGGAGATAAAATCTTATTCAAAGAAGTAGGTATAAAGGAAGCACAAGACATATATGTAGAAGAAGATAATAAGCTAAAATCTATAGAATTTGAAGTGGAAGATACAAAAATAGTTAAACAAAAAGAACTTATTATAAGAGTGAACTCTAAAAAATATGAAGTAAACATTATTGAGTACGAATAAGATCATAAATACTAAGTTATATAATAAATTTAGTTAAAAGCGCGAGATAATTAATAATATAACTTAAAACAAATAAACACAATAGTATTTATAAAAGATTGTTGATGAATAAATTGACAGTCTTTTTTTGTTATTTATATGGTATTAACTCAACTTGAAATATAATAAAAACTGCTTTATGCGTTTTTTTATGAAAAAAGTAAATGAAATGCACCTCCAAATAAGTAAACTATTGACATAATATACAATAAATTATAAAATTAAATAAAAAAGGAGGATTTTTATGAAAAAAACTATTTTTACGTTAATGCTCGTATTTACTATCATGTTTTCAATGACTCTTTCAACTGCAAATAGTCCTATGTCATGTTATTCAACATCAATGTTAAAATCAGCACCAAACGTCTATATAGTTGGACCTACACCAGAACCTTACAAAGGATATAATGATACGAATGGAAAGTATTATTTAAGGGTTAGAGAAAGTAAATTAATTCATGGACCGGCAGACGATGATCCAATAGTAAAGTACAAGCCTTTTGGGATATTGTATAGAAGTAGTAACTTTACAGGAACTTTGGGCGAAACAATTTCAATATCACATTCGGTTTCAAAAAGTGTTTCAAACACTAATTCAGTTAGTGTATCTATGGGAATAAGTAGTCCTACAGGTTTTAGTAGAAGCGTAACAGCTCAACATTCAACAACAATAACTAAATCAATAGGGTCATCAATTACTAAAACATATTCAAGTGGTTATAGCTATGGATTCCCATTGTCAACAGCTCCGGCTAATTGTACTAAAGCTGAAGCAGGTGTAGGGTTCCAGTTTGCGACATATAGGTCTATAATAGATGTCAAGAAACTAGTTACAGTTTCGAAAAAAATAAAAGTCAAATACAAAAGATATGTGAATGAATGCAGTATCTGCAAAAAGAACGAAGGAAAACCTGGACATAATCCTGCACATTTTCATGATGGATTAGTTGGATGGAGACTATATCTACAAGATGGAACAACAGTGGAAGTGGAAGAAATGTTCAAAGATAGTCTTGTGAAAGACGGAACAATAGACAAAAATATGACTTATTACAAGAAGCCAGTTAAGGAGTGGAAATATGAGACTATAACTGGTAATGTTAAAGTTCCTATAGAAACACTTGTAAACATATATTATGATGCTAAAGGTAATATTATAGATAAGAATGGTAATATAGTGAACTAAAAATAAACATTCAATGGAGGAGCAAAATATATGAAAAAAACTATTTTTATATTCATGCTTACATTTATAGTTATATTTTCAATGACATTATCTATAGCAAGTAGTCCTATGTCCACTTATACTATATCACAGACAAAAGCAAGTCCAAATGTTTATATAGTTGGACCAGCACCTGAGCCATATCAAGAATATAGTGAATCAGGTGGTAAGTATTATCTGAGAGTTAGAGAAAGCAAATTATTACATGGGCCAGCTGACAATGACCCTATAGTGAAGTACAAGCCATTTGGCTTACTTTATAGAAGTAGTAATTTTCAGGGGAGCTTAGGAAGTTCGGTATCAATACAAGAATCAGTATCTAGAAGTGTAGCAAATACAGACAGTGTAAGCGTATCTATAGGAGCAGATTTATTTGGGTTCAAGCAGAATGTAACAACAAAGCATTCAACAACAATAACTAAAACAGTAGGTTCCTCAATAACTAGGTCGTATTCAAGTGGATATAGTTATGGATTTCCGCTGTCAACAGCGCCAGCAAATTGTACTAAAGCTGAAAGGGGTGTAGGTTTTCAAGTTGCAACATACAGGTCTATCATTGATGTCAAGAAACAGATTACATCACTAAAGAAATTTACAGTTAAATATAAAACATATATAAATGAGTGTAGCTTGTGTAAAGCAGGCAATGAATGTCATGATGCTCATGATGGACGAGTTGGCTGGAATCTAGAGTTAGAAGACGGAACCACTAAATATATAGAAGAAGAATATAAGCATGAGTTAGTTAATAACGGAACAATAGATGAAAATATGACTTATTATAAGAAGCCAGTTAAGCAGTGGAAATATGAGACTGTAATAGGTTATGTAAAGTTACCTATTGAAGCACTTGTGACCATATATTATGATGCGAACGGTAATATTATAGACAAAGACGGTAATATAGTGAATTAAGTTAATTTAAGAATGAATTAAGGGGATGATTAAATCATGAAGATGATTAAGCCATCCCTCTTTTTATGTTATAATTGTATTAATTGATCATAAGTGGAGGCATTGTAATACATAAATTAAATAAGAATGATTAAAGCTAACAAATCTATGGCATTGAAAAATGTTTGTTAGAAATGTAAAATAATAATTTATACCATACTGGATTAAGTGATGATATAAGAAAGGAGCTATTCAATGAAATTTGAAATAATAGGTAGTGGTGGTTGTGTATCTCTTCCTAAACCACTGTGTAAATGTAAAGTATGCGTAGAGGCTAGGGAAAAAGGTAGGCCTTATTCAAGATATGGGTGTTCTATATTTCTTCACGATATAAATTTACTTATTGATACGCCAGAAGATATAGTTCATGCTATAAATAACAGTGGTGTCAATGAGATTAATACTGTTTTGTTTAGTCATTTAGACCCTGATCATACATTAGGTTTTAGAGTGTTTGAACAATTGAGGCTCGATTGGTTAAAAGTTTCAGAGGGAATGGAGTGTAATAATCCTATAGATGTTATTGCAATGCCACATGTAATGGAGGATTTAAATGCAATAAAATCTGTCTATGGAAGCTTTTTAGATTACTATGAAAATGTAAGAAATCTGATAAAACGTCAAGTTGTAAGTAAAGAGATAACTATAGAAGAAGTTAAGATCACATTTGTAAAAATAGATAGAGCTACTGTATTTGTATTCCAGGAGGATGGCAAGAAGGTGATTTATGCACCTTGTGATGTAAAGCCATTTCCAAATGACGATATTTTCATGGATGCAGATTTGTTGATAATTGGAAATACTATAGTCGGAGATATACTTAAAGATGGATTTATATTAGCAGAGAATAATTCGCTTAGACAGGAGTTATTCACAATGGATGAAATAGTGGATTTAAAGAGTTTATTTAACATAAGAAAAGTCATAGTCACACATTTAGAAGAAGATTGGGGAAAGTCATATGATGATTATGTAAACCTAGAAAAAGAATATAATAATATATATTTTGCATATGATGGTATGATAGTTTTTGTTTAATTAAAAAGGGCAAAAAACTCAAGGAGGAAATATGTACCTTGAGTTTTTTATAATATTTTAACTACCGATAGCCTAGTAAATTTATTCCAATTGATTCATAGGAACAATTTCCTGTCGTTATTAATCTTAATAGTAAGTGATTATAATCATTATTTTTTGGCCTTGAAAATAATATTAAGATTAAAAATAAGGAGGAATTTTATGAAAAAATCTATTTTTACCTTAATGCTTATATTTACTATTGTGTTTTCAATGACACTAACAACCGCAACTAGTCCTATGTCATGTTATTCAACAGCAGTGTTAAAATCAGCACCAAATATTTATATAGTTGGACCTACGCCAGAGCCATACAAAGCTTATAGTGATTCTAATGGGACATATTATTTGAGAGTCAGAGAAAGTAAATTAATTAATGGACCAGCAGACGATGATCCTATAGTGAAGTACAAGCCATTTGGTATACTTTACAGAAGTAGTAATTTTACAGGAACTTTGGGACAAACAGTTTCAATATCACATTCGGTATCAAAAAGTGTTTCAAATACTAATTCAGTTAGTGTATCTATGGGAATAAGTAGTCCGGCAGGTTTTAGTAGCAGTGTAACAGCTCAACATTCAACAACAATAACTAATACAGTAGGGTCGTCAATTACTAAAACATACTCAAGTGGATACAGCTATGGATTTCCGTTGTCAACAGCTCCAGCTAATTGTACTAAAGCAGAAGCAGGTATAGGTTTTCAGTTTGCAACATATAGGTCTATAATAGATGTCAAGAAACAGGTTTCAATACCTAAAAAAATAAAAGTTAAATATAAAACATATATAAATGAGTGTAGTATTTGTAACGGAAATAATGGAGATGAAGGAGGACATTTACCTGGACCTGTACCTGGACATTTCCATGATGGACCAGTTGGGTGGAAACTACATCTAGAAGATGGAACAATAGAGTTTGTGGATGTATATTTAAGAGATACAATGGTAGAAATGGGAACAATAGATAGTAATATGACATATTACAAGAAGTATGTTAAGCAGTGGAAATATGAGACTGTAATTGGTCATGTTAAAATTCCTGTAGAAACACTTGTAAATATATACTATGATGCTAATGGTAATATCATCAAATAAGTTAATATAGAAAGATGAATTGTAAGGGATGTCTTATGAGACATCCCTACAGACCGTAGACAAAAGCCCAATTTCTGCGTTGTTGTTAAAATTTCCGTTGCTCACTTACCTCTAAGTAAGCTCTGCTACTCAATTTTAACACGCCTTGAAATTGAACTCTTACTAAAGTCTGCTAGATTGATGACTTTGTCATCAATCTAAGGGGATGTCTTATGAGACATCCCTATATTTTTTATATCAAAGGTTTATGTTATAATTGTATTAATATTATAAGGGTAACAAATGGATAGCAAAAATACGACAAAAAGGTCATTTATGAACCTTGTGATGTAAAGTTATTTACCGATGATGATAGTAATATAATAATAAACGAAGGATGATGAGAGCATGAAAAAGATTGAGAGACTTTCAGGTATCATCTATGCTATAAAAGAAAATAATAAAATAACAGCTACAAAGCTAGCTACAATATTTGAGGTCAGTAAGAGAACTATATACAGAGATATTGATGCTCTTTGTCAGTTAAAAGTCCCTATAATAGCCTATGAAGGACGAGAAGGGGGCTACGAGATTGATCAAAAGTTCTTTATTCCTAGCTTACATTTAAAAGAAAATGAAATACTGCACTTATTGTTTTGTTTATATGCAGGTGATGTTATAAAAGTACCAAATATGCAATCTTCATTTACATCGTTAAGCTATAAGCTTCTAAATATATTGGATGAAGATATGAAGAATAGATATAAAAAAATACTAGATAGAGTTTCTTTAAATATTAATTTAATCACTCCAGGGAGTTATTGTGATGAATTCTTTAGTAAGATGGTGAAAAGTTTTCTTGAATACAAAAATCTAGAGATAGAGTATTATACTCCACTTAAAGATGAATATACTACTAGAACGATAACACCGTATAGGTTGTCTTTTTATAATGGAGGATGGTATTTAGACAGCTATTGTAATCTTAGAAAAGAAGTCAGATGTTTTAGACTTGACAGAATTAAAAATGTTAACATAACAAATGAGAGTTACACACAAGATAAAGTCGAAGAATATTTAGAAAGTATTAAAAATAGTAAAAAAGAGTATACGGTTAAGCTGGAAATAGAAAAGAATTTTTTTGAAGTTATAAAAAACGATTACTTATTTTTTGATGCAGATATAAAGATGCTAAACAATACAGCAAAAATAACTGTTGATACAAATAATTTTAATGATTACATATTTTTAGCTATCGAAAACAGTGACAAAGTCACCATAACTGAGCCTGAGGAGTGTTTAAATAAAATAAGTAAATTGTGTAAAGATGCTATAAAAAAATATGATTTTTAATAGTGCTTTATTTATTAATATAAAAGATTTATGTAATAATCAATTACTTATAAAGGGGTGATATTTGTGATATATAAATTAGATAAGAATGATTATAGTAATCATATAAATTTGTTAGATGGGATAAAAAATTTTCCAGAGGTATATAGTGTTATAGCAGGCAATAATCCAGGAGAAATATACGTTAATAGTAAAGAGAATCCTAGGTCGGCCTTATTATGGAATCAAGGTATGCAAGGGTTTTATTTTATTGGAGATCATAAATGCAAAGTTTTTACAGATGATATAAAAGTATATATGAATCAAATTTTAATGGAATTAACTAAAAAGAACATAAACTGGTTTGAAATTTCAGGAGTAACAGATCAGTGGCATAAAGTAATAGAAGATGTATTTAAAGATAGATGTATAAAGTATGGAGTTCAGTTAGCATATTTATTTGAGAACGGCTTTAGTAATAATATGGATTGTGAAAATAGTCGTGATATAAGAAAAGTTAACGAAGACATATATGGATTAGATGTGACGAATATTGAATTCATCATAAACGAATTACAATTATTTTGGGGTAGTATAGATAACTTTTTTGAAAATAAAGGAATATGTTTTTATGCAGTAGAGGATAAGCAAATTGTAAGCATATGTTATACAGGATTTAGACACAATAGCATACATACAATAGGTATAGAGACGTTAAAAGAATATAGAAGAAAAGGATATGCTATAGCGTTAGCAAAATGTTTTATAAAGGAGTGCAATAAAAATAAATTTATACCATATTGGGATTGTAGTGAAGATAATGATGGTTCAAGAATTTTAGCTGAAAAACTGGGATTTGGGATAAGTAGTAAATATAGATGTTATTGGTTTAATTTTTAGAGTTAAAAAATATTGACGCTCCTCATCAACCAGAAACTTTCTGTAAATTTACAACTAATTTTACTTGTTTAAGACTATAATGAGAGGGGAGTTTAAATATTCCCCTCAAAGCTATTTCCATACAATTATTTACATATGATTAGCTAGTGGCTTTAGTAATTTCATAGTTTTTCGCTTGGGAATTAAACAGTTTGTAGTACAAACTGTCTTTTTTAATCATCAAATTAGAGTGAGTATCATAATCAGCTATACTTCCGTTTTGCAAAAGCAATATTCTATCACAAAAAACACTGCTAGACATACGGTGTGAAATATATATGGCAGTTTTGTTTTGAACTAAGCTATTGAAGTTTTCATATATCTCAGCTTCAGCTAAAGGGTCTAAAGCACTCGTTGGCTCATCTAGTATGATTAAAGAAGCATCTTTGTATAGTGTTCTTGCTATAGCTATTTTTTGCCTTTCTCCACCAGATAGTTCTATTCCTTTGTCTTCATATGTTTTTCCTATAATGGATTGTAAACCTAAAGGTAAATGATCAATAACATGTTGTAATCCCACTTTTTTTATTATACTTGCGACAGTACTTTGATTTTCAAGTGCATCTTGACATGTGATATTTTCGTTTATAGTGAAGGAGAATAATTTAAAATCTTGAAAAATTGCAGAGATATTATTAATATAGCTGGTGTATTCATATTCATAAATATCTTTTTCATTTATGCAGATTGTTCCAGAGGTAGGTTTGTAAAGCCTGCATAGTAGCTTAATCAATGTAGATTTGCCAGCTCCGTTTAATCCTACTATGGATATTTTTTCTCCTTTTTTAATATTAAAGCTTATATTCTTTAAAACGTAGTCGTTGCTACTAGGGTATTTAAAAGATACATTGTGAAATTCTATAGAATCTATTGATGTGAGTTTTAAAGTAGCTTTGCTACTTACACAGTCAGGTAGCTTAACAAATTCCATATATGGCTCCAAATAACCTAACATCTGGATTATAGTTGTGATGTTTTCACCAAGCTGTTTTGTTGTGTTAGAAAAATTAATTGCTGCTGATACATACATTGTAAATGAACCTATAGAAATAGGTGAGTCGAATTTACCTAATGCTCTTAAACCTACATAGCCGTATGCTAAACTTGATTGAAGATTTGTAATAATGCCATATAATCCTTCCACTTTTCCTAATTTGTTGTAATATGTAGAGAATTTATTTATTAGTTCACCGTTGTATGATTCAATTCTATTTATCAACAAAGGTTCAAAGTTAAACAACCGGATATCTTTTTGAAATTCATGTAAATAGCATATATTGATATAGTATCCGTATTTACGGTTTATTGGTATAAGAGATTGAAAAAATTCTTGTTGATATTGCATGAAGTTATAGTATATAAATAGCGATAGACATATTGTTGCTAACAAAATTATTACTAAAACAGGACTGAGCATTAATAGTATGGTTACCAAACCTAGTATGCTGACTATGTTGTTAATAATATTAGCTATACTATTTATTATAGTTTCGAGTGCATCTTGGTTGTTTATAGCGAATACTGCTCGTTCTTTTAGATCCAAGTAATAAGGATCTTCTAAATATGAGAAGTTGATATTCATTATTTTTTTTGACATAGCTAATTTCATTTGTTCGCTCATGTTGATCTTCTTGATGGATACAATCCTGTTTAAAAGATTATTACAAAAAGCAAAGAATACATTTGATAAAACTAATGCTAATCCAAAGATTAAGAGGGATTGAATTTTTTTATCACCTATGAGTTCATTTATTAAATACTTAGGGAGTATTACATTAATCATTACTCTAAAACCAGTAAATAAAGCATTAAGCAATAAAAGCAATATGTAGCTTGGAGATATTTTCCAAGATAGAGTTAAAAATGATTTGATCTTAAGGTAAGTATCCATTCTAGCTAATCTCCTTTTGATAGTATTTTCCTTGAGTTATAAACATGTTGTAGTATGACCCTTTCAGATCCATTAGTTCTTGATGAGTGCCATACTCTGCAAGCCCATCATTACTAAAAAAAGCTATCTTATCACAAAATTTGGTACTTGATAATCTATGAGATATGAAAATAGAGGTTTTATTTTCAATTAAACTATTAAATTTTTCATATATTTCAGCTTCAGCTAGAGCATCTAATGCACTTGTGGGCTCGTCCATAATAACCATATTTCCGTCTTTGTATAGTGATCGTGCTATAGCAAGTTTTTGGCTCTCTCCTCCAGATAATATTCTACCATTTGCATCTATTATTTTAAGCATCATTTGTGATAGTCCTGATGTTGATTTGTTTGCCAAATGACTCAAACCTGCTTTATGTAATACTTTTATAGCCTTTTCATTATCGACATCATTGGTACATGCAATATTTTCACCTAAAGTATAAGCCAATATATTTACATCTTGAAAGAGAACCGAAAACATAGAAAATAGCTCTTTTTTATCAAATTCATTAATAGATATATCATTGATAAGTATATCTCCATCAGTAACATTAAATAAGCCCACTAGTAATTTTATGAATGTGGATTTGCCTGAGCCATTTATTCCGACTATTCCTAACCGTTGATTTTTAGGTATGTGTAGGTTCAAATTCTTAAATACATATATATCACTTTTTGGGTATTTAAAACTTACGTTTTTAAACTTTATATCTAATGTTGAGTTTTTAATCGCTTTTTTATTACCTTTGTTTTCGACTAAATCTGAATCTAGTAGTTTAAATAAATCACTTATATAAGCGGTTTCTATGTATATGAATGAAATATCTGTAAGTAGTGTGTTTAACAAGAATGTAAGTTGTATTATAAGTGCTAGATACATTGAAAAATTAGCTATAGACATACCGCCTACGACTTTGTATATTAGTATTCCATACATTAGCATATTACTAATGAGTAACGATAATAAGCCTAAAAAACCAAGTATAAATTGTTTTTTCTGAATAAGTTTGTGCAAAGATATAAACTTCTTTAATTCATCTTTGTAATTATGTATAATTCTCTCTTTTAAACTATAAAGTCTAATATCCTTACCATATGAAAAATCATGTGTTATATCATAGTAATATCTTTTTTTACGTTCTTGATGCGAAATATCTCTTTTTAGTGAGTACTGGTAATCGTTAACTTGTTTTTGAATCCATAGGTTTACTAATAAATTGAGTATTAGCCCTAGAAAAATTAATATGTTTACATAACTTAACCATATTGATAAAGCTATACAAGATAATAAGACTGAAGGAGATTTGAATAATCTATGGTATACACCTTCTACACCATTTTCAGTGGTACTAGTTGCGCTAAATGCTCGTCCATTTTCTTCATAAAACATCGCACTTTCCACATATTTATAATCCATTCGCAGTAGCTTTTGAGTTTGTTTTTTTAAGTAAGTTAATCTCAATAATGAAATTTTAGTATGACAATTTTCTTTGATATATGTTTTGGTAAAACCTACAATACTTGTGGAAACAAAATATAAAATAACTATGTATATGATTGAATTTATATGAGGATTTAGTATATTGTCTATTAGCATCTTTGGCAGTAATATGGAGAAGAATGGAAAAACAAGCTCTAATATTGTAAAAATAAAGAAAAATATATAAAGTTTTGGATTTTGTTTATTGACATTTTTTATTAAATGACTAATTGTATCAAAAAAAATATATTTTTTTTGTGTTTTGTTCATAAAATTAGGCTCCTTTTCAAAAAAATTGAAATAATTTTAGTGCGTTAAAACGTAGCTATATCCTTATTTTATATTATTATATAATATTTAACAAATAAAATCAATATTTACAAAATTGTAACATATGTTATAATGTAAATAGAATCAGGAAATATTCGATGACAAATTTACTTTTGTTGTTGAGTAGTTATAAAAAATTAAAGGAGGGAATATTTATGAAAAAAATGAGTAATGCTTCATGGTTACAAGCTAGCGAAGGTTCATCAGGTTCTTGTTGCCTAAAGAAAGTTACTAAAGAAAAAGTAACAATTCACTAAGAAATGTGATAACATAGGGGTTTCTCAAAGTTTTTGAGATGCCCCTATACACAATATCTATACGAAGACTGGAGGTTAATATGATGAAACTATGTCAAAGGATATATGTTCATTCAGTTGATTTTGAGGATAATTTTATTTTTAATGGGTTAACAGGGTCAATTGATTTGGCTAATAGTAAGATAGCTAAGTTTTTAAAAAGTAAAGATATGAGTATGATAGACAACCTTGAAAAAGAAGAAATAGATGAGTTAATAAAATCAGGTTATTTAATTGAAGAAAGTAGCAATATAAGCGAAAAGTTTGTGTATGATACATATATCAAATCGTTAGGAGATAGATATGAAAATAACTATTTTGTTATCTGTCCAACTCTTGATTGTAATCTATGCTGTCCGTACTGTTTTGAGCATAGCTTTGCAGATAAGAAGGCTATATTAGATGATGACAAATTAGATAGATTATTTAATTTTATACTTGAGAGGATAAAAGAAAATCCTAAACAATCAACTATAGAGCTTTTTGGAGGAGAACCATTACTTAAGGAAAACTATGATATTGTACAAAAAATATTTGAGTTCGCTAACATTAATCATATAGACGTGATCATAACTACTAACGGAACACAGCTAACAGAATTTTTGGATTTATTTGATGAATACAAAGATATATTAAAGAAGATTCAGGTAACATTAGACGGGGATAAATCAACTCATGACAAAAGACGTATATTTAAAGATGGTTCAGGATCGTTTGATATTATATTAGAGAATGCAGAAAAAATATTAGATATGGGAATTGATACAGATATGAGAGTTAATATAGATAAATCTAATATAGGGAATATAGAAGAGATGGTTAATGATGTTATTGATGATAGCGATCTACTTATGTACGATAACTTCTCATATTATTTTAGTACAGTAACAGATCATCATAATCTAGATAATGAAAACATGGTAGATGAAGCTGACTTAGCAATAGCTCTTGATAAGCTCAATTTGGTCGAAAAGGGGTCTTTTCCATTGCTAGGGTATCTAGTAGATTCGATTACTAAAGTGAATGGTAGTAGACTTCCAAGTTTCTCTAACTGTGAGGCAAACTCTATATATAACTATATAATTACGCCAGATGGAAATGTATTTAACTGCCCAGAGGCAATTCAAAATGATAACTATAAAACGTGGAGTTTTTATCCTGAAACAAGAAAATATAGCTTTGAGAACAAAGGTTTTTATCAAAACATACTGACTGATGAGAGTAGAAAAGATTGTAACAAATGTAATATTGCTTTACTTTGCGGAGGAGGATGTGTGTTAGTTAAAAACAATAAAGCTCAGAGTGGCCACTTCTGTAAGATGCAGAAAAAAGCAGTTGATAAATACTTAAATTACTTAAGAGGAAAACTAGCGCTTTGCTAATATTTATAAATTACTATGAAAGTAGGTGACAAATATGAAATGTGATTATGTTTTAGTAAATCCTCCCAAGTTAGAAAATCATAAAAAGGCAATAGATGATGTTTGCCTAGGGATAGGATATATAAATGCGGTTGCTTCACAAACACATAAAGGAATGATATTGAATGCTTATTTGAATGATTGGAGTGTAGATGATACTGTAGATAAAATACTAGAGCTTGATCCAGAAGTAATAGGTCTATCTTGCAATTTCTATACCTCATTACCTCCAACAGTTAAAATAGTAAATAAGCTTAGAGAAAGAAACTACAAAGGGCATATAAGTATAGGAGGACATGGAGCAGTATCCTGTAAAGATAAAATGCTAGAGTTTTTGGATATAGATTCTTTAGCTTTAGGAGATGGGGAGATATCATTTTCTCAATTAGTTACTCAAATCGTAAATAAAACATTCAAACAGGATATTGATGGCTTCTATTATAAAAGTGGTGATGAAATAATAAGTGACTATGCAAAGGTTAGTTTGGTAGATATAGAAAATCTACCATATCCTACACGAGTGAATGAAGAGACATATCCTTTAGAAGTTGGAAAGGATGTTGATGATAAAACACACTTGATTTCTACGTCTAGAGGTTGTACATATAGGTGTGTTTATTGTGACGTTGCAGCTTTTTATAACAAGACGAGAAGAATTAGAAGTGTAGAAAGTGTTGTTGCTGAGATAAAGCATTTAGTGGAGACTACAGGTGTAAATCAATTTGCATTTAGTGATGATAATTTTATAGGTGGAACTCGAGAGGGAAGAAAGAGAGCTTTGGAGTTTTGTGGTGCTATAAAGAGAGAAAAGCTAGACATAGAATTTGCTATGGAGGCACGAGTAACAGATATGATCAATGAGGTATTGTTGCCACTTAGAGATGCGGGTTTAAAGCATGTAAATATAGGAGTAGAATCCGCTAGTCAAAGAATGCTAAACACATGGAAGAAAGGGATAAAAGTAGAGCAAAGTGAGCAGGCTATAAAAAAAATACAGACTTTAGGATTATCATATAATATCAACTTCATACTATACGATATGTATACGACAATTGATGAGCTATGGGAGATATATAGATTTTTTGTTAAAACTAAAATAGTAGAGTATTCTGAGGAATTTATATCTATATTTAGTAATGCATTAGGTGTCCTAGCAGGTACACCTATAGCTAATGAGTTAAAAGAAAGTGATATTATTGATGATTTTGTACTTGAATACACAACAAATGAAGAACAAGAGATATTAGATAAATATAAACCTATATATGGGTACAAAATTATAGACAAAAATATGGCATGTTTTAAAGAAAACCATGATTATTGGATAGAGCAGATATCTCAAATGATAATAGATAATAATTTAGACTTTTTTAGCTATAGCACAAAATCAATGAGGATATTGTGCCTAAAACTATTTAAGAAGTCAATAGAAAATGGTGAAAAAGGTATAGTAGATAAAGAATCTTTAGATAAACTTATTAATAAAGTAAGAAAAATAAAAAGTTACGCTTAAATACAAATTTTATTTATAAACACTGACACATTGTTGACAGTGTTTTTTTATTATAATTTAATAAAATAATATAAATGAGGTGGAGTATATGAAGATAATAAATGTAAATGATAAGATAATTCAATATGTTTTTAATCCAGATGGAAATGAAAATCTGGATTGTAGGATTACAGTATTGAGAGATAATGATAGAGCATTATTGATTGATACGGCTTACGAGGAACAATCTATAAAAGTGTTAGAGGATTTGAATTCTAAGGGAATAGAAGTGAATGAGATAATATTATCACACTGTCATCCAGATCATGCTAATGGTACAGGAGTATTTGAAGGTGCCATAGTAACATGTAGTGACGAATATAAAAATAATTATACAATGAGCTGTAGTGGGACTAAGTACAAATATAAAGAGCCAGATGTTTTGGTATCTAGTAGCATAACAAAAGAGTTTGGAGATTATAATATAAAGTTGATTAAATCTAAAGGGCATAGCAAATGTGGTTTAATTATAATAGTGGATAATGATGTTGCATGTCCGGGGGATTTAGTTATGGCTAGTAGACAAGATAAAACTGTAACTCCATATATATGTTCAGATGGTACAATTACAGAGCATGTAGAAAGCCTAAAACGTTTGAAATTATTAAAACTTAATATGTTAATACTAGCACATGGTAATAAGATAGAAGGTAAAGAAAATATTAAAGTAGAAATAACAAAGAGAATAAAGTATTTAGAGAGAATTTTAGATAATAACGGAAATGTAAAGTTTGAAGAATGTGTTGAAAGCCCAAATGAGTGGGCGTTTTCTAGATGGCATGAAAACAATACTACAATGGTATAAATTAAAGAGGTGGTAACACTTGAAGAAAATAATAAATAAGTATAAACATTTTAACATATACCAAATAAGTGACGATGAAGAATCTATTAGAAAGTGATATAGAGTATTTTATACCGGAACATGGACCTGTATGTTCAAAGGACAAAGTAAGAGATATGATTGAGTATATATTGACTAGTCTAGTTAAGAAGAGTTTTGAAATACATAAAATAATCATTGATTTTTATATTGATGATTATTTCTTATATCTTAGAATAGTTTAAAAATTATCATAGTAGGATGGTTTGGTTCATAAGTTTAATAACGGAGGTGATTTTTTGATTTTTAATAAACTTAGAAAACCAGCTACTGGAAAAACTAAGCTAATGAATGAGAAAGCGTACAAGGAAATGAACTGGGAAAAGTTAAAGGAAGAAGAAAAGCTAGCTAATATGAACCAAATAGTAGATGGTAAACTACCAGTGGTTGGTAAAGAACATTCTTTTATACCTGTGTGGAATTTAAAACGATACAAGTTTTTACTAGAAGATGATATGCCTGATACAGTGCACCCAAAACTATGGGAGCAAGGAAAAATGAATATCAAGACAGGTTTATTCAAGATTACAGAAAATATATTCCAAATTAGGGGTTATGACCTTGCTAATATGGAATTAATAAGGGGAAAAACAGGATGGATAGTAGTAGGTTGCTTGACATCTGAAGAAACTGCTACAGCAGCACTTGATTTTGTCGCTAAAAATTTTGAAGATAGACCAGTAAGTGCTATTATAATTTCACATTCTCATGTTGATCACTATGGTGGAGTGCTAGGAGTGCTTAACTATAATTCAATAGGAGATGTTAAGGTGTATGTACCTAAAGGCTTTAGTACAGCAGTTATTGAGGAAAATGTCAATGCTGGTGTAGCTATGACTAGAAGAAGTGAATACATGTATGGAGAGATTTTACTTCGTGACGAAAAAGGGCAGATTGACTGTGGTATAGGTAAATATGCTTCAATTGGTACGGTAACTCTAACAGATAAGATAGTTGAAATAACAAAAGGTAGTGATGATAAATATTGTGAAAAGATTATAGATGGCGTTAGAGTGCAATTCCATCTATCTCCTGATTCAGAGGCTCCAGCAGAAATGAGTTTTTATTTTCCAGAAGAAAAATCCTTATGTATTGCTGAGATGTGTACTGCTACTCTTCATAACATTTATACACTTAGAGGTGCTCAGGTAAGAGATCCTGTAGCTTGGGCAGACCATATTCAGGAGGCAATAGATTTATTTGGAGCTGACCTAACATCAGTATTTTGTGTTCATACTTGGTCTAGATATGGAAATGAATATTGCTTAGATTATCTATCAAAGCAGAGAGATTTATATCAATATATGAATGATCAGACACTTAGATTAATAAATAAAGGATATACAATTGATGAAGTTGGTAGAATGATAGAGTTTCCTAAGTCTCTCAATGATGAATGGTATAATAGCCCATTTTACGGGACTATTAATCACAATGTAAAGGCGATATATCAGAAATATATGGGATGGTTTAATGGTAATCCAGTAGATCTCAATTTATTATTACCACAGGATTCTGCAAAAAAATACGTAGAATACATGGGAGGAGAAGAAGAAGTTATTAAAAAAGCAGCTAAGTCATATGAATTGGGTGAATATCAATGGGTTGCAGAGGTTACTAAGCAAGTTATATTTGCTAATCCGAGTAATAAAAAAGCAAAGATGTTATGTGCAGATGCACTTGAACAATTAGGATATATAGCAGAGTCAGGACCGTGGAGAAATATATACCTAATGGGATCATTTGAACTTAGATATGGAAAACTTCCATTGATTGATACAACGATAACTAGTCAAACTCTTGATAATATACCTCTTGAAAAAGTATTATATCTACTTAGTATTAGAATAGAAGGTATAAAAGCTGGAGATATGGATTATAAAATTAACTTCATAATCCCAGATAGAAACGAGAAAGCATGTACAGAGGTTAAGCGAGGCATATTTAGATATTTGAGCGACGAGATATGTGAAGATGCAGATGTAACAGTAACAATGGCTAAAAGCATATTGTATGAGCTAGCAACCACTAACAATAAACCTAAATTCTCCGAAATAAATGTAGAAGGTGATAGGAAGAAATGGTTACTATTCCTATACACACATGATACAATTGATCCAGTATTTAATATCATGACTCCTTTGCCTAAAGAAGAACAATAATAAAATAAAAAGAACTGCTTAATTTTTTAAGCGGTTCTTTTTTTAAAATATACTATTGACAAAAGATACGAAGTAAGAATATAAATGGTGATATGAAACTTATACTAAATAAAATAAAAAAAAACAAATTTTTAAAAACTAATCTTGTAATATTCTTATCGAAGACACAGGTACTATTTCTTTAAAACCAAGTGCAATAGGTATTTTTATTGAGGTAGTGTGATAACTAAACACTCTATACATAGGAACTATTTTATGCTTAATATTCCACTCGCATAATCGTGAAATCACTGATTTTCCTAATCCTTGACCTCTATATTTAGGGTGTATCAGGACACCCATATCTGCTATAATATCATCCCAGTATCTATGACTTGCATATGCAATCATTTTGTCATTATCAAAGTATCCAAATATTATAGGATCTGGCTTGTCTATGTATATATCAGCTTCGTCTAAATCTTCATCACTGCAACATGCGTATAATTCTTGTAAATATTTATCATCTGCAATTGGGTCTAATTGACGTAAAGTATAATTGTTTTCAGCTTTAAATGGTTTAAAATTTTTTGCATCAAGAAAGTGGTCTAATAGTGTATTTTGGCTTGTAATTTTAAGTTTCTGTTCTTTTAATATCTCAAATATATCTTCTATATAAGTAGAATTATATCCAATTGGTAAGTTTAATTTATTTGCCAGTTTAGGGGACACTCTTATTAATTTCATTTTATCTATATTATATTGAATAATTAAATTTTCTGAAAGGTTATTTTCTCTAATAACAAATATGCCTTCTTTTTTAAAATTCTCTATATTGCAGTTATAAAGCTTTGACCAATAACCATAAACAGTATTTTTAAATTCTATGCCTGTTTTTTTCATTTAATATCATCTCCTTGCAATGATTTATATAGTGTTATTTGGATTATAACATAATTAAGCACAATAGTAAAAAAATAAAATTGTAGTTAAATTAAAGCAAGGAGAGTATATAATAAAATGAATTTTTAATATTGATATATTATGTTCATGTAATTCCAGTGTTTTTAAGAATAATACTATTGACAAAAGATGCAAAGTAAACTATACTAAAAATGCAAAGTGGGCTATACAAATATATTTATTAAAAAAACGTAATATTGGAGGTGGGATGCCTGAAAAGTAAAATTAAAATACTTAGAAAAGAAAGGAAAATATCTCAAGAGGAGTTAGCTAATGCTGTGGGTGTTACCAGACAAACAATCACTAGTATTGAATGTGAAAAATATACTGCATCACTTGTGCTAGCTTATAAAATAGCTAAATATTTTGGAATGACGATTGAAGAAGTTTTTGATTTAGATAATGAGGAGGTGTAGTATGAAAGATTTTAGGGATGTATTAAAAAAGAGAATAAACCTATATATAATATTGATATTGTTTTCTTGTGTCGCTGTAATGTTTTCAAATAGATTTGGAAGCATATACTTTGCTGATGACGATTTTTTAGGTGGTTTTATTATAGGCTTCCAAATGGGTATATTTTTATGCGTAGTGGGATTTGCATTTAAGGATATATATACATTTACAAAGGCTCTAAAAAATGAAAGTAAATTAAAAGAACTTTACACTAAAGAAAAGGACGAGAGAAATCAATATATCAAAGATAAAATAGGTCTTTCAGGGTTTAATATAACATTAGTAGCAGTAGCGCTAGCAACAATTATATCTGGATTTTTTGATAAAAAGGTGTTTTTTATACTATTATCAGTACTTTCTTTTATTACTCTTGTAAAATGTGTACTTAAGATATACTACAACAAGGTATATTAAATAGCTAGGGAGGAGTATAAATACTTTGGACAATAGTAAAGAAAAGTATTATTTAATCGGAGAGGTATCAAAGATATGCAATATTCCTATTAGGACATTACATTATTATGATAATATAAACTTACTACAACCGAAAAAAGTAGATAACCAAAGCAACTATAGATATTATTCGCATGAACAATTATTGGCAATCAACACTATAAAACATTTCAAGAAAGCTGGTTTTTCTCTCAAAGAAATTAAGCTACTTTTAAAAAGAGATGATTTAGAGTATAATTCTAAAATGTTAGAGCAAAAGTGTAAAGAAATAGAAAAGAATATAGCAGAGCAAACTATCTTAAAGAATAGATTGAAATTATACATCAACCAAGATGAAAAAAAACATTCAAGTACAGTAGATATAAAGCTTAAACAAATACCTGCTTGTTATGTCGCTTATTCAAGATATATAGGAAAGTGCAGTGATGATGAATTTTATCTGAGGTTTACTAAATTAAACAACCTGGTAGAAAAAAATAATCTCCATATGTCCGGTACAATGATGGCTATATATTATGATGATCATAAAAACTTTGACTATAGTAGTGCAGATATTGAAGTTTTAGTTAAAGTGTCAGTAGGCAAAGAAATTAAAGGTGTTGTTAGAAAATATGGAGATTTTTTAGCAGTAGTTGCATATCATTACGGAAGTTATAAAACAATGAGTGAGACTTATCAGAAAATGCTTGAATGGATTGAAAGCAATAATTATATATATACAGGAAGAGCTACAGAAAATTATATAATCGATGTCATTTCAACTGTCAGTGAACATGAGTATATTACAGAGCTTATATTGCCTGTCAAAAAAAGAAGTTAACCATAACTTGACTTTACACTAACTGTAACCTTTATAATTATCTTAAATTCTTTGATTAGGAGGAAGATAGATGGAGCATTTAGTGTATACAGATAGAAGGGCAAAAGAGCTATCAAAAATTTTAGAAGGAAGCAAATCAATGATAATAAGAGGTGCGGCAGGGAGAAAAGTACCTTATGGTAGAGTATCTGTCGGAGAAAAACTGTTTTTTATAGAAAATAACGGAGATGGTATTATTAGAGCTAGTGCAACAGTTTGCTGTGTATTTAACTCTGAAAAGATGACTGAAGAAGAATCAAAGACATTAGTGAGTGAAAATCTAAACAAGCTTATACTTAGCGATGCTCAGATAAAAAGATGGGCAGGAAAGAAATATCTCTGCTTAATAGAGATAGAAAATGTTAAAGAAATAGAGCCCTTAAAGCTTAATAAACAGAAAAACATGGATGATTGGATAATAGTTGAAGATATAAATACGATAGCTAAATATTAGGGGAAAAAGGATGTCTTTTGAGGCCTCCTTATTTTTTTACCAATTTAAGAGAAATACTACAAAATTAATACAAACATGTGTCATTATACTAAAGCATAAGGGGATAAGAAATAGATGATGTTTTTGGAGATATTAGGTATGATGAATTTTGGAGAAGAGATTATGAACTAACTATTATTTACAAAGGCGAAAATATATGCTACAATTGATAATGATAATCAATATATATAAAAAATAAGAATAGGAGGGTATGGATTGAGTAATGGATTAGATTACTTATATATGAGGTATTTGGAATGATAGTAGTTAAAGAACAAAATTTTCATACAAAATTCGTAAAGTAGCAAGCGAGATATTGTGATTTAAAACAGTAGAGGTAATTTAAAACTATTTTAGCAAGTAGGAGAACATGAGGTTTTCTCAGGGACACTTAAGGAATCTTTTATGGATTCTTCGACATTCATAGTAAAAGTATCAAAGGAAATAAAAAGCAAGTGGATAGAGACTATATGTAGATGACAACTTAGTATCATTGGATGCAAAGCTAGTAGCATTATAACTATAAAGACTTATTTAAAGATGATGAAATTTAAAATATCTATAAGTGACGACAGTGATAATATTACTGTTGCTAAAAAGTAGTTTTAGGAGGAATAGGAATATGAAGAAAAAAATGATTAGTATTTTCTTGGGGTTATTACTGGTTAATTTTACAATAGCTTTTGCTATTACAGAACAGGAGAATTTGCAAATAGATGGAAACGCTTTACTCATAGGAGAACATCTTTTTGAACTTGGTGAAAATGCAGAAATCCTCACCCTTGAGAAATTTATTGATGCTGCAAGAAGTATAATCAAAGAAAAATCTAATAAAATTTACTATAAAGATAAGTTAGGTAATTGGTATGAATTATTAGCCGATGAAAATATGAATACTAAAATTACAATCTCTGAAATAGAAAATAAAATCAAGAAGAAAAATGGTAAGTCTATAAGTGGTGACCCAAATAGACTAACTGCAAAGGATTTAATAATCTCCCCTACGGAGATTGTTGAAAATCAATCTAAACAAGGAACTTTTGATACAATTGTTAAGGTTTCAATTAAGAGAAATAGTAATGCTAAATTTGCAAGTTTTAACGGTGGGCCTGTTGATACAATAACTGGTGCAAGCTTAGTTGGCTCTCAACCAACGGGTACAAATGTTAATGTAGAAAGAATTGATGACAAAAATATTCAGTTTAAAATTACAGGGACAGCTACAAGCCATGATTCTAGTATTAACACTACATCTAATAGAACTGAAAAGAATAGGCAGGATTATAACAATAATGGATTATATGGGGACATAAAGTTTCTAATGTTAGAGAACCTTTTTACGGGAGTATCTGTCGTAGAAAATGGAGGGCAGTATGCTGTTGTAGATGTGAAATATAACGATGTACAAAGCAGTGGAAAGATAATAGATGAGGTGAAAAGTCGTATAACTAATATAGAGCAGGTTCATTATGGGGTACTTGCCATTACTACAGGTTCTATTTATGATTACGATTTTACATTGAATGACGTAGCTCTCAATCCGACTAAAGTTAACGATCAAGGTACAATTGTGAAGTTTGAGATAAATCCTAATGAAGTAGCTAGTGTAAAGGTTACAAATAAAACGGATAACAATCTATCTGACACAATTAAGCTAGGCTCAGGAGAAAAAGATTTTACAGGAGTTATAGAAAATGAAGATCCTGATAGGATACTTGTTTCTGGTCCCGTTAGTTACTTTGACTACTACTTGGTTGACTATGATGAAAATGGAAAAGTTAGAAGTGAGTTAGAGAAGACAACGTTTAATACAGAAAACGAGGGTTCAAAGCCAGTGGATACCAGTGTACCAGCTTTGACATTAGAGAAAGAAAGAACGCTTTTAGGTAATGACATTGTTATCAAATTTGATAACACATCAATAAATGCTAAGAAATGGCAAGCTAATATATACGAAGTATTAAAAGATTATGGTAAGAGTGAGACTACAAGAGTACCTGTTGAGTTTAGGGTAGAAGACGGTAAGATAATTATATTGGCAAAATCTACTGCAATTGATGATAGGAATGGTATGCATACAGTTGTTATTAAATCTAATGGTTTTAACGACGTAAAAGTGACCTTTGAACTTATTGAACGTGCAGGGGAATTATTACTTAATAGTAATTTCAACTGGTGGGCACATAATGATCTTTTATTTGAATTAACTGACTTTAATTATGCTATTATCAATCCAGTTCACACTGTTTTATTAGATGATCAAAAATTAGAAGGGGATTGTAAAGAATGGCATGTAGTATCTAATCTGATTAGACTTGAAAATGATGCATTAAGTAAGCTTACAGTAGGGAAACATACTATAGTTGTTAAGGCTACAGGATTTGAAGATTATAAGAAAACATTCGAGTTGGTCAAAGCACCAGCAGGATCAGAGAATCCAAAATATGATGGAAAAGCATTGAAAAGTAACCAGTTCCATGGAAAAGTAGATGCTGTAACATCCGCAAGTATTAATGGTTCTAGTGGAACAGGAGGAGGTTCTATAAGGGCAAATGTTATCTATGATTTTGACCATCTTGCAAATGCAAAAATCTTAACAGAGTTGGATATGGCGACGCCTTATGTTAAGGCAACTTTAAACTGGTGGGGATTATTTAAGAAAGATGCTATTTTAACAAATGAGAGTGATAAGGTTGTAGATTATATTTACTATAAGAATAAGGTTGGATATGAAGATAATGGAAACTATGTAACCTTTAAAGATTACTTTGATAGTCTACCGGGAATGCCTACTCTATCACAGATAGTAGACATTAACTATGATGTACCAAAAGGTTTATATGTTAATAAGCCATACTATGTTAAAAATATGCTTCATGATGGTGTATTAGGTGATATGTATCAATATAGCCAAGCTACAGCAAAAGAAACACCTACGCTATCATCAAAGAAAGTGATGTATGGCAATGATATTGTTATTACGTATGGAGAAAACAATGGAGCAGATGATTGGGCTGATAAGATTATCAATATAAAGATAAATTCCAATTATCTAAGATACAGTATAGATAAAAATAAGAATACTATTACCTTTAAAGCTAGTGATAATAGCTTTGTAACAGGAAAAAATATATTTGTATTTACTTCAGAAGGTTACAAGACGACAAGTATTAGTATTAATATGTCTAAAGAGACACCTAAGAATATAAAAGCTAAACAAGATGATGCAAATAATATTATTGTAAAAGGATTTACATCGGATTATATAGCTTCCTTAACAAGTGTTTATCTTGATGCTAAAGGACTATTTAATGATAGCCAGGTAGGAGGGAACAGTGGTGCATATGAGGTCGTAGGTGATACAATTGTTCTAAGATCTAAACTATTCGGCTCTGATTCAGGACAATATGCTAACGATAAACAACATGTACTTAAGATAAAGGCCAATGGTTATAATGACTATACTTTTAGTTTTACACCAAATAATTTAAAAGGCAACTTAAAGAAGGTTCCAAACTATGTTGAACTTGACGATGAGAAAAACACCTATAAAACGGGTTCGGATGTGGAAATCACCATTTCTGAAACTATGGATAAAAACTACAGTGATGCTATAACAGAGGTTATGGTAAATGAGCAAAAAGTAGAATATAGCAAGTCATTTAACAACATAGTTCTCAAGGGTAACCTATTTACAAAGGAAAGAAGCTATAAGATTGTCATTAAGGCTACTAATTACAAGAATAAAAAGTTTAATGTAAAAATAAGTAATGATGCTTTAAAAGTACCGAGTTACGTGACATTTGCACAGGATGGTAAAAAAGTGCCGATGGGTACAGAGTTAAAGGTGCTAATAAATGATGGTATATTCAATTCCGTTTATGGTAATGCCATTACAAAGGTTACTATTGGTAATATAGATTATAAACCAATCGATGTTGGAATTAATAGTAACTCAAATAAATTCTTTATTACCGATAAAGTATCTTTAGGATCTAACCATATAACAATAAAATCAACTGGTTACAAGGATAAAACTTTTAGTATAACTATTACGGAAGAAGAAAACCCAGCAAAGCTTGTAAAAGGAGATAAGTTGATTGATGAAAAGATGTTAAATCTTTTAGGAGCTAATGATGTAAAAATTACTCTAGGAGGTTATACGTCACAAACATATATGAATTCTATTACAGCTGTGAAGTTAGATGATATAGAGCTTGTTAAAGATAGCGATTATAAATTTAGTAAAGAAGGCTATGGTTTTTATTCTTACAATGTATTAACCGTGGATAAAAGCAAATTTACTAATAACAAAAGTTATACTCTAAAAATAGAGTCAAACGGGTACCTTACTGCAAACTTTGAGATAAATGTAAAAAATGTGGATGAATCGAATAAAAAGAATTCTGTACCTAAAAGTGTAGGTATTGGTAATGAAAACCTATATGATATTCTTAAAGAAAACTCTGTGACTTTGAAGTCCAGTAAGGATGTTATAATAGTACTTGGTGGCACTAGTGATAAACTAGAAAATAACTATATTAATGCCATAACAAATGTAACAATAGGTGGGAAAGACTATAGCTACAGTATTGATAACAAGGGTATAGGATGGCTTATGAAAAAAGTAATAGCAGTACCGGCTAGCTATTTTCCATTAGGTGAGACCAAAAAGGTTATTATTAGAGCTACTGATTATGAGGATAAAGTATTTGAAATAACAAAAGAGCAAAATAACTGATTTATCTATAGTGACTCAGTTTATAGATGGTAATTAAATTCCTGTTTTAAGTAGGCAGGCAAAATAATAGAAATTATTTTTATCTCCAATCATATATACGTGGTTGGAGATGTTTTTATGCTGTTTTATATTAAGGTAATTTTTAAATTCTACTAAAGCTACCAACTAATGAAGAGTTTGATATATAAGCCAGTTTAATTTTTACATGAAAACAATTTCATAAAATTCCTATAAACTATTATAACAAATATTGAATCTGCAGATTTACCATTTGCTTATTTTCCATGCCTCAAAATAAAGAAAGCAAACGAAAAGGTTATCTTCCTCAGATGATTTTTTTAATGCACTATTTTAAGTCATGATATTAATTTAATTATATAGCATTTTTTTTACCAATATAAGTGAAATACTACAAAATGTATTGTATAATATAAACATGTGTCATTATACCAAAGCATAAGGGGGATAAGAAATCAGATGAATATTTTTGGTGATATTAGGTACGATGAATTTTGGAGAAGAGACTATGAACTAACTATTTTTGGAAGCACATTTACAGGGGAACTTCTAATTCTTGCTAAAGAAGAAGAAGAAATTGAAGAAATGCAAAAGTTGTCGTTTAAAGAATTTGAACAAAACAAAGATGTTATAATAGCAGAGTGTGAAGAACAGTTATATTTGTATTATTGTAGTGTTGTTGATGAATATAAAGATTGTTATAGAAAAAAAGATTTTGATTCACATTCATCTAAAGTTAGCAACAAGAAGGTAATGAAAAATTTGCTAAAGTTCAAAGCAGTATATGTACCATATAGTTTCGTAAAAGAACAACGAAGGATAGGGATTTTGTTTGAGTCAACTTTTGAAAAGGAGCATGGTATAGGAGTTGAAATAATAGATAACAAAATCACAGAAATAGGTTATCAAGTAGTTGCACTGTAGGAATGTTCAATAGATAAATAGTTAGGGAAGTATAAAAAAATAAATTGTAACATTTAGTTCTGATTTATGTGAACTAGTGGTAAACAGTATAACACAAAAAACGGTATAGCTTAGAACTTATATCTTTCACGTGATTATTCAAACCATTGTAATCAGAACAATCATCTATAATAACAATAGGGATGTCTTATATAAGATATCCCTTCTAATAAATAGTATACAAGTAAATAAATTATTTTATTAAGTTGACAAATAGTTTAGCGATGTGATATATTTATAACAACATGATAGAAATATATCACATGAGAGGTGACAGATATGAAAGTAAAACAATTTAATCCACTTGCATTACTAGGGTTATTATCATTATTAGGGTTGGTGGGGATTATTAAAGATGAACCATTATGGTACAGTTGGTTTGGGTGGTTTGTTTGGTTTAAATATTTGAATCATCCTATCGATGAAAGATTTAAAAACAACATAAACAAGGCTAGTAGAAATGGTTTTATTGTAGCTGTAGTTGGTATTATGACTATAATCTTTATGAAAGGGATTCATATTGCAGAGAATATTGTTAATGGTATTATGGCAATAGCATTTATTGCGATGATGCTGATATTTGTAGTATCATTTTTGTATTTTGAGAAATTAGGTGATTAGAATGAAGCTAGTGACAAAAATAAAATATTATCGTTTATTAAACCATATGTCTCAAGAAGATTTGGCTAGCAAAGTTGGCGTTAGAAGGGAAACGATTGGAAGATTAGAAGCAGGAAAATATAATCCATCATTAAAATTGGCATATGATATTTCTGAAGCTTTTAGTGTAGCTATAGAAGATATTTTTAGTTATGAAAAGAATGATTCTTAATAATATTGAGTACATAATAGAACTATGTTGACATATATAAAAAAAATGAGGGGTGGTAAAATGTTAAAAAGAGTAATATCTCTAGTATTAGTATTGTGTATTTTGTCTATGACTGTTGCTTTTTCTGCAGATGTTCAAGAAAAGGTGAATGATGATCCGTGTAAGAAAATATTAAAGGAACTTTTTACTGTTGAAGGGAGTAAACTAGAAGCATATTTTAGTGAGGGATTTTTAAAAAAAATACCAATAAAACAAGTGATAGCAAGTATCCAGTGGTATAAGCACAATCTAGGCAATATTATTGAAGTTACTAAAGAAGATAAAAAATATATAATGGAATTTGAAAGAGGTAATTTCACATGTGAAATTGCTCTTGACGAAGATAAAAAGATAATAGGACTATTTTTTAGTAGTTGGAAATTGAAAGAGGATACACTGGAAAGAATTATATCTGAATTTGAAAGTTTTAAATGCGATTTTTCAATTTGTATAAAGAAAAACAAAAAAGACCTATTAGTTGGAGTTAATCATAAGGAAAAATTGGCAGTAGGCTCTGCATTTAAACTATACGTACTAAAAGCATTATACGAAACTATAGAAAGTGGCAAAGTAAATTGGGACGATATAATACAGCTAGATAATGAGAATAAGTCACTCCCAAGTGGGATGATACATGAATGGTCTGAAAAAATTCCTGTTACAATTAAAACACTGTCAAACTTAATGATATCAATTAGTGATAATACTGCAACTGACCATTTAATTGGATATCTTGGTAAAAGAAGAGTTGAAAAGTATATGGATAAAGAGAACTGTCCACTATTAAAAACAAATGAAGCTTTTAAACTCAAATATTCAAAAGATGCAAAAATATTAGAACAATATTTAAAAGCGAATTTATATGGTAAAAGAAAAATACTTAAAGATTTAAATGATAAAATTACCTTATCTAATTTAGAAATTAAAAATACTCCAACACATATAAAAGACATTGAGTGGTTTTTCTCAACAGAAAGTCTTTGTGATGTTATATATGATTTAAAAGATAGTGATGAATTAAAAATAAATCCTGGATTAGTTTCAAAAGACAAATGGGCAGATTTTGCATACAAAGGTGGATCGGAGCCAGGAGTTTTGAACTATACACAGTTGATTCAAAAGCAAAAAGATGGAGATATTTATGCTATATCAGTTACTTTAAATAATACAAATAAAAATATAAACAACCAAAAAGCCACAGAATTATTTCTCAGACTGATAGAATTAATTAATAAGAATAAGCTTGTTGTAAAGAATAAATAGTTATTTATTCACTTTAATAGTTAATAAGATATTTAAAATCGAATTCTAAAAAGTGCAATAGAATAATAAAAAATAAATGGTGTAAACTTCTATAAATATTAAAGAGAAGATTACACCATTGTTAGTTTAATAGATAATAAATAGTTGTTTATTTCCAGTTATATAGGTTCTTAACTACATTATCATAAGGAGTATAAGGGAAGTCAGGTTTATTATAATGAGCATAAAGCTTTAGTTCTTTATCCTTATAATCCACTTTGAGATGTAGCATACATCCTATTGTATTAGGGCTAAGAGCAGAACCAAGTTTAACGTATACTTTTTTGCAGTAAGGTAAGTAGGATATTGTTGGTCTACTGTAATCTATTTTTTTAATAATAAGTTTACCTCCTAGTTCCTTGTAAATAACTATTCCGTCGATTTTACTACAGTTTTCATTGTACGAATATTTTAGACAGATATTATTATCAAATAGATACATTTCATGATCATAATCCTTATTCAAAAGTTCTGAATCTGGTGGGATTACTTCGGCTGAGTTGTCCGTTATAGTTAATGCATAAGCATTAACAGGTACTAAAATAACAAATAACATTACTAGTGTGATGATTTTAATTAATTTTTTCTGCATTCTTAATGCCCTCCTTAATTATAAAGTGAATTTTGCTATAAAGCATAAATACATTATAGAAAATAAATAAAACGTTTTCAAATATTAATTATTACCAGTATTGGAATTCGTTTCGCTGAGTATGTCTTCTTGACCAAGCTTGTGTGTGTTATAAAATAATTTTTATTAAACTGTTTCTTTTAAAAATAACATAATAAAGTATATAAAGATAAATACTAATTGTGATATTTTTAATGAATAAATATAAACTTGAAAGGAGATAACATGATGGAAAATAAAAATGATTTAAATCAAGGATGGAACTTTGATAATACCTACGTAAAGTTACCTAGTATATTTTTTACTAAAACAAAACCAACACTTGTTCCTAGTCCAAATCTAATAAAATTCAATGATTCATTAGCATTAAATTTGGGATTAAAAGCAGAATTTCTTTTAAATAAAACTGGTGCAGAAGTGTTTTCTGGAAATGCATTACCACATGGCTCTGATCCTATAGCACAGGCTTATGCAGGTCATCAGTTTGGTTATTTTACAATGCTTGGAGATGGTAGAGCTATATTGCTAGGGGAGCAAATAACACCAACAGGAAATAGAATAGATATTCAGTTAAAAGGAGCAGGCAGAACACCTTACTCACGAGGAGGAGATGGTCGTGCTTCCTTAGGACCAATGCTAAGAGAGTATATTATAAGTGAAGCTATGTATGGACTTGGCATACCAACAACTCGAAGTTTGGCAGTGGTCACAACAGGCGAATGGATAACTAGAGAAGAACCACAAATCGGTGCAATATTAACTAGAATAGCTTCAAGTCATCTAAGAGTAGGTACATTTGAGTATGCTGCTAAATGGGGTAACATAGATGAGCTGAAAAGCTTAGCTGATTACGCACTCAAAAGGCATTTTCCTGATTTCGCAGATAAAAGCAATAAATATTTATATCTTTTACAGGAAGTAATCAAAAAACAAGCACAGCTTATAGCTAAATGGCAATTAGTTGGCTTTATACATGGAGTAATGAATACCGATAATATAACGATTAGTGGAGAAACCATAGATTATGGACCTTGTGCATTTATGGATACCTATGATCCAAACACTGTGTTTAGCTCAATTGATATGCATGGGCGATATGCATATGGCAATCAACCGCAAATTGGAGCGTGGGATTTATCAAAACTTGCCGAGGCGTTACTTCAACTTTTAGATGAAGATAAAGATAAAGCTATAGATATTGCAAGTGAATCAATTTCTAACTATGGACAAATTTATCGTTTAAATTACCTATCCGGGATGAGATCAAAATTAGGTATACATAATGAAGAAGCTGAAGATGATGTTTTAATAAAAAATTTACTAGATATTATGCATAAATACAAAGCTGATTATACTAATACATTTAGAGCTTTAACGCTTCAGAAATTAAAAGATATGAAGATGTTTTGCTCATCAGAATTCATAAAATGGCATGAATTATGGCAAGAGAGACTAAACAGACAAAATGCATCAAAAGAAGATATTTATAATCTAATGAAAAAAAGTAACCCATCAGTTATACCAAGAAATCACAGAGTAGAAGAAGCACTAAAATCAGCAGTAGAGCATAGTGACTATAGCGTAATGAATCGTTTGTTAGATGTATTATCTTGTCCATATGATTATACAACAAATCATGAAGAATATGCTAAATTACCTCCAAAATCAGATGTGCCGTATAGAACGTTTTGTGGGACGTAATAGTGAAAGAAGATGTATCCTACTGAGACATTGCTAAATTATTTGTATCAATTAAATTTAGTGTTAAAATAATGTTATATATGATATAGTGAAATAGTTACATACATCTTAGACTAGAGTTTTTTGGAGGTGGAAATTGTATGAAAAGAAGAATTATTTTACGAAATAGCTTAGACCAAGCTATAGCCCATGCAGAGTAAGCGATAGTATAAACTATTTCTGTATGGGAGTAATAGACTACTATCTGCTGAACTCTGTACTTTATTTATAACTAATAAATAAGGAGCGGATATTATGAAATATGTAAATGCAGCAGAAGTACTACCAAAACATTTGTTAACTGAAATTCAAAAACATATAAGTGGTAAAATAATATATATACCAAGTGAAGATAATCATAGATGGGGAGAAAAGAGTGGTTCTAGAAGCTATTATAAGAATAGAAATAAATCGATAAAGAAAAAATATCAAGATGGCTACACTATAGAACAAATATCCATAGAATACGGATTAGCATATGAAACAATAAGGAAAATTATATATAAAAAATAATATAGAGCTGTTTTGTAATGCAAATTATTGCGTTATTGAGTGCTTTAACTTATATTGAAAAGTATAGTAAAGGGATGTCTGATAGGAGATCCCTTTTAGGTATAAATTGACTATATCCAAAGTTAGCATTTATATTATACTGTCTAGAGGTTATTATATAGTAACAGAGGAGGAGATATCATGTCGATAAGGTTTAGAAATTACACAAAACAAGCAGGTATTACAGATGATTACTATAAAGTAAGATCATTTTTCATAAAATTAGGTTATGCAGAGTTTACATATACAAGATGGGACTGGATGATAACTCATGTTATGCTAGACAAGGACTCAGTGGGTAAAATCGGTATGTGGGAAGATAATGAACAGATAGTAGGAGTGGCAACATTTGACTGTATGCTAGGAGAAGGTTTTTGTTTAACTTTACCTGAATATACATATCTAAAAAAAGAGATGCTAAGCTATGCAAAAAGTAATTTCTCTAAAGATGGAAGTTTTGGCGTTATGATTGCAGATACTGATTTGGAATTTCAAGATATTGCTAGTGAACTTGGATTTATAGCCACAAAGGAAAAAGAAAATGATGCAATTTTTTATACAGATAAAACACCTACAGCATATGATTTGCCAGAAGGTTTTAATATTACTTCAATGAAAGAAACTTATGACTTATATCAATACAGACGTGTAATGTGGAAAGGATTCAACCACGAATTAAATGGAGAAGGTGAACTCAAATTTACTAAAGAAGTTGAGCAGTTAGCTAAAGAAGCTATGCTACGTCCTAATGTTGATTTGAGTTTAAAAATAGCTGTAACTGAGCCAAACGGAAACTTCGTTTCATATTGTGGTATGTGGTACGATGAAGAAGCTGGCTACGCAGTAATAGAACCAGTGGCAACAGATCCAGATTATCGCAAAATGGGTTTAGGAAAAGTGGCAGTGCTAGAAGGAATAAGAAGGGTTAAAGAGCTTGGAGCTAAGACTGTTTTAGTAGGATCTTCACAGCAATTTTACTACAGTATCGGTTTTCGTCCATATAAAACAACTACAATGTGGAAGGAAAGATAGATAATTTATAAGGATTTGTAGAAACGAAAATGTGAAATAGGTAGCATAGGCTAGTTATTTTAGTGGACAGAAATTTATACATAATTGAATATAATGGTATAAGATATGTGAAATTAAACCTAATGGATTGTTCGCGAGTTGTTAAAAGTTATTAATATCTAATACAGGGGGCTAGATAGTGATAAATATAGGAGTTGATTGGAATGATTTGCGAAGATATATTGATGAACAAATATTTACTTTGCCTGGCATTACTAATCATGAAGAAAAGTTAACGGTGTTATTAACAGGAAGTAGAGCACTTGGTACATATTCTTGTAACTCAGATGTAGATATAGATATAATATGTTCAAGAGAGATATTTGATAACATCCAACGTGCTATGTATCAAAAGAAATTAACACCAAATACTAGCCAAGCTTTTTACCAATTGCCTACTGAAGGTTGGGATAGATATTTTGGTAAAGAAGTATCACAACCACACTTTAGTATTACGCCAATAGATGTTATAGAAGACCAATTTAAAAATTATAATGATGTTGCAATTTGGATTTGGATTAATGCAGTTATTGTTATTGATCCTTTGAAACAGTTTAAGAGTATAGTAGAGAATTTTAAAGGTTATACAGATGATGTATTGTTTAGAAAAGTTAAGTATAGATACCTGCTATCACTTTACTGGTTAATTGATGGGTATCCACATCATCATAAAAATAAAGAAGAAGAATTGTTTACTGCTTCATTATCTATATTAAATGGAATAAATGAGATGTATAGATTGTTTTTTCTGCTTGATGGTAAACCATATCCATATGCTGAGAAACTACCAATCTATGCTTCATCAACAAAACTAGGAAAGAAATTTAAAGCATTCTTTGATAAAGCTATTAATATGACATTGGGTAATGGTTACGAGGATATTACTATCTGGGATAGGTTGGATAAAGTCATTGAAATTTTGTTATACGAAGATAAAAGTAAAGAAGCACGGGAACTGTCAGAAGCATGCGATAACGAATTGCTTAGTTTGGGGATTGATACAGATTGGGTAGAGTCAGGATATGATAATATTGATGAGTTATTGCATGGGAAATTAGGTCCTACACCATAACAGTTTATTTCAGAAAAACTTTATATAGAGAATCAAAAATATTCAGTGGAAAATATATATAACACTATAAAAAGCTAGCAATGTACAGAGTACAGCTAGCTTTAAATTTGTGGTTATTTGTTTTTCAGAAAAAGGGTATAGATGATATAATGTACATTACATATAAATACAAGGGGGATTTCAAATGATATACGATAAAAATAAGCAAGAGATTACGACTAATAGGTTGATACTGAGATTATTTGAAGAAAAGGATGCAAAAACGGTTACAGAACTTTGCAACAACTATAACCTTTACAAAAGTACATTGAATCTACCTTATCCTTACACTGAAGAATGTGCTCTAATATGGATAAAAAATCACAAATCCAATTTTATCAATAATAAATTATATGAGATGGCTATTATTGATAAAGAGACTGGGACGCTATATGGTTGTATTTCACTAAGCAATAACAAAAACTTTGGGCGTGGAGAGTTAGCGTATTGGATAGGAGAAAAATTCTGGGGTAATGACTATGCAACAGAAAGCTCAAGGGCAATGATAGAATTTGCCTTTAAAGTAAAAGGAATGCACAAAGTATTTGCTCGATACTTTGCTTCAAATCCAGCTTCAGGTAGAGTTATGGAAAAGGTAGGGATGATAAAAGAAGGTATACTGAAAGAACACATTATCAAAGAGGGTAGATATAAAGATTTGATATATTATGGGATTGTTAATGAATAGAAGAGAGTATTATGTTTTTTATTAAAATGCTTTTGCTAACCTGAATTATTCATAGTGATTCACTTAACGGTACTCCACATCACATAGCTACTAAATCTCTGATAATTTTTGCTTTCATTTATTAAGTGAAGCTAAAATAATAGAAAAAGAGCTTCAACTTTGTTAAAATGAAGTCACCACAACTAACAATAAACAAAGGAGAAATTTTTTATGTCTAGTTAAAGTACACTTCCAACCGGGGCGAAGTGGTAAATACCCTATAGAATTCATAATAACCACAACGAGTATCATAAATTATTGCTTCATATTGCTTATACTTTTGTTATAGGAGGTGCTAATGAACACAAAAACTATTTATGAAATAATCAAGTATATAGAAGATCATATTACTGAAGTCATATCACTGAATGAGATAGGAAAGATGGTTAACTATTCACCATATCACTGCTCAGCTTCTTTTCATAAATATCATGGAATATCAATAAAGAGCTATATTAGAAAAAGAAGATTGCAACTTGCTTCAGAAGATATCAGAGAAACAGAAATGAAAACCATAGATGTAGCATTTAAGTACTGCTATTCATCACAAGAAGCTTTCTCTCGTGCTTTTGCTAAGCAATTTGGAGTGACACCATTTGAGTATCGAAGAGTTCACCTACCTATTTTAATCTATGATGAAAAAAAAATATTAGCAAAGCGAGGTAATAATTTAATGAAAGATGAATCAATTAGAAATATTCAAAATGAGATATCTGGTAAGAATTCAGTAAAAGTACTTCATGTTTTGAATGGCAGATGTATGATGCAGGAGTTTAAGGAAAATGGTCATTTCAAAGAGGATACTACCTATATTCCATTCAATGAAGCCATGTGCTGGGGAAGTGTAACTGAAGATTTATTCTCTGATGCTTTTATAAAAGCAAGAGTGATGTCACATCAAATAACTGTGAAAGAGTATAAAAATAATGTTATAAAGCCCTTAGAGCCGTTGTTTTTGAACGATTTTAATACAATTGTTTTATGGTTTGGATCAGATATGTTTTGCCAAATAAATATGTTAACAATACTTGCCTATTTGGATAAGTCTGATTTTTTAGGGGATGTGCTATTTTGTATGAAAAATGAAATAGCAAATGAAATGCTACCTGAAGCATATGAGATTGATAGTGCAGGGAGTTATGAAAATTATCTTAGCATTCTTTGTAAAAAAGAAATGCCAGTTAATAAAATGCTACCTGCTACATATCAAGCAGCTTCTCTATATTTAAGTTACAGATCACCAAATAGTGAAATCAATGACTATATAAGAAAAAATTCAAGTAAGGATAGAAAAACACTTATTAAAGACTTACTTAAAACATTTCCACAGTATGGATTAGGTGATGTGCAATTTGATATGATGATTAGCGACATAGTCAACAGTAAAGCTCTTTAATACCAACATAGTAAATAAAGGGTGGAATTTACTAAAATGAGTAAAATACAAGGAATAAAAAATATCGAGGGTAGAAAAAAACTAACCTCGATATTTTGATGTAATAATTTTTTATACAATAATGTGTAATGAGGTGATAAGCTCTAGAATGAGTAAAGTACAAGGCGTTTAAATTTTCACGGATATGAGCGTACAACCGTACGCGATTAGTCGGGAAAATTTAAACAACGCAGTAATTTGCCATTCTAGGACTTATCACACGTTGAAACGGAATTCGACAACATCTCCATCCTTCATAACATATTCCTTACCCTCAAGTCTAAGCAATCCTTTCTCCTTAGCAGTTGCTAAAGAACCACATTCAACTAATGCATCATAATCAATTACAGCTGCTTTGATGAACCCTTTTTCAAAATCTGTGTGGATTCTACCTGCTGCTTGTGGTGCTTTCCAGCCTTTTTTTATCGTCCATGCTCTTACTTCTTTTACTCCTGCTGTTAGGAAAGATATAAGTCCTAGTAGCTTGTAACTTGCTTTTATCAATTTATCAAGTCCCGATTCTTTTAAACCAAGTTCCTCTAAGAACATTTGTTTTTCTTCTGGTTCTAACTCAGAAATTTCAGATTCTATTTTTCCGCATATAGTTATAACCTCTGAGCCTTCATTTTCTGCATGTTGTTTTAAAGCTCTTAAGTGTTCATTCTCGTTTTCGCTTACTATATCATCTTCGGATATATTAGCTGCGTATAATACTGGCTTGTTAGTTAAGAAATTGTATATTTTATTGTATTTTAATTCTTCTTTTTCAAATTCAACACTTCTAACTGGCTTACTGTTTTCAAGTGCTTCTTGAGCTTTTTTTAGGTAGCTAACTTCTTTTATTAGTGATTTATCTGATTTGGCTTGCTTTTCTACTCTAAAAAGTCTTTTAGTTACCATATCTAGGTCAGCAAGTATAAGCTCTAGGTCTATTATTTCAATATCTCTTATTGGATTAATATCTCCTTCTACGTGAGTTATATTTTCATCTTCAAAGCAACGAACAACATGTACTATAGCTTCAACTTCTCTTATATGAGACAGAAATTTATTTCCTAATCCTTCGCCTTTGCTAGCTCCTCTTACCAAGCCTGCAATATCAAAAAACTCTATTGCTGTTGGTACTTTCTTTTGAGTGTTGTACATTTTTTCTAGTACATCCAATCTTTCATCTGGAACTGAAACTACTCCTACATTTGGCTCTATTGTACAAAATGGATAGTTAGCTGATTCAGCACCAGCAGAGGTTATTGCATTGAATAGAGTACTTTTGCCAACGTTTGGCAGTCCTACTATACCAAGTTTCATTTATATCTTCCTTTCATTTCATTATAATCATTAGATTTTTAGTTTCTATAAATATTCTAAGGTTATACCACACTAGTGTAAATTATACATGATAGTGGTAATTATATCAACTATAAATAAACTCTTATAGAGCGAATGTTAACATGGTATTAACTATTACTTAACATAAAGTTAACCTTTACAAAACAAAATTAACAGAAATACTTGTTATACTTTAGCTGTAACTAAAAAGGATAATAAAGGAGTGTTATATTTGAAAAAATTAATTATTGGTATGAGTTTATTAGTAGCTATCTTATTTACAGCCATAGGATGTTCAAATGAAAAAGTGGCTAGTAGCAATGCGAGCAAGTCCATTGATGTTGTAGGATCTACATCAGTTACTCCAGTTGCCACTAAATTAGCAGAAGCTTTCAGTAAGCAAAAGAATAATGTAAAAATAGACGTACAAGGTGTAGGTTCAACTCATGGAGTAAAAGCTGCAAATGATGGAATTGCAAATATTGGTATGGCTTCAAGAAATCTTAAATCAGGAGAAAAAGAATGGGGATTGACTCAGCACATCATAGCATATGATGGTATAGTTATTACGGTGCATCCTAGTAACGAAGTTAGTGATATAGATGTGGAGACTGCACAAAAAATATTCAGTGGCGAAATAAAGAATTGGAAAGAAATTGGAGGTAAAGACGAAGATATACTAGTAATTAGTAGAGAAGCAGGTTCGGGTACTAGAGGTGCTTTTGAAAGTATAATAAAGCTTTATAAAAAAAATAGCGATGGTAAAAAAATCAGTACAGTTGTAAAAGATGCATTAATAGCAGATAGCACAGGCGCTGTTATGGCCAATATAAGTAAAAAAGAAAACTCTATAGGATATATATCACTTTCTTATTTAAATGATTCAGTTAAAGGCTTGAAATTAGATGGTATTGTTGCAAGTATACAGAGTATAAAGGATAGTAAATACAAACTAGCTAGACCATTTTTATTTGTTACTAAAGGAGAGCTAAACGATACTACTAAAGAGTTTATAGATTATGTTTTAAGTGATGCAGGGCAAAAAATCATTAGTGAAAAATTAATACCCGTTAAATAGTAAGAGAGGATTATAGATATGAAAACAGCTGATTTAAAAATTAATAATACAAATGTGTACAATAAAAGAAAATTACTGCCAAATAGCTATAAAAAAGTAATAGAAAAAATATCTGAAGGATTATTTTTTATAAGCACATGTATTTCAGTATTGAGTGTTTTCAGTATATTGATATTTATATTATTAAAGGGTGGGCCAGCTATATTGAAAGTAGGAATAAGTGATTTCCTTCTAGGGTCTCAGTGGATACCTGAGGCGGATATATATGGCATAAAGCCTATGGTAGTAGCTTCGTTATATGCTACAATTGGAGCAATCTTAATAAGTGTACCTATAGGAGTTTTAACAGCTGTTTTCTTAGCTGAGATAGCACCAAGAAATGTGGCAAGGATTGTAAAGCCTGCTGTGGAGCTACTTGCTGGCATACCGTCTGTTGTCTATGGTTTCTTTGGATTATTAGTGATAGTACCTATTATACAAAAATATATAGGAGGAGTAGGCAATAGTTTACTTGCTACTATAATAATTTTAGGGATCATGATACTCCCCACAATTATCAATATATCATGTAATTCAATTAAATCTTTACCAAAGGAGTACAGAGAAGGTTCTTTAGCATTAGGAAGTTCTAAGATTCAAACCATATTTAAGGTGTTATTGCCTGCTGCTTCTTCAGGTATTTTGACCTCAGTTGTTTTGGGTATTGGTAGAGCAATAGGGGAAACAATGGCTGTTATATTAGTTTCAGGTAATACTGTGGTTATACCTCATACGTTAACTGATAGAGTCAGAACGTTAACGGCAAATATAGCTATAGAGATGGGCTATGCTTATGGTTTACACCAAGAAATGTTGTTTGCTACAGGAGTTATTTTATTAATATTTATAATGATTCTTAATTTATCATTAAATTTAATAACACGTAAAAAACTTAAGTAATCAAGGAGTGTTTGTATGAAGACTAGACGTATTAAGGACAATATTATGAACATATTGATTTGCTCAAGTGCTATTATAACCACTGGAGTGCTTATTTGGATAATAGGTTATGTTGTACTCAATGGTATAACAAAGATTAATATTTCTGATATATCGTCACAGATAATAATTACTATTTATATTATAGGTATTACTCTTTTGATATCTGCGCCCATTGGTATATTTTCAGCTATATATTTAGTCGAGTATTCTAAGAAAGGGAAGTTTATTAATTTTATTAGATATACGACAGAATGTCTAGCATCTATACCCTCGATTATATTTGGATTATTTGGCATGATATTATTTGTAGTAATACTGAAATTTGGTTGGTCGATACTAGCAGGCAGTGTTACGCTTAGTATTATGGTCTTACCTACAATAGTTAGGACGACAGAGGAAGCTTTAAAATCCGTACCTGATTTATACAGAGAAGCTAGTCTGGGTCTTGGAGCTAGTAAACTAAGAACAGTTTTATACGTAGTTTTACCAAGTGCAATACCTGGTATTTTGACAGCTATTATCCTTAGTATCGGTAGAATTGTTGGAGAAACAGCTGCTGTATACTTGACTGCAGGAACGGTAGCCAGATTGCCAAGTAGTGTTTTTGATTCAGGTAGAACATTATCTGTTCACTTGTATTTATTAGCTAAGGAAGAGGTATCTTTTGATAAAGCTTACGCTACGGCAACTGTTTTGATAATTATAATACTTTTTATAAATTTGTCTACCAATAAGATAGCTAGAAGATTAACTAGATCAAAAATGGAGGTATAGCATATGGGAGATAGAGTTTTGATAAGTGGACTAGATTTATATTATGGTCAATTTCAAGCGCTTACAGATATAAATATTAATATTCCAGATAAAAAGGTTACTGCTTTGATAGGACCTTCAGGCTGTGGGAAATCTACATTTTTGAAGACTATAAATAGAATGAACGATTTAATAGAAGGTGTGAAAATAAATGGCAAGGTAATGCTTGATAATGTTGATATTTATAAAGACATAGATGTAACAAGACTCAGAAAAAAAGTTGGTATGGTGTTCCAAAAACCGAATCCTTTTCCTATGAGTATTTTTGAAAATGTGGCTTATGGACCTAAAGCTCATGGTATTAAGAATAAAAATAAATTAAATGAAATTGTCAAAAGAAGCTTAGAAGCAGCTGCTTTGTGGGATGAGGTAAAAGATAGACTTAAAAAAAATGCTCTAGGGTTATCTGGAGGGCAACAGCAAAGGTTATGTATTGCTAGAGCGCTAGCAGTAGAACCAGAAGTGCTGTTAATGGATGAACCTACATCAGCATTAGATCCTATAGCGACTGCAAAAATAGAAGATCTACTGCAAGAGTTAAAGAAAGATTATACTATAGTTATAGTAACACATTCTATGCAACAAGCTGGTAGAATCTCTGATAACACAGCATTTTTCTTAATGGGTAAATTAGTAGAATACGGTGAAACCAAAAAATTATTTGCATGTCCTACTGATAAAAGAACCGAAGATTACATTTGTGGAAGATTTGGTTAAGTGAGGTGTATAGAATGAGAGAATATTTTGATAATCAAATAGAAGAAATCAGAAACAAAGTTATGAAGATGGGAAACATGGTTGAGGATATCATAACTCTTACAATGTCAGCACTACTTGATAAAGATGGAAGAGTGATAAATTATATAGTTAAGCTTGATGATGAAGTAGATGAACTGGAATTAGAAATAGAGAAGAATTGTTTAAGCGTTATAGCTCTTCAACAACCAAAAGCAAAAGACTTGAGATATATTAGCACAGCACTAAAAATAATAACAGACCTTGAGCGTATAGGAGATTTAGGAGTAAATATAGCCAAAGTTATTAGAGAAATTGGAGAAGATGAGTTTATAAAACCATTGGTTGATATTCCTAAAATGGGTGGTTTAGCTGTAAGTATGTTAAATAATAGTTTGAATAGCTATATCAATGAAGATATAGACTTAGCTATAAATACTGCTCTAAAAGACGACGAAATGGATAAACTATACAAAGGTATATATATAGAATTATTAGATATGATTAGTGTTAATAGTAGTGTGATTAAACAATCCACACAGTTACTTTTTATTGGAAGATATTTAGAAAGAATAGGGGATCATGTAACTAACATATGTGAGAGAACAGTGTTTATGATTAATGGTAAAAGAGTTAAATATTGATTTAACCTGAATTATTCATGGAACATTGATAAATATGATGTAGTTTTCTAAATTACAGTATTTCAGCGATTTTGAAAGCGTACTGAGTGGTACGGTGAAAAAGAGATGGATATATTGTAATTAGAAGGATGCAATATAGTTATTATTTTTCTATGAATAATTTAGGTTTAATAATAATTCCCCCAATTAAACATATGTATCCTAAGTATAGGGCTGTTTTGTGTATAAATAGCCCTATTATTGATTTTCCCAGTGACATTGTTGGTTGAAATGTTAAGAAAGAACATCTTGTATATATAGAAATCAAAGTTTAAAAAGACATCAGCTAGACCACCTCAAAAAGCTGAACCAATAAAATTATGAGTAATCTCAGGAACCCACAGAGATAATCTAAAAAAAGAATATAAATAACCAACAAACACACAAAGAGCATATTATTTTATATAATCATCTACAGTTAAATTCCAAATCATATGATCACTGCCTTCATCCCAGTAATCTATAAGATAATATTCAGGGTCTTTAAATTTCTTACACCACACCTTTTGCGCGGTTTTATAGCCACTGTCCATACAGAATTTGTTGATGTCTTTACTTTTCATCTCCTTTAAAATAGCATCAATCATCATACTTCCGATACCTTTGCTTTGATAATCAGGATGTACATATATCGTACCTATTTCGGGTATATCTTGTAGTTTACCATTAGTACATTCAATAATTAAATCATTTGGATTGCCATAACAAATAGAACCGACAATTTCATCATTAGAAGTAACAATCAGAAAAAATCTATCATTTCCATTGCTACTAAAATCTTGATCGAGCTGATTTCGTTTATCTATTATTTCTATATCAATCAAATCTACTAAGTTATCTATGTTGTTTTTCTTAAATGTATCTCTTATAACGACCTCAAAAAAATCGTTTATTATTCTAGCTTCTTCTATTTTAGGTCTTCTTATGGTTAAATCATGCATGTAATATCTCCTAACATACTTAGTATTTTTCTATTAAAATAAGAGGTTTTAAAACCTCTTATTTTGTATTTGAGTGAAATAGCCTTTATATATAATGTATTGTAACCAAATTAATCTGCAGTTAGATTTCTAACTACAATTTTTTTGACTACATCATTATCAAGTAAAAAAATCATTGCTATTGGTTTATCATCAAATGTAAAGTAGCAATAGTCTGTATAAGTCTCTAAATCAATTTGCTCATTGCCTCTTTTTAATCCCTGTATTTTCATGTCTGCAAGAGGCTTTTCTTTTCCACTGTTAAGCGGATACTTTTCTTTTATGCCATAAATTTGTTTGATTTTTTTAAAAGTTTCATTTACAGTTACACCTCTAAAAGTAGTTATGTTTTTGTCTGTTATATCTATTTCAGTTACTGTACCGTTTTTTAAATCAAAATTTACTCCAGCATCTATAGTAACATTCATGCCTTCATAATGCAATATAACAAAATACCCATGATGGCTTATGATTGTTTCATCTGTAATGTTTGTTGTTTTTAAAGGTTGGCCAAGTATTTCAATAAGTTGTTCATATTTTGTATCAAATATTAATATGTTTTTAATTTTAAAGTCATTTTCTATGTAGCCTGCTAATTTTCTGTCTTTTACATCCTTGTCATTGTTTAATACATAGTAGAAGCTTAATAATGCTATTATGACAATAGTAAATATGGATATTACATAATGTTTTTTGGTCATTTTTACCTCCATATTACGGTACATTATATATTATACAATATATCAAGCAAAATTCAAATGATTTTAAACTATAACGTACATGTTTTTTAAAATATCATTGATATTTTGGTATGATTGACTTGTTTAAATTTTTTTAAAAACGATATCTTTGAAAAAATAAAAATACTTGGAAAAAATATAAAATAACAAAATTAATATCAAATATTACGTACAATATAAATCGTTTTTGGAGGAAAAATAATATTGAAACAAATTTTAAAAATTTCAGGAGGTGAAACTTTGTTTAAGAGAATATCATTACTTTTATTAGTGTTTGTTCTGATATTTACATTAGCTGTTGGTTGTGAAAAGAAAGCTAAGGACGAAGAGAAAGATTCAAACACAACACAGGAAAACAACACTAACAATGAAACAAGTGATATAGGCTATAAATCTGGTACGAATTTAGCAGGAAACTATGGCAACTACATGAGAAATAGAATGCTAAATGAAAATACGATGGAAATGCAAATAGCAAATAACGTTCAAAGATTACCAGAAGTAAATAATGCTGTATGCTTGGTAAATAATAAGAATGAAGCGGTTGTTGGTGTAAACTGTAAAGGTATACCTAGTGGAACAATACCCAGTAATATACAGTCTAAGATTAAAAGTGAAATAAAGAAAGCAAACCCAAATGTTAAGAATATTATTATAACGTCAGATGATGAAATGTATAGCAAGATAGGAAATTTATCAAACAGAATCAATCAAACTACTAATACTATAAGAACAGACTTAGATAAGATAATGAATAGTATGAGAAATAGGATGAGATAGGTAGTTATAAAAAAGAGAGTAAGTATAAAACTTACTCTCTAAAACCGTAGACAAAAGCCCAATTTCTGCGCCAATGTTAAAATTGAACTTTTACTAAAGTCTGCTAGTTTGATGACTTTGTCATCAATCTAAGAGAGTAAGTTTAAACTTACTCTCTTTTTTAAAAGAATGGATAAAATATACCATCTAGCAAATAATAAGTTAATAACATCAAATATCAAAGGTCGAAATTTGCTGAAATTTGCCAAAAACGCTATAATATAAAATAACAACAAATATGAATGGAGGTTTTATATTGGCACTCAATATGGAAAGAATCAGAATAAGCAATGGTGTAAATCTTAATATTGTAAAAACTAATAAATTCAAATCAAATCTAATAAACATCTATTTCATAAGGCCTCTGAATAGAGAAGAAGTAACTACAAATGCTTTATTACCTTTGGTACTTAAAAGAGGAACTAAAAGATTTAATACGTTAATTGACATTGAGAAACAGTTAGAAGAAATGTATGGAGCATCTTTAGCAGTAGGTATATCAAAAGCGGGTGAGAAGCAAATAATGAGGTTTTCTATAGAGGGAGTTAATCCTGATTATGTTGAAAATAAAGATATGTTAAGTGATATGTTTAAGATGGTAAATGAAATCATAAACAACCCGTACATTGAAGACAATGGATTTAAGAGTAAATATGTCAAGCAAGAAAAAGAAAGACTATCCAATAAAATTAGTAACAGGATAAATGATAAAAAAACATATGCTAGTGAAAAATGTTTAGAGACTATGTGTAGTGATGAACCATATAGTATATACAAGTTTGGATATGAAGAAGACTTTGATGATATTACACCTACATCCTTGTATGAACACTATCAAAAAGTCTTAAAGACGAGTAGAATAGAGATATTTGTAATAGGAGATGTTAGTCAAAGAGAAGTAGAAAATGAAATACGCGAGGAATTTAAATTTGAAATTGAAGAACCTGTAGAACTACCTAGAGAAAAAATTAGTAAAGATATCAAAGAGGTAACAAAGATATCTGATAAAATGGATGTTGTCCAAGGTAAGCTATCTATGGGTTACAGAGTCAATGTACCTTATGAAGATGAGCTTTATGATGCGTTTATCGTCGGAAATAATATCTTAGGTGGAGGAACAGATTCAAAGCTGTTTTTAAATGTTAGAGAAAAAGAGAGTTTGGCGTATTATACATACTCTAGAGGATATAAATTTAAATCAATAATGATGATAGATGCTGGTGTGGAATCAGACAAAATGGATAAAGTGATAGATATAAGTAATAAACAAGTAGAAAGTGTGAAAAATGGTGAGTTTGAGGATAATGATATTAAGATTGCCAAAAACTCAATAATTACATCTATTAAATCAATGTATGATGATCCATATTCAATATCCGAATTTTTCTTCACACAGGCTCTAAGTAAAAGTAGCAGAAGTCTTAGAGATATAATATCATCAATAAATAAAATTGATAAAGAAAGTATAGTCAAATCGTTCCAAAATATACAGCTTGATTCTATATATATGATAGTATCTAACAGAGACAAGGAGGAATGAAGATGAGCCTAAAAAAAGTTGAGAGCTTTAAGCTTAATGAAGAATTGTACTCATATGAATTTGAGAATGGATTAAAGGTGTTTTATGTACCAAAACCACAATATACTATTAAATTTGCTATTTTTGCAACTAATTATGGTTCAATAGATAGCAGGTTTATACCTATAAATGAGAATGATTTTATAGATGTACCAGATGGTGTTGCACATTTTCTAGAACATAAATTATTTGAAGAAAAAGAAGGCAATATATTTAATGAATTTTCAAAGTTAGGTTCTTATGTTAATGCGTACACCAACTTTAATCAAACTGCTTACTTGTTTTCATGTACTGATAATTTTAATGAGAATCTGGATTTGTTAGTAAAGTTTGTACAGGATCCTTACTTTACAGATGAAAATGTAGAGAAAGAAAAAGGTATTATAGAACAAGAGATAAAGATGTATGAAGACAATGCTAACTGGAGAGTGTTTTTTAACTGCCTAAATGGTATGTATCATAACCATCCAGTAAAAATAGATATAGCTGGTACTGTAGAGAGCATTAATAAAATAGATAAAGAAATACTTTATAAATGCTATAATACTTTCTACAATCCTAAAAATATGGTTTTATTTTTGGTAGGGGATTTAGACTTTAATCAAGCAATTAATCAAATAGAATCAAGTATGAGAAAAGATATACACATTTTAGATCACGAGATAAAAAGAGATTATCCTATAGAACCTAAAACGGTTAACAAAGATTATGTTGAGCAAAAGCTTGATGTAGCAAAGCCACTGTTTACAATTGGATTTAAGGATACTGATATAGGCTATGAAGGAGAAGAGCTAGTAAAAAAAGAAGTAGCTACTATAATGCTTATAGATATGCTTTTTTCTAAAAGTTCGAAATTCTATCAAGAAATGTATGATTCAAAACTGGTTAATGGACCTTTTGGTTTTCAGTATATTGGACAAAGAGATTATGGCCATACTTTAATTTCCGGAGAATCGGAGAAACCTAAAGAGTTATTGACTAAGATACTGGAATATATTAAAGATGATGGTATTGAGGATTTAATCAATGAAAATTTTGATAGAGTTAAAAAGAAATTTATTGGTTATCACATTACTGATTTGAATTCAGTTAGTTTTATAGCTAATAATTTCATATCATATTATTTTAATGATTTCTTATTGTTTAACTATATAGCAATAGTAGAAAACATGAAGTCAGAAGACTTAATAAATAGATTAAGACAATATTTAAATGACAAAAATCACACATTATCAGTAATCAATCCTCTTTAGATAAGTTGACGTGAGCTGTCTTATGCCCTATAATCTTAATAGGATAGGTTATCGTAACAAGATAAATATATATTTGGAGGTATAAAGATGGATCCAGTGGCTTTTGAGATTTTTGGTATTGCTGTACGTTGGTATGGTATATTGATTTCGTTAGGATTAATACTAGGTATAGTTTTTGCACTTAGAGAATGCAGGAGAGTAGGGTTTAAAGAAGAAACTTTAATAGATTTGCTGATATTTGCAATACCAGTTTCCGTTGTAGGAGCAAGACTGTATTATGTAGCATTCCAATGGGATAACTATAAAGGTGACCTATTAAAGATACTAAACACTAGAGGTGGCGGATTAGCTATACATGGAGCAATAATTGGTGCAGTTGCTACTGCAATAATATTCTGCAAAATAAAGAAAGTTAGCTTTTGGCAAGTGGCAGATATAACAGCACCTAGTATCATTTTAGGGCAAGCAATTGGTAGATGGGGTAATTTTATTAACCATGAAGCATTCGGTACACCTACAGATTTGCCTTGGGGTATAATGATAGACGGGCAAAAAGTTCATCCAACATTTTTGTATGAATCGATATGGAATTTTCTAGTTTTTGGATTTTTGATATGGTATCGAAAAAATAAAGCAAATACTAGAGGTGAGGTTTTTATACTTTACTTGATTCTATATTCATTTGCTAGATTCTTTATAGAAGGACTTAGAACAGACAGCTTGATGTTTGGTAGCTTTAGAGTAGCTCAATTAATTAGTGCTTTAATTATAGTTGTATCAATAATCGTATTGGTTATAAGAAAGAAAAATGTAGCTAATAGAATAGATAAATAAGAACTTTGAATCTAAGGGATGTCTAGTCAGGCATCCCTTAGACTGTAGAAAAAAGCCCAATTTCTGCGTTGTTGTTAAAATTTCCGTTGCTCACTTACCTCTAAGTAAGCTCTGCTACTCAATTTTAACACGCCTTGAACTTAACCTTTTACTACAGTCTGTTATCTTGATGACTTTGTTAACAATCTAAGGGATGTCTAGTCTGACATCCCTATTTTAATGAAAATTTTTAACATGTTATTGGAACAAATTGAAGTTCATAATAATCTATATGCTATATAAATTATAAAGATAAAGAAAGGAGCATTATCATGAAAAAGCTAAACAAGAGAATCGCAGATTGTACGTTTTACATAGGAGAGGTTACAAATCATTGTCCTTGCATGGGTCTTCCAGAAGAAGCTTATGAAGCTACAGGTGGTGGAACTATACATCCAGAAGACAAAATGTACTAAATGAAAAGGAGTTAGCTCAAATTTTTGAGTAGCTCCTTATTTAATATACATGCCGCTAATTGGAACAAATTAAAACCTATTATTATCTATATATAAAAAGTAAAGGAGTGATTATGTAATGCAAAAACTGAATAAACAAATAAAAAATTATACTTACTACATAGGAGAAGTGATAAGCCACTGTCCATGTAAAGGATTACCTGAAGAAGCTTATGCTATTACTGGAGATCAAGGTGCTATAAAAATAAAATAATGTAAAAATCTATATGGCTGCTACACTAATATTTAGTGCTACAGCCATTTTTCATTTTAGGGAAATCTCGACTTTAGGAAATAGGAAAAACATTATTGCACCAAAAAATTGTACAATAAACGAACTTACAAAAGTAGATTAATTATATTTATATCTTTATGAGTTTCTAGCTATAACCCCGCCATGGCTAATAACAGTATTGATTACATCATTTGCACCATCTTGCTGAACATTTTTACAAAAACAATTGCAAGTTTTATTAAGCGTTATAGTTGATTGTTGTATTTTATTTTTCTTTAAGGATTTCATGATATTCTTCCTTTCTTCTAAATTTTATTAATATACTGTTAGTTTACACCAATTACACAGCAGACTCGAATTTTAAGTAGTGGTATTGTTTAATTCCCTGGTGGATCTAATAAAGTGCGAATCGAAATAAAAGTTTTGTCATCTGCTATAGCTTTATTATTATAACAATTACAACTACATTTTGTTGGTAAAAAAACTTCTAAGCTAGATGTTTTTTTAAATAGTTTTTTCATTAAAATCTCTCCTTTCGTTCAAATTTATATTTATAAGATTAACAACTATAGGCAAATGTTCCTATATTTAAGAAAACAAAACTATATAAGTAAGAGTTTGTGCGTAACTAGGACATTGTTCCTAGTTTTAATCATGTTTAAATTTAATAAACAAATTAGAAGGATTTTTAAACTTTTTATAGAAAACAAATAGTAATGTGGTTTAAAGTGGTGCAAAGTGGAGTGGATTCCCTAAAATGAGGTGTAATAATGTTTATTGGTGAATATTCTCATAATATTGATAAAAAAGGAAGAATTATTATACCTTCTAAGTTCAGAGATGAACTTGGGGAAACATTTATTATGACCAAAGGACTTGATAATTGTCTTTTTATATATCCTCAAAGTGAATGGGATATATTAGTGGAAAAGTTAAAGACACTACCTATTACTAGGAAAGATGCTAGAGCTTTTGTGAGATTCTTTTTTTCTGGGGCTTGTGAATGTGATCTCGATAAGCAGGGAAGAATATTAGTACCAGCAAATTTGAGAAAACATGCTAAATTAGAAAAAGAAACTATAGTAATAGGAGTTTCAGGTAGAGTAGAGATATGGGATAAGACTTCATGGGATAACTACAATGATGATGAAGATTTAAGTTATGAAAGCATTGCAGAAAAAATGGCTGAACTAGGAATATAAAGATATAGATGAGGTGGATTGAGTTGGAATTAAAGCACGTTTCGGTGTTATTAGATGAATGTATTGAGAATTTAAATATAAAAAGTGATGGTATTTATGTAGATGGAACACTAGGTGGTGCTGGACATTCTAAACATATACTACAAAAACTCAATAAAGGGAAACTTATAGGCATAGATCAAGATTTGTATGCATTAAAAAGAGCTAAAGAAAGACTTAACGAATATGAAGGAAAAGTTGAGTTCATGCACAGTAACTTTAAGAATATAAAGAATGTTTTAAATGATTTAGGTATAGATAAAGTAGATGGAATACTACTAGATTTGGGAGTATCATCATTTCAGTTAGATGATACTGATAGAGGTTTTTCGTTTCATAATGATGCTAGATTAGATATGAGAATGAATAAAACAAGTGATTTCTCTGCATGGAACGTTGTAAACGAATACTCTAAAGAAGAATTAACTAGAATCATCAAACAATATGGAGAAGAACGTTGGGCTAGTAGGATAGCAGAGTTCATTGTTAATGAAAGAGTTACTGGTGATATAAATACTACATTAGAACTAGTTAATGTTATAAAAAAAGCTATTCCAAAAAAAGTTAGAATGGAAGGACCACATCCAGCTAGAAGAACATTCCAAGCTATTAGGATTGAAGTAAACAACGAACTTGAGATTTTAAGACAAGCTATTATGGATATGTGTGATTGTTTAAACAAAGATGGCCGACTATGTATCATAACGTTCCATTCACTAGAAGATAGGATCGTTAAAGAGACTTTTAAATACTTAAATAAGGATTGTGTATGTCCTAAAGAAGTGCCAATATGCATTTGTAATAAAAAAAGAGAGCTAAAGATTATAACTAGGAAACCTATTATACCAAGTGATGAAGAAATTAATGAAAATAGTAGATCAAGAAGTGCAAAATTAAGGGTTGGACAGAAAGTATAAGTTCTAAAAGATACGGAGGTTGAATAAATTGTTAGTAGCAAAAAGGCAAGTAAAAGAATATGATACTAGTTATAAATCGAAACCAAAACCAACTGTAACTACAAAAAGAAGAAAAGTTACTAAGAAGAAAACACAAAATAAAATGCTTGTTAGAAGCAAGGTGAAGGTAGTGATAGGTTCGATATTGGTGTTTTCATTGTGTATTGGGATGCTTCTTTTAAATGCAAATATATCTAGTTTGAATTACAAATTACTTAGCTTAAAAGATCACAAAAAAGAATTAATAGAAAAAAGAAATTTACTTGAAATAGAAATAGATAAAGTAAAGCAATCTGATTGGATAGAAGAAGCCGCGATTAATTCTGGTTTGATTTATCCAACTAAAGAACAAAAAATATATGTCAGTGTCAATGATATCATAGATGACAATCAAGAAGACAAAACTGAGAAAAAAGATACTTTTTTAAAGTCAACATTTAATAAATTGCTAGGATTCATTAATAATTAAATAATTTCTGATTAACAAATAGATAATCAAAATTTAACCTAAAATATTCAAAGTAAATTGAAATTTAGGTTCTAAATACTAAAGTGGATTATGTGGAGATGCAGGAATATATCTCCTAGCCATATGACTTATAATATACAGGGGCTGTCTTACAATGGTAAAACATGGCGTTGCCCAAACATTACGCTATATGCAAATCATGTATATCTGTGTAAAATTCAATGCCTTGGACTTTATCTGATTTGAAACAGCCCTCGGGGGTGTCTCAATAGACACCCTTTGGTTATTTATTCTATTTGTTAAGGGGGAAATTTATGAATATAGCAAATGTGACAACGAGGAAAAGAATATTCATAATGCTAGTAGTTGCTATTGTAGTTTTTGTATTGCTAGTTGGAAGGTTGTCTCAGATACAGATACTGGATGGTGATAAGCTTAGAAATGAAGCTTTAGAGCAGTGGACTAAGGATATACCAGTTAGGCCTAAAAGAGGAACCATATACGATAGAAACGGCAAAGTGATGGCCACTAATATAAATCTTGATACAGTATGGTGTAGACCAGCTGACATAACTAATCCTAAAAAAACAGCTAGCGTTTTATCTCAGTTATTAGAAATGGATGAAGAGAAAATTTATAAACTCATAACTAAGAAACAGAGCTTAGTAGAGATAAAGAGATGGATAGAAAAAGATATATCAAATAAAATAAGAAAACAATACTTAAAAGGCATAGAAATTGTCGACGACAATAAAAGATACTATACATATGGGCAAATAGCATCACATATTATCGGTCATACTGATAGTGACAACAAGGGGCAATATGGCGTTGAAAGGACGTATAATAAAGAATTAGAAGGGGTATCAGGTAGATGGATAAAGACTGTTGATGCAAAACAAAAAGAGTTACCTTATGGTAATGAAAGACTATATGAAGCAAAGAATGGTCAAAATTTGGTATTAACGTTAGATGAAACTATACAACATTTTGCAGAAAAAGCTGCTTATGAAGCTTTAGTAAAAAATAAAGCTAAACATGCTTCTATAATAATAATGGATCCTAAAACTGGAGATATTTTAGCTATGGCAACAAAGCCTGACTATAATTTAAATGACAAGAATACCTTACAGTATAATCCAGAAAGTCCATGGGAGCTATTGACTGAAGATCAAAAAGAAGTATGGGATAATAAACCTTGGGTTGATAAAAGTAAACAAATATTTGATGCATGGAGAAATTTTCCTGTGAATGATAATTATGAGCCTGGATCTACATTTAAAATTATCACTGCTGCTGCGGGACTAGAAGAGGGAGTAGTAAATAAGGACAGTAGATTTCATTGTGATGGCTTTGTAAGACAAGTAAAAAGTTATAAGCCTATAAAATGTTGGAGGTATTACAATCCTCATGGTAGTCAAACTTTTCTGGAAGGTGTGCAGAATTCATGCAATGAGGTTTTTGTAGAAGTTGGTCTTAGAGTTGGAGCTAAGAAAATGTACGATTATATTAAAGCATTTGGATTTGGTAAAAAAACTGGAATCAGATTAACAGGAGAACAATCAGGAATAATACCTGCTGACGTTAAATATATAAAGGAAATCAATTTAGCAACTATTTCATTTGGTCAAGGTATTGCAGTAACACCTATACAGCTATTAACAGCGGTTTCGGCAATAGCTAATGGTGGGAATTTGATGAAACCAAGAATAGTTAAAGAAATAGTTGATGACGAAGGTAACTTAATAAAAGAAAATAAAACTAAGGTGGTTAGGAGAGTTGTATCTGAGAAAACTTCAAAAACGTTACTTGAAATACTCGAAAGTGTAGTTTCAGTAGGTACTGGTAAAAAAGCATATGTAAAAGGATATCATGTTGGTGGTAAGACAGGTACGGCCCAAAAGGTTATTGATGGAAGATATGCTCAAGGAAGATATATAGCATCATTTATGGCTGTAGCACCTGCGTATGATCCGCAAATATGTGCATTAATAATTATAGATGAACCAACAAATGGAATATATTATGGAGGTCAAATAGCAGCACCTGTTGCAGGAGCGGTTGTAGAGGATACTCTGAAATATCTGAATTTAAAACCAAGATATACTGAGGAAGAATTAAACAGTATTGAAAAAAACAATTTGAAAGTACCGGATGTTAGGAATAAGACAATTACCGAAGCAGGTAAAATGCTTAGTTCTATGGGATTGAAATACAATACAGATATAGTTGATGTCAAAAAAGGAGATATAGTAATAGATCAATACCCATTGCCTGGAACAACAGTTAAAAAAGGGCATTTGATGGAATTATATATAAATGGTAAACAAGTTAACTAATGTATTAATATATGTGTTATAATTGAGGTTAGGGCTGTTTTACATAGAGATATTAAATGTGTTATACCAGTGTTACTTTAAAACTATTTTCTAACAGCCCTTTTAGGTGTTTTGCTATATGCTTTGAAGCTTTGCTGCCTATTTAAAAACTTATTTTAGAATTATCATATATTGGTAATAATTATATATATAAGAAATATTTGAACATATTATGCTGGTGTTTTTTATAGAGGATTTGACTTTTTTTTATAGAACAATACAATATACTCATAAATTTAATCATAATATAATATGAAAAAAATCAAGTAGGCTGTATAATATATATGACACTACTGATGCATTTAACATGAGAGGAGATTTAAGTATGATAGAATATAAAGATATAATAAGAACGGTGATTATATCTTTCGCCATAATGTTGATATTAGGACCATTAGTTATACCAATGTTAAGAAGATTGAAGGTTGGTCAAAGTATTAGAGAAGAAGGACCTCAGAGGCATCTTTCTAAAAGTGGCACACCAACTATGGGTGGAATAATGATATTGTTAGCGGTATTGATTACAACAGTATCTTCTGGGACTTATAATAAGGATTTGATGGTATTATTCATTTTTACTATTGCAAACGGACTATTAGGTTTTATAGATGATTTTATAAAGGTTGTTCTAAAAAGAAATCTAGGATTAAAAGCATATCAGAAGTTACTAGGACAAGTCATAATAGCTGTAGGACTTGCTGTCTATCAATCTCACAATTCAGCGATGGGTACTAAAATATTCATACCATTTACAGAAAATTATCTAGTAGATTTAGGGCCCCTTTACGTTCCGTTTATTGTATTTGTAATAGTTGGAACAGTGAATAGTGTAAACTTAACCGATGGTTTGGATGGATTAGCATCTGGAGTTACTTTGATAGTAATGTCATTTTTTAGTCTTATTTCTTTAAAGCTAGGGTATGACAGCATAGCTATATTTAGCTGTGCTTTAGCAGGTGCATGTTTGGGTTTTTTGAGATACAATGCTTTCCCAGCAAAGGTTTTTATGGGAGATTTAGGGAGTCTCTCTTTAGGAGGAGCTGTTGCAGGTGCAGCGGTACTGCTCAATTTACCATTAATACTCCCTATAGTTGGAGGTATATATTTTGCTGAAACACTATCAGTAATAATACAAGTAATATCTTTTAAAACGACTGGTAAAAGAGTATTTAAAATGAGTCCTCTTCACCATCATTATGAGTTAAAGGGATGGTCTGAGGTTAAAGTTGTAGCAGTGTTTTGGACAGTAACAGCGTTACTATGTATAGTAGGGGTTTATGGAGTAGGCTATATAATATAAATTAAATAATGTTAGTAGGTGAATCGATGTTGAAAAATAAGAAAATTTTAGTTCTAGGATTAGGAATTTCTGGAGTTTCAAGTGCGAAGTCGTTATGTAAGTTAGGTGCAGAGGTTGTTGTGTGTGATAGTAAATCTAGTGAACAACTTACAAAATACATAAATGACCTAAAGGACTATGATATAGAGTATCATCTTGGTACAAACAATATAGATGTAAAAGATATAGATTTAGTTGTAAAAAGCCCTGGAGTACCTTTAGGTGTAGAGATACTAAAAAAAGCTAGAGAAAAGAATATAGAGATAGTAACTGATATAGAACTTGCTTATAGAATGTCAGATAATACAATGGTAGCTATAACAGGAACTAATGGTAAAACAACAACTACAGCTCTTATAGGAGAAATGCTTAAGGGGGCAAATGAAAAAGTACATGTTACTGGTAATATAGGAGTTGGTATATTATGGGAAGTGGTTAACTGTGAAAAAAATGATATATTTGTTATTGAATGCAGTAGCTTCCAACTTGAAAATACAAGCAAATTTAAACCAAAGATTAGCGTATTTACGAACATAACACCTGACCATCTGAAATGGCACGGTAGTTTTGAAAACTATATGAACGCTAAGAAAAAAATATATGCTAATCAAGATTTGTATGATTACACAGTGCTAAACTATGATGATAAACTTTTAAGAAATATCAGTGATGAAATCAATTCAAATATAATATACTTTAGCACTGAGGAAAAAATTGCTAATGGCATATATGTTGATGGAAATGATATTATAGTAAATATAGATGGACACAGTAAAAAACTTATGAAATGTAATGATATCAGAATAATAGGAAAGCATAACCTAGAAAATTCCTTGGCAGCAATTGCTGTTTCGTGGATTTTAGGGGTTGATAAAGAAGTAATAAAAGATACATTACAAAGCTTTAAAACTGATGAACACAGACTAGAAGAAGTAGATACTATAAATGGAGTAACTTACTATAATGATTCAAAGGGTACAAATCTTGATTCATCTATAAAAGCATTAGAGGCAGTAGCTAGTCCTATTGTATTAATTGCTGGAGGGTATGATAAAGGTTATGACTTTAAAGAATTCATAAGTGCTTTTAATGGTAAAGTAGAAACACTGATATTGATGGGAGAGACAGCAAAACAAATAGAAAATACAGCCATAAATTTAGGATTTTCTAATATATATATAGTAGAGGATATGAAGGAAGCGGTAAGTACTGCTTACTCATTTGCTAAAGATGGTTACAATGTATTACTATCTCCAGCTTGTGCTAGTTGGGATATGTATAGTAATTTTGAGCAAAGAGGTAATCATTTTAAAAAATGTGTTAATGATTTAAGGAGGTCTAATGAATGACCCAGAAAAAATCAAGTGATTTTATGTTATTAATAGCTGTGATTTTTCTAGTTTTTATTGGTATTGTAATGGTATTTAGTTCTAGTTATCCTGATGCATACGGGAAATTTAACGATCCCTATTTTTTCTTAAAGAAGCAACTTAAAAATGCTGTTGTTGGTGTAGTAGCAATGATATTTTTTATGAATCTAAACTATAGAGTGCTACAAAAATTGAGTAATGTGATTTTTATAGGATGTTTAGGACTTACAGCATTGTTGTTTACACCTATGGGGATAGTAATAAAAGGTGGAAGAAGATGGATAGATTTGGGTGTTACTACTTTTATGCCATCTGAATCTATGAAACTAGGGGCAATAATACTTTTATGTGCATTTTTGTCTCGTAAAAAAGACATTATAAAAGACTTTAAAATGGGAGTAATTCCATCACTAATGATAATTGGAGTTGCTTGTGGGTCTATAATTATACAGAAAGATTTAAGTACCTGTGCAGTACTAGGAATGGCATTAGGGATAATACTATTTTTAGCAGGTATGAAGATGTATCAATTAGTAGCATTAGGTTTTGCTGGTATAATGGCAGCTACAGGTGCAATATTAGCTGAGGGCTTTAGAATTAACAGGGTAGTTTCTTTTCTAGATCCATTTGCTTATAAAACATCTACTGGCTGGCAGGCTGTTCAATCACTATATGCACTAGGTTCTGGCGGATTATTTGGCTTAGGATTAGGGCAAAGCAGACAGAAGTTTTTTTACATACCAGAGCCATATAATGATTTTATATTTTCCATTATAGGTGAAGAATTAGGGTTTATAGGATGCATATTAGTTATTCTATTGATGCTAGTAATTATATGGAGAGGTATCAAAATATCTCTAGGGGCAAAAGATATGTTCGGATGTCTTTTGGCAGCAGGTATAGTTGCACTGTTTACCGTTCAATCTATTGTACATATAGCGGTTGTAACTTCATCTATGCCACCAACAGGTATACCATTGCCGTTTGTTAGCGAGGGAGGTACATCGCTATTAATGTACTTGTCGGCAGCAGGTATATTGTTAAACATATCTAAATATGACAGCATAAATAGGAGTTGAGATAGATGAAAGTATTAATTACAGGTGGAGGTACTGGAGGACATATTTATCCTGCACTGTCAATTGCTAAAAAAATAAAAAAGGAAATAAAAGATGTCAAGATATTGTACGTAGGAACTGAAAAAAGTATGGAAAGTGAATTGGTTCCTAGGGAAGGTTTTGATTTTAAGACTATTAGAGTTGAAGGGTTTAGAAGAAAGTTATCTATAGGTACAATTAAGACTGTAAATAAGATGTTTAAGGGTATAAATGATGCAAGAAAGATTATAAAAGTATTTAAGCCTGATATAGTTATAGGTACTGGAGGATATGTGTGTGGACCTGTAGTGTTGGTAGCCTCACTAATGAAAATACCGACTGTTATTCATGAACAAAATGCATTTCCGGGCGCAACAAATAGGATATTGTCACGTTTTGTTGATAGTATTGCCTGTAGTTTCGAGGAGAGCAAAAAATATTTTAAACATAAAAGTAAGATTACCATAACAGGTAATCCTATAAGAGAAGATTTCTTTGAGATTGATAAAGTTGATGCTTCAAATAAGTTAAGTATAGATGGCGATAAAAAAACGGTTGTAAGTTTTGGAGGTAGCGGAGGACAGAGAAGTTTGAATAAAGCTATGGTACACGTAGTAAAGAGACTTAACAAGCTATCTGATATACAACTAATACACGTAACAGGTAAAGGACACTATGATGAATTTATCAAACAACTTAAGGAAGCAGGAGTTAATAATTTAAATAAATCTATTAGAATATTACCATATATGTATGACATGCCAGAAGCTATGGCAGTGGCAGATTTAATTATTGGGAGTGGAGGAGCTATCACTATAGCGGAGTTTACTGCTGTAGGAGTGCCTACGATTCTCATACCAAAGGCGTATACTACTGAGAATCATCAAGAGTATAATGCTAGAGCACTAGAGGAAAAAGGGGCAAGTGTTGTTTTATTAGAAAAAGAGCTAACTGGAGAGTTACTTTACAAAAATATACACACACTGTTGAATGATAAAGAAAGACTAGCAGATATGAGAGAGGCTTCAAAAAGACTAGGCAAAAGAGAATCAATAGATGATATCTATCAGTTAATAAAAAGCCACATATAGCCAGAGTAGTAACACCTTCATTTTAATATGCATACTATGATTATATATTGTTTACATAGCTTTGCATAATCTGGAGGTGTAATGATGACAAGATATATAGTAGAAGGTGGAAGAAGATTGGTAGGAGAAATTTCTATCAATGGAGCTAAAAATTCTGTTCTTCCTATTCTAGCTGCTACTATTATTAATAATGGATTTAGTACTATTATGAATGTACCATTAATAAATGATTTCAAAATAATGATGAAGATACTAAATAATATTGGATGTAAAGTAAGTAGAGTTGGAGATATTGTATCAGTTAATTCTAAAAATATTAGTACTGTAAAAATTCCGGAAGATTTAGTTAGAGAAATGAGATCATCTATAATATTAATGGGAGCGATGCTTAGCAGATGTGGTGAGGTTAAGATATCTCATCCAGGTGGATGTGAGATAGGGACTAGACCAATTGATTTGCATCTGAAAGCATTAAAGCAGCTAGGTGTTGAAATTAATGAATCATATGGATTCATAGAATGTAAAGCAAGTAAACTTATTGGTAGTGACATATTACTTGATTATCCAAGCGTTGGTGCAACTGAGAACATAATGCTTGCCGCTGTAAAAGCTAAGGGGCTGACTGTTATAAGGAATGCAGCTAAAGAGCCTGAAATAGTAGATTTGCAAAACTATTTAAACAAAGCAGGTGGTAAAATTTACGGAGCAGGAACAAGCGTGATAAGGATTGAAGGAGTAAATGAACTTAAGAGTGTTGAATATTCAATTATTCCTGATAGAATAGTTGCGGGGACATATATGACTGCAGCAGCTATAACAAATGGAGAGATTGTGTTAAAAAATATAGACACTGAACATATACAATCTATTATATCTAAGTTGAGAGAAGCAGGATGTAAAATATATAGTAACTGCACTACTTTAAAAATTGTTGGACCTAAAGAGATTCAGGCAATTGAATCAATCAAAACATCACCTTATCCGGGATATCCAACAGATATGCAAGCACAAATGATGGCAGTGCTAACTATATCAAATGGCACTAGTTTGATAACTGAGACTATATTTGAAAACAGATACAAACATGTTCCAGAGCTTACAAGAATGGGAGCTAATATAACAACAATAGATAGAGTTGCTGTTATTAAAGGAGTTAAAAAGCTTACAGGTGCAAAGGTAACTGCAAAAGATTTAAGAGGCGGAGCAAGCCTTGTTCTTGCAGGACTCGCAGCTGAAGGCATTACTGAGATAGATAATATATATCATACAGAAAGAGGATATGATATGTTAGACGTGAATCTAAGAAAACTGGGTGCTGTTATTAAGAGAGTTGATTAAAAGTAAAATAAAAAAGTTCTATAGCGGGTTACTGCTTTAGTCTTTTTTGTTAAAAATAATACGTACAAGCTATATTATGTTTATGGAGTGATCAGATGGCATCTAAGGCTGTAAATAGGAAAATAAAGAGAAGAAAAAGAAAGTTCAAGCTTTTTATATTTTTTATGTTAATAGCAACATCAATATATTTGATGTTTAATACAAAATACTTTAATATTGAGGAAATAGTAGTAGTAGGTAATTCTCAAATTGAGACTGATAAAATAGTACTCTTATCTGGGATAGAAAAGGGGATTAATATATTCAAATTAAGAAAAAATGCTGTAGTTGAGAATATAAAAATGCACCCATATATAAAAGGAGTAAGTGTAGATAGAGATTTACCAAAAAAAGTTGTTATAAATATACTTGAAAGAAAAGAAGCTTTTGTGATAAAATCTTTAGATTCCTATATCTATGCTGATGATGAAGGAAAAGTACTAAGTGTATTATCAGATAAAAAAGATGTAGATCTAATAAAACTTAGTAATTTTGCTATTACCAATGTTATTATTGGGCAAAATCTAAAATTAGAAGAAGATATAACAATGAAAGAAATACTTGATTTCATGAAAAAATGTAAAATAGTTAAATTACATGATAAATTAACCGTTATAAACAAAAATGAAAATCAACAAATAGAATTGTTATTAAAAAATGGATTGGTTGTTGAATTTGGTAAACTGAGAAATATAAACCATAAGCTTTCATTTTTAGTATCAATACTAGAAGATTTAAAGAGTAAAAATATTAATAACGGAATAATAAGTTTTAACAAAGGTAAAAATCCAGTATTTATGCCAACTAACAAATAGGAGGAGATTATGAACAATGCAAAAAACAAACTTGCTATTGGAATAGTATGTATATTTTTAGGCTTAATAATATCATTACAATTTAGAACAGTAAATAGAGTTGTAGGTAAAGGAAATCTCATCGGTAACAGAGCTAGGGAGCTATCAGCTGAAGGAGAAAAATTACTAAAAGACAAAGAGGAACTTATAAAACAATTAGAAGAATGTAATAATAAAATTAAAAAATATGAAGAAGATGCATCCAAAGAGAATGTTTACATTGAAGAATTAACTAAAGAAAAACAAAAATTGAAAATGATAGCAGGGTTGGAAACGGTTGAGGGCCCAGGAATAGAACTTACTATAGATGATCCTGATATAGAAGTCCTAATTGGTGATAATACAAGCTATTTTGTCTATAATTATGATACAATAATGACAATAATAAGTTTTTTGAACACTGCCGAAGCGGAAGCTATTTCAATAAATGGGTTGAGATATACTAATTATACCGAAATACTACCAGTTGGCAATCACCTTAATATTAACAGGGTATCTATAGGTGCTCCTATAGTTATAAAAGCTATAGGAAAGCCAGATAAATTAGAAGCGGCACTTGTATTTAAAGGAGGTATTATTGACAACCTAAAGAAAAACGAACTACAAGTCGATATAAAGCAGAAAGATAAGGTAACAATAGAAGGTTATAAAAATATTGTAGATTTCAGGTATGCACAACCAGCAGAAAATAATCAATAGAATGGAGTATCGTTATGAAGAAAATAGTTTATAATAAAATTATTTTATTTATTGCTGGGTTAGTTGTAGGATTATTTGTTATAGTTCAATACAGACAAGGTGGTTTTAGTTATTATTTCGTTTCAATAAATTCAGTAAAAGAGATGCAACATGAAATTATGACTACAAAAGATGAAATGAAAAATCTAGAAAAACTAATATCAAAAAAGAAAAGAGAACTAAAACGAATACAGGATGCTGTTGACAAAGGCAATGTTGTAAACATGCTAAATGAAAAAATAGCTAATGTTAAAAATGTTGCAGGAATGTCAAATCTAAGAGGTCAGGGGATAATGATAAGGATAACCGATGGCAATAGAGAAAATGAAGAAGAGGACTTAAGAAAGTATGTAGTACATGATGCAGATATATTAAACATAATCAATGACTTAAAAGCGGCAGGTGCTGAAGCAATAAGTATAAAGGGACAAAGAGTATTATCATTTTCAGAGATACAATGTGGAGGACCTATAATATGGGTTAACAGAAGGGCAGTAGTGGCTCCTTTTGTTATAAATGTAATAGGGAACCCTAAGCAGTTATATGCAGCAATAAATGCACCAGGAACTAATGGCGATAGATTAAAGATGTATCTAAACATTAGTACTAAAATAAGTGATAATATATTTGTGCCTAAATACAATTATGATGTTGATTATGATTATGCTAAACCTATAAGTGAGGGTGATTAATTATGATTTATGCGATTTTTGGTATAATAATTGGAGTTGTAGTTGGCAAATATTTACCAATAACATATTCAACAAGTTACACAACATATATTTCAGTAGCTATACTTGCTTGTTTGGATTCAGTTTTTGGTGGGGTTAGAGCAATGTTTGACAAAAAATTTGATATAAGGATTTTTGTATCTGGATTTTTTGGAAATGCAATATTGGCAGCACTTCTAGCCTATATTGGAGATAGATTAGGACTACCGCTATACTATGCAGCTATATTTGCATTTGGTAGTAGACTGTTTGAAAACTTTGCCATAATTAGAAGATACATTATAAAAAGAGAAAGTTTTAAATAAAAATAAAAAATATCAACTACAACTATCTAAATTAGAAGGAAAATTAACATGTATATAGAATAATAATAGGTATGATTATGAATTTAAGTAAATTGATATAAAAAGAAGATTAGTTGTTGTAGAGTTTCATTAAGGAGGTTAAATAATGTTTGAATTTGATGTAGATATTGAAGCATTTGCACGAATAAAAGTAGTAGGAGTAGGTGGCGGAGGAAACAATGCCGTTAATAGAATGATAGATGCGGAGGTTAAGGGGATAGAGTTTGTAGCAATAAATACGGACAAGCAGGCATTGCATTCATCAAGAGCTGAGACAAAGATACAAATAGGTGAAAAACTTACAAGAGGATTAGGCGCCGGAGCAAACCCTGAAACAGGAAAAAAAGCTGCAGAAGAGAGCAGAAATGAGATACATGAGGCCCTTAAGGAATCAGATATGGTATTTATAACAGCTGGTATGGGTGGAGGAACTGGAACTGGTGCTGCACCTATAATAGCAGAGGTTGCTAAAGAGCTAGGTGTCCTTACAGTAGGTGTTATAACAAAACCTTTTATGTTTGAAGGTAAAAGAAGAATGGTACATGCTGAGAAAGGCATTAAGGAGTTAAAGGATAGAGTTGATACTCTAGTTACGATACCGAACGATAGATTATTCCAGGTAGCAGATAAAAAGACTACATTGATGGATGCATTTAAGATAGCTGATGATGTATTAAGACAAGGTATACAAGGTATATCAGATTTGATTGCTGTACCAGGACTTGTAAATCTAGACTTTGCAGATGTTAAAACTATAATGTTAGACCAAGGACTTGCTCACATGGGAGTAGGTAAAGCAAGTGGTGAAAATAGAGCTGCTGCAGCTGCAAAACAGGCTATACATAGTCCTCTATTAGAAACATCTATAGAGGGTGCAAAAGGTGTATTGTTAAACATAACAGGTGGATTAAATCTTGGTATATTTGAAGTCAACGAAGCAGCTGATATAATAAAGGAGTCAGTTGATCCGGATGCAAATATCATATTTGGTGCTGTTGTAGATGAGAACTTAAAAGATGAAATAAAGATAACAGTTATAGCAACTGGTTTTGAGAACAAAAAAAGAGTAGAAGTTCAAAAGCCTATAACAAAGCCGTCGGTTGCTACTGTAACCAATAAAGAAGAAGTAGAAAAGGCAGTAGAAGAAACAAAGGAAAGAGTAGCAGTTTCTACTGAAGAAAAACAAATAGATGTTGATGATTTAGATATTCCAACATTTTTGATTAGAAAAAAGAATAGATAAGAATGAATTATAGAAATTAAGACTATTTTGCTAAATGAAGTTTAATGTTGGTAGGGTGGTCTTTTTTATTATAGTGAAATTATAATTTAACCAATAGTATTTATGGGACTATAATAAATAAGTTGTGGTTTTTCAAATACATATTTTTGAAAGCTAATGAGGAGTACTGTGAATTTAGTGCAAGGACTGCAAATAGAAGAATGTAAAATAGTTGCTACTGTGAATAATATAGGTTTATATCTTATTAAAGAGGTGATGTTGTGGGCAAAGAAATATTAACAAGGTGTGGTTATAGATGTGACATATGCCATGCTTACAAAGACAATATTTTAAAAGAGGATAAAAGAGAAATGCTCAGTAAAGGGTGGCATAAAATCTTTGGGTTAAATTTAAGACCAGATGAAATATACTGTGAAGGATGTATTACTAGTAATGAAAGCGATTTGAAAATAATTGATGATGGTTGTAAAGTGCGACCTTGTGTTATAAATAAGGGATATGAAAATTGCTCACAATGTGACAAATTTGCATGTGGTATATTAGAAGATAGAATAGTGAGATATGACGAACTTATCAAAAACACTGATAAGAAAATAAGCAGAAGTGACAGAAAAAATTGTATAAAACCATATGAAAACTATGAACGATTAAAGGCTATAAGAGAGAAAAATGGACCACATTCAAGAATGTATAACGAAAGATTAAAACCAACAACAGAAGATATGGAAAGATTTATAGAGAATGAACACGTAATAAAACTCTGGAATCAATTCCATGATTATATTGATAAATCATATGATTTTACTAAGATAATCCATTATGGTGGCAAAAACTATGGGTGGGAGATTAAATACAAATATGGAACTAAATCTATAGTATCTATTCATCCAGAAAGAAATGCGTTTACTATTCTATTTGTTTTCGGCAAGAATGAAATTGCTAAGTGGGAAGAGGGAAAGCAAGAATTAAGTGAAAAAACTAATAAATTAATAGAAAATACTAAAAAATATCATGATGGTAAATGGATATGGTATAGAGTAACTGAACTCGATCAAATTGATGATTATATAAAGTTATTAAATATAAAAAGGAAGTTAAAAAAGCAACATATTTAAATATGTTCTGCTAACGAAGAGATTAACACATTAATAAATGTAAGAGCTCCTTTGAAAATAGAGGTGAGTTATGACTAAAATAGAGACTAAAAGGTTGATGATCAGAGAATTTATTGATTCAGATATAGATAATCTATATGCTTTATTAAGTGACCCAAAAGTAATGCAGTATTGTTCAGGTGTGATGAATAGAGTTGAAGCAAAAAAATGGCTGGAATCAATTATGAAGTACTACAGTGAATATGGATACGATTATTTCGCAGTTATAGAAAAATCAACTGGAAAATTTATAGGTCAATCAGGGATAATAAAACAAAAAATAGATGACGAATTGATAGATTGTGTGGCTTTTATGATAGCTAAAGATAAATGGGGAATGGGTTATGCAACAGAGGCAGGAAAAGCATGTATCAGTTATGGATTGCAAAACTTAAATATAAAGAAACTGTATGCAACTGTAGAAAATGATAATAAAGCATCTCAAGCAGTACTCAAAAAATTAGGTATGACATTTGAAAGAGAGAGTTATTTTTATGGAAACAAAGTGAAACTTTATAGTTTGAATAACGTTATAAATTTATAGAGGGGCATATGCCCCTCTTAGATTGATGACAAAGTCATCAATCTAGCAGACTTTAGTAAAAATTCAATTTCAAGGCGTGTTTAAATTGAGTAGCAGAGCTTACTTAGAGGTAAGTGAGCAACGGAAATTTTAACACGGGCGCAGAAATTAGGCTTTTGTCTACGGGCTGAGAGGGGCATATGCCCCTCTCTTTTTCAGTATAAAAAGTTTAATTTGTGCTCCATCAAAATTTTAGTTACTAATTTATTTTTGGAAATTCTGATTTACTTAATTTCAGTAATATGAACCGGAATTTCAAATACAACACGGCCTCTCATAATATCTCTAGGTGATACTCCGGGTTCGTTAAAAAAAGACTTAGTTTCAATATTAACACCTTGGTTCATATATGCTGCATAAGCCAATTCAGAACAATACCAATTACTTTCATAAAAACCAGTATCTTTGGCTAGATCTAGCCAATAAGGTTTTCCAAGCTGACCTTTGCAGAAATAAATTATATTACTTTGCATAGTATTATCAATACCTGGTAATCTGTAAAGATGACCATTTTGTCTATCGATTCTATCATCATCTAAGACACCTCTGCATACACCATATTGGTTTGCTTCTATAACTCTGATGTAATATTGACGTAGTATAGGATCATAGAACTTACCTTCTACTATAGCAATATGTCCAGTTATCCCAAATCCACCTTTAGCTTCGTAAATAAGGTCGCCAGGTTGGCAGACTGATAATAGATTGTATTTGCTATAGTTTGCTCTACGAGGTAATGATGTACCTGTATTGTATTGCCAAGAGAATGGACTGCCCAAAGATGATCTTATAGATATTCTTTCGTCTGATGTTAGAGATGGAACGAATCTATTATTAAGTGACGGTTTTAAAAGATTGTAATATGCATCAGTATATTTTTTCACACTACTATAACTGCCAGAATTATATTCTTTAGCAAATTGATCATAAGACATATTAAGAGGGATATTGTTTTCTAATGTATAGTTTGTTAATTCATTATAAGATGAGCGCAAATCATTTTGCAGAGTATTAGACCAAGCAATAGTAGTTGACAAACTACTTAAGCTTACTACAATAGACAGCACTAGTATGAGTATTGTTTTTATATATTTTTTATTCACAAGTAACACTCTCCATTCTAATATTTTAAATAAAATCAACATGTTTATTACGATATCGCAAACATATTTTCATAATACTAGAAAAAAAGGGAGATTACAAGAAAAAAACAGGAAAAATGTATTATTATATAAAATATAGTACTAAAATACTATAATTTGTATAATAACTTATAATTCAGATTAAAATGCAGAAATTATTATCTAATATTATACACAAGGATACAATTGAGGGTGATAAAATGCTCTCCTGTAGAAAATTATGGAACTATGATGTGCGATAGTTGGTTTCGACTACAGCTTATGACACAATTTAAGGATATATTGTTGTATAATAATCATAAAACTAGGACAGGGCGAATAAGCTTTAATATAAACAAGTAAAACAACGCTGCATAGATTATGTCTAAAGGGGGAGGGTCTAAATTGTATATCTATGCTGAATATTTAATTGCAGAAAATCTATTGATAAATCTCATGATATTGTATTTGCTAAAGGTTTTGACTAAATCAAAAACTAGAACATTAAGATTAGTTACCGCATCTTTAATAGGTGCAGTGTACACCTTAGTAGTTTTTTTTCCAGCATTGAGATTCTTAGCAACATTTGTTATGAAGATATGTATATCTATACTGATGATTATAATTGCTTTTAATCCACGGAAGTTGCTACAATTTATAAAATTGATGTCGTTATTTTACATAATAACATTTGCATTTGCAGGAGCAGCTTTAGCACTATTCTATTTGACAGAAGACAAAATTCACATTGGGAATGGAATATTTTATATAAATAATTCTATGATTATAATTTTACCTTTAGCTATTCTTTTGTCTTGGTTATTATTTAAAACTGTTTGGGCATATATATCCAAAAGGAAAAAAAGAGAGTATATTATAGTCAGTATTACACTAAATGGCATAAGAAAGGACGTGCTTGCGTTACTTGATACTGGTAATTCATTAAAAGAACCTATAACAAATAAACCTGTTATAGTTGTAGAGTTTTCGGCTATTAAAGATTTGCTACCACAGGATATACAGACTGTATTTAAAGACCACGAGAATGACAACAATCTAGAAATATTGTCTTATGTAATGGAGAATAATCCTCAGCAAGTGCATTTTAGATTGATACCATTTAAGTCACTTGGAAAAGAAAATGGTTTGTTAATTGGTTTTAAACCTGATTTACTAGTAATTCACTCAGAAGATGAAGTCAGTACTGAAGCAATTATTGGGATATATAATAGCGTTTTATCAAATGATGATGACTACTGTGCTTTATTACATCCAGAAGTTCTAAAATAGTTTGGAGGAGATTGTTTTGAAGGATATTCTAATAAAGGTTAAATTTTGGTTTAAAATAAATTATATTAAGCTTATAAAACTATTGAAACTAGAATCAAACGAATTGTTTTACATAGGAGGTAGTGAAATACTTCCACCTCCATTGAAGCAAAAAGAAGAATTATATCTATTATCAAAGCTAAAAAGTGATTCAACAGTAAGAACTATATTAATCGAAAGAAATTTAAGGCTTGTTGTATACATAGCTAGAAAATTCGAGAACACAGGTGTTGGAGTGGAAGACTTAATTTCTATAGGTACTATAGGATTAATAAAAGCAGTAAATACATTTAAACCAGACAAACAAATAAAGTTAGCAACATATGCATCAAAATGTATTGAAAACGAAATATTAATGTTTCTTAGAAGAAATAGTAGAATAAAAGCTGAACTTTCACTTGACGAACCACTCAACACAGACTGGGATGGAAATGAATTGTTATTATCAGATATATTAGGGACGGAAGCAGATGTTATATTTAAGTATTTAGAAGAGCAAGTAGACAGAGAGCTAGTGTATGACGCAGTAAGAAAGCTTTCTAACAGAGAAAAGCGTATTATGGAGTTAAGGTTTGGGCTAAATGGACAAGTGACTAAAACTCAAAAGGAAGTTGCTGACATATTAAGTATTTCACAATCCTATATTTCTAGATTAGAAAAAAGAATAGTAAAAAAACTTAAAAAGGAAATAAGTAGGTTGGTCTAAAACGAAAAGGCGTATTATATGTGAATTCATATAATATGTCTTTTTTATATAAACAAAAAAGTTGGCAGTACATTGAAATATTCGCAGAATTTTTATGAATATGCTGTAGTTTTCTAGATTACAATCTTCTAGCGAAATTACTTGGTAGTACGGTTTAAAATTGATATATATTGTAATTAGAAGGATGCTGTATAGTTATTTATTTTCTATAAATAATTTAGTATATATTAGTCTATATTGAATAAAAATAATTAATAAGTTAATAATTTATTTGAAAGGGGAAAAACAACAGAAGGGATGAATAGGTATGCATGTCAACAAAGTAGAAATATGTGGAGTAAATACTTCAGAACTAAATGTACTTACAAACAAAGAAATGAGAATCTTATTTGACAGAATATACCAAGGTGATTTGAGCGCTAGAGAAGAATTTATTCAAGGAAATTTAAGACTAGTGCTTAGTGTAATCCAAAGATTCAATAAAAGAGGAGAAAACGTTGACGATTTATTTCAAGTAGGTTGTATCGGATTGATTAAAGCTATAGATAATTTTGACCTAAGCCAAAACGTTAAATTTTCTACCTATGCCGTTCCTATGATTATAGGCGAAATCAGAAGATATTTAAGAGACAATAACTCAATTAGAGTTAGTAGATCTCTAAGAGATATCGCTTATAAAGCTTTACAAGTTAGAGACCAGCTAGTAAACAAAAAATCAAAAGAGCCAACAGTAGTTGAAATAGCAAAGGTTTTAGATATTCCCAAGGAAGATGTTGTGTTTGCGCTAGATGCCATACAAGACCCTATATCACTATTTGAGCCTATATTCCATGATGGTGGAGATGCTATATATGTAATGGATCAAGTAAGTGATAAGAAGAATGATGATTCAGTATGGCTTGAAGGTATAGCGTTAAGAGAAGGTATGAGGCAACTAAACGACAGAGAAAAACTCATACTTAGTCTTAGATTTTACGAAGGCAAGACACAAATGGAGGTTGCATCAGAGATAGGAATATCACAAGCACAAGTTTCCAGACTAGAAAAGAATGCTTTAAAACATATGAGAAAATTAATGTAAATGGTTAAAGGCTTGTTATTGCAAATATGTTCCTTTAAATAGGGAATTTGCAATACGAGCTTTTTTAAATTTGATAAAGATTGTACTATTTTTTATAGTTTTATAATAAATATATTATAGGATAAATATATTTATTGGTAAGGAGCGAAAAAAATGATTAGAATATCTGAATTGAGAGATAAAGAAATTATTAACGTAAAAGATGGTACAAGAATAGGTATGATATCTGACCTTGAAATAAACTTAGACAAAGGTATAGTAGAAGCCTTAGTATTACCTCTGCAGGGGAGTTTCTTAGGATTTTTTAGTAAGGGTAAAGGTTATTATATTAATTGGGATAAGATAATAAAAATTGGTGTTGATGTAATATTAGTTGATTATGATCCGGTAAAAAATGCATTTAACGATAGAAATATACCTACTTCTTAATTGACAGATGTATATGATATTGGTTATAGTTAATATATAACCTCTACAAAGAAAAGGAGAAGATTATGAAATGTCCATTTTGTGAATATAATGAAACAAAAGTTATTGATTCAAGACCTACTGTTGAAGGACAGGCCATAAGGAGGAGAAGAGAGTGCAATAAATGCAACAAGAGATTCACTACATATGAAAAAATAGAAGAAGTGCCAGTCATAGTTGTTAAGAAAGATGGGACTAGGCAAACTTTTAATAGAAACAAACTTCTAAATGGGATAATTAAAGCTTGTGAGAAAAGACCTGTTTCCATAAAAACAATGGAGAATATAGTTTATGATATTGAAAAGAGTCTTAATAATGTGCTTGAAAAAGAAATAAAGACAGATCGTATTGGGGAAATGGTAATGAGCAGATTAAAAGAGGTGGATGAAGTATCATATGTTAGGTTTGCCTCAGTTTATAGACAGTTTAAGGATATTAATACTTTCATGGAAGAACTTAAAAAGATTTTAGATGAAAAATAAAAGAGACTGTCATATGACAGTCTCTTAGATTGATGATAAGTCATCAATCTAGCAGACTGTAGTAAAAGCAATAGTTCAAGGCGTGCTTAAATCGAGTAGCAGAGCTTACTAGAGGTAAGTGAGCAACGGAAATTTTAGTAACAACGCAGAAATTGGGCTTTTGTCTATAGTCTGAGGGGACTGTCGGATGACAGTTTCTTAAATTGATGATAAGTCATCAATCTAGCAGACTGTAGTAAAAGCAATAGTTCAAGGCGTGCTAAAATTGAGTAGCAGAGCTTACTAGAGGTAAGTGAGCAACGGAAATTTTAGTAACAACGCAGAAATTGGGCTTTTGTACTATAGTCTGAGGGGACTGTCGGATGACAGTTTCTTATTTTATTTCTTATTTTACTGAGAGGTGTTTAATATGAGCAATAATGATTTTGTATTAAAAGAAAAAGAAGGAATTAAGTATTATGAAGATAGAAATCTTGCAGAGAATGGACTTAAACATATGTTCACTACGAGAGTAGGAGGAATGAGTAAGGAAAAATTTTCTAGTTTGAACATGGGTATAAGTACTAATGATAATATAGATGATGTATTGAAAAATTATGAAAGTGTATTAAAGGTTATTGATGTAGATAAAGATAAAGTGTATATGACAAAGCAGGTTCATGAAGATAATATTATCGCTATAGATAAAAATAATTATTCAAGTTTAGATTATACACTGCTTAGAGAAAATGGTGTAGATGGTTTAGTCACTAATGTAAAGGACATTGCACTTTTTTGCTATAGTGCTGATTGCGTCACACTAGTTTTTTTGGATAGTAAAAAACAAGTAGCTGGAGTAGCACATGCCGGCTGGAAAGGGACTGTTAAAGGGATAGCATCTAAGATGATAGAGATGTTCATTAAAAAATATGGATGTAATGTAGAAGATATATTAGTAACTATAGGGCCAGCGATAGGACCTTGTTGTTTTGAAGTTAAAGAGGATGTATATAAAGTGTTTAGCGAAAAATTTAAGAGTAAATATATAGGTGATATAACTAACCAAATAAGCAAAGAAAAATGGACCATAGATTTATTTAAAGCAAATGAAATTATTATAAAGGAAAAAGGAATAAAAGACAGAAATATAACAGTAAGCAAACTGTGTACTTTTTGTAATGAAGATTTATTTTTTTCATATAGAAGAGATAAAGGTATAACAGGCAGAATGGCTACTATAGTCAAACTGTAATTAAGGGAGGGTTATGAGTGCATAAGGTTTTAATTGTAGAAGATGAAGATCATATTTTAGAGTTAATAAAATTCAACCTAGAAAACAATGGATTTAATACTGCTATTGCAGTTGATGGGGTTGAAGCTGTAGAAAAGGCAAATCTAATCATGCCAGATTTAATATTACTGGATATAATGTTACCTAAAAGAGATGGTATAGAAGTTTGCAAAATCCTAAAATCAAACAATAAAACTAAAGATGTACCAATTATCATGCTTACGGCTAAAAGTGAAGAATTTGATAAAGTACTAGGTTTAGAAATGGGCGCGGATGACTATCTAACAAAACCTTTTTCAATAAGGGAGTTAGTTGCTAGAATAAAAGCTGTTATGCGTAGAACATATAGAGATAGGCAGACAGATGAAGAGGTCATAGAATTTGAAGATATGATAATCAATATAGATAAACATATGGTACTTAAAAAGGGTAAAAAAGTTGAGCTCACTTTAAAAGAATTTGAACTGTTAAAGATATTAGCTATTAATAAAGGTAAGGTTTTAAATAGGAATTTTTTATTAGATGAAGTATGGGGATATGATTATTTTGGTGAAACTAGAACAGTAGATGTTCATATAAGACATCTGAGAAAAAAAATTGAAGATAATAATGGTATTATAGAGACGGTACGTGGAGTTGGCTACAAAATAAAATAATAGCCTAAGGAGAAAACCATGCAAAGAAGATTATTTGTAGCGTTAGTGGTAGTAGTGTTAATAGCAGTTGCAATCACTGGGTCATTAATCATGAGCTTGCTAAGAATAAACTATATAAAAGATCTTGAAGATAAGCTACTAACAAATTCAAAACTAATAAGGCATTTTATCATTGAAGAGGAAGAAAAGATATCGTTTAATGATATGGCAATAAATTATGCTAAGGATATAAATGCTAGGATTACGTTTATAAATGACAGGGGTTATGTTATAGGAGATTCGCATATAGACATAAAAAAGCTTGAAAATCATGCAAACAGACAAGAAATCAAAGAAGCATTAAATGGGAAAATTGGTATTGCTAAAAGATATAGCCAATCACTTAACAAGGAAATGTACTACGTAGCTTTGCCATACAATAATACAGATAGAGAGATTTCAGTGATAAGATTGTCAGTGCCTACAGCAGATGTAAGCAAATATTATACAGATAGTATAATTTATATATTCATATCTCTTGGGTTCGGAACTGCAGTAGCTATATTCTTGGGATATAGATATGTATATAGCATAACAAAACCTATAAAAGAACTGACTCTTGCTACAGAAAGTATAGCAAATGGCAAGTATGGACAAGAGGTTCACTATAAAAGCAACGATGAGATTGGAGTGCTTGCAAACAGTTTCAATATAATGAGCAAGAAATTATATGAAAACATAGAAGAATTAGAAGAAAATAGTATGAAGACTAAAGCTATTTTAACTAGTATGATAAATGGTATTATAGCTATAAATAATATAGGAAATGTAATATTTATAAACCAAGCAGCAGAGAATATGTTCAAGGTAACAGAAAGAGAGGTGAGAAATAAGCATATACTAGAGACATTAAAAAATGAAGGCTTAAATAATAAAATAAAAGAATTATTAAAAAGCAACACTGCATCAAAACTAGAGATAGAGCTTGTTAATCCATATAGAGTATTGTTAGTATATACAAACTATATTGTATTAGATAACAATCCTACAAGAAAAATTGGAGTAGTAATAAGTTTTCAAGATATAACAGAGATAAGGAAGCTTGAAACTATGAGAAAAGATTTTGTTGCAAATGTTTCACATGAGCTTAAAACCCCACTCACTTCTATACAGGGTTTTATAGAAACGCTAAAGGATTCTAATATAAAAGATGAACGTGTTAAAAGAAGATTTTTAGGTATTATAGATATTGAAGCAAAGAGACTTACAGCATTAGTTCAAGATTTACTTATATTGTCTGATATAGAGAATAAACATCAAATGATATCAAAACAGGATATAGATGTAAGAGAATGTATACTTGATTTGATTGATATATTTGAAAAAAGAGCAGATAAGAAGGCGATATTGATTACTGAAAAAATAAGTGGGAGATTACCTTCTATATACGGAAATTTGAGCTGGTTTAAAGAGATGTTCATAAATCTAATTGATAACAGTGTTAAGTACACTCCTAATGGAGGGAAAATAGAAATAATAGGTTATGAAATAGATGGGAATGTTCATATAAAAATAAAAGATTCAGGTATAGGAATATCTAAAGAACATATTCCTAGGCTTTTTGAGAGATTTTATAGAGTCGATAAAGCAAGGTCAAGAAAAATTGGAGGAACTGGTTTAGGATTGGCAATAGTAAAACACATAGTTATAGCATTTAAAGGAGAAATAAAAGTGAAAAGCAAGCTAAACAAAGGTACTGAGTTTGAAGTAATAATTCCTACCTACGAAAATAATGTAAATAAAGGATGATAGCATGAGGAATGAAAAACTTATATTTAGCACACTGCAACAAATTTTGCACCACATCAATATAGGGATACATGTAATAGACAAAAAGGGTATAACCATTTTATATAACGAAGCAATGGCGAAGCTTGAAGGAATAGAGAGATCAGAAGTAATGAATAAACCTATATTGGATATATTTCCTAGTTTAGATGAAGATTCGAGCACTCTTATAACAGCAATGAAAATAGGACGAATAATAGAACAAAGAAAGCAAACATATTCAAATTATAAAGGTAAAAGCATAACAACTATAAATACTACTATACCTCTATTTGATGGTGAAAATAGATTGGGAGCCGTAGAAATAGCAGAGGATGTTACAAAGATAAAGGAATTGTCAGAGCAGGTTATAGACTTGCAAGATCAGTTAATTACTAAGAAATTCAAAGGTCAAAGTATAACTAAGAGTATAACAAAGAGATTATATACTTTTGATGATATAGTAGGAAGTAGTGATCCATTAAAAAAAGCTATAAATTTAGCTAAAAAAGCGTCTAAAACTACTTCAAGTGTTTTGATATATGGAGAGACAGGAACAGGGAAAGAACTGTTTTCACAAAGCATACACAATGAAAGCAATAGGCGAAGTAAACCTTTTATAGCTCAGAATTGTGCGGCACTTCCAGAAACTCTTTTGGAAGGCATACTATTTGGTACGTCAAAGGGAGGGTTTACAGGAGCTATAGATAGACCTGGATTGTTTGAGCAAGCTAATGGTGGCACATTGTTACTTGATGAGATTAATTCTATGGGTATCTTGTTACAAAGTAAACTGCTTAGAGCACTGCAGGAAGGATATATTAGGAGAGTAGGCGGATTAAAAGACATACCTATAGACGTAAAAATAATAGCGACGATGAATGAAAACCCTAAAGATGCAATAAAAGAAGGTAGGCTTAGGAAAGATTTATATTATAGAATAGGAGTTTTATCTATAGAGATACCAAAATTGAGCGATAGAAAAAATGATATGAAACTTCTATGTGATTGCTTTATAAAAAAATATAATAAGAAATTTCATAAAGATGTCTGGATGATATCAGATAGTACTTTAGAAATATTTAAGCAATACGAATGGCCCGGGAATGTAAGAGAGCTTCAAAACAAAATAGAATCGGCAATGAATATGATTGCTGATGATGAACACGTGCTAAAAAAAGAGTATTTTAGTCATTTTTTTGAAGATACACATTATTTTAATAGGAAAGCTAATAGTGAGTATGATTGGATACTAAAGAATATGAACAAAAACAAGTCATTACCTGAGGTTATGGCTGAAATAGAAGAGGAACTTATTACAGTAAAACTTAGCGAAACTGATTTTAATATATCAAAGACAGCAAAACTATTAAACATAAAACGACAAACCTTGCAACATAAAATAAAAAAATATGATATAAAATCTAAATAAACTGCAAAATATTTTGCGCATAACTGCAAAATGATTTGCAGTTATTTTTTAGGAGTTTTTTCTATTTTCGTGCCATAAAGCTTACAAAATACAAGGTTTTGCTAATTCACTTATTTTTATGAAATATAACGAATTTTATCTAAAGTTTGGCACAGATATTGCAAATAATAATTAGTGTCATTATATTTAAGGTGTTATCTCAAAGAGATATTCATTTTAAGAATTAATAATAAAACTTGGAGGTGTATTTTAATGGAAAATGTTAGAGTAATAATTTGGGGATTTGGAGCTATGGGAAGTGGAATGGCTGACATGCTATTAAAGAAAAAAGGTGTAGAAATAGTTGGTGTATGTGATAGAAATGAAGCAAGAGTTGGAAAGAGCATGTATGAAGTATTAGGAGTAGATAAAGGAAATAGAGCAGAGGTTATAATTAGTAATGATATAGAAGAAGTAACAAGTAATAAGAACATTGATGTTGCTCTTATAGCTACTGATTCATTTACAGCTAAGACTTTTGATAAATTGAAACTGATATTAGAGAAAAAAATCAATATAGTTTCAACTGCAGAAGAAATGGCATACCCTCAAGCACAAGAGCCAGAGCTAGCTAAAAAGCTTAATGAAATAGCAAAAGCTAATGGAGTAACAGTATTAGGTACTGGTATAAATCCAGGATTAATAATGGATTTATTAGTTGTTACTTTAACAGGAGCATGTATAGATGTTGACCATATTAAAGCAGAGAGAGTTAACAGTTTATCTCCATTTGGGCATGCTGTTATGGAAGAACAAGGCGTTGGTATAACTAAGGAAGAGTTTATTAAAGGTGCTGAAGATGGAACACTTGCAGGACATGTAGGATTTGCTGAATCAATAGGTATGATAACAGATGCTATTGGTTGGAAGTTAAGTGACGAAATAAAGCAAACAATGGCTCCAATAGTATCGAATGTATATAGAAAGACTAAGTATGTGGAAGTACAGCCAGGTAATGTTGCAGGTTGTAATATGTTAGGCTATGGTTATGTTGATGGAGATTTAAAGGTAGAAATGGTACATCCACAACAAGTAGAACCTCAATTAGAAGGAACAGACACAGGTGATTATATTACTATTAAAGGTACACCAGATATCAATATGAGTATCAAACCAGAGGTGCCAGGTGGAATAGGAACTATAGCTATGTGTGTAAATATGATACCTCACGTAATTAACTCTAAAGCTGGTTTAAAGACTATGTTAGATTTACCAGTACCTAGAGCAATAATGGGAGATATGAGAGATTTAATAGATAGAGATTAATAAAAAGGAGCTGATTAAATGTTAGCTAAAAAAGGAGATTGGGTGAGAATTCACAATATCGTATTGACTCCTGACCAAAGAGCTCCACAGGTGCCAGAGGATACTAAAGAAGTTCCACTTGAACTGTGGGATAAAGGATTTTTAGTTGATGAAGAAGCCCAAATAGGAGATATAGTTGAAGTTGAAACTTATATTGGTAGAAAAATGAAAGGTAAGCTACTAGAAGTAAATCCAGTATATAAACATAATTATGGGAATTTTGTACCTGAGCTTATGTATATAGGAAGACAGCTTAGAGAAATATTAAAGGCAGGTGAAAATAATGAAAGATAATAGTTATTTAGCCGTTATGTCTAGAAAAAATGAAATAATGAAAAAAGCTGTAGGAATAGATTACAAAGAATTCGAAGCTGATGGTATATCTTTTGATTATGAAAGAATGATGAAAGAAACAGGATATACGCTAGAAGAAATGATAGAAATACAAGGAAGAACAGGTGTGGGGAATACACCAATATATGAGTTAAGAAATCTGACTGAAGTAGCAAGAAAATTTGCACCTAAGGGTAAGGGTGCTAGAATATTTGTAAAAGATGAAGCAAGTAATCCTTCAGGTAGTTTTAAAGCTAGGAGAGCTGCAAATGCAGTTTATCATGCTAAAAAATTGGGCTATAAAGGAGTTATAGCTGCAACAAGTGGAAATTATGGAGCGGCAGTAGCAAGTCAAGCTGCTATGCATGGTCTAGATTGTATAATAGTACAAGAATGCTATGATTCAAAATGGAAAGGTCAGCCAGAGATCATAGAAAAGGCTAGAAAATGTGAGGCTTATGGAGCAGAGGTTGTTCAATTAACAGTAGGGCCAGAGTTGTTTTATTATTTCTTATTGTTATTAGAAGAAACAGGATACTTTAATGCATCATTATATACTCCATTTGGTATAGCAGGTGTAGAAACTTTAGGATATGAGATTGCTATGCAGTTTAGAGAGAAAGAAGGAAGAGATCCTGATGTTGTAGTTGCAACTAACGCAGGTGGTGGAAATCTTACAGGTACAGCTAGAGGTTTGATTAAGGCAGGAGCAAGTAATGTGCAGATTATTGGTGCTAGTGTAGATTTAAAAGGGTTGCATATGGCAAGCGACAACCAGTTTAATAAGAAATCATTTACAACTGGACACACAGGTTTTGGTATGCCATTTTCAACATGGCCAGATAGATCAGATGTTCCAAGGTCAGCTGCAAGACCACTTAGATATATGGATAGATATCTAACTGTGACCCAAGGAGAAGTATTCTATATAACAGAAGCTCTTGCACAGTTAGAAGGATTAGAAAGAGGGCCAGCAGGTAATACTTCATTGACAGCAGCCTTTTCGTTAGCTCAAGAGCTAGATGAAGATAAGATTATAGTAGTACAAGAGACAGAATATACTGGTGCCGGAAAACACATTCAACCACAGCTGTCCTTTGCAAAAGAAAACGGAATAGAAGTAATCATAGGAGATCCAAAAGAACAAATACCAGGAAAGAATATAATCTTGCCAAGTAGTCCAGAGCTTATCAAAGCAAAGGACATAGATATGGATAAACTCAGAAAGTCATTGATTACTAACGCAGTCAAAAACAATAAATTAACAAGTGTATCAAACGAAGATATTAGCTTTTTAACAGAAGAAATAAATAGAGATGAAGAATATGTGAAAAATTTACTTAAAGAGATTAACATAAATTTTTAGGAGGGATGACTTAATGAGTAGAGCAGACGATTTTCAAACGAGAAGAGCACATCTAAAAGATTTAACAGAGGCTCAATTAGAAGAACGATTTTGGAAATTAGCAGAGCAAATAATTGATCCTATAATAGAATTAGCTGAAAAGAGTACTTCTCCATCAATAGAAAGATCAATATTACTTAGAATGGGTTTTTCTAGTATAGAAGCTAAAGAATTAGTTAACAAAGTTATAGATAAAGGATTAATGGGTAAAGGTGCAGGTCATGTAATATATAAGGCGGCTAAATTAAATAATTTAAGTGTCAGAGACGCAGGGCTTAGATTAATGAAAGATGAACTTTGGGAGACAGTAGAGAAAGCTTTTGACGGAGGTGCGAAATAATGAAATTAAAACCAAATGAAAAGCTTAATATAGAGAATATATTAAAAGATTTAGATAAATACGCTCCAAAGAGAAGAGGTTGGCATTGGAGAGAGCCACTAGGAAAAGCACAAATAGGGAAATTTGAATATTCAGATTGTAGTAAGGGATTAGAGCAAAGCGAGCCATTACCAGCAGCACACTTTTTTGATAACATAGACCCACAACCAACTAGTGTAATAACTACAGAGATTGCATCTGGTAGATTTGAAGATGATATCAGAAGAATGAGAATGGCTGCATGGCATGGAGCTGATCATATAATGGTTATCAGAACTGCTGGGCAGAGTCACTTTGATGGATTAATAGAAGGCTCACCACAAGGTATAGGTGGTATACCTGTTACAAGAAAGCAAGTAAGAGCACAGAGAAAAGCACTAGATATGATAGAAGAAGAAGTAGGTCGTCCTATAAACTATCATTCATATGTAAGTGGTGTTGCAGGTCCTGAGGTTGCTGTAATGTTTGCAGAAGAAGGTGTAAACGGAGCACATCAAGATCCACAGTATAACGTTCTTTATAGGAATGTAAATATGATTAGATCATTTGTTGATGCAGCAAATGCTAAGAAAGTTATGGCATGGGCTGACATTGCTCAGATAGATGGAGCACATAATGCAAATGCTACAGCTAGAGAAGCATGGAAAGTTATGCCTGAGCTTATGGTACAACATGCTATAAACTCAATATTCTCAGTAAAAGCAGGTATGAAAAAAGAAAATATATGCTTATCTACTGTACCTCCTACAGCACCACCTGCACCATGTATGAAGCTTGATTTACCTTATGCAGTAGCACTTCGTGAGATGTTTAGAGAGTACAAGATGAGAGCTCAACAAAACACTAAATATATGGGTTCATCGACTAGAGAGGCGACAGTAACACATACGCTAAATCTATTGATATCTAAACTTACAAGAGCAGAGATACAGTCTACTATCACACCTGATGAAGGCAGAAATGTTCCATGGCATATATTTAACATAGAAGGAACAGATACTGCTAAACAGGCTCTAGTAGGTATGGATGGATTAATGGATATGCTAGAACTGAAAAGAGAAGAAGGATTTTTAGCTGATAAAGTTAGAGAACTTAAAGAAAGAGCAGTATTATTCATGGAAGAAATACTAGAAATAGGTGGATATTTTAATGCTGTTGAGCAAGGCTTCTTTGTAGATTCAGGCTACTATCCAGAAAGAAATGGAGATGGAATAGCTAGAAAAATAAACGGTGGAGTTGGAGTAGGTACAGTTTATGATAGAGATGAAGATTACATGGCTCCAGTAACTGCTCTATATGGATACAACAATGTTGCTCAATATGATGAAAACGCTACAAGCAATCCAGCATCATTGATAGATGGGTGTTCATTTGAAGATAGAGATAAGATAATATACATTGATGAACTTGATGAGAGTGACAATGTATATAAGAGAATGCAGGAAAATAAGCATCTAAGAGAGAGTTCACTTCTTAAGCCAGAAATGGAATGGCAAGGCGATGGTACTATATTGATAACTATGATGTTACCTACAGATGAAAGAACTGCTGAATTTGCAGCACTTGAGTTTGGTAAGAAAATGAACCTTGAAGAAGTAGAGGTTATCCATAAGGAAATAATGCAAACATCAGAAGGTACGAGAATAGAGATGAAAGGAAAAGTTCCTTTTACAATAGATATCAATGATTTAGTAATACCTCCTAAGCCAATAGTTATGACTGATGATGAGATCAGAGCAGATGTAAAAGATAAACCAATGAAGATAGTTGCAGGAACAGTTGGTGAAGATGAGCATTCAGTTGGTTTAAGAGAGATAATAGATATTAAACATGGTGGAATAGAGAAATATGGAATAGAGTGTCACTACCTTGGAACGTCAGTGCCTGTTGAGAAATTAGTGGATGCTGCTATAGAGCTAAATGCAGATGCCATATTAGCTTCAACTATAATTAGTCACGATGATATCCATTACAAAAATATGAAAAGAATCAATGAGCTTTGCATAGAAAAAGGTATCAGAGAGAAAATCATGATAGCTGCCGGTGGAACACAAGTTACTCCAGAAATGGCTGTTAAGCAAGGTATAGATGCTGGTTTTGGTAGAGGATCAAAAGGTGTAGATGTTGCGACATTCTTAGTTAAAAAAAGAAGAGAAATGAAGGCGGAATAATGAAAATAGATGTTTTGATCGCTGAAATCGGTAGTACCACTACGGTAGTTAATGCTTTTAATGGAGTAAAAGAAGGTAGTGAAATTCAGTTTTTAGGTCAAGGACAATCACCTACTACAGTTATGCAAGGAGATGTAAATATAGGGTTAAAGGGTGCTATAGACAATCTCAAAGAAAATCTTGGAACCAGTGATTTAGAGTATAGTGAGATGTTTGCAACTAGTAGTGCGGCTGGTGGACTTAAAATGACAGTTCATGGATTAGTATATGATATGACAGTTAGAGCAGCTAAAGAAGCTGCTCTAGGGGCTGGAGCAAATATACATCTAATAACAGCTGGAAGACTAAGAAGAACAGATATTAAAAAGATTAAAGAGATGGAGCCCAATATTATATTGCTTGCAGGTGGAGTAGACTATGGTGAGAGAGATACGGCTATTTACAATGCAGAGCTAATAAGAGAGTTAGACTTAGATATACCGTTAATTTATGCAGGTAACATTGAAAACAAAGAAGAAATAGAAGAGATATTTGCGGACTCTAGGAACAAACTATACGTAGTTGAAAATGTTTATCCTAAAATAGATCAACTAAATATAGAACCTACAAGAAAAGTCATACAAGACGTATTTGAAGAGCATATAACAAATGCGCCTGGGATGAGTAAGGTTAGAGATATGGTAGATGGACCTATCATACCAACACCAGGAGCAGTGCTATTAGCATCCAAAGTTCTCAAAGAGGATATAGATGATTTGTTAACTATAGATGTTGGAGGTGCTACGACTGATGTACACTCTGTGACAGAGGGCAGTGAGGAAATAAGCAGAATACTTATAAGTCCCGAGCCTGTTTCAAAAAGAACAGTTGAAGGAGATTTAGGTGTTTATGTAAATATGAGAAATATTGTGGATTTGATAGGTACAGATGAACTAGCAAAGAGGATGCAGATATCACAGGAAGAATTGAGTGGTATTATAGAAAATCACAGGCCTATTCCTAAAACTGATATAGAAAAAAGATTTGTTGAGGAACTTACAAAAGAAGCTGTAATTACTGCTGTGCAAAGACATGCAGGAAAGCTTAGAGATTTGTTTGGGCCTTCAGGAAAATGTACGCTAGCGGAAGGAAAAGATTTAACAAATGTTAAATATATAATTGGAACTGGCGGAGCATTGACTAGGTTAGAAAAAAGTAAAGAGATTATGGCTATGATAATAAAAGACTCAAAGGGTAATGAGCTATTTCCTAAGAAAGAGGCTAAGATATACAAAGATGAATATTATATAATGGCGTCTATGGGTGTACTTTCTAAAAAGTACCCAGAGTCAAGTGTAAAGCTTCTGAAAAAAAGTCTCAATTTTAACGAATCATAAATTTGAAGTGTCGCCATAAAATATAGGCGACACTTTACCATAAGGAGGTTTCTAAATGAGTTATCCATGTATAGAAATGGACTTAAACAAAATAAAACACAATACAAAAGTACTCATTGATATGTGTAATAAAAATAATGTAGATATAGCTGCAGTTACAAAGGTTTTTTGTGCCAATAAAGAAGTAGTAGAAGCGATTGTAAGTTGTGGCATAAAGTATTTAGCAGATTCAAGGATTAACAACTTAAAGCAATTGCAACATATTGATTTAAAAAAGATTCTTTTAAGGCTTCCTATGCAAAGTAGAGTAAATGAAATAGTTAAATATGCAGATATATCTTTAAATTCAGAGATAGAAACAGTAAAACTATTGTCCAAAGCTGCTTTAGAACTTGGGAAAATTCACGGAGTAATACTAATGCTTGATTTAGGAGATTTAAGAGAAGGTTTGTTTAACGAAGAAAAAGTTGATGAATTCGTTAATAATATTAAGAAACTAGATGGAGTCAAATTAATAGGTATAGGCACTAATCTTACGTGCTATGGTGGAGTAATACCAAAGTACGATAATTTGTCAAAGCTATCATATTATAAGAAGAAAATTGAAGATATGATAGGCTATGATTTAGAAATTATATCTGGTGGTAATTCGAGTAATATTTATTTATTGCAAGAAGGAAATATGCCAAGTGATATAAATATGCTAAGACTAGGAGAAGCTTTAGCACTTGGTAGAGAAACAGCCTTTGGTAATCAAATAGAAAATATGTATGATGATTGCTTTATAATGAAGGCTGAATTAATAGAGCTACAAGAAAAACCATCAGTACCTATTGGAGAAATAGGGATGGATGCGTTTGGAAATAAACCAGAGTTTGAGGATAAAGGCATAATAAAAAGAGCTATATGTGCAATAGGAAGACAGGATATAAGCTTAGAGGATATCATCCCTTTAGATAAAGATATAAGTATAATAGGTGGAAGTGGTGATCATTTACTGCTAGATGTAACAAAGTGTAAGGACTATAAAGTAGGTGATGTGATCTCATTTAAGCTAACTTATACAGGAATATTAAGAAGCTCTACATCTGAATATGTAGATAAAGTATTAATATAAAAGTTAAAATATATAATCAATAAAGATAACGGGGGCATATCACACATTAGAATGTAGATAGCCCCTTTATTCTCATCATTTATTTATATTTATTAGTGTTACTTTATCACTTCTAGATATATCCCTTGGAGATACTCCTGGTTCATTTAACCAATATTGTGTTTCAATATTAATACCTTCTCTCATGTAAGCAGCCCACACTAATTCAGAACAATACCAACTCTTTGTATCCGCGCTAGTATGTTTAGCAAAGTCTAGAATGTATGGTTTACCAAATTGACTTTTACAAAATTCAACTGCATTGTTTTTATTTTCAGCTGTTGCAGAAGTAACTCTATAGATGTAGTCTCTTTGAGTATCAACTCTATCATCATCTAGTACACCTCTACATACTCCGTGTTGATTTGCTTCTATTACTCTGATATAGTACTGATTTTGGGTTGCGTCATAAAACTTTCCTTCTACTATTGCAATATGTCCAGTTATTCCAAAACCTCCATTTGCTTCATATATAACATCGCCAGGCTGACAAACATTTAGTAAATTATATTTACTATAGTTAGCTTTTCTAGGCAATGATGTTCCTGTATTATAATGCCATGAAAAAGGGTTACCTTTAGAAGTTAAAATAACAGAATCGGTATGAACTTCTGTATTTTTAGGTACTTCCTTTAACATATTATAATATACATTAGTGTATTCATTTACACTATCATACCCAGTAACCAAATATTCCCTGGTAAATATATCAAAAGTTAAACCAAGAGGAATATCGTTTGCATTAGCATGATCAATAAGTTTGTTATAAGATGATTGTAATTGTGCGTACTCATTGTCCGTTATTACTTTAGGTGCTGTAGATGATGTATCACTTGCATGTGTTATTGAGCTTGTACCAAAAACTACGAAACAAAGAAGTAATGATAAGAAAATCTTAAAACTGTTTTTCATTTTTAACACCTCTCTTATAATGTCTAAAATTTTAATTATGTGGTTTTGGAATTAATTTTATAGTACTGCTGATAGTTTATAAAGTCAATACAAATAATAATTTTACCAAACATTAGTAATTGCAATGGTCATATAAAGAATATAATGAAAAAAATAATATAATATAAAAAAATATATATAATATCAAAAAAAAGAAGGAAATTAAATAAATATGTAGAAATATAATATTATGACATAAATGGGGGTGGAAAACATGAAAAAATTAAAGAAAAAGCAAACTTTAAGTCTAACAGTTACAGCTAATAGTAATTGTAGATGTCCAGGCTATTTAGAAGCTGTAGAAATAATGGGTTAGTATATTAATTAGGATTACAAAGGGGGTATCTTATTAGATATCCTCTTTTTATTATAGTAATTCTATATGAAAAAATTGAAATATATACTACTTCGGTCATATGTATCACGAGAAAGGAAGTTTTAATCATACTGCATCTTCCGTATAATTATTTAAATAAACGCAAAATTTCATTTCAAAATAAAGGAATTTAAATAAAAAAATAGAATAATACACATATAATGCAAAACAATATATTACAAAGGAGGATACAATATGAAAAAACTAGCTAAGAAAGCTAACTTTGAAGCAATAAGCAGTCCTAAAATGATGTGTAACTGCATTTGCTTGATGGGCGGATTACATGATTCACGTGACAGAATGTATACACAAAGATATTAATTAAAGAAATTAAAAAGGGGTTAAGCCCCTTTTTTATGATTTTATAACATAATAATTTAATATTAGAGAAAATACTAGATAGTATTTTGCAGCTTATCTAGGATTAAATATCTTGTATTAAAGTTTTTAATGGAGTTAAATCCATCGGTTTAAGGCAACTTTTATAGTCAACCTGATGAAATGTAACACTTTAGGTTTAGGAATAACTAAAACTTGAGAAAAATAAAATCTTTTGACTATATTACATAATACCAAAAAAAGGTAACTAGGAGAAAAAGAAGAGAGTACAGAGTAGTATAAAAACAAAAAAATAACAAATTATTTCATAATTAGAAGGAATATATAAAATAAAATAGAATTATATACAATAACCAAAAAAAAGGAGGTAGCAAGATGAAAAAACTAACTAAAAAAGTTAATTTAGAAACTTTGTTTAGTCATAAATCTAATTGTAATTGTATATGTGAAACGCCAGAATTATCTGTTTCATTCGACAAAGCAATTGGGATATATGTTAGATAAAGCAGAGCTGTTGCACTAGCTAAAGTTTGTTTGTTAGTGCAATGCTCTTTTTTTATTTAATAGAAAAGTTCAACTTTATTGATGGAAGGCAAAAAAATCGTTATACCCAAATAGCATGACAAAACAAACCTATAGAAGCAGTTGAACTTATTTGCTATATTGATATTTTACACCTAGAGGTTTAGTATAAATGCCATAGTGCTATCACAAGATTGGTAAAGGTAAAGAGGCTGAATTTTTTTGATTTATCAATAACATTAAAAATATATTCTTCTTCAAGTTGAACAACAATGAATCGCTCGTACATTAACATAAGGTGATTTGCATGTATTACAGAATCTATTTTTACATCTGAAAGAAACATAAGTGATCATATTTAGTTCAAATCGCACTATATTATCTCAATATTTAGAAAGACAGTGAGTGGGAGTAAAAACTAAAGCATTTTTAGCAGAGTTGAGTAAATTTTAGTTTTAGTTTATGTAAATGTAAAGCAAGTTTTGGAAATGCAAAAGATAGATATTGGATTAGTCACAACTAAGAAATCTTATAATAGTAAAAAATTAAAATATTGAAATAAAGGTTGCTTAACATAAAATATCTATATGTATTTGTGTAAGTAGCCTTTATTTTATATAAATATGAAGTTTTGTATTTTGGGTCAAGGTCTATTTTAAGGTTTAAAACAATTATTATATTTATTCAGCTATAAAATCATGATAAAATATAATATAGAATTAATGTTAATTATGCAGACAAGATTGTAGGGGGAATTTTATGAAAATTGTAGATTTGAGAAGTGATACGGTAACCCAACCAACAAAAAATATGAGAAAGGCAATGATGAATGCTATAGTAGGAGATGATGTATATGAAGATGACCCTACGGTTAAGCAACTAGAAGAATTATCAGCTAAAATGTTAGGTAAAGAGTCAGCTTTATTTGTGCCTAGTGGAACATTTGGTAATCAATTGGCTGTTTTTACACATACTAAAAGAGGCGATGAAGTAATACTACATGAAGAAAGCCATATATTTGCTCATGAAGTAGGGGCATCAGCTGTAATAGCGAATGTACAGCTTAGGATTATGCAAGGTGAAAATGGTATGATGGATCCTGCTAAAGTGAAAAAGGCAATAAGAGAGGAAGATATTCATTTTCCTGACACAGGTTTGATATGTTTAGAAAATGCTCACTCAACAGGTGCAGTAGTACCTCTAGAAAATATGAGAGATATATATAATATAGCTAGAGAAAGAAATATTCCTGTTCATTTGGATGGGGCTAGGATATTCAATGCAGCCGTTGCTTTAGAGGTAGATGCTAGTGAAATCGCAAAATATTCAGATAGTGTGATGTTTTGTTTATCCAAAGGATTATGTGCGCCTATAGGATCTATGTTAGTGGGTAATAAAAAGTTTATAGATAAAGCCAGAAAAAATAGAAAATTAATGGGCGGTGGCCTAAGACAAGTTGGGGTTTTGGCTGCTGCAGGAATAGTAGGGCTTAAGGAAATACTACCAACACTTAAAGGAAGTCATGATAATGCAAAATATTTAGTAAGTGAGCTGTCTAAAATAGATGGTATAAAGGTACAGAAGGATAGAACAGACATAAATATGGTATTCTTTAAGATTCCTGATTCACTTATAAGTGAGAAAGACTTGGTAGAAGGCTTACATAAAAATGATATAAAAGTAAACGGTATAGACAACGGAGAGTATAGATTTGTAACTCATTATTATGTGAGTAAAGAAGATATAGATAAGGTAATAAATATTATGAAAAAATTGATATTATAAATAATAGGATGATGTGTATGAAACCATTGGCGGATGTAGTTAGACCAACTACCTTAGAAGATGTAGTGGGTCAACAGCATATATTAGGTAAGGGCAAGTTATTAAATAAGATTATTAATTCAAATCATATTTCAAATATGATATTTTATGGTCCACCAGGGACGGGGAAAACTACTGTTGCAAACATTATTGCAAAAGCTACAGATAAAAAGCTCTATAAGCTTAACGCAACAGATGCTTCACTAAAAGATATAAAAAATATTATAGGTGACTTAGGTACGCTTATGACAAATAATGGGGTGCTACTTTACTTAGATGAGATTCAGAATTTTAATAAAAAGCAACAACAATCTCTGCTCAAATACATTGAAAGTGGAGAGATAACACTGATATCAAGTACAACAGAAAATCCTTTTTTCACTATATTTCATGCTATACTAAGTAGATCAACCATATTTGAGTTTAAGAAAATTGGTAAAAATGATGTGTATAAAGGATTGATAAGGGCTGTGAATGTTGTATCAAATAGATTAGATAGAGAAATAAGATACGACGATGAAGCAATAGAGTATATAGCAAATATATCAAATGGAGATATGAGAAGGGCACTAAATGACTTAGAGATAGCTATATATTCAAACCTCAAAGAAAAAAATTTTAAGATTGATTTAGATATAGCAAAAGAATGTACACAGACAACAGGATTTAGCTTTGATAAGTTTGGTGATAGTCATTACGATACATTAAGTGCTTTTCAAAAATCTATAAGAGGTAGTGATGTAGATGCATCATTACACTATTTAGCTAGACTAGTAAAAGCAGGAGATTTAAAATCAGTATGTAGGAGATTACTAGTAATAGCTAGTGAAGATATAGGCCTGGCTTATCCAAATGCTATAACAATAGTTAATAACTGTGTAGATGCAGCTTTAAAGGTTGGTTTTCCAGAAGCTAGGATACAATTAGCACAAGCAGTGATTTTACTTGCAAGTTCACCAAAATCAAATTCTGCCATAAGTGCTATAGATAAAGCGTTAGCAGATATCAGCTTAGAGACGATAGGTGACATACCAAGTCATTTAAAAGATGCACACTATAAGGGTGCTAGCAAACTAGGGAGAGGTACAGAGTATTTATATCCTCATAGTTATCCAACTAACTATGTTAAGCAACAATATTTACCTGATGAACTTAAGGGTAAAAAGTATTATAAAGCAGGTAATAATATGACAGAGAAGAAATTTGATGAGTTTTTGAACAAATTAAAATCATAAATTGATGACAAATAACGGAGATGTTACGTCTCTGTTTTTTTATGCATAAAACTACTTGACATTGTCCTTAGAGCAAAGTGTAAGCTATAAATTATAGCTTACCTAAAGGAGTGAAAAGTATGAGGGAGAGTAATAAAGCACTAATAATCAATAACTTAACAAAAAAATATGGTGATGTTACTGTTTTAAACAATCTGACTATTGAACTTTATAAAGGAGAGGTATTTGGTTTACTAGGACCAAATGGAGCTGGGAAATCAACGACCATAGAATGTACACTAGGTACAAAAACATTTGATAGTGGAAATGTTGAAATTCTAGGTATGAATCCAAAGAAAGATAAAAAAAAGCTATTTGAAGAAATAGGAGTGCAGTTTCAAGCCAGTTATTATCCTGATAGAATAAAGGTAAAAGAGATTTGTATGATGCTTTCAACGTTATACAAAACTACTAGTGATTGGAAAGCACTATTGAGACAGTTTGGGATGGTCGATAAAAAGGAACAAATGGTATCTACATTGTCAGGAGGAGAAAAGCAAAAACTATCAGTAATATTAGCATTGATAAATAATCCAAAAATTGTTTTTTTAGATGAGCTTACAACAGGTTTAGATACAAAAGCTAGAAGGGAAATGTGGGGAGCTTTGAAAGAGCTTAAGAACAGAGGTATTACAATTTTTTTAACATCACATTACATGGACGAAGTTGAATATTTGTGTGATAGAGTAATGATTATAGATAATGGGATAGAAATCATCAAAGGTTCGCCTACTAAAATATTAAAGTTATCTGGCAAGGAAAACCTTGAAGAAGCGTATCTGTTTTACACAAATGAGGAGGGATATTATGAATAGATTAAGAGTTTTAACAAAGACCGAACTGATATTATCGATGAGAGAATTCTCAGGTATGCTATTTGGTGTTTTATTGCCTGCAGGGTTGATGATGTTACTAGGAGTTTTGTATAGTGGTAACAGTATAAAGATAGGACAATCATTTAGTGCAGTAGTAACCATTGGTATATGTGCTACAGGGCTTATGGGGATTCCATTGACAGTAACAAACTACAGAGAAAAGAAAGTTTTAAAACGGTTTCAAGTTACTCCCACATCTCCATTATTACTATTATTAGCTCAATTTTTAAACAATTTTATTTTCGCAGTAGTATCATCATCTATAGTTTATATCATTGCTAGATTTGCATTTGACTATACTATGAAAGGATCAATAATTCAGTTTATAATAGTATATTTATTTTTACTAATAGTGATTTACAGCATAGGTATTTTAATTGCGAGTGTGTCTAACTCTATAAAAACCGCAAATTTGTTATGTACACTGGCATATTTTCCAATGTTTTTACTCTCTGGAGCGACAGTACCTTATGAAATTATGCCGCGAGGGTTACAGCGATTTTCTGAAATTATGCCACTCACACAAGGAATAAAAATGTTAAAAACAATTTCTTTAGGAAACACATTGAAAGAATATGATAAAATTATTATTATATTGATTATCGTAAGTGTAATTAGTTTGATTGTATCTGTAAAGTTTTTCAGATACGATTTTGAATAGAGGTGAAAGCAATTGTATAGAATAGGTTTATTTTCAAAAATGAATAGAATAACTACAAAAACACTTAGATACTACGAAAAAATTGGGCTATTAAAGCCAGCATACATTGACGATGAGACTGGATATAGGTATTATACAAGTAATCAACTTCCAAAATTACACAAAATAATAACATTAAAGCAAATGGGATTATCGTTAACAGATATTATGCATATTGTTGACCAACCTATAAGTGTGGAAGTGTTTTTAAAGCTTAAAGAAAAAGAACTAAACCAAGTAATCAACGATAATAAAAAGAAGATACTACAAATAAAAAATTACATGAAAATATTAAGTAATGATGAGCATATAAAGTACAATCCAGTCGTAAGAAGTTTACCTAGAGTAAATGTAGCATCAATGCGTTTTATCGCTAGCAGTTATGATGAATATTTTGAAATAATACCAAAGATGGGATTAGAAATGCGTAGAAAAGGAGCTGTATGCGCAGAGCCAGAATATTGCTTTAATATATATCACGATGGAGAATATAAAGAAAAGAATATAGATGTTGAAACATGTGAGGCTGTAGTTGAGCTTTGTGACGATTCAAATTTAGTTAAGTACAAAGTGATTGAAAAAGTAGATGAAGCCTTATGTTTACTTCATCGTGGGTCATACGAAACTTTAAGAGAAGCTCATTGGTTTGCATATAAATGGATTGATGATAATGGATACAATGTAATTGGAAATCCAAGAGAATCTTATATAGATGGTATTTGGAATAAGGACGATAAAGATTTGTGGCTTACAGAGATTCAAATACCTATTAAAAAATAGTAAAATATAAACTCTAGAGTATAGGTATTTTTATTTCCGTAATGTGTTCTGAGCTATTGTGAACAATAAATGAATCTGCAATGGTTGTTGTTACAAGATCACCACGTATTTGTATATTGTTAGATTCAATATACTGCTTTAAAGAGGGAACTAAGATTTGATTAAAATCAGGAATATTTCCCATAAAATATACACAAATACAATTTCCAAGTTTATATTCTTGGACATTAGGATTGTCTATAAGTGTTTTATCTACAGGCAAAATTATTTTTTTTATATTATCACCATATGAAGTTAATAAAAAATTGCCATCATGTATGAAAGTTAGACCATAATTGTGACCTATTTCAGAATAATTTGGATATTTCTTAGTCAGTTCAAGTAATTTATTTTCAAACTGATACCAATCTTTTACATCTTCACAATCACCTATTATACCTATAAGTGGGTCACAGTATCTAATTTCTATTTTACTCCCTATTTTTTCATAAGCATCTTTAGCTCTTTTTATGTCTTCAATAATATTATCAATATTATTAGATATAACTTGTAACTTTTTTATTTCGATATCAAAGTATTCTTTTTGTTTTTGTAATATATCTAAAGATTTTTCTAGTGATGATACTTTTTTGTATTCAATCATTTCATTTAAAGATAAACCGATTTTTTTATAGAATTTGATCTTATCAATCTCAACAAATTGCTCTATAGTGTAGTATCTATATCCAGTATCTGAATCTATGATTGCTGGTGAAAATAGACCTATTTTATCATAGTATCTTAATGTTTGTATGTCTATATTTTTTATATTTGAGACCTCTCCAATTTTATATAGTCGTTTCATCTGATACCTCTCACTTATTTTTTAAAATATATTGACTCTATAACTACTATAGGGTTTATAATGGAATTTGTCAATATAATAATGAGAGGGTGTAACAATGAAGAAACACTTTGAAAACATAAATGTGAAAAGTTACTTTAAGTTTGTTCTACCAACAATTTTTTCAATGCTTTTTATATCGGTATATTCTATGACAGATGGGATATTTATTTCCAATAGATTAGGGAGTAGCGCACTTGCCAGTTTAAATATAACTTTACCAGCATCGAACTTTATTTTTGGAAGTGTATTTATGGTAGTTATTGGGGCTTCAGCTATTATAGGAATAAATATTGGAGCAAAAAAGATAAAAGAAGCAAATGAAAATTTTAGTAACATGATATATATTTTAGCTGGATTAGTTTTTATATATCTAATTATTGGTTTATTTTTTGCTGAAGATATAGCTGAGCTTCTAGGTGCAAAAGGAGAATTGTTGCCGTTAGCAACAGATTACTTAACAGTTATTTTACTCGGATCAATAGGATTTGTAATTAAGTTCTTTACAGAAGTTTTTTTACGGCTAGAAGGAAAATTTAATCTATCTATGTTTGCAACCATCATTGGAGGTGTTGCTAACGTAGGTTTTAATTATGTATTTATGTATATTTTTGATATGGGAATGACAGGAGCTGCATTGGGAACTATTTTTGGAGCGTTCATAAATGGTATAATAGGAGTGCTTTATTTTTGCTTGAATTACTCAAGTTTAAAATTTAGATTTGTTAAGATAGATACTAAATTTATAAAGAGTTCATTAGCAAATGGTTCTTCAGAAATGGTATCTAGTTTGTCTACAGGAATTACAACGTTTATATTTAATACAGTGCTATTAAAATTAGTAGGGAAAATAGGAGTATCTAGTATATCTATCGTTCTTTATGCGAATTTCTTTCTATCATCAATATTTATTGGATTGTCTATGGGAATACAACCATTGTTAAGCTATAATTTTGGGGCGGAAAAGATAGGAAATATAAAAAAATTACTTAAAATTTCAATAATAACTATTGGGAGTATAAGTTTAGTATCTTTTACAATTTGCAATATTTTCAAATATCATTTAATACATCTATTTGAAAGAACTAATTTGGATTTAATTATGATGACAGGTAGGGCTTTTACAATATGTAGTTTTGCTTTTTTTGTAAATGGATTTAATATACTAGGGTCAGCATTTTTTACATCAATAAATAATGGTAAATACTCTGCGATAATATCTTTTAGCAGATCGTTAATATTTAAAATGATTCTTGTTCTTTTATTACCTAAAATATTAGGGCTGAATGGTGTCTGGATGACAATGCCATTATCAGAGTATTTATGTATTATAATGACAATGTATTTTTATAAGAAGTGCAAAAAAAGGTATTCTCTGTAAGTATAATCATTAATTAATAATAAATGAGTTACTATAAAGTATACACTGTTAAGTAGATTGGGAAGTAATAAAAAAGAAGTATAGTCATGTACATTGACTATACTTCTTTTTGACTATATAGTTATAATTAATGTCTAAACTAACCCTTGTGCCATCATAGCTTCTGCTACTTTTAAGAATCCAGCTATGTTAGCTCCAGCTACATAGTTTCCAGGCATTCCATATTCTTTAGATGCGCTGTCAGCAGCTTTAAATATATTAACCATTATGTCGTTAAGTTTATTATTAACTTCTTCGAAGCTCCAAGATAATCTTATACTGTTTTGAGACATTTCTAATGCAGATGTTGCAACTCCACCAGCGTTTGCTGCTTTTGCAGGAGCAACTAGAACATTGTTTTCTAAGAATGTTTTAACAGCTTCGTTTGTGCATGGCATGTTAGCACCTTCACCAACAACTTTTACACCATTATTAATTAATACTTTTGCAGATTCAATATCTATATCATTTTGTGTAGCGCATGGAAGAGCTATATCGCATTTTAATGTCCATATGTTTCTTTGTCCTTCATGATATTCTGCATTTGGATGATGCTTTACGTATTCGCTTATTCTCTTACGTTCAACTTCTTTAATTTGTTTAACAGTATCAAGTTTTATACCATCTTTATCATAAATATATCCTTTAGAGTCGGACATTGCTATAACTTTAGCACCATATTCTTGAGCTTTTTGGCAAGCGTATATAGCAACGTTACCAGCTCCAGAGATAACGATTTCCTTATTTTCATAAGAATCATTGTTTGCTGCTAACATTTCTCTCACGAAATATACTAAACCAAATCCAGTAGCTTCTTTTCTAGCTAATGATCCACCATAAGTTAAGCCTTTTCCAGTTAATACACCAGCCTCGTATGCATTTTTGATTCTCTTGTATTGTCCAAATAGGAACCCGATTTCTCTAGCTCCAACTCCTATATCTCCAGCAGGAATATCTAAATCTGCTCCGATATGTCTATAAAGCTCAGTCATGAAGCTTTGGCAGAATTTCATTATTTCATCGTCAGATTTTCCTTTAGGATCAAAATCAGATCCTCCTTTTCCACCACCAATAGGAAGTCCTGTTAAAGAGTTTTTAAATACTTGCTCAAATCCTAAGAATTTTATTATACCTAAGTAAACTGATGGATGAAATCTTAAACCACCTTTATATGGTCCAATAGCGCTGTTGAATTGAACTCTAAAACCTCTGTTAATTCTTACATTGCCTTCATCATCTAACCAAGGAACTCTAAACATTATTTGTCTTTCTGGCTCAATAATTCTATCTAAAATACCTGCTTTTAAGTATTCTGGATGTTTTTCAAATACTGGAGCTAGACTTTCTAGTACTTCTTCAACTGCTTGATGAAACTCACTTTCACCAGGATTTCTCTTCTTTACTTGATCCATTATATTAGGAATATTTAACAATATACACACCCCTTTAATTAAAGTAGTTAACACGAAAATATATAATTATTCGTGATTACATATCCTATTATATATATTTTTGTGATTAATGCAATACCTACAAGCAAATTTATAAAATATTTGCTTATAAAAATAGAGATGTTTCATATACTGATTCAAATAATTCATCAAGCTTTTTAGCAGTTCTATTAAGGTTATATTCATCTTCGGCAAGTTTACGACCTTCCATTCCCATACTTTTTCTTATTGATGGATTATCAAGTAGATAATTGATTTTTTCAGAGAATACATCTGGGTTATCATATTCATCAATGTATATACCATTGTTATCGTTAATTACTTCTTTGTTACCACCTCTATTTGTGGTAATTATAGGCAGGCCAGATGCCATAGCTTCATAATGTATTCTAGCAAGAGGTTCATCCCACTGAGAGGCGCATACAAATACATCTCCTATACTATAATAATGTGGAATAATTGCTGGCGGTAAAAATCCAGTAAAGATAACAGGGCCATCTAATGTAGTTGATATGTGTTGTATCTTCTTTATGAAATCATCAGTTTGATTGCTCCCGTACCATTTACTACCTACAAATACAGCTGCAACATCTTTTCTTTGTTTCATAATACTTTTTAGAGATTTCATTATTATATGTGTACCTTTCTTTTTACAAAGCCTTCCAACATATAATATTACTTTTTTATCTTCTATATCTAGCTTTTTTCTTATATCTACTCTATGTTGATTTTCACTATCCCATATAGTTTTATACTGATCAAGTATTACTCCTGAGTAGACTGGGTGTATTTTTTCCTTAGCTTGAGGATATAAACTTACAACTTCATCAGCGATAAATTTACTTACGGTAGAGATGAACTCTACCTTTTCTATTATTTCTTTTGCGCGAAGAGAGTCTACTTTTTTAGGCAAGAACATGGAATTGTGCAAGCTAAGTGTAAATTTTGACTCGGGGGCATATTTTAAAAGACGTAGTACCCACAGAGGCCTATTGAACACATGTATAACATCATATTTACATGTACTGATGTGCTTCTTTATATTGTTAATGTATTCATCTTTAGTCCTGCCTTTCACACGTACATATCTAACAGAGTTCATTATTTCGTCAGATGGCAACGATTTATGTTCTAAAGAGTAAATTGTTATATTATATTTACTTGAAAGAATAGGTAATATTCCTTGGATATAGATTTGTATAGCTCCACCAGCTACAGGTGGGACAGGTAATTTTTCTGTGCAAATAAAAGCTAGTTTCATAGGATACCTCCTTTAAGCATATCTTGCAAGATATTAAATTTTTTGTGCTCGAAACGAGCTGTGTTATTTATTTTAGAAGGTTCTACATTTTTGTTTTTCTTAAATATATTCTTAACGTCAGCAAAGAACCAGTGAGGAAACATCATATCTATTAATAATAGCTCAATTTCATCAACTGACAAAGGGTATACATTTGTATAACAATCAAGCATAGTGTTTATAAAGTTATTATCAAGTGAGCTATTTTTGGACATTCGTTTACCCAGTATTTTTCTCAGATCCCTTGTTGGCAAATCGTAGGTAACACCATCTAAATCAATAACATAAAAATCATTGTCATGGCATAAAACATTACCAGATCCATAGTCTTGATGGCAAAGAGGGAAACAATGATTTTCAAAATCAGTTAGGAGTTCATATTTTGAATGATTTAATAGTTTGAGAACTTCATCCGCTAAACATATGATAGAGTCTACGTGCTTTACATAAGTATTGTTTGTAGAAGTTTTGTTTGCAAGAGCAATAGACTTCCATTTTGCCATTCTATTACGCATTGATACATATTGAGATGGCATCCGTCCAACTTTGGATGAAATTTTGCATTCTTTTGGTGGTATATATCCTAAAGAATGTTTATGAAAATGTGCTAGTCCCTTTAATGCAAGACTTAAATGATGATTATTTTTAAAATTAAGTGTTTTATTAGTGATAAAAGAATATAATACAAAGGATTCGCCAGTTAGGTAAGTTATTGGTTCATTATTTTCGTTTTTATAAATTTTAGGGACTTTACCCCCTTGATTATAAATATGGATTTGTGCATTTACGGTGAAAATGCATTTTTCATGAGGTTGTTTCAATCTTTTTAGGCAATATTTACTATCATCTGTAACTACTTTCCAAAGCGTTTTTATGCCTTCGTTTTGCATTATTGTTATATTATCTGATGTTATATTATATTGTGATAATACAATTTTAGCGAGTTGTATTAAATCTGTTTTTGTTTGCATGAATTAACCCCCTTTAGGATAAGGAAAATTGTTTATTATTTCCTCTAGAGAATATTCAATATTTATTATGTTTTTAAGCTTACTAATATATTTTGATTCTGGCCATGTTGTTTCTCTTTTTTCATAATATTTGCTCATTATACCTATATACAAATGAGGATAGAGTAGTGTAGATTTTAAAATATCCCATTGCCAATGTTCTAGAGCATTTACATTGTTATACCAACATAATATTTCATGTGTTAAATTGATATCCCATTGACCATTTTTTTTCATTATTTTATTTAATAGCTTTCTAATATCTCTAACAGGAATATCGATAGTGACGGAGTCAAGATCGATTATAAATATTTCATTTTTTGATGTTTTAATTAAATTACCAGCTGCAAAATCTTGATGACAAAGACTACCATTCTTTTCAACATATTCAGTCCACTTATTATATCTATCGCAATTAATCTCAGTTATAGAGCTGAGGGTTCTTTTATAAAAGTGCTTGAATGTATCTAATATAATTAGATCAAATTCAGTAGGATTATTTTGATTTATATTTTCATAATACTTTTTAAGTCTATTAGCCTTAGCAGTTCTTTTTGATAGCCATCTTCCTAGATGAGTCCTGTAACTATGGTTATTGTTAGCCTTAAATCCAATCGATGCTTTATGAAAATTGGCTAAAGAAGTGACCATGGACTTAATTTGATCTTTGCTTGTATAATTGAACTTATTGCCATTAATTGCTTGAGATAGAACATAATAACGATCTTCAATTTTAACAAATCGTTCATTGTTTTTAGTTAATAATACAGTAGGTATGTTAACTCCATTGTTAGATAAATATATGCTAGCATCTAATATAAACTTTAGTAAATCGTTATTATAGGTGTGCATTTTAAGTATTTTTGTTCCTTTATTAGTATTTATCCACCAGACACCTTTTTTTATTTTATAGGATTCTGTTTTTATTGATTTTACTATTAAATCATAGTTTTCTAAGATTTCTAATATTTCTTTTTCTATAATTTTATTCATATTAACCTCCGCTTAAATCTATGTATTAACGGTTATTGAGGCTGCCAGATAGACAGCCCCTTTTTTTAAAATTTACCTATAATTCATCCTTATCTTCAGCTTCATCTTCTTCATCTTCATCTTCGCAGCAACATTCTTCTTGCCATTGGATTTTTATTGTTAATTTGGATTCACAGCAATCTTCATCAAATTTTACTTTTACTTCTAGATCTTTATCGTTAGGTAATTCAATCTTATTACCTTCAATTTCTAAAGAATCTTTCAATACTTGTGTAAAGATTTGCTTTAATTGCGTAATACTTTCTTCCTTTGAACATAAGTAATTCTCTTGATATTTCATATACAATACCTCCTTTTTTTATTCATCTTATTCTGAAATCAAAAAAATGTGAGACTTTATTATTATTGGAGGAATAGAATAAATACTAAATGAATAAAAATTACTAAGAGTATGTATTATACTTAAACCTATATTATTCTGCTCAACTAATTATCACGTATGGACTTTTGCTGAATATAATATTTAATAGAGTGTTTTATTGTAGAGGAGGGAAATGATGGACAAAAAACGTATTAAGTCTAATCAGAGTAAAATTAGAACTATTATAACCAATGCTGTTTGTGGAGAAGCTACCGAAACGTTCCAAACTGCTGTTTATATCACTACAGATGACAAAAAGCCTAGTAAGATATTAGGTTGCACAATAAAAAATACTGAAATAATAGAAAGTAGTTTTGATGAGATATCTCCTAAAAAAATGGATATAACAGTTAATGGTAGATTTGAAGTGCATGTATGGTATGAAGCTAGCGGAGATACTAAAGTAGCTAAGAACATAGTAAAATTTAGTGAAAATATACAGTTAGATAAGATTGAAGATAATAAATATTACAACAAACATGTTTTAGCATGGATTAACAAGAGTCCTAACATAGTAGGTACAATGGTTATTAGTAAAGATGGTAAACCATCTATATCAGTAGAAGTTGAGTATGAAATAGGAGTAGAGGTTATAGGAGAAGCAAGACTAAACATTGTATCGTGTAACAATGAGAGTAGGTACATTCAAAAGGACGAAGATAAAATGTTTGATTCAGTATTAGCTGAAAGAGAAGATATATTTGAAGACGATGACGATTAGGGATAAAAGAATTGTCTAGTAATTTGGAAAAGCAATGACAAAGAACAAAGTCAACATTAAAGCTGACTTTGTTCTTTCTTTATTTGGTTTAGATCAACATTTCTTTTAAGAGTCATACAGAATTTATTTAGCAGTTCTTTATCACCAATTTTCCAAGTGTGATTTGCTTTACTAGGATATCTTATATAGATATGGTGATTTCGACTTGCAGAAAAAATTCTTATACCAGACAGTAAGCAATCTTTACAAAATATAACGTCTTCAGCAGCATTTACATTTCTAAAAGGAGCGATTTTACATATAGCCTTTTTGAAAAATAAGGTAGAGCCATTTACGAAATTGACGTATTTATTTTCATTGCCAGGATGTCTTATAGCTAATGTTTTGAGAGCTTTAAAATATACTAAATGAGCTTTTTTTCCTATAACATCTGCATCAGTTTTAACCATCTTGTTTAAATTATAAGTTAGATATTTAGGTGAATAATAATCATCGTCGTCAAATTTAGCTATTATAGGATATTTTGCTTTACTGATTGCATAATTTAAACATCTACCTAAAGTATTATTAGAAGGCAATTTAAATATTTTTACATTTTTATAATTAGAAGCTTTTTTTCTATATGTTTCTAACTGTAAATGAGTGTTGTTTACTATTATAATTAATTCCTTTAACTTGTGAAGCTGTCTACTATAATTGTTAAATAAATTAGTCATAAATATTGATTTGTTAGTAACAGTTATTATTGACACACCACTATTTGTTTTCATTTTTTTCTTCACAATATTAGGTTTAGAAGCGAATCTTTTTTTCTTTAATAAAACTTGATAAATGTTTTTATTCACAGGACCACTTTTAGATATTGAACTAACTATTTTACCACTTTTTACTTTGAACTTACTTTTTGTTAGTTTTACTTTAGGTTTTGGTTTGTGTTTGATATTTCCGGTATTATATTTATTGCTGCTTATTTTTATTTTATAAGAACCTGAATTGTTAGCTTTTACCTGTTGTGAACTAGAATTTTTGTTTTTAGTAGAAATTTTTATAACAGAGGTTCGATCATTATTAATCTTGACTATCTGATCTTTGCTATTTATAATATCACCTCATTTAAAGTATATTACTATATAATAATTAATACTTGTCATATTTCATAATATGTGCATGTAAATTAGTTTGTGTATAGCTAAAAATTAAGATATTTTTTAAAATTATCGGTTATAGCTATTTTTTTGCATAAATTAATATATAGACTATCACTCATGCCAAACGTATGGTTGTGTGAACTTCCATGTCTTATATAGACGTGGTGGAGTTTATTGTGTGAATAGATTCTAAAACCAGCCTTAATACAGTCTTTACACAGCTGTATATCTTCACCTAGATTTCTATTAGAGAAGCTAATAGTATCAAATAAATCTTTTTTAAACAAAAGAGTAGAACCTTCTACTCTATAACTAAACATATGCTCGCGTTTTGGGTTCCTTATAGCTAATACTTTATCCTTTTTAAAATACACATATGTAGTGTACTTGCCCACTATCTTTGCATCGGTATACAAAAAAGGTTTGATAGAATCAAGAAGATATTTTTCTCCATAATAATCATCGTCATCAAATTTAGCTATAATAGGATATTTAGATTTGCTTACAGCAAAATTCAAGCAATTTCCTAGGGAAATTGCTTGGTCAAGTTGAAATACACTGACATTGTCATAGCAAGATAAATTATCTTCCCAGAATTCTTTATTAATAGCATTGTTGTTGAGAATTATTATTAATTCTTTATTATTGAAATCTTGTCTAAAGAAGTTCTTTTTTATATTATAAAGAGTATTGTTTCTATTAGTACAACTAATAACTGAAACTTTTTGTTCTTTTGATGATCCATCACTAATATGAGCAAATCTTTTGTTATTGAGTTTTATTGATTTATTTATAGGTAGATTATATATTCTGGTAGAAGATTTCATATGTATCACCTCTAATTTATTTTATTTATATAGTATTTAATTTTAAGATAATGGTGAATAAACAACCTATAAAATTGTTCATATTAGTAACTAAATCATCTGAGTAAAAATATAATAATGTATCTAACTATATTGGAGGGGATATTTTTGCAATATAAAAATATAAATTATAGAGACTATTATTTTGTAATTTTTAAGTCTAGAAATCAAGCGATACAGCTATACTACACTATGGAAAAGAAGAGAACTCCTTTCTTTCAGCTAATTTCTACTCCTTGCCATATAAGAGCTGGATGTAATTATGCTATCAAGTTTAGTAATTTAAACCACTATAATATATTAAAAAACGAAGCAAAATTAATGAATGTAGAGTTAGATGAAGTGTATCGCTTTTATATAATGAATGGTAAAAGAACATACGATAATATAACTAGTTCAGTAATTTGAAAATTTTATCAAATATTTTACTTTTGTTTTCTTTAGATATGAGAGATTTTATTTCTACAAGATAAGATGACATAATGTCTATATCTTCATAGATGTTGAACTGTTTATCTTTTAGTATCTGAATAGATGTATTTATTTCCTTAAGTAAGTTTTCATTTTGTTTCATGATAGTTTCTGAGGAGAAGTTTTTTGGGCGTATTTTATTTTTAGTAGATATTTCACTAAATACAGTATTACGAATATTTAATAATGCATGAGTGAGGGTATCGGTATGAGATTTTTTTACATTATATTCTTTTAAAATATTATTTAATATATCAATAATATTATTGAAGCTTTTGTCTATAAGATTGTCTTTTGATAGGTTTAGATTTATATCGTGATAAATATTATCAGTATCACCGCTATCATTGTCTACTTCTAATTCTTCGTTAGCTATTTCGTTATTTGTTTTTTCTTGAACTATTTCTTGATTACAAGTATATTTATCATTGGTGGTATTTTCTATAAATGAAACAATATCAATAATATCACCTGTTTTAATATAGCCATGTCTCATTTTTGTAATTTTGTTACTAAAAATATTACTTAACAATAATCCTTCTAGAGAAGTATCATAGTTTTCATAATCCCATTTATACCCATGATCATATGATACTAAAAATTTAAGAGTACTATTTTGACGATATATGATATATAGCTTGTTGTTATATTGATAAATAAAAGGGTGAGTAGAATTAAAACTTATCTCAGGCAAGCTGATATTGTTCCAAACTATTTTATTATATCTATTTATAGCTAGTTTTTTATAATTTAGTTTAAGGTTATTATTTGTTAGAGTACACCATATAACATGAACATTATCTTTATTATCTACAAAAAGATATGGATGTGAGTTGCTAGAGTTATCATAAGAAATTTTAGTAGGTTGTTTTCCCCATTTATTAATTGTAGCATTTGTAGATATTAAGTATATATGACTTTCTTTATTACTGAAATTTTTGTACAACAAATATATAGTACCAAAACTATCATAGTCAATTTTAAATGAAGAAGACATTTTGTTTGCTGTATAACTAATAACATTTCTTTTTTCGAAGCCTTTTTTAGTGTTAACTATATGCTTTATAGTCCAGATAGTAGGGCTGATATAATTACATGTGCTATAGAATATATGAATATTATTTTGTATGAATTTGATTTGAAGATTATTATATAGGTTCGACTTTATATCTACAGTATATAATGTATGTTTAATCCACTTAGATTTTTTTAAGATATAATGATTTATTTTTCCTTTGTCAGTTATAAATATTAGATGTATTTCATCATTTGCATCTATATTGACAGTGAATTCTAATACGCCATTTTCTATTATAGCGATTTCTTTTTTAGATAATCTATTATTATCATAGAGATCGTAATAGATGCTGTTGTCTTTAGTTTTATAAAAGAAATATTGTAAAGATTTTGATGTTTCAATTAAGTAATAATTATCTTTTAGAAAATTAAACATTTTATCACCCCAACATTAAATTTGCTATCGCAATTCTTTTAGCTAATTTCAAATACTTTAAAAAAAATAAAAAATTTATTCACCAAAGTATTTATAATACATAATATGTAACTAAAGATGATTTTATTATATTTAGTAAAGGAGTGAATTTGATGGCAAACGGGTACGATCCAAGTCCTGGCGAACTTATTGTTGAAAATGATTTAAGTTACATTACAGAGACAGTTTGTATAATAACTGATAAAGTATATTCCCATTGTCAACAAAGAGAGTGCTTCCCAGAGATTAGTGTAGAAATAGATGAGTGTGATCCACCAGTATCAATTACATTTAAAGAAGGATTTATAGTTGAGGGAAGTTTAATCGTTACGGATATACCTAATAGACCTAATTTTAAAAGAGTAAGATTTACTATTAGAATACCATTCCAAATCACAACAAAATGTGGCAATGTAATAGACGGATTCTTGCCAGATATATTTAAAGACATTGTACTATTCATACCTGACTCAAGAGATGAGTTCAATTTTAGAATAGTAGTAGAAACTAGTTCAAGATTATTGGGAGAAATTACTATAACAGGAAATATAGCAACATTTGCTGTTGGTGTATTTATAATAGTAAAAGTTGTTGGAAGAGTTCAATTATTAATACCAGCTTTTGGTTTCTGTCCAGAGCCACCTGCATGTGAAGAGTTTAATCCAGAAGACATTTGTGAAACATTTGAGTATGAACCATTTCCAGATTTCTTCCCACCGCAATTTGAAGATTTATATCCAAATGGACTATAGATTACTTAAAAGGGACTGCTTTAAGAAATCCTTCATTAGCAGTCCCTTTTCAACTATGTTATTGTTGGACAAACTATTTTATAAAAACCTGTGTGTAATAGTTACCTACAATACCTATTCCTATTTGAGTAAAGTTAGGATTAAGTATATTTTTTCTATGTCCATCGGAACCCATAAAACCAGAGTGAGCTCTAGAAACACTGTAAGTTTTGGCTATATTTTCACCAGCATAACTATATGGTATACCTAGCTTTTTGATAAGGCTGTATGTTTTACCAAACGTTGGAGATGTATGTGAAAAGTAATTGTTGTCCTGCATATCCTGAGATTTCATTTTAGCTACGCTAAAAAGTTTAGTATTAAGAGTTAAAGGTTTTAAGCCGTTTTTTATTCTTTCGTTGTTTACCATATTAAAAAGTTGCTTTTCATTATCAGAAATGCTTCCAGTAGGAATATTAGTAGGGGTACTAGGTTTAGAAGTATTAGTGTTCACTGGCTTAGAAGTACCAGTATTGTTATTATTAGTTTTAGGTAACTTATAAGAATTGCTTCGTCTTTCAGAGTTATTAGAACCTCTAGTTACAGTAATAGTATTAGATCGTTTATTTACAGTTACATCGTAATAGCTTCTGCCACCATAGGAAGGTGTAGCATTATTTGTTGGGATAAAATATTTTTTTGTTGTAGTGGAGGTAGTAGTTGGTTTATAATTAACCTTGGTGGTTATTTTGTTCAACCTATACCCTACGTTATTATAATAATCATTGTTATCAATTACAACACCACCTAACACAGTAGTATTAAAACATAATAAAACCGTAGCCAAAGCAGTGAATCTAGTAACATATTTTTTCATGATATGAAATCAATCCTTTCTTAATTTAGTTTAAGATTGTAATAAATACATTTAATAAATAAATATGTAATTTATAGACAACCCTATTAGGTAAATTATATATTATTGAATATAGCTAATAAAAGAGGTAATACATAGAGGAAAGACCATAATAAAGAGATACAGGGATTGTAAAGAAGTACAGGGAAATTTATTTAAAATAATGTAACAAATAAAATGAAATATTTAATGTTGACAAAATTACTAGGATATACTATACTTGAATTAAATCCAAGTAAATTCGTAGGAATTGAAGAGGTGATTAAATGAAACTTTCGACTAAAGGCAGATATGGACTTAAAGCAATGTTTGAACTAGCGTTATATTATGGAAAAGGACCATTATCCATAAAAGATATTGCAGATAAGCAAGATTTATCAGAGAACTACCTAGAGCAGTTAATATCAACTCTTAAAAAAAGAGGTTTAGTAAAGAGCATAAGAGGAGCACAAGGTGGATACCTGCTTACAAAGCCTCCTAAGGAAATAACTGTAGGAGTAGTTATAAGAGCTTTAGAAGGTGAAATAAAAATATCTGATTGTATAGCAGATGAGGATAATGCTTGCGAAAGAGAAAGCTTTTGTGTGACAAAAAATGTTTGGATTAAAATAAGAGATAGTATCAATGATACTATTGATAACATAACTTTAGAAGACATGGTTAATGAATATGAAGATATTCAGTAAATTTAGGAGGGCTAGTATATGAGCAAAAACGTATATATGGATAATTCAGCTACAACTCCATTAAAAAAAGAAGTTTTAGATGCTATGATTCCATATTTAACTAGATTTTATGGCAATCCATCAAGTATTTACTCATTAGGCAGAGAATCAAAGAAAGCTATAGACAGAGCAAGAGATACTGTTGCTAATATTTTTGGAGCTAAATCTAATGAGATATATTTTACTGGTGGAGGTTCAGAGGCAGACAATTGGGCGCTAAAAGGTGTTGCTTATGCCAATAAGAAAAAAGGGAATCACATAATAACTACAAAGATAGAGCATCATGGAATACTTCATACATGTGAATATCTAGAGAAACAAGGCTTCCAGGTTACTTATTTAGATGTAGATGAGTATGGATTGATTGATATAGAAGAGTTAAAAAACAGCATAACAGACAAAACAATATTGATTACTATAATGTATGCAAATAATGAAATAGGAACTATACAACCAATAAAAGAAATAGGGCAAATAGCAAAAGAACATAAAATATACTTCCATACAGATGCAGTTCAAGCAGTAGGGAATGTTGATATAGATGTAAATGAATTAAACATAGACTTGATGTCAGCTTCTGCACATAAACTTTACGGACCTAAAGGAGTAGGGGTGCTGTATATTAGAAATGGAGTTAGAATTGACAATCTTGTACATGGAGGAGCACAAGAGAGAAAGAAGAGAGCAGGAACAGAAAATGTTGCTTCAATAGTTGGTCTTGCTTATGCTTTAGAACTAGCTTATGATAACCTTAAAGAACATAATGATAAGCTTTCAAAATTACGTAATAAGTTTATAAACGATATTATGGATAATATAAAATATGTTAAATTGAATGGACATCCTGAGAAAAGATTACCAGGCAATGTAAATGTTTCAATAGAGTATGTAGAAGGAGAAGCACTATTGCTAAGTTTAGATATGGAAGGTATAGCAGCATCAAGTGGATCTGCTTGTACATCTGGATCGCTTGATCCATCACATGTTTTACTAGCTATAGGCTTGCCTCACGAAATAGCGCATGGATCTTTGAGATTCAGTCTTGGGGATTTTAATACAGAAGAAGAGATAGACTATGTTGTATGTAAACTTAAGGATATAGTAGCAAGACTAAGAGCTATGTCTCCATTGTATGAAAACGTAGAGGGGGAATAAAGAATGTATTCAGAAAAAGTTATGGAGCATTTTAGAAATCCAAGAAATGTTGGAGAAATAGAAAATGCTGATGGAATAGGCGAAGTAGGAAATGCTCAATGTGGCGATATAATGAAGATATATTTAAAAATAGAGAATGATATTATAGAAGATGTTAAGTTTAAAACATATGGATGTGGATCGGCGATAGCTTCGTCAAGCATGGCTACTGAACTTATAAAAGGAAAAAGCATTAAAGAAGCGGTTGAACTTACAAATAAAGCAGTTGTAGAGGCTTTAGATGGGTTGCCTCCTGTGAAAGTACATTGTTCTGTATTAGCTGAAGATGCTATAAAATCCGCTCTTTACGATTATGCACAAAAAAATGATATTGAAATAGAAGGACTTGAAAACTTTGAGCCAAGAGAACATGAGCATTAATCTTAAGGTACAAATGTAACTTTGATATGGTTAAATGTTTTATACAAAATAAAAGCTGTCTACAATATCGTATGACAGCTTTTTTATAGTATAATTAGTTTATTCAATTTGGGTAAAATAAAAATAAGACTTACGATGAGGTGAAAAAATGGATAAAAATAAAGTTGTTATTGGAATGAGCGGTGGAGTAGATAGTTCAGTTGCAGCGTATATATTAAAAAAACAAGGTTACGATGTAATTGGAGTTACTATGCAGATATGGCAAGATGATAAAGCGGCGATGAATACAGCAGAAGACAGTTGCTGTTCTTTATCTGCGGTTGAAGATGCCAGACGAGTCGCTAATAAGATAGGAATACCGTTCTATGTGATGAACTTTAAGGACGTATTTAAAGAGAAAGTAATAGATTATTTCATAGAAGAATATGGCAAAGGTAGGACACCAAATCCTTGTATTGCCTGTAATAGATATGTAAAATTTGAGGAATTACTCAAAAGATCTAATAAATTAGGAGCGTATTATGTTGCAACTGGGCATTATGCAAAAATAAGGCACGATGAAACCACAGGACGTTATCTTCTTAAAAAAGCAGATGCATCTGCAAAAGATCAGACTTATGCCTTATATAACCTTACTCAGGAGCAATTAAAACATACATTGATGCCACTTGGAGATTATACTGATAAAGCTGAAATAAGAAGTATAGCTAAAGAACTAGACTTAGTAGTAGCAGATAAAAAAGAAAGTCAGGAAATATGTTTTATAGATGATAATGACTATGGTAAATATATAGATGAAAATGCTGATTATGATATAAAGCCAGGTAATTTTATTGATACAAAAGGCAACATATTAGGCAGACATAAAGGTATAACAAAATACACAATAGGCCAAAGAAAAGGGCTAGGTATAGCGTTAGGTAAGCCAGTTTATGTAGTTGAGATAGATACAGTCAAAAACACTGTCATGCTTGGTGATAATGATGATGTTTTTGGTAATGCTTTAATAGCATATGATATTAATTTGATTTCAGTTAGTGAAATATCAAAGCCTCTACAAGTAAAAGCAAAAATAAGATATTCTGCCATAGAACAAGATGCTACAGTATATCCTATAGAAAATGATATGGTTAAAGTTGTGTTTGACCAACCAGTTAGAGCAATAACACCAGGTCAAGCAGTTGTATTCTATGATGGAGATACTTTAGTAGGCGGAGGTACAATATTAAAAAAGATATAGAAAGTAAACAGCACAATAAGCTAAAACTGTCCTATAAGAAGGGCAGTTTTTTTGTAATTTACAGCATAAAATTTGTACAAATTGTGTCAAAAAATATGCAAAATCAACCTATAAATGGTTGAAAATGTAAATTAGTTATAATATAATTATCTTATAGATAATTTTACATAACAGAAACTATTTGTGTGAGAGGAGGGGAAGTATGAAAAAACTATTCAAAAAAGTTAGAAAAGTAGATAGCTGTAGTATAAAAAAAGCTTGTCATTGTCCAATGTTATCTATTAAAACTTATTATTGGATGGCAGAGGAAACAATGAGGTAAAAATTACAAGAATGGCCTATTTTAGGGCCATTTTTTATATATTTTAATAAATAGTATTAACTAAAAAAAGAAATAATATAATAGAATATATAATAAAAGAGAGGGATAAATTTGCTTGCTTCAAGTGATTTGATAGGTAAATACATTGTTGATATGACCAATGGAAATAAAATATGCAACATTAAAGAAGTAATATATTCAAAAGATTTTTTTAAAGCAGCCGGATTTTTAGTAGATTCAAATAGTTTCAAAAATGACAAAAGAATTATACGATTTAAAGATGTAAAAGATTTTGGTGATAATTTTGTAATAATAGATAGTTCAGATGTGATAAAGAAGCCATATAATTATCCCAAGATAGATCAAATGATGAAAAATGGATATTCAATTATTGGTTACGAGATACTTTGCGAAGACGGTATAAGTATGGGGTTTATAAAAGATGTGGTTTTTGATGAAAAAAAAGGTAGAATAGTTGGGTTTAAGATAACAGATGGAATAATACAAGACTTGTTAGGTGGTAGAAATTTCATGCCGTATACGAAAGGGATGAAATTTTGTGACAATTTTTTACTGATAAATAGGCAAATTAAGGATGAATTTGAAAAGAACAAAGAAGAGTACAAAAAACTACTTAGTATATAAATTGTTAGTTGAATCAAAATATTAATGTACAACTCTAAGAGGAGGTCAAATATGAAGGGCAAATTTATAACTGGCATGATTGCAGGTGGATTGCTAGGTGCTTCATTGAGTATGTACTCTTCATCTATGAGCCCTAGACAAAGAAAAAAAATGATGAACAAAGGAAAAAAAGTAATAACTAATATGATGGATAGTATGCACTAGTATCATATTATGGGATGTATCAATAAACATCCGTTTGGGCATCTCATAGTTAATGAGACGGCCCCTTTTTTTCTAACTTAAAAATATATATGGAAGTGATAATATGCAGTATTTTATAAATTATGCAGAAAATATAAGAAGTGTATTAATAACAGTGCTTTTATTTGTACTAATATACTACTTGATTAGAATAGGTAATAGATATTTAGAAGCAGATAAAGCATTAAGAATTTCAAAAAAACAGTTTATTAAGATATCTATTTTTTCTGTATTTATATTAGTAATAATAAAAATATATATATCAGTACCTATAGTGAAAGATGTAATCTTTGCGATAATATTTTCAATTACTATAGCTTATATATTAAACCCATTAGCTAATTTTTTAGAAATGAAAGGGGTTAAAAGATCATTAGCTATAGTTTTAATATACGTAGTTATGATTACATTTGCAATAGTAGTATATATATTAATAGTTCCAAGTATGTTAGAAGAAATATCGAATTTAATTGATGATTTTCCAGATTATATAGTCCAAATTAATAATAAAATTGATTCGTTATATACAAATATAGATAAATTGCCTAAAGGGCTAGGCAATTTTAAAAGTATAATAGACAATATTATCGCTATGGTAGAGAAACTTATCACTAGTGGCATAAATAATATAACAGAAAAGATAGCGTCAACATTTTCCAAAATATTAGTTTTAGTTCTGATACCAGTGATTACATTTTATTTTCTTAAAGACAAAGAGCTTTTTAAAAAGAGTATAATTCTAACATGTCCTAAAAGATACAGAGATGATTTACTCAAAATATCTAGAAAAATGAACGTTATACTAGGTAGATTTGTTAGAGGACAACTGATATTAGCAACCTTTATAGGGATAGCGTCAGCTGTAGGTCTGTTTTTTATAAAAGTAAAGTTTTGGTTAATCATAGGTATAGTTGCAGGGATAGCTAGTATAATTCCATACTTTGGGCCAATAATAGGTATAATACCAGCATTATTCTTTGCACTACTGGATAGCACAACAAAAGCTATTTGGGTAATAATACTTTTTTTTGCAATACAACAATTCGAAGGAGATATATTATCGCCTAGGATTGTTGGAGAAAGTGTTGGATTGCATCCTGTAATAGTTATGGTGGTATTGTTAATAGGAGGAGGTATATTTGGAGTAATGGGGATGTTACTAAGTGTACCAAGTGTGGTGTTTATGAAAATACTTATGAATCATGTTATAGAGAAGCTTGATGAAATGAAATAATAGTAAATTCATGTATTGACAAACCGAGGTGATATTAATTATAATATACTAAATGAATGAGATGTTAACAGCTGTGATAAGGAGTAGTAAATATTATTTGCTTTTATAGAGAGAACATCATATGGTGAAAGATGTTTAAAGTGAGATATTGAAGCAGCCTTTGAGCTATGGCCTTGAAATTAATAGTAGAGGTCATCGGTGATTCCGTTATAATTCTAGAGTGGCTATTATTAGTAACTAGGGTGGTACCGCGGTTAATCTCCGTCCCTTTATAGGGAGGAGTTTTTTTATTTTACGAAATAATTTGAATTATATATATAAGGAGTGTGATAGTAATGAAAAAATTAGATTTAAATGAGGCTAGAAAAGTATTTCTTGATTTCTTTAAAGAAAAAGACCATTTCATCTCGGAAAGTTCTTCTCTTGTACCTAAAAATGACAAGAGTTTGCTACTAATCAATTCTGGTATGGCACCGTTCAAACCATATTTTCTTGGGACAGTAAAGCCACCAAGCAAAAGAATGGCGACATGTCAAAAATGTATTAGAACAAGTGATATAGATAATGTAGGTAAAACTGATAGACATGGTACTTTTTTTGAGATGTTAGGGAACTTTTCTTTTGGAGATTATTTTAAAAAGGAAATTATCCCTTGGGCATGGGAGTTTATGACTAAAGTTATAGAGGTACCTGAAGATATAATTTGGGTTAGTGTATATCTAGATGACGATGAAGCTGCTGAGATATGGGAAAATTCAGTAGGTTTGTCACCTGAAAGAATAGTCAGACTTGGCAAAGAGGATAACTTTTGGGAGCACGGACTTGGTCCTTGTGGTCCATGTTCAGAGATTTACATTGACAGAGGTGAGCAGTATGGTTGTGGTGATGAAAACTGTAAACCAGGGTGTGAGTGTGATAGATTTGTAGAGGTTTGGAATCTAGTTTTCACTCAATATGATAAAGATGAAGAAGGAAACTACAGTCTTTTAGCAAAGCCTAATATAGATACGGGTATGGGATTGGAGAGGCTTGTGTTAACAGTAAACGAGGCAAAGAACATATTTGAAATCAAGCCTATAAGTTTAATAATAGAGAAAATAGAGCAAATCAGCGGCAAAAAATACGGTGAAGATGACAAACAAGATGTGTCAATGAGAGTAATAACTGATCATCTAAGAGCAATGACTTTCTTAGTATCAGATGGAGTTATTCCTAGCAACGAAGGAAGAGGGTATGTATTAAGAAGGCTTATAAGAAGAGCGGCTAGACATGGGAAACTCTTAGGTTTACAAGGTGAATTTTTGAGTGATATGACTAATTTAATAATAGATAATTGGGGAGAATACTACTACAACCTAATTGATAAAAAGGCCCAAATTAAAAAAGTTATACAAGTTGAAGAACAAAAATTTCAAGAAACTATAGACCAAGGAATAAATATACTTAAGGAGTATTTAAAGGAGATGTCTAGTAATGGACAGAAAGTATTAACAGGTGCTAAAGCATTCAAACTTTATGATACTTATGGTTTTCCACTTGATTTAACAATAGAGATATTAGAAGAAGAAGGATACACAGTTGATCAAGAAGGCTTCAACAGTGAAATGAAAAAACAAAGAGTTAGAGCTAGAAACGCTAGATCAGATGGAGATTTTGAGAGCTGGTCAGTAAAAACCGAGGCTAATATATCAGATGATGTAGTTAGTGAATTTGTTGGCTATGATAAATATAAGAATATAGCTAAGGTTATATATATACTTAAAGATAATAAAGGTGTTGATAGTTTAACAAAAGGAGAAGAGGGTATTATAATACTAGATAAGACAGCATTGTATCCAGAAGGTGGAGGACAAATGTCTGATACAGGTAGTTTATATTCTAATGACTTTAGAGCTAAGCTTAAGAGTATTAAGAAAATAGATGGAAATAAAATTCTTCATTCAGTTAAGGTAGAAGAAGGAACTATAAATGTAAATAACGATATAACTGTTGAAGTAGATAGAAAAAAGAGAATGAATTCTGCTAGAAACCATACTGCTACACATTTATTGCAAAGAGCATTAAAAGATGTACTTGGTGAACATGTAAATCAAGCAGGTTCGCTAGTAGACGATGAAAAGTTGAGATTTGACTTCACTCATTTTCAGGCAGTGACTAAAGAAGAATTAGCAGACATTGAGCAGAAAGTGAATGATAAAATATTAGAAGGTTTAGATATAAATGTACTAACAGGAAGCATTGAAGATGCAAGAAAAATGGGAGCAATAGCCCTGTTTGATGAAAAATATGGTGATAAAGTTAGAATAGTTAAAATGGGAGATTATAGCATAGAACTTTGTGGTGGAACTCATTTAGACAATACAAGCAAAGTTCAAATATTCAAGATAGTAAGTGAAGGAGGTATAGCTTCAGGAGTTAGAAGAATAGAAGCTATAACTGGAGAAGCGGCGTTTAAAAATATTAATGATACTTATAATCATATTAAAGATATAGCTAGTATGCTCAAATGTAATACAAATAGTATGATAGATAAAATTAAGAGTACACTAGAAGAAAATAAAAATTTAAGTAAAAAGATAGAATCATTAATGGCAAAGATGGCTGTTTCAAAAGTAGATGATCTGCTGAAAAATGTTATTACAGTAGATGATTTTAGTTTAGTTGTAAGCCAAGTTGATGGATTAGAAGTAAATGATATGAGAAATCTATGTGATGAAATAAAGAATAAAATGAATTCAGATGTTTTAGTAGTATTGGGTACAGTGAAAAATGATAAAGTAAACTTTGTAGCATCTGCTACTAAACCTCTTACAAAAAAAGGTATACATGCAGGTAATATAATAAGAGAGGTTGCAAAAGCTACTGGTGGAGGTGGTGGCGGTAGACCAGATATGGCTACTGCAGGAGGAAAGGATCCATCAAAAGTAAAAGATGCATTAGGATTAGTTGAAAATCTAGTTAGAAATAGTGTAAAATAGATTTAAGGATGAAAGAAAAAAAGAAATAAATCTGGTAGCTACTTTAAGGTAGCACCAGAAAATTTTTCTTCTCGGAAAATAATTAAAAAGAGGTGAGATATATGAATGAGAATATGAGTAATACTATGAAGTTCGATGTACCAGATGAGACGAAAAATAAGGCTAGAGATATAATACTAAAAGTATTTAGTGCATTAGACGAGAAGGGATATAACCCAGTATACCAAATAGTAGGTTATATACTTTCAGGAGATCCGACATATATTACAAGTCATGAGGATGCAAGAAGCCTAATTAGAAAATTAGAGAGAGACGAATTATTAGAAGAACTTATAAAAAGTTATATAAAGAACAATAAATAGTCAAAACAGGAAGTGGTAACATGAAATATGAAGCTTTAGGTGCTTCTAATATAGAAGTATCTAAGATGTGCTTTGGTTCATTAACGATTAGCCCGCTTCAAGCAAACTTGAGCTACAAGGATGGAGCAGCTTTAATTAGAGATGCTTATGATAAAGGGATAAATTTTATTGATACAGCAGAGCTTTATGAGAATTATGGTCATATAAAGGAATTTCTAAAGCATATAAATAGACAAGAGTATGTTATTGCAACAAAATCTTATTCATATTCAAAAGAAACAGCCAGTAAGAGTTTGGATAAGGCTTTGAAAGAGATGAACACAGATTATATAGATATATTTTTATTGCATGAACAAGAAAGTGAGCATACGATAAGAGGACACTATGAAGCTATAGAATTCTTTTTAAAGGCTAAAGAAATGGGCATAATTAGAGCTATAGGCATATCTACGCATAGAGTTGAAGGTGTAAGAGCATTTAACAAATATAAAGAGCTTGATATAGTTCATCCTATATTAAATATTGATGGTATAGGTATACAAGATGGAAGTGCAAACGATATGCTTGATGCGATAAAAGAATCTAAGCAGTTAGGAAAAGGCATATACGCTATGAAACCTTTAGGTGGAGGTCATTTAATCAGAAGTGTAGAAGATTCTTTAAGGTTTATAACAAGCGTTAAAGAGATACATTCTTTTGCTATAGGTATGCAGTCTATTGATGAGATAACTGCAAATGTTTCGTTTATAGAGAAAGGTTATATAGAAGATGAACTAAAGAGAAAATTAATAAATAAAAAGAGAAGGCTACATATTGATGACTGGTGCGAAGGATGTGGCACTTGCGTTAAAGTATGTCAACATGGTGGTATAAGATTAGAAAATAACAAAGCAGTTCCGGTGAAAGATAAATGTGTGTTCTGTGGTTATTGCTCTAAACACTGTCCACAATTTTGTATAAAGGTTGTATAATTTATGAAGAGAATAATAGGTTTAGATGTTGGAGATAAGACTATAGGAGTGGCAGTGAGTGACTTGCTTGGATTAACTGCTCAAGGAGTAACAACTATAAGAAGAAAAAATTTAAAGTATGATTTAGAGCAATTATTGGCTATAATAAAGGAGTATCAAGTAGAGAGTATTGTTGTAGGTCTACCTAAAAACATGAACAATACAATAGGGCCACAAGGAGAAAAAGTCCAGTTGTTTGTAGAGAAATTAAGAAAGAAATGCTCACTCAATATCGACTTTCAAGATGAGAGATTGTCAACAGTATCAGCGCATAGAGCTATGATAAGTGCAGATATGAGCAGAGCAAAGAGAAAAAAGGTAGTAGACAAAGTAGCAGCTACATTTATACTACAAACATATCTTGATAGGATGCGAAATAGTTTATAAATTAGCTTTAAAAGCTAATATAGGAGGATTATAATGAGCGAAGAAAGACAAATACATACATTTGTAGATGAACAAGGAAAACAACATGAATTTGAAATATTAGATGTATTTAAAGTTGACGATAAGGATTACGCTATACTAAAACCGATAGAAGGCGACGATGAAGAAGAGGCATTACTATTGAGGATGGAGCTAGACGAAAACAAAGAGAAAGTTTTAGTAGTTATAGAGGATGAGCAGGAGTTTATGGACGTAAGAGATTTATACTTTGAGTCTGAAGAGTAGATAATATTTTATTGACTTTTCCATATTATAGATATAGACTATAAATATGAGTAGGTGATTATATGAATGATAAGGACATTTATAATTTGTCTGATATTTTGAAAGAGAATGGTTATAAATTGACTAACCAAAGGAAAGTTATTTATAATGTTTTTTTGGATAATGAGCATGCTCATTTAAGTCCAGAGGAAATATATGATAAAGTAAGAGACAAACATCCTGAAATAGGAATAGCAACAGTATATAGAACGTTACAATTACTAGAAGATTTAGACGTATTATACAAAGTGAATTTTGATGATGGTTGTAGCAGATATGAGCTTAATCAAGGAAAAGATGAAGGTCATCATCACCATCATTTAATATGTCTAGAATGCGGAAAAGTAACAGAAGTAGAATTAGATTTACTAGAAAATCTAGAAGAAGAGATAGAAAAAAGTGGCGAATTTAAGATTGTAGACCATATTTTAAAGTTTTATGGATATTGCAAATCATGTAAGAAATAAGTCCCTAGAGGGATTTATTTTTTTGGGATAGCAAAATTAACAGGGATTTCGTATCATATTTATAAGTAGAAAAATATTTATGATAAATGTTCTTTATGGATAAAATAGTAGTATCTAATAATACACATGAAATATATTTACTTAAACCAATATTGTAAGAGTACAAATTGGTTGATTATATAATATTAAATATAGTGAAATACAGAAGGAGTGTGATACGGTGGCAAAAAAAGCACCAAAACTAAAAATAATACCGTTAGGTGGACTATGTGAAGTTGGAAAAAATATGACTGTAATTGAATACAAAAATGATATAATTGTTATAGATTGTGGTATGAGTTTTCCAGAAGAAGAAATGCTAGGTATTGATGTTGTTATACCAGATTCATCATATCTAGAAAAAAATCAAGAAAAAATCAGAGGAATAGTTTTGACTCATGGGCATGAGGATCATATTGGAGCATTACCATATGTATTGCAAAAGATGGATATACCAATCTATGGGACAAAATTGACATTGGGATTAGTTGAATACAAACTAAAAGAGCGTGGTATAAAGAATCCTAAGCTTAATATAGTGAAACCTGATCAAACTATAAATTTAGGTTGTTTTGATATAGAGTTTATCAAAACAACTCATAGTATTCCAGATTCAGTAGCGCTTGCAATCCATACACCAGAAGGATTAATCGTACATACAGGCGATTTTAAGATAGACTATACACCTATAAAAGGTGATGCTATTAACCTGCACAAGTTTGCTGAGCTCGGTAAACAAGGTGTACTAGTGCTTATGGCTGATAGTACTAATGTAGAACGAAAAGGTTATACAATGTCAGAGAGAACGGTTGGAACAACTTTTAAGAATATATTTATGTCTGCAGAGCATAGAATTATAGTAGCAACTTTTGCATCAAATATACACAGAATCCAACAGATAGTAGATGCAGCAGTTATGTTTGATAGGAAAATAGTTGTATCGGGACGAAGTATGGTTAATGTAGCTAAGGTAGCTATGGAGCTTGGATACTTAGATATCCCAGAAGGTACATTGATAGACATTAGAGATATGAACAAATATCCTACAGATAAGATAGTTGTAATAACAACAGGAACTCAAGGAGAGCCTATGTCAGCACTTTCAAGATTAGCTTCATCAGATCATAGAAAAATGACATTGCTTCCAGGAGATTTAGTAATTATATCAGCTACTCCTATACCAGGCAATGAAAAAGGCGTTTCAAAGGTTATAAACCAGCTATTTAAAAAAGGAGTAGATGTTATATACGAAGCGTTGGCAGATGTGCATGTATCTGGCCATGCTTGCCAAGAAGAGCTAAAACTTATACACAGCCTAATAAAGCCTAAGTTTTTTATACCAGTACATGGTGAATATAGACATCTAAAAAGACATGCAGAGCTAGCTAAAGAATTAGGAATGGATGAAGAGAACGTATTTATCGCTAAAAATGGAGCTGTTATGGAGTTTACAAATGAAAAAGGAAGATTTAACTCTAGCGTAACAGCAGGTAAAATACTAGTTGATGGACTTGGTGTTGGAGATGTAGGAAACATAGTTTTAAGAGATCGAAAACATTTATCAGAAGATGGCCTAATAGTAATTGTAGTAACTATAACAAAAGAAGATGGAAAGGTAGTTTCAGGTCCAGATATAATTTCTAGAGGATTCGTTTATGTAAGAGAATCAGAAGACTTAATGGATGAAGCTAGAAGTATAGTAAAAGCTGTACTAGAAGAATGCGAAAAAAACAAAATTACTGATTGGGCAACATTAAAGACTAGAATAAAAGATGCTTTAAGAGATTTCTTATACGAAAAAATAAAGAGAAATCCAATGATATTACCTATAATTATGGAAGTATAGTAAGCTTATTTTACGGAGGTGGATCTATTGAATATTAATGATGCAGCTCGAAAGATGGCTATGGCTATAAAACAAAGTGATGAATATAAGAATTATAAGATAAAACATGACAAAGCATTTAAAAGCTCAGAATCTAAAAAAATGATAGTAGACTATAGAAACAAAATGACATCAATGCAAAAGAAGTACTATGATGGTGCGCAAATAGATGAGAGTGCTGTAAAAAGAATAAAAGAACTTGAAAATATTCTTATGAGTAATAAAACAACAAAAGAATTTTTTGAGGCAGAGGCTAAAGTAACAGAGCTGATAAATAGTGCTTATAATGTTATTTACAATGATGTATACATCAAATAATAGAAAAATTGACTGTATCAAGAATTATCTTGATACAGTTTTTTTATAACATGTATTAGAATAACATGTTGATTTGTGATATAATATGTAAATGTGTAAATACTAATAACTAATAATAATACTAATATGCTTGTATTATATTTAGTGAAATTATATAATTTATATATACCGTATTAGGAGGAATTATAATGGGAAACGTAGAAGGTATGACAGGACATAAAAAGAAAAGTAAAAAAATAATATTGATTGTATTACTGTTATTTGTAGTAGCTGTGGCTTTTGGAGCGAAGAAATATTATGACTACCTAATGATGCCAGTATCAAGCACAGATACGAATGACGTAGAGATAGTTATACCAAATGGAAGTTCAACAGCTAATATTGCTAGTATATTAAAAACGAGTGACTTGATTAAGAATGAAAAATTCTTTGTATTAATATCAAGATACAAGAAAACTAGTAGTAAATATAAAGCTGGTACCTATGTGTTGAATAAAAGCATGGGAGTAGAGGAACTAATGGCTGCTTTAATAAAAGGTGGTAAAAATAAAGAATCAGTGACGATAACTATACCAGAAGGGTATGAAATAAGGCAAATAGCAGATAAACTAAAAGTGCTTAAGGATTTTAATAAAGATAATTTCCTAAAGTTAGCATCAGATGCTAGCAAGTATAAAGATAAATACGAGTTTTTAAAAGACGTACCTCAAGGACAAGGGCTAGAAGGCTACTTATTTCCTAACACATATGAAGTTTATGCAGAATCTACTGAAGTAGATGTTATAGAGAAAATGTTAGATGAATTTATGAAAATATATGATAAAGAAATAAAAGGGAAAAAACTATACAAAGATTTTAATATACATGATTTGATAACGATGGCATCTATTGTAGAAAGAGAGACAAAATCAGATGAAGAAAGACCAATAGTAGCTAGCGTATTTTATAACAGATTGGGAATAAAAATGAGATTAGGTTCATGTGCTACAGTTCAATACGCATTAGGTGAAAGGAAACCTAAATTAAGTACAGCAGATACCAAAATCAAATCTCCATACAATACTTATATAAATGATGGATTACCTATAGGACCGATAGCATCACCAGGTTTAAAATCTATAGTGGCGTCAGTAAATCCTGATAATACAGATTATTTATACTTTGTTCTAACAGATTATGATAAAGGTAAACATACATTCACAAATAATTATAAAGATTTTCTAATAGCAAAAAAATCTGCAAAGCAAAAGAATTAACATTTGAATAAAAAAAGGGGGTGTCTAAAAGACACCCCCGAGGACTGTATCAGAATGTAATAAAGTATTAAGAGATAAACATTCATGTGTAAAGTGAGGGAAATTAATGGAATACATAAACAAACAATATGTTATAGATTATATTCAAAAGGTAATACCAGAAAACAATAATGAGTTGAAAAAGCTTGAGCAGTATGCCAAAGAGCATAACGTACCAATAATACATCCCGAAGTGGCACAGATGTTAAAGGTGCTTATGAGCATAAAAAAACCAGTTAGAATACTTGAAATAGGAACTGCGATAGGGTATTCTTCTATTTTGATGGCATATTGTATGGATAGAGAAGGAAAGATAATAACAATAGAGAGAAGACAAGAAATGATTGAGTTAGCAACTATAAATGTAAAAGCAAATGGATTCGAAGACAAGATAACAATCGTCAATGGAGAGGCAGAAGAGATTTTGCCAAAAATAGATGAAAAATTTGATTTCATATTTATAGATGCTGCGAAGAGTAGGTACATGGAGTTTTTAACATATTGTTTAAAATATTTAACTAAGGATGGAGTTATAGTATCAGATAATGTGTTATATAAAGGTATGATAGCAAATGATGAACTTGTACCTAGAAGACAAAGAACTATAGTGCGTAAGATGAGAACTTACTTAGATTATATATGCAATGATGATAAGTTTGAATCTTGCATTATACCTATAGGCGATGGAGTTGCAATAACAACACTCAGGAGAGGAGATAAATAATGAATAATAAAGTTGAGCTATTAGCTCCAGCAGGTAATTTAGATAAATTAAAGATGGCAATAATATATGGAGCAGATGCAGTTTATTTAGGAGGTCAAATATTTGGACTTAGAGCACAAGCCAAAAACTTTAGTATAGATCAAATGAAGGAAGGCGTAGAGTTTGCTCATAAAAGAGATAAAAAAGTATATGTTACACTTAACATAATACCTCATAATGAGGATTTGGCATGTTTACCTGAGTATGTAAAGCAACTAGATGAAATAAATGTAGATGCTGTAATAGTATCAGATCCAGGAGTTATAGAGATAGTTAAAGAAAATGCACCTGATATGGAAATACATTTAAGTACACAGGCGAATGCTACAAATTATGCAGCAGCGAGTTTTTGGTATAAACAAGGAGTTAAAAGGATAGTAGTTGCTAGGGAGTTGTCATTAGAAGAAATTCAATATATCAATGAAAACACACCAAAAGAGCTAGAAATAGAAGCATTTATTCACGGAGCTATGTGTATATCATATTCGGGAAGATGTCTTCTTAGTAACTATATGACAAATAGAGATGCTAACAAAGGTGAATGTGCTCAAGCTTGTAGATGGAAATACAATCTAGTAGAAGAGCAAAGACCAAACGAATACTATCCAATATATGAAGATGAAAGAGGAACTTACATATTTAATTCAAAGGATTTATGTATGATTAATAGTATACCCGATATGATCAAGAGTGGTATAACAAGTCTGAAAATAGAAGGAAGAATGAAAAGTGTATATTATGTAGCTGCTGTAGTTAGAGCGTACAGGATGGTTATAGATAATTACATGAAAAATCAAGATTCGTATAAATTTAATAGTGAATGGTTCGATGAACTAAAAAAAGTTAGCCATAGAGACTTTACAAAAGGCTTTTATTATGGCAAGCCAACAGGAGAGGATCAACTATATACATCAAGTTCATATATTAGAAATTATGATTTTGTAGGATTAATACTTGATTATGACGAAGAAACAAAAATTGCTACAGTAGAGCAAAGAAATAGAGTATTAGTAGGTGATGGGGTTGAAATCTTTGGACCAAATAAAGAAATGTTCACACAAAAGATAGAGAAACTATGGGACAAAAACGATAAAGAAATAGAGTCGGCACCACATGCTCAGCAAATATACAAATTAAAAGTAGCAAGACCAGTAAGTAAGTATGATATCATAAGAAAACCAAGGGAGGAATAAACATGAGTAAACCTATTTTAATAGGAATAACAGGTGGTACAGGCTCTGGTAAAAGTACAGTAGCTTCGTCTATTTTTAAATCACTACCTAAAAAGAATATAGCAATCATAGAGCACGATTCTTACTATAAAGACCAGAGTGACCTTACACCAGACGAAAGGTGTAAGACTAATTACGATCATCCTTTTGCGTTTGATAATGATTTACTAATAAGTCATCTTAAAGATTTGTTAAATGGAAAAAGTATTGAGAAACCAATATACGATTTTTCAATTCATAATAGGATAGAAGAAACAGAAAAAATAGATCCAAAAGATATAATAATAATAGAAGGTTTTATGATATTAGAAAATAAAGATATAAGAGATATGCTAGATATAAAGGTTTTTGTAGATACAGATTCAGATGTAAGAATTATTAGAAGAATAATAAGAGATATAAACCAAAGAGGAAGAACGCTAGAATCAGTTATAGAACAATATATGACTACAGTAAGACCAGGCCACATGCAATTCATAGAGCCAACAAAAAAATATGCAGATATTATTATACCTGAAGGTGGCTACAACGAAGTAGGAGTAGATATACTTGTAACAAAGATTAAATCAATAATAAAAGAAAAAGAAGCATTATATAAATAAACTGATTACTTATATCTTCAAAACATATTGTCAATAATAATAAAGTTATGATATGTTTTGGGGGTGTTTTTATGAAGAGAGAAAAAAAGAGAGATACTAGTAGATATGTTTTCTTTATATCATTAGCATTCTTATCATTTGCATTATTGATAGCAAGATTAGGCTTTATACAAATAGTCAAAGGAGCAGAGTATCAAGCTAAGGCAGATAAACAAAGAATAAGCGAGATAGTGGTAAAGCCTCCTAGAGGGAATATATTTGATAGAAATATGAAGCCACTAACTAATGTGGTAAAAGATGATGTGTGTTATGTGTTAAAAGATATATTATTTAGAGATAAAGCAAGCTATGATTATATAAAATCAGTATCAAATATGTCAGATGATGAACTAAAAGAATTAGCTTCAAGCAAAGGAAGCATGATAAAAGTACCAATAGATAAAAAAACAGATTTAGAGAAACCAAGAAATATAATCATGTTAGAACAAGTAAGCAGATATGATAAAAATAACTTATTATCTCATGTTATAGGTTACGTAAAAAAAAGTGAAAATATTGGAGTTTCAGGGTTTGAGAAAGCACAGAATGAACTTTTAACTGCAAACAAGACTTATCAAACGATTAGATTTAGTGTTGATGGTAAAAATAGAATGATACCAGGTTTAGGATACCAGAAAGTCAATAAATCAATAGAAAAAATAGTTAACTCAATCCAATTAACAATAGACAAAGAGTTTCAAAAAGCAGTAGAAGAAATAATGGATAACAGAAAAATGGATGGATCTATAATAGTAGCAGATGCAAGTAATGGAGATATATTAGCTATGGCGAGCAGACCAAATTTTGACCAAACTAATGTAAGAGCAGTTAACAATAAAGATTCAATGGCTTTTTTCAACAAATGTATACGAGTAGGATATCCTCCAGCATCAGTGTTTAAAATAGTAGTCTTATTAGCAGCACTTGAAAATGATGTGATAAACTTTGATGAGATTTTTACTTGCGATGGTTCACAAGATATAGGTAATATAAGCATAAAGTGTCACACCTATAAAGAAGGTGGACATGGAAATATAAATATAGAAGAAGCATTTTGTGATTCCTGTAACTGTGCATTTATACAGTTAGGCAAGCGACTTGGCGGTAAAGTTATAATAGATACAGCAAAGAGGTTTGGACTTGGACAGAAAGTTAATATAGGACTTTCAGAAGAAGAAATCAATGGTAATCTACCAGTAAAAAACGAATTATTAGGTCCTGCAATAGGAAATATATCAATAGGCCAAGGTAATATAGAAGTAACGCCACTACAAATCACAAATATGATGCTAACAGTTGCAAATGATGGTATGCAAAAAAATATGTCATTACTTAAAGCTTTAGTTCTTGACGATGGGTATGTAGCGAAAGAGATACCTAGAGATAAGGATATTAGAATTTATGACTCTAGATACTCAGATATAATAAAAGACTTGCTTAAAAAAGTAATAACAGATGGAACAGCAAAAGAATATGTTAGCGTTAATGCTGGAGGAAAAACGGGCACAGCTCAAGCTACATTAAATGGGAAAAATATAAACCACTCTTGGTTTTCAGGATTTTATGGATTTGAAGAGCCAAAATACGTAGTTACAGTACTATATGAAAACAAATCTTCAGGTGGAAAATATGCTGGAAGCGTATTTGAGGAGGTTATTAAAGCAATAGATAAAATAGACTAAAAAAGGCTATGAACTAAAGGGGGAGTAATTATCATAATAAGTAAGAGTATAGTTCATATATTAGATACAAACACAGGTATGCCAATACTATCAGATATAGAGTTACAGTTAAACGAAGACATTATAGAATTTATACTAACACATCTAGAAAAAATTACAGTAGATGCAGATCTAAAAGAAGCTACAATAACAGAGGAAAGTCATGAAATTATTGATTGGTGTTTAAAGTTAAAAGAAGACAGTAACTCGTTTATAGATATTACAACAGAGATTGCAAAAAAGCTATATGATTATATGTTACAAAATGTATCAATACCGTCTGGAGATTGTATATTTGTACTTATGGAAGAAGCAGAGCAAAAGTATCTATGTTTCTTAAAGCTTGCATATAGTGATTCGTACATCCATTATGTAGAGCAGGATGGAGAAAAGAAAGTGAACACAATAATAAAGCAAAAAACAGCGTTACCAAACATCAATCAAAAAATCAGCGAAGCTTTTATAATCAATTTAGAAAGCATGCAGATAAACTTAAAAGAAAAAGAATATGATATCGACGGAGTAAAAGATTACTACATATCTAAATATTTTCTTAAATGTGATACAGGATTAACAGAAAAAGAAAAAATAGCAATACTAAATAAAACATCTAAAAAATTTGTAAAGAAGTACTATGACGATGATGTATCTAAGATAATGGAAGTAAAGAAAATAGTGGTTGAAAACATAGACGAAGAAGACATTATGAACATAGAAAAAGTTGCGACCAAGATGTTTAAAGGAGACGAAGAATTAAAGCAAAGCTACATCGCGGAGTTAGAGAATAAAGGTTTAGATGATCAAAACATCACAATAAGCGAAGACAAGAAAGAAAAAGTATTTAAGAAACAAAAAATAGTTACAGACACAGGAGTAGAGATTAAGCTTCCGTATGACTATATAGGAAATTCAGAAAAAATAGAATTCATAAACAATGTAGATGGGACAATATCTATTTTAATAAAAGATGTAAATAAACTATTAGGGAAATAGTGTTTTTAAAAAAAGACCAAGTAGTTTTGATTAAAGATTGGGAGTACATGCACATTTTCACAAATATCAGCATATCATTAGTATGTGGGTATATGATGGAGGTGTGCGTTTTATGTTGAGCTTCATTATTAATTTTGTGCAATTATTGAAGCCATATTTATTTTTTGTAGGCTATATATCTAATGCGAATTCATTTCCAGAACCATTGACAAAAGAAGAAGAAGAAAAGTATATTTTGCTATTAGAGCAAGGAGATGAAGAAGCTAAAAATATATTGATACAAAGAAACTTACGACTCGTAGCACATATAGTAAAGAAATACAACAATACCAACAGAGAGACAGATGATTTGATATCTATAGGTACAATAGGCTTAATCAAAGCCATATCAACATTTGATAGAAATAAAGGAAGTAGATTAGCAACATATGCTGCAAGATGTATAGATAATGAAATTTTAATGACAATAAGAGCAGACAAAAAGATAAAGTCAGAAGTATCATTACACGACCCAATAGGAGTAGACAAAGAAGGTAATGAAATTTCATTAATAGATATATTAGGCTCAGATGTAGATGAGGTAGTAGACAAAGTACATCTACAAATACAGATAAAGAAGTTATACAGAAAAATGAGCAAAGTATTAAAAGGAAGAGAAAAAACAATAATTCAGTTAAGATATGGACTAACAAACGTAGGAGACAAAACACAGCGAGAAATAGCTAAAAACCTAGGAATTTCCAGGTCGTACTCGACAGATATAATAGGGCTAAACCAGTAAATAATTTATGTTGTTTACTAGTTTAGCCCTATTTTTATTATACCCCAATTTAGGGGTAAATCCAAATAATGAAAGGAGAAAAGAATGGCAAAGGTAATAGCGATCGCTAACCAAAAAGGAGGTACAGCAAAGAGTACGACTTGTAGGAATCTAGCAACTGCATTAAAGAACAAAGGAAACAAGGTATTAGTAGTGGATTGTGATAATCAGGCAAACTTAACAGATTGTTTTGGAATTGTAAGTCCAGAAAAACTTGAGATGACACTATACAATCTCATGGAGTGTGTAATAATGGAAGAGGATTTACCATCAAAAGAAAGCTACATCATTACTAGAGAAAACATTGACGTAATTCCAGCCAGTATACTTTTATCTGATATTGAAATAAGATTAGTAGCTGCAATGAGTAGAGAATATATTCTTAAGACAATCATTGATGAAATCAAAGATGATTACGACTATATCCTACTAGATGCAATGCCATCACTTGGATTAATGACACTGAATGTTCTAGCTACAAGTGATACTTTATTAATCCCAGCAACACCAGAGTATCTATCGGCAAAGGGGTTAGAGTTACTTCTTAGAACGGTGTTCAAGATCAAGAAGAGAATTAACAAGGAGATTGAGTTTGAAGGAATATTACTCACTATGTTTGATGAAAGGACAAACCTATCACAAGATATGCTTAAAGTAATAAAAGAATCATATGGCTCAAACATTAGAGTATTTAATACGAAGATACCAAAGACCGTGAAAGTTGGAGAAGCAAATGCTAGGAGCATGAGTGTCATAGAATATATGCCAACAAATAAAGCAGCTATAGCATATGAGAAGTTTACTAATGAATTAGTATATGGGGAGATGATGAACATTGGAAAAAAATAAACCTAAAAAAGTAAAACCATTTATGGCGATATTCGGGGAAGATTACGACTCAAATCAACCAGAAGATGATACTAGTCAAACAAAGTTAAAGATATCACATCTAGTTCCATTTAAAGATCATCCATTCAAACCATATGAAGGAGAAAGACTTAGTGAGATGGTTGAAAGCATAAGACAGTTTGGTGTGATAGTACCGATTGTAGTGAGAAAACAGAAACTTAGATTTGAAATTTTAAGTGGCCATAACAGAGTAAAAGCGTGTAAAGAACTTGATATAAAAGAGATACCTGCTGTTATTAAAGAAGGATTAACAGAAGAAGAAGCTTTATTGATTGTAACTGAGACAAATACAATGCAACGTTCATTTGCAGACTTGTTACATTCTGAAAGAGCAACAGTTATAGCAGTTAGACATGATGCTATGAAAAAACAAGGATTAAGAAATGATTTATTAAAAGAAATAGAACAATTATCAAAATCTCCAATTAATGCTGAAGATTTAACTTCTCGCCCATTGGGCGAAAAGTTAACTGCAGATAGTAAGGTTGGTAACGAATTTGGATTATCTCCTCGCAATGTTTCAAGATATTTAAGAATTTCTAAGTTGCCCGATACGTTAAAAGACCTAGTTGATTCTGGACAAATAGCAATAAGAGCAGGTGTAGATTTATCATATCTTAAACCCGAGAGCCTTGATATTGTACATGCTATCATTACGGAAGGTAATTTTAAGATAGATATGAATAGAGCAAGAAATTTACGTGGAGCTGATAAGAAAGAACCACTGACATTTGAAAAGGCAGAGGTAATAATAAAGGGTGAGCCAAAGGAAAAGAAGAGTAAGCCACCTAAGTATTGGAGTAATATCTACACGACATATTTTAAACCTGAGCAAAAGGAAAATGAAGTTAAGGATATTATTGAAAAGGCATTAGAGATGTACTATAAATCATTAGATAATGAAAATGTACCAGAACAAGAAGTGGAGAAGGAAGGTTTAGAGATGTAGGAGGGATACTTTGAAAAGATATAACAAGATCAAAGATATATATAACTATACCCTCGCAGAGATAGTAAAGAACAAAAATGAATGGATTAAGTTTCTTGATTTCTATACAAGAGTCTACAAGCATACCTTTGATGATGTTGTGTTGATATATGCTCAAAGACCAAATGCTACATTTGTTGCAGATATGAAAACATGGAATCAAAAGGTAGGTAGATGGATTAAAAAAGGAGCAAAATCCATAGCAGTATTTGATGACATTAAGAACTATCCATCACTTAAAAACTACTTTGATATCAAAGATACAACAGTTAGGCAGGAAAACAGGTTTAGTTATCCTGTCTACTGGAAAATAGACAAAAATAATGAGCAGTTACTTTTATCTAATCTACAAAAGCAGTATAATGTTGATACGATAAGTGAGTATATAGAAGTAGTTGCTTTACTAGAATTAGAAAAGATAAACAATGACATATTTAAGGATTTTGATAAGGATATCAAAGATAGTAGATTATCTAACTTTGATATTGAGAAAGTAAAAGGTAAATTTAGGACAACAGTTATAGAGAGTATATATTACATGACAAAGAAGAGATGTAATATAGATGAAGTACCTGATTTTAAAGTATTAAGTTACTTCAATACAAAACCTTTAATATTCCGATTAGGAAGTTTAGTAAGTAATATCTCAGAGGGGATTTTAAGAGACATTGAAAAACAGGTGAAAGAGATAGATAGAGAAAGGAGTCAGAGCTATGGAGAAAATAGAGCTAGAATACAGACAGACCAAAGAGGGATTTCTAGAACCGATACTAGAAGTATCAAGCAACCCGAATCTGAACATAGGCAAATACGGGAGCAAGGCAATGAACTATCTCAAAGAGGAACACCTACACAGATACAGTTTACTCAGAGCAGAGGGGACATTGATAGAGACAATGTACAAAGTCAACGAAGAGGCACACAAGAGACTAGAGTTACTACAAGAACAGATGTTAAAGACAGACCCAATACCAAACCCAGAGAACTTTTACGAGAGTTACAGACACAGGGAAATGATAAAATCACAAGCAGAGGAAATAGTGTTACACGAGATAGTGTACAAAGTGAGGTAGCAAAAAATAAATCAAGCCCCCATTTGGAGTCATCATATGATGGCTCTTTTTCTTTGGAGAAAATATCAGATAATCAAATCATAGAAGAAGTATTAAATAAAGGGAGTGGATTTGTAGAAGGTAAGCAAAGGATAGTAAATTACTATGCTAAAGAATCAAGTAATAAAGAGAGAGTTAAGTTCCTAAAAAACGAATATGGAATAGGTGGAGGAACTCTATTAATTAGGGTTGATGATAAGAATCAATCAATAGGTTTTACTTCGCATGATGCAAAAGGTATTAGTCTTGATATCAATGATGGTAGAAAGATTAAACTAACTTGGTCAAAGGTAGCAAAGGGTATAGATAGGTTAATTAATAACGGGGAGTATTTTGTATCAAGATACAAAAATGATGTACCACCAGTACAAAAGACACAAATACAACAAACACTTCTTAATATAAATAATGCCATAGAAGATGATGATATTGACAAAAGTGATAATACATTAATGGATGTTGATACTGAACTAGAAGACAAAATAGGAGAATACAACATACCTGATGAAGTAGATGAGATGAATTTAGATAAAGCTAGTGTAGTTGATGAACCTGATATACCTAAACAAAAGAAAAAGATATCCAATACAATACCTCATAGGAACTATAAAAAACTAAATAAAATAGCTACTGGTATTATGGAAGGTAGATATAGTTATCTCAAACTTAAAGCTAAGGGTTTCATGGATTTATCAATAGAGAGATTAACACATGATAGAATCTCCATTACCCACTACTACAAACAAAATGGTGATTTAATGTCAGACCCAGATATGGAGCTGATTATTAACCATGAAAACAAAACAATAATGGCAGCAACATATAGGCAAGATGGATTAGGAATCGAGCAACAGGTTTACTTAAGTGATGGTAGGTGGTTGCCTAAGTTAAGTAAGCAACTAAACAGTTTTTTAAATCAATGGTTAAGAAATATAGAGCAACAAGGACATAAACCATACGAAGCACATCTTATAGACTATGGAGATAAAAGAATTAGATTTGACGAGAAGTACAAAGAAGAGATATTAGAAGAAGACTTATTATGTATTATGGCAAGAGAAAAGGAGATAAAGAAGCCATATAATTCAAAGAATGATATATCTATAGCTAAATCATATTTAGACAATAACGTAGAAGATATGGTATATAATGATACATTTATCAAAGAGAGCGAAGCTTATTACCAAGGAGAAGAGATGTAACAAAATGATGGAAGGAGAGATATGATATGAAGAATAGTATAGATGAACTAATAGAAAAGATGAAAGAATTTTTTAGTCTTACTAAAAATGAAGAAGAAACAATAAGGACTGTAATAACCATATATGGAGTTAGAGCATTTATATTCAATATTGAAGAATATGACTTAAGAAAAGAAATAAAAGAGCAGATTAAGTGTTTTAGAAGCATTATACAAGAGTTAGAAGAGTTAGATAAAACAAGTCGTAATGATATACCAGAAAGTAGTGATATATGATGTATAAACCAATGAATCATAAAGTGGATTTCTTTCGGTCACTAAAAAAGCTAACAGGTATTCCAATAAATAAGATGGTTGATTACGCTGAGCAAAATGAGATATTAAATATCCTACAACATCCGTCAGTTGTCAATCCAACAAAAGCTCAATTAGGAAGGTTAGAAGCAATAAACGAGTTTATATCTGCGTATAAACTTCTAAGTATAAAACAAGAAGATAACCGTATCAAACTAGAAACAGCAAGAGTAGCAGGAGAATATTTTACAGCTTTACTATCGCATATGAGGAATAAAGAAAGAGTAATAGTGGCATATTTAGATAGCAAGAACTTTATCATAGAGACAAAAGTGCTTTCGGTAGGAACTATAAACTGTGCATATATACATCCTAAAGAGATATTAAAACAAGCACTAGCAAATGATTGTACAAGCTTTATTTTGGCTCACAATCATCCATCTGGCGAAACAAAAGTATCAAGAGAAGATATAGAGATTTCACAAAGATTAGTAGATGTGTTTAAACCAATAGGTATCAGTTTTCTAGATCATATAGTAGTTGGTGGCAATAAATTCACATCAATGCTATCAGATAAGATATTACCTAAAAGCACACTAAAATTAGCAAGCTATGACCCAATTCCAATAAATGTACACAGGATTAAAGACGAACAAGAATGGAGTGAAAAAGAAGAATTTAAAGAAGATGACGATGAATTAGAACTTTAAAAGAGGTGATAATTTGTATAAAGAGAAGCGATTTACAGATGAACAGATTAATCAAGCTAATAGTATAAACATAGTATCATTAGCTATGAGTAGGGGATATAACGTAATAAAAATATCCCCTCGTTCATATAAGATACCTCACTTTGGAGGTCTATACATAAAAGCAGATGGTACTAAGTGGAACTGGTTTACACGAGGAAAAGGAGGTGGACCAATACAATTTCTGATGCAGTTAGAAAACAAAACATGGGTAGAATCGATGAATGAGTTACTAGGAGTAACACATGATGAACTACCATATATAGAGCCATCTCCAAAAGATGCAGATGTAAAAGGAGAATTAGTATTACCTAAAAAGAATGGGACATACAAGCATATATTTGCTTATCTTATCAATAATAGAAAAATTGATAGTAAAGTAGTACAAGAGTTTGTAAAGAACAAACAATTATATGAGGATATAAAAAGAAACTGTGTGTTCGTAGGTTATGATGATGATAATATTCCTAAATATGCAAGTCAAAGGGGTACAGGGTATAAGAAGTTCAGAAAAGATTTATGGGACTCAGACAAAACATATCCATTTCATAGAAAAGGAACAAGTGATACATTACTCATATTTGAAAGCCCAATAGATTTAATGAGTTATATATCATTATCAAAGTTGTATGATATAAAGGACTTTAACTACCACATGATATCAATGGGAGGAACAGCATATCTACCGATAGATTATTACACTAACAAGTATGAAGATATAAAGAAGATGATTCTCTGTCTGGACAACGATGAAGAGGGTCATTTTTTTTCGCAACTAATACGAGAGAAATATAGAGATAGATTTGATATATCAAGACATGTACCTATCAATAAAGATTTTAATGATGATTTAAAAGCACATATAAAAGAACTAGAAACAACACAAAATAGTATAGAAGAAATGACCTATGACGAAGCCGAGGTGATATAAAGTGGGAGTAATAAATGATTTTATAGAAAGATTAAGATATGGTAGTAAAATAAAACAACTAGAATGTAATGATCTAAACAAAATGCAATATAACGAAATTATGCAAGGACTGAAATCAGGATTAGCAGTATCTCAAGTAAAACTATATGCTCATGATATATTAAATCATAAACAGATGAAAGAAATAAGGACAGGTATGGAAAATGGATTAAGTAAGCTACAAGTAGCATTATATGCAAACAAGCCATTACTAACATACATGCAGATGAAAGAGGTGAGGTTGGGGCTAGAAAATAACCTAAGCAATGCACAAGTAGAGATGTATGCAAAAGCAACACTATTGCCAGAGCAAATGGGGGAAATAAGGAAAGGGTTTGAAAGTGGATTAAATAAAGAACAAGTAGAGTTTCTAATAAAACAATCCTATCTAACACCACAACAAATGAAAGAAGTAAGAATAGGACTAGAAAACGAATTACCAGTTGATCTAATAAAAAAGTGTATAAAACAGAGCAATGGTAGGGTAAGGGGTACTAAAGAAATAGAAGGTATCAGAAAAGTTTACGAAGAAGGCAAGAATGAAATATCAAGAAAGAATATAGAAAATCTGAAGAAGAATCTGTTTAAAGATAATGATAAAAAACAGGAAGCAAAACAAGAACAAGAAACACAGAAAGGTAAATCAGAAGTTAAAACAGGCATCAAATCAAACCCAGAAGAAGATAATGCCAAGGTATATCAACAGCACTATCAAGATATGATGAAGAATTATGGAGATGAGGAATATGTAGCAGTTGAAGGAGAAGAGATTGTAGAGTAGTATTGGTAGTAAAAATATAAAAGGACAGTCTACACACAATATATGATATAGAGATGTCCTTATATAGAGCAATTACAATACACTTAATTCCTGTAACAATCTAATACAATGTTTATATCCAGCAGAATACATGAATTTATTACTACATGAAGATTGGAGTATTAGCTTGTCAATATAGTTAGTTATAAATTGCAAATCTTCATCATTATATGTGTTAAGAAGTTTATAATATCTTTCTTGATCGATATCTAAATAGCATTTAAGTTCTTTATATTGTAAATCAGATTGAGTAAATTCAGTATAAGCTAAATCAAGTAATTCAGTAGAAAAACTATCAAATTTATCACTAAATTTTTCCATAAGGCTCGAACCCTCCCTCTTGAATTACTACCAGAAACAGGGTATAATAGATTTACCACTGTTTCTGATAGTGGGTTATTTAAAAGTGGTGTGTGAGCTGCCGTGCTACCGCCACTTTTTAAATTAATCCTGTAGGTCATCATAATATTTGCTAATACTCATACGAATCATTTCAGAACGATTAGTATCTTCAAATTCACGACATTTATCCAGTTTCATAAGAGTAGTTTTGTCTATTCTAATTCGTATAGAGTGGTCTTTAGGATTATCAGTAGGACGACCTATTTTCTTCTTAGTCAAACTCATTCCTCCTTTCGTGACTACAAAATAATTATATCTCTTGGATAGATTTAGATGCAATAAATGGTCGGAATTAAATAAATTGTATATTTATGCGTAAGATATATGTAGAATAAGTCTATAACACTAAATATATATATATATATGATTGGAAATATTGATAATAATACTAGAATATGTTATAGTGACGATAAATAAGAAAATGAAATAGCTAATAACGTTAAATAAAAGGAGATAGGTAGATATGAAAGTAATGACTTTAAAAGAATTGGAAGGACATGATGTATATGAATTTGCATATGATTCTTGTGTACAAGCAGAATCTCATTGGAATAGAAATTCTGTATACTTATCAGATGAAGAATTTGACTTATTATCAGAATTTTTAGACCAGATAATTGAAAATTACCATTATTATGGACCACAAAAAATTAGCATCACCACATGGAATAACATTAAAGCTCTATGTTTGAAGTCAATATTAAAAAAAGAAGATATTTACATGTTCAAAAGATTTTTCGAAGACATAGATTTGTGGATTAAAAATGACCCACAAAGACTGGAATTTTTTTGGATATTAGGAGTATAGACCTATTTACAATAATATCAATAAAAAATATAATATTACATGATTTACAATAAAAGGAGAGTGATATTATGTTTAAAAAGTGGACAACATTATTCTTAGTAGCATTATTAGTTTTTGTATTACCAGTAAATGTTTTTGCACAAAGTTCAAGTTCAATTGATGTAAAAACAGAAGTACTTCCGTTAATTGAAAGTAGCAATGATGTAAATATTTGTGTACCAAATGGAATTCCAATTACAATTACACCTAGAGATGATGGAACAGGAATTGATGTTCATGTTGGCAATATTGGGATAGATCCATTGGATTCTGTTACAGTAACCGTTACGGCTTCTGGACATAAAGACTCTAAATCACTGGCATATTCAGTTCTGCCGATAGTAGGAAAAACATTTTCATTTGATTTTCCAATGATTAAAACTAAAACAGAATATAAAGTACTTATTACAATTATAGATGGAGGGCAAGTAAAATCAGAAGAGGGGTCTGCGAAACTAGAATATAATGATGAGAACCTTAAAGGAGTATGGCATAAGGGTACGTTTCCAAGCAGAGCTAGAAGTTTACAGTATCATTTCAATGAACATGGTGAAGAAGTTGAATCTAATAATATAGTAGATTATTTAAAAAAAGCAGTAGAGTTTCGTGCCGAGGTATTAGAGAGTACTGAAGGTATGAAAATTACAATACCTAAGAAAAAAATACCTTCACACAAATATAAGCATTTAAAAGATAAGAGATTTATTATGTTAACTGATTCAGGCAAAGAAATTCTTTCTTTTGGTAAATAAAAAGTACCAGTATAATATTTATTCAATATCTAAGCAGAACCGCTGTTCTTGGAAGACTATGTCTTCCTGCGGGCAAGCTTCCACTTTGTCATACAAAGTGCTTGATGGGACTCTCCCATACCCTATAAATACTTGGGACTGTGTCCCAAACCCTAAAGTCATTATTGAATAAAGAGGCCTTTTAAACTCTGATTTGTTGGGCGAGATAATAATTAAGGAATATCAAAAGTTCATGAAATAAGATACTTGATTTTTTTGGGGAAATTATGATAATATAAGTTATATGATTCGTGCAACATATGTCTTACGAGATTAATATGGAGTGCCGCAATTAGTTAAACTATTGTGGCACTCCATTTTTGTTTTCTAAGCATAAGTTCGCCTTGCTTCATAATAACAAGTAAAAATTGAGGAGGAATACTATGTGTTCAGAAAATGAAAATTGGAATTCACAACATGATTGGGGGGATAGTTCTTGGCTAGATCAAGATTTTAAAATAGGATCATTACTTCTATTTACTATCCCTACTGTTCTATTGATGATGTTTTCGTCACTCTATTCAGCGGTAGATGGATATTTCGTTGCAAACTTTGTTAATGAAAATGCATTTGCATCAATAAACCTTGTGTTTCCTTGGACGTCATTGGTCATTGCGATTGGATTAATGATAGGGACTGGTGGTTGTGCAATTCTTTCTAGACAAATGGGCGAAGGAAATACTGAACTTGCTAGTCGTAATCTAAGTTTGATTACATTATTTACAATTATAATTGGATTAGTATTAGCTTTTATAGGAACAATCTTTACAGAGCAGATAATTGGTTTTTTTGGAGCTACAGACATTCTTGCACCATATTCTTTAACGTATCTTCGAACATTAGCTTTTTTTGCACCATTACTGTTATTGCTTCTTACTTCTCAGATGTTCTTTATAGCTGATGGGAGACCATATTTTGGCTTCATAATAGGTATTGTTGGCGGAGTGACAAATATGATATTGGATTTCGTCTTTATAGCAAATATGAAAATGGGTGTTACGGGGGCAGCACTTGCGACTGGGATAGGTTATTCAATACCTTCAATTACGTTTTTGTTATATTTTTCAAGAACTAAGAAGAAAAATTTACGTTTTATGATGCCGAAATGGGACCGCAAAATTTTAATGCAATCATGTTTTTTTGGTTCATCTCAAATGGTTACTGGACTAGCAGGAACTATAACAACATTTCTATTCAATATCATCATTTTAGGGATTTCGGGGGAAATTGGTGTTGCAGCTGTAGGTGTGATTATGTATGCACAATATCTTTTCCAATCTGCTTTCTTAGGTTTTTCACAAGGTGTCTCACCAATAATTAGTTTTAATTATGGAGCAAATAGACCAGATCGTTTAAGAACCGTGATAAGGTTAAGTTTATTAATCAATCTTACATGGGGGATAATTATTTATATACTCACACAATTTGGATCGGATTTCATCGTTGGAATGTACTTAGCAGATGGTAGTGAAGCATATAATTTGACATTATCAGGGTTAAAACTATTTGCACTTTCGTTTTTGCCACAAGGGATAAATATATTTGCATCAGCTCTTTTTACTGCATTATCAAATGGTAAAATAGCAGCTATTGTATCTTTTATTAGAACATTATTCTTCATTGTCCTTTTCGTACTTATTTTCCCACGGATTATTGGTGAAAATGGTATTTGGTTATCTGTGCCATTTGCAGAGGTAGTAACAATATTTGTATCTATATTTGTCATATCTAGATACAGAAAAACTTACAACTATTAGAGTGAGGAGTGATTAGTTATTAGTCAAATCATAACAATTAGTAGATAATATGGAAGTGGAGGTGAGGTTGGAAACTATTTTGCAGACAAACTTGGTTATGCATACTATGGTAAAGATATTATTGATAAAGTGTCAAGTATGAGTGGACTTGATCCTGATAACATTGATAGATATAATGAATCTTATTTTCTAGATTTTACAATTATACTTTTGCAAGAAGTTTCCATTCATATAGTCAATCTCAGACTACAAAGGTATGGATTGCAAGTGTATAAACATGTTATGCCATTCCATCAAATTTAATTTTGAAGGTTTAGATTACCAATTATAATTACAAAAACATAAATATAAAAATCCAAAGCTCAAGGTATCTATTTACTTTGAGTTTTGTTGTTAGAAAGAAGCTGATTATACTGAATAAAGAAAAACGAATTAATCTTAGAGTGACCGATACAGAGTATCGTAAAATCAAGAGAAAAGCATTAAAAGCCAAAATGAATATTAGCCAATATGTATCCCTCCAAGCACTTGAGAGGGATATTACTATTTTTAACGGACTTAAAGAACATACACATCAATTATCAAAGTTAGGAACTAATCTTAATCAAGCACTTATACTAACACATCAAGGCAAACTAACTACCATAGATATCAAGCCAATAAAAGAGGAGATACATGAGATATGGCAATTATTGAGACTATTAACGGAAGAAACAAGACGTATACAGGGCTAAGACGTGTTATAGAGTATATTTTAAGAGATGATAAAACAAAGTTAGGTTTATATGGAGGATATAACTGTGATGCTGATAACGCATATAATGATTTCATTATGACCAAGAGAAACTACAATAAAGAAACAGGTAGACAATACATACACTTCGTTCAATCATTCTCAGATAAAGAAGAAATAACACCAGAGACAGCAAAAGCTATAGCAGATGAATTAGTACTATTCCATAAATTTAATGGTTTCCAAGTAGTATACGCAACTCATACAGATACAGATAATCTACATACGCATTTTGTTCTTAATACAGTAAATTTACATGATGGTATGAAGTGGAAGATGAGTAAAGAAGAATTACAAGAACTCAAAGATTATTCAGATCAAATCTGTAGAAAATATAATCTTATGATAACGCATGGAAAGAAAGGGATGCATTTAAACAGAGGTGAGTATAGGTCTAAAGCGAAGGAAAGGAGCTGGAAATATGAACTATATCTAGCGGTTAAAGAAGTTAGAAAATATGCAACTTCAAGAGAAGACTTCATATTCAAATTAAACAAATTAGGATATCAAGTGAATTGGACAGATAACAGAAAATATATTACCTTCATAAATCCGAAAGGTAATAAATGTAGGAATAGAAAGTTATATCCACCAGAGATATTTACAAAAGAAGCATTAAAAAAGAGGTTTGAGTTAAATATTCAGCAACAAGATAAACGTATAGCGGATGCGAAATTTGAGAATCTACTATCAGCTATTAAACTGATTGAAAGCGATAATTCAATGGATGGCAGTCAAAATAATTACCCATTAAGCAGTATGGAAAGTACATCAAAACAAGATGATATATTAAATGCAAAACAAAATAAAGGTCTAAATTGGGATAAAGAAAAAAGTAGAGGTGAAGAGATGTAGGAGGTGATAAAAAGGTTGGATAAAAAGAACAAGTTAATATTAAGTATTATCATATTTATATTAGGTACATGTCTTAATCTAGTGTTCACAACAAATCTTCACTTTCTATTAAAAAGAGAGATTAAGACATTACAGATATTTGGATTGATTCAGATAATTACAAGCATGATAAATACCAAAGAACATTTACTGCTATTCATAGCCTTTGAGGGGTTCGTCCTGTTGATGGCTATTTTTTATTTCATCCTAAATCATAAACCATATCAAAGTGAGTTAATAGAAATAACACCAATGATAAAGACACCAGTATCAGCAGGACAGAGACAGTTTGGTTCAGCAAGATGGCTTACAGATAAAGAGAAAGACGAACATTTTAAGTCAGTAGCTTTAGACAAAAACGATAAGACAATGAAAAATCTAAAAAGATTAGCAAAGAATGAAGTAAGTAATATGAAAAAAGGAGTTGAGATAGATGATAGCCAAAACGAAGAAACACATACAGCTAAAGAATACGAAGACAAGCTATATGAAGAAAACCAAAATGCTTATGCAAAACAAACAGACACTAAGGAATCCAAAGAAGATAAAACGATAGAAAGTGGAGGTATAGTAGTAGGATATAAAAAAGAAGGGAGAAAAGAACGTGTCTATTATATTGATGATAATACCCACACTCTTTGTATTGGAGCAACTCGTAGTGGTAAATCAAGGTGTATAGTACTTGAAACTATAGGTATATTAGCATTAGCAGGAGAAGGTATCATTATATCTGACCCAAAATCTGAGCTATATAACTACACAGCACCGTTTCTTAAATACTTAGGTTATGAAGTAATAGCATTAGATTTTAAGAATCCACTAAAAGCAGAGAGATATAACTTCCTACAGCCAATAATAGATGCAATAGATGAAGATGATATACCAAGAGCAGTAGAAGCAACATGGGATTTAACAGCAGCACTAGTTCCAGAAGATAGTCATAACGAAAAGATCTGGTCAAATGGCGAGGCGAGTATCATAGCAGCAGCTATAATGTCAGTAGTATATGATAATCGTAAAGAACCAGATAGAAAATATCAGAACATGAGTAATGTATATTACTTCATTTCAGAGATGTGTAAAACAGTTAATGGTAAAATGCCATTAGAAAATTATCTAAAAACAATTCCAAGTTCACACCCTGCTAGGGGGTTACTATCAATATCAGAAGTAGCACCAAGCAAGACAAGAGGTAGTTTCTTTACCTCAGCATTAACTAATCTAAGACTATTTACAAATCCACTAATATGGTCAATGACAAGTGAAAGTGACTTTAATCCAAGAGACATAAGCAAGAAGAAAACAGCATTATTTATAATCCTACCAGATGAAAAAAGTACCTATTATAGTCTGGCTAGTCTATTTGTAAACCAATGCTATATGTCACTTGTAAAAGTAGCAGATGAAAGAGGTGGTAGGCTAGAAAATAGAGTAAACTTCATTCTTGATGAATTTGGCAACTTCACAAAAATACCTGACTTTGCTAACAAACTAACAGTAGGAGGTGGAAGAGGGATAAGATTCTCATTGTTTATACAAGACTTTGGACAATTAGATGAAACATACAACAAAGAAGTAGCAAAGACAATAAAAAGTAACTGTGAGACTTGGATTTACCTACAAGCAGATGATTTAGGTACATTAGAAGAGATATCAAAAAAACTAGGTAATTACACAGTATCAACTTATTCATTAAGTAGTTTACATGCCAAATACACCACACCATCAACATCACATTCAACAAATCTAACACATAGAGCTTTACTAACAACAGATGAAGTTAAATTAATAAGTAGACCATATGCATTGATAACATCACGTACACATCCTGCAATGATGAAGATACCTGATTTATCAAAATGGAGTTTTAACAAGCTATTTGGGTTAGGAAGTAGAGAATATAACCGTAAGATAAGACAATTTAGAGAAAGCCAAAGAGAAGAAAGAGAAAGTGTAAATGAAATAGACCTTTGGAACGTGTGGGAATTTCACAAAGAGCAGATGAGTACATCAAAAGTATTAGCATCAAAGAAGAAAGAGGAAATAAAATATATGCAGATGGGAGGAAATCAATAATGACAAAAGCAAAAAACAGATTAATAACAGCAATTGCAATAGCACAGATGTTGTTTTTTAATGCACAAGAAGTATTAGCAACAGGTGGAGCAATAGGAAAAAGTAAGATAGCAACAGGAACAGAAAATATGATAAATGATGCGACAATATGGCTTATGATACTAGCACCGATAGTTGGTGGGTTATTAGTTATCTACTTCTTTATAAGAAGAAGTGGAGCAGATGAGCAGGATCAAAAACGTTGGAATAATCGAATAATAACAGCCATTGTCTCAGTAATTGGAGCAGTTCTAGGTAGTGCAATTATTAACCTTATAGTTGGTTACTATAAGTAGTTTAAGAGCAATAGATTAATTATGAATACAAAATTAAAGGAGAGAAAAGAAGATGAGAAAATTACAAGAAAGAGCAATAAGAATGTATATAAAGACAAAGATAGCGTTAACAGATAAAAAAGGGGAAGGAGCATTAAATACAGCAATAACAGTACTTATCAGTGTAGTACTTGGAGCATTAATATTAGCAGGACTATATGCATTACTAGAAAATACAGTGTTACCTCAACTTAAACAACGAATAATTAATATGTTTAACTATAATGGCTAAAAATATAGAACTGCAAGGTACAGTACTAAGGAGGTTTTATCTTGGCAACAGTAATAATGCTCCTAATATCAGCAATACTATCGGGGTGTCTAGCTTATGTAGATACCCTTTTAGAAGGATTAGTACCAATGGTACTTTATTCAGAAAGATACATGGATACACTGTTAGGGACAAATGCAATAGAGCCAATATTTGATATATTCTTTGGATTTGGGGTATCACTCATAATACTGAAATTCCTTAAAAATGGATTCAATAAGTATATCCTTTGGCATGATGGTGATTCATCCGATGAACCATCAACTTTATTTATTGGATTTTTAAAAGCACTGGCGATAGCCATCTGTTTTCAATCAATGTATGGATGGCTTGCAAGAATAATAGAAGATATGTCAAACAAGCTAATATCACTAATATCAAAGGGGATGCCCATATCATTTGAAACAGTAATAGCAGGAATAGCTTCAGCAGGATTATTCACAGGAATAATATCACTAATATTCTTTATCTGTTTCTTTGTATTATACATACAGTTCCTAACAAGGGGATTAGAGATAATGATACTAAGAATAGGTTTACCATTAGCATGTGTAGGATTAATGGATAGAGCAGATAGTAACGTATTTAAAAGCTATATACAAAAGTTCTTTCAAAGTACACTAGCAGTATTAGTACAGATAACATTAGCAAAATTAGGAGTAGGGCTAATGTTAAATGCACACGTATTTTGGGGAGTAGCAAGCATGGTATTAGCAATAAAGACACCAAAGTTCCTACAAGAGTTCTTAATAATATCAGGAGGACAAGGTGGAGGACTAAGTAACAAAATATATTCATCAGCAAGAATATATCAGATGAGCAAAACACTTTTTAAAAAGTAGGTGATAGTATGGATATATTAAAAGAACTATCAAATGTCCTACTAATATTAATAAGGAGTGGTACAGTATTTAGAGTAGTATATTGCTTTATAATGATGGGGACAGATGAAGAAAATGAAAAAGTATATAAGAAGAGAATAAGAAATGTAATAGTCTTTTATATCCTAGCAGAATGTTGTTATTTAATTAAAGACTTGATTACAATATATTATACCTAGAGGTGATAAAATGGCGAGAGAAAAACCACTATATATCCCGCAGGGATTAAAACTAAGAAAAGAGATATTCAATGGATTTGCAAAAGAAGAACTACTAAAAACAATATTAATAACGTTGATAGCAGGAGTAATAGATGCACTGCTATTTTTATTTACCCAAAATACAGTAACAACAATAGTATTTATACTAATAGCAGTAGCAGGAAGTGTACTAATGCTAACAAAAGATAACACAAATATCTCAGTAGTAGATCAGATGGGATTTATACTAAAATATCAATTCAGACAAAAGAAGTATAACTATGTCTATGGATTAGATAGGAGAAAAGATGGGAGATAAAATAAATGAATTCAAAGTAGCAGGACAAATAAGAGTAAGTATGTCAGGTAAGATGATATACATGTTATTAAGTGAATTAGCAGATAAAGATGGGGAAATAACAATATCTCAAAAGAAGATAAGTAAGATATTAGGGATTCACAAAACAACAGTAAGAAAAAATCTTAGAAGGTTAGAGAGAAGCAAATATATTTTAATTCATAGTAGGTATACAGAAGATGGAGGAAGATTATCAAATAAATATATATTGAGGTGATAAGCATGGAGCTAAAAGAAAGAGTATGTGAAAAGATGAAAGAAGAGTTAGAAAAAAGATTACAGGAGATATCGCAACTACACCCAGAAGGAATAATAGACAGAGCATATGAGATAACAGTAAAACAAGAATTAGTCATGATAATAGAAAATGAAGAAATAGATAAGAGGACACTCGAAGTATTAGATAAACTAGAGTGTCCTTTATCATCTATATATACAGAATGGTTAGACAATGATTGTTCAATGTTAGATGATTTAAAAAGTACAATAACAGAAACAGCAGAGCAGATGGAAGATGAATTGATATTTGAGATGGAGATATAGATATGAGCATCTTAATAGTTAAAAATGTATTGTTTTTATTAGTGATTATATATGCAAGTTACTGTGACATAAAGACAAGGATAATTCCAGATAAAGTGCATGTGATGATTATGATACTAGCACTGATTAAAATAGACTGGATTTCATCAATATTAGGACTCATATTAGTGCCATTACCGTTTTTGGTAGTGGCACTGATTAAAGAAGGATCTATGGGTGGAGGTGATATTAAGTTTGTTGGTGCTTGCTCGTTTTTTATGGGTTTTTATGGTGGATTGTTTGGAAGTATTATTGGATTATCTTTCGCAATATTGTCAAATATGTTATACTTTAGATATAAAATGACGGAATATAGTGGTAAGTTTGAGTTAGTACCGTATATGGGAATAGGTTATTTGTTGTTAATAATTTAGTATGTCGCAAATAATGAATTATAAGACATAAATTTATTTTTGTTATAATCGCACTACAAGGTAAGTGGTAGTAAAGTGAGTTTAAATCAATTATGATAAGGAGATAAATATGTGTGATAAAATTGCAGAGTACTTATTAGAAGAACCTTGTGTTAGTAATGTGGGAATACCAATTGAGACAAGGATACAACAGTTACCCTTTAGTGGGTTGTCATGGGAAAATTTCGAAAGATTATGCTATATTTTTGGTAGTAGACTAATGGATTGTATCGAGACATCACAAATATATGGTAGAAAAGGGCAAAAACAAGAAGGAATAGATTTGTATTTTAACAAGGATGGTAGTAGAATACTATGGCAAGTCAAGAGATATCAAAAATCTTCAGATATCAATCTAAATGATATTGTTGATTATTTTTGCAAAGGAAAATGGGTGGGAAAAACAAATACATTTGCTGTATGTTTATCGTGCAAATGTGATGATACAAGATTAACAGATCAGTATGATCAGTGTCATGAGAAGTTGAATAGTATGGGCATAAAATTTGAGCTTTACCATAGCGATAGTTTATCTGAAATGTTAAAAAGTTATCCAGATATAGTTGAGCGTTTTTTTGGTGAAGCATGGAAAAAAGCTCTATTTGGTGAAAATTGTGAAATGCACAATTACTATCAAGGAATGCTGATTCAACAAAAACAACTATACTTAGAAAACTCGGTAAAGCTACTAGATGTAGCAAAAGAAGAGGTAGAGGCTAGAATAGATAAGTTTAATAGAGTATTTATTGATAGAATGTTTTTTCTAGAAAATAAGATTGAAAATATTGAAAAAGTTTTAAAAGACCCTCAGTTCTCGATAGATGTTAACAATGCTCAAAAAACATATGCTTATAGTAAGCAAGAAGATATTATGAAAATATTACATAATGTACTCATTAGCAAGTACTTCAAAGAAAAATCCAGAGACGAAGATATATTTTACAACTTAATATTAAGTATCATTGAAAAAATGGATATAAGAGATATAAATTTTCTGACAATATGTTATTTAATAGATATTTATTTCATGAAAATTAACAATGTAAGTGATAAAGAAGTTATAGAGCTCTTGCTAGACGATCACGAGCGACAAAGCAATTTAGAGAATCTGCTTAACATGCTTAATAAATATACTGAATTACTACCAGATATTTCAGGTATTGAAGGTGGTATATACTACTCACTATACTTACAAAGTTTAGGAGTAGGCAATGTGAGTCCAAATAAGATGAACCTCTATTATACCAATTTTGTTGATTATAAAGATTGGTCATTTGGAAAAAATACTAGTCTGAGTCTGGAAAATAATGCTTTATGTATTAAATTATTAACTGAATATCCTAAAGAATTTGGTATTGAACATATAGGTTTTAAAGAGAATAATAATACAATAACAATAAGTAAATATGATATGAAATCTCTTACACCAGAAGTGAAAAATAGACTCATTAATAAAATAGAAAAATACCCCAACATACACAATAATTTAGAATTATTTTGCCATAATTACCTAAAAAAATTTGAACTTAATAAGGTAGGTATGTATATAGCTTATTTTAACATTGAGAAGGATTTTGAAGTTTTTTAAATGAAATAAAGGTAATTCAATAAATTTACGTTTTAAAGTAAGGCGTTTGCACAAGGTACGGGTGTGGGTCTACGAGCAAAAACTTCATAGGATATCAAAAAGTATTTCTTATGGGTGGTGTCCTTACTACTCTATCATTTACATTCGTTGCTAAACCGTTATGTAATATGATTAAGTTATATAAAAATATTGAATAAGATACTTGAAGAATTGGAGATGTTCTAATGGGAAAAATATTGATTAAAATAGTTATTGAGAATTTGGGTGTAAAAGAAGTATTTATAGAGGTTAAAAGTAAGACAAATGATTCTGAAACTGTAATGGAAAATTCATTTGGTATAATGCAAAGAGATGTAGAAAGTAAGTTATATGAACAGCATAATATAAAAAGTACAGACGTAAATATTGAGAGATTTCAATTTTATATAGAATCCTCTTATGAATTCATAAGTTTTTTATCCTTTGATAAGGAATTGGATATATTGAGCATAAAACCTAGCATTATAAAAATAGGTAAGATATTAATGTGTGATTGTAGGAAATTAATTATAAATGGATTCCAATTGAATAATTTGCAACTTGATAATACAGATAGTCAGATAACAGGGTGTACTATAAATAAAATAATCATTAGGACTAAAAGGAATGAAAAAAGTGGTAATAAACATAATATTACGGAATGTAAATGTGAAAGCATTAATGCTAGGCAATATATGTACATGCTAACTATTAGTAAAAGTAGAGTTGATTTCATAGACTTAAAAGGTCAAATTGATATTATGAAGATTGGTAATGGATCACAAATTGCAAATTTAAGTTTAGCTAATGGACATAATGATATTGATATTACAAGATCTACAATAGAAAAAGTATTTAACGATGATAATTGCAAGATAGAAAATATAAAAATTAGTTTAGTTCATATAGAGAAAGCATATTTTTTTAATTATTCATCTTTTATTAAAGTGGACGAAAACTCATTAAGAATAATTAAAATAAGTGCAAAATCTGAAAAGAATAATAAGCTTTATAATAAGACTTGCTATGACCTATATGAATTAAAACGAAAATCTATAAAATGGTACAAGCAATTTCCATACTTATTTCTGAAGTGGACATGCGGATATGGTTATAAACCATTAAAAACACTATGTGCTACAATTACGATAATATTTGTTTATGCGCTAGTTTTGTTTTTATTAGAAATAAAAGAATTGTTAGGCAAAGGATTAAGTATTCTTGGAAATAAACTATATCTTTCTGGCATGACTTTCACGACACTTGGGTATAGTGATGAATTACTAGATGGAGGAATGTTGCCTAAAATATTAATGATATCAGAATCTATATTAGGAGTTATCATATTAGCCTTATTTGTTTACTCTTTAACTAAAAAATATGATGAAAATTAAGCTAACTAAGTAAGAGATGAATAACTTCGTTTGGAGGGTGAGATAACTGCTTAATTATTTGAGCAACTATTAAAAAAGTAGTGGAGGTAAATATGAAAAAACTAAAAAACAGAACCACCCTTGGGATAGCCTGTATAGTGCTATCTCTTTTAATTTGCTTTGGATTAACACCCATGTTTAACAAAGCAGTAACAAACAAAGTAACAATAGTAAGAGTAACAAAAGACATTAAAGTAGGTGACATAATAACATCAGACATGATACTAACTATTGAAGTAGGTGGATACAATTTGCCACATGGAGTTATTAAATGCAAAGAAAACATCATAGGTAAGTATGTAACTACTAGCATGAAAAGAGGTGACTATATTTTGAATTCCAAGCTATCAGATATACCTCTTGCTGAATACGGTTACTTAGAGAACTTCAATGGAATTAAACGAGCCATATCAGTAACATTAAGAACATTCGCAAGTGGAGTATCAGGAAAGTTACAAAACGGTGATATTGTATCTGTATATGTAGCTGACTATGGAGAGAAGAAAGAAACACTATCTCCAATAGAATTAAAATATGTTGAAGTATTAGCAGTTACTTTAGGTACTGGATACGATATGGATCAATCAGAAAATAAAGAAGAAGAAAAAGAACTACCAACAACAGTAACATTAAAAGTATCAGAACAACAAGCAATCATGCTTGCAGACCTTGAGACTAATGGGAAGATACATTTAGCCTTTGTATATCGTGGAAATAGCGAAAATACAAAGGCTTTTTTAATGGAGCAAGATGAGATATTAAAAGAGGTATCAAGTAAAAATGATAATGAGAGTACTACAGATGAATCGATAAATAAAATCAATACAGATAAATCGGAGGTGAATACCATTGAGTAAGATTATTACCATATGGGGTAGTCCTAACAGTGGAAAGACAACCTTAGCAGTAAAATTAGCAAGTATGTTATCAAAAAACAATAACGTTATTATACTATCAACAGATATAATAGCTCCACCTATTGGGACAATACTTCCATATGCAAAAGATGAGAATAAATCACTGGGCAAATTACTTGAAATGGTTACATTAACCCAAGAAGAAATACTTAAGAATCTAATAACACTAAAGGAAAATAAGAATATTGCATTTCTAGGATATAGACAAGGTGAGAACTATAAAACATATGCAGAATATACAGTTGATAGAGCAAATGAGTTAATTGTTAATCTCTCACATATTGCAGATTATCTTATAATAGACACTACTTCCATTATCCAATCTGATATACTATCTCAATCATCACTAAAACTAGCAGATGAAGTCATAAGATTATGTGGGAGTGATTTAAAAGCAATAAGCTACTTTAAGTCGATGTTCCCAATACTATCTGATAAGTCATATAACCTAAGTAATCATATTAAGGTATTAGCCAAGATAGAAGATATAGAGCCTAAGTCAATTATATCTAATCACTACGGAGATATATTCTGTGATTTACCATATACAAAAGAAATACAAACTCAATATATAGAAGGGCTTTTAATCAATAAGTTAGTTGAGAAACAAAGTCTAAAATACAATGAGAGTCTTGATAAGTTGATGGTAAAAATTACAGGAGAGATACAAGAAAATAAAAAGAGCAAGAAAGAAAAGCAGAATAAAACTAAGTCAGATAGCTCAAATAAAAAGTTTAAAATATCATTTAAGTTACCCCAATTTATAAAGAAAAAGGAGCAAGATGATTATGAGTAAGTATATGGATTTTTCAGAAGTGCTAAGGCGTGTACAAAAGCATATCTCAACTAACTATGCAATCCTTATTTCAGATGATGGTATAGAAAACAGTAAAATAAAACTTAAAGCATATATAAAGAAATACATAGAAGATTATGAGATAAAGGTAGATGGATTTACAATAACAACATTAATAGATAGGCTTTATATAGAGATGGCTGAGTTCAGTTTTCTTACAAAATATCTTGAAAGAGACGATATAGAAGAAATAAATGTAAACAGCTACAACGATATAAAGATAACTTACTCAAATGGTGAAATAATACCTTGTGATGAACATTTCAATTCACCAACACATGCAATGGATGTTATAAGAAGATTACTTCATCAAAGTGGTATGATATTAGATAGTTCACAGCCAATAGTAGTAGGACATTTAAGTGATAAGATAAGGATTACAGCAATAGCCAAGGGGATAGTAGATAAAGACGTTGGAGTATCAGTATCAATTCGTATTGTTAATCCAAGAAAACTTACAAAAGAGGATTTTGTTAATAATGAGACAGCGAGTGAAGAGATGTTAGATTTTTTATCATTAGCACATAGATATGGAGAGAGTATTTGCTTCACAGGAGCAACATCAAGTGGTAAAACAACATTGATGAGTTATATACTTTCTACACTTCCTGATAATAAAAGGATTTTCACTATAGAGAACATGACTCGTGAGTTTAACCTAGTAAAGAAAAATGATAAAGGAGAAGTAATAAACAATGTTATCCATACCGTAACAAGACATAGTGATAATCCAAACCAAGCTATAACAATGGCAAAATTGCTAGAAACAGCGCTAACAGTTAATCCAGATTATATATGTGTAGCAGAGATGAAAAGTGATGAAGCATTCTATGCACAAGAATCTGCTAGAAGTGGACACGGAGTTTCAACGACTATTCATGCCAGTAGCTGTATAGCAACATACTATCGTATGGTAACACTATGTAAACAGAGATACGATATGGATGATAAAACATTATATAATTTAGTAACAGAAGCTTTTCCTATAATTGCATTTTGCAAGAAATTAGAGGACAACACAAGGCACATAATGGAAATAACAGAGTGTCTAATAAAAGAAGATAGCAGTAGAGAAATTAAGTCGCTATATAAATACAACATAATAAAAAACACTAAGATTAATGGAAAATTAAAGATCGTTGGTAGATATAAAAAAGTAAATGATATATCAGCATCAATGCAGAGAAGGCTGATGGAAAACGGAATGTCTAAAACAGAACTTAGTAAGTTTGTTGGAGGTGGAAAGATTGAATAGTATGTTGATATTAGCCTTTATATTGATGATAATAGGCTTATTTATATTACTTAAAATATCACCTATAGAATTAATAGATAAAATAAAATCTATTAAGATAAAAAAGAAGAAAGAGAGTATGCGTAAGAAAGTACTAACAGTAACCAACAAGAAAAAGATAAGAGGAATCAAATTATTAATAACAGAAACAAAAGATATATTGAGAATGACAGGGAAAGAAAGTAAGTTTTACTTTATTACACTGGTATCGCTTATATTATCAGTACTAGGTATGCTATTTGCAATAATTATAGGCAACATGCTATTAATACCAGTATTAGGAGTAAGTTTTGCACTTACTCCATTTTGGTATCTAAAGCTTATATCAACCAAGTGGAAAAATGAACTCAATGAAGAATTAGAAACAGTACTGTCTGTTCTAACAACATCATATTTAAGATGTGACAGCATAATAACAGCCATAGAAGAAAATATAGATTACATCAATCCACCAGTACAAGATATATTTATGTCATTCTTAGCAGATAGCAAACTCATAAATTCTAACATAAAAATGGCACTAGAAAAGCTCAGTAATAAAATAGATAGTGACGTATTTAGGCAATGGGTAGATGCAGTAATAGATTGTCAAGAAGATAAGAATCTAAAATCAACACTAACTCCAATAGTATCAAAATTATCAGATATGAGAATAGTATCAGCAGAACTTGATAACATGTTATACGAACCAATAAAAGAATTTATGATAATGGCAGCACTACAAATAGCTAACATACCACTTATATATTTTCTAAATAGAGATTGGTATAAATCACTTATGTACACATCAGTTGGTAAAGGCACGCTTGCTATATGTACAGTAGTATTATTCATTTCAATAGCAGGAGTTGTAAGACTTAGTAAACCTGTTGAGTACAAACGGTAAATAAAATGTTTAATCTTTGAAAAAACAATAAAAGAAGATTATAATTAAAACAATAATACTTTTAAGGTTGGTGTGATGAATAATGAATATAAATAAATCTGATATGATTATATACCAAACAGAAGATGGACAAACGAAAATTGAGGTAACAATGGAAAAAGAAACAGTTTGGCTTTCACAAGGACAAATGGTTGAATTGTTTCAAAGAGATAAATCAGTAATATCAAGACATATAAACAATATCTTTAAAGAAGGAGAATTAGACGAAAATTCAGTTGTTGCAAATTTTGCAACAACTGCTACAGACGGAAAGCAATACGATGTAAAGCATTATAATCTTGATGTAATAATATCAGTTGGTTACAGAGTTAAATCTCACAGAGGTACACAATTCCGTATATGGGCAACAGAAAGACTTAAAGAGTACATAATCAAAGGTTTCACAATGAATGATGACCTTCTTAAAAAAGCTGGTGGTGGCAATTACTTTGATGAATTACTAGAAAGAATTAGAGATATCCGTTCTTCAGAAAAAGTATTTTGGAGAAAAGTGCTAGATATCTATGCTACCAGCATTGACTATGATCCGAAGGTTGAAAGCTCCATTATATTTTTTAAAACCATACAAAATAAAATGCACTGGGCAGCACATGGTCATACAGCAGCAGAGATTATATATAATAGAGCAAATTCTGAATTACCCTATATGGGAATGACCATATTTGCAGGAGATAGACCAAGAAAATCAGATACAATAATAGCTAAGAACTATCTAAAGGAAGATGAAATTAATATACTCAATAGAATAGTTACAGCATACTTAGAATTTGCAGAATTACAGGCTATTAGAAAAAAGCCAATGTATATGAAAGATTGGTTAACAAAGCTAGATGATTTCTTGAAAATGACTGATAATGAGATACTGAACCATGCAGGTAAAATAAGTCATGCTGAGGCTAAAGAGAAAGCCAGTCTCGAATATGAAAAATATAAAGAAAAAATTAAGAATGAATTATCAACAGTAGAGAAGCACTTTATAGAATCAATAGATTGTGCAGAAAAGCTTATAAAGAAATCTAAAAAATAGAATAGGAGGTTTCTACATAATGAAAAAAATAAAACTATTATTAGTTATAGCTTGTCTAATTTTATCAGTAGGATGTACATCACAACAAAATAAAAATATAAAGGAACTAATAAAGAGAATAAAAGGTTTAGAAAATGAAAAAGAGGTTATGTTGAATAATATTACACCTTTTGAGTGGGAGTTGGTATATTCATTTAATCCGTATACCTCAAAAGAAGAGGTTAAAGAGACTATTGGATTTGAAGCCAATGTAAGTGAAACGGTAAACGAAGGCATGCCACATTTGGTATTTGTAAAAGATAAAGAAGTAGTATGCGAGATTATAGGATACCCTAGCAACTTGGGTATAAATATTAAAACTAATAGTAGTGTAATCCATGCAAAGGATAATATTAAGTTTAAAGTGGAAAAGCTAAATGATATTGTTTGTCTAACAGAAAAAACAACTGACATAACAGAAGATAAAGTATGGAGTGCGATTGAAAATAAGGAGTGGAGTAACTATGATGATTGCTCTATTGGAATTGGATATGGTATATACTTTTTAAAAGAAAAGGACACAAAATATGCTGTTATTATGGGATATGGTAGTGGATTGGCTGTTATTGGTGCATATAAATCAGAAGTGGAGTTAAAAGATAACCTTATACGTTTTGATTTTCCCACTAAAAATGGCGATGAAGAAGGTATGAAGCGAATGGAGCTAATATATAAGAATGAAAACTTGTACTTGGGAGATAAAAAATTAGAGTATGATTCAGAAAATCCAGCATTTCATTATAATGAATTGTTAAAATATACAGAAAGTAAAAATACTAATGAAACTGAATGAACAATAAGGAGGAAAAAACTTGATAAAGATATTGATATTATTTGCCCTGTGCTTTAGCATAGGGCTTTTTTTAATACTAGTAGATTTATTAAAAGTACCAACAAAAAGAGCAAATAAGGCATATTTAGCAGTAAGTAAAAAAGGTATTAATAAGCCTAATATACTTGAAGTTACAATATTAGAGTTATCAACAAAGCTTGGTAGATATATAAAGCTAGGAGACAGTAAAATACGTAAATTAAAAATGACTTTAGAATCAGCAAATATTAAACTGACGCCCGAAACATTTATAGCCAAAGCATATGTAAAAGCAGGAATGGTATTTGTATGTATTATTCCTTCTCTTTTAATATTACCTTTACTATCACCAGTAATTCTAATTTTAGCAATATTAGTATACTTAAAAGAAATAGGTAGTGCTAATGAACTACTTAGGAAGAGTAAAAATGCTATAGAATATGAACTACCACGTTTTGTAAATACCTTAACACAAGAATTACACAACAGTAGAGATATATTATCTATACTTGAGACATATAAGAAAAATTCCACAGGTCTATTTAAAAGAGAATTAGAGATAACAACAGCAGATATGAAATCAGGAAACCTTGAAAGTGCATTGAAGAGATTTGAAACAAGGATAGGGAGTACTATATTGTCAGATGTAATAAGGGGTCTTGTAAGAACTATTGAAGGTGATAACAACATTGTATATTTTCAGATGTTATCATATAAATTCAAGCATTTAGAATTACAGAGATTAAAAGCAGAAGTCATGAAACGACCATCAAAGATTAGGAAGTATTCTATGATGATGTTAGGGTGTTTTATTATGATGTATATGGTGGTTATGGTGTTGCAGATTGTGGAGAGTATGGGGGAGTTGTTTTAGTTGATAAAACACTTTGATAGTAGTATAATTAGTATATTATGGAATCATATGAAGAGATTGTCGCATCTATACCTTTTATTATAAAAATCATTTTATTTTATTTTATTTTTTTCAGGGGGAGAAAGTATGTATTTAAACCATTTACAAATAGTTAATTATAAGAATTTGAAGGCTACTAAATTTCAATTTCACAAAGGTGCTAATACTATAATAGGCGAAAATGATTCAGGAAAATCTAATGCAGTTACTGCCTTACGTATATTACTAGATGACTCTTATTATTATAACACTAAAAGACTGAAAGAAAGTGATTTTTCAGATGCTCTAGATGACTGGAAAGGTCATTGGATAATTATTTCGGCAGTGTTTGCAGAATTGACAACAGAGGATAAAACATCAGAAATATGTTCAGAATTAGCTATAGAACAAGAAAATGAAAATTTCTTAAAATCCTATATTAAATCGGAAGATGATGATAGGGGTACTATAACAGTTTTTATTAGACCTCAAAAGTGTATCAGAAGGAGCCTGTATAATGCTGAAGATAAAGAGGAGTTTGATAAGATTAGAAAGAGTATAAGATTATCAGATTATGAGTTTCACTTTACAGCACGATCTCAGACTGATTTCACTAAAGAGGCAAACTACATTAATTTAGTTGGCAATTTAGGTGATGGTAATTGCACAAATCCAGATGATGATGATGAAGCAATATTGGGTAGCAAGTTAAATATTGGTGATGTTCAAAATCACATTTCGTTGGTATTTATAGATGCCTTAAGGGATGTAGCATATGAGATGCGAAAGCCAAAGAATCCTATTAGAAGAATTGTTGAATCAATAGAAAATTTGATTGACCAATCAGAAATGGAGGATATTAAAGCTCACATAATTAAGTTAAATGAATCAATATCTGGGGTAAACGAGATATCAAAGGTAGGAGATAAAATCAATAGAAAACTATTAGATATGATAGGTATGGTATATTCACCTGAAATAATATTAGAGTCTCAGTTATCGGATGATTTAAAGAAATTGTCCAAGTATTTAACGATGAAACCCTCAAGGCAAAATGATATTGAGTTGTTAGGTTTGGGGCATTTGAACATTATTTATATGGCTCTAAAAATAATTGAGTATGAGGTTAATAGAACTAGAGAATTAATAAATATTATGATAATAGAAGAGCCAGAGGCACATATACATACACACATACAAAAAACCTTATTTGATAAGCTTAATTTATCAAAAGATTATACGCAAGTAATAATGACTACACACTCAACTCATTTATCAGAAGCTGCTGCAATTAATAAAGTTAATATAATGAAGGCAGAAGGTGATATCTCTATAGCTATGAATCCTACTATAGGTTTAGATAAATTTGGACAAGCAAATCTGGATTTAAAAAATCTTAAACTATCGAAGTGTATAGAGAGATATTTAGATGCAAAAAGAAATGTATTGTTGTTTTCTAAAGGCGTAGTTTTAGTTGAGGGAGATGGAGAAGAAATATTGATACCTAATATGATTGAGAAAGCTTTAGGTGTAACTTTAGATGAATTAGGTATAGGGATTATAAATGTTGGTAGCACATCATTTGAATACATTGCAAGTTTATTTGACGATAAAAGAATAAATAGATATTGTGCTATAATTACCGACTTGGACAAGCAATTAGTCAATAATGAAAGTAGTCATTATAAAGAAACAGCAGAAGTAAAAGGAAAATCAAGACAAAATAAATTGGATAAATTATACAAAGAAAATGCATGGGTACAACCTTTTTTTGCTGAGAGTACACTGGAAACCGAATTTTCAAACCTTAAAGATAACAGATTATATATTGAAGAGATAATAGAGTTAAACTACAAAGATAATGCTACGATAAAACGACATAAAGAGGCTTTAGGAAATGACAAATGTGAAAGAGCGAATTCAGTACTTACAATAGCAAATAATGTAGGTAAGGGATGGTATGCTACACTTCTATCAAGTATATTGAATGATAAAGTTCAAATACCAGAGTATATATTAGAAGCTATAGCCTTTGCTAGCATTGATGTTATAAATATAGATATGATTATAAGAATGATTAGCTATTCTCTAAGCACATATAAAGATTGTAAAAAAAAGGCAGACATTATTAAGCTAATAAAATTATCCGAACTAGAAAAAGACATCTTAGCTATTAGGATGTTCCTTACTGAAATTGAAGAAAATATGGTGAAGAAATTTATTATGATTACTGATAGATGCAAAAATTGGTTTGGTGAAGGTAATGAATAAAGAACAGTTGTCATTTCTAAATAATTTAAATAAACAGCAACAAGATGTATGTATAGCAAGTGAGAATATTTTATTGAAAGCTTGCCCAGGAAGTGGGAAAACAAGAACATTAACATATAGATTAGCTTATTGGGGATTGATGAATAAGCCATCACAAAAATTAAATATAGCTATTACATATACTAATAGAGCTGCAGATGAAATAAAAAAAAGACTTGAATTATTAGATATTAGTGATGTAAATATATGGGCAGGTACTATCCATCAATTCTGTCTTGAGTTTATAATAAGGCCATATTCTATGTATGATAAACGAACAAGTAGAGGATTTAAAATAATTGATGAATACATAGAAAAAAAATATAGGACTGAGATTCTTAAAAGCAAGGGCAGATTACAAGAGCTACAATACGTAGACAAAAAAGATTTACCTCAGGATATTATGGAAGAATATACAGCAAAATTAGAAGAGAACAAAGAACTTGATTTTGATATGATTTTAGATGTCGGTGAGACTTTAATTGGGAAAACGTTTATTTGCGATAATTTATCGTCAATTATAAGTACCATTAATGTAGATGAATATCAGGATACAAATGAGTTACAATATAAGATTATAGAAAATATTATAAAAAAGAATAATGATATTATTGTAATGTTTGTTGGAGATATAGATCAAGCTATTTATGGGGGAATTGGTGGAGTAGCTAAAGATAAAGATACAATGGAAATAGAATTTGGAGTTAAATTTTATGAGAAAAAGTTAGATGGATGCTATAGGTCTACACAGAGATTAATTGATTACTATAGACAATTTCAAGCAAATCAAAATAATATAATTTCTTTAGCAGATATAAAAGATAATAAGGGATATATAACTTATGATGAAAATATTAATCGTGATAGTCTTATCTCTTATATTGCTAATGTAATAGACTATAATTTAAAAAATGGTATTTCAGAATCAGAAATATGTATAGTAGCTCCACGATGGGAATTGTTGTATCCATTAAGTAGAGAGTTAAAAGAATTGTTACCTGATGTGAATTTTGATGCTCCCGATATAACACCCATAAAATATGATCCTTTAAATGTATTTTATTTAATAGCTAAATTAACTTTTACAAAGGCTGGTCAAAATACTTGGGTAAGAAAGAAAGTTGCAAGTGATTTGTTAGTTACTCTTAGAGATGATTATAGAATTAATCTAAAATATAATATTGATAATTATGATGTATTAACTTTTATTAACTCAAGTAAAAATAAGAGAAAAGATAAAGAAAATGGTATAAAGTATTTTGAATATATAATCAGTGATATCTTCGATGCCTTAGATATTAAATTAGAAAACGAAGACATACTAAATAAGACATACATAGATTTTATGGACAGAATATATGATAGAGTAAGTAGATTTAAATTAGACACTGATGTAAAAGATTTTGAAAAATGCTTTCAAGAAAAAAAAGGAATTGTTATTAATACTTTTCACGGAGTCAAAGGCGAAGAGTATGATACCGTTATTGCCTATGGAATATTAAAAGGTTATATACCGCATTGGAATTTAGTATACAATGGTGATGAAGACTATTGTATTAACGAAACAAATAAGTTGCTATATGTAGTTTGCTCAAGGGCTAGAGAAAATTTATATCTCATATCTGAGCAAGGTAGATATACAAGCAATGGAAATCCATACGAGGCTACTGAGCAAATGATAGAATATTGTTATGAATATGATAATAATAGTTTTGCTTTATGACGAACGTTGATATATGAGTGCAAATAGAATATATAATCTAAGCTGATGCGAAATACATTTTATACTAAGAGCTTTGTTTACAATAGATACTATTGTAAACAGAGTTTTTTTATGTAAAGAAAGAAGGGGATAGAATGAACATATTAAAAAATAAAAAAGGCGAAGGCTACATAGACTCAGTAATAGTAGTTTTTGTAGTAATCTTAATAATAGCACTAGCAACAACAGTACTACCAGTATTTATAAAAAAAGCGAAACTAGACACATTTGCAGACGAAGTAGTAAGATACGTTGAAATAGAAGGAAGAATAGGAACTAAAACAAGAAATAAAATTAATCAAATGGAACAGGAAACAGGACTTAATCCAACTGCAACATGGTCAACAACTGGCAAGATACAATTAAATAATGAATTTAGCTTAGTGCTTACATTAGAAACCGATATCGGTTTCTTTTCTTTTGGCTCATTTCCTATAACACTCACCTCAAAAGCAACAGGAAGAAGTGAAGTTTATTGGAAGGATTGATGAAAAATAAAGAAGGAAATGCAGTCATTATGGCATGTGTTACTGTATTAATATTAATGCTAATATTTACAGTAATAGCAGAGTATATAAGACTTCAAATCATTGCAAAGGGGGTGAGGGATGGTGTGCAATCATCTGTAATATCAGTAGTTACAAACAACTGGGATAATAACTATAATGGTCTTAGGCAAGGTTATGCAGGGGGATATACTCTTAAGGGTTCTAATTGGCAAACAGATATAGATAAAGGAGAAGTATATAATGATTTATCTAATCTACTAGGATTACAAAGAGGAAGTGGAGAATACATAAAATATACAGATAGTGTAATAGAGTATTCGGTATATAATCTTGACATTGATGTGATTAATACACCACTTAGAGGAAATAAAGATGATAAATTTAGTGCCGATATATATATAACACTTAAAATTCCATTAGGTTTTGGATGGGGACATCTACCTGATATGATAATACCATTGAAAGTAAAAGCGAAGTTTACTCCTAAATTCTAATCACTTGACAAGTTTAACCAGTTAATGATAATATATTTATATAAACTATAGTTATATAAACTATAGTATTAAGGAGTGAATTTAATGTCAAAGAGAAATACTGATTTAACCACATATATCTTATTAACATTGCTTAAGAAACCACTAAAAGGTTATGACATATCTAAAGAAGTAGCAAGGATATCAGAAGGAGAGATTAAACTTTTGAATGCTTCTCCATATGCTAAACTAAAGAAAATGCTAGAACTAGAACTGATAGAAATAACAGAAGAAACAAATGTGAATAGAAAAATAACATACTACGGAATAACAGATAAAGGTAGAGATACTATAAAAGAAGAATTAGAGAAAATAGAGATATTAGCGTCTCGGATAAAAAAGTCAATGGAGGGATATGATGAAGAATAACAAGGTAAAACATATAAGTCTAATAACTGTATTACTTGTAATAGCAATAGCACTATCCTATGGAATATATATAATATCACAATCACCAAAACAAGCAGATACATTAAATGCAGAAAAAGAGAAAGAACCAGAGGTTAAGGTTGAGGATATTGAGCAGAAAGAAATAGATGTACCTAAGATAAAAGGTACAGAATCTAAAGATCAAAAGGATAAAGAAGATAAAGTTGAAAAGACAACAATAGAAGTAGAAAAGCCAATAGTTCCATCAAAACCAGAGCCACCTAAAGAAGAACCAAAAGAAAATGATAAGGAAGATATAGAAACTATACCTATAAAAGTTGAAGAAGATATAGTTAAAGAAGGAGATATAGAAGAAAATCCTAATCCACCAAAATATGAAGAAACAACTAAAGTAAAAAATAAACCAGTGAATACAGTTAAAAACCCAGTTGAAGTAACACCGGAGGTTCCTAAAAATGCAAATGAAGATGATAAGGAGAATAATTTAGTTCCTGATAGTGAGAATCCATTTTTAAAGCCACCGTCAGAAGTCCCAAGCAATGGTGACAAAGGTGAAATGAAAGGTTCTGATTATTATGAAGATGGTAAAAAAGCAGGTGAAGGAGACAAATTTTAATTAATCATAATATTAAAGATTATAAAGCTAATTCATAAGAGTTGGCTTTTTTCTATGCCAAGGAGATGAAAAATTTGAAAAAGATACTTATAATTATATTAATTTCATGTCTATTTTTATCAAGTAATATCTTTGCTATAGATAATGCTAATAGTGGTAATGGAAACACTAATAATGCTCTCAAAAATAAAGGATTTTACAGAGGAACAGAATTTATGTACAAAGTATCTATCTATGTAGGGTTACAAGACAATGTAGACATGAATAGTAATATGGATTATTTTAAGATCGTAGGGGATAAATCTATATATATCAAACCAAGTAATTTTACTTTACCAAATAATACATATGGAACAGTATACAATAAACTACAATATAAGAATGGGGCGAAACTGACCTCAACAAAGATAACAGATTATATTGTAGATAATCCACCGCCAATACCTATTACCAATGGTGGGAATATTGATAATATAAAATCATATTTTGGAGATGTAAATACTCTAAACATGCTATTAAACGCTCTAGCAGAACAGAAGAGAACAACAAAAGAAGGCCTAGTATCAAACATTAAATTCACCATAAACGAAGTCACAGATTATTACCCACCAGAAGATATATTACCAACTAAGAAAGATGGAAAATATCAAAATAAAGTAGCATGGTTAATTATTTACGAGCCAGTGATAATAACCTACACCAAACCGAATAGTAAAGGCTACAGACAACCAATAGCATTTACAGCAACAGAATATGCACTATCTCAAAAGCTTGGATACTTCAACTGGTTTTGGGGGAAAACAGGTCAATATGTAGCAGGTATGACTCATAGTGATTTACCAAATTCTATAGTACTTGAAGAGAGTTGGGTCGGTGTTCCAGTAACGAAGCCATTAAAAGACGGTGTTCATTGGAGTGATGATAGGATAATTCGTGGTGGTGGAATTGGAATGAGAATGCTTGAAGCTAATGGTACTGATGTAGTAGAAAATGATACAACTTATGATTATACCTATAGAGTTAATACTGATGTTATTACTTCTGTTATGGTAGAAGCGAGTAATGGAGATATCACACCTGATACACGTAATGAAGAAACAGACACAAGAAAGAGTGACTATACTAATCCTTCAGATGGTAAAGCATATGTAACCATATCTGCAAATGGACAGTCTACTACAATACCAATAGTTTTACCTAGTGGAGATAGTCAATATGCTTGGCTAAAATGGAGAACTCCTAGTAAACCATGCGAAGTAACAGTGAATGTTAGTATATCAGGTAATTCCTCAGCTAGATTAAAAGATGGAGGAAGAAGTACAAGTTTTAAAGTAAAGATAGAAGATTTATCAGAAAATGTACCACCTGATCCAAGACCAACAGATACTATGAATAACTTTAAAATTCCAAATCTACCAAACGAAGCAAACAAGAAAACAGCACAGTGGGGAGTATACAGTGCAGTATGGGATTCAGATTATAGATGGCATGAAGATTGGAAAAGATATCATAGCGGGTGTTATACTAAAACAAATGAAGATGGTAGTACAACAAGAGTTCATAAATATAAATGGATAGATGAAGGCTGGTGGGAGGATTTTGGAGAATGGGACTATACATATACTAGGTATTCAGCAAGTATAAATGCAGATATGAAACTAAAGCCTGATATTCATAATCCCACAGCAAAAGAATCTTATGGTCAGTATACAATAGCAAGTGGATATGGAGTAGATATCAAAGTAAATGCAGGTATAACAACAAATGCTCCATTAAGCCATTATACAACAGCTCAAAATGTAGTAACATTCTTTCCAGAGTTCAACTATAAAACTTATTGGCGATTACTTGAGAAGGTAGGTTCTACAGCATTTGAATTTAAAGAAAACATCTATTCAACATTTAACAGCAGAACGCATTTTACTCCACTTGCATATCCAGATGGAAAATATGAAGTATACTCAAAAATAATAGATTGTTGGACACCCGACGGTATGTTGAGAATCAACTTAAATGACAAAGTAAATATAGAGGGTAATGTTTTTTCAGACTGGCATATTGGTCCTGATATACAATAAGTTAGTGCAGCTAATATAAGAATTTGTAACGGCTGCACTGGGCTGTGGTATAATTATCAAAAGGAGTGATTTGATGGGTAAAATTACTGAAGATATGACAAAGTGTGCTTATGAGATTGGAAAACAAGTATTAAGTGGTAAGATTTCACGTTCTGATGCCAAGTTCGAAATTAATGCAGAATGTGGTATGAAAACTGGTTCAGCTAACGATTATGTAACAGTACTTTTAGCAATGTTTAGTGGAGATGTTTATAAACGTACCATTAATGAATATTCGACGAAGTATTACTTTAATAGAATACAAAAAGACTTTGGAAATGAATATTTGAAAAAGGCTATTAATAGTACAGAGTTACATACAGCTTATTATGCTACTCAAAGAAAAGGAAGATTAAAGAGTATTGAAGAAATAGTTAAGCAATATAAGCGTATATTAGCAATGTAGGAATGATAGTAACTGGAGGTGCATAAATGGCAGTAGACCCAGCAACAATAGCAAAAGTAGCAACAACAATAGGAAAACTAGGTACAGATAAAAATGGGCGGTGGATAATACTCATAGCAGTATTAACACCGCTCATTTTAATTTTACTAATACTTTCATCACCCTTTGCAATAATCTTTGCATTATTTAGTGACGGAGGTGGAGAAGATGTGTCAGTACAAATAATTATAGAGGAACTACAAAGTGAGTTCAGACAGAGAATAGAAATAGAGCAAAATGATGATGAAATGGACTCAATAACAACAATAGTAATAGGTAGTGAAGATAATACATTGATTGATAATTCAGTCGATGTGTTATCTTTTTTTAGTGTCATAAATACAACAAAAGAAGGTGAACAAGTTGCTTATCTTGATGAAAAAGGCAAGCAAAAACTACAGAATATTTTCTGGGAGATGAATAGAGTAAATGTAGATATTGAAGAAAGAACAGAAGTAATCACAGATAACGATACTAGTGAGATTGAAGTGATTACTACATATCATAAAACAATTACAATCAATAGCCTTACAGCAGATGAGATGGCTATTAAATATAAATTCTCTGAAGAACAAAAAGAGATATTAAAAGAAGTAATGCTAAGTAGTGATTTAATAATTTCACCAAATGTAAGCATGTATCTATCAACAGTAGATATTGAGAAGATAAAATCAAATCTACCTCAAGACTTATCTATAGATAGAAAAAATATAGTAGACAATGCTCTAAGAATAGTTGGTAAAGTCAATTATTTTTGGGGAGGTAAAAGCACTGCTACTGGTTGGGATAAAAAATGGGGTAAACCAAAAAAAGTAACAGCAAAAGGGAGTAATACGACAGGAACTAAAAGACCATTCGGACTAGATTGTAGTGGATATGTTACATGGGTATTCGTAAATCTTGGCTTAGAGAAGACAACTATAGATAAGACAATAGGACATGGTACAACAGCTCAATGGAATCTATCAACAGCAATAGAAAAGTCTCAAGTAAAAGAAGGTGATTTAGTATTCCTAGCAATCCCAAACACAAGAAAAGTGAATCATGTAGGTATAGTTGTAGGCTTTGATAAAGAGGGAGATATCTTAGTAGCTCACTGTAATTCAAAAGCAAACAATGTAACCGTTAATACAGCAAGTGAAGTAGGTTTTAGATATTTTAGAAGACCTGCAATATTAATAAAATAGGAGATGATTATAAATGAAAATAAGAGGTATACATGTAAGAGCAGGAGAAAAACCAGAAGTAATAGAATTTGAAAACACTTATCAGGAGTATAGAAGATTAGTTGATGGTAATATAGAAATGGTTTTTTTAGATAAAAGTACAGTAATGTTTTGCAATGAAGAAGGCAAATTGATAGGACTAGATGGAAATAGAATGCTAGAAAATGGAGATATAATAGCAGGTGATTTTGTTATCGTAGGTGATAATGGAGGAGAAGAGAGCATATCACTAACAGATGAGCAGATTGACAAATATATGGACAGATTTGAAGAGATAGAAAGATACATAGTTGTAGATATAGAAGATGATTACGATATGGAAGAATTACTATGATAATGCCAATAGTTATGATTGCCCTATGCCTAGTTTTTAGCATAGGGTATTTTATATATACCAAAATGAGTGTTAAAACTAAGAACGAAGAAAATACAGCACAAGATTTTGTAAACATCATAGATATAAAAGATAACTTCCTATATACAAAAGATGGTTATATAATGAGTTATTTCAAAATACAGCCTATATCAATAGAGTTATTATCAGAAAGAGAAAAAGAAAATTTATGTAATAGGTTAACAGCAGAGCTATCGGGCATAGATGAACCTTTTAAATTCTTAGCAATATCCCGTCCAGTAGATATATCAAGATTATTAGAAGAATATACAGAGTTATTACATAACAGTACAGATCAAATACAAAAGACATTACTAAGAAAAGAAATATTTGAGATGAACGATTATGCACTATCGGGAGATGTAGTTGAAAGACAGTTTTATATAGTATTATGGCAGAAATGCAATGAAGGAGCAGAGAGTCATTTATTAAAAAGAACGAAAGAATTTATGAAACGATTTGATAGCTGTGGTATAAACTGTACACTGCTCAAAGAAGCTGAGATATTAGGTTTATGTAGTTTAGTTAATAATTCTGTATACGAAAACGGGGAGGAATAAGGTGAAAAACAAACCAAAGCAGAATGATAAAGCAAATAAAACATTACTGAGTATACTAACACCGATTGGAATAGAGATAAAGAGAAATAGTTTAATAATGGGTGAAAACAAAGCAAATATATATGGAGTAGTAAAGTATCCTCAAAAAGTTGAGTATGGTTGGCTATCAAAACTAACCAATATACCAAAAACAATAGCAAGTATAACATTTAATCCAGTAGATAGTAGTGATTTCATAGATAGTGTATCAAGTAGTATTATACGAAATAGAAGTGATGCAGTACATCACAAAGATCCAGTTCTGCAAAAACGAGCAGAGAGAGCAGCGACAGATGGAGATAAGATGATAGAGAGCATAGATGGAGAAAACCAATCAGTAGGTGCAATGAGTCTTAGTATAATGCCAATATCAAAAGATGACAAAGATTTTGAAAAGGTTTGTAGAAAAACAGTAAGTACTATAGCTTCTACTAAATGCAAAGGAAGAGTATTAGCAAATCTTCAAGAGCAAGCATTTAAGAATTTATCACCATACTATAGAAGAAATAAAAGCATAAATAATATATTACAAAGGGTGATGCTAATGAGTACATTCATTGGTGGTTACCCTTTTTCTACGTCTGGATATAGCGATGGAAAAGGATATTACTTTGCAAAAGATTCAAGTGTAGGGTTAGTAGTACTTGATACATGGAAACGTGGAGGAGATAGAACAAATAGCAATTTTACAATACTTGGAGTAGCAGGAGTAGGAAAGTCTACAGTAGTAAAACACCTTGCCATATCAGAGTATATGAAAGGTACAAAAATACTATTTATAGATCCAGACTCAGAGTATCGTGACCTGTGTTTAGCATTAGGTGGAGATTTAATAAATGCAGGTGGAGGAAGTAACGGTAGAATAAACCCATTACAGATAAGAGATATACCGGCAATAGATGAGCAAGATGAGATAGAAGGACTTGGAGCAATGGCATTACATCTTAAGAATGTAGAAGTATTCTTCAATCTATACATGAACCTAACAGAGATACAAAAAGCACTTCTAAAATCATCTTTAATAGAATTATATAATCAATTTAATATCTATTGGGATACAGATATAAAACCATTAAAGAACGAAGATTTTCCCATAATGAAAGACTTATATGAACTCATAACAAATAAATCAAAGAAAGAACCTGAATACAAAGGACTAGCAACATTATTAAAAGATATAGCAGTAGGGGGAGATTCATTTCTATTTGGAGGACACAGCAGTATAAAAGCTGAGTCAAGATGTGTATGCCTAGATACTAGTTCACTACAAAATGCAAGTGCTAACGTAAAGAAAACTCAGTATTTTAACTTGCTAACATGGTGTTGGAATGAGATGAGTAAGGATAGAACAGAACCAGTATTATTAATAGCAGATGAAGCTTACCTAATGATTGACCCTAAAGTACCACAGTCATTAGTATTCCTTAGAGATGTAGCAAAACGGGCTAGAAAGTATGAAGCAGGACTAGCAATAGTATCACATTCAGTAGTAGATTTCCTAGCACCACCAATAAAGATGTATGGACAAGCATTACTTGATATACCATGTTTTAAAGTATTACTAGGAACAGATGGAAAGAACCTGACAGAGTTAAAAGAACTATATAACCTAACAGATGCAGAGGAAGCGTTACTGGCTCAAAAGAAAAGAGGAGATGGACTACTTATGGTTGGTTCAAAAAGACTACATGTAGACTTTGAAATACCATCATACAAGTTTGAATATATGGGGGATAAGGGTGGTAGATAAAAAAGATATAGATAAGGAGAAGAGTTGATATGAAAAAATCTAATATGATAGAGATAATAATATACATAGTGTTAATAGTCTTTGGATTAATAGCACTGCTTTTTTTAAATCCAAAAGAAATTGAATTTGAGATACCTAAACAATTTGAAATAGATTACAAAGAAGGAGTGAGTGTAGATGATACTTTACTTAACAAGTAAATTATATATGAATATACTTGACTTCTTAAATGAGAAAGAAGAATTATTGATAAAGAAATATGTAGGGGAGTTTAGTTTAAAAGAATTTCTAGGTAAATCAATTCAAAGATTAGGACATATAGAGACTATGGTTATTGATAGAACTTGCTTATTAGAAACCAGTAAAGAGATTATTGATGTAATCAAGACATTTAAGCAATATAACCAGATGAGGTTAGTATTTTATATAGCAGAAGAAGATGAAACGTTCATATATAAGTTAATTGAGTTAGGTATATTCAATATCATTACAGAAAGTGATGTGAAAGAGTTAAGAGAAGAGATACAGATGTGTTTATCTGAAGGTATGACAGAGAGATACATTAAAAATAAAGTTGGATTATTAAATGAAGAATCAAAAGAAATACCATTTGATTTTAAAGGCAAACAGATAACGATAGGGGTAGTAGGTTCACAGCATAGAGTTGGTACAACTACAGTAGCAATGCAGTTTGCGTGTTATCTAAACTCAATAGGAGCAAAAGTATGCTATGTAGAAGCTAACAACAGTGGACATATGAAGTTGATAGCAGAGCATTATGGGATGGAGCGAAAGGGGGCAGGGTATGTTTATGATGGAGTTGCTTATGATGGAATGGATTCTGATAATGAAGAAGTGTTTGATTTCGTTGTTTATGATATGGGGGTGTTGGATGTGAAAATAAAGATAGGATTTGAAAATTGTACAATTAGAGTATTATGTTATGCTGATAAACCATATGAAATGCAATTTTACAATAAGTGTTTGGAATTGCTGAATAATATGGAGTATTATGGAATCATTTTAAATGCTGATGAAACGATTATTAATTCAAGTTGTAGCAATATATTTGATTATATGGTTACTTAAAATGATTAAGTCTGAACTAGATAGGCTTTCAAAATAAAGAATTAATCATAGTAGGTAGTTGATAGAGAAATAATGACAGATGATAGAAGAAGTGTATTTGGAGTAATTGTTTTTTATATCAAAAAAGATTATAATAGATTTGGGTAATATTTCATATTAAGCTAAACAAAGGGCCCTATTTTACAATATTTATTTACATATAGAAAGTATTTAGTGCATTCTATATGTAAATAAATATGATTAATTTAATTAGTAGAGTCGTTATAAGATAGTGTTAAGTTTTATAATTCGATATTTTTTTAGGTGAATAGAAATATGTTATTTAGGAGGAAAAGTTATGGCCGTTGCTTTTAGTGATTTGCAAAATGCTGATTTAATAATTGATGAAATATATTTAGGTGGAACTAAAGGAAATTTATCAGATGAAGTGTTAAGTAAATTAATGTATGTAGAGAATTCAGGTGGATTTAGAGTTAGAGGTAATAAAAAGAGTTATAATTTAAAGTATGTTGTTTTGTTTACAACGGGCCAAGATATTGATTGGGTAGATTATATAGATTGTGAGACTGGAAAATTTGTTTACTATGGTGATAATAAACAACCAGGAAAGAAATTGCATGATGAAAGAAATAGAAAAAGGGGGAATTTTATTTTAAGGGATAGCTTTAATCTATTACATAAAGGAGAACGGAATAAAATACCTCCATTCTTTGTTTTTTCAAAGGAAAAAGGGCGCAACATGAAGTTTAGAGGAATTGCTGTTCCTGGTTATGAAGGATTGAGTGCTAATGAAGATTTAGTAGCGTTATGGAATATAAAAAACAATAGTAGATTTCAAAATTATAGAGCTATTTTTACTATTTTAGATATACCTGTAATAACTAGAGGATGGATACAAGATTTGTTAGAGGATAAAGGATTGGAAAGTAATAGTGCTCCAAAGATATGGAGAGATTGGGTTCAAAAAGGAATATATAAACCATTAAGAGCTAAGAAAAGTAAAGAATATAGAATAAAAGATGAACAATTACCTAATACAAAGAGTGATTTAGAAATTATAGAAACTATATATAATTATTTTAAAACAGGGCATGCTTTCGAATATTGTGCAGCGAGGTTGGCTCAATTAATGGATTCAAATATTATTGATTATGAAATTACTCAAAAAACTAGGGATGGAGGGAGAGATGCAATAGGAAAGTATAGAATAGGTGTTGAAGCTAGTTCTATTACGGTTGATTTTGCCTTAGAGGCAAAAAGATTTTCTATTAAAGCAGGTGTAGGGGTAAAACATACTTCAAGGTTAATATCAAGACTAAGATATAGACAATTTGGGATACTTGTTACAACTTCTTATGTAGATAAACAAACTTATCAAGAAATAATCGAAGATGGTCATCCAATAATAATAATAGCTGCAATTGATATAGTTAAAATTTTAAAAGATTCAGGACTAAAAACTAAAGGAGAGGTTTATAATTGGCTCAAAGCTAATTTTTGTAGAGAATAACAGTAATAATGTAGAATTATAAAATAATTATGATTATATAAGTGATAACTGATAGTTTAATTGTATTATTACATCGTGAGGGGGATAAGCTACGTGGCTGAAAGTAAATATAAGACGAAGGAAGAAGTACTTAATAGAGCAAAAAAGGCTATAGGTATACCTTTTGGGGTTATAAATAAATCAAATAAATTAAAAGAAGTTAAAGGTGGTGCAGGAAAAATGATTGAACAAGATTGGTTTGACATTGAGAATAATAACTGTCCTGAACCAGACTTCAAAGAAGCAGAAGTAGAATTAAAAGTAACGCCATATTATTACAATTCTAGAGGGTTGAGAGCCAAAGAGCGTTTAGTTTGTAATATGATTAATTATAAAGAGGAAAATGTAGAGGATTTCTATAAAAGTAGTTATTGGAAAAAAAACAAGACTACTTTAATCATGGCTTATAATGATAAGATACCAGAAATAAATGCCATAAGAAAGAAGAATAAACAGAATTTATTATCTGATAATGAGAAATATGAATTGAAGAAAAATTTTACAATAGATAAAGTAGCCTTGTTTTCAATTCCAGTTAGAGATTTATCTACAATAATTAATGATTGGAGAATAATAGCCAATAAAATAAAATATGGCAAAGCACACGAATTATCAGAAAAAGATACAATGTATTTAGCAGCCTGTACAAAAGGAAGCACTACAGAATCATCAATGAAAGAACAAAGAGGAAGTGTTAAAGCTAGAGCTAGAGCATATTCTTTGAAGCCGTCATATATGACATATATTTTAAATACATATTTATTTGGTGAAGAAGATGATGAGAATATCGTTAAAGATATTGTCTGTGCTAAAAAGGGAATAGAAGAATATATAAAAGATAAGATAAGACCTTATCTAGGAAAAAGTCAAGCAGAATTAAAAAAATTGTTAGGCGTAAGTACCAGTGCTAAATCTTTAAACTATATCTTGATTTCTAAAATATTAGGAGTGACAGATGTTGAAGAAAGTTCTGAATTTAAGAAAGCCGATATTAAGATAAAAACTATAAGAATAGAAGCTGATGGGAATAAAATTGAACAGCATATGTCATTTCCTACAGTAAATTTTAAAGAATTAGTTTTAGAAGAATGGGAAGAATCCAAGGTTAAAGAATATATGATAGATACTAAATATATGTTTGTTATATTTAATAAAGATGAAGATTATAACAGAGATAAAAAGAATTCTATGCATACAGAGAAACACTTATTTTTAAATAATATTATTTTTTGGCAGATGCCAGATAAGGATACGAAAGAAGTTAAAAGAGTTTGGGAAAGGGCTCGTATATCTGTCGAAAATGGTGCTGGATTAAAAATGGTAAAAAAAGGGGAAATAACTATGATGAAAAATACTTTACCTAAAGCTTCAGAAAGTAAAGTTGTTCATATGAGGCCTCATGCTGGTAAGGCAGGGTATACTGTTGAGAGTGAATATTCTGATGAATTACCAAATGGAAAGTACATGACGAAACAATGTTTTTGGTTACATCGCAAATATATAGCAAAGCAAATAGATAATTTTATAAGAGAATTCTAAGGTGGTATTTAATAATGATAAAAAGGTGATTGATATGAAACAGATTTTGAACAAAGAATACAAAATAGAACTTTTAGATATATCAAATAGATCATATAATTGTTTGAAAAAGAACAATATTAATCTTATTAATCATTTAATAAAACTGAATGACTCTGAAATAAGAAATATAAAAAATATTGGAGATAAATCATATCATGAAATCAAGAAGATAATTGATATAATACATACGAAAGGTATAGAAAATGTATTGGGCAAAGCTAAACGTATTGATGAAAATCTAACAGTGTATCAAGTATTAAAAAACCAAAAGGAATATACAAAGCGAATTTATTTTAAAGATGAAGATGATAATCTATGCGAGGACATTCTATTAAATAATATGGATTTATCTTATAGAACAAAAAAAATACTTAATCAAAATGGATATATTTATGCTTCTGAATTATTGGATAGTAAAGTATCTACATTAAAAAATTATAATAATATGGGAGAAAAAAGTTTTGATGAGTTACTTAAAAATATAGAACTTATTATTCAGTTTGAAGCTAATGATATTAAAGATTGCAAAACTAAGAGAAAGTCAATTCAAAAATTAAATGATGAATATAGGAACAGTGAAGTTCATTTTAATATTTGGGAAATGAATAGTATCATTGAAGTTTTATTTGAGAATAAAGATATTGATTTTGAAAATGAAGAAGATATTATTAGAATTTATAACAATGATTATTTTACTAACTTAATTAAAGATTATTGCTTAAAATTATTAAAGCTAAAAGGTTTAACTGATTATTCTTTAATAGAAAAAGGACTTCCTAATCATTTACGAAATACTAATATATTTAAAAAAATATTTAATAATTTAATTAAAGATTCCGAAATTGTTGAATTTAATGAAAAATATAGAATATATTATCCAAGTGTTAAAAATGTTTTAGAAAATTTAAAAAACGAAAAATTAAGTTTTGTAATTAGTCAACGGATTAATAGAGAAACTTTTGAGTATATTGGTAATAATTTAGGGCTATCAAGAGAACGAATAAGGCAAATAGAGAAAAAAGGAAGAAAGGAATTTCCGGTTGTAGCTGAGGACGATTACGCTAGAGTATTTAAAAAATATAATTGGTCATCAGAAATGTTTTGTTATGTATTTAATGAATCTATTTTTAAATATAACTATTTGGTATGGAGATATGATATAGGAAAACAAAATATAGAGAATATCTTAAGTGATATTACAATTGACTCAAATCAAAAGAAAAGAGCAAAAAAAATTATTTATAAATCGTATTTATTTATTGACAATATGATGTTAAAAAAGGATAGGAATGAAATTTTAAACTATATAATTAGGACATACTGTGAGGATGAACTACATGTAAATGATGTAAATGAATTATATAATATGTTTTTAGAAGATTATAATTTATCAGATGAAAAATATTGTTACTCTAGTATAAGATATTTGGAAAGTAGACTTATTTCAAGTGATATAGTTTTATGGAAATTTGGTAAAAAATTAAGATATTATGATACAACTGAAATTAGTGAAGAGAATTTAGCTGAAGCATTGGAATTTGAAAAAAATAGTAATATTGAAATTTCAACCTTAAAATTATTTAATGATTATAAAAATGTAATGATTGAATGGGATATTAGGGATGAGTACGAACTTCATAATCTTATTAAAAAAATAGTATCTAAAGAAAATATTTACAATCTTGAAATATTGAAAATGCCAACAATTACATTTGGACTAGCTGATAGAGAAATGCAAGTATTCAATCTCCTTTTAGAGAAAGCGCCTATTTCAAATATAGAATTAGCAATTAACTATGAAAAAAAATATGGAATTAAAGCAAAGACTGTTTTAGCAAATTATCTTAAATGTATTGAGGAATATTGTTTCAAAGGAGAATATTCAATTGAATATATGAGTATGAATGAAGAACAAGTTAATAATATTAAATTATTACTAACTCAGAATATATATTCATATGATGAATTAATTCATGTTTTTAAGATTATATTTCATAAGGAATATAAGTATTATTTAAATGAATATAATATGAAAAAAATAGGATTTAGAATGGGATCAAGAATTGCATATCCAATAGCATATAACTCTCTAGAAAAATATTGCAAATATATATTATTGAAAGATGACGTGGTTGACAAAGAGAAATTACCCAAAAATTTAACCATGACATATGAATTTTATAATTGTTTAAATGATTTAAAACAGAAATTTGAAATAATAGAATTTTATCCGAATAAGTTCATAAATATAAGAAAGTTGAAAACTAAAAATGTTACAAAAGATGATTTGTATGATGTGGTTAAGAAAATAAATGAATTTATGGGAAATGAATATTTTACTATGCATTCATTGAGGAGAAAAGGATTCACACATATAATTGATAATTTAGGATTTGACGATTCCTTTTATAATTCAATACTGATATATAGTAAGAGTTTTAAATCATGCAAATTTAGAGATAATGTACTATTTAAAAAATATTGTGATAAAGTTACAATTTCTGATTTAATATCAAGTATTGTATATAAAGAAAACAGTATTGATATTTTTGAATTAATTGATTTTATTGATAATGAATATGGCATAATTCTTGAAAAAAGTAAAATTCCATTAATGGCTGATGCAAAAGGGTTGTACTATGATAAAATTATGGAAAAGCTCTATATTAATTATGATGAATATTTTAAGGAGGTATAGAATAAGTGAACTTGTTAAAAGAAGGAGTAGAACGAGGTTTTGTAATAAAAACGGATGCAAAAATAAAATTAAGGATTGATGGGAATACTAAAAATTTTGATGTTTATAAAGTGAAGTTAGAACATTTATACTTTAATGACAGAAATGATAGAATTGCTACTTGGATGAGTAAGTATAAAGCAGATAATAGTATTGATAATATTGATTTGGCTGACAAAGGTAAGTACAATTCAATAATACACGAATTTATTAAAAAAAGTAATCCTCAGGCTCTAAAAAAGACGCAGTCAAATATTGAATTAGTTAAACAGCTTCAACCTGGAGTATGTTTATCAGATGGAAGAATTATCGATGGAAATAGAAGATTTACTTGTCTGAGAAATTTATCTAATAGTGATGATCAGTATAATTATTTTGAGACAGTTATTTTGGATAAGAAATATGAAGATCATGAAAAAGCAATAAAAAAACTAGAGTTAATGATTCAACATGGTAAAGAGAAGAGGGTAGATTATAATCCTATTGACAGATTAGTTGGCATTTATAATGATATTATTGAAACAAAACTATTAACAGTTAAAGAATATTGTAAACATGCGAATATCACTGAATCAAAATTAAAAGGATACATTGCACGAGCTGAATTATTGGTTGAGTTTTTAGAATTGATTGATGCTCCAAAGCAATTTTACATTGCACGAGAGCTGGATTTGGATGGTCCTATTAAAGAGATATACGAAACTATAAAAAAAATAAATGACATTAATGATAAATTTAATATGAAAAATATTCTATTTGCAAATTTATTAGTAAATCAATCTGGTGATACAAGTAGATTTATGAGACAAGCAAAAAAAATAGCTGGCTCTAATTTATTACAAGAGTATATTGAGGATAGTTTAGAATTAGCTGAAACTGTAGTTGATAGGGTTTGTGAAGTTGATAAAGTTAATATGAAAACAATAACCAATGTTGTAAATGATGTAGAAGACACAAAAGATAAGCTTACTAGATCATTGAGAAAATATGAAACTAAAGCAAAAAAGACTGAAACAAGAAATAAACCGATAGTTATTCTAGAGAAAGCATATGATTTGATTGATACTATTGATGTAAATATATTTAAAAAATTGGGAAAAGAACAGCTTGAAAACGTGAGTTCACAAATAAATCAGTTGGAAGAAATATTGAGTGCTATTAAAGGGGAATTAGATGTTTAGGGATTTAAAGTTATTACATTATTACTCTTCAATAAATAATAATATAGCTAATGAGTTTTATAATCCAATATTAAAAGAAGCAAAAAGGTATGATAGAAGTAGTGCATATTTTTCTGCTAAAGCTTTAGCTTACTATTCTAAGGGGCTTGAATATTTTTATAAACGAGGAAGTAAATTTAGACTCATAATTTCTAAAGAGATAGCTGAAGAAGATTATCGTATTATAAAAAAAGGTTATGCAATGAAGCAAGATTTTAAAAATAATCTGTTAAATAGGTTAAATCAAAAGTTATCTTTAGAAGAAGAAAAAAACATATCAAATTTGGCATATCTTATATCTAAAGGTGTAGTAGACATTAAAATTGCTTTTAAATTGGAAGGAATATTTCATGAAAAATGTGGTTTGTTTTATGATGATGATAACAATATAATTTGCTATAGAGGGTCTAATAATGAAACGTTAGCTGCATTAGATAAAAATTTTGAATCTTTCAATGTGTCGTGTAGTTGGATTGATTCAAATGGTTTTTATATGAAGGGGATTAAGCAAAGCATAGCTGATTTTGAGAAATTGTGGCGTAATCAATATGACAAAATATATGTTGTAGGGATGGATGAAGTTATTATGAAAGAAATATTAAGACATAATAAAAATGAAATAATAGTGGAGGAAGTTTTATTGAAAGAAGACTGTATTATCTTGGATTACGATAATCAGTTAATTTTAAGAATTAACACGAATGACAATTTTTGGATTACCAAAAGTGGCTTTTTCAAAATTAGATTAAAAAGATATGTAGAGAAAATCAATAATAAATGTATATTCTTTAAGACTGGTTTGAATTACGTAGATTTTATTAAGATATGGGAAATTATTAAAAATAAAGCTGTTTCTATAGGTAAGTCATGTTTTAAAACAAAGAGATTAGATGAGTATATAAAATCTAGGAATTTGTATATTGATAAGAGAGCAACACTTGGTCTAGATATAAAAAGGCAAGATTACAGAATTACACCTGAATTTGAAAAATATACAGATATAGTAAATAAGCAAATGACAAGAAAGTTAAGAAACAAGCAAATGTGGGATTCATTTTTCATGTGTACGATGACCAAATCGTGTAATTTTTCAGTGCCAGGATCTGGGAAGACTTCTTCAGTATTAGGGGTTTATGCATATTTGAATTATAAAAAACGAATAGATAAAATAGTTATGATTGGTCCTAAAAATTCTTTTGGTTCGTGGATTGATGAATTTAATATATGTTTTGATGGTAAGCAAATGTTAGAATTGTTCAATATACATAACCCTAAGTATAAAACTTCAAGAGATAAAAAGAAAGGACTTATATTTGATACAGTTAAAGCTAACTTAATTTTAGTTAATTACGAATGTATTGGCACATATGAAGAAGAACTTAAGGAAATTATAGATGATAAGACTTTATTAGTTTTTGATGAAGTACATAGAATAAAAAAAGTTGATGGTCAAAATCCTGGAATATATGCTGGACATGCACTAAATATTTGCGATAAGGCTATATATAAAATTGCAATGACTGGAACACCAATACCTAATTCATACTTGGATTTATTTAATTTATTACATCTTTTATATAAAGACGAATATGATGAGTTTTTTGGATTTAAACCAAGTATACTTAAAAATACTACACAAGAAGATTGTGAATTGATTAATACGAAAATGAAACCTTTTTTTTGTAGAACCACAAAGGAGAACCTTAATATTCCAAATGCTAATGAAGATATTATTATAAAATCTTCTGTCAATGAAAAAGAGAATGAATTATTTAAAATATTAATGAACAAGTATTCTAGAAATAAACTGACATTATTTATTAGAATTCTTCAGCTTGAAGCAAATCCAAAGATGCTTTTAAATACTATTGACAAAGAAGATTTTCAATATGTTCTAAATGATGAAGATGATATTGATGATATAGATTATATAGATTACTCAGAAGACATTATTAAATTAATCAATTCCATTGAAGTAACATCAAAGATGACAAGGTGCATTGATAGAGCATATAAATTAGTTAAAAAACATAAGAAAATTATTATTTGGTGTATTTTCAAGACTTCAATTAATGAATTAAATAAACGGCTAAATGATTTAGGCATTAAAACAAAATGTATATATGGTGAGATACATTTGTTGGAGAGATCAGAAATTATGGAAGATTTTAAGAAAGGAAGAATTGAAGTGCTAATTACAAATCCACATACGCTAGCAGAATCTGTTTCATTACATACAGTTTGCCATGATGCAATTTATTTTGAGTATAGTTTTAATTTAGTACATTTACTTCAATCAAAAGATAGAATTCATAGACTAGGATTGCCAGATGGTCAGTATACTCAATACTATTATATGTGGATGTACTTCAAAAATAAAGGTGATTTATATTCACTTGATGAGCAAATTTATGATAGGCTTTTTGAAAAGGAGAAGATAATGATTGAAGCAATAGAGAATGATAAATTTGAAGAAGTAACTTCTTCTGAAGAGGATTTGGAGTTAATATTAAAGAATTTATTTTGAATATTACAGATTAATTTGGAGTTGATAAGATGAAATATGATGATAGAGATATTAATTCAATTGTTCAGTATGCAAAGCAAATGGAAGGATGTTGTTTAAGAGAAAAATCTTTAGCTGATGATTATAGTATTAAGAATAAAAACAAAGGCCAACTAGGCCAATTAGTTGAAAAATATTATTTTGGCTATGATTTAAATTCAAGGCAAGACGCTGATTTTAGCAAGGTAGGCTTAGAATTGAAAGTATGTGCAGTAAAGGAGATTAAACCAGTTAAATCTTCTAAATTAATGATTAAAAGAAAAGGGTTAAGCGCAAAAGAAAGAATAGTTTTAACAATAATTGACTACTATAAATTGTCAAAAGAAAATTGGGATGAAGCAACATTACATAAAAAAATTAAATTTCTATTGATGATTTATTTATACAACAATAATGTACAGGTAGACGAACAGCAATTCATTTTGATTAATTCATGGCAACCTAATGAAGAAGATATGCTTGTTATTAAAGATGATTGGCAAAAAATACAAATGAAAGTTAAGCAAGGAAGAGCACATGAAATATCTGAAGGAGACACTATGTATCTAGGAGCTTGTACGAAAGGTAGCAATAAAAATAATGTAAAAACCCAGCCTTTCTCTAATATACCTGCAATGCAAAGGGCATTTTCTTTAAAAAGGTCCTATGTAGATTTTATAGTTGAAGAGTTGCTACAAATAAAAGAAGGTATAAGAAAGCAAAGAAATGTTGTAAAGGAAACTTTTAGTGATATATTACTTAAAGAGTTAAATAAGAATGTTGGTATATCTCTGGAAATTTTGCTTAAACGCTATAATATCGAAAGACAAAGAAAAGCTAAAAACTATGTAGAGTTGGTTACAAAAGATATTTTGGAATGCATATTTGGAAAACCAGTAAAATATATTGATGAATTTAAGAAAGCAAATATAGAAATTAAATGTATTGTATTACAGATAAATGATATTCCTAAAGAAGCAATATCTTTCGAGCAAATTAGGTATACAGAAATTGTGGAAGAGGATTGGTATAATTCGACTATTCGAAATAAACTTGAAGGTAAAAAGCATCTTTGGATTATATATAAAGCTACAAAAAAATATAAGAAGCAATCTGAATTAAGATTAGATGAAATTGTTTTTCAAGAAGCATTCTTTTGGAATATGCCTATTAAAGATTTAGATTCGGATTATCAATTATTGTGGAGAGATACCGTTGAAAAAATTAAGCATGGCAATTATGCAAATTTTATGAAATCAAAAGATAATAGAGTAGGTCATATTAGGCCGAAAGGGTTAAATAGTAAGAATGATTTAATGATAACTATTCAGGGTACATTAGAAAAAAAGAAGTGCTTTTGGTTAAATGCAAAGTATGTGGCAAGCGAGATAAAGAGAATAAAAAAATCATAAGTAAAGAACTATTCTTTACTTATGATTTCTTCAATAACACGTCCCATTTCTTTGACTAGATTAACAACCAATGCGTTACCCATACAAAAATATCTAAAAGATTCGGGCATTCCGGTTTTAGTCCAATTGACTGGAAAACCATTAATTTTTTCACACTCAGTAGGTGTAAGTTTTCTGAGCTTGCCTGTTTGAGGATCTTTAACTATATGACTACTTCTGTTCTTCGATTTTTCGCTAGTAAGCATTGTTCTAGCAGGTATATCAAGCTTATCAGGAAAAGGAATTCCACCTTCTCTAAATATATATTTATGACCGTCTTTTGAAGTCCTAGGTATTGATTTAGGACCTTTTAGATGTCTCCATTTTTCAAACTCATCTTCAGATAAATAATATTCATCACTGACGTTTGTATCAAGCATATCACCTAGAGTCAAGGGAGGGGCTATAATAAACTGTGATGGTGAAGTGTTAGTAGTATATATTATTCCATTATACATTAATCCTGTATTAGAAAAATTGTAGCTAAAAGAATTTGAGATATCTATAATATCGCTATCTATAGCGTGATTCTTAATAATATAATTAGAATCAATCGGAAACGCTTGAGCAAACATACCTTTTTCTGATAATATGGATTCGTTGGTTAAGTCAAATATTTTAGCGTAATTAGTTTCTCGTTTTGACGCAAATATAAATATACGTCTTCTTTTCTGTTGAAAGCCGTAATCAGCTGCATTAATAACTCTCCATTCAACATTATAGCCATTTAAATCTAGGCATTTCAGCATTATCCCAAAATCTCTTCCTCGTTGATTAGAAGGTGATTTTAATAATCTATCTACATTTTCTAGTAGAATAAATGGAGGTTGTTTAGCTTCAATAATTCTTACAATTTCCCACCATAAAACACCTTTTTTACCCTGAATACCTTTGGCACCTGTGCTAGCAACAGAATAGTCTTGACAAGGGAATCCTCCTACTAAAAGAGAATGATTAGGTATAACGTCTGTACTCACTTTAGAGATATCAATGTTACTGTATTCATTTATACCACCAACATCACTAAAATGATTTTCGTAACAATTGTAAGCATGTTGTGATACTCTACTAGGTTCCCATTGATTAGCCCAAAGGGTTTTAAATTTATCACTTGCAGATTCTAAGCCAATTCTAAATCCTCCTACACCTGCAAATAATTCAATAACTGTTTTCTCCATAACTACCTCCATAGTTAAAATTCTATTTAATTATACATCAAATTGTGTCAAAGATCAAGAGTTATTTTTAATTAATAGGAACTTTTGTTCTCTATTTATTTTATGTAACGAACTTTTTTGGTTCGGCATTATAATAATTTTAATTATAGTTAAAAACGTATAATTATTAGTATATCTTATAGTACTATATGACTAATTGTATAAATATACCTTGACATGTAAAAAAAGGAGCAATATAATAAAAACATACACTTGAACGTGCGTTCGTAAAGTATAATAATCAAAGTAAAATATGTTGATGTCAAAGTAGTTGATGAGGAGGGAAATTATGAAACAAAAAATCTTCAATGACTTATCAGACATAATAGAAAGGCATAAAAAAATTGATGATGATATTTACGAGAGTGCAACATTATTATTGAAAAATTACTTAGGCGTAGTTTGGAGTAATTTTGATAGTTATGATGATGCTGTGCGGGAACATAGCGAAGTGTATGGAAATAAAAATTATAGTGGTCTTGAAATAATGTCCCAACTTGGGGCTGAGAAAAAGGCTAGAGAATTAATGAAGAAGTTATTATATGTAGCAGAAAACAAGATGATGATTGATGTGATAGAAAAGGCATTAGCACATGTTAAAGAGTATCCTGATATTGGCGAACTTTATTATGATATAATTAATAAAAACTTTTTGTCCGACCATAAATGTAACCAAGAGGAAATATGTGATAGTTTACATATTGGAAGGACAACCTATTATAGAAGACGTAAGGAAGCAATATATCTTTTCGGGGTATCACTATGGGAATATAGTATTCCATCTGTGATGAATTAATATATAGCAGACAAAATGGGTGGTACTTTTATGGGACAAAAATGGGATTATGATGGTACTGACATTGAACACCTAATAATATATACTGATAGTATAAAATAAACTGTCAAAAACCACATATAGAAAAAATATAGACTCTATGACTTTAAAAAGTTGTAGAGTCTTTTTTTGTACCCAAAATCAGTCACATCTAATTGTGGCTATTTTTTTATGTAAATTTTTATCTGCGAATTAGTGGTTTTGGCAAGATAGGGGTTTATATTATGTCAGTTAAAATACGTTCTCCAACACCTTCCGTTTTGAACTTAATAACAAATACAAAATGGAGGGAGATATAATGTGCAAATTAATTCATAGAAAAAGTGAACTTAATATATGGAAAGACAAAATTGAATTAACTGATGAATTAATAGAATGTTTTGATGAGTTTAGAAGAAGCGAAGCGAATCAAAATAAATGGATAAAAAGATATATTATACAGACACCATTCTCAGAACTCATTAATAGACAAATGACAGCTAAATCTATAGAAGAAGAGATTCTCGAAAATATTATAAATCAACAGCTTTATATTGCTATATCAACTTTAACAGTAACACAAAAAAGGAGATTAATAAATTATTATTTTAAAGATATGACACTTAGAGAAATCGCGAGAATGGAAGGGTTATATATAAATGCTATTAAGCGTTCTATTGAAAGAGCAGAAAGAAGAATAGCAAATTATTTAAAAAATTTTATGTAAGGGGGTGTAAAATTTGCTTCTAACTGTCCTTATATAGTGAAGGGGTTTTTTTACTCCACGTTCTTTGACAAATAATGAAAGGCTATTTCTAAATGGCTATATGATATGAAATGTTGCAAGAACAATTGTATGCCTTAACTTGGCTAAAGTTGTGTAAATTTCATAAATCTTAAAAACCAATCTGAAATAGCCTTTGATAAATTATATAAATTCATCTTAATCATTCATACATATCTCTAAGGTACGTTACCTTGTAACCATTATGGGAAGCGACGTTAATAACCTTCGCCATGATCACTAATATTAGTGTGAGCGTAAAAGGTTGATTATAAATAACTACGTGGTTATGTAGTTAATCGCCATGACCTACAAGGGAAAAAACAAGGGGTATACCCTTGGATGATACTTCTATGCAGTCTTAACTTATCGTATGGAGCATAGCTAATGGACAATCCATTAGAGAATATAGTGTAGTTTGAGACATAACTATGGTAGATTCTATGAGAATAGTTACCACTATTCGCCTCTAGAGATATTTAATTTACTTTGACAGTATTCGTATGTATTACACTGTCTTGATATATACGAATGTTGTTAAGGAAGTATAAAACTAAAGAATGGAGGAATATATATGTGCCAAATCAATACGCATATAAAGTATGCTATGACTGTACTAAAAGAATTAGTTAAGTTACAAAAGAAAGAGCAGGGGATATTTATATCCAGAGATTGTGTTGTTACTGGGACTTTTACAGGAAAGACATATAAGTATAAAGCGTATAATTACATCACGGGAGATAATAAATATATTGGACATAAGAAACAAGCTGTGAGTGAAGATAGGTACATTGATTTATTAACAAAGTTAGTAGAGTATGAGTTTTATAATATTAGTTATCCTGCAATAGGTGAAGAGTTAATTGAATATATATTTAGAGCAGTATTTAAGTGTTTCGGATATAACATAAGAACACAGCAAATAGAGTTAGCAAAGCATATGTACAAAGCTATGATTAATAATTATATTTCATTAAGTGACATAGCTGTGGGACTTGGGAAAACACATGCTTATTTAGTTGCGCTTATAGTCTACGATATGAAGTGTAATTCAAGCTATATATCTGCTACTGATAAGAACAAAGTTATGATAATATCAACATCAAATAAGGCTCTTCAAAAAGCTATTGTAAAGGAATATATCCCTGAGATATCAGACATGTTGCTACAACATGGCATAATAGATAAGCCGATAAGATCAGTTATAAGAAAAGGACAAGAAAACTATATCTGTGATATTAGATTAAAAAATCATATTAATAACATTTATCCTCACAAGGTTGGTGAAAAGGAGTATCACTTAATTAAGAATTTGATACAAAGTAATAAAGTAGATTTATCAAATATAAAGGGAATAAGGGATCATAACAAGCAGAAAATTAGAGTTATTCCTAGTCATTGTAGGAACTGTCTAAGTGATAAATTGTGTAGATACAGAAGATTTATCAATAATGCAAATAGCTTGGAATATATAATACAAGTAACTAACCATAACTATATGATTGCAGATGTTTTAAAGAGAAAAGAAGGACATAGACCATTATTACCAGATTATAAAGTAGTTGTTTATGATGAGGCTCATAAGATAACTGAAGCATATATTGACATGAACACAGTACAATTAAAAAGACAAGAAGTTTATAGATTAATTAATAAAATAAAACCGGTTAATTGTAAAAGTAATATAGCTAAATACTTAATAAAGTTTTGTAATGAAGCTACAAAGCTATTGGATAGAATATATTATAGTTTGAACAAAAGCATACCTAAAGAATTATTAGATGATAAAGATATTAATAAATATATACCTAATAATACTCGAAAGTTAAGACAACAATTTAGAGAATTGATCGAGATTATATACAGAATAGTAATTAGAATATCCGATAGACAACGAGCTTTGCAGATTGAACTTGAGAGAATAGGAGATAGAGTGAAAAGGATAAGTCAGGTTAATTCTATGGTATGGGTAGAATATTCATCGAATGAGGACTTTGTGATTTGTGCTGTAGAGAAAGATATAAGCTTTTACTTGGGAAAAGATATATTTAATATGAACATACCTATATTAGCGACAAGTGGAACATTAGCTGTTAATAGAAATTTTGATTATATCAAAAGAGAACTAGGATTATATAATACAAGAAAGATTTTAGAAACTAGTGAAATATCACCATTTAATTATTATCAAAACTCATTATTATATCAGGCAGATGACTTGCCTTATCCTAATCAAGAGGATGATAATTACATAAATACAGTGGCACAAAGAATAAGTGAATTGATACAAGCAAGTTATGGACATGCTCTAGTGTTATTTACATCTTATGAGATACTATATAAAACATATAAAATATTGCAGACTGAAAACAATGATTATCCAATGTTAATAGCAACAAGAGGATATAATAATGCAGTTGATGATTACAGAAAAAGCAAAAATGGAGTGCTATTAGCATGTGGTAGTGCTTGGGAAGGGATAAATTTCAGTGGAGATATATTATCTCATCTTATTATTGTAAAACTACCTTTTCCTGTACCAGATCCTATAACAGAAAACCAAAAGAGTCAATTTAGTCCATATAATGAATTTCATGAAAAAGTATTAATACCTAGAATGGTGACTAAATTAAAACAAGGATATGGACGAGCTATTAGGACGGAAACTGATACAGCAGTGATATCAATACTAGATATTAGAGCTAATGTGAAATACAAGGAAGTTGTAAGAAAAGCATTACCTAGTACAAAGATTACAAATAACATAGAAGATATAAAAACATTTATTCAGGAGAAAAAGTCACCTGAATATTTTTATTGATTAAACATTTCTTAGCATGGGACAATCTTAGGGTTGCATATATTTAAGTAATATAATTTTATAGATATGAAATTATGATATGGGAGATGTTAATATGCGTAATCTGACCAAAAAAGACTCATTAGTAGATATTAAGGATATTGACATAAATACAAAACTAGAGCCAAGTAAACGTATACAGAAATTTATTGATGAAGTAAAAAATCCATATCTTTTCAAATGTGAAGGTATGATAGTTGAATCAGTATTTAGCTCAGACAATCATACACTCTCTGATAGATTAAAACAATATTTCAGGATAGTAGAATAAAAAAATTTAACCATTACTAGCTATTTTTTAAATTATGTTTTATTCTAATGATAGGGCTAAATTAATAAAACAACTATCCTATGTTACTGGGAAAGAATATAGGAGGTTTTTTTATGCAAAGAAAAAAAGTGTATAACGGTGTAACATATATACGTCTTTCAAAAGATGATGGAGATAAATTAGAGAGTAATAGTGTTACTAATCAAAGAGCTTTATTGCAGTCATTTTTAGAGAATAATACAGATATAAAACTAATAACTGAAAAAGTAGACGATGGTTACAGTGGTATAAATTTTGATAGACCTGCATTTAAAGAAATGATGGATTTAGTAAAAAAAGGCGAAGTTGATTGTATTATAGTAAAAGATCTATCAAGATTTGGACGTGATTACTTAGAGACTGGACGATATATTGAAAAAGTATTCCCACTTCTTTCGGTAAGATTCATAGCTATTAACGATAATTATGATAGTTTAAATAATACTTCAAATACAGATAGTATAATCATCCCATTTAAGAACCTAATAAACGATTCATATAGTAGAGATATATCTATTAAAGTGAGAAGTAGCATAAATATCAGACAAAAGAAAGGTGAATATATAGGAGCTTTTGCTCTTTATGGCTATGTGAAATCTGAAGAAGATAATAAAAAACTAGAGATAGATGAATTTGCAGCAGATGTAATAAGAGATATCTATAAAATGAGAATAGAAGGCTATAGTACTGGTAAAATAGCGGACATACTTAATGAGAATGGAGTATTATCACCATACGAATATAAGCAACTACTAGGTTACTCATATAAGAATCCGTTTAAAGTTAACGAGAAAGCAAAATGGTGTGCTACAACTATAGAACGTATATTAAAAAATGAGATGTACACTGGAGTAATGGTTCAAAATAGAAGTGGTCGTATTAACTATAAATTAGATAAGAAAATATCCAAAGCAGAAGATGAGTGGATACGAGTTGAAGGAACTCATGAAGCCATAATATCAAAAGAGAACTTCAATCTAATACAAGAAATCGCAAAACTTGATACTAGAACAAAAGAAGGAAATGATTTTGTTTATCCATTTTCAGGAGTACTATATTGTGATACTTGTGATAATACAATGGTCAGAAAGATAGTTAGAAGTAAAGGCAAAGAGTATGTTTATTATATATGCTCTACATATAAAGCTGATAAACATAGTTGCACAAATCATAGAATAAGTGATAAATCACTAAGAAAAACAGTACTCAAAGTTATAAATAAACAGATTAATATTATGGTTAAACTATATGATTTAATAGAGTATATAGAAAAGCTTCCTTTGTTAGATACCAAATATAAAAAAGTAGATAGAAGAATATTATCAAAGATGGAGGAGTTAGATAAATACAATAATCTAAGAGCGGGTCTATATGAAGATTATAAAGCTGGTATCATATCAAAATCAGACTATATGCAAATGAAATCTAACTTTGAAACTAGGTGTAATGATATAGAAAAGAATTTAAAAGAACTTGAGATCAGAGCAAAACAGTTAATAAAGAATAAAGGCAAAAGTAATTGGATAATAAATTTCACTCAAAATAGAAATATCACAGAAATAACAAGACCTATAATAGTATCACTGATAAAAAAGATTATTATAGTAGATAAAAACAAAATAATAATACATTTTAGATATAGAGATGAGTTCAAAGATGCACTAAACTATGTAGAAAATATCCTAAAGCAAACCCAATCAAATACAGATATTGATAAGAAATTAGATGAATTAAAAGGTGGGGACTTAAATGGCACGTACTAGTAGGAAGAATGTTAAACAGACAAACAAAATGGCTAAGTATGAAGTGGGGATATATGCAAGGTTATCGATAGAAGATAGTATAACAGGTAGTGATTCTATCAGTAATCAAATTGAGATGCTAAAGGGATATATAAATAAATCGAGTGAATTAGTTCATAGGAAGACATACGTAGACAATGGATTTACAGGAACAGACTTTGACAGAAATGCTTTTAGTGAATTATTAGAAGATATAAAGAGTGGATTGATAAATACAATAATAGTGAAAGACTTATCTAGATTCGGAAGAAACTATATCGAATCAGGACAGTATATAGAAAAGGTATTTCCAAACATTGGAATAAGGTTTATAGCAGTTAATGATAACTTTGACAGTCTACATCTAAGCGAAAACCAAGAATTAGAGATTGCACTCAAATCAATCATAAACGATAACTATGCCAAAGACATTTCTAAAAAAGTATGTACAGCATTAGATGCTAAAAAAAAGAGTGGTAAGTTTCTAGGTAATTATGCACCATATGGATATAAGAAATCAGAGGAAAACAAATATGTTCTAGAGATAAATGAAGAGACAAAAGATGTAGTTAAGATGATATTTGATATGAGGCTTAAAGGATTAGGAGTAACTGCAATAGCTCGTAAACTAAATGATTTAGACATACCATCACAGTATAGATATTTATGTGAAAAGGGATTACGGGGTTCAAAAGACAAAGAAGGAAAATCATTGTGGCGAGGTTCTTCAGTAGAAGCTTTATTGAAAAATCCAAACTATATAGGAGCATTAGTATTAAGAAAATATGATTCAGCACTATATAAAGGTAAGAATAAAAACAGAGAGAAGATAGAAAATATAGAACTTATCGAAAACACACATGAATCTATTATAGATGAAGAAACATTTAATAAAGTTCAAAAACTAGCCAAGAAAGAAATAAAGCGTAAAGAAAAAAAGAAGAATGAGAACTTACTCAAAGGGCTAGTTATATGTGGAGAATGTGGGAGTAGACTTCAAAGAGATAGTGGTTACAAGAAAGTGGGAGAACATAGAAAGAGCTATACTTTGTATTGTCCTAAAAAGTATGTAAAAGGTGGCAGTTGCAAATTTACTCCATTTAAAGAGAGTAATCTTAAAGAAATAGTATTTGAGAATATAAAACTACAGATAAAGTTGTTATTAGACCATAAGGAATATAGAAATAAATATACCCAATCATCAATGTATAAAGATAAACTAACAGAACTAGATAATAAAGAAGATAGTCTTACAACTCAAAGAAATAGAATACAGACATTAAGAGAAGAAGCATACAAAGACTACAAAGAAGGGTTACTTTCTATAAGTGGATATGAATTTATAATAAATAAATATAAGAAAGAGTACAAACGATTATCAGATGAAATAAGTCAACTGAGGATAGATAAGATTAACTTAGCAAAAAAAGCTAAGAGCAATGCTATCAATGAAATACTTAAATTCAAAAACGATAAGAATCTGACTAGAGAGATGGTAACTACACTTGTACAGAGTATAACAGTATATAATGAAAAGGTTGTTATTGAGTATAAATTCAAAGATGAATATAAAGAATTTCTTGAGGTGTAGCATATGGAAAATGGTTATACGATAGGTGCATATCTTAGAATTTCATCCGAAGATGAGAAGTTATTAGAATGTGATAGCAACAGTATAGTATCTCAAAGAGAGCGAATAAGAGAGTTTATTTCTAATAACAGTGAATTTAAAGATACCTTCATTAAAGAGTATATAGATGATGGAATAAGTGGGACAAATTTTGAAAGAAAAGCAGTAGCTACATTAATAGAAGATGCAAAGAATGGTTTAATTAACTGTGTTATAGTAAAAGATTTTTCTAGATTTGGACGTAACTATATAGAGACAGGGACATATATAGATAAAGTATTTCCATTCTTAGGCATAAGATTTATATCAGTAAATGATAATTATGATAGTAACAAGTTATTAAATAAAGCAGGTAGTATAGATGTAGCGTTCAAAAACATGATACATGATTTTTACTCAAAAGATTTATCTAAGAAGATAATAAGCTCTAAAACCACAAGTGCCAAACAAGGGAAACATATGACAGCATATGCTCCATATGGATTTACTAAGAATAAAGATAAAATGTTAGTATCAGATATAGAGAGTGCAGATATAGTAAGAAGAATATACAGTATGAGACTAGATGGTATGGGTATAACTGATATAGCAAAAGCACTAAACCAAGAAGGGATACTATCCCCATTGATGCTAAGAAGATTAAGAAAAGATAACTTTCCATGTAGAACAGTAGAAGATAAAACATATTGGAAGAAATCAGTGATACAATCAATATTAAAAGATAGAAGATATACTGGGGATGCAGTCTATGGCAAATACAAAAGGTTAGAGATAGGAAGTAAAAAAGATATAAAAGTACCAGAGAGTCAATGGGTAATAGTAGAAAATGCACATGAAGCTATTATAAGCAAAGTAGATTTTGAAAGAGTCCAAAGAACATTTAAAACATACAATAAAAAAAGACAAAAACACTTAGAGCTATTTACATCAAAAATAAGATGTGCTGGTTGTAATCATACCCTTGTTACAAAAGTATATAACAATAAAAGTGGTAAAGTAGTCAGATATGCATGTAATACTAAAAACAATATAGAAGTAGAAAACTGCGTAGATTCATTCATAGAAGAAGATATAGCTAAGCCAATATTGATGGTACTTAAGAAATACAGCCAACTAGTAGAAGAGATATGTCAAGTAAACAAGCAAAGAGAAAAAGGTATAAAAGATTATGAAAAAGAAATGAAGCTACATGAAAATAGTCTAAGAATGATACAGAATATGAAACTAGCTAATTATAAGGATTATAAGGCAGAGAGCATATTACTAGATGTATTTATAAAAAAGAAAAGTGATTATGAAGATAGGGAAGTAAGTATAAATAATAAGATAGATGCTTTAGAAGAAAAGATTAAAGTGTTGCAAGATAATATTGATGATAGTGATGGTGTAGTGGAGGACTTTAATAAAGTTTTATCCTTTGATAATCTAACTAGAGAGATGGTTGAAATGTTTATTGAGTGTATCTATATAAATTGTAAGGGTAGGATTACTGTTAAGTGGAGATTTGGGGATTTGTTTGGTAGATATTAAATAGAGAAGTAAAAGAAATTAGTAATATAATATTAGAAAAATAGTCATGAGGTTCATATGAACTTTGTGGCTATTTTTATGGTATTAGGATGTATGATGTGACGTAATGTAGTGAAATAAAAAATTGAAGTGACTGTTTTCGACAATATCTCTTATTGATAACAGAGGTTTATAGGTATAGAATATTTGTAGGTGTGGATGGATTGAAAGTAATATATAATAGGATAAGCGACGTTTGCGTCGAAAATAGTGATGTGTTTTATAGATTATGAGTTAATATGAGTTGGGAATGAAGTAGTTATATAAAATCGCGCCAAAAGACCACAGGGGTGCGATGTAGTTGGAAATAAATATTTATTGAATTCATTAGTCTATGTAGGAGGTATACATTGATAAATTATAATTTAATAAAGGCTTTTAGAAACAAAGTAAATAGTAACTCGTATTTTACACTCCATAAATATAAGAATAGAAATGGGAAAAATCATTGGAATTTAATTTGTGCTTGTATGGATTGGATAGATGTTTCTAATGATTATTTAAGAAATAGTAAATTTGAAACTGAAAATATTAATATAATGAGTATGCAAGTTTATACATATATATCATCAGTTGATATTGTATGGCAGTCAGTTCAACAATTACATAGAGCTATAATTGACTCTAAAACTATTCCATTTCAGGGAGAGAAAATTATTTTCAAAGATAATGAGTTATTCAAAGATGACAATGAATATTTTAAACACATTAGAGCGGTGTTTGGGGCTCATCCAGTAAATTTAAAAGATAGAAATGGAAGATGGTTTGCCAGTTGGCCTACAACAGGAATTTATGAAAGGTTTGATGTTGCTGTAACACTGTATAGCTCAGAGGTAGAAAGTCAAGATATTGTATTTGGATTTAGATTTGATGAGTTAAAACACTTTTTACAAACAAGATATGACTACTTATTAGTGTTACAAAAAGAAATTGATAGTCAATATGAAAATTATAAAAAAGAAAAATCATCTCATGTTATTAATAGTTCAAAAAATATTTTAGAACAGTTGAAAATATTAATGGATGAATGTGAAGATAGGTTAGATAATGATTATTATAAAGATGTAATTGAAGAATTACTAATAATCTACGAGGCCCAAAATACATTAAATGAAAATAAAAAGATTACTGATGAATACAAAAATGAACTTAATAAAGTTGTTTTAGAATTGAAAGATAATTTACAGAGAATGAGATTCAAGGAACTAAAGTACGATTATATAGTAAGTCATTCTCATCCTAAAAAAATACATTATTCTTTATCAAAAATATATGAGTGCTTGAGAGGAACAAGATATGACCACATGTATAATTATTATTTGAAAATGATTAGTGATTATTTAAGAGAATATGTTATTATAAACAATAATATGAGTAAGAAAGAGATTTTTATGCTTATTAAAACAGGATTATACAATTATTGGATAATTAAAAATGAGAATTAGCAATAAAGTTTTAAAATAGTATGATATTGAGCTTTAACTTTGAGGCGCGACTTCATATAACAATATGTTCCGGCAAGCGTGCACGCAGCGGTTTTTTGGGTAATGTGCACCACATTTCTTCGTCGGGTGCAAGCAACGCCAAGGGGATTCCTTTGGGGTCCGACTCAGAAACGTCTGGAACACGAGACTTTAGCCGAAATAGCTTCTAGGGTATGCCTATGTAGTAAACAGAGAGGAGAAAATAGTATGAAAGATAGTTGGTATGAATATAAAAGTCCTTTTGTGGATATATCGATAGAAGAAGTAAATAAAATTGTTAGAGAATGGGGGAACAGTAATGATACCTTATTTGATAATAATCTAATTAAAGTAACTAAACTATTGAAACATTCACACCCAAATCTCCTACTTGCTTGGCTATCATTTTATGGCTTAAGTTATACTGGGTCAAATGTAGATGAGCGAAAAGCGTTGGTATTACATCACCATGTGGAACTGATTCAAGCTCTTCTATTATCAATAACTACAGAAGAGATTCAAGATATAGACTTATATGTGGCAAGAAATGCACATGAAATAATTGAAATAATAAAGGAGTTAAGTGACAATTTCAAATACAAGAGATTAAAAGAGATTACTAATAATATTACTGATGCAAAAGAAGTATATATACTAGAATCAATTAGATTGCAAACTACATATATTCGAAATTGGGCTTATCCAAAACAGTGTATTAATATTGTTACTAGGTTATTTAAATGTATTGATGATAATGTTTATGATACATTTGGTTATAAAATATCTGATGTAATATTTTTGTTGACTAATATGGCTGAAGAAATTAAAAATAGAACGTTAAAACATATGAAGTTTAGAAAAAGATTGTTGGGTTTAAAAAATGTTGATAAAGTAATAGAGGTATACCTAGAATTTAACAGAGATGTTTTATCTACTTCCGAAGAAATGTATAAATTATTTGAAACTGTTAATGGCAATTTAGAAGAATTTAAAGTACTACTTATTTCTCATAGTGATTTAAAACTATCTGATATATATAAATTTAGTATCACTCAACTAGCAACAAATACAGAGTTTACATTGATACAGCTTAAAGAGATATTTAGAGTTTTATCTCTTAAATATGGTGATTTGGCAAAAGAAAATAAAGAGTTTTTCTTTATGGGCAATCCTATATGGAAGAAACCCATTATTAATGATTGTAACAATAATGTTTATTTTTTCATAATAAATATTTTATATCATAATACGTTTGATATTATAGAAAGTTTGTTACAAAATAACAAAGGAATATTAGACATTTATTACAAAGCAAGGTCTAAATTTCTTGAAGATGAAATTGAGAGATTATTTATTCAATATTATGGTGATGTGAAGGTCTTAAGAAATATAAAATGGAAAAAAAATAATCAAGAATTTGAAAATGATATCATTGTGGATTACAAAGATGTTTGTTTTATTATTGAAGCAAAATCAGGTAAATTTTCTGAACCAGCTAAAAGAGGAGCTATAAAGAGATTAAAACAAGAGTTTATAGAACTTATTGAAGAACCTTGTGAACAGTCTAATCGATTAATTGAAGAAATAAGTACTATAGGAAATAAATTAAACTTAATAGATAGTTATGGAAATAAAGTAAACATTAATTGGAAAGAAAAGAAATGTATAATACCTATTTCGGTTACTTTAGAAGTATTAGGGAAATTCTCTGCAAGCTATTATGAAACTGTGGATTATGGTATATTGGATAATAAAGTTTATGATGCGATTAATATATCTGTTTCAGACTTAGAATCTATAATGGTTGCGTTTGAATATGAAGTTGAATTGACACATTATATTAAGAAAAGACTATTCTTTCAGCAAAACTTTAAATATACTGCTGACGAGATTGATTTATTGGCTTTTTATAAAGCCAATGGTTTTAATATAGACGAGAATGAGCATGAAGATACATATATTATGTTATATGGAGAATCGAGAAAGTTAGATAATTTTTTTATGAATTATTATAGTGGAGAAAAAGTAGAAGTTCCTGAATCAAATAGGACTTCTTGGTTGTCATCGGTAATTAAAACTTATATTGGAAATAGACCTAATGATTATCATTATATTGTTGAACAATTACTTGAAATAAATCCTGAAGACCAAAAAAACTTTGAATTAATGATATATAAAGCTATTAAATCAGTTAGCGAGAACGGAAATAATAGCGATGAAAATGTAGTAATTCTAGGTAACGGACCTGAAAATAGAAGAACTTATATAATCGGTTTAGTATATAAAGGATTGAGTAAAGATGAGCGAAATGAAAGGATGCAAAATGCATTTAACGAGGTATTAAAAATCAATCGAGATACAAAAGAATCAATTATTATTGGTATAGATATTGACCAGTTTCATCAATCGTATGATAGCATTGCAATAATAAGAATATGATAAAGCAATTTATTAGAGATATAGAATAGCTACTTCGTCTAACAAAATGTTTCTGTTCGTTGCGCACATTTTCATCGGGTGCAAGCACCGCCAGGTAGAAGGGCTTTGAGGAATCCCACTCAGGAACGTTATCAGAAATAAATTGTTGGTATATTCGAACAAGAAAAGAAGTATTTGTATAGATGAAATGAATAATACTAAAGATATTTTATCTGAAAGGAGATACAGTAATGAGAGAAGGATATAATAAGCAAAAGCCTGAATTAAAGAATTCAGTAGTATGTTTTGTTGACATACTTGGATTCTCCACTATTGTTACTAATGCATACAATATGGGGAACGGGAATAAGTTGTTAATGGAGTTGCATAGTGCAATTAATAGCAATTTAGGATTTATAAAACCTGCCTATGAAGGCTATAGTGAATTAAAGGTGTTTACCGACAATATTGCAATAGGTGTACCTATACATGGTGATGGCGAATCAGAGCTAGGTGGAATATTTTTGGGGTTTGCTTCTTATCAATTGAACTTAGCACTAAATGGTTTCTTTGTAAGAGGTGGTATTACAATTGGTGAGTATTATGCTGATGATAAGATGGCATTTGGATTACCAATAATTAAAGCGCACAATCTAGAGAGTCAAGTAGCTAATACTCCAAGAATTATTTTAGATGCAAATGTAATAGAATATGTTAATAAACATATTCAATATTATGCAAAGCCGGAGTATTCACCTCAGGCAAGAGACCTAAAGTGTGATGTTGATGGAAACTGGTTTATCAACTATCTTGATGCAGTATTTGAAGATAGGGATGAGTATGATTTCGAACGAGCAAAGTCATTGTTGAGGTGTCACAGGGATATTGTAACCAATAAAATTATTGAATTTCAACAAAATCCCCGTGTTTTGAATAAATATTTATGGGTTGCAAATTATCACAATCGTTTTTGTTCATTACATTTCCCAGGTGACACAGAATTATGGGTAAGAAATAATATGAACTATGGCCAGTATAGATCAATATTTTAACTTGAAATACGTATTAGAGTCGTTGTTACGGTAGGTTCATGATAAGATTAGCGCTGTAAATGAATAACAAAATGTAGGTTGTTGGCAGCTGACGCAATTTATTTCCGCTAATATTATATCCTCATAAAGGGTTCGTATATAATAGGTAGGTATACCAGAGAAGGAACAGGAGAGTAGACTATATTGAAATGAAATTCCTTATTGAAGAGATGAAAGAAATTGTATGGACCATTATCTAAGTATAATAGTACTTTAATTAAAGATACTTATTAACAGTTAAAAGGCATAGATATGAATGTTTTTAAAGGGAAAAATGTGAAAAACTTATTGAATATTTGTAAATGGACATCTTTCAGAAAGGATGAGGAGTGTGGCAATTTCAGTCAGAGCAATGAAAGGATACTTGCTTGAAGAAGCGTTAGCATACTTACTAAGAAATGCTGGATATAAATTGTTGGTAGATGAGCAACAAGATAAGGTTGAACTGAAAAATGGAAGTAATGGGTTATTAGTCAGAGGGAGAGGAGCAGTTCACCAAGTGGATGTTTTAGGAGAATTGAATTGGACACCAGCTTTTACGTATCCTTTACGATTATTTGTTGAAGCTAAATTTAGAGCAGAAAAGGTTAATATATCAATTGTGAGGAGTGCAATTGGATTAATCAGTGATATAAATCAAAATTATTTTAAGAGAAATAAAGGACTAATAAAAAGACATACATATAATTATGCATTATTTTCTACTTCAGGTTTTTCAAAACCAGCAATTAATCTCGCTGTAGCACATGGTATTTCACTAATAGATTTGCGAGAATGTGGATTAGATGTAATGTTAGATGCAATTTCTAGAGCAGCTGATAAAATTGTAAAATTCGTTGAAGATGAAAATATAGTTATTGAAAGTAAAAGAAAAATTTATACATTAATAAGGAAACGATTAAGGTATTCTTTAAACACATGGCCAAATCACTTAAATAGATACGAGCAAATGAAGTGTAGTCATGAAGAAATTGACTATTTTATAAAAAGGGATTTAGGTTTTCTTGAAGAAGAGATAAGGAAAGTTGATGAATTGATTATAGCTACTGTTAAAGGTCCTTTCATAGTTGTGATGAAAGCTGATAATGTCGATGATTTTCTTAAATACGCTAATGAATTTCCAAAACATAATGTAAATATTACGTGGCAAGCTATTGAAAATCAAGGTAGAACATGGACTATAACACCATATGATGATAGATTATATAAACTGAAATTTACTTTACCTAGAATTTTAGGTGACTATATTTTTAGAAATGAGGATTACATAGATAATGCACTAGAAATAAAAGGTGAGTACTTTGCTAATATTTCTATATATCATCAAAGTGATACAAGAGATCAGATTTTCAGACTACAATATATTCCAAAGTATATAGAATAAAACCTATTTAACAATATATCTTTGTATAGTATTATGTGAGGATTTATTTCTTATTTTATATTGCCTAAGGCATTACACAATCGAAAGTAAGATGAAACGTTCTATGCTAATCTAAATAAGGTTATACAATATACTAGTAGAGTGTAATATGAGACGAAATAAATGGATATACTTATGAGATATCCTATTAAGTATAGACAGAGTTAGTTGTATGAGGTAGAATTAAAGAAAAAGATAGTTGGTGATGAATGAATGTTTGAAAAAGTAACAATAATGAAAGATAAATTAGATGATTTAAGACCATTGCCATCATATACTGTTCAAAGTATAAGAGATAAGTTACTGCTTGATTGGACATATAATTCTAATGCTATTGAAGGGAATACACTTACATTAATAGAAACAAAAGTTGTTTTAGAAGGAATAACAGTAGGTGGTAAAAGACTGAGAGAACATTTAGAAGTTATTAATCATAAAGATGCTATAATTTGTGTAGAAGAAATTGTGAGGAATGATGAACAATTAACAGAGTGGCAGATTAAAAATATACACAGGCTTGTATTGAAAGGAATAGATGATGATAATGCTGGGAGATATAGAGTACAAAATGTAATTATTTCTGGAGCAACGCATGAGCCACCTGATTATGTACTGCTGAATGATGAGATGGAGAAGTTTATTGAATGGTATAATTCTAAAGATGCAAAAAATATGCATCCAATAGAGAGAGCTACAAGGGTACATGGAGAATTTGTTAAAATCCATCCGTTTATTGATGGTAATGGAAGAACTGCAAGGTTATTATTGAATTTAGAGTTAATGAAAAGCGGTTACCCACCAATTGTAATTAAAAATGAAGAGAGAATGAAATACTATGCTGCTCTTGATAAGGCTCATACTACAGGTGATTATTCCGATTTTATAGCTATAGTTGAAAAAGAAGTAGAGAATAGCTTAGAGATATACTTAAAACTTATAAAATAATAGTCTTCCAAATATTTTGGAGGGCTCTTTTATATTTAGAAAAACTAATATTGATGACTAAAAATATATTAAATATTTGCTTTAAGTAGATTAACCCATAATATAAAAAAAGTTTAGCCCTTACTTGACAGCCGGTTATGTATCGAGAATTGAAAAGAAAGCAATAGAAAAATTGAATAAGGCATTAACACAGTTAGAATAAAATGCATGGCTTAGGTCATGTTTTTTATTTAGATAAGATGAAGAGTTGAGTTCGGTTAATATTGTATTGAAGGGATTTTATAATTGGTGTATAATTATGGTTACAATAATTAACTATGGAATTATAGTTAGATTTAGGATAAAATCTATAGTATTAATGATAAATAGTATATCTAAAAAGTATTGGAGGGGGATATATGAGTTATTTTATTGTATTTCAAAATAAATCTTACGAAGAAGAGAAAAGAGGGGGATACTTATGGGCTCCTAAAAGCACTAAAAACGGTAGAAGTATATATCATTGGTCAAATAGGTCATGTTTTTTTATTGTGGCAGGAAGCAATGAGTAAATCAATAGAAAGAAGTATCTTAAGTTAATAATGTTGAATATTGAGATAGAGATAATCTAATGATGGTGTTGCAGTAATTTTACAATAGAGGTATAATTTATTCTAAAGCACTAGCTATATAATAATGTAATAAATAATTTTAAAGCTAAAATTAGTATTGAAGATTCTATAAGGAATATGAAAAAATCTTTTACTAACATTATATGCAAGAATAAATAATTTAGATGTAGGTAACTCCAAAGTGCATTTAAACCATATTAAAGAGTCAGATTTTGAATTGTATGAATTAATAAATCAAATGTATACTATAGATACATTTGATGAGCAATTTAAGATATTAAAAAAATGTTCTATCTGAATTACAGAACCAATAGGAGGATTGTGGGAAAAGGAGAGATATTTAAACCAAGAGAGGAGAGTATACAACAAATACATATTGTAGTATACAATGAGTTATGAACAAATATAATTTTGAAACAGAAATAATTAAAATATTAAAATTAAATATACAAAATGACAAAGAAAAAACATTAAATGAATTCCTTGAGTTTTTAAAGGAAAAAGGAACTCCAATTATTGAATCAATAAATGATGACCCAGACAATTCATTAGTTATAATATTTTATTTTGCTGAAGAACCGACTGACAATGTGCTTATAATCTCATCAATACTGCCAGTCTTAACTAATGAAAATATAGAAGAACACCTTCTGCATCGTATTAGTGATACGAATTTATGGTATGGTACTTACAAAGTTAGGAATGACTTGAAATTTGCATACCATTTGTTTCCTAATGACTCCCTACTTATAGAATGTACCGAACGTTCTCAAAATAGGCGAGTAGATAAATTCAACAAAAATAAACTTACATTAAATAGACCAGGGATGTCTAAAGTGAATATATCATATGTTAACATGCCTAACTCATGTGGAAATTTATGGCTTAAAGAAAGAAATAACATCCCAAAAAGCACGATTACAAAGCATGAATTCGAAAGTTCTTATTTCTCAAAACCTAGAGTCGTAAATGTTTATAAACCCTTTGGTTATAGTAATGATTCTTCACCTTATGGGTTTATTACATTGACAGATGGACATGATTATATAAATGTTCTTAGATCAGAACACGTTTTGAATAATTTAATTGCTGATAAAAAAATACCGCCTATACTAGCAATTTTTATTGATACTATAGATAATAGGCGTGAAGATTTATATTGCAATGATCTATTTTGTAGCTCCGTAGCAAATGAAATGATTCCTTGGCTTAGGAACAAATACAACTTATCAGATGATCCACAAAAAGCAATAATTGGGGGTGTGAGTCTCGGAGGATTAACAGCTATATATATGGGGTTAAAACATTCTAATGTATTTGGAAACGTACTTTGCAAATCAGGTTCATTTTGGTATAAGCCTATAGAATCGGATGAAAAAAAGCAATATCAAGTAGAGCTTAAAAAGAGAGGTAGTGAGATTGATTGTTGGATGAGTGTACAAATAAAATCAAGCCCAAAACTACCACTTAAGTTTTACATGAATGTAGGTGTTCTTGAAAATAAACAAACAATGATTAATAATTCAGTGAATGTTAAGAATACATTAGAATCATTAGGCTATCATGTTGGTTTTGAATTTTTTAAAAGTGGACATGATTATCTGAGTTGGGGGCAGACACTTGCTACTGGATTAATTTCACTTATTGGATATCACGATGAAAGATAATATAAAGTTTTAGTACACCTAAAAGATAGGCACATTGGATGTAAAAAATTGAATAAAAGAGAGTTGCATGATGTTTATATATAATTAAAGAAATTCATCAAATTTCTATAAATTTTACGACTAATAGAGAATTATTATGTTCCCAAGCACCAACAGTCTTCCAATGACACCAATCATATGGCCTAGCTCTTTTTGAGTTAGGTTTTTACTTTTTCTAAATTTTTTAATCTTACCACCAAAATCACTAGCAATAAAAGCTAAATAATCATCATATAATGGGAAGGGATTTATACAAAGAGCTTCAGCTATTTTATTACATAGCTCTAAAGAGTGCAAAAGTTGATTATTTTCATACCTAATAATAGTAGTACGGTCTATACCAGTTAGATTACTAAGTGCTTCTTGTGTCTTTCCTTTCAATAACCTATAATATTTTATTTTACCACCAACAGTTGTAAAGTCAGAAGTATCATTACATGACCCAATAGGAGTAGACAAAGAAGGTAATGAAATTTCATTAATAGATATATTAGGCTCAGATGTAGATGAGGTAGTAGATAAAGTACATCTACAAATACAGATAAAGAAGTTATACAGAAAAATGAGCAAAGTATTAAAAGGAAGAGAAAAGAGAAAAAACAATAATCCAGCTAAGATATGGACTAACAAACGTAGGAGACAAAACACAAAGAGAAATAGCTAAAAACTTAGGAATATCAAGGTCATAAGGCAGTTGGTGCATTAACAATTACTCGTATGAGGACAACTTTTTTCGCATTGATTAATATAGTTTCAAAGAGAGTTTTGTATAAATATGTGACCACGTGATAAAGATAGAAATAAACGTATGAGAATTAATAAAAATTGAGAGCAGTTAGAATTGAAAAAGAGCGTATGCTAAAAGTATTAGTTAGAAATATCTAAAAAGAAGGTACAGATTTTAAAAAGGATCATTAGCTAGTTTATTTTCTAGCTAAATAATTCTTTTTCATAAAAAGCTGTAATTTTCACACATTTTCCGATAGCGATACCACCAGGATGGCAAATTTTATAATAAATATAAGCAATGCTATTCATAAATCACCAATTCCATTAAAAAAATTACTCATAATGCCCTCCTATTTTGAAAAATTAAAATAGTATAGAAAAAAGAACCAAAAGTTATATTTTTATTTGCAAATCATTGACAACCACAAGGAAGTTTTATATAATAAATATACGAACATATGTTTATTGGTTCAAATATTTATATGGAGGAATTTGAAAATGAGCAAATATAACGACGGAATAAAATTAATGGAAGAACGTTGCGGAAACGGTAAAGAAGTACTTATTGGCCTTGCGACAATAGCATTATCTGCAAATGCTGCTGGCAATCCACGTCCTGCAGTACGCATGGTTTGCGCTTATTATGAAGATGGTGTATTTTATGTTTCAACGGATGCAACAAAAAACAAATCCTTACAAATTGAAAAAAACAACGAAGTATCTGTTTGTGGTCTTGATTGGTTTGCTTTCCAAGGAATAGCTGAAAACCTAGGTTGGGTTAAGGATGAGAAGAACGCACAAATCAGAGCAAATTTCAAAAAAATCTTCGGCTGGTTTGATAAAGAAGGCGACGAGAACAATCCAGACTCAATTGTTTTACGTATCACCCTCACAGAAGGAACTATCATTGATAATCAACAAAAATACGGTGAATGGAAGTATGACATTGATTTTAATAATAAAGTGGTAAAATAAATTACTGATACATAAATAAAACCACGTCAATTTAGGTATAAATTGATGTGTTTTTTTAATTTCATATAATAATATTCACTTAAATATTTGAAGATACGCCTTCTTTAAAAAAGGGTAATCTTGTAATCAAAAATTAGCGGGGGGAGTAGTAATGAAAATGAATTTTAGACCATTTAAAAATAAAAATGAAGAAGCTAATGCGAAAGAAATTATAGCAGCTATTGATAAAGGAGAAAAAGATATATTTGAGGATAATAAAGTAGTTGATAGGCAATGTTTATACTATTCATATAGAGATACAGTTGGGGTATATTGTATGTATTTATACGATGATAAATTTCATATACAAATAGGTTTTAATACGGATATGCCAGAGGAACTTAAGAGCGAGATATTAAAACTTATTGAAAATGTTAAGCAGGGTATTAACCGTGATATGAGTATTTGGTATTCGCCAAGAAATAAAAAACTTGAAGAATTTTTATTTAGTAATTTAAAATGGAAGAAAAAAGGAGAAAAGGTCTATGAATTTACAGCAATAAATATAAATTTTGAAAAAATTTACGACAAGCTGTACAATACAACTATAATTCCTTTTGAGGAAAGATTTGCTGTTGATACATGTGCTATGCTTGATAAAGCATTATCACACACTTTTGATAATCCAACCAAAGGAATATTTTTAAATAATAAGCATTTTTATGTTAAAGAGTGGGTGAAAAAAGCCAAAGAAGGCGAGTGCTGTGTGATGATTAAAAATAATACTTTGGTGGGTGCATATGTATTAAATAAAGCAGAAATAGAAGTATTGGCAGTTGTAGTTGATAAACAAGGAAAAGGATATGGAAAGCAATTGTTAAGACATGCAATTATACATATTTTACAATCACACAAAGAGTTACCATATTTATATTGTCTAAGCAGTAATTCTAATTCTCTAAATTTTTATCAGCATGAAGGTTTGGTGATTACAGCATATTCCGGATATTTAATATTATGAAGAGGTATATAAATAAAATGAATAGTTAAAAAAAGTGGATTATAAAAAAATATTATATAAATAATTAGGTAGGAAAAAATTAAATATTTTAAGATAATTTAAAGAGAATGGTAAGACTACTTGACTAGAGTAATTAGCACATAAATATTATAATCAAATTATACGAATCTGGAGGGTTAAATATGAAAAAATGGAAAAAGACTTCAATAATTATGATAGTGATAATTACACATTTAATAGTATGTTCTTGTAATGGCAACGTAAACAAAGACAAAGTGACAAGTGAAAATAAAAAAGCGAAAATATTTATAGCTAAAGAAATATACGAATTTAAATTACTTCGTTCTGATTGGACAAAAGAGCAAATGGAAAAAGAAGATTTCAAGAAAAAAGATGATGAGCCAGAGGGATGGACAACTTATTGTGATGATGGTGTTGAGTATTTATATTATGATTGGTTCGAGTCAAAAACACCAGAAGTGATTACTGTATATGGAAAGCACGAAGGGCCTAGAGGCATAAAGATTGGAGATAAATTTGAAGAAGTACTTTCTAAATTTCCTCAAGAAAAAGATTGGAAAAAAAGTGACTATGGAGAGTTCTATGGAACAATATATGATACAGACCAATGGGAACCTACAGGTAATGTAGGAATAAGAAACGAAGAAGAAAAACATATTACTTTACATTCAAAACAAGGAGGACCATTTTTTACTATTTATTTTAGAAATAATATAGTATCACAGTATGAGTTCCGTATGAGAATGGTTAATTAATAACAATGTAAATATGATTTTTTAGCAAAAACGTTGTACTATAGGAAATTTATTTTGGAATAAGGGAAGTAAATCAAGAACGGAGTTAGTATAATGGTTGATAATACTAAAGGATTAAAGAAACATGCACAGGAGAAAATAAAAATGATATTAGAAAAGGTTGATAAAGCGAAATCTTTCTCTTAATGTAAAAAAGTTAATTTTAATAGCATTTTTAGGAAAGTGGAGTGTAGAGTACATTCTTATATAAGAATTAAGAACAGGATAGAAGATTTACGACAAAAATAAGTGAGAAAGGAAATGAATCAAAGGCTAAATAAATAAAAAAATTTATTATAATGGATAAGATAAAATGATTAAGGAGCTTGAAGAAGAAAAGGAGCAAAGGAGCAATAAGAGATACTAAGGGTAAGATGTATGAAAAAATGTAAAATACTCAATTGTAAAATGTTAAGATGTAAAGAAATTTTTATTATACTTGGAGGGAAACAATGAAAAAAACAACATTAAGATGGCTTGGTTTTTCTATAGTTGTTTTGGTTCTCGTAATAGCTATAGGTGCAATAAAATTATATAACGATTTTTTTCCAAAGGCTGAATCTATACAATTTCCTGATATTGAAAAAATAACTGTAATAGAAATATCAAAAAATGATTTACATATAAAATATACTGATAATGAAACAATCAAAGTAATTGCAGAGTGTTTTCTTAATGCTAAAGCAACAAGAATCTTATCTGTGCACGATGTACCTACTGTTAAAGAATATTATATAGTAAATTTTATTGAAGAAGATAGTAGTAGGATTTACACCTCATTTATTTATCAAGAAAACTCAAAATGGTATATAGAACAGCCATATTGGGGTGTCTATGAAATAGATAAAGATATACTTTCTTTTATAGAGGATGAGGCCTAACAATTATATGCATACCTTTTAGTTTTCATCCTTATATTGTAAATTAACTACATAGAAACTTAATAATAGTCGACAAATTATTTGATTTGGTGGGCAGGCATCATGGTAAGGTATAACTTTAATTATTTGTAGTCAGTAGCCATTGGGTGGCTAGCAAAAAAAGGAAAAGTAGTATGCATAGCATTCTTAAAATGATTACTAAACTATAAGAATTTAATTTAAATATTTACTATATTAATTACATGTAGTCTGTGTATAAATATAGCAAAATCAGGTGTGTAGGGTGTGCGTGCTACACTATATATATTTAGGAGGACAAAATGAAATGAGTATTACGACATTAAAACTTATAGCACTTATAGCAATGTTTTTAGATCACACATGGATTTTTTTTCATGGTAGCCCATATTTATTTCATTGGATTGGAAGAATATCGGCACCTCTTTTTATCTATTGTTGTATCATTGGTTTCACTAAGACTAAAAATAGATATAGATATATTTTTAGACTTTATGTACTTAATGTGATTATGGCGATTATAAATTATTTTATAAGTCCTGATTTTAATTTTATAAAATCATTAGTGATTATTACTATGATACTATTTATAATAGAAAAAATAGAAAACAAAGAAAAAGATGCTAAAAAGTATCTTAAGGCATTTATATTATTACAAGTAGTGACATCTATATTTATTGTAGTATTGATATTTACAGCAGATATAAAAACTAAATCGTTTGTTTTCATATCTACAGTACTTCTAAATATATTTGATTTAGAGGGAGGAGTATTTTTTATTATAATTGGAGTTATGATGTATATTTTTAAAGATGCTAAAAAGAAGTTTAATATTTCTTACATTATATTGACGTGTATATTATTAGTTGGATATAATACATATATTTTAAAAGTAATTGCATATAAGTTAAATAGATTAAATGCCGTAGTATGTGCCACTTTTACTTCTATATGCAGGGTGGTTTCTGGAATAAATCCTTTGTTTATAAGTGACACAGGATTGCTATATGGATATTCACAATGGATGATGATTTTTTCATTAATTTTTATTAATCGATATAACCACAAAAAAGGTAAAGGATTGAAATATTTATTTTATATATTTTATCCAGCCCATATAATAGTATTGTATTTTATAAAGAACTATTTATTAACTTAAAATAGAAGGATACAATCTTACAATAAATGTTGGGATATTAAATTAATGGAGATAGTTAAATATCAAGAGCGTAAAAAAATATATAAAAGATTTTTTTTATAAAATAAACCACGAAAGTAAAGAGAAAATTTAGGTATATATTTTATGAAGGAAGGTTGATATTAAACACAAGAATAAGAATTGTTTTAATAGATCATAAAAATGCATGGCTTTGGTCATGTTTTTTTGTTTGGATAAAGAAAGATTATGGAAAATTGATTTAATTATTTTAATGAATGAATAAGACTAAATATTACCAATCATAAGAATCGTCTCTTTTGATTGTAAGTATTGCATTAATAGCATAGAAAGTGGTAAATAGTGGATGTCAACATCGTAACATACTGATATTATTTTATGGATTCCTTAGTTATATCCTAATGAGCAATGGATAAATATTATATCAAGAAGATATAAAGACAATTTTGTATATTGGGAGTGAGAAACTATATTACTTAATAAGCTAAAGAGTTTTTTTGTGCAGTTGATATAAATAACATATTATGAATTTTGAGGCATAAAATAATAAAGGTAACGGAACATTAATATTTTTTAGGGAGGAATCATATGAAGAGAAAAGTTTCAATTTTTATCATTTTATGCCTAGTGTTGAGTCCGATGTTTATTGTCAATACTGAAGGTAACGCTACAACTGACCCTATTTCAGCTATCTACGGAGGAGGACCTTTTGTTAATGGAGGTCAAAAAGTAATGAATGATATCAAGGCATCAGGATTCAATACGGTTATGATATGGGCAGTGCATGTACGGGATGATGGGGATCTTTATTTAAACGATACACTAGTTTGTAAAGATGGTAAGTTTGTTGGTGAAGCATCGTGGATAACTGATTGGGCATCATTAAAACAAGGAACTACATCTGTTAACAGGATAGAAATTAGTGTTGGAGCATGGGGAAGTGATGCATTTAATAGTATTAAGAATTTAATAAATAAATATGGAACTGGTTCTGATACAGTTTTATACAAAAACTTTTTAGCTCTAAAGAATGCAACTGGATCTGATGCTGTTAACTATGACGACGAAAAAACGTATGATGTAGCATCGTCAGTAAAATTTGGTAAAATGTGCAATGATATGGGGATGAAGGTAACATTATGTCCATACACCAATAAACCATATTGGAAGGCAGTTAAAGATGGTTTAGGAAACATATGTGACAGAGTTTATTTACAGTGTTACGCAGGTGGAGCAGGTAATAATCCAGACACATGGGCAAATTATATGGGAATGGATGTAATACCTGGCCTATGGTGTATACATGGTAGTAGTGGAGATTCTGCTGCACAAGTCAAAGCAAAGCTACAAGGATGGAATAATGGGTCCATACAGGGAGGATTCATGTGGTTATATGATAATATAAAGACTTTATCAAGCCCTAATACCACAGCAGATTATGCAGCAGCTATTAATACTGCATTTAGAGGAAGTGTACCAAGTGGTTATCCTTCTATAAGTAGCAATACAGGTTATGAATGGATTCAAAAAAGTAGCAGATATGAATAATACATCAGGCTTTAACCGTAGTTATGGAGATTACATAATAACTAAAAGTAGTAGCTATAATGTCAATTTTACTCCATGATCCAAAAGTAATTCAAATAATTAGTATTGGTAGCCATTTATTGATTAAATGGAGATGAAGACTTCAATGATACCGGTGAGACTGTAGTCAGTGCTAAATGGAAAGTCTGTAGTTAACAGATTGTTTATAGTTCCTATTTTTGAAAGTAATGATCAGACTAGAATTAAATAGTTATGAAGGGTAACGGTGCTCTAGATTAATCTGCCAAAGGAATACACTATTAATATTAATTAATTTATTAAAGAGGCTCTATATGAGTCTCTTTAAAATTTTATTTTAAAGGGAAATAAAATAATTATATGATAGTGGGAAAATGGCCATAAGGTTCAGTTGAACTTTGGGCTATTTTTATGGTGTTAGGGTGTATAGTGTAGTGAAAATTAAAGTATGTAAAATAAGTTAAAGTGACAATTTTCGACAGCATCTCTTATTGATAATGGGTATTTATAGGTATACAATATTTGTAGGTGTGGTTGGATTAATAGTAATACATATTTATTCAATAATACGTTGAGAATAGAGTAGCTAGAGATATTGAATCATCATTTAGGGTATGTGTTTAAGGGTAATAAGAAAATCAACAAAGCAAAAATATAATGTATTGTTTGGAGGTGAAAGTTGCATGATTAGTAAAAAGAAATTGATTGGAATATTTTTAATCCTTCTGTCACCAATGATTCTAACTTTTTTGAGTCCTTTTCTATACGGGTTAGTTATGTGGATTATTTACAAAGGTGATTTAGCTATGATTAATCAAAGTATATTGAATGGTATAGCTTACATACTAATATTTAATCATTTTTTAGTTTTTATTTTGATGTGGATGTATATGAAAAAAAATACTATCTCATGGAATCAGATTGGTGTATCGCTAAAGGAGTTATCTGTGAGTAAATGTTTAATAGGATTAATTGTAGGCTTAGTATGTTTTGGTGCTCTTAATTTTTTACCCAATATTTTGGGATTAGTAGAATTACAAAAGAGTAGTAATGCTAATGGGATGATTTATTTTATTGGGAGCATAACAGTAGCGCCAATAATAGAAGAACTTATTTTTAGAGGTTTTGGAGTGTCTGAATTAAACAAAATAATTAATTGGAAAGTCACAATTATAGTATGTGCTCTGTGCTTTTCTCTACTTCATATATATAATGGTGTTTCTGGGCTTGTAACGGCCTTTGTAGCGGGGGTTGTTTTAGGAGTGACATTGATTAGAACAAGAAGTGTATTTCCTTGTATTATTGCTCACTTTACAATGAATATTTGTATAGGAATTACATATGTATTAGCATATATGAAATCATAGTAAACTGGTATTAAGAGTGCAGTAAAGACTAAATGATTCAACATCTTCTATATTATATCCTTTTATTGATTATTATTCTTCAATACCCGAAACTGAATATATGACTAAAGGGTACAAAGAGGATATAGTTTTTATAAAGCCAAATGTAACGTTTAAAAAGACCTCGTATTGGATGGGTCTAGTAGATTGGAAAATATAGTAATATAAGTGTCATGAATTATTGATAATAAAATAGGAACGTTCTATGGGCATTCAACGTCTAGCTTAATTAAAAGATATGAACCGCATAATCCTCTCGTCACAAACCTTACAACAACTGTAAGTGTTAATTAATTGAATTTTATTATATAGTATTAATAAGAAATGTATAGGGAGGATATGTATGAAAATTTCAGATAAATTACTCAGTGTTCAAGAAGTACATAAAGTATATGGTAAAGGACAAAGTGAAACTCATGCATTAAGGGGAATAACTTTTGATGTTTTTCCAGGAGAGTTTCTTGGAATAATGGGTGCAAGTGGGTCAGGCAAAACGACATTGCTTAATTGCATTGCAACAATGCTTAAGCCAACAAGTGGACAAGTTTTATTAGAGGAACAGAATATTTCTTCATTTAGAGGAACACAGCTAGCTAAATATAGAGGGAGTAAGATTGGATATCTGTTTCAAGAATTTGAGTTATTAGATAATTTAACTGCTAGAGAAAATATCGTTTTGCCATTGTGTATACATGGAGAGAATCCCAAAAAGGAAGAGGAACAACTTCAAAAATTAGTAAAACAATTTGATATTGAGGAGGTATTAAATAAATTTCCTTCTCAAATGTCAGGAGGTCAGAAGCAGAGAGTTGCAGCAGCAAGATCACTAATTTCTAATCCAAGCATTGTACTAGCGGATGAACCAACAGGTGCTTTGGATACTAAAAATGCAAAAACCTTGATGAGGGAGTTATCTTCCATTAATCAGACAGATGGGACTACAATTTTGATGGTTACTCACGATGCCAATGCAGCAAGTTTCTGCTCAAGAATTTTATTTATACAAGATGGTGTAATTTTTCATGAACTTCGAAAGAAAGTGCCTGGAGAAACTAAAAATTCATTTTATGAACGAATCTTAACTGTTATGGCACAGTTGGGAGGGGGCAGTGCAAATGTTCTTTAATTTAATCAAACGAAATAGTAGTAAAATTCGAAAAGAAAATGGGATTTATTTTGCCTCACTTGTTATTTCTATTGTTGCTTTTTATGTAATTCTTTCTCTTGGCGAACAGGAGGTTATGGTGTATCTAAAGAGTGTTGAGAGTGATGCAGTAGCTAAACTTATGTTAATGATTCCTGTGCTTTATGTAGCCTCTCTATTCTTCGTATTTTTCTTGGTTTATTTTGCTAACAGGTACCAATTACAACGGCGTTGCCATGAGTTTGGAATTTATTTAATGATGGGGATGAAACAAAGCAGGTTGTTTGCAATGATTATGGGTGAGACATTGTGGAATTGTTTAGTAGCTTTATTCATAGGAATACCAACTTCTTTATTTTTGACAGAAATCATTAGTTTAGTAACTGCTAAACTTGTAGGAATGGGTATCATTGGGCATCAGTTTCGAATTTCTTGGAGTGGTCTGGGATTAACGGTATTTGGTTTCATTATGGTTCAGCTATTAGCTGTTTTTATTCTTAGTTTAAGAATGAGCAAGAAGGAACCAGTGGATTTGATGGATGAGCAAAAGGAAAAATTGCAAAGAATTCTTTCGCCTGTATGGGGTTGGATTAGTTTACTGGTTGGAGTAATTTTATTATGTGTAGCTTACGGACTAGCAGTTTTATATTTGCCTACTCTTGATGTTTTGAAGTTTGTACTAATATTGTTAACTGGAATCAGTGGAACTTTTATGCTGTTTCGAGGATTGGGAAGCTTGATAGGAGCAAAGATAAGACGTAAAAGTAGTTTATCTACTGGATTATTTACATTTACAGGGAGGCAACTTCAGGAGAATGTTTTACATCATTTCAGTTCTCTTGCTATATCTTCACTTTTAATTTTGTCGGCAGTGGTTTGTTTTGCCTTTGGTATTTCTACAACTTTAAATCAAGGAGTAGTAGAGAGAACTGTAGATTTCACTTTTGAAGGATCAAAAGAAGAAATTGTTTCAGTGCTAATGTCTGATGAATTGAAACCCTATGTGAAGGATTATTATCCGATGAAAATTGGACATATAAGGACACACGCTTTTTCTTGGACAGGATTAGAAGAAGCAGTTTTGAAGGAAAAAAAATCAAAAACAGAAACTCTATTAAAGGATTTATCTTATCATGATAGACCATATTTTATTTCACTTACAAGTTATAATAAATTGCTTGAATCTACTAATAAATCTACTATAGTACTAAGAGAAAATGAAGTTGCTATGTATTCCAATGGTATTTTTTCATCTTCTCATGATATACTAAATAAAGCATTGGAAACCAATCCTTCAATTAATATTGATGAAAAACAATATTTATTGAAATCTACACTATATACAAACAATCTTGTTGCAGATCGAGCTATTACAATTTCTTATGCCTTGATAGTCCCAGATGATTTATACAATAGGTTAATTGGAAATTTGGAAAAACGGTGGAATATGGTTTTAGATACTGATTTTGTTCGTGAAGAAGGTTTAATGCAGGCTATGTATCAAGTAGATGAGTTACTTAATACATCGGGCTTAAACTATGAAAGCTATCTTGCAAGTATGGGAAGGCAGTTGTTTTATATAGTTGCAGGAAGTTATACTTCACTTTATTTAGGTGTGCTATTCCTTATTATTGCAAATACACTGTTAGGATTGAAATTTCTTATGCAACAAAGATGTACAAGACATAGATATTCTACCTTGTTTATGTTAGGGGCAAGTATTAAATCGTTGTGTAAGTCAGCAAGCATGCAAATATGGTGGTATTTTGGTTTGGTTATTACAGTAGCAATAATTAGTTCAATTTTCGGTATTTGGTCGTTGTTAAGAACTTTTTCTGTTATTCCAAAGGCATCAAATATTTATGCCATTATTATATTGGTAGGATTTACACTCATTGTATTTATTGGTTTTGAACTTTGCTATATCTGGATGATTCAAAGGAAGAGTAATGAAGAAATCAAGAGATTAAAGGAGTTTCAATAGGGGGTAAAAGTATGGAAAAGATAGTTCTTGTTGAGGATGACATTTTTCTATGTGGAGAGTTACAGAATATATTAGAAAAAGAGGGATACTCAGTAGAGTGTATCACCTCTTTTGACAATGTGTTGGAAGATATTGCCCTAGCTGATCCTTCGTTAATTGTATTAGATTTAAATTTGCCCAAGCTTTCTGGATTCGATATTTGTAGGATACTTAGGGCTAGAGGAATAGGACCTATTTTGGTATTAACTTCACGTATGCAACTTCGTGATGAGTTACATGCATTAGACTTAGGTGCAGATGATTACTTAACAAAACCGTGTCATCCTAAACGTCTAATTGCTAGAATTCAAAAATTGATTCACCTTTATGCAAATATGCATTTTTTGTTAGATGCTGGTGATTTTCAGCTAGATGAGAATACAAACGTATTATATGTTGGGAAGAACTCTATTTCATTGTCTGATAATGAAAGTACTATCATTAAAGCTTTGGTGAAAGCAGCTCCTTCTGTAGTAAAAAAGGAGGAACTTTTTACCCTATTATGGGGAGGTAGAAGCTATGTTGATGAGAATATATTACAAGTAAATATGACCAGATTACGTAAGACACTTGATGAGGTTGGATTGTCTGATAGAATCAAGACAGTAAGAGGAATTGGTTATCAATTAATAGGAGGTGATTGCAAATGAAGCCAAGAGACTGGTTTAATATTTTAAAGGATTCACGTCATTGGATATTACTTCTTAGTATAAGTAACGTTTTTTTTATTTTTTTAGCTTGGTTAGCGTATCCAGAAACATTTGAGATTTTAGTTGGTATTATGATTATATTTTCTGTATTTTGCATTGTGTTTGGTATGTTACTTGTATGGAAAAAGCAACCAAAGCAAAATGAAGCATTCTATGATTTTCTTTTAAAACCCTCTCTGGAGAATGAGCATAGATTAATAGAATGTATGGGTGATTTACATAAAAAAAAAGTGAATTATTTAGCCAATAAATTGCGAATGGAAAAGGATCAGTTAGATGATGCTAGACTTCAATCTATCAACTATGAAGAGTTTATTGAAAGTTGGGTTCATGAGATAAAGACACCTATTTCATTGGCAACCTTTGTTTTAGCAAATCGTAAAGAAGAAATGTCGAAGTTAGTATATCAAAGACTTGAGCATGCTAGAATTAGTATCAGTGATAATGTTGACCAGATATTATTTTATGCGAGATTACAGGCATCACATATTGACTATCATCTTGAGAGAGTCTCGTTGAATCTTTGTTGTGAAGATGCACTGTTGGAACTCCAGGCACTACTCGCTGAAAAAGAAGTTGAAGTTATTTCTCAAATGAAAGATGTACCCATTGTATCAGACAAAAAGACACTTCAGTTCATTTTTACGCAGTTGTTAGTTAATGCAGTAAAATACTCCAATGAAGAAATCGAGAGCTATATCTGGATAAAAACTGGTTTCAATAACGTAAAAAATAGGTATTATCTTAAAATTTCTGATAATGGGATTGGAGTGTTGAATTCTGATATTCCTTTTATTTTTGACAAAGGATTTACAGGAGATAATTCAAATCGAAACAAGTCTAGTGGAATTGGACTGTTTCTTGTGAAGAAACTATGCGATGAATTGAAGATTGATATTGAAGTTAAATCTGATTATGGAAAAGGTTTTGAAATACAGCTACTATTTCCGATAATTAAGGATGTGTTTAACAGTTAAGAGAAACAAAACCACTGTATGTATGAGATTCAGAATAAAAGGGTATCTCCATATCAATTAGGTTCTTTAATGCAAATTGTTTATATATATAGACTATGGTAAGATTGAAGAATGAGATGAAAAATTTGAATTTATAGCTAAGATAATGAGCAGTTGTTCTTAGAGGAGCATTGAAACAGAACTACAGAAAATTTATATTATATGAGGAGAATGAGAATGACAGACTTTAATATTGGATCAATACTGCAATTTGGGGATTATAATTGGCGCATTCTTGATATACAAGGCAATACGGCTTTGATTATAACAGAACATATAATCGAACAACACCCCTATAATAATTGTACTGGTGATGTGACATGGGCTGACTGCTCGCTAAGAAAATATCTTAACGGTGAGTTTTATGACAGATTTACCGTTGCCGAAAAGTCAAGAATCATTCCCGTATTAAACAAAAATCACGACAATCAGTGGTATGGTTCAAGAGGAGGAGAAAATACTCGAGATTACATATTTCTTCTAAGTATTGAAGAAGCAGTGTGCAAATATTTCGGTGACAGCAGTAAGAACCTTGAAAACCGCAGTGCCAAACAACGATATTGGTTTCAATGTAAGGACAAAAACAACATCAAGCGAAGATCGACATTCGATGGGTATGTATGGTGGTGGTGGCTTAGGTCACCAGGGCGTGACAATAGAAGAGCCGTATATATCCACGGCGACGGCAATGTAGGTATTCAGGGAAATGGTACTTTTCGCTACAATAGCAAAACGATTCACCCTTTAACGGAAGATAACTGCGGCGGAGTTCGTCCTGCTCTATGGTTGAGGTTGGAATTATAAACCTTAACTAGTATTAAAAATTTAATGATAAGGGGGAGGTTATTATGAAATTTAAATTTGTTCCAATGAACTTGGAATACGCAAGAGAAATGATTGATAATTGGAAATATGATGGAGAATATCATATATATGATTATATAAATGAAAAGGAATGTTTGTTAGATAAAGAAACATGGGGACTAGGAAGATTCGCAGTTCTGAATGAAGAAGATAATCTTATTGGTGAAGTCACAATAGAATTTTTTGAAGAAGAAGATGATGGTTATGTTGAACATCATGTTGTTAAAAGTAATCCTCAGAATATCTATGAAATGTGGATGGGATGGGGTCTAAAGCCAGAATTATGCGGAAAAGGTCTTGGAAAAGAATTTATCTCAGAATGTATTGATTTCTCAGTAAAAGAGTATGCTTACAAAGGTGAATTTATTAGATGTGGAGTTGCTGCCTTTAATAAAAGAGCAATAAAGTTATATGAAAAATTAGATTTTGAAACATTTTTAGTTTGTGAAGGAGAAATAGCTGGCAAGAAACATAAAGTCTTTAGAATGAGAAAGAAGATAAAGTGATGGTGAGAGATTAAAAATAGAGCAAATTAAAAGCGTAACTAAAAGAGATGAACCAATAAGATTAAATACGCTAATAAAATAAAAGCTCCCAAAACCTTTATCACCATACTTCTAGAGATAATATCAAAATGACTTCATGTAAGAAATTGAAAATAAAACTGAATAAGGTGTTAACAAAGTATGCATGGCTTAGGTCATGTTTTTTTATTTGGATAAAATAGGAAAGCAAGATTCAGATAAAATATGTTAATTATTAAAATTAATAAAACAAGATATCTATCAAAAAATGGTTTTATGATAGTGGAGCAGTGGAGCTTTTATTGGATTGTGGATGCAGATTTTTTTATTTATATACGGTTACATTTATCGGTAAATTTACTTTTTTTGTATATACAAAGCTTTTGCTTATCAGACATTTTAAACTGTAAATGAATTGATGTGAAATATTTAATAAAGCCCATGCTGTAAAAGGATCAATACATATGGTAAACTTTAACTTTAATTTTAACGTATATGTTGTTCGAAACGGTTGAATTTTTGATACAACACTATAGGAGAATTATACACATTAATCTAAACAGAAGATTTATGGAAAAAATAAACCGCGTATTTACAGGTTGCCATAAATTTCTGGTTTTCATTTAGGCAATTTTAAATGATGATATGTTATACTAGTTGTATCGAATATGAAAATAATTATCATTATTAAAATAAGAATACTTCTATTTATAAATATTGAATATTTTACTGCATATCCTAATGCAATCTAATAAAACATAGAAAGGGGTTTTAAAAATGAATTATGATTATGATATCAATGAAATTATAGAGAGCTTTACAAATGCATCGTTTAAAGTAAAAGGAGTTTATTATTATAATGTTCCTCCCAAAAAAGAAGGATTACAGAAATCAGCACCATATCCTGGGTTGCTTTTTCCTTTAGGTGGTAAAGCACAGTTTACTTTTAACGGAACTCCTTATATAACAAATTCTCTGAAGGTCATTCATGGTGGAGCTAATATGGATTTAGGGAAAAAAGTACTTGGGAACAATGACTTGACATATATATCTGTAATGTATGATATAAATCAAAAAACAAAAGGAATATACTTGCCTAATGCTGATTTTGAAATAACTGTTGGACAAAGTCCTAGGCTAAAAGGATTATTACATCGTCTTTGGAAAACATACTATGAGTTAGGTGCCATGTCAGCTTTTCAAGTAGAAACTCTTTTTAGATGTTCACTAGAAGAGATGTTTGTTGGTGCACGCAGTCAGATGTTAGGTGGTGATAAAAGTACATTTTCTAAAATTAGCTATTATATTCATGAAAATTATGATAATCAGCTATCTGTAGGTGAACTGGCTGAAATGTTTGAAATGAATACAAATAGATTATATTATATTTTTATGAAGCATGCTGGTATAGGCCCAGGTGATTATATAATAGCATATAGATTAAATCGTGCTAAGGAACTGTTATATACTACTGATTTACCAATTAATAATATTGCAGATGCAATAGGATATAATGACCCGTTATATTTTAGTAGATTATTTAAAAAAAGATTTGGGCTATCACCTAGCAAAATTAGAAATACATATTCATAAATAGTCCATATCAAAATCAGGATAATGCTATTCATAATATAATAATGCTATGATAGAATAAAATCGTAATAAGGGAAGTGGTTTGTCATTAAAGATGTTATTATAATGTATTTAATCGATCCTTAGTGAGGACAATAACTTTTTTAAGATAAATTATCAACTAATGCTAAAAACAGGAGGGAATATGAAGAAAATAATAATATTTATTTTAATTATTAATTTGTTAGGGGTTTTTGTTGTTGGGTGTGCTAACTCAAGTGAAACGCAGACGGATAAGTCTGTAGAAAAAATAGATGTTGAAGAGAGTAAAGAGAACAAAGAAACTAAAGGTTGGCCTAGAACAATCGAAGATTCAGCTAATCATAAAGTTATATTGAATAAAAAGCCGAAAAGAATAACATTATTGCATACTTATTTTATGGAACATTTTTTTGCACTCGGAGTTCCGGTTACGGCTTCAGCACTAGGAAATTCTATGGGTTATATGGAATCTCTTGAAGAATCGGAGATGTTTAGACCTTACTTAAAAGATTCAGATATTATGAATTTAGGAAGTGCTAGAGAAATAAATCTTGAAGCTATACTGGAATCTAAACCGGACGTTATAGTAACTTTTAAATCACAAAAAGGATTAGATAAAACATATGAGCAACTTGTAAAAATAGCACCTGTTATATTATTAGACCATACGGAGACATGGCAAAATCAACTTTCTAGATGTGCAGAAATAGTTGGAAAAGAAACAGAAGTAGATAATGTTATTAAGGAAATAGAAGATAAAATCAAACAAGCAAAAAGTGAATTGAAAAAGTATAATGATAGAACTTTTGCTCTATTTAGAACTAATGGTAAAGAATTTCTTACTCGTGCTAACGAAGAATACTATGAGAAATTTGGGATTAAAAATCCTAAAGGATATCCATTTGGATATAATCCAGTGTCAATAGAAGCGGTAGCAGAAATGAACCCGTACTATATTGTATTTCAGCATAATTTAAAACACGCAAAAACTTTTGTAGAAAGCTTAGAAGAATCAAAGGTATGGAAATCGCTAGATGCTGTTAAAAATAATAGGATTTATTATTTTGACGAGAATATGAATACCTTCGGGCCTCTAGCATTAAAACTTACAGCTGAAAAACTAACGAAAATATATGGTGGTAAATAAAATATTTTACATTGTTAATGTTACTGTAGGTGTCAGGTGCTTTACTTTGCATTTGACACTTTCTTTATGCTAAAACGGGAGGGATTATAAGTGAAATTGAAGATTACTAGCGCAAAGAGGTGCAAATTTTTAATCATAATAGGCACTATATTATTAATCGCTTTAATTATTATATCGATATGCACTGGGATTTCTAATATTTCCTTAAGTACACTTTGGGAAGCTTTTGTTAGGTTTGATCCATTAAATAAACAGCATTTGATAATAGTCGATTTGCGATTACCTCGTGTATTAGCAAGTGCACTTGTGGGTTCATCACTTGCAGTAGCAGGAGCTATTATGCAAGGTATCACTCGTAATCCTCTAGCTGATTCAGGGATTTTGGGACTCAATGCAGGTGCAGGATTTGCTTTATCTATATGTTTTGCTTTTTTTCCAAAGATGCTATATATACAGACGATTATGTTTTGTTTTGCAGGTGCAGGTATAGGAGCAATTATGGTATACTCAATCTCTTCAATAAAACACACTAAGACATCTTCTATGAGGCTGGTTTTAGCTGGCGCGGCAGTTAGTGCATTATTAACTGCACTTAGTCAAGGAATTGCTTTGGTTTTTAATGTAGCTCAGGACATTATGTTTTGGACTGTAGGAGGAGTATGTGCATCAAATTGGACTCAGATAACTATTATGACGCCATTAATTCTTATTGCTCTAATAGCATCTATAATTATATCGCCTTACATTTCGATAATGAATCTAGGTGAAAGTGTTGCGAAAGGATTGGGCGTTAATCTGACAATCATTAAAATAATATGCTTTCTAATTGTAATCGTATTAGCAGGAATATCGGTTTCAGTTGTTGGAGCGGTAGGATTCATAGGTCTAATCATACCTCATATTGTTAGATCACTAATAGGCATAGATTACCGATTGATAATTCCAGTATCAGCAGTGATGGGAAGTTTGTTGATGGTTTTAGCAGATTTAGTTGCACGTAATATCAATCCACCATCCGAGACACCGATAGGCACCTTAATTGCAATTATTGGAGTACCTTTCTTTGTCTATCTAGCCAAGAAACAAAGGGGGACATATAATGAGTAAGAATTTTAAAACCAAACTTTATATTATTGGCTTTTTTTTAAGTTTGATAATGGTTTTTGTAATAAGTTTAAATATTGGTTATTCAAAACTCTCACCAATGGAAGCGCTTAATACGATAATAGGAAATGGAAGCTTCAAGCAAAATTTGATATTGTTTCAGTTTAGAATACCTAGAATAATAATTTCTATTTTAACTGGAGTTGGGCTTGCATTATCTGGATGTATTATACAAGGAATAACAAGAAATCCCCTAGCTGATCCAGGATTAATAGGAATAAGTTCTGGATCAGGACTGATGGTTATACTATATGTGATTATTTTTGATATGGAAAGTTCTTTATCTATATTTATTTTACCACTATTATCTTTTTTAGGAGCAATCATAGCTGCTTTTCTAGTCTACATTTTATCTTATAAAAAAGAAAAAGGGGTATCGCATATAAGGTTAATACTTATGGGTATTGCAGTTAATGCAGGAATTTCTGCATTAACAACTATATTAGTTATTAAATTAGATGAAAATCAGTTTGATTTTGTAGCATCTTTTCAAGCGGGTCAGATATGGGGAGCTAATTGGCAATCTGTAAAATTAATTTTGCCTTGGTTTTGTTTAATTATCCCTTTCATATTTGTTAAAGCACGGTCTTTAGATATTTTAAATCTAGGAGACGATATAGCTTTTAGTTTAGGAGCAGAGGTGGAAAAAGAGCGTAGGTTATTACTCATTGGTTCTGTGGCTCTTGCAGCTTGCTGTGTGTCAGTAGCTGGCAATATAGGATTTATAGGTTTAGTAGCACCACATTTAGCAAGAAAAATAGTAGGACCAATTCATCGTATTCTATTACCTACTAGTGCATTAGTTGGGGGACTATTAGTTTTATTATCTGATACAATTGGGAGGTTTGTAATACAGCCTTCGGAAATACCTGCAGGTATTATGACTGCGATTATAGGAGCACCTTACTTTATATATTTATTAGCTAAAAATGACTAGAAAGGAGAAAAAAATGAACAGTATTAAGACTCAAAATTTATCCTTAGGATATATTAATACAACTATAATTGACAAAATAGATATGAAAATACCTAAGGGTAAAATAACTGTAATTATAGGTCCGAATGGTTGTGGCAAATCAACAGTATTGAAAGCGTTAGGGAGAATTTTAAAGCCTAAAAATGGAGTAGTTTATTTAGATGGAATTGATATCAAAAAACTCTCTACATCAGAGATAGCTCGTAAAATGGCAATATTACCTCAATCTCCAAATGCACCTAGTGGCCTTACTGTAAGAGAACTTGTAAGCTTTGGGCGTTTTCCACATAAAAGAGGATTTGGAAAAATGAGCAAAGAAGATAATGAAGCTGTTTCTTGGGCATTAGATGTAACACGGTTAACGGAGTTAGAAACAAAAGAAGTAGATACTCTTTCGGGTGGACAGAGACAAAGAGCATGGATATCAATGGCTATTGCACAAAAGACAGATATCATATTATTAGATGAGCCTACTACTTATTTAGATATGTCATATCAATTAGAAATATTAGAGCTTTTATATCGACTTAACAAAGAAAAAGGCTATACGATAGCAATGGTTCTACATGATATTAACCTTGCTGCACGTCATGCTGATTATATGATAGCTATACGTGATGGAAAAATAATTTGTCGAGGGACTCCAGAAGATGTAATGAAAAAGGAAGTATTAAGAGATACTTTTCAAATAAATGCACAAATTATCCAAGATAAAATTAGCGGACGTCCAACATGTGTATCATACACTTTAGCTACGTAGGAATTTCACATAAACAGAAAGGAGAATAAAATACCATGAAAAAAATTGCTATATATGGGAAAGGTGGTATTGGCAAATCTACTACTGTATCAAATTTATCTGCCTCTATAGCTTCAATGGGATTAGTTGTTATGCAGGTGGGGTGTGATCCTAAAGCAGATTCAACAAGAAACTTGAATGGAGGGGAAAATATTCCAACAGTTTTAGATATGCTTAGAGAAAAAGGAGATATAAGTTTAGAAGATGTACTAATAAAAAGTAGTACAGGAGTGTATTGTATAGAAGCAGGAGGTCCCGTACCTGGTGTTGGTTGCGCAGGCAGAGGAATAATTACTGCATTTGAAAAAATGGAAGAATTAAATGTATTTGAGAAAATTAAACCTGATGTTATTATTTATGATGTTTTAGGAGATGTTGTATGTGGAGGATTCGCAATGCCAATCCGAAGTGGTTATGCTGATAATGTTTTCATAGTAACATCAGGAGAAATGATGTCTTTATACGCTGCATCAAATATATCACATGCCGTTAAAAGTTTTGGGAAACGAGGTTATGCATCATTAGGAGGGCTTATTTTAAACAGTAAAAATATTAAAGATGAAGCTGATATAGTTAATAAAGCAGCAATTGAGATAGGGACAAAGGTAAAATATCATCTGCCAAGAAATCCAATTGTACAAGAAGCTGAGGCTCAAGGAAAAACTGTTGTTGAAGCATTCCCTGATTCTGATATGGCATTACATTATAGAAAATTAACAAATATATTATTGGAGGTGAAGTAAGTGATTAATGCAATAAATTCAAAACGATTATCTAAAATAAAAAATAGTGCAAGCATACCATTTGCATCACCTGCAGTATCTCCAGGGGTACATTGCCCTATGCGTATGGCTTCTGCCATTGTTGAAGATATTAAAGGGCTTTCTTCACTTTTAGTAGGCATGCCAGAATGTGCTAATCATTCTAGATTGTTCACTCCTAACCCCGAAGGAGAGCATGGTGAACTTCACTGGATGTATGTTCTTGATTCTCGTGAGGTGATATTTGGATGTCGAGATGGAGTTATTGATGCACTTAAAAAGATGGATAAAGCAGGTGCAAAGTCAATATTATTAATAGCAACTTGTATTCCAGATTTGATTGGAGAGGATTTTGAAGGAGTTATTCATGAAATACAAGCAGAAATTAGTGCAAAGGTTACATTTACTATGCTTGGACAATTTAAGAATATAAGTTATCCATCTGGTGCGTGGAAAACAATGGAATCACTAGCTAGACTTATGAAACCACAGCCAGCAAAGGCTAATTGCATAAATATTCTTGGGGATTTACCAGAAAAAGTGAATGACTCTAATAGTTTTCTATATACGTTATTGGAGAAACATGGCTTTAAGCTACGTTTTCTTGCACCAGGTGCAGAAATAGAAGATTTTATTAATGCACCTGATGCTACTATTAATTTGGTAATATCTCCATATACACATGCACTAGCTGTTAAAATGAAAGAGATTTTTAAAGTGCCATTTATATCTTTGCATCATAGATATTCTATAGATGAAATAGACAAAGCATTTTTAGAAATTATGACTAAGTTTGGTATTCCTCTAAATAATGAGTTTAGACAAATAAGACTAGAGACTATTAAGTTACAAGAAGAAGCACGGAGGTTATTAGCTAACCAAAATTTCTTAATAACAACTAGAGTAGATCTTCCGCTTCCACTCACAAAATTTTTAGTGAAATCAATAAATATGAATCCATCATTGATACATTTAGAAGAATATTATCCAGAAGATGATATTCATTATAAAGAACTAAAAAAGATAGGATGTGATCCTCTGGTGTGTAGAATCGTGAATGAGAGAAACGCTAAGTCATTAGTTGAAGAACTCAAGCCCGATTTGTGTATTGGACATATACCAGGCTTAGATAAAGCTAAATCCGTAGTAGGAAATATGTTTGATTTTTATGGACAAATTGGATATGAACGAACTAAAAGAGTACTTGAAAGAATAATTAAATCGGTCATTTAAATTGATATAACAAAATAATATAGATTAGAAATAAATCAAGGGGGTTATAAATTATGGGTCTTCATAGATTTAAGCCGATACCTTCAGGGCGTATGGGACTTTTGTGGACACTTTCTACTATTCGTGATGGAGTTATAATCGAATATGGCTGTATGGGGCATATGTTATATAGCGGTGTAACATTAAAAAGAGCAGGTATTGATAACGCATGTCATTTATACTCAACTCATATAAATGAAACTGATGTTTCGTTGGGTGATACAAGTAGATTAGAGAAAGTGGTCAAAAACATAGTAAAAAATAATAAACCTAAAGCTATATTTTTAATGCCATCTTCTGTTCCAGAATTAATTGGAGTAGACATAAAGTCTATCCAGAAAAAATTAAAACAATTATACCCTGATATTCATATCCTATACTTTGGAAGTGGCGGATTTGATAAAGTAAAACACAATGGAGTACAAGAGGCTCTTATACAGTTAGTGAAGGCATTGACTATTGATTGTAATAAAAGTTTTTTTCCTACATTTAATATTATTGGTTCTTGCGCAGATTTATTTAGATTTGAATCAGATACAGAAGAAATAATAAGACTTGTCAGAGGCGCACTTGGTATAGAACCACTATGTATTTTATCATCAGATACTTCAATAGAAACTATTAAGCAAATGGGAAAAGCCCATATTAATATAGTTATTCGACAAGAGGGAAAACAAGCAGCAAAAGAGTTAAAAAAACGATTTAACACACCGTATATAGAAGGTAGACCATATGGTATAGATGGAACTGAAGTATGGTTGAAAGAAATAGCGCAAATTCTCAATATGAATGTTAATCCGCAATTTTTAAAAGAAAAAAATAACGCATTGAAAAGTATATCGATAGTAAAGCCAAACTTTAAACATATAATCCATAGTTCACCTAAACAAGCTAGTATATCAATAGGAGGGCATGTTGATGTTGTACAGGGAATATTAGAATTTGCATGTAAAGAATTATCATTTATTAAAGGCAAATGCTGGTGTGATAATATTGATATGCAAAATGATGAAATACCGTATTTTACGGAGAAAGAATGGACTGAAGTTGTTTCAGAGCATACAGATGGTTGGCTTATGGCAAGTGGAGAAGCACTGAAATGGAGTAACAATGATCTTAGTTTACAAATAGCAAACCCTGATATAAAATGGAGAATCTATCCTTACGAACCTCCATTTGTAGGTTTTAAAGGAGCTGTGAATTTAGCAAATCTTTGGATCAATTCTTATGAAGCAAAACATGGTCATTGATTAAAAATTCTGACAATAGGAGAGGGAAGTGGAGGGGTTTTCACACGTTTTGCTATTATCCTTTTAAAGACAAAGTATATGATGTTTCTCAAACCTGGATATAATGTTCAGTTTGCTGTTGAAAACTACTTCATTATTGATACTTATCTTAGTAATGATCGTACTGACTATAATACTCTTAAACCTTTGGTTGATAAACATTTATTGAATACTGGTGTTAATCTAAAAGAATTGATTGCTGATAGTGGTTACTGTAGTGAAGTTGGTTTAAGATATTTAGAAAACAAAGATATTCAGCCATTTATTAAACTTCAAGAACATGAACTTCAAAAGACTAGAAAATACAAGAACAATATAGGGAAATATTTTAATATGAAAAAACTCAAAGAAGCTACACTAAAGGTTTTGAACAAGTTTATGAAGTATATAGCTGTAACGGTTGTAGCGATACTCCTTATTTACCTAAGCGGCTAGAAGATATTAAGGCTAATATACGCAGGTATTTCTCAGGTTTTCAAAATGTAATGGAGAGTATGATTACAGAAAAGCTAAAGGAATATATTAATTGTGTTAAAATATTGATTAGATATACAGAGCCTAAGATATATATTGGGGGAGGATTTATGATATTTAAAAAAGCATCATAAATGCAAAACTATGATCCAAATATACTATTCTATAGATAAGCTATTAATTAATTGGATATAAATTCAAATACAATAGAAGAAAACACTTTATCATAAAAGAGACGAAAGTTGTCTTAGTTTCACCATATATTATATATTATAATTTATATTGACAAATAAAGCTGAAAATGTTAAAATGTAAACAAGATAAAAACGAACTATAAAGTAAATTTCAATGATGAAATTTAAATGAAACTAAAACCTTATTAAGGTTCCATCCAAAGTTTTTTCATAATTCAAAAACATTATATTCTGTATTGATTAATTTTCAGCTTATTTTAGCTCTGTATTAAATGGATAGTTGCTAGGTGAATATATCTTACAATATTTAAAAGTTGTTAACATGATAATATAATAAGCAATTGTTTAAAATCAAGAAGAATATTCAAAGAAATAAATGCTATTAAGGACTTTCTTTTGACTACAAAAGAATTCTTATCGGAGCAAATCTACTAAGTTTCATACCTAAAACATTCACGATATTCAGGATAAATATTTTTATTTCTTTTAACGGCTCGCCAATATAATTATACCCAGCATTTAATGATATTTTGAAAATAATATTACAACTATATCTTATGTAAAGAATTTTATGCGTAGGTCAAATAAACAGTTTTTTAAAAGGAGAGGGTGGTATGAGTAAAAGAACTGGACAAGTAATGATATTGCTAGCACCTTCCGAACATGCGTATCAACAAATATCAAATATTCCCCCACTTGCACTAGGTGTTCTAAAGGGATTTCTTTCTGAAAAGGGGATTAGTACCTATATCTATGACTTAAACGTAACGTTGAATAAACGTTCCGATGAGCTTCCTCTTACATCGTGGAGGTTTATCTACGACTCCAAACGTATTATAGGGTACCTTAATGGTAAAAGTGACCAGGAGATTGATGATTTGATTAGTAGACTTATATCGGGTATTAATTTTAACGGATACGATCTTGTCGGCATTTCATTGGGAGCTGATTTTTCGTGGTTAGAGATGCATGGTGGAATGGTGTTAGCAAAATGGATTAGCAAGAAATACAAGGTTCATATAGAAATTGGGGGTAATAATGTGCATTACCTTTTGCAATTCAAGGATAATTTTGTTGAGCTTTGGGAAGCATTGTTGAGCACGGGGTTCTTTATTTGCGTGGGACCAGGAGAACGGATGTTTTTGGATTTGATTAAAATGTTGGAAAAAGGTGAAATGGACGAAGAAAGATTTCACTTGATACCTGGTGCAGTTTGGAAAGAAGGGGATGAGATAAAGTCAAATATGCAGGATGCACCGTCACTTACAATGCCTGATTTTTCTGGATTGGATTTGGATCCGTACAAGGTATGCATTAATTATTCAACAGTACATAATGCACAAAGCATTAACGAAATTCAAATAATGAAATGGCCACAGCCATACCCTCTTATAGCATCTCAGGTCAATCGTGCCTCGTTACCTGAGGAAGATCGAAAGGAAACTTTGGTTATTCCATATATCTTCAATTATAATTGTCCCTATAGTTGTGCTTTTTGTGTGCAAAGCGGTGGTGATAAAAAAAAGATTGTAGTAAAGTCTACCAAAGTTATACTTGATGAGATTGAAACAATGATGCAAAAATATAGTTCTAAGTTTTTTTATTTTTATAATAATACGTTTAATTATTCGAGGAAATTTGTGATTGAGTTTTGTGAAGGCGTACAACAACGTGGTATGAAGTTCTATTGGTCTGACTGTGCGCGGTTTAATAACCTTGATTATGACCTTCTCAAAATGCTTTTTGATTCAGGATGCCGTAAGTTTGTTTTTGGATTCGAAACAGGTAGTCAAAAGTTACTTAAGTTGTACGATAAGCGACTAGATCTTGAACATGCAGAGCAAGTGTTGAAGTGGTGCAAGGAACTCGGTATTTGGGCAGATATAGAAGTAATTGTTGGTTTGCCTTATGAAAATGAAGAGGATTTTGAATGCACTATTGAATTCATTCAAAAAAATCGTCACTTTATAAACCATTTTGCAATGAATCGTTATTTTGTAGTCCCTGATTCACTTATTGGTATGAAACCAGCAGACTATGGTATTAAGTTAATGCGCATGAGAAATCGCTATGAATTTTTGTTGAAGATGAATTACAAATATTTTATTGAGGGTTCATTAAGAGGTAAGGGAGCGACGAATTTTCAGGTATATAGATATAATGAGATTAACGGTCGTGCACATAATCAAGTTGTTGATGAGACAAATAAGAAAATTCACAGACTTGTTGATGTCTATTCAAAGTTGCCTATTGCCCAGGAGACAAAATTGATTGAGTGGCGCTACAGCAAGGTAAAATAGTGATGTTGATAAGTGAATAAATACGGAAAGGATAGATGAATATGGAAAAAAATGATAAGCTAGTTGGTGTTTCGAATGAAAGTAATTGTGAAAATGAGTTAAGTAATGAAGAACGTAGCGTAGATTCTGGAACTGTCATTGGGTCAATCTTTCAGCGGGTTGTTACTGATGAAGAATTTAAGGCACTTTTACTATCACATCCTGAAGTAGCACTGTTGGAGTATGAATTAAGCGATACACAGGCGGTTCTTATAAAGAGCCTTAGTGAAGAAGATTTGGATAAGCTTAGTCCAGAAAATTTAGAGGAATTTTTTGCCGCAGATGCAGCTGTGTATACTCCTGATGATGCAGATTTGGTAGATTTTGAAGCGTATGAGCCAGATGACTTTGAGGAGATGGAATAAATGGGTGAAGTAGTATCTAAAGCTTCAGGGATTTTGTATCATCCATTAACAATTAGTGTGCACATGACAGACCTTTGTAATAGTAAATGTAAGTTTTGTAGCGAAGCGTCCCATGAGCATACATATGATTTTGTTAGAGAAAAAGATATAATTAAGTTTCTTCAATCCCATAATACGAGTGAATGGACTGCGCTTAATATTCATGGTGGAGAACCTACACTTTCAGCATCATTGTTGAAAGTTGTGCGTTGTGCTCGAAATCTTGGATATAGTAGGATTATACTTCAGACAAATGCTCATCGTATTGGAACTGATAAAACTTTTGCTATAGCCCTCAATGAATCGGGAATAGATTTATATAATATAGGCTTTCATGGTAGCAAAAGCCAAATTATGGATAAATTAACAGGAGTTCATGGTTCTTTTGACAAAGCGTTGAGGGGGATTCGTACAATTTCAGGGTTCAGGAAACCAATTCGTATTACCGTAGTGATTTGTGCTCACAATTACAAAGATATTTCTGCTATAGTTTTATTAGTTGCTAAGGAAGAGATTGCCCACATCAATATTTCGGCAATGCAAACTGGTGGTAGCGCAATGAGAAACATTGAAAGTTTATTTGTTTCGTATTCAAAAGCAAGACCTTACTTAGAAGAGGCTGTTTGTATTGCGAAGTCTTTAGGTATAAAAGTTACATTTGAAGGGTTTCCCTATTGCGTACTTAAAGGTATGGAAAACTATCAAGTGGATTGGAAAGCACAACGTCTAAAAGTATTGTATCGAAAAATTATTATTGATGATTTTAATAAATTTTTAACCCAAACTATACGGATGTACGGGCCTCCATGCGAAAATTGCGAGCAACGTGTGGTCTGCAGTGGAGTTTATAGTGAATATGCCAATAGAAACGGATGGTCTGAATTTGATCCATATGTAGTAAAGGAGGTTTAATATGCGTTTAATATCAAAGTCTGATGTTGAAGCGATTCAACTATCAAACCTAGTCATTAAGTCGAATGGTCACCGTGCTTATCAAAAGATGCAACAGGCTTGGCAGAACGATAGAACAAATACTGATACGGCGTTTCTCTTTGCCACATGTGCGTTTGCATTTGTTTACGAGGAATCTATTGCACCTGATAGGCATAGATATTTGTCACATGCAATTGATGCATTTTCAGATTGTATTAATCAACGGAATGATTGGTGGATGGCAAGGTTTATGCGTGGGGTAGCTTTACAGGCTATTGTGATTTCTTCAGCAGAACAATCACTGCAAGATGTATATGAAGATGATTGTGAAGTGCTTATCAAGCAACAAATGAAAAGTTCTAAAAAAGAGCCATATTTTTTGTGCCCATATCTCATGTTAGCCAAATCAAATATTTTTGAAGGTAAGATAGATTATGCTATAGAAATTGCTGAAAGGGGTTTACAAGAACTCACCCACAGTGAAGTTGTATATCCATTGAATATATTGCTTCAACCGTTTGGTGATGCAATTGCTATATTCCGGAATATTGGGAGAGATGATTTAGCAGAACGTATAAAATATGTAGGGCTTTCTCTATTCCCTCGTTCAATTTCTCTAGCGTCATTTTAATTAGAAAGGATACAATATTATTATGGTATATGATGGAAAAATGCTAAGTATTCACTTGACAGATAGATGTAACAATAAGTGTTGGTTTTGTGTAGTGGATTCGCCAACACAGTTAAGGGAAATGGCTAATCGCAAAAAGATTGACCGATTTATTGAAGCGCATCGAGGGCAGAGGTATATTGCGGTAAATTTACATGGTGGCGAGCCGACTGTGAGAAAAGATTTTATTGAGATATTAGAAAAAATCGCGGAATGTGAGTATCCACATGTAATTTTGCAGACGAATGCTCGTCGTTTAGCATCCAAAAAGTTTGCCGAGCGCGTATGTGAGCTAGGAGTCGATTTATTTGTTGTGTCAATTCATGGAAGTGATGCTGCTATACATGAAAAGATTACGCAAGTACCAAAAAGTTTTGAACAGGCTATTAAGGGAATACGAAATGTGAAGTCACTAGGGGCTAAAGTACGTACAAATTCGGTGGTAAGTAGGATGAATTTTGAGGATTTCCCAAGTATAATGGAACTACTCATTTCGTTGAATGTGGATCATATTAATATCTCTGCATTGCATACCGTTGGTGCTGCTTTTAGGCATTTTAATTTAGTAACTCCAACTTATGATGAAGCAATGCCATTTGTAAGAAGAGGTGTTGAGCTAGTTAGGAAGTCAGGTACTGTCCTAACTCTTGAAGGGTTTCCTCTCTGTGTTATAGAAGGTCTTCACGAACACCTGATTGATTGGCATAATCAGCAATTCAAAATGCTTTTTCGTGGTGTTATTATTGATAACTATGAGACTTATATGGACGAAACGATGCGTGTTCACGGAGAGATTTGTTCCGATTGCACTTTTTTTAGGAAGTGCGGGGGGGTTTATAAGGAGTACATTGCTATTCGTGGTTGGGATGAATTTGTGGCTTTGACGAGTAAAGGGAGGTCGGTGCAAAATGCGAATGCCTAATAGAGATGATGACATACTTCTTCAGACATTACAAATCGGTGTTAAAACGTCTGCAAGGGATAAACTTGAAGAGAAATTACGTGTTCAACTTTCACGTCAAAATGATGCTGAAGCATATTTTGCTTTGGCGCTGTTTAATTGTGCATGCATACCATTTGTTACAGATGGACAAAAACTACACAAATGCCTCATTGACACTATTGAATGGTCATCTAGATCAGTAGAAATTGACAAAGAGCATTGGCCTGCATTATTCTTGCGTTCTATGGTAAGATTGATGATGAATGATGATGAGACAGATGAGATGGCAATGTATTTACTTCCTATTGATTATACTGAGAAGGATGCTATTGATGACCAGTATAGAATGATAGATATACAAAAGACACTTTCTGAACATTCACCATATTGCATTGTTCCGTATGTTCAGCTTGCCTACGCGAAGGTGCTTGACAAAGATATAAAGAGCGCAATTTATATTTTAAGAGATGCAGGGGAAGACATTAAGTTGGAAAAGATTCCACATCTTAAAAACGTGATACGGTTGCCGTTTATTAGTCTTAATAAGAGTGCACACAAGTTAGGTAACCATGAAATGTGTAACTTTCTTTACTATTGGATTAGGGCTCTTTTCCCAAATCAGAAATTATAATATAAAGGAGTAAAGATGAAAATTCTGTTTATCGTAACAAGTTTTTGGGCATATGGAGAATTGCAGATTGCTATAGATTTTGCCTCTCAAGTATCAACATTAGGACATAAGGTTATATTTCTTGTTCCACCTTCACATGTTGATAGAGTTAAGGCGAATAATATTGAGTATAGGGTTCTTATACCGAATTGTGCCTTATTGAATCGTATTATCTTGAGAGATATTGAGGAATTATTTAATCCTGATTGTGTAATACTATCTGATTTTCTTAATTATGCATTTTGTGAAAAACATTATGGCTTAAAGGAAGAAGACTTATCTGTTTTTACCGGTATAATTGGTGCATTCGACTTATATAATTTTTCTAAGTCAGGAAAAAGAGTTGATACATATGGTTTTCGTGCTAAAGAAATATCACATCTTTGTATAGATAATTATGATTTCTTACTACAACCTTGCCCAGTTAATAAAGTAGCATTAGATAGTTCGTCTAATTATTTTCGGTATCGTATTTTTGATGGTATTGAAGGTAGGAGTTATACTGATATTAAAAGTGCTAGAGAGACAATTGGGGTAAAGTCATCTGAAAAGTTAATCGTGATGACAGGTGCAGTATGGCAATCCAGTTTTCGGCCATATAATGAAGTTAAAAAGTTAGTTTCAGCGGTTGATGATGCAATTATGAAAATGATTGTAGGGTTGCCACAAAACTACAAAGTGTTTTGGATTGGTCCAAGGCATAAGCCAATACCAGAGAAGGTAACAAAAATGCGGCACTTTGAAAGTATGCCACCATCCGCGTTTGAGACACTTGTGGATAGTGCAGATGTATTTGTATCAACAAACTATATTTCTACATCAATGATTAGAGCTGCACTCAGAGGTGTTCCAATAGTGTTATTAGCTAATTCATACCTTAAGAGGACAGGAGAATCACGCTCGTTAACAGGTCGTAGAGAATCGGATATTTTGAAAGACTTAAATATCGTTTATCCATTTCGTATGTTTCCAGTTGGTTGGTATTCGTTTCTTGAAACTATAGTGAATGGTAATTCTTTTTACAAGTTGACAAGACGCGCTGAGGTGTTTTATGTTCAAGAGATTTCTGAAGTTATTGAGAACGCTGCTTCAGAAAATCTAGATCAGACATTGGATAATCTTCATAAGTACAAGGAGAAGTGGTTGGAACTGCCAAGTATTGAATCAATAGTTTCATCATTAGCTCAAATTAACAAGACATTCTGAAAGGGAGGAATATAGAGTGAAAAAATTAATGATCATTGCTTTGGGAGTGCTTTCAAATGGTGAAATAACCATTGTGATGGAATTATTACGCCGTATTCCTAATAAGGATATAGAAATATGTTTTGTTGTACATGAAAAAATGTCTAAGCAGGTTGTGGCTAATGGTTTTTCTGTAGTCATATTAAACAGCAATTCGCAACTTGAAAATCGCAATTGCTTCAGGAAAGCGCTTAAGGAGTTTATGCCCGACTTATTTATATGTGCAGATGTATTTACAATGGATTTTTCGTCGACTTGGAGCGGTGTAGACCTTGCTGAATTGAAGGCTACTGGTATACCTGTGGGAACACTTGATGATTATGAATGGGAATCAACTCATTTTTTACAAGATTTTTCAGGGATTCCTATGAAGATGAAATCTGAACTAATTACACAAAGTGACTTCTTGATTCGTCCATGCCCAGTTAATAGGCCTAATCAGGAAACTTCTAGCAAAATAATAAATTGCAGTCTGTTCGATATAGAGGCTCTATTAGAGAAGTATCGTAAAGACATAAAGATGAAATCAAATTGGCGTGAGTCTATGGGAATTAAAAAGGATGCAAAAGTAGTCATGATTGTCAATTCACCTTGGGAGTACGTTGAGGTAGGGCGTAGATTGGAAACGGTTCGGTTAATTGAATGGTTACCAAGAGTTATACAGAACTATTTGTTGGCGCTTGAAGTGCCGTTAACAGTCCTACATGTAGGAGGGAAAAAATGGAAAATAATAGACGATAGGCTAATTGACTACAGGTATTATATAAGAGTTAATCCAACGGATTATAATTGTATGATAAATTGTGTTGACCTATTCTGTGGTACAAATCTTATTTCAGTGACTTTGTCACGAGCAGCTCTATGTGGAGTGCCAGTAGTGTTGTTTCAAAACGAAAAGTATATTGACTTTAGAAAACTTAATGCTGTGCTTGGTAGGATGCCAGACTGGTATCGCGAAATGGCGGGAGAAGTTAAAAAAATTATGCCGTTTAAGGTTTTTCCATGGGGATGGTTTAAATTTCTAGAACCTGTTATGGCGGATAATCCATATGGTGCAATTTTTAATAAAGCACCTTTATTTGAACCCAAGAAATGTTTAGATGTTATACGCAAAAGTATTTTTGATGAAGAACATAAAGTAATAATAGAAAAGAAGCGAGAAGAATATATTAAAATGCTTGATTTGCTTGCACCGCCATCAAAAATATTGGAGGTGACATAAGTTGGATGTAAAAGATAATTGTACTCGTGGGAGTGTTTTAAGAGAAAAGGCTCGGAGGAACATTTGGCAATTTGGAACTAGCCATAAGAAAATGGAGAATACTGATCGGCCGATAGTGTTTGAATTTGCAAAAGATCGGTGGCTTTATGATGTGGATGGGAACTCTTATTTTGATGCACTTTCAGGAGTATGGGTTGTCAATGTTGGGCATGGCGAGCACCGAATAGCCAAAGCAATGGGACAACAAGCTAAAGAGATGAATTATGTCCTCTCTGAAGAGGGGTTTGCTAATATTCGTGCCATAGAGTTGTCTGAGCAACTCCTAAAAATTCTTCCAGATGATTTTGACCGTGTTTACTTTACCTCAGGTGGCTCAGAAGCTGTTGAAATGGCACTTCGTATGGCACGTATTTACCATCGGCTACAAAAAGAGCCACGTAGAAACCGCTTTATTTCACGACGAGGGTCATATCATGGCGCAACGTTGCTTGCATTATCAATAACTGGGAATAACTATTTGAGTCATGTAGTAGGGCCACCTCCACCAGGTTTGACGAAGATTGCTCATCCATATTGCTTTCGTTGTGAATTTTCGCATCGCGATCCTAATACCTGTGGTTTTGAGTGCGCACATGACCTTGAAGCAGTTATTTTGCGTGAAGGAGCCGATAATGTAGCTGCGTTTATTGCAGAGCCGATAGCCACAGCCTCTGGTGTGGCTATACCCCCTAAAGGCTACTGGAAAGAAATTCGTAGGATTTGTGACAAGTATGGGGTTTTATTAATCCTGGATGAGGTTGTAACTGGATTTGGTAGGCTTGGAACAATGTTCGGTATGGAATGGTTTGATGTAATCCCCGATATAGTTGTTATGGCAAAAGGCATCACATCAGGGTATTCTCCTCTGGGAGCATTGGCTACGAGCAAAAAGATAACTTCCAAAATTCCTGACAGAGCTTTCTTAATCCCTGGGTTTACTTATACAGGGCATCCTGTATCGTGTGTAGCGGCTTTAACAAATATAGATATTATTAAGAACGATGGACTACTTCTAAATGCTACTAAGAGAGGAATACAACTTAAGAAATTACTACATGAAAAACTAGATAATCAACCATTTGTTGGAGATATTCGTTGCCTCGGTCTATTAGCATGTGTTGAAATTGTGCGAGACAAGAGCACTCGTGTTCCTTTTAATTACAACGATGGTGTTGTAGATATTTTGACTGACTTTTTCTTGCAAAATAAAGTATATGTAAGATTATTGGAGGGATATATACATATTGGCCCACCGCTTACTGTAACAGAGGAAGAAATCGCGTGGCTTACTGATGTTGTTAAAGATGCGTTTGAGCAGTTATCTCGTTTATTGAGCTGAAAAGTGACCCAATCCATTTAATAAACTACGTCGAGTGTATAAAGTTATAGAAAATAGTACTGAAATACTGGAAAGGAGGTAAACATGACTGGTTTTAAGTTTGCAGATATTCTTTTAGAAGAGGGAATTGAGACCCTATCAACACCAAAAAAAATTACATTTACCTGCAACTTGGGTAACAAGACGCTTTACCATATATCGATGAATAATCATTTCCTATCTCCTAGAGGGCATGTTACAAAGACACAAACCTTGTCCGCTAGCTATATAAAAGTGGCTGCAGCAAGCATTACCCCTAAATCAGTAATTTTTACTTACACTTGGGATGATGTAAACTTTAATTCTGATAATTGGCACGGTGAATCTTCGAAAACAAAATGGACATTCGCCAAAGGACTAAGATTTTCGAATATTATGACATATCCCACGCCGATAATGCCTGAAAATGATAAGGGTGGGTCGAATGATCAGATAGATTTCATAGGGATTGATTATTCGCATTTAGTAGAATTGCCAACAGTTAATTTGCTATATATGTTGAGCTGGGATGTGACTGGATTTGAGGAAATGACATCTTACTTGGCAAGAAGCCTTGGAGCTTTCACTGAAGTAGGTGAATATGTGGAAATTGATACTGTAAGCGATACATGTGTATATCTTGAATTTAGTGGTTGTAAGCAAGATTCCTTTTTTCATAATGGTCGTTTCGAAGCTGCTTTTATCGGCGTAAGCACATGGAAAGGACATTTAGGAGCTTTGTTTGAATATAAGTGTATCGGGAAATTGGAAGTTAACAATGCAAAAAATAAATCTAATGCTATAAGCCAAACAGGCTCATCGTATTATTTTGGCAAAGTGCTTATTGACTTTAGTACTGGAAAGTTGCTTAGGGGTGACATGGTTGAACAGGTTACCGGAGTTATTATCAATAAGAAAAACAAATGGGTTCCACAACAAAAAAGACGTTTTGTTCTCCTTGAATTAGCTTAGTACCAAATATGTACCCTTTCTTCAATTTTATTATTATAATTAACTGCGATAAGGCATCTTCCTTTTCGCAGAAAGGTGTGGTGATAATTATGAATAATACTCAATCGACATTTATTTCTAACGGATATACACTTGCGAAACAGTTTGACGCATATTTAAACCTTTTGGAATCTGAACTGTGCCATGAAATGCTACCAGCTCAGCTACAAGCAGTTGCAATTCGAGGATTGAGGACTACAACTGGTTTGGACATAGCTGGATGGCATAGATTTCACCAAAGTATAGTTTTGGTACTTGATTCAAAAAAAAATGGGCTTTCTGAGCCAGTAAACGATTATATATGTGAATGGTTAGAATGTATTCAAAAGTTGTCGAAATTTTTGAAAATAATACCCAATGAGTCAAGTCGTTTTTATGATGAAAAGGAAATCGAGAATGATGTCAAAACTTTATGTGAGCAGGGGGCTACGCTCATAACAGAAATGATTGAATGGATGCAAAATGCCCACACTATAAACTGAATAAGGTTTTATTATATTTGCAACAGCGCAGGCAAAATATATCAATAGTTATTTTAAATAAATATTAGGTAATATATCAAGAGCCTATTTGAGGAGGAGTTAAAATGAGTTATGCTATACGGGTTGAAGACCTTAAGAAAAGCTATAACAGCCATATTGTACTGAAAGGTTTAAATTTTAATGTTAATAAAGGTGAAATTTTTGCATTACTTGGTGTGAATGGCACAGGTAAAACCACAACCCTTGAGTGTATTGAGGGATTACGCAAGTATGACAGTGGTAATATCGTGGTTAATGGCAAAATGGGGATTCAACTGCAGTCAACGTCACTTCCTGAGCATATGAAGGCAATGGAAGCAGTACGGCTTTTTGCCAAATGGAATAAAGTAGAGATTAACCATGAAATGCTTGATTCTCTTGGAGTTAAAGAGTTGGCCAAGAAGCAATATCTGGAAATGTCAACTGGACAAAAACGACGTTTGCATTTAGCACTTGCTTTAGTCCGTGATCCAGAGATTGTGTTCCTTGATGAGCCTACTTCTGGACTTGATGTAGAGGGAAGAAAATTCCTCCATCAAGAAATCCGCAAGCTCAAAGAACGAGGAAAGACAATTATTATGGCTAGCCATGATATGGTAGAGGTAGAAAGTCTGTGTGACCGTATTGCAATTCTTAAAGATGGTGATATTGCATTTATAGGTACTGCCGAAGAGTTGACTACAAAAATCGGTCAGCGTTGCACAATTTACATAAAGACTGAGCAAGGGGTTGAGAGCTTTGAATCTGATAATATCAGTGATACTATTTTAACCCAACTTGAGGACTATAAATGTAGGGGAATTGCTGTGTTGGATATTAAAATAGACAGAGGAACGCTTGAGCAACATTTTATCAATATATCAAGGGGGATTAATCAATGAATGCATTTTTATACGGGTTAGGACTGCAATGGAAACTGGACATACGTAGTAAAGCAATGTTAATAACATGTTACTTACTTCCACTAATCTTTTTTGCTTTTATGGGTGGAATATTCACATCCATAAACCCGCAATCCCGTCAAACACTAATCCAGTCGATGAGTATCTTTGGCGTATCAATGGGGGCGTTAGTAGGATTGCCACCTTCCCTTGTCGAGATATATAGTAGCGACATAAAAAAAGTGTATAAGGCCAATGGGATTCCATTATTACTAGGAGTTGTTATCCATTTCATATCAGCGTTTATCCATTTGTTTATAATGTGCACTATAATATTCGTGGTTGCACCTATAACTTTTAATGCAACAATTCCCGCAAATATACCAGTTTATCTTGTGTCGCTAGTCATCTATATTGCCACTTCACTAAGCATAGGAAGTGTATTCGGTTTAGTGATGAAGAACATTCCAAAACTTACCATGGTCTCGCAGATTGTTTTTATGCCGTCAATTATGCTGTCTGGAATTATGTTTTCTACCGATATGTTGCCCCAATCGCTTGAACATGTCGGTAAAATATTTCCTGCAACATGGGCATATAGAACGATGACAGGTAAAGAATTTGATCTTGTTCTTTATATTCCAATGATAGTGGTATTTGTTATAACGGTTTTAATCTCTGTTTTCGCAATGTCAAAAAAGACGAATGGGTAAAGTGTTAGTTAGGTTCTCCGTAGTTGTGCTAGGGGTAAAGTAAGTTTTTTAGAGTAGAGTTGTAGTATTTCACCGACGTTCTACAAATGAACAATTATTTTAAGTGATAATTTCGTCCTACTTTGAGTATTACAGAATAAAAAATTGTAGATAACTTTGATTTATTACCTGAGTAAATGAATATAACTTTATTCTATAAGGCAGAGGAGGCGATTAATTGAAAATTTTATTTGTTAATATACCGTATACAGGTCATATTATACCAACTTTAGGATTGGCAGAGGAATTAATAAGGCGGGGGCATAAAGTATCTTATATACTGTCAGAAGATTGGAGGAGTAAGATAGAAGCTATTGGAGCTGATTTCATACCATACAATGAGAAAATGAAAACTAGTGATGAAATTGAGAAACTATGCTATTTAACCGCATATATCACGGGATTAGAAGTAGGGAAAGGCTATGAATTGTTGATATATGAAGCTTGGTTTTTTCTGGGAGAAGCTTTAGGGGCAAAATTAAATATTCCAACAATTAAGCTTTTTACTACATTTGCATTAAATAAAAATGTAGCGCATGATTTAATTTGTGAATCTAACAATTTGAAAGTTTTTCTAGATGAAGAAATTAGGATATGGCATACAAAACATCTAGTAAGAGAAATAGAAATAAAAGAAAATGATTTTTTGGATGAAATGATTTACAATATACCTGATATGAATATTGTATTTACATCGAAATGGTTTCAGGTGGATGCAGAAAGTTTTGACAAACGTTATAATTTTGTGGGTGCTTCTATTTCAATGAATGAAACATCCTCATTCATTGAAACACAAATAAGCGATAGTAATCCTATAATATATATTTCATTAGGAACTATTTATAATAAACAGCTCAATTTTTACAAAGCTTGTATCCACGAATTTGCAAATAAAAATTATAATGTAATTATTTCTGTCGGGAGTAAATATTCAATTAAAAGTTTTGGAAAATTACCCAAAAATATTTACGTATTCCCATATGTACCACAGAAAGAAATTTTAAAAAAAACATTGCTTTTTATTACTCATGGAGGTATGAACAGTATTAATGAAGCACTATATTATGGAGTTCCTATGATCGTTATTCCTCAAGATGCAGATCAACCGTTTAATGCAAGACGTGTTAAAGAAATGAATTTAGGTACTTGTATTCAAATAGATGATATTTTGAATAATTTATATTTAACAGTAGAAAAAACGATTAATGATAGAAAAATAAGTAAAAACGTACAATATGCACAGAAACAGTTGCAAAATGCAGGTGGTATTAAGAAAGCAGCAGATTTAATTGAAGGATGCCTTAGTTGTTAAGGTTTATCATAATATGATAATTATGGTCGATACGCTTCTTTTCTGTCGATAAGAAGATGGTATAGATTTTGAACTTTTGGTACGTATGAGAATATAAATAATTATCAATATATTATTTAAATTGGATTTATTTATGGATAAATAAAATATCAGTAAAGTAGTGTAATTCTTGAAATATAAGGGATTATTAAAGTGACGTAGTTGAAACTTACACTATAAACTGATGAAATGGAGGAAACTTATGAAAAGTATACTTGGATTTGTTCCCGCTTCAGGTCGTGGTGCTCGTATGAAGGGCGAACTAGTAATAAAAGAATTACTTCCAGTGCTTATTCCTGATAAGAAATTTCCTATATTATTATTTGAAAATTCCCTATCTACCATGCGTAAAGCGGGAATTAATAATGTGATTTGTACAATCAATGAGAGAAAGCCAGACTTAATGAAATATCTGAATCTATTTTCTAAAAAGTATCAAATGTCGATTGCTTATGTTAATCAAAATGTAGATTCAGATGAGTATGGTGTCCCATACTCAATATACCAAGCAAGCCCATTTTTATATGACCATACAGTAATTATGCGTTTTCCAGATACTATTATTATGCCTGAAAATTGTGTTAAATCTTTATTAGATTTCCATTATCAGAAACGTTCAATATTAACGTTAGGTGTTTTTGAGACAGATCATCCTGAACGTCTAGGTCCAGTTGACTTGTCTGAAATCGGCGAAATTCTAGAGATACAAGATAAACCGCGAGACCCATGTGCAAATAATACTTGGAACTGTGTGATATGGGAAGATGCCTTTCTCGATGTTATAGCAGAATTAGTTATTGCATCAAAAAGTGAAAAAGGTAGGAAAAGGGAGTTAGTGTTACTTGATGCCTTTAAAAAATGCTTAGACAAGAAGTTACCTGTGTATGGCATGAAAATAAATAGTGGTGTATGCATTGATATATCAACCGTAAATGATTTTGTACAACTGTGGAAAATTACCCAATAGGAGATTTTGCCTGTGTGTATAAAAGCAAATGAAATGCTAAGTTATAAAATTAAATGACTCACAAAATAGAATTTCCTAAATTTAAAAAGTGACTCATTTGGAATTTTCTGATATTGCTAAGTCAACTAACAAGGAGAATTTTTCAATGAATCACAATAAGAATAATAACATAAATACTTAACTAAAAAAGAACGCTACCAAATTGAGGAATATAAATGGATTATTTAATTATTATATTAAATATAAGTTCTGATTGTAAGGATATTCAAACAAGAAAATATTTTGATATTACTAAACTTAGAAAATATATAAAGATAATAAAATAAATGAGCTTGATAAACTGAAAAATATATCTAAGGAACTTAAGTATATGAGTGTATTCTAAGGAATGGTATCACTGATATTTTTCATATGTTTCTTTGTACTATACATACAATTACTAACAAGGGATAGAAAGTGAGAAGGTGTATAAAAAGAGGATAAGAAAAATAGTTTTTTGATACCTTGAATACTTGAAAGAAGATTTAGTTGTTTTTCTTAAGGCGTAGTTAAACGGTAAATAACATTTTAGTAGAATTAATACAATCATTGATATAGTTGTAATATTCTAGTCTGAGACACTGTTGACTAGAGAGTTTATAACCTTGATGATAACTTTATTATATTTGTTTTTTAAGGATTTACGTAACAAAGATTTACAGTGTTCTTTGAAGAATGTATATACGAATCTATGACAATCAATCAAATATTTAATGATTTTTCTTGTTATAATATAGTCACCCTGCCTATGGCATTCACTTCACTTCTAAACTAAGTTTTGTATTATGGTTTAAAATCGAAACCAATACAGTTAAATATTTTGATATATATTTCATGAATAGAATATAGTTCTAATTTCTCTGGGAAGTGATTGTAAATGAATCATTACTTGCACTAGAGTATAATTCCATCGGTGAGAACCTATGTTTAGCTGGTTGGGTTTTCAGTCTGGAACTACCCGTGTCACAAACAAGGGTATAGAATTATTGATAGTAATGGAATTACTATTCTATCTCAAAAATAAAGGAGATTATAGTCATGAAATTGACTAAATATCTAGCAATAACAACGGGTTGTTGCTTTAGCAAAAATTTGCGTTCGTGCTCATAGGAGGGCACTCATTTGTGCTTAAAAAAGATATTCGACATGTAAAATACGGATTTTTATCATGGTTGGGATAATGTTCTACTCCCTTCGTCGTGTTCTGTAGTGTGACTAGTTATCTTACTTTAGAAGGATTAACAATAAATTAGATATTTATTCAAAAAGTAACTATTTGTGCCTTGAGCACAGCGAAAGGAGTGTAAGTTAGAATGAAAATAAGAAAAGCTGTTATTTTAGCTGCTGGATTCGGGACAAGATTGTTGCCAATAACAAAGGCTATACCTAAAGAGATGATTAATATTTTCAATAAACCAGCTATACAGTATATAGTTGAAGAGTGTATATTATCTGGAATTAAAGACATATTGATTGTTACATCAAGAAATAAAGAATTAATTGAAAATTTTTTTGATTCATCACCTGAACTAGCCGAGAACATACGTTCTAAGAGTGGTAAAGATGAACTTTTAAAAATACAAAGCCTTTATAAAAAAGCAGATATATATTTTATAAGGCAAATAGAACCTAAGGGAACTGGTCATGCTGTAATGAGAGCAAAAAGTTTTATTGGAGACGAGGCATTTGCACTATTATTACCTGATGATATTATAAAATCTAAAATACCAGCCATTAAGCAATTAATAGAAGTATATGAAGCAACTAATTGTTCAGTAGTAGCAGTAGAAGAAGTATCCATAGAACAAGCTGGAAATTATGGAGTTGCTGTAGTTAGAAATTTACACCAAAAAATTAATAATATAATAAAAATAGAGGAAAAGCCAAATAACCCTACAAGTAATTTAGCAATTGTAGGTAGATATATACTTAAACCAAAAATTTTTAATTTGTTAGAAAAAACAACTTATGGGGTAAATAATGAAATACATATAACGGATGCTATTAGTTCATTACTTAATTATGATGAAATCAAAGCTCTAAAAATTTATGGTAAGAGATTTGATATTGGAAGTAAAAAAGGATACGTTAACGCTTTCTTCGAGTATTTAATTCACTTTGCTTACGAAAATATAGAATATCAAGAAATTATATTAAATATAAAAAACATAGTTAACTCAAATAGAAACTATCAAGCAAATAATTGTGATTAAAATTGCAAGCATCAAGAAGTTAGCCCAATAAGGGTCATTTACATAATTATAAAAATGTTATATATTTAATCATTATTACTAAGTTGTAAAAGAATAATTTTACAACTTATGCATTCTGAGCTTTTGTAAGTCTAATTTTTAAAATCGATAAGTTATTGCATTCTAAACTTAGAATATAAAAAGGTTTAGCCCTAACTTGACATCGTGTTACGTATCGAGAATTGAAAAGAAAGCTATAGAAAAACTAAGTTTGGCATTAACACAGTTAGATTTAAAATGCATGGCTCAGGTCATGTTTTTTATTTGGATAAAATGAAAATGAGATTATGGAAAACTAATGGAATTCTTTTATTGAAGGAATTGTAATGTTAAAATAAAAGTAGGGAAGTGACTTGACATAAAAAAACTCCAAAGTAGATATCTAATTTTAATTAATTAGATTCTGCTTTGGAGGTATCATAGTATAAGCTTTTTGTTTTAGGTTTAAAAAATACAATGCTAAAAGAATTAAGATTATTTGAGTTTTAGTATAATTAACTCTCAGTTATTTCTAAAGCTTTCTCTACAATATTTTGTACAGTTAGGCCATATTTTTCATATAGCTCATCAGGATTGCCTGATTCACCAAATGTATCATTTATGCCTACTCCTTTAACTATGCAAGGACATTCACTAGCTGTGATTTCAGAAATAACACTGAATAGACCTCCATTTAGAAAGTGATCTTCAGCTGTTATTATTCCTTTAGTTTCTTTAGAGGCTTTAATTATAGCTTTTCTATCTGCTGGTTTGATAAAAGGAAAACTGATGATTCTAGCATCTATATTATGATTAACAAGTTCCTTTGCAGCATCTATTATTATAGGGACCATACAGCCATGTGCTATAAGTGTAATATCATTTCCTTCTTTCAAAGTGTAAGATTTTCCGAGTTCAAATTCGCAATTAGCATCAAAACAATTTGCACATTCTTTTCTACCTATCCTTATATATACAGGGCCTTTATAGTCTATAGCCCATTTAACTGCTTTACGTGTTTCTATCTCATCAGAAGGAGCTAAAACTACGAAATTTGGGAGTGCTCGCATCAAAGCTAAGTCATCTAAACTTTGATGAATAGCACCATCCATACCTACTGCCAGACCAGGATGAGTGGACATAATTTTCACATTGGAATTAGAATATGAGATTGATTGTCTTATTTGGTCATATACTCTGCCAGGTGCGAAACAACAAAATGTGCTTACTACTGGAACATAGCCCATTCTTTCTAGTCCAGCTGCCATGCTGATCATATTTTGTTCTGCAATTCCAGTATTGAGGAATCTTGAAGGGAACTTATTTTCAAAACCATTAATTTTTGTTGCTCCACCTAAATCACCACTAAGCACAAATAAATCAGAGTTTATCTCACCTATATCAACTAGTTCTTTTCCAAAAGCATCTCTTGGTGCTAATAACTTATTCATTTAAAGCCACCTCCAGTTCTTTTAATTCAAATGTTGCTTGATTAAATTCTTCTTTGTTTAGTTTCTTAGAATGCCACTTAACACTGTTTTCCATAAAACTGACTCCATAGCCTTTAATGGTATCAGATACAATAATACTAGGGATATTACCTAATTTATTAAATCCCTTTTCTATATCTTCAAAATCATTTCCATTTACTTCGATTACCTGTAATCCAAATGAAAGTAAACGATTTCTAAAATTTGGAGCACCCATTATTTCAACATAATGATTATCTAATTGTAGTTTGTTATTATCTATAATAGGTATTAGGTTTTCTAATTGTAACTTACTTTGTAGCATAAGTGCTTCCCATATTTGGCCTTCTTGCATTTCACCATCACCTAGCATTACATATACATTACCAGATAAATTTTTCTTTTTCTTAGCTAACGCTATTCCTAGTCCAAATGATAAACCTTGGCCTAAAGAGCCAGTAGAACACTCTATACCTTTTACAGAATCAATATGTGTATGGCCTTGTAATCTTGAGTTTATTTTTCTATATGTAGTTAATTCATCCAGTGGAAACAAACCTTTTCTACCTAGAACAGCATAGAAGCCTAATGAAGCATGTCCTTTGCTTAAGATAAAAATATCTCTGTTTAAATCATCCGTATTTGAAAGCGATAAGTTCATTTTTTCAAAATATAGATAAATCATCATCTCTAGTGCAGAAAAAGATCCTCCGAGATGGCCAGATTGTATTTCATACTGAGTATTTATACAATCTTTTCTTGCATCTAGTGCAAGTTGTTTTAGTTGTGTTAACTTATCAATATTCATAAAAGCACATCCTCTCTTGAAATAAAGAAAGACCGTCCACAAAAGACAGCCCTATCATAGTAGACAAAATAAACTTTAATAAACTAGTAATACTATAATATTCTCAAATTAATGAATATGTATATATATTGATATAATTACTTCATATTATATTAGCTTATAAATCTTATAATATTTCCAAGTAATATACCTATAACTCCGAAGTCTGCGTCTGAGAATGTTGTATTACTAAAACCTAAATCACCAAGTACTGGCATAAGTAAAACTGGTAATAATGTGATAAATAAACCATGTACAAATGCACCTATAAATGCACCTCTTCTACCACCAGTAGCGTTACCAAAGACTCCAGCAGTTGCACCACAGAAGAAATGAGGTACTACACCTGGTAAGATAATTACTGCACCTAAACTTCCAAGAATAAACATACCTACAATACCACCAAGGAAACTAGATAAGAAACCTATTAATACAGCATTAGGAGCGTAGGGGAATACCACAGGACAGTCAAGTGCCGGTTTCGCATTTGGAACTAATTTCATTGATATACCTGTAAAAGCAGGTACAATTTCAGCAAGAATTAATCTAACACCTTGTAATATAATATATACACCACCAGCAAATGTAAGTGCTTGTATAAAAGAAAATACTAAGAAATTTTGTCCACCACTTAAATTAGTTTCAACATATTCCTTTCCACATGCTATCGCAACAATAATGTAACATATAGCCATAGTTAAAGATATCGCAACAGAACTATCTCTTAAAAAAGACAATCCTTTAGGAAATTTGATTTCTTCAGTTGATTTTGAGTCTTTACCTACTAATTTGCCTATAAGACCAGATAATACATAACCACATGTTCCAAAATGCCCAAAAGCAACATCATCAGTTCCAGTTATTTTACGCATAAATGGTTGAGCGATAGCTGGGAAGATGGCCATGATAATACCTAATAAAATTGCTCCTACTGCAATAAGTGCAGTACCTTGTAATCCACCAACAGCTAAAATAACAGCTATCATACATGCCATATATAGTGTGTGATGTCCTGTTAAAAAGATATATTTAAATTTTGTAAACCTAGCAATTAATATATTAGCTATCATACCAAATACCATTATTAATGCAGTTGTAGTTCCATATGTTTTAAGACCCATAGCAACAATGGCTTCATTGTTAGGAACAACACCTGTTACACCAAAACCTTGTTGAAACATAACACCGAAATGTCCTAGTGCTGCAACTACTATGGTAGCACCTCCGCCTAATATCAAAAACCCTAATATGGTTTTTATAGTACCTTTAATAATATCAGATGAAGATTTTTTTTGTAGTAGTAATCCAATTAGTGCTATCAATCCAACCAAAATGGCAGGAACACTTAAAATGTCAAGCATTAATTTTAGCATACAAACCCCTCCTATTTTATGATACCTTTATCTTCTAATGCTTTAGTGATTTTTTGCTTTAACTCGTTTTTGTCTATCATATTATTTAAAGAAACAGTGTAACCTAAACCCGTTAAATTGCTTGCTAAATCTCTAGTACCTACATATATATCAGCTTTAATACCAGAAGCACTAGATAAATCTGAATGATCTACTTGTATTTCTTCCAAATTCATTTCTTTTAAAATATTTTTAATATTCATTTCTATCATAAAACTAGATCCTAAACCAGAACCACAACAAACTAAAATTAACATTAATAAAACCTCCTAGTATTTTTAATTTTTTGAATAATGCTTAGCTATTTTTATTACATCATTTTTATTAGTAGTAGTCATTATTTTGTTTAAATCAGTATCATTCATAAATAAATTCATTAATTGAGATAAAGCTTTTAAATGACTAGTATTATCAGATGCTGCTATTGTTACAACTAATTTGACTGGGTCATTTAACTCACTTCCAAATTTAACAGGTTCTTTTAATGTCATAAGACTCATAGAAAGTTTTATTACACCATCTTCTGGTCTAGCATGAGCTAAAACTATACCAGGTGCAACTACCATGTATGGTCCCATTTTTTCGAAATTATTAAATATACTGTCTTGATAAGAATGTTCAATAGTTCCTTTTTTTATCAAGATATCACATCCTTTTTCTATAGCATCCCTCCAATCTTTAACAACGACATTTAGTTGTATTACATCTTCTATTAATAAATCTTTTAACATATAAACCTTCTCCTCTTTAGGGTATCTATCAGTACTTTTTAAAGTATATAGAAACTCATATAATAATTGTTCTCTATCTTTAATAATCGCATATTTTTTTACAGATTTAATAAGCTTATTAACGATAATTTCTTCCTGTGTTATTTTTTCTTTATATTTTGGCTTTAAATATTTTTCAAGTATTTCGTAATCTTTTTTCAGAAGCATTGGATTAATTTTTATATATTCAGTATTTTTTAGCCCAGAAATATTTACTGTACTAATTAAATAATCAAAGTTTTCTTTAGCCAATTCATTGATTTTTCTACTAGAAACTGTTTTTAATATTTCACAGTTAAAGCGTGTGCTAATTTGAGAAGCAATCATTTGAGCAGTGCCTATTCCTGTTGCACATACTAGAACAAGCTTAGGAATATTCTGTGATCTTTTTTTAGCTTTTTCTAAAGCTGCTCCAAAATGCAAAGTAATATAAGATACTTCATGTTCATTAATCTTACAATCCATATAATCTTCTAAGTGTTTGCAGACCTGTTTTGTGTTCATAAACAAAGTTTTGTAATTTTTTAAGATATTGTTAAACATAGGGTTCTGTAATTTTATACCATATTTAATACGATAAACTGTAGGTCTCAGATGTAACATTAAGTTTGATATTATTAAGTTTTTGGATTCTTCAAAATCTACATTATAGATATTTTCAATGTCATTAAGCATAGCAGCAGTGACTTTATATAATTGCTCGTTTACTATTTTAGATCCATTAATAATTTTGGTACCTAATAAATGTATGGCAATATATTTTATTTCGTCTTCAGGAACGATAATATTGTATTTTTGTTCTATCAAAGCTACTAATTCTTGTGTAATAGTGTATTCTTTAGAAAATTGAATACCATCTCCGTCTGTATCAGGAAGGATAATGTTTTTATCTAATTGTAGACGCTTTATCATTAAAGCAATATGTGTAATAAGATTAGAATATCCTTCATCAGTAAAGCTTCTATGAAGTTCTTTTTCAGCTATCTTAACTAAAGAGTTCAAAAATTCAATATCATATTCTGAAAACAGAACATTAAATTTAATATTATTTGTTTTACTTTGAGTAAATTTTCTATTAATATAGTGAAAAAAATCTTCTGTATCTACAGAGTTAAATGTTAGGTCAATAATAGCTTTCCTCTTGTCAAGTTCAGTTCCCTCAACATAAATACCTATTCTAGGTTTTCTTATCAGTTTGACATTGTTTCTATTTAATAGGTATTCTATTTCATTAAGTTCTTTTAATATAGTATTTTTAGATAATAAAAAGTAATCTTCAAAGAATTTTATACTTAAAGCATGATTGCTTTCTAAAAGTTTTATTGCAATTAAATTTCTTCTTTCTTCTCTTGAATAATAATAGTTGATATTCGCATGTAATTGATAAAATTGAGATAAATGATTACTTATTTTCAATTTATCTTTTATTATTAGCCCTTTGTATCTATCTTTTACAATACCTTCCATAGAATTTGAGACCAAATAGCTGTTTATTTTATCAATATCATACCTTATAGTCCTTTTACTTACCTTGAACTTGCTATGTAGTTCGTTCAAGGTTACGTATGTTGTTGCATCTAACAAGATATTAAGTAATTCTATATGTCTTTTGCTTAAATCCATTGACTCAGCTCCTTAGAATCGGAAAACGATTGCAAATTTATTTTACATTTTTTTTGTTTAGTAGTATATATTAATGTTTTTCAATTTGATGTTGAAAAAATTGCACTATAGGAACACAAATCATAATACCCTAGCTCTTTTTGAGTTAGGTTTTTGCTTTTCCTATACTCCTTAATTTTACTACTAAAACCACTAGTAATAAAGCTAAATAATCATCATTATAATAAGGTTTTATGCTAAAAATTCTGGTTGTTTTGTTACATAATTCTAGACAGTGCAGAAGTTGGTTTTTATCATACTTAATAATAGTACGTAGGATGATGAATTAGAAATGTAAATAATAAGAAGAAATGATTAAATAAATGGTATAAAAATTGTCCACTAAAGATTTTTTGTATTATAATTATACTATGTCAAATGGAGGACAAAATGATAAATTATGATTTAGTATTTATAGTTTGTACATCTATTTTTTTGCTCTAATTATCTTTAAAAAAATTAATATTATAAATACTATAGATTTATATTCTTATTTAGTGATACTTTTCTGTTCTTATAGAACTAAGATTATTGGTGGAATATATACAATTTTAGTAACAATCATAATAAATTTAGTTATAAAAAAAATTAGCAAAGTACGAAGATATGTGGTTTTCAATTTAAGAAAAGAGCATGTAAAGAAAATCGATGAGCTAATCGAACAAAACTTAGAGGATGTGGAATTTTAACTGTATAAAAGAGGATTAGATTATGCATATAAATGCGAAAAAAATAAAAGCGAAGATATAAAAAATATATAAATAGCTTTTGTAATTGAAAATGGTAAAAGTGATATATCAGCAATAATAGCATCAATAATATTAATTATAATTTTTGTTGTTATTATATAATACTAGAGTTGATTAAATTAAAAATAATAGGTAAAATTTTATATGGTGCTTATTACTTATGATGTAGGAATATGATATAGCAATTCATAATAGAAATTAAAGATAATGAAGAGTATATATGAATAAAATAAAAAAGGGTTAAGTTAGGGGGAATATAATGAGTAAGGATATATTGTTTAAGACAGAGGAAAATGTTTTTTCATATCGTGTGGCTGGAATTTTGATAATAGACAATAAAATACTTCTACAAAAACCTAAACATGATGATGATTATTCTATACCAGGCGGACACGTGAATTTTGGAGAAACAAGTGATGAAGCTTTGGTAAGAGAGTTTAAAGAAGAAATAAACGCAGATATCAAGATTGATAAACTTATTATGGTAGGAGAAAATTTTTTTCCTTGGGGAGATAGACCATGTCAACAAATTAGCTTGTATTATGTAGTTTTATTATGTGAAGAGGATCAAATACCTCTGGATGGGACATTTAAAGCTATAGATGAGTTAGGTGATATAAGAGTTAATTTGGATTTTTGCTGGATTCCATTATCAAAGTTAGATGATATAGTGGTTTGCCCAGCAAATATAAAGCAATATTTGTTTTCATTACCAGAAGAAATTAAACATTTTGTCTACAAGGAAAAATAAATCATAATAACTGCAAATAATAAGATGAAAGTTCCTATAATTAATATAATTGAAGAAGGAGTATATATAAAGGGATATAGTAAAAATAGTTAAGAAAAAATAAAATACCTAGTAACCAACACTTGACTTTGACGTCGTGTCGTCCTTTACAATATATCATGAAAGGAGGATTTTATGAGCCTACAGACAATAAGCAAGGTGTCAAAAAATTTCAATATATCAACAAGAACGCTTAGGTATTATGAGCAAATAGGATTGCTTCAAAGCGTTAATAAGGATGGATACTCTTATCGTGCATATGATGAAAATGCTATTATAAGACTGGAACAGATTATTATTTTACGAAAGTTGAGAATACCCTTGAAACAAATAAAACTGGTATTGCAAAGTGGAGAAGCAATAACTGTAATTAAGGTTTTTCAAGACAAGCTAAATGAACTTTCACATGATATTAATGCATTATCTACTATAAAGTCTATTATATATGAGTTAATTGTCCACCTTAAAGATAATATTGATGTTAAAATTAGTCCTCGATTATTGACTGATGAATCGTTGCTTAAAGTTATTGACTCTTTGTCAGTAACAAAAATTAATTTTAAGGAGAGATTAACTATGAACAACTTAAATAATGCAAATGAAAATTTGTCAAAGTTAACTAATGTAAGAATTATATTCTTACCCCCATCAACTGTTGCATCCATACAGTTTTATTGCGATGAGCCAGAACAACATGCTGCTGAGGTAATGGACAGATTTGTAAAAGAAAATAATTTATGTAAAATTAAGCCTGATTTACGTCATTATGGATTTAATAATCCTAATCCTTCACCTAATACTCCAGAAGGAATGCCAGACCATGGATATGAAATGTGGGTTACTATACCTGAAGATATGATAGTTCCTAAGCCTCTTACAAAAAAGTTTTTTAAAGGCGGACTGTATGCAGCTCACATGATTAAAATGGGTAATTTTCATGAGTGGGAATGGTTGGATGAATGGGCAAATAATAATGACACATATGAGCCGAATTTGGGTGATCCTATATGTATGGATGGATGTATTGAAGAACATCTAAACTACATTAATAATGTTAATAACGAAAATTTTCAACTAGAGAGTATGCAATTAGATTTGTTAATACCAATAAAAGAAAAGTCTGAATAATATTATATAATGCTATGGAAGCATATGTTCACGTTAGATAGGTGAGGATACAGCTAATATATTGAAAGGGATTGATTCTTTTTCCGGTGCTAAGCCATAAGATATGGTAGATTATAAGAAACAAATATCAGTAAAATTACCTTCTGAATTAAGTGTAAACATATGCCTATTAGCATGTTTACGGTAAAACTCATATAAATACAAAAAAGCTTTCAAATTAAACTCTGAAGGCTTTTTGTTTTGCACTTCATAGGATTTAGCAGTATTTATATCAACGGAAGGAACAAGACGTATACATTCATGAATTGATATGACTCATGTCCTAGCTAAACAATTATATAAAGCACATAGTGTAGATAAAAGATTCTTAAATCATAAAACGTATTATATTTTGGAAAAATACTTTGTTAGTGCGCTTAACTTTTCAGTAATTAATGTTTTTAATGATTCAGGTTTTATAGATAGTATATTCTCTCCATAGTTCATAAAGTAGTTTGAGATAAATGCTTCTTCTCCTATATTATAAAAACCTAGAATAAAATATTTATCATTTTTAAAGTAAAGCTTCATAGAAGGGTAATGTTCTTTATAGAATAAATCGATGCCTTTTTTTGATATTTCAACCTCAAAATTAGTAGCATCATTAGTTTTATACAATATATCGGCTGGCTTCATAAATTCAGAAAATGGTTTGGGGTTAAATTTATTGCTTTCTCCAATACCTAAAACTTTATCACAGCGAAATACCTGTGGACTTTTTGTTTCAAAGTTATATCCTGTTGCATACCATTGTCCGTAAGCTGATGAAATATTGAAAAATTGTATGTGATACTTTTGCTCTATCCCTTTTTTACGATATGTTATATTGCATACTTTTTCTTCTATGGCATACTGTAAAACATCATTTAAAAAAGGACATTCATTGCTATGCTTAATAGAAGCTAAACTAAATACTTTTTCCACTTTACGAAGCATTTCTATTTTTTCTGTAGATAAGCATTTCTCAAATTTTTTCTTTAATTTCTCTACGCTTAGATGAAAAGGAGTAGTTTCATAAGCCCGTAATGTAAGCATCGAAAAATACAAAGCGAATACTTCATCAATATTAAAAACAATAGGAGATAGAAGCCTATTATGAAGTATACCATAATAACCATTCCTGCCACGTTGAGTATATATTGGCATACCAATTCTTTCTAAAGCTGATACATCTCTAAGAGCAGTACTTTTTGAAATATTATATTTATCCATCAAATCACTCAAATTGAATGAATTTTTATCGTTTAGAAATAACATCATATCATTTAATCTTTCTGATTTATTCATAGGACAATCCTCCTTTTTGTTAAGTAATAATTAAACATTTCAATATATGACACCTTTTTATAGTATACTATAATTAAAGAAGATAGCAAAGGAGGAAATGTAAGATATGAAAAAATTATTTTTGGCTTCGTATTTTAAAGGTGTAGCTAGCATATTCGCAGACTTTGAAAAGAATTTGAGAGGTAAAACTGTGACGTTTATACCGACTGCTAGCAAAGTAGAAAAGGTAACTTTTTATGTAAAGGCAGGAAAAAAAGCACTTGAGAAATTAGGACTAAATGTTGATGTTTTGGAAATATCAACAGCTACTTATAATGAAATAAATACTAAATTAAGAGGTAACGACTATATATATGTAACAGGAGGCAATACTTTTTTCCTTTTACAAGAGTTAAAAAGGACAGGAGCTGATAAAATCATCATGGATGAAGTAAACGCAGGCAAACTTTATATCGGTGAGTCAGCAGGTGCAATGATTACATCAGCAAATATTGAGTATGTAAAAGGGATGGATAGTGTTAAAAAAGCCCCAGAATTGACGAGCTTTGACGCTTTAGATTTAGTAGAGTTTTATACAGTACCTCACTACAATAATATACCTTTTAAAAAAATTACTAAGAAGTTAGTAGATAGCTATTCTTCAACTTTAAAATTATTTCCTATCAGCAATAATGAAGCAATACTTGTTGAGAATGACAAGGTTAAAAGCGAAAGAACTAACTCGTAAGATGATTCAGAGTCTACCGATGTGGAATACCGTAAAATGAACACTAGCCAGTATGTATCCCTCCAAGCTTTGAGAGGGATAATACTATTTTTAAAGAAACTTAATCTACTTGGGATTTTTGGCAGATAATATACTATCAATTAAATTAGCTGAAAAAGTAGGCCTTAATAAAATTAAAGAATATGAAGTGATTGTTGTTCAGTTTTAAATGTTATAGTAGCAAGTTAATTCTGAGGGTATATTCATTAAGCTAATAAAACTAAAGGTTATATATTTTTTTAATTCAGAAATATGTCAGTAACCCTATAAGAAGGAAGGCATTTTAAATTAGAAGAATAAAAATTTGTAAGGTGCTCACCTTGTATATTATAATTAATTTGGATGAGTAAATAGCGATAAAAGAATGATAGGAAAAAGTTTAACACTCTAAAAACTTTATCGTATTATAATCAATTACTTTTATTATAGGAGATGATAACCAATGAACACAATAGAAAGTGCATCACCAACGGATATAAATTTGTTAGCTAATCTAGAAATCAGATCTGAATCTTATTGGGGCTATGATTCAGATTTTATGGATAAATTCAAAGAAATATATTTAATAACACAAGAATTTATAATAAACAATCCAACTTATATTCTGAAAAATGATGATAAAATAATCGGTTTTTATGGATTATTGATAAATGATGATGAGGTCTCATTAGAATATCTATTTATAGAACCTATGTATATTGGAATAGGTTATGGCAAAATGTTATGGAATCATGCTCTTGAAGAATTCAAAAAACTAGGTATTAGAGAGTTTACAATTATAACTAGCCCAGATGCAAGAGGATTCTATTTAAAACTAGGAGCAACTATTTATAAACAAGTAGATTCATTAATATCAAAGGGAAATAAAACGCCTAAACTTATTTATAGATTATAAAAAAGTATTATTATATTTATGAAAGGGTGCAAGAAAGAATGAAAAGATATATAATGAGGTATTATGTTTTTTTTATTACTATAGGTGTATTATTTGACCAAGTAGTGAAAATTGTTATTGATATGAATTATAAGGATATTGAATTTAATATAATACCAAATCTAATTATCTATAGACCTGTATTAAATGACAAATTTTCATGGATTAATAGTCTTTTTGATATAGGAATAGGTAAAGTAACACACATTTTATTGTTAATTATACTTGGTATAATTGTATTATTAGTATTTAAATATATAAGGGCTATTAAGGCTGATTCAATTGGTGTTATAGTAGGTTTTTTATTTCTGATTTCTGGATTAATCTGTTCAATAATAGATAAAATATTTTGGGGAGGTAGTCTAGATTATATAAACTTAAAAGGTTTTTTTACCTTTGACCTTAAAGATATTTATGCGACTATAGCGGAAGTGATTTTCACGATAATTATTATAGTAAATTGGAAGAAAGTAAATTCTTTCAAGGTAAAACACTTTTATAAATATATTACTAGTTTAATTAGAGGGTAAATTCTAAAATATACATAAAACAAGGCGTTGTAGATAGGGGTAACACCTTTTAACAAAGCAGTGAAGTTCGTTCGGGCGAGGTCAAAAAACTCTTGGGTTAACCAACGAGAATTCCTTAAAGGTCAGCCCTCACCCATTACCAACAAGTCCGTTAAGTCAGTTAATTCAAGTAGTCTTTAGCCAGGGCATGAGCATCTCCTTCTAAGTATTTTTGATTCAACTAGAATTTACAGTTCCTTTTATGGTGGAGTTGTTATGGATCAAGTGCTTAAATGTCTAGAAGGATTGACTACTCATAGTGTACTTGCAGGTGATTTTATTGATATTATTCATAACCCAGCTTTTAATATATTCAATATAATGAGAGCAGATATTCAGATTCCTAAGCATACTAGATATTGTGGTGAATTTTTCTTGGTTTACATTAACAGTGATTTAAGTAGATGGACATACTTAGTACTCAATAAAAATATAAGTTTACAAAATAGATCAGATATGGTATAATCTGCTACATAGCTAGCTATACCTCATTTTTTAATAAAGCATGCAAGAGGGGAAAGGCTTTTAGTCAGAAAAGCTAGAATAATAATTTTTTAGCTGGGGCAATAATGAAAGCTTTAAAGAGTATAATATTTTCTTATGTCCAATGAATATACTAGAAGACCTAAATAAGAAGAGAGAGGAGTGAAAAGAGAGAATATTTCAATATTATTTATTATAATTCACGATAATACGTATTATTTAATATAGAGTAATTACTTATATACACATGTTCAATATGCTATAGCTTAAAAGTAAATCTAAAATTTATTAAGGGAGAATAGGATAATGAGAAAAATTATTGGATTAGTTTTAATTGTTACAATTTGTTTATCATGTACTCTAAGTGTTCAAGCAAAGCACTTTAGTGGGGGATTCCCTAGCGGTCATCTAACATATGCTGTAGGAGGAGGAAGTTCATCATATGCTTCTACCGCAACATCACAGTGGAATGGGGTAAGTTCAAATGCATCATTCACATATAATGACGCAAAATCACCTTATGGCTATAAAGCAGATGTAATCACGTATTTCAATGAGCATGATGCTCCTTCAAGTGGTTTATTAGGAAGAACGTATCCATTCAAAAGTTTTACTGGTACATCATCAACTTCAGCAGGAGTAAATGATAGATGGGTAAAAGCGATTGTATATCAATATAAGAGTTCCTACCTTGACACTGCTACAAAGAGGAAGCATACATGCACTCATGAATTAGGACATACTCTAAGTGTAGCGCATCCGAGTTCATCATCAACAGTAGCAGTAATGCAACAAGGGGCATTAACATTTTATAAATTAAAAGATTACGATAAGAATAGCTTGAAAGCCAAATGGGGGAATTAGAGATGGTTAAAAAAAGAATATTTATATTATTAGCATGTGTGTGTGTGATGTTTACAAGTTTTGGTATTTACAATATTGCTAAGGACGACGAAATAATTGATTGCGTTACATTTGCAAGTCACGTTAAATTCGATTATAATCAATTGAAGGAAAGTGCAGATATAATTGCGCTTGTAAAAGTAAATGATAAATTAACAAAAGAAAATAGTGTTGTAAATTATATTGAAGGAACGCCTAATATTGTAACTCATTATTCTATAAGAGAATTAGAAGTTTTAGAATACTATAAGGATACTTTATCTCAAGGAAACACTCTAAAAGTAATTGAAGAAGCTGCAATTACTAAAAATAATGAGTATTTACACGATGAAGGGTATAAAGCTCTTGAGAAAGATCAAAAATATATTGTATATTTGTCAAAAGATAATTCATTAAATTTCTTGAGTATTATTAGTACTAATAATGGAAAAATAAGTTTAGAAGAGTTTGATAAAAATGAGTTTACAGATATTGCAGTTAAAAGTATTCTAAAAGCTGAGGATATCGAGTTTGCAGAAAACGGTAAATTCAAGCAAAATATTAATGCAGAAATAGGTACAGCTGAATCGGCAAAGAATAAAGTAGGAAAAAACTTAAAAAAATATGGTTTAGATGTGAAGGTAAATTATTATAATGATGGAGTGCAGGTTTCTGTCGATGGTAAGGAAATTTATGTCAAAAACAATATTGGTGAAAAGTAAATTAAAATTGTTAGCGATAATGCTGTTTATTATTAGTAGTATACTGAGCGTAGGTTGTAATAGTATAAAAGATAGAAATTTCAAAAGTGTAATTATATCAGTTGAAGCAGATAAAGCACAGTATACAATAACTAATCCAACTTCACTTAGTATTATAAAGAAATATATTGAGGCTGGTGCAAAGGAAGAGGGTATAAGTGATTATAATGCTTCAGCACCTTATGAAATGTCAATAAATTACTCAAATAACACTAAAGAAGTTGTTAAATTGTATTTATCTAATAAAGATGATAATTCAAGTTATGTGTTTGCTAAAGATGAAAATATAGGATATACAGTTAATCAATCTAATACTAATAAATTAAAGGAATTTATCAATGACTTAATTGAAAAGAGGAATATGGATAAGTAACATTATAAAAAAATATATATGATGAATGACGAAATGATCTTCAGAAAATGAAGGTCATTTCTATGTAAGTGGTGTAGTGAGAATATGTATAACACATTCTCATAAAAACTAATTAAATAATAAAATTATTAAACAAAGTAGCAATAATGCTTTCAGAAGTTTGTATGACAATGGATTATAGTAGAAAAATGTTGGAGCAAGAATTGCCAAAATGCAATAAAGAAGAGGTTGTAATTTCACAACAATTGGTGGGATATTTCAATTAATGGGAATTGATGAATATCAGATAGTGAGTATATTTTTAAAATATATAAATAATTAACTATAAAATTATTTTAACAAATTATATAATGATATGAAATTAGTAGTACCTGATATTATAATATAAGAGTATATAAAGGAAAAGAATTTTCTAATAGACATATTCATGAAGTTATCATAATAATAGATAGAGTAAATAGTTATAATAACAAAATTTTATGCAGTTACGGTATTGAGAATCGAAAAGAAAGCATAGAAAAACTGTTTAAGGCATTAACACAGTTAAAATAAAAATACATGGCTTAGGTCATGTTTTTTGTTTGGATAAAAAAATGCAAGAATGAGATTAAAATATTAATTATAAAAATTAAATATAATTAAATAAGATATCTATCAAAAATTGTCTTTATGATAGAGAAGCTTTTTATCAAAGTGTATGTGCGTTTTTTGCATAGTTCTATTTTATATACGTTACTTTTAACAGTAAATTTGCTTTTTCTAGAATATATAATAACTTTCTGTGATTGCTTTTTCTGCTATATCTAAATAGATTATATTGTAAAAAACAATAAAGATAAATATAAATTAAAAGAACATGCTTTTAGTTACAAATGTGATATAATAAAAATCACCATGGGATTATTTTCACAGTACTTTTGTATAAAGCTAAAGGAGATTATATAGGGAGGGATATAAATATGCCGGTTATCAAAGGACTTGAATGGACATTTAACACAGTTTACAAGAAGTATGACAAATGGCGTCCTACATATGTTGAAAAATTATATGAGGATCTTTTTGCTTATAAAGAAATAAACTCATTAAGTAAGGTAGTTGAAGTCGGAATAGGAACTGGACAGGCTACAATTCCAATTGTCGATACAGGTTGTTCCATAACAGCAGTTGAATATGGCGATGAATTATCAAAATATACAAAACAGAAATTTTCTAACTATAAGAATCTTAATGTAGTAAATGCTAAGTTTGAAGATTTTGTGTGTACAGATAATTCTCTTGATTTGATTTATTCTGCTTCGGCTTTCCACTGGATACCTGAGGAAATAGGCTATACAAAGGCTTTTAATTTGCTAAAGAGCGGAGGCGTTTTTGCACGTTTTGCTAATCATCCTTTTAAAGACAAAGGTAGACTTGGTATGCATGAAGCTTTACAAAGAGTTTATAGTGTCTATATGCCCGGGGAACTGGGAGATAAGGAATACAGTGAAGAAAATGCAAAAAATCGTGCTGAGATTGCTAAAAAATATGGATTTATAGAAATTGATTATAAGATGTACCATAGGACGAGAACATTTACATCAGATGAGTATATTTTACTTTTAGGAACTTACTCTGACCATATTGCTATCCATGAAGATAAAAGAAAGAAATTTTTTAGTGAGATTAAAAATGCCATTGACGAACTAGGTGGAATAATTACAATTTATGATACTATAGATTTACAGCTTGCAAGGAAACCATAAATTAGCTATAAAAACTATGGTTTACATTTAATGTAACGTCAATTGATATTATTAGAGGGAAGATAAACCTTAAAGATATACTATAGGGAGGGTAAAATAATCAATAAAAAGTAAAATAGTAAGTATGCAAATTAATTAATTTTCCTGATCATTAAGTATGTCTAATATTTTCTTAGAAAGCGTCGAGTTATAATCATTTTTATAATCATACCATTTCAAAGGATCTTTTTTATTTTCAGTTTTTACAGTTTGAAATATGCTTTTGAGCTTAGTTATATTGTGCTTTGTGTTATTTAAATATTCCACAGATTTTTTATAAGAGACACCATTTTTATCTGATTTATTATCTAATTTGCTTAATTCATAAAGGTCAAGCCCTAATTTATAAAAGTAAACAGATAGTGATGAATATATAGAAGTAAGCAAGTTGGATGCTTTTATTGAGTATTCTAATGTTCTTTTTAGAATCAGACTTACTATCATAACTGTTAACATAATCTGAGATATCCACTGTAAGGAACTCGGTATTTTCGTATACATACACATATAGGAAAATCCTATTGATCTTTTTAAAGAATTGTTCTGCTTTTTTAAATAATAAGTTGTTATTATAAATGATATTGTTAATATTACAACTATAATTAATAATACTTTTTTAAATTTGTTAGGGTTCATATAATACCTCCACAATAATCATACCTTATTTACTGGAATTACGAGTGAAATTACCACTGAAGTTCATGAATTTGAGAGAGTAAACAAAGTGAACGTAATAGGTGGAACTCATTATTCTACAGAAAAGTTTGCGTGTATGAAGATGACCGGTTATTTTAAATAAGACTCATACAACAGATGATTATGCTATTCTTATAGATATAAAAAAAGAAACCATGAATAGTTTAGATATATTAAAGATTTAAAATAATAGTCTTCCAATATTTTGGAGGGCTTTTAATTTGATACATAAAGGGACTATGAAGTTATGTAAAGTCTGTGAAAACCGATAAAAATAAATAATCAAACTTGTGATGGATATATGGATATGTAATGAGAGGTTATCCCTCATCTAGATATGAATGAGGATGAGGCAAAACTAAATATGGGAAGCAATATTGAGGTGGTAGTGCAAGAGAGATTGCATTTAAACTATCATTTGCACTAGAATGAGAATGAGTTAGCAAGTTGATACAGAGGAATCCTAGACTAATGAAATTATTATTAAGGAAAAGAATGATTGAAAAAGGCGAGTGAATAAAAATTATTTGGCATAACAAGAATGTAGCTTCAGATTTACTTCAAATATTACAAGATAGAATTAATATAATGTTTATTAAAAATTTATAAAAAAATGTAACGAAGCACCTTCTTAAATTGTTATATAGTATGAAGGAGGAAATTAACGAGAGAAAGAAATATTAAGTTTTCATATGAGTTTTAGATATTTACTTTATTTACTGCTACTGACTTATACATCTAGTATAAATTTCTAATCATCAAACAATATGTACCAAACATTAGTTTATTTGAAAACACATTTTATATTTCTAGTGAGCAAGCGTCGATAGTTATCTTACAACTAGAAATGTAGATAGTTAAAGTAATAGTTGGATTGTAGCGTTTTATGATGATAATTAAAATACAATTAAAAACTGGATTAAGATTTAAAAAGGTACGTGATATAGGGCATGAGGAGTGGCACGGTGAGTGAAATAAGTATAGGTTTGTTTCATATGAATATACATATGAAAATTGAAAAATGGTAGAAAGTACAAATATGTTAGTAAGATTAAAGAGTATTAGTTGGAAAATGTTGCTCATAAGATATGAAAATAATAGTAAACAATTCTAGGAGGTTTGTAAAATGATTAGAAGGTTTAAAACAAGTAAAAAAATTATGTCAACAATGTTAGTCTTAGTGCTATTAATAACAGTATTCTCGATTGTGCATGCTAAAGCAGATAACACAAAAATTTATAAAGATGAAATAGAGCAAAGTGTAAGGAAGGTACTAACAGATGGGTTTTCGGAATACTATAAGATAAACAATATTAAAATAAGGTTTGATGATGTAGTTGTAAATAATCAGAATATTGAGGTTAATCTTCTAGCGACAATGAATACTGCTTTGAAGGTAAAAAAAGTTAGTGAACTTCCTTATGTAAAAGGAATGTTAAAAAGAATTAATCTAAGTGATTTCAGTTATGAATCAAAGGCCAAAACTGATGAGGCTGTTGTAAAAGCCAATAAGAATAATTTGAAAAATGAACAATTAGCTAAAGTTTCTAAAGCAATAGATTTTAAATTCAATGACCTACAACAGTATATAAATAAATCTGATGACAACTTTTTCTATTTAAAAATTACTGCCGATATCAGTAATGATAAAATAGTGCAAAATTCTATAAAAATCTTAGCAGAAAATGTAGATAGTTTTGTGCCAATTAAACAAATGTTACCTAAAACATCACTTGAAATGGAAAAAGAAGGTTTCAATGATATCCAATTAGTTATAGATTCTAAAGAAAAACAGTATCTTCCAAATCTTTACTCAAATTATGATAGAATAGCTGCAAGAGATTATGCGAATAAATGGTCTAGTAACCCAACGTCTTGTAAAGATCATGGGACTACTTGTGGTATTAGACAAGATAGAGACAAATGGAATAATTCGGATTATCCATATTATAATGAATTGTGTCATGCTGATTGTGCAGATTTTGTATCTCAAGCTTTACATGCAGGCGGTATTCCAATGGATAGCACGTGGAAAAGAGGGACTCCCGCAAACACATCAGTGGCATGGGTAAATACACATTCTCTAAAAAAATATATGTTGACTACTAAGAAATATTGGAAATCATCAACCTATGCGTCTGCAGCAGCGGGAGGAATACTTTATACATCTTCGGGACACGTTGTCCTAATAGTCAAAAATGATACTGTAACAAGACAATATAGTTCTCATACGAACGATACAAAGAAACATAATTATTCTAATATAAATGGTTATAAATATTATGTATTGTGGTAACCAATAAAATTTAAGGAGTATTTCACATATAGAAGATATTAAATTCTTCTATATGTGAAAAAAATTAAAGTTACTTTTGACGTCAATCATTTAATTATGGTAACGTCAGCTTTTATGCTACCTAATAAAGATGCTGTCATTATTTTGGTCCTTACAGTCGAATCTCTTTTGATATCAACGGTTATAGTAATACGGTATGTATACTCAATGACTGTAGCTTTTAGTTCTTAATATGAATAGAATTTTTTTAGATAGCACATTTCTGATTTTAACATTTCACAAAATGCTTATATAGGACTATTATCATGTAGCGAGATACTCTAGACATGTTTTGGGTCATATTTGCATCATCCAGTTTATCTTTAAATATCTTACTTGTGTATCGAAGTCTCTGATATTATGAAAGATTGCTTAGTATTATGATATTGATCATGAGCAATGTCTAATGTTCTGAAAACGAGTTTATTATTATTCATGGAGGTCACATATATTTGCTAATACTCTTATGAATTATTTCAAAAGGATTAGTATTAGTTTTCTTTAATTTACGATGTTATTTAGTTGCATAGAGTAATTTTGTCTATTCTAATTTGATTTTTAGGATTATCTAGAAGACGACTTATTCTTCCTTACCTAGCGCATTTTCCTTTAGTACTAAAAAATAATAATGTCTTTTTTGAGATTGAGACAAATCAAATGTTATAATAAGGCAAAATTTACAAAATAAACCAAGTGTGGTATAATGTTTTCGTTGAAAAGTATATAGGGAAAATTACAAAGTAATAGACATATTACTTAAGGAAGGGAGAGAGGTCACTCAAATGAGTAAATTAGAGAACATTTATATACTATATTATAAAGAAATGTTCTATGTTGCTATTAACATATTGAATGATTATCATGAGGCAGAAGATGTTGTACAGAATGCTATATTAAAGATTTTTAATGAATTAAGTAAAATTATGATACCTAAAAGTTATAAGACTAAAACTTATATTACCACAATAGTCAAAAATATGGCAATAAATAGATATAACAGAAAAAAGTTAAGGAAATTAGTACCAATGGATAATATTAGATATGAACTATTACAAGGAGAAAATACTTCTCTGGATGAGAATATAATTAATCTAGAGAATGAACAAGAAATTATAAAATTGTTGATTCAAATAAAAAAATCATATTCAGATATTCTAGCTCTGAAATATAAATATGAATTATCAAATTTTGAAATAGCACAATTTCTAGGTATTTCGCAAGGAAATGTAAGAGTTAAAATTCATAGAGCTAAAAGATCATTGAAGAAGATAATAAAACGTAGTGTAACTATAGATGGAGAGTAATTAGAGACTATCTATGAAATATTTCAATAATAAAAAAAATTTTTGACTAGCATAGCAAGATACCATATAATTCTTAATTAAAGAAGCACAAAATGGGGTACACCACTAAACGGGTGTAGGCTGTTTTGCGCTTTTTTTGTATTGAAAAAAGAGGAATTATGATTATGATAGTAAATGGTAGAGATATTTTATTAAAAGAAAGTCAGCAGCTATTAAATTTGCTGAAATCTGAGAAATAACTGATATCTACACTAAGATTATAAATACAAAAGATATATTCAAAGGCTATAATATAATCTGTGAACCCTTTGATAAACCAGAAGAAAAAACTATGCTTGTTAATATAGTTCTAAAGCAACTAGAAGAGGCCAAGATTGTAGCGGTTTCTGGTATGGCTAGTTATGATAGTTTATAATTCAATTAAAACAATTAACCTTTTTAATCGTTTATATATATGTGGAGACATTAAAAGTGATATATCAAAGGATAAAGGATTAATGGCATCAAAAAGTACATATTTGTGCTGGGCATTAGGCAAATATGGTTCTTCGATCTATGCTACTTTAGATAAGGCTCATACAACAGATGATTATGCTATTCTTATAGATATAAAAAAAGAAGCATGAATAGCTTAGGATATATATTAAAAATACAAAATAATTGATTTAAAAAAGTAAGTAGAGTAAAATAATATTAATAAGAAAATTAGAGAAAATATAGTTTGGAGTGAGTATATTGGAAAGATATTCAAAATTAGAATTATCGAAAATGACTCTAGATGATATTAAGTTTAAATTCGATTTAGTTAATTTGGCTTTAATGATGGAAAAGAGTTAGAAATATATACACTTGGTGGTGCAGGTGCATTGCTAGCAGGTTATTTTACAAGATATACTCATGATATAGATTATATGGATATAAAATATCGAGCATGTCGAGGTAAATATAGGTACACAAACGGATATTTTAGAATTTAGTCATACAACTGTTTCTCCAATATACAGAAAGGGACTATGAAGTTATGTAAAGTCTGTGAAAATCGATAAATAAATAACTTGTGTTGTAGTATATGAGGATATGTAATGAGGGGTTATCCCTCATTTTATTATCTAAAATATAAAGTATTTCGTAGAACCTAAGAAAGCGGTTTCTATCGTCTACAAAGATTTTATTTGATGTTAGTAGTTTCTGTACATGTAAACTAGCTGTATTGTAGTTGATGTCTAATAGAACTTCTTTTATAGTAAAGAATGGTTTTTAAGTATAATAATATTATTATGAAGTTGAATACTTTTAAAATATTTTATGCTATTATTATCTATAGATATGATTAAGTATAATGTTAGGAGTAACTATGAATAAAGAACATATTTTAGTAGTTGAAGATGATGTTGATATTAATAACTTAATAACAACAATATTATGTAAGCAGAATTTTAAAGTAACTCAGGCTTTCTCAGGTAGTGAGGCATCACTACAAATGTCTATAGCAGAGTTCGATTTATTATTGCTTGATTTGATGTTGCCAGGTATTAATGGAGAGAAATTGATAAAACAGATTAGAGAATCTAAAGAGATGCCGATACTAGTTATTACAGCCAAAACTTCATTAGAAGATAAGGTCAATGTATTGAATCTTGGAGCAGACGATTATATTACTAAGCCATTCGCTTCTGAAGAGATTCTAGCTAGAGTAAATGCACAGTTAAGAAGATATAGAAAATTCATTTCTAAAACTGGGAAAATAAATAGACCAAATCAATACAGATTTAAGAAATTAGTACTTGAAGAAGAATCAAGAAAGGTTACGGTTGATGAAAAACCAATATCGTTAACGGCACATGAATTTGATATATTAAAAATATTAATAAAGAATCCGAGTAAGGTCTATTCGAGAGAATCATTATATGAACTTATTTGGAAGAATGGATACTATGGAGAAGATAATACTGTTAATGTTCACATAAGTAATATAAGAAAAAAAATAAAAACTGTTATAGGTGACGAAGAATCCGAATACATTAAAACTGTTTGGGGAATAGGTTTTAAATTGAGGAATTGACAATCTTTAAACTTTCTTTAAACTTTCCTGAGGATTTATTAATAATATTAATTTATTATTATTTATGTAAGATTCATTAGTGAAAAGCAAGAAGGGAGTGCAAAATGAAAGAGATTATATGTACAAATAAATTATCTAAAGCTTATGGTATGGATTCTGTTTTATCAGACATAAACATGACAGTTAGACAAGGTGATATCTATGGATTAGTAGGGAATAATGGTGCTGGAAAGACCACCTTATTAAGAATATTAACGGGACAATCACAAGCTAGTAGTGGAGAATATAATTTATTCTCAAAATCATCTAACAGTGAATTAAGCCGTGTAAGAAGAAGGATTGGAGCTATAATCGAAGCGCCATGTTTCTACCCAAAGCTTACAGTTGGACAGAATATGGAGTATTATAGAATCCAAAGGGGAATCCCAGGAAAAGATAAAATCGATAAGGTACTTAATGAAGTAAATATGATCTATGCAAAGAAGAAAAAGTATGTCAATTTATCAATGGGAATGAAACAAAGAGTAGGATTAGCTCTTGCTATGATGGCTGAACCTGAGTTATTACTCTTAGATGAACCTATAAATGGATTAGATCCATCAGGGATAATTGAGATTAGACAATTACTTTTAAAACTTAATAAGGAAAAGAATATTACAATACTTATTTCCAGTCATATACTTACTGAGCTATCTAATGTTGCAACTAGCTATGGTTTTTTGAGTAAGGGTAGATTAGTTGAACAATTATCAGCCAAAGAACTTAAAAATAGATGTAGAAGTTACCTAGAAGTAAAAGTTACTAATGCTAATAAGTTATCAGCATTATTAGAGCAGAAACTAGGATATAAGGATTTCAAAGTTTTAAAGGGTGATATTATTCATATATTTGATGATAATGTTGTTCCAGAGAAAATAAGTGAATTGGCTATAGCTAATCAAATAGGTTTAGTTGGACTGAAAGAAAAGTCTATTGACCTTGAAAGTTACTATATGACCTTGATTGGAGGTATTGAAAATGCTTAATTATATTAAAAGTGAAGCCTATCGTAATCTACGAACTAAAGGCAATTATATATTTCTATTATCGTGCTTATCATTTGTTACCTTTATTAATATAGCCTTAGGATTGTATGCTAGTACTCAATATAATTTTCCTTACGGAAATACTAGATTTTCATTTTCTAATTTATACGCTGGTATGGGTATGCCTATGATGTTGTGTGTAACTTTAGTTGCAATAGTACTAGGACAAGAATTCAAACATCATACATTAAAGAACTCCATTTCATACGGAATTACAAGAAAGCAAATCTACTTTAGCAAATTTTTAATGGAGCTAGCTGTTTCAGCAATTAATCTGATACTCATTTGTAGTGCATTTATTATAAGTGCTTATGCTATGCTTAATGATAGTGGAGCAATGTATTTTAATATATTAATTCGTTCTATAATAGCATGTATCCCCCTGTTCATATTCAGCGTAACTGTTGCTCATTCTTTATATTTTATTTTTGACAATGATATTGTAGCAGTGAGTGTGTGGGGTGTAATAGTAGTAGTAGTACCTAAACTACTATCTTTAGCAGGTATGGGAATAAAGGTGTTTAGGGAGATAGCCAATTGGATGCCATGGAATATGCTGACAGCAACATTTTATGGAAGAACCAAAGAGTGGGGCATGACTTGGAGTACTAATAAAGGAATGATAAAGTGTTTTGTTGTTGGTATTGTAGGAAGTATAATATTCTATATAATAGGACAGAGAATATTTGAAAAGAGAGAAATTAAATAAGTAATTATTAGTAAAGTGAATATAATAGGACATATTGCAAAAAGGAGTGTAGGAAAATGGAATTAGTCATAATTATATTATTCATAGTAAGTGTGTATTTTTCTGCACGCTTTTTCTTAGTTTATAGAAATATTGAAGAAATCACCAAAGATTTTAAAGAAATTACTGAAGATATAGAAACCAACCGTAAACTAACTCTTGCCTATCCAGACAAAAAGTTAGAAAAATTATTGATCTCTCTGAATGAGCATCTGACCAAAACACAACTTCAGAGGATTAGATATATCAAGAGAGAAGAAGAGATAAAGAAAGACATAGAGAATATATCACATGATCTAAGAACACCTCTAACTTCTATAAGAGGATATATTGAACTTATTAACGATGAAAACACTACTCAGGATGAGATAGATGAATATGTATCTGTAATAGAAAGAAAAGCTGTAGTACTACAGAATCTAATTGAAGCATTCTATGACCTATCTAGATTAGAGGTCAATGATTACAAGATGAATTTAGAGGTAATAGATATTAACAAAGAACTTAGAGAACTATTACTTGTTTTTTATAATGATTTTGAAAAGAAGAATATAAGTGTTGATATTAAGATAAGTAGCCAAAAGTCAATGGTGAAATTGGATAAGACTGCAATTCAAAGAGTATTCAATAATCTAATTCAAAATGCTATCAAGTATAGTCAAACCAGTTTTAAAGTTGAGTCAGATATAGGCAATAAAAATATCATCATAACATTTATAAATGATATTCAAGATATTAATGAGGATGAGGCAAAACTATTATTCAAGAGATTCTATATGAAAAATTCATCACGAAACAATCAAGGTTCAGGATTAGGGCTTACTATAACTAAACTTCTAGTTGAAAATATGGGAGGTAATATTGAGGTGAAAGTGGAACAGAGAGAGATTGTATTTAAACTATCATTTGCATTAGAATAACAAAGAGTATAAATATAGATAAGAAGAATAATGCTGCAAAAAGAAGACGAGTATATGATTAAACAGACTAGGGGGTTATAATGAGGTATATAGAGGACAAAAATTTTAAATATAAAGATAAAATGATAAAATATTTAAGAGATTACAACTTAAAATATACTGGAGAAAGAGATTCATCATCAGAATATTTTTATGCTATTGATGGTGAAAAAATGGTGGGAGCTGTTTATACAAATTATTATTGGGATTGGGTAAGTATTGGGAGTATGTGTTATGATGATGTTGATATTCTAAGGAAATTGATTTCAGAAATCAGCCTTTATTATAGGGATAAAGCCGTAGGTTTAAAGTTATATACAGAAGTTGAATCTAGAGTAGAAGATTTTAAATCTATAGGTTTTGATATTGGAGGAATTACAGAAAAAACACCAAGAACAACTAGAGATTTCTATCTGAAGAATACTGATTTTAATATTAAAAGTAATGCACAAACAGAAGTTATAGTGGCTACTGAAAAAATAGATAAATATAATTCTATTGTATTAAATCAACTAGAGAAATTTAATATAGAAAACAATGTTAAATCAGTGGAAGAGAAAAATATAATGTTCGTAGCATTAGATAACAATATATTTGTTGGTGGAGTACATGGAAGTATTTATGAAGATTCAATGTATATAGGTTGGCTTGTAGTTGATGAAGCGTATAGAGGAAATGGAATAGGTAAAAACCTTATGTATATGATTGAGGAAAAAGCAAAAGAGCTCAATGTCTATAGCATTAGTTTAGGTACTGTGGAGTTTCAAGCACAAAAATTTTATGATAAATTAGGATACAAGATAGTATTCATAAAAGAAAATGACCCTAGAGGCTATAAATCATATAGTATGGTAAAAAAATATAAGTATACGACTAAAATATATTCTGATACGCAACAAAAGAATGAACACTATATATAAATAATAAAGCTGACTATTGTTTTAATTATAGATAAATATATTAGTTATATTTTTATTTATAAAAGGAGTAATCTAAGGAGGGGTATTATGAATAATAAATACGGTGAAGTAGCGCTAAAAACTATTAAGATGAAGCTTTCCGAGCCAACCATTGATTTAACTGAATGCTGGGACATATGTGCGAGTATGATTTTCAAGAGCAAGGCAAGTGCCAAAAAAGGATGTCCAAAAAGTTGTTTTTTAGGGTTATGCCAAGAAGGGTTTGTAAATGGAATAAAAAAAGGGAAATATACTAGGTCTAAAAAAAATAAAAAGTATGGAATAGAGGCAATAAAGATATTGAGAGTAGAGCCTAAATTAGCAGATAATAAGAAGTTATTATGGAATAAAATTAGTGATAAAAAACATAATTCTCAAATGGATATTGTTATTGCATTATTTAAGAATGGATATATTAATTTGAGTTGAGTTCAAAATAATATTATTAAAAGTATTGGCTAGACCAGTAGATTTATAGTGTACACATAGAAATATATAGTTTAAATGGAATTGTAATCTCTGGGGTATATTCAACTTTGTTAATTGTTTATGTTTAGTGATAATTAAAAGTTATAGATGGGGGAAATGGTATGATTTTGTTAAATGATATCTTAAAAATATCAGAGTCAGATTTAAAAAATACAAAAATAAGATTTAATAAAAGTATGGGTGAATATAACCCAGTAGAATTATTTAAGGAAAACAATAAAAGACTTTATGATGGACATTTTTGGAATTATAAAAAAAATAAATCATTTAAAGAAGGGCAAATAGCAATAGGATTTATTAGGTTAGAGATTGATAAGTGGTTACTATTTGATATAAGTCGTATAACAAAAGACTTGAACAAATTTAATGATATTGGATATGAATACGAACATCTTAAAGAATATGAAAAATATTTTGGTCGTTTAATTATTAGATTTAAAAATAAATCACAAAATTTAATAAGAAAAGCTGAAAGTGTAATCAATGAATGTGAAATTTATGAGATAATTAGTGATACATATGAAGATGATAATTTTCCAGGATATGAAAAAATTGATTTGTCATGGAGAAAATTAAAAATGGTCATCGATAAAAAAGACTGGAAGGCAGCGTTAGAAAACCAAAAAGGAGTTTACTTAATTACAGATGCTAGCACTGGAAAAAGATATGTAGGGTCTGCTTATGGAGATAATATGTTATATGGTAGATGGAAAAATTATGTTAAAACATGTCATGGTGGCAATAAAGATTTAAAGACGTTAGATGATACATATATTAAAGATAATTTTAGATATTCTATTTTAGAAATTTATAAATCTACAACTGATGATAAGGTAATAATTAAAAGAGAATATTATTGGATGAAAATACTATTAACAAAAAACAAGAAATATGGATATAACAATTAAAAAATAGTATAGCGACATGTTCACTCAATCAGTACTAAGGGGAAGGTTGCAAGAGAAAGAAGCAACCTTTATAAGTACGTGGTATGCATAAAAAGTGATGTAAAAAATGGGAAAAGTATTATTGCTACTTACAAAACTAAAAAGCATTAATAAACTAAAAAAGATTATGTATATGGAATTTAATGATATTGAAGGTTTTTATTATAGTGAAAAAAGAATTAGTATATGCAATCGAATTGTCCTTTTAGATTGTCTTTTTAGTTATAAATGGATTGATAGAAAAACTATAAATAAGATAATTAACGTTTGTGTCTATTTTTTAGATTATAGGCTAATGAAAACTGGGACAAGTAGTTATATGAAACTGGCTTACTTATTTCAAGGATTAGATTTTGGGTCTTAAAAAAATATATAGTAGCAAATATATGAATTAGGATGTGATGTGATGAATATTAAAGAGAAATTAATAGATTTTAGAACTATAGATATTGACCAATACCCAGAATTAAAAGGGTATGGGAAAGATAAATTATATGATAATTTTATTGGTACAGGAGGAATGTATTTAGCTACCAAAATGTTTAGGCATATGAATTTAAAGAAAGGTGATATTGTACTTGACCTTGGATGTGGATTTGGGACAACATCAATTTACTTAGCTGAACAATTTGATGTAACTGTCATTGCTGTGGATCTTTGGCAATCTCCTTCTAAACTTAAAGATCGAATATGCGATAATAAATATTATAATAAAATAATACCACTTAATTTAGACATAGTAGAAAATATTCCGTTTGCAGACAATTATTTTGATGCAATATTTTGTATGAATTCGTTCTTTATTTTTGGAGATAACGATAGTTTTATAGAAAAGTTATTAAAAACATTAAAAGTTGGTGGTACATTTTGTATGGGTAGTGAATGTTTTAACCAAGAACCTAATTTTAATGCATCTAGTATTCCCGAAGTGTATAATTTTAATTGGAAGTGGAATATTTGGGATATTTGTTATTCAAAATACCATTCACCGAGCTGGTGGAAGTCGAAACTAAAGCAAACAAAATTATTAGAAATAAAGTATTGTGAAGAACTTGAAGAAGGTATAGTTTTTTATGAGGACTTAGTTTTAAATTACTATGATTATTTTGATGAAGAAATAATAAGTAAAGGTATGATTATTTCACAAGAAAGTATAGCTAATCAAATTACATATAGCAGGAATAAAGAATTATACCCTACAGTATTTATTTTATCAGGAAGAAGGATTAAAGAGAAATAATGTGTGAATATGGCTTGAAACTTGAAGAAATCAGCATCATATAACAATGTATATCCGTACGCTTGGTACAGAGAAATTTTAAAGATCGAGAGGGGATAGTTAATGGAAGTATATAGTATAAATGAAAGTAATATTGATATTGTATCTAATTTTATGGCTGAAATTAAACCCGAATGGTGGAATTTTGAAGGCGCTAGAAATCAATTAAGCTCAGGGATTGGCTGGTACTATGGTTCATCAAAAGACCAGCCAAAGGGATGGATCCTATGTAAAAAATTAAGGCACTATAAGACTCTTGAAATAGAATGTCTTGGTTACGATGACAATGGAATATATAAAATAGGTAATGAATTACAGTCTTTAGTTAAAGTACTAGAATCTTTTGCTAATAGTAAAGATTATGCACTTATTCGATTTACTATAGGTTCAATAGGACTGTCATGTCATAATAGACCGTTAGACGAACCATGGATGGAGTTAAAAGATATTCATGCTATAGAAAGAGAAGAATATGATTGGTTTCTTTCAATGGGGTATGTACCTTCAGGAATGTTACCTAATATCTATGGGGACAACTATCATGGGATTTTACTAGTAAAGCAGCTTTGATTATATACATATATATTAAATTATGAAAGGGCTCGCCGTCCGTGGTTTGCTCTGAAAAAATAAGATTTAATAAAGGGGAGTTTAGTATGATTTATGAATTGAATAAAAGAGAATACCCGAAAATAAAACCTTTGTTGCAAAGTATGAATTGCGAGGATCATACTGCATTAAATGCTATTATTGAAGGAAATAACAGGGCAAAAGTTTTTGTAGATGATATTGAGAAACCTAAAACAGCTCTAGTTTGGGCAGTCTTTTGTATGTACTATTTTATTGGAGATAGTAATAACTTAGAATTTAATAATTATTTAAATTCATTTGTAACAGAAAAATTAGGGAAAGAAAACTTATCAATGGGGGCATCAACATTTGTATGTACTCTGTTGCAGGAAGATGGTTGGAAGGATACTGTTGATACCATTTTTAGGGATAAGTATCCACTTACAGGATTTAGACAAGAATTAAATTTTAATAAGAGTAAGTATAAAAGAATCAGTAGTGTGAATGAACTCCCAAAAGGTTATTACGTGAAAAAAATAGATAAAGAACTTCTTGATAATGATACAGAAGAGACAATAAGTGTTGATATAAGTGACTTCTGGAATAGTAACGAGGAATTTTTAGAAAAAGGTATAGGATTTTGTTTAATAAATGAAGGTAGAATAGTAAGTAGTTGTAGCTCTTGTTATGTTAGTAAAAAAGGATATGAGATTGTAATAAATACTTATGATGAAGAGAATAGAAATAAAGGCTTTGCGACAGCAGTAGCATTAGAATTCCTAGATTATTGTGTATCAAATGGTATCACACCACATTGGGGTGCCTATGCTACAAATGATTCATCAATAGCTTTAGCAGAAAAGCTTGGTTTTGAGAAAGCAGAAAAAAATATATATCGTGAGTTTTTATTTGACGAATATTATAACCTAATTAATGCAGGATATAATATATTGAGAAATTCAAAAGATGTAGTAACTGCTAAGGAAATATATATGAAAGCATTTAACATTAGAAAACCAGAAGCAAGGGATTTATATAATGTTGCTCGTGGGTGGGCGCAAGGTAAAGAGTTTGAACTAGCATTTGAATTTTTAAATAAAGCCATAGATGAAGGATTTAATGATATTAATAGAATGAAAAATGAATTTGATTTATCTGAACTTAGAGAGAGACAAGAGTGGAAAGAGTTTATTCTAAAAATTGAAGATAAACTAAAGTGAGTAGATTATTTGTTATGATCCAAGTAAATAAAGGGTTTATTATTTTGGAATCCAAATCTCAGTAAAAAAGTTTAGCCCTAACTTGACAGTATCGAGAATTGAAAAGAAAGCTTTAAGCAAGTTAAAGAAAGCCTTCAACAATTTAAAAGAGAATTCAAGTTAAAAGCTGAGTGATATTATTACTCAGCTTTTATAATATTAGAGTTGGTAAAGAAAAGTTTTGTTTTAATAGTAATGTAGATGAAGATTCTGAAAAAAAGAAATCTAGCTTATATATAATTTTACCATATATAACTGTGATAAAATTGCATTGAGCGCATAATGAAAAAACTGTTACATATTTATACCTAATGAGTATGAAGGAACTAACTAAAAGATGTTTCAAGATACTACAAGCCATATAGGAGGGTTCTACTTTATAGAAGTTAATATACCAATGTCATTGATGATTTCCCTTCATTAAAAATTATACTGTCTATTTTTTATTTGATGACAGTCTGGAGTATGAATTATTAGTATATATAAGATAATCAGTGAATGCATTGATAGGATAAAAGAACATACTAGAACTAAGAAATTTTGATCTTATTGTATTATGTTTCAGATAATAACTCTTTTGATAAATTTAATGTATTTATGATCATAATGTTTTAATGGTAGCAAGAGTCAAAGTGTTTTGAGATTATTTCTTAGGAGGGCAATCAGTTAAACACTTGATAATTCACAAAAAAGGCTTACATAAGATGAAATATTATATTTGATGGTAATTAGTTTCAAAAAGAAAATACAAATTATTGAGATGGATAAAACGGCTTAGCAGAGATTAGTGTTAATTTTTCTGGCATGTTATCTTTTTAAAAATGTTATTATTAGTCTTGTAAAACACTACAGAAAAATATGAGGTGACTAATTATGAATAATAATAACTACAATAAGTTTATATCTTTTCATGCAAATGAAAAACCATTAATTCTTTATAATTGTTGGAATGTACAAACGGCTAAAGCAATCCAAAATGTTGGTGCAGAAGCTATTGCAACTAGTAGCTTTGCTATTGCAGACTCATTGGGATATGAGGATGGAGAGCAAATGCCTTTTGAGAGCCTGATAAAAATATCTTCACAAATATCAAGTAATACATCAATTCCTTTGAGTGTAGATATAGAAACTGGTTATAGTAGTAAAAGTGACGGGTTATTAGCCAATATTCTCTCATTGCTTGAGATTGGTGTGGTTGGTATTAATTTTGAAGACAGAATAATCGGAGCTCCAAAATATACTTTACAGAGTGTTGAGGAACAATCTAATAGAATAAAACGAATATGTGACTTTGTTGAAAGTAAAGGATATAAACTTTTTATCAATGCACGTACGGACATTTTCTTTATGGAAAGTGAGCATAACATTTTTACTGTTAATTTAGCACTTGAAAGATGTCATGCCTATCATCTAGCAGGAGCAAAGTGTATTTTTGTACCAGGTCTAACTGATATTAATTTGATTGAGTATTTAGTAGATAGGTCACCACTCCCCGTAAATATAATGCTTAGTGAAGGTTCGCCTTCAATATCTGAACTTGTAGAGACTGGCGTAAAAAGAATATCCTATGGTCCTATTTCATATATCAACTCAAATAAAGATTTTGAGAAGCGAGCAGGTGAGATTTATGGTAATAACAGATAAAAAAATAATAGACAGGTACTACCAGATGTTGATAGACAAGAATCCTGAATTTGAGGGTATATTCTTTGTAGGGGTGAAAACAACAGGTATTTTTTGCCGTCCTACATGTCCTGCTAAAAAACCAAAGAAGGAGAATTGTGAGTTTTTCAGTAATGCCCAGGAAGCACTTTTAGCTTCCTACCGTCCATGTAAAAGATGTAAGCCTTTGAGTTTACCATCAAAACTATCTCCAGATGTAAAAAAATTAGTAGAGGCTGTAGAAGCTAATCCTGAGAAACGATGGAGAGATAGTGACTTTGATGATTTAGCAATACACCCAAATACGGCAAGAAGACAGTTTAAGAAACAATTTGGGATGACTTTTATTCAATATTCTAGAGCCCGAAGACTCGGCATTGCATTTAAACATATTAGAAATAAGGAACCTATTATATCAGCGCAAATCGAAAGTAACTATGAGTCAGGTAATGGATTTCGAGATGCTTTTTCGAGAATAATGGGAAAACTACCTTCTAAGAGTAAAGAAATTAAGGTCTTATATTCTGCTTGGATAGAAACTAGACTAGGTTCTATGATTGCAATAAGTGATGATACACATCTTTATCTGCTGGAATTTGTAGACAGGAGAGGACTTGAAAATGAAATCATGCGTTTGAGGAGACGACTGCACGCTAGTATTCTTCCCGACCGAAAAGAGCTGATTAATGTGCTTGAAAAAGAACTGACAGCATATTTTTCTGGTAAGTTGAAACATTTTACTGTACCTATTTGTCTAATAGGCTCTGATTTTCAAAAATGCGTTTGGAATGAACTGATGAAAATACCTGTAGGAGAGACGACGTCATATAAAGAACTAGCTATTAAAATGGAGAAACCTTCTGCGTATAGAGCTGTAGCAAATGCTAATGGTGCGAATCAATTAGCACTTATTATCCCATGTCACAGAGTTATAAACAGTGGTGGGGGCTTAGGTGGATATGGTGGCGGGATTGCTCGAAAGGAGTGGCTTTTGAAACATGAGCAAAGCATGGTGAGTCTAACAACAGAATCATTTCCTAAGGGATAACCGCATCGGATTATTGAATTACTAAAAACACCCTTTGAGGTTATAATCATGATTAAGATACAATATTTAAAATATGGTAATATTGATACAATGCTTCACAAATAAAGAGTTTTTAGCCCCTCCTTGACAGTAGGTTACGTATCTACAATTGAAAAGAAAGCTATAGAAAAACTGAATAAGGCATTGACATAGTTAGAATAAAAATACATGGCTTAGGTCATGTTTTTTTGTGTCAAAAGAAATTTCATCTTAAAATATTGGAGGGTAATGGTTAGTAGTGTCCAAAATTTTGATTTTAATTTTATTCAATCCTTACCATAGGAAATTAGAGACAACATGATATAATAGAGAGTAGAATTTTTCCTTGGTACGATAATAATGATATATAACAATGAAAAAAATTAAAATATATGATGACGTTAGATTGGTGTTTAATTTTCATGGTTTTGGAGTTAGCACAGTGAAGTACAAACGATAACTTTTTATAATACAAAAGGATAGAAGGTGTGTTGAGATATGACTAATTACACTACTACACAGATGTATAATGAGTATATATCTAGGATTAATAAGGTACAAGACTATATTGAAGCTAATATTAACAAATCACTTTCACTGGATGAATTGGCAGATATCTCTGGATTTTCTAAATATCATTTTTGTAGAATATTTAAAGCAATAGTTAATGAAACTATTCTTAGCTATATAAATAGGATTAGGCTTGAAAGAGCGGTGGGATTATTACTATATAACTTTACTATGAGTATTACCGAAATAGCAATGACGTTGGGGTATTCAGATTCAGCAGTATTTGCTAGAGCTTTTAAAAATAGATTTGGAATAAGTGCATCTAAATTGAGACAGCAATGTAGCAAGAATAGCAAAATAGATAGCAAGAATGGCAAAGCCATTATAAAATTACAACTGTATCATAGAAGAGTAGGTGGTCAGTGTAGAAATAATACTGCGGTAAAAGGTAAAGTAGTAGTACGTACAATTAATGAAATAAAAGCTATATATTACAGGCATAATGGTTCGTATAGTGAACTATCAAAAATATTTAAAAGCAGATTAGATAAATTAATTAGCTGGGGAATGGCAAGAGAGGTGGTAGATATTAATGATTTAAAACCTTTTGCTATATATCATGATAATCCAGAATTTACAGATGATGATAATCTAAAAACGAGTATATGTTTAGCAATAGATGATAACATAAAGGTTGCTGGTCAGATAGGAAAACTAACCATACCATCAGGAAAGTATGCAATTGGATATTTTGAGATAAGTCAGGATGAATACCCCGAAGCATGGGATTATATGTATGGTGAATGGCTTATCCAAAGTGGATTTCAGCCTGATAAAGGTTTTGCTATAGAGATGTATAAAAATGATCCATCAACGCACCCAGAAAATAAACACATCGTAGAAATTTATGTACCTGTCAGACAACTATAGAACCACCTACTAAGTAAATAATTCTATTTAGAGGTGATGCATAATGAATAATATAATAATTGAAGGCGCTCATATTAATAATCTTAAAGGGATCAATATAACAATACCAAAAAATAAAATTACAGTAATAACAGGGGTAAGTGGATCAGGTAAATCAAGCCTAGCATTTAATATAGTATTTGAGGAAGGTCGTAAGAAATACCTCCAGTCTTTAGGTGTGTTTTCTATGATCGATGAACAAGAAAAGTTTGATAATATATCTGGAATTGGACCAACAATAGCTGTTCAGCAAAATATTATACGGCAGAGTAATCCACGTTCGACAGTAGGTTCTAAGACAAATATACTTAAGTTATTAGCGTTATTATACACGTTAGAAGGTAAAGCTGTCTGTCAGGGATGTGGATCATATATTAATTTTGATACAGCATGTCAAAAATGCGGGAGTGTAGAAGAACGTTTACCAGCTGGGTACTTTATGCACAATACTACAGATGGAATGTGTCTAAAATGTTCAGGTAAAGGGCATTATTATCACATAGATATGAAAAAGTTAATTCAAGATGATAGTACTACATTAGAACAGATGCTGGATTTAATTAAACCTACACAAGGCTACAAAAAGTTATTGCGTAAAAAATTTAAAGAGGTGCTTAATGTACCATTCAATCAAATTGAGGATGCAATAAAAGCAGATATATTATATGGTCAATATGTAAAGAATAATAGCTTTAATAGGAGTTATTGTGTACAAAATATTCTAGAACGGAATTATATCAAAAATGGTGATGATACAAATGGAATATATAGATTAGTTGAATGTGAAGAATGTGGAGGATATAGGGTAGGTCAAGAAGCGCTTGATGTGTTTATTGCAGGCAAACATATAGGGCAATTAGCTAAAATGAACATTACTGAACTTGAATATTTTCTGAAAATTCAGAAAAACAATATTATATCAAGTCAAATCGGGAGGAATCTCCTCAAAGATATAAATAGTAAGTTAGAGAATTTAATAAAATCTCGGCTAGGGCATCTATCTTTATATAGGCAACTATCTACTCTTAGCGGTGGGGAATTACAAAGACTATTTCTTAATTCTCATTTAGAATCTAAGATGGATTCACTTATATATATTCTTGATGAGCCCACAGCAGGTTTGCATGAGTCAGAAAAAGCAGAATTACTTAAATCAATTATTAAACTCAAAGAACTGGGTAATACAGTTATCATTGTAGAACATGACAAGAACACTATAAAAATAGCAGACTATGTAATTGATATTGGTCCTAAAGCAGGTGCAGAGGGAGGAGAAGTTTTATATCAAGGTTCGTTCGAAGGGTTGCTAAAATGCCATGAATCTATAACAGGTAAATATCTATCAGGGGAAAATGAAATTTATAATAGAGTATTCTCAAGAGAGACACAAAACAATCAGCAGAAGCTATTAGTTAAAAATGCAAATACAAATAACTTAAATAATCTATCATTTGCAATACCATTAAAATCATTAACAGCCATATCTGGAGTCTCTGGAAGTGGAAAGAGTTCTTTAATAACCGATATAGTTAAATCATGTAAAGACGACACTATAGTATCAGGTATAGTAGAGGTATCACAGGAGCCTATAGGTAGAAATAGTAATTCTAATGTTATATCATATATTGGAGTGTGGGATAAAATACGTAAAATATTTGCTGATCAAGAAGACGCCAAGAAAAATTGCTTGACGGCAGGTCATTTTTCTTTTAATTCGAAAGGAGCATGCCAAGTATGTGGAGGAACAGGCCAAGAGAAGATATGGATGGGCGGTAGCTATTTTATCAGTCAAATATGCAAAGAATGTAATGGACAAAGATATAATGATAAAGTTTTACTAATTAAGTATAAAAACAAGTCTATATCGGATGTATTGGAGATGACGATATCCGAGGCAGTTATATTTTTTGAAGATAATAAAAATGTATTATCTACACTGAGAGTACTGGAAAGCGTAGGGATGGGGTATATAAAACTTGGGCAGACTACACCTACTTTGAGTGGTGGGGAGGCTCAAAGAATTAAGCTCGCTAAAGAAATAGGTAAAAGGCAAAAAGGTGATACATTGTATATCTTAGATGAGCCCACAGTTGGGCTAAGCCCATATGATATTAATAAGTTAGTAATATTGTTAGACGAGTTGGTTAAGAATGGAAATTCAGTGATTGTAGTAGAACATGATATTGAGTTGTTGTCGATATGTGATTGGATTATTGAACTAGGACCTAAAGGTGGTGAAGAAGGAGGACGCATTATTGCAGAGGGTACACCTACTGCACTTAAACAGAATAACAATTCTAATACAGGGAGGTATCTTAAATGATAGGCAATCAAGATTATTGGCCAACCAATAGGTGGAGATATGCTAATCTTAATGACATTGGGATGAAGAAAGAATATTTTAAGAATCTAGAATACAGCATTAATTCTCAGTATAAAAATATTAATAGTTTTATTATCGTGAAAAAGGGCTATATAGCATATGAAAGATATTTTAATGGGTATACTGAAACAGATACACATAATGTTGCATCAGTAACTAAAAGTGTTATATCAGCACTTATAGGTATCGCTATAGATAAAGGATATATAAACAGCGTAGACCAGAAGGTTATAGATTTTTTCCCTGATTATGCATCAATGTTTAATGGGACAATAAGTAATATGATTACAGTAAAGCATCTATTAACTATGACTGCACCATTTCCTTGGAAGTATGAATCATTAGATAGGCTAAGAAGGCAAAAGAATTGGACAAGGTACATTATTAGTCAATTAGGTTCAAATGGCCACATAGGTATGTTTAGATATAGTACATCAGGAACACATCTTCTTTCAATAATCCTTACACGTGCTACTGGGATGCAAGCACGTGAGTTTGCAAATAAATATCTTTTCAATAATATAGGTATTCAAGAGATTCCAGATTATAATATGAAATCTTATAGTTTAGAAGATGTTTTTGGTAAGAATGCGAAAGGATGGATAAAGGATCCACAGGGAAATACTGTAGGAGGGTTTGGTTTAAAGATTACTGCTAAAGATATGGCACGTTTTGGACTACTATATTTAAATTATGGTGTATGGGATGGTAAACAGATTGTATCGAAGAAATGGATAAAAGATTCTCTCACAATGAATTCAAATAAATATGGATATCTGTGGTGGCTCATTGATGAAAAGAATATAAAGGGTTATACAGCAGCTGGGTCAGGAGGAAACCATATATTCTGTTTTCCTGATAAAGAACTTGTTGTTGCTATAGCATCTAAGATTACTATGAGAACAAAAGAGAGATTACCTCTAATCGTAAAATATATTCTTCCCTCAATTTAATAATCTCTTAGTTATTTCTAATCGTAAGTGTTTGGGGTTAATAATATAAATAAAGGACTCCCAAGGAATGATCCAACACCAAGCATAAAACCTAGCTCTTTCTGAGTTAGGTTTTTTACATTTCCTATACTTTAATCTTATTACAAAATCACACCAATAATAGCTAAATAATCATCATATAAATAGGAAGGGATTTATACAAAGAGCTTCAGCTTCTTTTATACAATTTTAAAGAGTGTATATTCCAATTTTGAGAAATAGAGAAACAAAAATGAAATGACATCATATGATAAAGTAAAAAGAGAAAGGAGTATTTTTATGGAAAAAAAAACACTTATAAATGGTACATTAGATAAGCCAAACTTAATGTGCAATAAACCTATTACTGATTTGAATAATTGCACTGCAACTACTGACATAGTCCAGGTATCAGCCTTAATGGGGCAACAGATTACAGAAGTATTGATACCTATTAATTTTCCTACAATAGATTTTATATCTGGAAGCGCTGTAACTTATAACACTGATACTTCTACTTTTACCTTATCTCAAGCGGGAATTTACCAGATGTCTTTTAAGTGTACTTGTATTAAAACGAGCTTAGATACCCCTGATGTAGGAATGCTTGTTATACAAGATGGGAACATTGCATTATTTAATACTTATGAAACTTTTACTATTGGCAGAATCGCTTCTGTATCTTTAAGCCATACATCTTTTATAAGGACGACAGGAAGTACGACATTACAATTAGCAACTGGAGCTATGTTTACAAGTTATTCTAGTTGTGTTATGGCAGTTTATAAGGTTGGATAATAGCTAAAAGTCCATTAATTTTTTATTAAATAAACTGAAAGTAAGAAAGAATAATGGCTAACTCAAGAAGTGGTATGATTAGGGTACTATTTCTTGAGTTATTTGGTGGTCTTTAATTAGGTGAGCAATTTGTTAATGTAGAAGAAAAGTTTTGATTGTATGATTGAATAAATTTACTTTTGATGAGAAAAAAGACAGGAAGTTTACATGATAAAATAAAAAAAATGATCTAATTATATTAATCGCATCAAAATAATACAGATTTTCAATTTGATGCTGATATTTACGGGAGAATTACAGCAGGTTATAGTTCTTTGGAGTATCTAAAAGAAAGTTTCAAGCAGGCACGCTAGCACATACTTTTGGATAGTATGTGCTATTATAACTAAAGTTAGAGAATGGACAGGCAGTACCTACATAGATTCAGAATATCATAATAGTGGAGTTAGAAACTAAAGCAATGAAGTTCTTAGAATCATAAGTTAAAGAAGCAGAAATGGTCTTTAGATACGCCTTACTAAGCTATGGAAATCACTGAATAAGTCCATAGTCAAAATACTTTTCTTTTTATTCTTTGGAAACGCTTCTATTCCTACTAGTAGATGGACAATATTTCATTAGAAAAACAAAAATGAAATGACCATCATATAATAAAGTAAAAAGAGAAAAGGAGCATTTTTATGGAAACAAAAACACTCGTAAATGGCACATTAGATAAGCCAAAGACACTATGCAATAGCTCTATTCCTAATTTGAATAATTGCACTGAAACCACTGATATAGTCCAAGTTTCAGCCTTAATGGGACAACAAATTACTGAAATATTGATGCCTATTAATTTTCCTACAATAGATTTTATATCTGGAAGTGCTGTAACTTATAATACCGATACTTCTACTTTTACCCTTTCTCAAGCGGGAATTTACCAGATTTCCTTTAAGTGTACTTGTATTAAAACTAGTTTAGATACCCCTGATGTAGGAATGCTTGTTATACAAGATGGGAACTTTGCATTATTTAGCACGTATGAAAGATTTACTATTGGCAGAATCGCTTCTGTATCTTTAAGCCATACATCTTTTATAAGAACGACAGGAAATACGACATTACAATTAGCAACTGGAGCTATGTTCACAAGTTATTCAAGTTGTGTTATGGCAGTTTATAAGGTTGGATAAATAGTTTAATCATAAGATATAAGTCTATTAATTTTATAAATTGAAAGTTAAGAAAGAATAATGGTTAACTTAAGAAGTGGTACGATAAAGGTACTATTTCATGAGTTAGCCATGTTTTAAATTAATAATTAATTTGTTAATAATAAAATAAATGTATTGATTATATGGTTAAATATATTTACTTTTGATGATAAGAAATACATAAATAAAAGGGCAATAAATATGGGATAGAAGAAATCCCAATAGTAAAAGTTGAAAAAAGATTTTCTGAGTTAGATAATATTATTCATATTAGTCGATCTATTACTTGAATAGAGTAAAAAACATTGAGATATGATGTTAAATTAGACAAGCCATAGAAGAATTTATGGCTCGTTTTAACTTAATTAAATATATGTTATAATTAAAATTATTCAATATCTTTTACAAAAATACTTATATACTCTGGAAGGTAGATAATATAAATATATTACAATATATAAAGGAGTAACGTATGAAAGCAAGAATAAAATATAAGTCATTTGTAGCAATAATATTATTAATATTCGCGATTTTGCTTTTATCTAGTTGTGAAAGTAAAAAAGTTAATACTAAAACGAAAGTGAATGAAGATATAATTAAGATAAAAGATTTCACAGTAAATACCGATTCTACTAGTTTAAATACAAATGTAAAAGGAACTATATTTGTAAAAGGAAAGGAAGGAATCCCTAAACATATACGGATTGTTGCTAATGTTGAAGTAGATGAGAATGATTGGGGAGGTGTTGTTCTATATATTCCTAAAAAATGGGATATATCTAATGTATCAAGTAGTTTTTTATCAAAAGGTAGTAATAATCCTAAGGAGAATATATCAACATTTGAAACTAAAAGTGAAAAATACGATTGGTATAAGTTTATTGAAGTTGGAGCAAATCATAGTCATTCAGCTACAGGAGGAACAGGGACTATTATTGTTGATTTGATCCCTGTTGATATTAAAATACAACAATTTGAAAAATGTAATATAGTTATATCAGTAGGTTCTGATGAAAAAAATGGTGTAAAGATAAACGGAACGGATAGTATAACTATTGAAGTACCTTAAAGTGGTTTACTTTTTATGTAAAAAATTAAACGATATGTACATAAGAGTTTAATAAATATCTTGATTGCTGTGGCTATCTCGGGTAGATAATTAATTATATCCCCGAGATAGTCTAATTTGATTAGCAATCACTTTTAAACTCAAGTAGATCACCAGGTTGGCAATTGAGGATTTGGCAGATGGCGTTTAGAGTAGTGAAACGAATAGCTTTAACATGGCAATTTTTTAGTTTTGATAGATTTTGCTCACTAATATTAACTTTTTTTGATAGTTCTTTCAAACTAATCTTTTCTCTTGCCATAACAATATCTAAGTTAACAATTATACTCATTTTTACCTTCCTTTCATATGACCTCATCTAATTCTTTTTTCATTTGAATAGATGATTTTAGAGTTGTTGAAAATAAATAAAAAATATAGCTTAACAAAGATATTACAATGATCGGAATTAGTGGTGATTTGGTAGAAAATATAGTGTGTAAAGGAAATTTTGCAATATAATTTATATAAACTACTTTTGGTTCCTGCCCTGTACATGAAACTCTATGAGGTATAGAGGTTAGATGCCAAATATGAACTATAGAGTAAATATTAATTAAAAAAATGCAAATTGATATTTTCTTAAAACGAGTAACAGTGTCTTTTGAAAAAAACTTATTATCTTGAGAATTTCTAATAATACATCTTAATTGGAACAAGAAGTACATAAAAGGTATACAAAGTGAGCTATAAATCAATATTATTCTCTTAATCCAGAAATAAGCTTCTTCTTTTATGACATGCAATAAATGAGTACAAAAACTGCAGACAATAAAAAGGGTACTTAAAATAATTATTATATTAATGATGTGTAAAGATTTTTTATTTTTCATAATATCCTCCTTAGGTTTTAATGGTTATGATTCAATAATTAACAAATAATATATTTGCTAATTATGTCTACCTTATGTATATAATTAATCTATATATTTAAAGTAGACTAAATTTGATTAGCAATCACTCTTAAACTCAAGCAGATCCCCAGGTTGGCAATTAAGAGTTTGGCATATGGCGTTTAGAGTAGTGAAACGAATAGCTTTAACGTGGCAATTTTTTAGTTTTGATAGGTTCTGCTCACTAATATTAACCCTTTTTGAAAGTTCTTTCAAACTAATCTTTTCTCTTGCCATAACAATATCTAAGTTAACAATTATACTCATTTTTATCTTCCTTTCATATGACCTCATCTAATTCTTTTTTCATTTGAACAGATGATTCTAGAGGAATAGAAAACAAATAAAAAATAAAGCTTAACAGAGATATTACAAAAATTGGTATTAGTGGTGATTGAATAGAAAATAAAATTTCCGGAAATTCAGCAATATAATTTGTATAAATTACTTTTGTCCCTTTTCCTGTGGCTGAAACGAGACTAGGTACTGAAGTGAGATACCAAATATAATATATTGAGTAAATATTTAGCGAAAAAATACAAAATGATATTTTCTTAAAACGAGTAACAGTGTCTTTTGAAAACAATTGATTATTATGAGAATTCTTAATAATACATCTTAATTGATACAAGAAGCATAGAAAAGGTATATAAAGTGAGCCATTCGCAAATATACTTCTTATAATCCAGGAAAAATGTCCTCCATTATTACAGACAGCCAATAGACACCTACAAAAAATGCAGACAATAAATAGGGTACTTAAAATGAAGATTACATTAACAATGTGTAAAGATTTTTTATTTTTCATAATGTCCTCCTTAGATTTTTTATTGATAATAATTCAATAATTAATGATTAACGTTAATAATTTAATTATAATCATTAGTATTAAAAAAGTCAAGGTATTTTTTGGAAAGTGTAATTTACTTAAGATAATAATGAATTTGTACAAAAGAAGTTAGAAGTGATATTAATAATAGAGTGCAAAATAAAAAACAGTTTAAGAAAAATTCAAAGTTGCTTGTTTGGACTAGATAAAACAATAAAAAAACATGATTTATTCGATGCCTAACTCGGATGGAGATTCATAGAAAGTCACAATTTACAAAGTATGAATTCTAAAATTAACATTTCTCAAAACCTAGAGGCGTAAATATTTATAAAACCCTTTGTTTATATAAATGATTCTTCACCTTATGGGTTTATTACATTGACAGATGGACATGATTATTTAAATATTCTTAAATCAGAACATGTTTTAAATAATTTAATTGCTGATAAAAAAATCCCTCAAATAGTAGAAATTTTTATTGATACTATAGATAATAGGCGTGAAGATTTAGATTGTAATAATCTATTTTGTAGCTTCGTGGCAATGAAATGATTTCGTCATTTGAAAATGTACTTTGTAAATCAGGTTCATTTTGGTAAAAGCCTAAAAAGTAGATATAAAAGAGCAGCAATATCAAGTAGAGCCTAAAAAGAGAGGCGGTGAACTTGATTGCTGGTTAGTGTACAAATAAAATCAAGCCCAAAACAGCCACTTAAGTTCTATATGAATGTAGGTGTTCTTGAAAATAAACAAATAATGATTAACAATTTACTGAACACTATGAAAATATAAGTTATGTTAAATATTTTCGTTCGTTATATAGACAAGCTTTATTATATTACGGTATTATAATATAGAGTTAATATAGTAGTCTTAAATTACAAGGAGGAGTTTTATGGATATTAAAACTATAATATTAGAAAAAGCTAACCAAGGGTTAGTATTTGTAAATCCTGGTGGTGGAACTTCTGAGATTATTAAAGTTACAGATAGGAAGATAACATACAAGAGAGGTAACTCTAAAATATCATTATCAATTGAATCTATACAGGATGTATATGATGAGTTTAAATCTAAGCAGTGCACTTCGAGTGAATTGAAGAAGTATAAACAGGAGTTTTTTTCATCAAAAGATAATGGACATAGTTGTAATTGTACTTTTCTATTTAGCTTGTTAAACTATTTAAATTTAGCAAGTGAAATAAAAGGGAAAGGCGTAAAAAATAATCCATTTTATGTAGAAATATTTTAATTATAGAAGATACACAATAAAGAAAATATTATATCAAGAATAGACTAATAGAAGAGAGGGGAGTTCAATAGATTTGTTCTAGCAGTGTTGGTTAATATTATATGTTTAGATATACGATATTGAAGGGAAAATGAAGGTTTTTGTTCATTATTAGGAGTAGGATATTTAATTAATATAATAAATTAATACAGTAGATATGAAGTAGAAAAATAAGCTAGATTTATTCTTAAAATAATAATAAATCTAGCTAGGTCTCATTAATATTTTTGATTTGATATACTATTAATGCCGAATTAAAACATATTTTGTGGTAATAGAATTAAATTCTTTATTTTTCTTATATTTAAAATAGGTAATTGATATTATGTCACCTTTACTTAATAACGTAGTTTTTTCATTTTTTCTAACACCATAAAGCTTTTCATCTAATTCCTTATAAATACTATCATAATACACTGTAATAATATCATTTTTACTAAAATTTTGATCTCTTCCAGTTACTATAACTTTACAATTATTATCAAATACATCTATTACTTTAGCTTCAATTCCAAATGCAACCGCTGAAGTTTTGCTTTCTTCATTTGAATTATTGTCTATAAATTGAATAGTAAAAGCAACTACTAAGATGACAACAAATAATGAACAAATAAATATAGATTTTTTCATAAAACAACCTCTTATCAAAATTTATTTTATTATATATTTTACCCCATAAGTATTAGCAAAATCAATAGTAGAACAATTCATATATTTTGGAGTACTATTAGCAACTAATATTGATGGTATATTTGATTTCTTAGTAACACAATTTCCAATTTCTAAAAATAGATAAGTTAATGTCCCCGAGTAATTAATATTAATGATATCCTTAAAGAATAGAAAATGTGATTTCTTTAAATAACTAAAATTGCTTATCGCTTTAAGTTGTTGTAAATAATTTAGGATAGAATAATATTGTGAGATATGAGAAGGTAGGTGCTTACAAAAAATATAATTACAATATTCGACAGCATCTCTTATTGATTATAGGAATTTATAGGTATAGAATATTTAATAAGTAGTATTTATTCTAAAAATGATAAATAATGATTGTGTTGTATTTTTTAGATTATGTTAATGAGGCGATGTATTGTGAAAAAAACATATATTATACTGGGTGTACTTGTTATTTTGATTGCTTATAAAGCGAATATCATCAAATTTATTTCGATAGAAGATAGCACTTTAAGAGATAGTGAAGATGGTGTTAAAGTGAATGAGATTAATGAAAAATCAATTGAAGTACACAATGAAAATAATACTGTTCAATTTAATGATAGTTTAAGTAAAAGATTAAACTATTACATCGAGAATCAATTAGATTCAAAGTATACTTTTGATGCTGAATTATATAGATTGTATAGTCAAGTGCTTCTTAGCGAAAAAACTTTTTCTCTTGATCTTGAAATAGAAGAAGAATCTAAAAAAGAATATTATCTAAACAATATTTTTTGTTATGAGATTAAGCTTATGCCTAAGCATTTTAGCTTTATAGATATGGATAATGATAATGTTCCTGAGGTAGTAATTGAAGGAGATGAAATAGGAGGATTTGTATTTGTTTTGAGAAAATATGATGGAAGAATAATCGGTCATAAATTTAGCTTTAGACAGATGAATAACATTAAAAAAGATGGGTCTTATTGTGCCTCGGGGGGTGCAGCTTATAATGGCTATTACCAATTATCTTTTAAGGATGATTCATATTTACAGTATGCTATCGTTAGAATGGATACAGAAGAAGATTCAAAAGGAGAGCTAATGGCGATATATTTGATAGACGAAAAGAAGGTTGAAAAGGAGGCATTCTGGGAGTTTTGGAAAGTACAAGAAAACAAAGAAGAACCTATATGGGTCGAATTTGAGTTAAATAAAAAAGATGAGTGATGATATAGAAACTTACGCAGAGGAAGTTATTATCCAGTAACATTTAAGATTAATGAACAGATGAATTGTTTTAGAAAAATGATTTAAAGTGTATGAGGTGGTATGATTATCACTTCCAAAATTGTAAAGAAGTGAATATTCATAGCACATATTATGTCAAAATTCAGGAGGTTTGATATGGCAGAAAATTACTATAAAACATGCAAAGAATTAGATGAATGCAATGAACTAATAGAAAAATATTATTTAAGTGGGCAGTATAAAAAATGTTTTGATGGGCATTTAAAAATAGCAGAGAAGGGATATCCATTGGCCGAATGTCAAATTGGATATTTTTATTACGAAGGACTTGGTATTGAGAAAGATATAGATAAGTCATTTTATTGGACAGAACGTGCTGCAAAACATGGAGATAGAGATGCTCAGGTTAATCTTGCAGAGTTATTTTACGAAAAAGGATGTGTCGTAGAAAAGGATAATGAAAAAGCTAAAGAATGGTATAAAAAAGCTGCAATCAACGGACATCCAGAAGCCATAAAAAAGTGCAGTTCTTTAGGAATTAAAGTAGATAGTTAGCATGTATTTTATGAAATAAGTCAAGTAACTAATAAAGTGGATGTAGCTTATGATTTTAGAATGTGTTTACTTAACGGGAGGGTGACTATGAAGAGAAGAGAGTCATTTGATAGTGCAGCAAAAATATATGATGAGTCTAGACCATCTTATCCAGATGAAGTTATAGAATGGGTTATAGATAGGACTAATGTATCTAAAAATAATAAGTTACTAGAAATAGGAGCGGGTACTGGACAAGCTACATTAAAATTTGCTGAAAAAGGTTATAAGATTCATTGCATCGAAATGGGGAAGAACTTAGCTGATATATTAGCTAAGAAGGGTTCAAATTATGATATTACAGTTGATGTGAGCTCATTTGAAAAATGGGAACCTAAAACTTCGTTTAAAACCTCTTTTATTTTTTCAGCTACCGCATTTCACTGGATAGAGAAAAGTATTAAATATAAAAAGTGTTATGATTTGTTAGATGATAATGGATATTTGGTCTTGTTATGGCATGTAGCACCAAATATTGAGATAAAAGAGGTAAAAGAAGCATATGAACTTCTATGGGATTACTATCCTGAAAGAAAATCAGCAAAAGTAGTACAGGATGATATTAAAAGTAATAGGAAGTTAGAAATTATAAATAGTGGATACTTTTATTTAGCAGACTATCTTGATTATAAATGGAAAATAGTTGAGACTAAGGATAAATTGATAAAAGAGTTTTTCTCTCAGTCATCTTATCTGGCTTTAGATAATGAAAAACAGAAGATACTATATTCAAAAATTCAAGAATTATATGAAAACTTAGATGATGTTATAGAAACAGATATGTATACAACTGCTTACATAGCAAAAAGAAAGTAAATATCAGAGAGACTTGAAGCTTTTTGGTGTACTCCCATTAGGATGTAACCAAAGATGTGCCTAACTATGCCTAGTAATGGGTCAATCCAGTAAAGTTAATTGGATGTGTATGCAAGTGTGGTAAAAAGTTAATAAATAAAAAATGTCCGAAATATGGTTATGAATTAGCCTAATATGTATGTAAAATGGGGTTAAATCTTTTGTCTTTAAGAAGAAACCCTAGGTCAACATGGAAATACAGTCGTGCTGAAATAAAATGGAGGTATTATTTTGAAATATACACTAATACGTTCTACAAATAAGCTAATTTATACTAGACGAACCATATAATATTAGTAAACTTAATCTTACAGGTGATGTGCAAATTGCTTTTCTTGACATGTACCTCTGATGAGTATCGGGAAGCTATGCTTGCGCAAGAACCTATTTTGAAACAGATTACAAAAGTTTAAGAGGAATTGATAATGTGTCACCGTTTTGTTAGTTTTTGTTTCGAGGTAATACATAATAGTTTGAAGGGAGTAGATAGTGATGAAAACAAAACTTACGCATGTGAGAGCCAATGTATCCGACTTACAGAGAGCAATTGAATGGTATGAAAACATTCTGGGTTTTGAGAATAATGGTGTAGACATAAATGAAAAGTGGCAGTATGTTGATTTTAAATGTGATAGTGGCGCAGTGTTTGCTCTATCAGTTAGTGATAAAATCCCATCACGAGGTAGATTTAATTTTAATATTGATGATATCGATGCTTTATGGAAACAACTTAAAGATAAAGTGAATATTATCGAGCCATTACAGACAATGCCTTACGGAACACGGAAATTTACTATTAGTGATCCAGATGGAAATGAGCTTGGTTTTGTTCAACAAAACTTTGAAAGTAAGAAGAAGTAAATGTTTAGTGCAATAAATAGTTTAATTGTTTATAAATATTAATGTATAATAGGCAACCTTGGAGAGTTTTTTGTCCATCGTACGAAAGAATATATTGTTTATGTTTAATGAGTGGTAGATTTATAGAAAATAGTGACGTAGATGGAATAAAGCAAAAGTATATAGTGTAGAGCTAGTAGGGAATTGTTCCTAAGCGATTGTTAAGATGGAGGAAAAAATGACTGATATTATAAAATCTTTTAAAAATATTAAAAATTTAATAGAAAATTTAAAGAAGAAAGAGCAAGTCGTAGGTATTGTTGAATATGGGGGAAGAACATACTCTGATATGGAAATTGGAGGAGATTATGACTTAACCGTTATTCTCAATAAATCAATATCGAAAAATTTTAATGGAGTTCATTTTCATATTGCAGGTATACCTACAGATTGTATGATATTATCAATAGAAGATTTTTTAACAGATACTCCAAATAACCCTTTTTATCTAGTACACCTAAATTGTAAAATACTTTATGATAGAGATGGTATAACCAAGACGATTTTAGATAGAATTAAGCGTAAATGGAAATTGCCAGAAAAAATTACTGATTTCGAAAAACATTTATTCAGATTTACATTTCAACACATATTAGATAAATTAGAATATCGTCTATATAAAGATATGCTTTATTCAAGATTTTTTATTTTTTCTTCATTTGATTGGTACTTGCAATGCTATGCAAGAATAAATAATTTAGAAGTAGGCAAGCCAAAAGTACATTTAAATCATATTAAAGAGTCAGATTTTGAATTATATAATTTGATAAATGAAATGTATAATACAGATAATTTGGACGAGCAATTTAATATATTAAAAAAATGCGCTATTAGAATATTAGAAACAATAGGAGGATTGTGGAAGAAAGAAGAGATATTACTTCACTTATCGCCAGGGGGGACTGTAATCTCTGAGGAAGAAGATGCAGTGATAAACTTATTGTTTCAATAAAATAGCCTATGATTTACTTCAAAGGTTTATAAATCTTTTATATAACAAAACAAAATTATCAGAATATCAGCTTATTTTACAATAAGTAATTTCAAGTATAAAAGGAGGGAAGTAAATGATATCCACAACTACTGCAAAAATTATTAATATTTTACCTGATAAATTTGTCACATACATATCGAAAAAAGTTGTTGATAAATACTTAAAAAAATATGCCAATATAAACGTACAAGGAAGTGAAAATTTAAAGGTTATAAAAACACCAACTATTTTTATATGTAATCACCTAAGTAATTCTGATGGATTAGTTTTAGACAAGGTTTTAAAAGAGATTGATCCAACTTTTGTAGCAGGTGTAAAGCTATCAACTAATGCTGTTACAAGTATAGGTGTTAATGTAATAAAGACTACAAATATAAAACCTAATACTTCTGATAAAGAAGGTCTTAAGAAAATTGTTAAGCTTGTTAAGCAAGGAGAAAGCTTATTAATTTTCCCAGAAGGAACTAGAAGTAGAGTTGGTAGTTTGATAGAGGCAAAAAAAGGAATTCTTCTTATAGCAAGAATGACAGGAGCTCCTATTGTACCTATTGGATTATATGGGACAGAAAGATTATTACCTATAAGCAAAGATGGTGATATGAGTACGGAAAACTTTGACTATGCAGATGTTAATATCATCATAGGAAAACAATTTGATTTTCCAAAGAGAGCAAAAGATCAAGATAAAAAGGAATATGAAAAATTCACCAAAAACTATATAATGAAAAAAATAGCAGAATTATTACCTGAGAATTATAGAGGAGTATATATGTAATCAATTGGAGGTATCAAGATGAAATTATGTAGTGTTCTAACAAATTATAATTTACCAGATGGAATTACAGTAGAAACTTATGATGAAAGATATTTTGAAGCTATACAAAAATTGTATGAAGAAGAAGGGTGGATGACTTTTATTGAAAGAGAAGATGATGCTAAAAATGCATGGGTGTCTTCGCAAGTAGCATTAATTGTTCTAAAGAATGGGATTGTGATAGGATTTATGAGAGCTCTTTCTGATGAACTAATTACTACATACATAGCAGAGATACTGATTAAGAAGGAATATAGAGGTAACAGACTTGGTAATTTATTAATAGAAATCTGTCACTCATTATATCCTAAAACGAGGCTAGATTTATTATCATCTGAAGAAGCAGATGATTTCTATAGAGAAATAAAGTTCAAGGAAATAATTGGGTTTAGAAAAAGTTATGTAGTCTAACATTATGCTTGAGGTAGTTATTTTGCAATATAAAATCCCCTATGATAAACGATGTAAATTGGGGCATTATAAAACATTATATTTTCACTTTTGATAAATGTTTATAGTAAAAAATCAGAATTTTTAAATTGGAGGTATGATGCGTATGAAGAGAAATATATTTAAGATGAGAAGAATAAGTGTAATATCACTTTATACGGCAGCATTTTTTTTGCTATTTGCAAGTGTATCGTTTTTATTTCTTATAATTGTAGGGTTGTGCTGTGGTTCATTTATTTATTTTTCACTAATATATTGGAAATGCACAACGTGTAATAGAAGATTACCATTAAAGCATAGCTCTACTGATAACGCAAGTTGTTGTCCATATTGTGGGAATGAATTGGGCAAAGAAATTGATGATAATAAATTAGTCTATGAAAAATGTGTAGTATTGGGCTGTATAATAGGAGTAAATGTACTAATGGCCTCAGTCCTTTTATATGACGCAGCAAACCAACGGAAAAGAGATATTATGAATGAACAAAGAATGAAAGTATCTTTAGATAGTATAAAGGAAAATTATGAGGCAACAGATGAACGTAGAAAAGATGCTATAAATGAACCAATATCAAAAGTTGCTTTAGATATTATTAAGAAAAATGATGAGGTTATCGAATCTATTGGTGTAGATTATAAAATTCTTAATCATGCTGTTAAAATTCATGATAACTATCTAATGATGAATATAAGAGGGGATAGGAATACTGCTATTGTTTGGATTACAATAGATGATAATAACAGTATTAAAAAAATAACAGTGGATTTATGTGATAATGATGATAATCCAATCATAATAGATATTGATAGCACAGAGCTTTATAAAAATATGAAATAGTAACTCTTATTCATCTATAACAGGAGGTTAAATTAATGACGAGGATTAATAAAGGAAAAATGCTATCTGTAATAATATGTGTTCTTTTAATTAGCGTATCTTGTTCTCATAAAGAGACAACTTCAAGCAAAATCTTAAGTATAACGCAAGGAAATTTATTTAAAGGTGAGTTAAAGGAATTAGGACCTCATTTGCAATTTCTTGGTACAACAAGTGTTTCAATAGACTATAAAGGGGATAAAAAGAAATTAAGTTGTAGTTATGAAATATGGAGTGATGGTGAATTATTAGAAAAAAACGGGATATGTACTAAAATTCTTTCGGAAGATGGATTTGATGGAGAAGTGAGTATCTCTTTAAAAGACTTAATCAATAATGATTTAGAGAGGTCAGATTATCTCATGATGACAGTTGTAATTAGTGAGGAAAATGGACATGTACGTAGTACGAAATTTATCAATAGATATGATAAAAACCTATCATCAGGACCAATTAGTTTACAAGATAATATTGAGACAAATAATGATAGTGAGCAAATTCCTATTTGGACATATATAGCTGATGATGGTGATTTCTATGTTGAGAAACATGACATGGATGAAGTCGCTGTAAATCATAAATGGACACTCCTAATAAAAATTAAGTTTTCCAATTGATTAATATATGCAGAGGATTTTATTAATATGAATAGATTTTAAGATAAAAGATGATGAATAAAGTTAATAACTTTGATTGAGCAAGTAATAAATAAATAGCAAGCTTGGAACAGACTATATCAAATAAAATTGCTATAATTTTATAGTACTAATAATTCAATACCGTACGGGGAGGAAGAATACTTTGAATTATAGTGAAGACATACGAAAAAGTATCAATTTTATAGAGGTAAATATAAAAGAGAAAATAACTCCACAGATGATTTCTAATCACATTGGATATTCTAAATTTCATTTCTGTAGAGTATTTCATATATGTATGGAACAATCTGTTATGGAGTATATTCGTAAGAGAAGATTGTCTCTATCTGCAATTGAACTTTTTCGAGGTAATAAAATAGTTGATATAGCCTTTGATTATTGTTTTGAAACGCATAGCGGGTTTTCTAAAGCATTTAAAAAAGAATTTGGATATACGCCTACTCAATATATTAAAAGAATGGCGTGGATTAACAGCTATAAAGAAGGTTATGATTCAGCATTTGATATAGGAGGATATAATATGGAACCAAAAATTATTCAAAAAGATAGTTTTAAAGTGGCTGGATATGGCATAAAAACTAATATTGAGGATAGTACCTATACAAAAGATATCGCTGCATTTTGGGATAATTATGATACTAATGGATGGGAGTGTAAGATGTATAAACAACTCAATCCACTTAAACATGGAGAAGTAGGGATATGCATTAATAATGAAGAAGATAATGTAACTTATCTACTAGGCGTAATCGTTAATAATTTTAATAAAGTAACTGATGATATGATAACTATAGAAGTTCCAGAAGCAAAATATGCTGTATTTACAACCCCACCAGTAGATACATCAGGTGAAAATAAGAGCAATAACGAATTTCCACAAGCAATTAGACAGACATGGAAATATATTTTTGAAGAATGGTTCAAAGATAGTGGGTATGTTTATGATGATACTAAAATGGACTTTGAATTTTATGATGAGAGATGTCATTTTCGACCAGATACTGTAATGGAAATATATATTCCAATAAAAAATATTGATGTCTAAAGGATAGAAGCTATTTCCTAAAATAAAAAACTAATTGAGGTGTATTTAAAATCATAAATGCACCTTTAAAAATGGAGGAATATTATGTTATTGAAAAAGACAGAATTACATGTACATGTATTACAATGCTTGTATACTGAAGATCTTTTTGAATTAGCAAAAAATCATTATACAGAAATTAATTGGAATAGATTCGATTTCTTAAATAAATATGAAAGTATCTTTGGTGTTAAACTTAATCCTATAGAAATCTTTGAAAGAGCAGTTAGAACTGGTTCATTAGAAGAAATAGAGGAAGTTTACTGTTATAAATTTAGAGGAGAGGGTAATTTTGATGAATTCAATATTAAAAGCTATTTTGCTATTTGCATAACTGGTTATTATTATGATAAAGAGAATCCTGAAGTAGTTTTAAAATGTATCACAGAGCGTCATAAACGTGAAGGTTTAACATATGTTGAGTATAGAAATGGATTTGGGGGTTCAAGTGAAGAATGGAAAAGTTGGCATGCTAGATTTGCAAGATTCTTTAAAGAAGCATGCACTGATACATTTACAGCAAAATACATTGTTAGATTAGGTGATTATTCTTTATTAAAAGAAATTATAGAAGAAAACCCAGATTTAATAGATACGATAGTAGGCGTTGATTTCTCTGGTAAAGAAATAGCGCCCGAAAATTTAGAGAATTTCTATAAAGAAGTAAGTATTGATAGAAATAATGATCCAGACAAAACAGTTGATGTAGTTGTACATATTGGTGAAAATTTTTATGATAAGTCACTTGAAAGTGCAATACGATGGTGTCATCAATCTGCATTATATGGAGCAAAAAGACTAGCACACTGTATAGCACTAGGAATAGATCCGTTAATAGCAATTAACAGATGTAATGAGGCACATGTTTACGAAAGTGTTAAAGAGAGAATCGCTCAGATTAAATATGATATTAAACATATGGAAGAATTAAAAACATACAATGTGAAAATCAACCAGACTGAATTACTAGCTGAACTAGAAATTTTATATACTAAAGAGCCTAATGAAAAAATCTATAGAAACTATAATCAACAGAGATTACTTGGTATAACAAATAGACAAAATTATGTATTGGACGAATTGAAGCGTATTGGAACTATTATTGAAGTTTGCCCTACATCAAATTTATGCATAAGTGGAGTAAAGCTAATTGAACAACATCCATTCTTAAAACTATATAATTCCGGAGTAAATTTAGTGATTTGTACAGATGATCCAGGAGTCTTTGACTCGTCACTTAGTGATGAAGTTGATTTTATAATAGAGCAATTTCACATATCTCCTAAAGAATTATGTAAAAGGTTAGGTGATCCTTACAAATTTAGATTAAAAGAGAAATAGACAGGTATATAAATTTGTTAACTCTAACAAAAGAAATTAGGCATAGTCTTCTAATATATTTTAGAAGGCTTTTTTTAGTTTTATATGAATACCACCTGCTAATGATTTTTACAGGTGGTATTCATATATATTTGTAGGAGGGAATATTACATATAATAGTTAGATATAATGAGTAATATACAATAAAGAGTTCGTAGGATTGTCAGGGTCATGTTTCGACAGAATGATTAGAAGTAGTATGATATTATTGACATAATATTTACACCAAATATAAAAAAAGTAAGGTGATATGAATATTGAAGTTACAAGACAGTACATTGACAGACTAGCAAAAAAGTAATATTGACTAAAAATATTTAATAAAATGGAGGTGCAATATGAAAATAAAACGCTTATCTATAGTGCTATTTCTGGTATTAACATTATTTATAACTGGATGTCAAACACCTAGTAACATTCCTAATCAACCAATAAAACAAGGACGATTACAACAGCATGAATCTATACTTAATAAACATGAAAGTGACCTTAGTATTAGGTATGCAAAGGGGAAAAATGGAGTAGTGTCAACAGCAAATCCTATAGCTTCTAAAATAGGTATAGAGATACTTAAAAAAGGTGGAAATGCTGTTGATGCAGCAGTAGCAGCGTCATTTGCAATAGGGTTAGTTGAGCCCAATGCAGCTGGTATAGGTGGTAGTGGGTACATGCTAGTTTATAACAATAAGACCAGAAAGCAAGTTTTCTATGATTATATGGAGACAGCACCTTCAGCAATAAATTATGATATTTGGTTAGAGTTATATTCTAAATATGAGGAGTCTCAAAATACAGTTAAAAATGCCTGTATTCCGGGGGCTGTTGATGGATGGTTGACAGCTCTAGAGGACAATGGAACAATGACACCAACTCAAATTTTAGAGACAGTTATAAAAGTTGCAGAAGAAGGATTTAAAGTTACGCCACATTTGGCTGAAATATTCTCACAATCACTAGATAGTTTAAAATTACATGCAGAAACTGCTAAAGTATTGACAAAAGAAGGAGTGTCATATAAAGAAGGTGAAGTATTTAAAAATCTTGACTATGCAAAGGTATTAAAGAAAATTGCAAACGAAGGAAGAGATGGGTTTTATAAAGGTGAGATTGCGCAAGCTATTGTAGAATCAGTGAATAAAAATGGTGGATATTTCAGTATGGAAGATATGGCGAATTATAAAACAAAGAAAAGAAATCCTATTAAAACAACATATAGGGATTTCGAAGTATTAACAGCAGCACCTAGTAGTACAGGTGGAGTGCCAATTATCGAAACATTAAATATATTAGAAAACTTTGAGTTATCAAAACTCAAACCTGATTCTACAGGATATATACATTTAGTTAGTCAAGCATTATTTATAGCAAACAATGATAGATATTATCATGTTGGAGATCCAGATTTTAGCGATGATTCAGCAGTGCTTTTGTCAAAATCATATGCAAAGGCAAGAGCAAAGCAGATAGATAAAACAAAAGCTTTGCAAAATATCCCGCAATTAGATGCTAAAGATTTTGAATCTCATAGTACTACACATATATCTGTTGTAGATAAAGATGGAAATATGGTTTCTGTGACAAATACAGTGGGTCATCATTTCGGATGCAAAGTGATACCAAAAGGTACAGGTTTTGTACTTAACGACCACTTGTTTAATTTTTCAAAATCATATAAGACAAATTTAGTAAAACCGGGGAAAAGACCAAGAAGTACTATGGCTCCTGTATTGATATTGAAAGATGAGAAACCTTATGCTACAATAGGAACACCTGGTGGGTCTAGAATACCTGATACAATGGTACAAATTATCACGCATTTAATTGACCATAATATGGATTTACAAGATGTAATAGATTATCCAAGAATACATATGTGGAAGAAAATGCCTTTAACAATTGAATCTCGGATACCAAAAGATGTGCAAGAAAAACTTAAAATTATGGGTTATAAAATAGATTTTAAAAAAGATATGGATTCTTATTTTGGTGGAGTACAAGGTATAATAATAAATCAGAAAAGTAATCAAAAATATGGAGCAGCAGATAAACGAAGAGATGGGAAAGCACTAGCTTATTAGTTTATCTAATATCTTTCAAAGAATGTTTCGAAACGGATATTAATTAATAAAAAGTAGCATTTAGTTAGATAAAACTTGGTAGCAAAGAAAATTTGCTTTGAAGTTACAATAGCCGTCTCCTTATATAATAAATTGAAAGGATGATTGTTCATGAAAAAATTAGTAGTATTAATTAATTTATTTTTGACGGTAGGTTGTATGAAAAAAATGAAGTAAATATATCGCAAGTTGAAAAATCAGTTTCAACTACAGACAAAGTTATAAATGAAGAGAAACAAAAGACTGATTTATTAAATGATAGTAACATGGGGCTTCTTCAAAGCGGAGATAAGGACAGAATGGAAAACGATGTTTAGGATATAAAGTCATTTATACCCAAAGGGAGGAAAGTTTTAAAGAAACATAATAAGTTAGCCCTAGCAAAAGGAGATTTAAATAATGATGGAATAATGGATAAAGCCTTTATAATTGAGCAAAGTAATCAATCGAAAGAAGCTTCTCCAAGAAACTTAATAATAGCTTTTGGGAATAAAGACAATACATATAAGTTATCAATAAAGGCAGAAAAAGCAATTCTTCTGGCGGATGAAGGAGGGACTTTTGGAGATCCTTTTGAAGGTATATCTATAGATAGAGGTTCTGTTCTACTGAATTTTTTCGGAGGTAGTTCAAGTAGATGGTATAGATATTTTAGATTCCGTTACCAAGAAAATGGTTGGTATTTAATTGGGTTTACTCAAGGTTCATACGAATCTATAGTTGATTCGATGGATTGTTTTAAAGATGACTATAATCTAATTACAGGTGATTATATAGGCGAAAAGTATGATGATGGAAAAATCAAAACTATAAAAAAGAATATAGGAAAAAAACAACTTTTGAATTTAAAGATTTTGTTACATGTGAATATAACGTACAGTCTCAGTAAGAAGTTATTATAAATAATTAAATAACAGAGAAATTTTTGGTAAAGAAATATACGAAGCATTAATGTATTAATATATGTGGTTTAGAGTATTTTAGGGATTCATTCTATAACAATATTGTATCATGAATTTTGACAAAAAAATAGACTTATACTACGCATGATAATTAGATATAATGATAGTATTCTATATTTGAAGGGAGTAATTATATAAAATATATAGGTGCGGAATTGATACCATATCAATAAATCTAAGATATCTACGAGGAGTGTATTTATGAAGTTTGAAGATATGAATTATTTAAGACCTAATATTGATAACTTTGAGATGAAAGTATCAGTATTGTTAGGAAAGTTTCAATCATCACAATCATTTGAACAGCAAAAAAAAATAATTGAAGAGATAAATGCTTTAAGAAATAACGTATTAACAATGGTTATGATAGGGGAGTGTAGAAATCTAATAAATATTGATAATAAGAAATCTAATAAAGAGGCAAAATATATAAATAAAATTTGGCCTAAATATGAGTTAGTGGTTGCAAAATATTATAAAGAATTAATTAATTCCAAATATCATAAAGAGATTGTTGAAACATTTGGTGCTCAATTAATGAATATTGCAAAGGAAACTATTAATACTGTAACAGAAGATATAATTGGAGATTTAGAATTAGAAAATAGTATAGCAAAAAAATATACTAAGACTATTTCAACCATGAAAATTGATTTTATGGGACAGAATAAAACCTTAGCTCAGCTTAAACCTTATTGCGCATCAGCAAATAGAAAAATCAGAAAATTAGCAAATGAAAAAAGATATGAATTAATAGGAGAAAAATCTTTTCATATTGATGATATATTAGATGATTTAATTAAAATAAGGACTCAGATAGCTAAAAAATTAGGTTATAAATCCTTTGTTGAACTTGGCTATAAAAGACTAAACAGAACTGGTTATACAAAAAAAGATATAAAAAAGTTTAGGAATCTAGTAACTATATATATTGTACCTCTTTGTGAAAAACTTAAAGAAAAACGAAAAAAACTATTAAATATAGATTGTCTAAAATATTACGATGAAGAAGCAAACATAAAAGAAGATGAGAGTTTAAAGGAAAAAAATACAAAGTGGATTATTGAAAAGTTTGAAACAATATGTAAGGAGTTATCTATCGAAGCAAAAGAATTGTTTGAAATGATGAAGCAAAATAATCTTATAGATTTAGATGCTAGAGAAGGAAAGGCAAAAGTATCAATGACAACTTTTTTATGTGACTATAAATTACCATATATAATTGCAAGTTTAACTGGAATAAAAAAGGATTTTAAAACTTTATCGCATGAATTTGGACATGCATTGCAAATGTATGTTTTTAATAGAATGAATGAAGTGCCTGAATACATATTGCCTACAAAAGAAGCGTGTGAATTGAGTTCCATAGGTATGGAGTTGTTAATTTGGCCGTATTTAGATGAAATTATTGAAGATGCACAAATGTATAAGTTCAATCATCTTGTAGAGATAGTTCAATGGATACCATATAGAGCATGTATAGATGAGTTTCAAGAATATATTTATGACAATCCTACAATATCAAAAAAAGATAGAAAAATAATGTGGAGACAACTAGAGCAAAAATACATGCCTTTTGTAGACTATGATGATAACAGATATCTGATTGAAGGTAACTTTTGGCAGCAACAGTCTCATATATTCACAAACCCATTTTATTATATAGATTATGCATTGGCTCAAATCTGTGTTTTACAATTGTTATCAATATCTCAAGTAGATAAAGATGAAGCATGGAGTGTGTATTTAGAAATATTAAAGAAAGGAGGAAGTTTGTCGTTTTTTGATTTAATTAAAGATACAAATATTTCCTCACCTTTTAAAGAAGAAACATTTGCTGTTGTAACAGAAAAAATAAACAGATGGTTGAACACTTATCATAAAAGAAGCGAGTAGTATTAGAATATTTAGCTTATGATAAAGAGATGCTAAAGCTATATAAAGTATGTGAAAAGCATACATGATAGGAAATGAAATAAAGACGAGAAACTAATATGTGAAAATAATACTTAAAACCTTAAATAAATAAGTTTAGACCTAATTTAGTGGTTAACGTAAATATGTTTATATCAAACAAATTTATGAAAGTACTTAGACATTTTATTTTAATAATATAGTTTTTGTTATATAATATTAAAGGATATAACTGTTTGCATAGGAGGAGATTATAATGAGATTAATAAAAAATATGGATATTATAGAAGGTATGGATTATTATTGGCAAGCTACAAGCGAAAAAGAAAAAGTTGGAGAGCAATACATTGTAAATATGGCTGAGATGGATGGGATGAAATTAATATATGACGATGAATTTACATCTGAATCAGTTAGAAAGGTTTTAAGCGCTATATCCAATAGAGAGATGATGACGGGTAACAAAAAAACAATGAGATTTTGGAACAATAATATGTGGATGCTAGAGGATTTAGAATATACTAAGATGATGGTAGCACCACTAAAGACACTCAATATTGATGCTATTGCAAAAAAGCTTAATGATACAAATTGTAAATATGAAGACATTGAGATTATATTTGTACCAGGACATTTAGATGAGTACTATCTAATAGATAATAAGCTTATAATTAATTTCTTTAGAGTGAAACCTGACCTTTATGAAGATAATAAAGTGACTATAGATGATAAATTAATTCAAGACTATATTTGTGAAAAATTACTTGAATTATGCAATGGTTAGAATTAGATTTATTAAAATGTTGTAGAGGGATAAATATGTAGAAATTATGATTAGTGATTAATATAAGTACATTGTAGAATTAGGTATCTACATACAATAATAATCAGTAAAATAACCACAAATTTATAGATTTGTGGTTATTTTTATAGTTTTAGAGTAATGGAATTGAAAATTATGGTATAGGGGTATATAATTGTTGTAAGCTAAGTATTAGTATGACTCTAGCAATAGAAAAGTAATAAATTAAATTGAGTAATTATAGCCTAGAGAAAGGAGAAATTATGGAGATAGTTAAAATAACTTCTAAAAATCGGGAACAAGTAAATAGACTAATTATTGATAACTGGCATTCTACTGAGATGGTTATAAGGGGTAAAATAATTGATATGACAAAGCTTGATGGCTACGTTGCTTATGAAGAAGATTGTATAATTGGATTGATTACTTATATTTTATTAGAGCGTGAGATTGAAATAATATCATTGGATAGCTTTAAAGAACAGCAGGGTATCGGTACAGCATTAGTAAATATAATAATTAGGAAAGCAAAAGGAGAGAGTTGTCATAATGTGAAGTTAATAACAACAAACGATAACTTGAATGCTCTAAAGTTTTATCAAAAACGTGGATTTGAATTAGTAAGAATTTATAGAAATGCTATTGAGAAATCACGCTTAATTAAACAGTCTATTCCTTTAATAGGCAATTACGGTATACCTATAAGAGACGAGATTGAATTGCAATATATAATTTAAAGTGTTTAAATAGTTTTAATAGCTACTATATTTAAGGAGATGATATAGTGCCATATGTTCATGAGTTTGGATTATTAGATATAAATGATTATACTGAGGGATATACACCTGCTAAATATAAGTACTTAGATAGGCATAGTAAAAACCTTGCGTGGTATGGTATAACATTAATACCTCCTAGTTCACATAAATATTTCTTAGAAGTTATTAATCAAGAGAATAAATTATACAATTCTAAAGAATTAGAGAGATTAATTAATAAAATCAAAGAAGCTATAAGGTTAAATAAGTGGATAATCCATTATGGGATCTAATGTTAAAATATCAAGTAAAGTAATTTGAAAATAAGAGATTGAATATAGATTAGAAGGGGTAGTAGGTATGAAAAGACTGTTTATAGGTATGTTTTATATGTTTATGATATGTGGTTTGTGTGCTTGTACTAATAACAATAACCAGTGTAACGAAGATATAAAATTAGGAACATACATAATACAAAAGACAGATGAGATCGGTATAATGCCAAATTTAGTATTACTGGATGACAATAGATTTACCTTCTACTATTCGGTACTATCAAGCTATATATCTTCGGGAAGTTATCAAATCAAAGATAGCAAATTAATTTTGGTTGATGATGCAGAAAATGATAAAGTAACAACAACCTATGTCTTTAAGATTGAAGGAAAGAAGCTTATTTTTAACCAAAATCAATCAACAGCATTGCTTAATTTTGCATCGAATGAAATGTATGATGGTGCAGTATTCGTATATGTTGAAGATGTAAGCAATAAGAAATAATCCTATAATATAACAGGAGAATAAAATGAAAAAAATAGCTATTTACCCGCATGAAGGAATAGGAAATATCAAATTTGGGATGACAAGAAAAGAGACTGAACAATCTTTTCATCTAACTTGCTATGATGAAGAAATTAACGGAGAGCATGTTTTTGTTCAATATGAGGACTACTGTATTACATATAAAGATGATAGGGTTTTTGAAATTACTATTGATAATATTGATGACTATAAAGTTATATATAATGGGATTGATTTGTTTCGTACAAAAGCAGAAGATATTTTCAATTGCTTAAAAAAAATTAGTGAGTATGATTGTGATTGTGAAGATGAGTACCTCAGTAGCACTTACTATTTTAAAGACTTAGGAATGATACTCTGGCGTGAGTCTGCCTTTCATCCTAAATTATTACAAGAAGAGTGGTTTCAAAAATTAACCAATGAAAATGAAGAAAATTTGGAGTGTGAGAAAAGATTTTGGTTCTTTGATCAAATTATCTTAGAGAGTTCAGTGAACACATTTAAGAAAATGGAGAAAGTAAGGTTTCATATTGAATCACCTGAAAAAGAACAAGCAATAAAACCACCTACACAAGATCAACTTATACAAATTGCATTAAAGTATAAATTGAAAAAATAGTTATTGAATAACTATATATCTTAGAATATTAAAAATTTTGAGTTTATATTACAGATAAAGGATGAGTTAGAATGAGTGAGTCGAGAGTAAAATTAGTGAATCTATGTTCCGTTTTTATTTCTGAAGATGTTGAGAGAACTGTTAAATATTATGTTGAAAAACTAGGATTCAAATATGCTTGTCACTATGATAAGGATACTGCTTTTGCAACAATTTATAGAGATTCGATAGAACTTGTAATAGTGCAATCAAAATATGGAAAAGTTGAATCTAACATTAAAAGATATGGAGTAGGTTATGATGCGTATATTGATCCTGATACAGTTGGCGGAGTTGATTTGATATATGAAGAATATTTATCAAAGAATATTAAAATTATATCTAGACCACATTTGACCGATTATGGAAGCTATGAATTTGTAATAGAAGATATTGATGGTAGACATATTGGAATCGGAAGAATAGACAATAAAAATAAGTTTTTTAAAGAATCTAACTTGATTGAATAAAAACTGATTTTATGTTAGCATCTGAAAATTAAAAGAAAAAAATATCAATTATACGTAAGAAGACTAGGAGGCAGAAATGAATTATTTATTTAAAAAGAGCATTAATAATTGGTATGATTGGGGAGCAGTTTTTCAATCTATTAGTGATTTTAGAGAACTTATTAAAAAGATATATATAAAAGAGGGACTTTTAGGGTATGATGATATATCCAATTTAACACCTGGTACAAATGCTGTATTTAAAGCTGGTAAATATGCAATAAAAATATTTGCACCAAAAGAGTCAGGAGCGAATACAGATAGTGATTATAGAGCAGAACTTAAGTCTATGCAAAAAGCGATAAATATGGGGTTAAATGCTCCAACTATAGTTGCAGCATCAAGCATTCAAGATAAATACTTATTTAGGTATTTAATAATGGACTACATAGATGGTCAAGAGGCAAATAAAGTACTAAAAAATTATTCTAATAATAAGAAGAAAGCTTTTGTCAATAAGCTAAGGAATAACCTACACAAATTAAATATAAAACCTAGAGACCAAGTGAATGGTAATTTAATACAAGAAAGAATAATAAAAAATAAAAGATGGACAAAGTTTAATGACAGCATTAAAGAGCAGATTAGTGATATAGTGATGAATTATAAATTGTCAGAATATGTTTATGTTCATGGTGATCTCACTGGAGATAATATTATAATAGATTCAAAAGATAATATATTTATAATAGATTATGCTGATAGCATCATTGCACCTGTTGAATATGAATATCCACCTATAGCTTTTGATTTGTTTAATTTTGATACCCAAATGATCCATGAGTATTTCAAAGATTTAGAATATGATACATTGGTAGAGAAATTATTTATTGGTACCTTAATGCATGAATTTGGTTCTTATTTTGTTGAAATTATATATAATAAATGTACTAATGATGAGGTAAGCAATTTATTAGATATTAAGGAGATAAAAAATATGATATATTCCTTACTTAAAGCTTAATTTTAATTAGAGAAGAGTATATGGGTTACCATACAGATAAGAGTTTGTAGATTTAAACAATATTGTATACTATTAAGTATTTGAATTGCTTTTAGTATACTTTTTTCATATTAGTATAGAAAATTTATCTTTGTAAGGACATTATAATTGTATAAAAATCTATATCATTCACAAATAATGATAAATATTGTATAATTGAATTATATTGTAAAATGGTAAAAAGTTAATTTTATCTGGAGAATTGTTTTATTAGTTTATAGGAAATAATCGGTATCTTCCTTGAAGTAGCTCATAGATTACTATTATTACTGATATTCATTTTGGATTCCATATATATGTTGTCATAAAGCATAAATTGATATTAAATTTTCATTTCCTAGCAATTTTAGTTAAAACTGAAAGAGTGAAAGCAAAAAAGCATGAGTAATTTTTTATAGTGATACGGGTAGTTCCTATGAAATAGGAAACACAATCAGCTAAAATATAGAATCTCATTGATGGAATGACACTCCTTTTACGGGGATAGTAATGTCTAATCTCTATCATGAGATATTATGAATTAGTTGAGCTACTATTTTAATTGTACTTGCTAACAATTAGAGAAATAAAGAGTAAAAGAATTGATGAGGTTTTGACAAAAGGATATGAATGTTTATCAAAGTCTTTAAAAGAATGTTCGGAAAGTAATAACTTTAATTTCTAATTATACGAGGGGGGTAAAAAATGTTTGAAATTATAAAGTTAGTAGGGAGTATTATTATTGTAATGGTTTTAGTAGAACTACTAGATCTACCAGATTGGATTGGTGAAAAATTACGAGGCAAAAAATCTAATAAAGAAATGAGCAGAGAAGTAAGTAAACTTGCTGATCAAATAAGGAAACTAGAAGAAGAAGTTAAAAGAATGCATTAGGAAAAGAGACTAAAATACGGTTACCGTTAACTTTTCCTATAAAAATCCGTTACTAATTAGATTTAAAAAAATTACATTTCTACTACACTAAGACATTCAATTCTACCAATAACTATAGGGCCATGGCTTAATACTAAATAAGTTTAGTTTAAGCCATGGCCCTATATGTATTAATCTAAACATTTTATTTTTATGTAAATATATTTATTATATACTTGCTCAAAAGCCACAATATTATTAAAATCTTCAATTTCAAAAAGAATAAAATACTTAATTGAGCAAGTAAAAAATATGTAAATATTGGATATAACTAAAGTAATAATTGCATCATAGGCTGAAAATGTTGATATTACTACGTTTTAAGAGAAAAATAATGCTTTATTTATAAATAATAAATAGTTGACAAAATTACTACATCGCAGTACAATGTACCTGTACCTAACGAAGCGAGGTAGATAAAATGTATGATGATATTCAACTAAAGAGAGGAATATTAGATGGGTGTGTTCTAAAAATAATATCAAGGCAAGAAACCTATGGTTATGAGATTATAAATATCTTAGAAAGATATGGTTTTGGGAATTTGAGTGAAGGAACGATGTACCCAATATTAAAACGTCTTCAAAACAAAGGTTATATAACATCAGAATTCAAGAAGTCTTCTCTTGGACCTAAGAGAAAGTACTATAGTATTACTGATGATGGCAAGAAACAACTTAATGACTTTAAAGTTTTATGGAGAAGTGTTTCATCTAATGTTAACAGCTTATTAGAAGGGAGTGAATGATATGAATAAGTATGAAGAGATAAGAGAAAGCGAAAAACATCTACTTTATACAAATAAGGAAATATACAATAAAATAATAAATTATATTAGTACCTATAAACTTCAAGAAGATGAGCTGATTGATATTAAGATGGATATACTTTCTATAGCATTGAATGCACAGCAAAGAGGTGAATCATTGTCAGAGGTCATAGAAAATGACCCAAAAAGATTTTGTGAAAGAATAGTAGCTGAAAGTAAAAAGAAATCTACAGCGACTAAAATAAAAGATACCATATTAAATATACTTTTAGCTATAGACATTTTTATTATAATAGGTATATTATTAAATGCTATTATAGATATTAACAATATAACTGTTTTTACATTAGGACATTTAGTATTTATTATTATTAATACTATAGTTTTTAAATTATTACTATATTATTTAAAGAAAAGATCATTAGATAAAGATAACAATATTAATAAATTAGGCTTATTGGGTTTATTATTAGTAATACTTTCGGCAGTACTATTTGTGACATTTTATAATATAAAATTGTTTAAGCCAACTATGTTTCAGTTAATAATTATTATTGTAGTTACTTTGATACCACAGTTAATATCAGAGGTAAATAGAAAATTAAATAGAATAGAAAGGTAGGAGATATTATGGGAATTTTAGACATGCTATTGGTTAATCATGAAAGTATATTAAAAGGATTTGAGGCTATCGTAAAAGGGACAAACTATGTAGTAGCATATAATGAAGAAGGAAAAGTGATTGCATATACATCAGGTATAGATTTAGGTAAACAGCTTATGGAAAAGTTCATTAAGGATAATGGTCTTGATAAAACATATATAAAATTAGAAAATGAACATCATAAGGGAGAAGATGATTTTATAAAAGCCAATGAAGATTATCAACTTTGCATAGTTGATAGAGAAATAATGTTAAAGAAAGATGTAAAAGAACTAATGAGCAAAGAAGAGTTAATTCCTTATAAGAAGAATAAAAAAATGGCTGGTTTGGATAAATACACTAGAAAGGCTAAATAGATTATTGTTCTAACTTTATAGAGAAATGTTATGAAAACAAAAAAACAACTAAACGTATAGGTATTAATGAATTTAATAAACAAGTAATAATTCGCAAAATATATGATTAAAATGATCCTTTATAAATTTATAGAGGGTCTTTTTTTATTGTAAACGAAACTTGGATATTTTGCTTAATGTTATACTGCTTAGATTAATTTGATAAAACTATGGTTGGAAAATATTGATTTGGCACAACTCCCAAATTGATATATAATATGTTTTAAACATCAATGGCAGTTATATATGGGATGTTTTTGACGTAATAGTTATTTTAGATAGCACTGTGGGCAGTAAGGTACAAGTAGTCTTGACAGGTACATAAGAAGAGTATTTTACAGTTTATTGCTAAGGGATTTCTATGCAGTAATCAAAGGAGGTAGTATTATGGATTATGCAAAATATACATCTAATGCTGAAAAATATTCAAAGTATCGTAGTGAATATCCAACAAAGTTTATAGATTATCTTTACGAAGATGTTGGATTAAGTAATAATTCTATCATTGCTGATATCGGTTCAGGTACAGGGAAACTGAGTAAACAACTATTATTAAAAGGTAGTAATGTATATTCGGTTGAACCTAATGATGATATGAGAAGAGTTGCAGAAAAAGGATTGTCAAAGTTTTCGAATTTTATGTCTATAAACGGGAAAGCTGAAAACACAACTTTACAAGACTCAAGTGTAGATTTCATAACAGTTGGAACTGCTTTCCACTGGTTTGACATGGAACAATTTAAAAAAGAATGCCAAAGGATATTAAGACCAAATGGAAAGGTAATTTTGGTCTGGATAAGTAGACCAGTAAATAGAAACAAAGTTTTTGAAATTAACTTTAATGGATTAAGTGGTGGAAAAGAAGAAAGCCCTGAATTAATTTCACCTTTTTTTAAAAAAGGCAATTTTGAGCATAGAATATTTCAACAAGCATCTTCATATACCAAAGATTCTTTTATTGGACGGGCTTTATCCACGTTTGATAAGTTAACAGATGAAAAATATTTTTATGAACTCTCACATCTATTTGATAATCATAAAGTAAATGGGAGTATTACGATTACTCGTTATACTCGAAGTTTTGTAGGTATGGTCTAAACAACATATGTGTAATAACAACAAACTTTTGCATATAGGGCGTAAAAAATGAAATAGATTATTATAAATACAGTATATAGGCTTATCTCAAGGAGTTAAGCCTATTTTTTTAAATAATAAAGATAAGTAGAATGTTTTGCAAATAGAAAGATAGAGTACCTAAGCATTTAAAAGAAACAAAAGTATATAATTAGATATATTATAAATAGATAATAAGTGCAACTTAGATTAACTATATTGCATTTTATTGCAACTTAAACTGCATAAAATGCAACATAGGAAAAATCGCTTTATTTCCTTTTTTCGTTTTGTTATAGTTTAAACAAGTTAAGCAACACATAAAAACAAAGAGAAAAAGGAGATATTTATGAAAACAAATGCTAAGAATGAAATCAATAAGAAAAGTAAGGTTAAGAAGATTATCAAAATTTCGACAAGTGTCTTAGGAATTTTAATATTAATAGGGGTTATAGGTTTTAGTGGTTTTATAGGAATTAGTTCAGCAGATGGTTTGATAAACTATAACAAAGGTAATGACACAGCAGGTAACAGTAGAAAGCAACTCGAAACATGGGGATATGACACAAAGAAATTTGAAGAAAACTATACAGTAGAAAAATTGACTACTAAAGCTGAAGATGATAATATTGTACCAATGTATAAATATAAATCGTTAAAACCAGATATTAAAGGTACAGCAATACTAGTGCATGGGTTTGGTGGAAATTACATATGTGTTTATCCTCAAGTAGAAATGTACATTAAAGAAGGCTTTAACGTAATTGCAATAGATCAAAGAGCTAGTGGAGCTTCAACTAATGATAAACTAAGTTTTGGTTACTATGAGAAACTAGATATAAAAGCAGTAGTTGACTATGTTAAGAATAATAGTAAAGGAAAAATAGTTGTCCATGGTTTTTCAATGGGGGCACATACATCTGGATTATATGCTTCAACACAACATGCAAAAGAAAACATAGATACAGTTGTACTGGATGGACCGTTTGACTGTATGGAGAGCATGTACTTAGATGTTTGGAATCAAATGAATACAGGGTTACCAGGAGAATATGCAGTATTTTGTACTAATATAGCTTTAAAACTAAAATATGGATTTACATTTAACGATGCTAATGTTAAAATAGCAGTTAAGGATTGTGAAGTACCTACACTATTCATACAGAGTAAGAAAGATACTGGATCGACAGTAAATATGGGAGAAAGTATATTCAAGAATATCAAAACAAAAAAGAAAGAATATTGGGAAGTAAATTCAAAACATATTATGGGATATATTGACTTTCCTAAGGAATATGCGAATAAGGTATTTAATTTTATAGGCAGGTAATATTAAACTTCGTACTTGAAATTGTTTGAGTACGAAGTTATTTAGGATTAGGACAAGGTGGTTATTATAATGAGATTAAGATTATTTCCAGATAAGAATATTAGAGAAGAACATATTGATATACACTATAAAGACATGACGCCTATGATAGAGCAAGTAATAGGAGTAGTACAATCTACTGCAATTCAAGTGCATATAGTTGGAAAATCAGAAAAGAATGAAGAAGTACTACTAAGTACTAATGAAATATACTACTTTGAGTATGTAGATAAGAAGACGTTTGCTTGTTTGGAACATAAAATCTATCAAGTTCAGGAGAATCTTAATAAATTAGAGATGGACTTAGCTAATGAAGGATTTGTTAGGATAAATAAATCAATAGTAGCTAATATATATCATATTAAGGCAATTAAACCTGAGGCTAATATGAGACTTTTAGCTATTATGGAGAATGATGAGAATCTTATTATAAACCGAACTTATAAAAAGCAGTTTAGAGAATACCTTAAGGAAAGGAGAAATATACTATGAAGAAGAAAATACCAGAATTGTTACTAGTGTTATGTGTGAGTTATTCAATAGTATCACTTATTAATGCGACTTTGTGCTTGATTAATGGTAGAGAAAGCATTTCAGCATTAAATGAAATAAGGATACTAGTATGGTGTTGTGTTGCTATTGGAACTCTATATTCTCATAATCTATTAAGTAGATTTTCACCATTGACTACAATGGTATTACAGTATGTTATAGCTATATCAATTATAATGACAAGTATATATATAGAAGGGAAAATTAGTGGGGTTAATCTGGAAGGATATATAGAAGGTTTTGTAAGCTTTACATTATTATATGTTATAGGAGGAGCAATTTACTATATTCATGTATTTAGTGAAGCCAAAAGAGATAATAAATTATTACAAGAAATAAGAAAAAAATCATAATAAAAAAGTTTGAATAGATGGGTTCAGGTATGGACTATTATAAACTACCAATAATTAAAGGCATAGTATCTAATTTTAAGTTAGGTGCTATGCTTTTTTTTAGTATATAAATAAAGGCACAAAGAGATAAAAATTAATTCTCTAGCTTTTAGAGTGCATCTTTTAGTGTATTGATATAGATTCAAAAAAACACAAAAATATAGCGTCAATATTGGAAAAATTCCGACAAATAATGATATATCATATATATATACAATAAAAGTATAAGGAGATGAGTATATGGAGGCTAGTAGCAAGGTAGCTAAGACAATAGTAAATAAAATATTTTGTATTAAAGAAGGAGAAAACTTGACTGTAACTTTTGATAAAGGATCAAACAAAGAGGTTATAACATCCATTTTAGAAGAGACAAAAAAGAGTGGTGGAAAAGGAATAGCTATTGAAATTGCTCAGCCAGAAACAGAGTGTTCTGGTGTAAATGATTATGTTCCTGAACTTGTTGAGTATGCATTAAATAAAACAGATTGTTGGTTAGATGCTGGGAGTAAAGTATGGATTTATTCACGTCCATTCGAAAACGCTTTCACTAATAATAAAAAATTAAGATATATGATAGTTGGCGGAATAGACACAAACGCACTGGTCACACTTTTTGAAGGAATAGATGTTGATGCTCTTAAAAATTTAACTTGTGAAATAAAGGATATGGTATCAAATGCCAAAATCATGAGATTTAAAAGCCAAAATGGTTCTGATTTAACATTTACTATTAATCACGATAATATAGTAGCTCTTGATAATGGTAATGCATCAATACCCGGATTTCATACTCCACCTGCTTTAGTTAATATAGTACCTGATTTCAATAGTAGTAATGGAAAATTAGTCAGTGATGCTGTCATGATTAATGAAGAGTGGAAAGTGATAGAAAGGCCCTTTGAGATATTTATAAAAAATGGAAAAATAACTGGGTTTAATGGAAATCCTGTGGATGTTAGTAACCTTGAAAAATGGTTAGAAAAAAATGGAGATGAAAATTCCTACAAGGTAGCACATATGAGTATAGGACTTTCTCCTAATATATTGGAACTAAAAGGGGATATATTTTATGATGAAAGACTATTTGGATGTATGAACTTTGGATTTGGACATGTGAGTCCAGTAGATGCACCGCCAAAAGGACAAGAGAGTAAAACTCATTTTGATGCGGTTACAGAGAAAGCATCCATTTGGATTGATGATATTCAGATAATGGAAGAAGGAAAATTTGTATTAGATAAACTTAAAGAATATTGTAATGTTCTATTTGAATAGGAGATGGTATTATGGACTTTAACAAACTGATAAATTCATACGAAGATAAGATGGTAGATAAATTATGTGAAATAGTTAGTATACCAAGCGTTGAGGGTACTCCTGAAGAAAATATGCCTTTTGGTAAAGAAGTAGATAGAGCATTAAAATATACTCTCAATTTGTGTGAGGAGTTAGGGTTTAAAACCTGTAACGTTGATAACTATGCTGGACATGCAGATTATGGTGAGGGAGACGATATACTAGGAGCTATTCTTCATTTGGATGTAGTACCAGCTGGCGATAACTGGAGTGTAGATCCATACTCTCCATACAAAAGAGAAGATGGCAAAATATACGGTAGAGGAACTACAGATAATAAAGGACCTCTAATAGCTGTATTATATGCTATAAAAGCGCTTATGGATAGTGGTATAAAACCCAAGAAGAAAATAAGAGTAATATTTGGAACTAATGAAGAAACTCGATGGGAAGGTATTAATTACTATTTAAAGAAATTTGATTCACCACAATTTACAATTGTGCCTGATGCTGTGTTTCCTATGATATATGCAGAGAAAGGAATACTTGATATTAAGTATTGCAAAAAGCTAGATGATGATATATTAGAGGTCGCAGAGTTCAAAGGAGGAAATGCTTTGAATTCAGTACCAGATTTTGCTACTATAAAGATTAAATCCAATAAAGAAACTATTGATGCTATAAAAAATAAACTTGATGTACTTAATTATCAAGAAAAATTTGTAGTACAAAGTAATGTAAGTAAAAATACTATTAGTGTATCAGTTAAAGGGACTCCAGCTCATGCCTCTGTTCCTCAGGATGGCGCTAATGCGATATGTTATTTATCAAATATATTGACTAAAGTTTTGCCATGTGATACTAACTTATGTAATATTTCTAGCTTTATAGACTCCAAATTTCATTATCAAGACTATAATGGTAAGTTAGCAGGTATATTCTTTGAGGATGAACCAAGTGGCATGTTAACTTATAATTTAGGAACGATTGACATTAAAGATGGAATAGTTGAGATTGGTAGTAATATTAGGTATCCAGTTACTATGAATTATGAAATGTTGAATACTAAATTAGGTAATTTATGTAGAGTCAGTGGGTTTCATTACTTAAAGTACGATCACTTAAAACCTATATATCAGCCTTTAGATAGTAAAGAAGCAAAGATACTTCTTAACGCTTATAGAGATATAACTAATGATGATGAAAGTAAACCCATATCTATTGGTGCAGGTACATATGCAAGGGCATTAAAGAATGCTATAGCATATGGAGGACAACTACAGAGTGATGAAGTAGTTCCTCATCAAAATGATGAATATATAACTAGTGATAGTCTCTTACTTATGGCAAAGATTTATGCTAAAGCAATTTATGATTTATCTATGAATTAGTTAATGGTAAATTGAGAAATTGCATGATGATATTTATCAACAAGATAAGCATGTTAAGTAATTAGTATTCTTAGAATAATAAAAATGGAGGTACAAAGTATGGTTGAAAAAGTAATGAGAAACAGAAAGCTTCCCACAGGGGTAAAGCTAGGATATGGTTCTACAGGATTTGCAGCTATTATGACTTTATCAATTTTTATTATGTATGGAATGTTTTTTTTAACAGATGTAGTAGGTCTTGATCCAGCATTTGCTGGAATCATTCTATCAATTGGTACATTATGGGATGCTATAACAGATCCGTTAATAGGTAGTCTATCAGATAAGAGAGATCCTAAAAAGGGTAGAAGACGTCCATTTTTGAAATGGGTGGCTATTCCTTTTGGTGTTGTAGCTTGGTTATTGTTTACAAACCCAGGACTTTCTCAAACAGCAAATAAGATATACTTTATATTAGTTGCTATAGCTTTCTATACAGTTCAGACTATATTAGATGTGCCATATACTGCATTGGGGGCAGAGATGACACTAGATTACGATGAACGTAGTAGTTTAAATGGTAACAGAAACTTTTTTGCTACTATATCTGGTGTTATTAGCGCTTTTACTATGACTTTTGTTGCGTTTTTTTCTGATAAATTTGGCAGCGCAAGTGCGGGATGGTCTGCAACTGCGGCAGGTTATGCAATTATAGCTACTATTACAATTTATATTGGATATAAGTCTACAGAAGGATATGAATTGACAAAAGTAGATAATGAAGATAAAGCAAGTAGTATTGAGTTTTTAAAAGATGTATTAAAGAATAAAGTATTCTTATATACAGCAGGTTTATTTGCCTTTTCATTAATCTCACTGACAATTCAGAATTCAGCGATGTTATATTATCTAATATACTACATGGGCTTTACATCAAACCAGGTAAGTACAGCTTTGCTAATTGCATGGGTGCCAGGACTTTTATGGGTACCGATAATTAATGCTATCAGTCAGAAATGGTCAAAGAAAGTTGCATGGATTACATGTATGAGTATATGGGCAATAGGTGTATTTGTAATTCCGATGTTTATATTAAAACCAGATTCAAAGTTTTATTTAGTAGGTATTTTACAGTTATGTTCAGGAGTCGGTATTGTTTCACAATATCAAATAGTATGGTCTATGATTCCTGATATTATAGAGGTTGATGAGTTTAAGACTGGAAAAAGAAGAGAAGGCGGTTACTATGGAATAATAGCATTTATACAAAAAGGCTTGACAGCTCTTACCATGCTGGTATCAGGTACCATTCTTACTAAAATTGGGTATGTGCCAAATGCAGAGCAGTCAGTTGAGACGTTAAATGGTATGAAAGTGCTTATAGCAATAGGAGGAGCGGTATTTTTAGTAATAAGTATATTAATAGCATACTTTAATCCTATTAATAGAGAGAGACATGCCGCGTTAACTAAAGCAATCAACGATAGGAGAGCGGGAGATGATTATTCTACTGATGGATTTAAAGAATTATTATAAAGGTGGATTGTTATGAAGCTTAAAGTAATTATACCAGTAGCTGGTATACCTGATACAGAAATAGCGTCTAGCCAGAGTTATTTAAAAAAATGGGTAGATAAAAATACAGAAATAAGTGTTAGTTCATTAAAGGATGGACCAAAGGCACTAGAATCAGATATAGATACAGCATATGCGATACCATATATAGCTAAAGTAGCAGTTGAAGCAGAGGAAGAGGGTTATGATGGTATACTTATATCATGTTTTGATGATCCTGGATTAGAAGCTATAAGAGAAATAATCAATATTCCAATTATCGGAGCATTCAACTCATCTATGAGTGTATGTGTGCATTTATTGGAGAAAATATGTATTGTATCACCATCAGAGATATGTGTACCTTCTACAGAGAGGAAAGTAGATTCTAGTATTTACAAGAAATATGTAAAAGGAATACGAAGTATAGAAACATCCATAGAGGATATAATCACAGGAGATATTACGAATAAACTATATAATTTAATAGAACTATTATATCAAGAAGGGGAATATCAAGGAGTAGTTTTAGGATGCACAAGCTTTTATTGTTCTTATAAAGATATTTTAGAGAGATTGCAAAAAAGAGGTATTGATTTTATAGTTATAGAGCCTAGCAAAGTAGCGATTTTAGAGTTAGAGCAATTAGTTAAACTTGGGATAAGACATAGTAAAAAAGCATATCCATATAGACAATATGAGGAAATTATAAATAACCTGTAGTTTTAACTTTTTAAATGGTCTATAATTAATATAATAAATAATTAATTAGGGGATTTAAGAATATGGGTGTTTTGATTAGAGATTTACTAAGTTTTAAAGAATTTGAATCTGCTAGGGTTATAGCTGGTCATAAAGGTCTACTAAACGAAGTGTTACGAATCAATTTTCTAGAGTTAACCTTAAGAGAGTTTCGTGAAAAAATATGTGTAGATGTTGACAAATTTATAAGTATAGGTGATTTATATTTAACAAGCTCTAACTTTTTTGACAAAGTAGGTGTTGATTTTTATGAAGAATTCTTATCACTAATAAGGCAAAGAAGTTGTGGTATCTGTATTGTAGGATATAAAGAAGGTACTATTGACGATAGTATAATTAAACTTGTTAATGATAATGGTTATCCTATTATTGCATTAGACTATACTACTGCATATTCCAATCTTATAGATATTGTAATGAATGCAATAGTGCGTGATAAATCTGATAAACGTATAGACAATCTCCTATATAAGATTATGCATACTGAATGTAGCTGTACTCAGATACTTGAATATATCAATGAGATGAACCCTAATCTAAAAAATAATTATGTTGCACTATACATTGAGGTTCCTAATAATAATATCACAAATATGATAAGAAATAGAATTTTTACTAACAATAGAGAAATTTTTGTCCATAGATTAAATAAAGGTACATTAGTAGTCATAAGTACAGATGATGACTTTAGCACTATAGATGAAGAAATAAAAAAAATAAAAGAATTACTTATTAAGCAATTTAATAATATAATTATTGGCGTTAGTGATTATTATAGAAGCCTAGAGCGCTTTAAAGAAAGCATAAATGAAGCGATATTTTCATTTAAATTTGCTAGAAGAAATAAAGCATTAATAGTCAATCACAATGATTTAGGCATTGAAACATGGTTAAATAAAATTAAGGATGATAAAGACCTTTTGAGCTATGTTAATGAAGTGCTTGAGCCAATAATTAAATATGAAAAGGAAAATAATATAGATTTATATAAGATAATTAAAGCATTTGTAAAATATGAAGGTAACTATAAGAGAATATCTAAAGAGCTGTATCTTCATGAAAATACTGTAAGGTATAGGATGGATAAGATTAAAGATATTTTAAAAGTAGGGAATAATAAAGTTACATTGTATACTAAGTTAAATATTGTTGTTATACTAAAGAGTATTTTGAATTTAGGATGATTTAAGAGACTATCTCAGAAGTAATTTGAGATAGTCTTTTTTATAGAAAGATTAGTTTGTTTGAAAATTGATAAGAAGTCAGCAAAAATTTATTTTTAATTTAATATATTGGTAGACAATAACAAATCAGGCAGAGTATAATTTGTATATGGTGGTAAATTTTAATAATATGATACGAAAAAATATATTGAGGAGATAATTAATGGATAACATTGAAAAGTTTTGGAATAAGATTTCAGGAAAATATGACAAGCAAATATATGAAAAGAATATTGATGGATATAAGAAAGCCACAGATAGAACTAAAAAATATATTAAAGAGACAGATCGTATATTAGATTTTGCATGTGGTACAGGAGAAGTTGCAATAGAATTATCTAAATCCGCAAATTATATATATGGTATTGATATATCAGAGAATATGATTGGTATAAGTAATAGCAAAATAATAGATAAAAATATAACAAATATAAAATTTGAGAACAAATCAATATTTGATGAGAGTATTAATACAAATCAATTCGATGTTTTAGTAGCATATAATGTCTTATATCTTATTAAAGATATAGATATTACTATAGAAAGGATTAAAAAACTAATAAAACCAGGAGGAATATTTATTTCAACAACAAATTGTTTTGGAGAAAAAAAGAATATAAATGTGCATCTACAAATATTCCTTAGTAAAATTGGTATTTTACCGTATATATCTAAGTTGAAAACTAAAGAATTAGAGAGTATAATCAAAAAGAGTAATTTTACTATTCTAGAGACATGTAAATTACATAAAAATCCAACTAATTATTTTATAGTGGCACAAAGAAAGGGTTAATAAAAAGATGTAAGGTTGAAATAATATCAGCATAGAAATTAAGCTAAAGACATATATTTTGATAAGTATGACCGTTAAGTTTTAATGCTAGTTACAATCTATTAAAAGGATTTGATTTAATTATATTTGTCTTTATTTTGTTGTACACTAATTATTTTTTAATTTATAGACTTTATGAGGTGATAAAAATGAAAATTGACAAAAATAAAATATTCGAGTTATTTGAATTCTGGTGCAAAAAATTGCGTATATCTCCATATTGGGATATTAAACTTGAATTTGTTGATGATGTTAACTGGAGAAAAACAGGAGATTTCAAGGTTGATTGTGATGATAGAAAAGCAGTTCTACTTCTTAACAAAGCTAATCCAAAACAAGAAAATTTAGAAGAAGTAATTGTTCATGAATTATTTCATTTGAAAATGTACCCACTTGATCAAGTAACAGAATCACTAATTATTGCTAATTTTGAAGAAGGAACTTCTGCATATAAATTTGCGTATAACCAATTCTTTGTATCATTAGAACAAACAGTAGAAGAATTGACAAAGTGTTTCCTGCTTGAGTTTGGAGAGAATAAAGAGCTATCATATGGGAGATGTAAAAAACAAAAATCATATAACGAACTTTTTGAAGGATTAAGAAACTTAGAATAATTCAACTGAATTGAGTGTATCATTACAAGAGAGATTGTAGTCACGATGGAAAAGTTAGTGTTGGATTTATAGCAATACAAGACGATAAATGGCTTTTATAATAGCTGTTTACGTCTTTTTTATTGACAATCTAAAGTGTATATCTTATACTATAAATAGCACATATGACTCAAAAAGTTTTTTGGGTCGTAAAAAAGGAGAGAGATATTATGGCAAGAAGTTTCAGTGAACATGAAAAAGAAAACATACGTATAAGATTACGAGAAGAATGTGCCAAGAGTTGGGCAAAACATGGATATAAGAAAACTAGTGTCAATGAACTATGTGCTAAATCTGGGATTTCAAAGGGTGCATTTTATTTATTTTATGATTCTAAAGAATCACTTTTTTGTGAAACATTATGTTTAGTTCAAGATAATCTTTATATTCTAGCAAACGAAATCATGGAGAAAACTCCTAATAAATATGGTTTTGCAAAGGTATTAAAAATAGTATATCGTGAGTATTGCAAAAACAGTTTTATTTGTGATACAAGAAGTGTTGATTTTATAGCATTTATTAACAAATTATCAAAAGAACAAGAAGCAGCAATCGCTAAATATAGCCAGAAAGCAGGACAAATTTTTTTAGCAGATAAGCCATATCTAAAATTTGCTATTAATAAAGAAAAAGCTATTTCTGTAATAACTGGGTTGCTTGCTTTGGTTTCGTCAAAGGATGCAATGTGCTATGATCAATTTGAGGTATTTGATTTTATGGTGGATAATTTAATTGATAAAATTTTTGAGTAGGTGAGACTTATGACTAATGTTATAGAAATAAATAGACTTAAGAAAAATTTTGGAAACCTTGATGTTATTAAAGGCTGCAATTTGACAGTAATGAAAAACGAAATTTATGGATTTTTAGGAGCAAATGGAGCAGGGAAAACGACAGTATTTAAAATGATGACTGGCCTACTACAAAAAGATGAAGGTACAATTCGTATTTTAGGATTAGATATTGATACCAATCGAAATGAGATATTAAAAAATATTGGAATATTGATTGAAATACCTGTCTTTTATGAACATCTAAGTGCAGAAGAAAATTTGAAAATTCACCTTGCCTATATGTCTGAAGAAGCAGATATTAAAAAGACAATAGATATGGTAGGACTTAACGGTATTGATAATCGTCCTGTTTCTAAGTTTTCATTAGGTATGCGTGCGAGATTAGCAATTGCAAGAGCAATGATACATAATCCTCAAATTTTAATTTTGGACGAACCTGTAAATGGTCTTGATCCACAAGGGATTCGAGATATGAGAGTATTATTTAAAAAGCTTTGTATTGAACATGGTAAAACCATTCTACTGTCAAGTCACACTTTAAATGAAGTAGAACACATCGCAGATACAATTGGAATTTTAGCAAATGGTATTGTTGCAAAACAGGCAAAAACTATAGATATAAAAAAAGAGTATAAAGGTGGTCTTGAAGATTGCTATTTTGATATAACAGGGGGATAAAATAAAATGTATAAATTAATCAAGCTAGAACTCAAACGCAACAAACTAACATCATACTATGTTGCGTTAGCGGTTATTGCCATTGTCATGACTGGCTTTTTGTATATGATTGCTATTATTGCAAAAGTTGAAAATGATCTTGAATTTCAGAAATATGAAACTCTCCTGAAGATGCATACAGGAGTTACCTTCATTGTCTTTTCTGTATTTTCCGTAGTTTTATTTTCAAAATTCGTTATAGAGGACTATAGTAGACAAAAAGCATTGTTGTTATTTTCATATCCTGTATCAAGGACAAAAATATTTTGTGCCAAAATATTTTTAGTAGTAAGTTTTATTACCGTAGGTTTTTTAATATCTACTTTACTTCCGAATAGTTTATTTTTTATAACTGAGAATATAAAACCAATATTGAGTGGAAGTATTTCTATCCAGTTAGTACAATCTCAAATAATAAGAATTATTAACTTTATTTTAGTCATCATAACGACAGGATTTATATCCTTGAGAATAGGTTTTATAAACAAGTCGATTTCTACAACAATTGTAACTGCAATTATACTATCTGTTATATTTGGCAATGTTCTTATTGGGCTTAGTGCGAATATATATGTATTTGTTGCCGTAATAATACTCTTCGTGATTGGATTAGGGTTTGTAATTTCAACAAATCATATAATAAATAGAATGGAGGTTTAGCTATGGAAATTGGAATTATTTTAGGTACTATACTTGGGGCTATTCTAGTTATCGTTAGTGTAATTGGTTTAATACTTTCCAAAGAACAGGGCAAATCATATAAATGGCCTTTATGGGTTGGTCTTGCTGGTCTGTGTGCTTTATTTACAGCGGGTGGTAATGCTTTGAGAATGTTGATTTGATATCTAAAGATATTACATAGAAGGGGTATTATTAAACAAAGTCAGAGATTTTAAGAAATCAAATATATACGAGGTAATAGAGGGAGAAACACAGGATACGGTTTGGTAGAAACTTATAAAAAATATAGATATAAATGAATAATCTATAGGGATACATATAAGCTCAGAAATACAATTATTTTTGGGCTTTTTTAATGAAATAAAGTACTAGATTACTTAGATGTTGGTAATGACAGATTGTTTTTCTATAATACATAATATTAAGCCTTAATAATTTCAATCTAAAGATATAAATTACGACAAGTAGTTTTATTTGTATGTTTTAATACGAGAACATATGTTGTAGTATAACTAAAAATTAACCGAAAATAATAATGATAAAAAAAGTCAAGTTTTTATAGAATTAATTTAGTATACTTTATTTTAAGAGATTGGAGGAGATTGAACTCATGGACTATTTTTTAAGAATACAAAAGGCAATAGATTATATTGAACACAATTTGAAAAAAGAGATTAATTTAGAAGATATATCAAATCAAGCTTATTGCTCAGTACCACATTTCTATAGAATATTTCAAATAGCAATAGGGTATTCGGTTATGGACTATGTACGCAAGAGAAGATTAAATCAAGCAGCATATGAATTATTAACAACTGATAAGAGAATTTTAGATATTGCATTTGATTATCAGTTCAATACAGAAGAATCATTTATTAGGTCTTTTAAAAAAATGTTTGGTAATACTCCAGGAAGATATCGTAAAACAAATAATGTACATGATTTATTTACAAAAATAACTCTAGATAATCATGATATTATATTAAAGAAAGGAGATTTTGATATGGACCCAAGGTTTATTAAAAAAGGATTTAAATTAATAGGAGTAGAAGGGGAGGTGAATTTTAACGGAAATTTTGTTAAGACAATAACATTTTTAAATGAAAGACTATTAGATAGTTATAAAAGCATATCATATTTAGCTAATCCAAATTCTTTTATTGCTTACTGGTATTATAAATTAAGTAAAGATAATGTAGAGCCTGTATGTTATTATCTAGCATCGGTTGAAGTGAGTAATTTAGATAAAATTCCCAAAGGGTTAATTTCTAAGATAATACCAGAAAGCAATTATGTAGTATTTGATGAAAAGAGACGTGGAGAAGTTGCTGGACCAAATGGTTATGCATATAATATATGGCTACCTAGTTCTGGAAAAGAATTAAACCAAGCTATACCTGGAGACTTTGAAGTCTATTCAGATAGAAATAATATTGGACCTGATTCTCCATGTAAAATTTATATACCTATAGAATAATAGCTATGTTACTTTTAGGTATTTATTTGCTTAATTATATACTTAGATAGGTACTCGTGATCTTCTTTATCATAAAGGGTTGATATAAATTTTCCATTATTTTTTTCTATGATTTTTTTTGAAGCTATATTATCTATGTTGCAAGTTAAAATTACTTCTTTTATTCCCAATTTTAAAGCTTTCTTTAATGCTAGTTTTAAAATTTGGTTACCGTAACCTTTGTTCCTATGATTTGGAGAGATATCATAGCCTATGTGACCAGCGGTGTCAATACTTTGATGTCTAACTCTAACTACTCCAACAATCTCTTCCTTAAATAATAACCAAAAAATTGAAGTCATGACCTCTCCATGAAGTAGGTTAATTCCCATTGAACAATTGTATACGTCTTTTAAATAATCATCAAAATTTTCTAATGCTTTTTTATATTTATTAAAATAATGGGTATCATCTATTTTCCTATATGCAGAGGCATATTTTTTGAAACTATCCTGATATTTTTTGCAAGGTTCAACCAAAAACAAATCTTTCATTAAATTCCTCCGTTTTATAAATAGTTACTACGATTTATTATACATTATGAAAGAACATATGTAAAATTGAATAGTTAAACAATTTAATAATTTACTATATAAAATTACACAATTTAACTTATTCATTTAACTTGTTTAGGTGAAACATATCATGTAGATAAGTAATTGCTTTAAGAGCATGTTCTGTTTCTATAATACATGATATCTTAATTTGTGAGGAGCTAATCATTTGTATGTTTATTCCTAATTCGTAAAGAGATTTAAAGAATAAAGAAGCTACCTCACAGCTAGACGATATACCTGCACCTACAACAGAAAGTTTGCTAACATTATTATCATAAATGACGTTTTTAGCACCTATATCAGTAACAATATTTTCACATATTCTTATTGATTCCTCTAAATCGGTACTATTAACAGTAAAAGAAATGTCATTAATAGCATTTCTATTAACATTTTGAATGATAGTATCTACAGTTATATTATTACTAGACAATTCAGAAAATAATTTATACGCTATTCCTGGTTTATCAGGAACTTCTAAAATAGAGATTTTAGATATCTCTTGGTCTAGAGCCAAGCCTCTTACAGTAACTTTTTCCATGCTATTTACCTCCGTAACTAAAGTACCTTTATTCATAGTGTAGCTTGATTTTACAAAAACAGGAACATTGTATTTTCTAGCCAATTCAACACTTCTAGGATGAAGTACAGTGCTTCCAAGACTAGCTAGTTCAAGCATTTCATCATAAGATATAGTTTTAATCAAAGATGCTGATTTCACTTTTCTTGGATCTGTAGTATATACTCCATCAACATCTGTATATATTTCGCAGATTTTGGATTTTAGAGAAGCCGCTAATGCTACTGCAGTTGTATCTGAGCCACCTCTTCCTAATGTAGTAATATCGTTACTATTGTTTATTCCTTGGAATCCAGCAACAATAACAATTTTATCTTTATCAAGTTCAGATATGATTCTATCCGTGTTTATTTGAGTGATTTTTGCTTTTTTATGGTTATCATCAGTTATGATACCGCATTGCCCCCCAGTAAGAGAGATTACATCTTCTCCAAGAGATTTGATAGCCATTGCTAAAAGAGATATGGAGACTTGTTCGCCAGTAGCAAGTAACATATCTAATTCTCTACTAGGGGGTTGAGCAGAAATTTGGAAAGCCTTGTTTATTAACTGATTTGTAGTATCACCCATAGCAGAAACTACAACGACAATTCTAGAACCATTTTTTTTACAAGTTGCTATATTTTCTGCAATTCTTTTTATTTTTTCGCATGATCCTACAGAAGTACCACCATACTTTTGTACAAGAATATTGTTCATAATATAATCCTCCAAGTGAATATTATGCTATGACTTTACTGTCATCTAGCCTAGCGTAGCAAAAATTTTGAACTTTTGTTGAAGACATAATATTATCTATCTTTTCAGCAGACACAAGATCAGTCAATATAAATAATATATCTTTTTCTTTTTCAACATTGATTTTTATATTTGATTCTTCAAATAATCGTGTTATATCACCTATATCAAAATTACTATCTGTATTTATCCTTATATAGTATCTGCCTCTAAATAGCTTCATGCCTTCAGATTTAATTAAGTTTTCATCAAAGCATATTGGGTTATCAAAGTCATCATGTAAAATATCTATAATATCGCATACAACAGCATTAGCAGTAGGTTTTTTGCCAGCACCTTGTCCGTAAAACTGAAGTTCTCCTACAGTACTGCATGAAACCGATACAATATTAAAGGCATCATTTACAGCACCAAGAGGTGAAGCTTTATCTACTAAAATAGGTTCTACACTTGCACAATAATTTGAACCGCTTTTTACAGCACTGCCTATAAGTTTAACCTTTTTACCAAAATGGTTAAATTTTTCGATATCTAGTTTTGTAATATTGCTAATACCTCTACATTTAATATCTTGTAAATTAGTTGTAGTTTTAAAAGCAATATTTGATAATATAGATAGCTTTCTTGCAATATCATATCCTTCAATATCATCAGTAGGATCAGCTTCAGCATACCCTAGTTTTTGAGCTAACGCTAAAGCATCAGCAAAAGTATAACTTTCTTCAGACATTTTAGTTAAAATAAAATTACTAGTGCCATTAAGTATACCTTTTATTTTACCAATATCATTTATTTTCACATTTTGTTTAAGTGGTTTTATGACAGGGATACCACCACCAACACTTGCTTCAAATAGAAATGCTACTTTATTTTCATGGGCTGTTTTTAATAAGACGTCATAATATTTGGATACAACAGCTTTGTTTGCAGTGACAACATGTTTACCATTATTTAAAGCTTTTATAATATAAGTATAAGATGGATGAATACCACCAATTACAGCTATAATAATATCAATATCAGGATCATCAATAATATCATCAGCATTGTCTGTTAATATTTCTTTGGGGAAATTAATATTTCTAGATTTATTAATATCTCTCACGAGTATTTTACTAATTTCAACTTTATCATTTAAATAATTACTATTTTGAGTAATTATTTCATAAACTCCACAGCCAACGGTTCCAAAGCCTAATAAACCAATTTTTTTCATACTATCAACCTTTCTTATTATGATGTAATTTCCAAGATGCGTACGCCTACAAAACACAAATGTACTATAATGATAAACAGTATAACATAATAATTAATTTTGGTAAAGAAATTTATTTTAATTACAGGTATTTAATTATTAACTATAAAAGCTTGTTTTTTAATAAAATAAATGTTACAATATCTCAAAGTACGCGAACAAAAAACAAATGCAATTGAATTGCGGACTTCGCTTTCTGAGACATGCTTAAACAAAACTAGGTATTTTTTTGTTCTACGGAGAACATCAGATGAAAAGTTACGTATTGAATTAATAAATTGGAGGGATATTATGCAATATATAAGCACTAGAAATTCTGAGTTAAAAGCAACCCCATCTGAAGCTATAATAAATGGTTTAGCAGATGATGGAGGTTTATATATACCAAATATAGTACCAAAAATAAATGAACTTAAAGAATTAGTAAGTTTAGATTATAAACAATTGTCTTTGAAAATACTACAAATGTATTTTACAGATTTTACACATGAAGAATTAAAAGAGTGTGTATATAAGGCATATGATGATAAATTTAGGAGTCATGAGGTAGTTTCTTTAAAAAAGTGTTCAGATATGTATTTCTTGGAATTATTTCATGGACAAACTTTGGCATTTAAAGATATAGCTTTGTCAGTTTTGCCTTATCTAATGAAATTATCAGCTAAAAAAAATGATTTACATGATGAAATAGTAATACTTACAGCTACATCGGGAGATACAGGAAAAGCAGCATTAGAGGGATTTAAGAATGTTGAAGGTATGAAGATTATAGTTTTCTTTCCAAAAGATGGAGTTAGCGAAGTGCAAAAAATGCAGATGTTATCTCAAGAAGGGGAAAATACTAATGTAGTGATGATAGATGGTAATTTTGATGATGCTCAAAATGGAGTAAAGCAAATGTTTACAGACAAAAAGTTTAAAGAAAAGCTGGTAGAACAAGGGGTTGTCTTATCGTCAGCTAATTCAATAAATATAGGTAGATTAGTGCCACAAATTGTATATTATATATATTCTTATATGAAGTTAGTAAGAGATAAGGAGATTAGTATAGGAGATAGTATCAATGTAGGAGTGCCTACAGGTAATTTTGGTAATATTTTGGCTGGATATTATGCGAAAAAAATGGGGTTGCCAATAGATAAACTCATATGTGCTTCAAATGAAAACAAAGTTTTGACTGATTTTATAGGGACAGGGATATATGATACAAAGAGAGAGTTTATAGTGACAAGTTCACCATCAATGGATATACTGGTGTCTAGTAATTTAGAAAGATTATTATATGAAACCACAAAGGATTCAAAGTTGGTATCTAGATATATGAAATCTCTGAAAGATAATAATGAGTATAAGATAGAAGATAATCATAAAAATAAATTAATTGATTTCTATGGAGATTTTGCTAGTGAGGTGGAAGTAACAAAAGCTATTGATAAAGTGTATAGAGATCATAAATATGTAATGGACACACATACAGCAGTAGCTTATCATGTATGTGCAAAGTATCAAGAACAATCAGGTGATAATAAGAAAATAATTATTGCTTCTACTGCAAGCCCATTTAAATTTGCAGGAAGTGTATACAGGGCATTGAAGAAAGAAGAAGTAGCAGAATATAATGAATTTGAACTAATAAATAAACTTTCAAAAGAATACAATCTCAAGGTCCCATATCCAATAAGAGATTTAGAAAAAAAAGATATTCTTCACAATTTGACTTGCACAAATAAAACTATGAAATCAGCAGTGCTTAAAACAATAAAGGGACAGATGTAAAAATGATAAAAATTACAGTACCAGCTACAAGTGCAAATATGGGCCCAGGCTTTGATAGCTTAGGAGTAGCATTTGATATTCAGAACAATTTCTTTTTTGAGCAAATAGAAAAAGGAGTGATATTAAAGGGGTGTCCTCAAGAGTACAAAAATGAGAATAATTTAGTATATAGGTCAATGAAGATATACTATGAGGTAATGGGCAAAAGAATAAATGGTATAAGGATAATATTTAACACACAAATACCAGTATCTAGAGGACTTGGTAGTAGTGCTAGTTGTAGTGTGGCAGGTATAATGGCAGCGAACTATTTTTGCGGTAATATACTAGATAAGAAGGAAATGCTTAAATTAGCCACTGAAATAGAGGGACATCCTGATAATGTAGCACCAGCAATCTTTGGAGGAATGATTACATCACTACAAGCAAATGACAGAGTCTTGTATAGTAAAGTTAAAATAGACAAGTGTTATAAGTTCTATGTTATGATTCCCAATTTTATGCTTTCAACTAAAATGTCTAGAGGAGTATTACCTAAAGAAATAAGCTACAAAGATGCTGTATTTAATGTAAGCAGAGTTGCATTGTTAATTAGTACTTTAAGTAGTGGTGAAGATAAGTTGTTGAAAGAAGCATTTAAAGACAAGTTACATCAACCATATAGAGGTAAGCTTATACCAGGATATGAAGTATTAAATAGACATCTTAATGATATACCTAATACAGCTTGTTTTATAAGTGGAGCAGGTTCAACTTTAGGAATAATATCAACTTTAGATAGACAAAAAGTAATAAATAATCTTAAAGAAATATCGTCGAAGATGGGAAATGAATGGATAATAAAAGAAGTGAAAATAGATAATATTGGAGCAAGAATTATAGAGTAAAAATAAATGGTTAAGAATAGATTAAAAGCATCATAAGGGTGCTTTTTTATTTATGAAATTAAACCAATATCAGATATAGAGAAGAATTATTGAACTATTCGAAAGAAAGTAAAATGAATGTAATAGATGATACCTAAATGGTAACATTCGACATAATAATACATAATATTAATAAAATGAATAAAAATAATAATTAAATAATAATATTCTTTACAATGAATATATATCATAATATAATAAGTATTGTACAAAAAACAAGAAATTTCTAATATATTGGAAAAAAAGTAATTTAAGAAAAGATTAATGTATGATTATTAGATAATAAATTTTGTACCAAATAGTAGATTAAGAACATGAAGTTTTATGTAATCACATGTTAGTAGTTTGAAAGGAAAATTATATATGGAAAAAAATATTGTTCTAGACATGATAGCTGATACGTTAAGTGTTACTAAAGACGTTGTTGAAATCAATAAAATCATAATAGATCATAAAAGCGAAAAAAGACTTAAAAATGAATTATATAAATTAGTGACAAAAAAAGGAAATTACATAGTAAAAATTTTTAATAAAGAAAACATATCAAAATCATTACTAGAAAAGATTCATTATTATGTTTTGTCATTAAATAAAAAAAATAAAATTGTATCATCACCTATTATATTTAATAATAGTACAGTCCTTGAATACAATAACAAGCTTATTGAAGTTTATGACTATATTGAGAACGATTATAATGATAGGTATGAGAAAACTTATAACGGATTTGGAGACATGAATATTAAAAATTGTGTTTCCTTAATTAAATTGTTGGCTTCATATCACAAAAATTCGATAAATCATGATCTAATAATCAATAGTAGCATTTACGATTATAAAAAATATAATAGATATTGTATTTATAGTGACAAGCTATTTGCCCACAGCAAAAATTCATACTTTAAAATAAAAAGACTATGGAACGCGGATTGTTTGAAGAAAGTGATATCTGATGAAAATTACTTTACTATAATGGTTGAAAAAATATATAGCTTAGATAAAGTTAATATACATGGAGATGTTCACTTTAACAATGTATTGTTTAAAAACAGAGAAGCTATTTCATTAATAGATATTCATAGTATAACGGCTGATACGTTTTACTTTGATCTTAGTAAGTTTTTATTTCAGGCATGTTTTTATAATAGTAATGTGAATTCTACTTACTTTGATTGGAATTTATTCAATTTATTAATTAAAAGATATGCTTCAGTAAGTTTATTTAAAATTGACTATGACATTTTATTTAGTTATTTAATTAGCATGGCCATATTAAGATTAGAATACCTTTTAAAATCAGTAACAAGTAAAAAAAGAATGAACGAGTATTTTATGCATATTTATGATTTTGCTCATGAATTTTCTGACAAAATCTATCCAATCAATTATAGCTTACAATAAGTCTACAACAAAGATGTATTTAGATATGTCTTAAGGTATCAACAATGAAAAAAAATTATTGCTAGTTATAATCATTCCATATGTTTTATATTTTAAACAAAACAACTTATAAAGATGAAAATTTTGCATGTATTATCTGTTTAAAATCATCAAAATAAGTTGAAAAAAATTTAAAAATTGTAGTATAATAGTTAAGAAAGAAAAAATAACAAAAGATATAAAATAAAGTAATTAAAAGATTTAATATACAAAAATACATAAATAATAAAATGTATATTTTATTATCGAAATTTAGTGCTTCATAATATTAAACTTAATAATAATGAGGTAATACTTATGAAAAAAATCAAATTATTTTGCATTCCATATGCAGGTGGATCTGGGATAGTATACAATGGATGGAAAAAATATTTGAATCCATCCATACAGCTTGAACCAGTAGAACTTAAAGCAAGAGGAAAGAGATATAAAGAGAAATATTATAAAACGCTTGAGGAAGCTGTTGAGGATATATTTAATAATATTAGAAACAAAATATCAAATGATGAGTACGCGATTTATGGACATAGCATGGGAAGTCTTTTAGCTTACGAGTTATATTATAGAATAGTTAATAAAGATATAAAAAGACCTATACACATATTCTTTTCAGGGTATAAAGCGCCAAGTATTAAAATAAAAGATAAAGATATGCATTTATTACCTGATGATGAGTTTATAAAAAAAGTAATAGCTTTAGGGGGGACCCCTAAAGAAGTTGTTAATAATAAGGAATTGCTTAGCTTAGTTACACCAATTCTTCGAAACGATTTTAGAATAATTAACAACTATATACATAAAGATGGAAGAGATAAAATTGAATGTGATATTTCAATTTTTAATGGAAGACAGGACGATACAACTCAAGAAGAAATGCTTAGATGGCAGAAATATGGGAAAAAAAATTTTAAACTTTATAATTTTGATGGAAACCATTTTTTTATAAACAATAATATTGAAAATATATCAATGATTATAAATGAGACTTTGTTATAACTGAAATTCAAATGAGAATAAAAAGGGATTAAATTAACTTATACACTAAGAAATAATTACATAGTAGACGAAGTAATAATATCGACAGTTCTAATAAATTGGTTAAAAGTACATTGAAAACTTTAATGATTAAGAAATAGAACAGAAAATACAAGCGATTTTGCTAAATATCGAGAACCGTTGATTTGATTACAAGTATTGGATATGCCTAATCAATCTGGGTTTGATTATGGCATACTTTGTTTTTTGTAAAATATATCTACTTAAAATTGGATTGTAAGATTTAGTTGCTATTATTTCGTAAAAGAAAATTTATTAGCTTTAATAATTAAAAAAGAAAACTTATTAACTCATTGAAGTATAGTAAGATTAAGGAATTATATTAAAGCTATTAGATGGTAATAAAAGTAATATGAATGGTGCCGACAAAGATTACAAATACTTGTACCATCAACCTTTGATGTTAATGACATATATGGTAATGTAAATTATTTATTAGTAATTAAATTTTAAGTAAGGAGCATTTAATAGAATGAGAAGAATAATAACACGACTAATAGTATTTGGTATTATAATAAACTTAATTTTACCATCAACAACAGTACTAGCTGATGGAGATAGTAATACTACATATGAATTGACACAAGAGCAAAAAGTAAAAATAGACAAATTCATACAAGAAAATATGGACAAAGGTAAGATACCTGGACTTTCTATAACTATAGTTAGAGGACCTGAAACTATTTATCAAAAATGTTATGGATATTCAGATATTGAGAAAGAAAAATTAGTTACTAATAAAACACTATTTGAACTTGGTTCAACAAGTAAAGCGTTTACAGCACTAGGAATTCTACAATTGGAACAAGATGGACTTATTAATATTGATGATAAAGTATCTAAATATATTCCTTGGTTTGAGGTGAATTATGAAGGTGAAAATGCTGAAATAACTATCGAGCAATTATTGCATCATTCAAGTGGAATACCATTTAACACTATAGATAAAATACCAGCTTCGATAGAAGATAACGCATTAGAGCAAACAGTAAAAACACTAGTAAAGATAAAGCTTGATAGTAAGCCGGGTGAAAAATTTAGGTATGCTACGATAAATTATGATGTACTAGGATTAATAATACAAACGGTTACAGGTCAGAGTTATGAAAAATATATGGAAGCGAATATACTAAAACCACTAGATTTACGTAATACTTATTTGTTTAAAGAGGATAGCAATATTAAAGATATGGCAATAGGTTATAAAATAGGATTTTTGAAACCAAGAAAATATGATGCACCTGAGTATAGAGGGAATAAACCAGCAGGATATATTTTATCAAGTGGTGAAGATATGGCAAAATGGCTTAAAATTCAGATAGGAGCAACAAAGGAGTCTAAATTTAGTAATAGTCTGATTGAGATATCTCATAAGCCAAATAGAACTATTCCACCAACAACGTATGGATCATCATATGCTGCAGGTTGGCAAGTATTTCAGGCTATAGGTGGTAGAATTTCTCACGGAGGAGCTAATCCAAATTACTCTTCGTTTATAACGTTTAAACTAGATCAGAAAGAGGGGATAGCAGTACTAGCTAATTCTAATTCTGAGTACGTAGAATTCATATGTACAGGAGTTAGTGGAATAATTAACGACAATAGTTATTATAAAAATAGAAATATAAAAGATCTTAATAAAAGAGCAGATAGAGTGTCTATATTTATTATTGGCTTTTCAAGTTTGATTATAATAAGTATATTGTATTTTTTCGGTAAATCAATTAAAGAAATAATAAAAAAAGAAAGAATGTTTAAGCGTATATCTATAAAAAGTTTTATAAAGGTGTGTATTTCACTAATATTTGTTCTAGGGGTGACATATTGTATATATTTAATTCCGTACGTCTTGTATGATGGAGTGTCGTGGAATTTTGTATTTGTATGGCTTCCTAATACTATAAAAACAGCTCTTTATTTCCTTAGTGCTTGTATTTGGATAGCATATTTATATGCAATGTTTATAAATTTATTTAAAAAAAAAGATGATAAGTCTTTACTAACTCTATCACTATTGAGTGTTGCTAGTGGTTTTGGAAATGCTCTTATAATTTTTACTATTAATATGTCAATAAACAGCAGTAATAATATGAAGCTAAAACTTTTGATATATTTTATTTTAGGTATAATATTGTATGTTTACGGTCAAAAAATTATGAGAGAAAAACTAATAAATATAACAAATATGATAGTTTATTCAAAAAGAATGGAAATCGTTAAACATATATTTAAGTCATCTTATGATAAATATGAAAAAATTGAAAAAGGTAGAATTCAATCTACTTTAAATAATGATACTGAAACTATGAGTAGATTTGTAAATATCTTAATTAGTGGAGTAACGAGTGCAGTTACGCTTTTATGTTGTTTCATATATTTAGGTTGTATAAATATATATGCACTGACATTAGCCATATTGATAATACTGATAATAACCAGTATATATTATTTAGTAGGTAGATATGCAAATAGAATAGGAGAAGAAGCAAGAGATCTGCAAAATGAGTTTTTTAAGTTTATTAATGATTTAGTAGGTGGTTTTAAAGAGTTAAGTCTTAATGATTGTAAAAAGCAAGAATTTGAAAATGATATGAAAATAAGTTGCGATAAATATCGAGTTAAAAGAGGCAAAGCATCACTAGCTTTTGCAAATATGTTCGTTATAGGAGAACTGCTATTTACACTTGCAATAGGGGCTATAGCCTTAATTTTTCCGCTTATTTTAAAAAATTTGGAAACTGTTAGTGTAACCAGCTATGTTTTTATACTGCTGTATATGACAGGTCCAGTTCATAATATATTGAATACTATTCCAAATGTAATACAAGTAAGAATAAGTATAAAAAGAATAAATAGTATGATTAGCGAACTTTCTGTATTAGATGATAGTGAAATTAAGAATAAAAAAACAAGTACTCAAGAAGACTTTGTCTTGCAATTACATGACGTAGAGTACGAGTATGAAAAAGAAGATGGTAAAGGTTTTAAAGTTGGGCCGATAAATTGTAGCTTTAAAGCACAAGAAATAACATTTATAACAGGGGGAAATGGAAGTGGGAAATCCACTTTAGCTAAAGTGTTAACAGGATTATATACCCCGACTAGAGGTTATATATCTATCGGTGGTCAGAAAATTGAGCAAAAAAGTTTGAGTGAAAATTACACCACTATTTTTTCCGACTTTTATCTTTTTGATAAGCTTTATGGGATAGATTGGGAAGAGAAAAAACAAGATATACAAAAATATCTAAAGATATTGCAGCTTGATAATAAGGTTAAGATAGAAAACGGGAAATTTAGTACTACTAAACTATCAACGGGACAAAAAAAGAGACTAGCATTATTAGTGTCATATTTAGAAAATAAACCTATATATTTATTTGATGAATGGGCAGCGGATCAAGACCCAGAGTTCAGATTGTTTTTTTACAATACATTGCTTCCTAAACTATCAAAAGAAGGCAAGTGTGTTATAGCTATAACACATGATGAACAGTATTTTGATGCTGCTGATAATTTTATTAAGATGAGTATGGGGAATATTTGTAGTGTTTTAGATAAAGTAAATATATAGAATATATTAAATTACTTAAAGATCATTAAATATAATCATAAGATAAAAAATATTTAGCATACAAGTATTAGCTTTTATAAGCACTTATTGAGTGTTAATCGTTGCCTAGTCACGTTAATTACCATTAAGGATCATATAAAAAGACAGCGTAGCTTATCGATTAAGATAAGTGAAAGGGCGAAGCTATGCAAAAAATCATGAGCAAAGTGGGGTTAAAAATGAACTGGTATATACTTTTTGTAAGAGCAGGAAAGGAATATAAAATTGTGGATCTTCTAAACAAATGGCTAGATACTAAAGTTTTTATTACATTTATACCATCACAAGAAAAGATTTATAAGATTCGTGGTGTTATAAAAAAAGAAAATAAGCCATTATTTCCTAGTTATGTGTTTATAAAATCTAATATAACAGGGGTAGAGTTTATAAAAAGTATAAATAGATTTATTTATGCATCTAGTGATATTATTCGAATTTTAAAATATTCAGATACAGAGATAGCGATGAGAGAAAGTGAAAAAGGTATGTTACTGAAGCTATGTAATAATGAATATTGTATTGGTATATCAAGTGGAATTAAAAAAGGAGATAAAATACATATAATAGATGGCCCACTTAAAGGTTATGAGAGCATAGTTAAAAAAATAAATAGACATAAGAGATTAGCATGGATTGAGATGGAGTTAATGGGAGATGTAAGATTGGTAACTGTTGCACTGAATATTATTGAAAATATTAATTAGAAAATTAATTAAGAGTGCTAAATCCAACTACAACAAACATCTGATAATGAGCTTTTACGCTATTCTATTTACTATATTGTAAGTAGAATAGCTATTTTTATGTTTAAATAGCTGTTTAAATAATATTTAAATAAATTAATAAAAGAAGGAGGTATAAAAAAGTGAATACAATAGGAAATGTTTCAGAAATAATAGAGCTAAAAAATCTGTTAAATGATTTTAAAAAAAGGCACTTAATTAAAGAGTGGGAAATACCCTATGAAAATCTTTTAACTAGATTATCAGCTGTTATTTTGTTTATTTCCATAGAAGAAGGAATCAATGATAGCGAAGTTTGGAATGAAATGAGAGTATACCCAAACTTTAAAACTTATAAGAATGATGACAAAAAATTATCACAACTAGAAATTAGAGTTGAATTTAAAGAGGGATATGATGAATAAAGAATTTAAGTGCGTAATATGGGATTTGGACAACACTATTTGGGATGGTATTTTATTAGAAGATGAAAATGTAAAGCTAAAACCTAGTATTGAAACGATAATAAAAGAATTGGATAGTAGAGGCATTATAAATTCAATTGCTAGTAAGAATAATTTAGAAGATGCAATAGCTAAATTAGAAGAATTCAATATTTTAGAATACTTTGTTTATTTAGAGATAAACTGGAATGCTAAATCATCATCAATTAAAAATATATGCAATAAGTTGAATATAGGATTGGATACCATAATGTTTGTTGATGATCAGGAGTTTGAACTTGATGAAGTAAGAAGTGAATTTCAAGATATTAGTTGTATAAATGCTGACAAATATTTAGATATACTTAGTATGCCAAGAGCAAATCCACGTTTTATAACAGAAGATTCAAAAAGAAGAAGATTAATGTATAAAGAAGATATTAAAAGAAAAGAAGATGAACAGAGCTACCAGGGCGCAACAGATAAATTTCTATCTACATTACATATGAAATTTTCAATATGTGAAGCAAAAGAAAATGATCTAAAAAGGGCTGAAGAATTAACTATACGTACCAATCAGCTTAATGCAACAGGGATAACTTATAAATATGATGAACTTAAAAACTTTATACAAGATGACAATCATAAATTATATATATGTGAATTGACAGATAAATATGGATCTTACGGTAAAATAGGACTAGCTTTAGTTGAAATTAAAGAAGATTGGCACCTAAAACTTATGTTAATGTCTTGTAGAGTAATGTCAAGAGGTGTAGGCACAGTATTTCTAAACTTTATTATGAAGAACGCGAAAAAGCATGGAAATAGATTAATTGCTGATTTTAAAAAGACAGATAGAAATAGGCAAATGTATATAACCTATAAATTCGCAAATTTCAAAGAGATATATAGCTTGGAAAATGGTTTTATTCAGTTAGAAAACAATCTTAGCTCTATTCCAGATTATCCTGATTTTATCGAAATAATAACGCCATAAACTTAGGATAAAGTGAGTCAAAATACATGAATATTAACATATAATTGAAAGGAAATGATGATATGGATATAAATGAAAATATAAGGGGCTACATAAATCAAAATCTAATAATATTTGATAATGAAGTAAATATTGCAGATGAAGATGACATATTCAAATTAGGGTTTGTTAACTCTCTATTTGCTATGAAGTTAATAACATATATTGAAACAGAGTTTAGTATAGAAATAGGAAATGATGATATGGATATATCAAATTTTAATTGTGTTAAAAATATTGTTGAATTTGTTAAGAGTAAAACTACTCTATAAAAATATTAATTTTAATAAAGAGGTGTGATTAAATGAGATACAAGAATGTTGGAGTCATAGGTGCAGGAACTATGGGTATTGGTATTGCCATTGATTTAGTATTTCATGATATAAATTGTGTGCTTATCGATGTAGCAGATGAAGCTTTAATTAATGCTAAATTAGAAATCACAAAAATGGTTCGCTTTGCTCCTTTACTAGATAAGAGTCTCCCAAAGATGAATATAGAAGAGGTTATGAGCAAAATTAAATTTACAACTGATTATGATGATTTATCAGCATGTGATTATATAATTGAGAATGCCACTGAAAATTGGGATATTAAGAAAGAAATATATTTAAAACTAGACAATATTTGTAGTAAAAAAGTTTGCTTTGCTGCAAATACTTCATGTATTTCAATAACTAAATTAGGAGGAGTTACAAACAGAGCAGAAAACATTATAGGTGTTCACTTTATGAATCCTGTATATTTAAAAAATAGTGTTGAAGTAATAAAAGGCTATCATACATCAGAGGAATGTATATCAAAAACAAAAGATTTATTGAATCAGATGGGGAAAAAGGGGATAGTAGTAAATGATATGCCAGGGTTTGTTACTAATAGAGTATCTCATCTTTTCATGAATGAAGCTGCCTTTGTTGTTCAAGATGGAGTGGCTACACCTGCTCAAGTTGATGAAATATTTAAAAAATGTTATGGACATAAGATGGGGCCTCTTGAAACCGCTGATTTAATAGGATTAGATACGGTTGTAAATTCGCTAGATATATTATATCAAAGTTACCAAGATTCAAAGTTTAGATGTTGTCCACTATTAAAAAAGATGGTAGATGCAGGACTGCTGGGCAAAAAAAGCGGTAAAGGTTTTTATACGTATTAATTAAAGGGAGGAAATAACATGAAAGAAAAAGATATAATAAAAAGATATATACTTGACAATATAGGATTAGAGAAAATTGAAGATGATATTGATATTTTTGAAGAGGGATTAGTTAGTTCATTATTTGCTATCGAGCTTATGACATTTTTAGAGAAGAACTTTCAAATTAAAGTTACAACTCAAGACCTTGATATGACTAATTTTAATTCTATTAATAGTATTCTTGATTTTATTGAAAATAAGAAAAAAGGAGGGCAATAATGGATAGTATATTATCTAGCGAACAAAAAAGTATGGCTAAAATATTTTCTGATTTCGTGGAGAAAAATATACAGCCATTTGCTAGTCAATGGGAAAAAAACGAAACAGTTCCTAAGGATATAATAAAAAAATGTATTGAACAAGGCTTTATTGGCTGTACCATACCTAAAATTTACGGTGGAAATGAATGGGATAGTTCTACATATGGACTATTTATAGAAGCTGTAGCAAAGGCAAGTACTTCGTTTAGTGGACTCTTTAATGTTCATACAATGGTTATGCAGACATTATTGAAATGGGGTACAGAGGAGCAGAAAGATAAGTGGCTTCCTAAAATGAGTAAAGGAGAAACACTAGCAGCATTTGCTTTAACTGAGCCTGAGGCAGGAAGTGATATTAAAGGTATAAACACAAAAATATCAGCAGATGGGGAAAAGTTAATAATAAATGGAAAAAAACGATGGATTACATTTGGGGGCTTAGCGGATATAGTCCTTGTCTTTGGAAAGTTAGATGGAGGTAGAGAAGTTGCTTGTTTAGTTGAAAAAGAAACACCAGGGTTTAAGTCTATTTCAATTTCAAATATGCTTGGATTTAAAGCAGGTCATTTAGCGGTGCTAGAATTTGAAAATTGTGTTGTTCCTAAAAATAACATAGTAGCTAGGCCAGGTTTTGCTTTCTCACATATCGCACCATATGCTCTTGAATATGGTAGAATTGCTGTAGCATTTACTGCTCTAGGGATTTTAAAAGGATGCTTAGAATATTGTAGCGAATATGTATTAAAAAGAAAAACTTTTGGCAAAAGGTTAGTTGAAAGAAGTACTATAAAAGAAATGATTACACGGATGGGAGTAGATCTTCAAGCAGCAACTCATTTATGTATGAATGCGACTAAAGCTAAAGATATGCAAGACCCAAATTCAAGTGAAAAAGTAATGATAGCTAAGTATTTTATAACAAGAGCAGCTAGTTTTCATACTAATAATGCTGTACAGATTTTAGGAGCATTGGGTTGTAATGAAAATCATCCTATTTCCAGATATTATAGAGATTCTAAAGTCTTAGAAATCATAGAAGGAAGTAATCAAATACATGAGATGCTTTTAGGAAATAGTTTTGTTAGAAAATATAGCAATTCAGCGTACAAAATACCTATTAATTAGTGTTGTTAGGAGATTTATTGATTATGAATAAAACTCAGTTAAATTTGGACTATGAAATATATGAAAAAATTAATAATACAGAGAGTAATTATCCAAAGAACAAAACAATTTGTGATCTTTTTGAAGAACAAGTAATCAAGAATCCAAATAAAAAAGCACTTATAATGGATAAAGAAAGTTTATCATACGAAGAATTAGACAAAAAAGCACAATTAGTTGCAGGCTTGTTACAAAAGCAAGGTATAGGAAGAAATTGTATTGTTGGGATTATGGTTGAACGATCATTTGAAATGATGATTGGTATATTTGGGATTTTAAAAGCAGGAGCTGCGTATATGCCAATATCAATAGGATATCCAAAGAAAAGAATCAAGTATATGATAAACGATAGCGGAGCAAATATATTGCTTACTCAAAAAAGATTCATGAAAAATCTAGACTTTTTAGATATAGAAAAAATAGACTTAGACAATTTAGATAATTGTATAGATTCAATTACAGATAAAATTAATGCCAAGCCAGAAGATATAATGTATGTTATCTACACATCTGGATCAACAGGCAATCCTAAAGGAGTTCTAGTAAACAACTATTCTGTAGTGAATAGGTTAAATTGGATGCAGAAAGCATATCCAATAACAGATAAAGATACCTTACTCCAAAAGACACCTTTTGTGTTTGATGTGTCAGTATGGGAGCTTTTTTGGTGGGCTATTACAGGTTCTAAACTAAGTATATTAAAACCAGAGCACGAAAAATTTCCTCAGGCAATCATAGAGAATATATACAACGATAATGTAACTGTTATCCATTTTGTGCCTTCAATGTTTAATTCTTTTTTAAACTATGTTTCAAACAGTGAAGATAAGCAAAAGATAGCTAGTGTTAAGAGAATTTTCTGTAGCGGGGAAGCTTTACTTCCTGGTTATGTTTACAAATTCAATGAATCTTTAAGAAAGACAAATGGGACAAGCCTAATAAATTTATACGGTCCTACTGAAGCAACTATTGATGTTACATATTACAATTGTAAAAGTAATAACGTAGATGTAGTGCCAATTGGTTTCCCTATAGACAATACAAGAGTTTATATTATAAGTGAAGGAAAACTTCAACCAATAGGTGCTAAAGGAGAGCTGTGTTTGGCAGGAGATGGTCTTGCTAGAGGGTATATTAACCAACCGAAATTAACACACGAATATTTTATTGACAACCCAATGGTACCTGGTGAAAGAATTTATAGGACAGGTGATTATGCAAGTCTAATGCCTGATGGCGCTATTTTATATCATGGAAGAATTGATAATCAGGTCAAAATTAGAGGGTTAAGAATTGAGCTAGGAGAAATTGAATCTAAAGTACGGGAAGTTAACGAAGTGGAACAGTGTGTAGCAGTAATTAAAAATCTTGGAAAAATAAATACGTTAATTATAGCATTTGTAGTACCTAATTCAAAACAAATAGATACAGATAAAATAAAAAAACATTTAGATAAAAATTTACCTAAATATATGATACCTAGCAAATTCATAATGATAGATAAATTACCGATTACTTTAAATGGTAAAGTAGACCGTAAAAAATTGTTAGAATTAGCAAACAAATAATATTTAGTTGTTGTATGTTTATTTGACATAGACATTATAATGATATAGGTCATGTATCGTAAATATTAGTTATTATTGAATAGATGGACTAGATTATATATAAATGTACCTAAGTGATACAAAATTCGGTAAATATAATAAAGAAAAGTGGTGAAATATATGAGTGATATTTTCAATAAAATCGCCTTAGTATTTCCAGGAGTCGGATCCCAACATACTCAGATGGTCAGAAGTTTTTACGATAATTTTACAATAGCTAAAAGAACATTTGAAGAAGCTAGTGATGTTTTAAAAAAAGATTTTAAAAGGATTTGTTTTTCTGATGATAGTGCAGAGCTATTACAAATGATTGATATTTCACAATTGGCTCTTGTTATAGCTAATATGGCAGTATTCAAGGTGTTTCAACAAGAAATCGGTATAAAACCTGCATTTTGCTTAGGTCATAGTCTTGGTGAATACGTAGCACTTTGTGCTAGTAAATCAATATCTTTTAGTGATATTCTTTTAATTGTAAAGGAAAGAGGGCGTATAATTAGAGAAGCTTCTTCTTTGTGTAAAGGTACAATGATGTGGGTTGTAAATTTACCTTGGTCGCAAGTAGAAGACGTATGTAGAGAATTATCTTTGGGAGAAAAAAAAGTATATATATCAGCATATGATTCTCCAGTGCAGTGTTCCATCTCTGGACATAATGAAATATTGAAGAAAGCAATAAATGTATTAGAATCAAAAGGTGCTATTGTATATCCACTTAAATTTTCAGGACCATTTCATTCACCTTTGATGGAAAAAGCATCTAAAGATATGCATAGTGTCTTGAAGGAGTATGAATTTAAAAATCCAGAATACGAGATTATTTCAAATTTTAGTGCTAAACCTTATAAAAACGGGAATGAAATTAAAGAATTATTGCCGAAACAATTGATATCCCCAATAAAATGGCAACAATCAATAGAATATTTGCTAATGCGTGGGGCAAGAGGAGCTGTAGAGATTGGCCCTAAGGACGTCTTAAAATTTTTAATTAAAAAGATAACACCAAATATAAAAGTCATATCATACAATAATTGCAAACTCACCGACTCAATCAAGCATAATTTTTTAATAAAAGATGATGAAAGATTAGGGGTTATAGGAAGATGTTTAAGAGTGGCTATTAGCACTAAAAATTATAATGATAAGTACTCAAATTATTATGAAAAAGTTATTAATCCATACAAAAGGTTTGAATCTATATATATGGATATGTTAAAAAAGAATATAGTACCAGATAAAGATATAGTTTTAGAAGCAATTAATATGGTAGTGACTTTAATGAATGAGAAAAATGTTCCTAAAGTTATAATGAATACTAAATTAGACCAAATCCTACAGAATAAAATTTTACAGTAAATAAAAAAATAAGAACCTAAATTTTTAAGGTGGTGGAGTGTTTTGGAAAATAATAAATTATGTTTATTAGATAAGAAAGACTATGAAATAATTCAGCAAAATTTTGAATTGATTACTCGTAATTTAGTTTTGAGATCAATAATTAGTAAGAAAACACCAGGAATAATTTATGTAGATTCATTGGACAAACCTAAATTTGCGTTGATTTGGAATAGAGCACATAAATTTTTTATACTTGGTAACGAGATAAATGAGCATATTGTAAATACTATAAAAGATTTATTTAAATCAGAACTTTTTAAATTAGAAAATAGAATTAGTAATGAGATTTTAGATTATGAAATGGTTTGCTTTTCAAAAGAAATGGAAGCTGATATTAAAAGACTGTTTTCAGATTTTTCAGTTATGTTAAATACACGAAGATATTATTCTATAGATTTAAATACTAAAGATATAATAAAAAATGATAAAGAGTTTTTGATAAAACAAGGATTGACTATTTGTAAAATAGATAATGATTTTTTAACAAACCCAAATTTAGAGAACACACAAGAAATCAGAAAACAAATAAAAGAAGCTTGGATATCTACAGAAGAGTATTTGCATAGTGGTTTTGGGATGTGTATATTAAAAGGTAATTATGCAGTAAGCTGGTGCTTAACAGATTATGTTATAGAAAAAGCATGTGAAATTGGAGTTGAAACAGATGAAGACTATAGAAAACGAGGACTTTGCACTTATGTAGTTAGGCAAGTATTAAGTTACTGTAAAGAAAATCAAATAAATAAAGTTGGATGGCATTGTCGTGAAGATAATGTAGGTTCGTATAAGGTTGCAGAAAAAGCAGGTTTTATAAAACGACCGAGTTTTAATGTACATCATGCATGGTATAATTCTTTTGATAATAATTTGGTTAATGGATATTTTTATTTAACAGAGATTAAAGATTTTGAGTTAGGAGCACAATTTTACGAAAAAGCTTTTAAAATGCTTGATGATGGACACCAAGAAGCAGTTTCCTCAAATATTTTTGGACAAGCAGGAAAATGGTGTTACTATATGGCAGCGCGCTGTTGGTCACTAGCGAAAAATATAGATGGAGCATTTTCTAATATATACAAAGCTATTGATGAAGGATGGGATGATTTTGAGATGCTGAAAAATGATAAAAGCTTTGTAAATTTGTATACTGATAAAAGATGGGATACTGTATGTAATAATAATGAAAAGGTGTAGATATGGAAAAAAAGTCTATTACATTAGATAAAAAGAACATTGATAATATTTACTCTCTAACTCCAATTCAAAAGGGTATATTATATCATTGTTTATTGGATGAGGAAGAGAATTACTATTTAGAACAGTTGAGAATAAATTTGACAGGAAATATAGAACATGATTTATTTGAGCAAGCATGGACAAAGATTGTCGATAATAACGAGATGCTAAGAACTGTTTTTCGCTGGAAAGGGTTGAAAAATCCTATACAAGTAGTTTTGAAACATAGTGATTTTAAAACTAATTTTGTTGATTTGTCAGCTAACAAAAATGTGGAAGATGAAATTAATTACATTGTAGAACAAGATAAAGAAAAGGGCTTTGATCTAAATTTTGTTCCATTTAGAATTACATTGTGTAAGTTTAGTGATATAAAGTATAAAATGATAATTACTCATCATCATATTATATATGATGGATGGAGTACAGGAATATTATTGAAAGAATTTTTTGAAGCGTATAACAGTCTTGTAGAAAATGATGATATAAGTTGCAATAAGAAAGCAAAGTATCATAGATACGTTCAATGGCTTAAAAGTAAAGAAGAAGACGAATTAAAAGAATATTGGAAAAAGTATTTGAAGGGATATAGTTATAAAACTATGTTTTATAACAATTGTACTGATAGCAATAGAAATAAAAACAAAACAAAGAAGCACGAGTTTTACTTAGACGAAAAGTTTTATTTAAAAATATCAGAATATGCAAAATCACTTAATGTAACAATAGCAAGTATTTTATATAGTGCATGGGGAGTTTTATTGTTTCATTATTGCAATGAAGAGGATATTTCTTTTGGTACTACTGTAACTCTTAGGCCACCTGATATATCAGGCATTGAGAATTCAGTTGGATTGTTTATCAATACAATACCTCTTAGAATTATGGCTATGTGTGAAGAAAACATTGGAGATTATATCCTAAGAATAAATTCGGAGATAAATAAGAGAAATGAATATGCTCCAGCTTCTTTAGTTCAAATAAAAGAATGTAGCGAGTTGAAAAAACATGAACAGCTTTTTGAGTCAATATTTGTAGTAGAAAACTATCCTGTAGATGATATTTTACATAACAAAGACAGTATATTATCAATTGATGATTATACCAATTATGAGAAGACAAATTATGATTTTAATGTAATTGCTAAAAACAATAAGAACTCAATGAGTATCAGTTTTTTATACAACATGGAATTGATTGGAGACATTGATGTAAATGAGATACAAAATCATTATATATGTATATTACAAGAATTGTTAGAAAAATCTAATTTAGCATTAAAGGATATAAACATAGTAACCAATAATGAAAGAAGAAAGTTACTATATGATTTTAATTCTACTAAAATAGAATATCCAAGCAATTTATTAATTCACGAGTTATTTGAAAGACGAGTTTGTGAAACTCCAGAAAAAACTGCTATCATTTGTGGTGAAGAAAGATTTACATACAATGATATTAATATAAGAGCAAATAAATTAGCAAGGTATATTCGTGAAACTGTGTCTGTTTGTGGTGATTCTACAATTGGCATAATGACATACCCATCAGTTGAAATGATAGTGGGTATATTAGCTATTTTGAAGTCAGGGGCTGCTTATGTTCCATTAGACCCTTTAAATCCTAAAAATAGAAATTTGTTTGTTACTGAAGATGCAGATATACTACTACTTTTAACAACACGAGATTTTTCTACAAAGATTCAGTGGGATGGAACAACTATAATTATAGATGAGGAGCCTGTTAAAAACTATGACTCAAGCAATTTAGAAATAAATATAAATTCGGAAAATTTAGCATATATAATGTATACATCTGGGTCTACGGGAAAACCAAAAGGTGTAATGGTTGAGCATAAAAGTGTAGTTAACATTCTTCTTGATGTAGAAAGAAGATATCCACTACAAGAAAGTGATATGTATTTATTAAAGACTACGTATACGTTTGATATATCTGTAACAGAGATATTTGGGTGGTTTTTTGGAAAAGGAGGTCTTGCAATTCTTGATAAAGGATTGGAAAAGGACCCTAATGCTATAATAGCTAGTTTAAAAAGATTTAACATTACTCACTTGAACCTAGTACCATCGATGTTAAGATACTTCTTAGAATGTCTGAAAAATAAAGATGATGAGACTAAAAAACTAGGAACCCTTAAATATATTTTAGCTTGTGGAGAGGCACTTAAGCCTGACTTAGTTCGTAAACTCAATCACATAAGTACAAATGTAATTCTTGAAAATATATACGGGCCAACAGAAGCAACTATTTATGCAAGCTGTTTTTCACCAAAGGTTAAGGAAATTGGTGCAACTATACCTATTGGTAGACCAATGGCTAATATTAACTATTATGTTGTAGATAAACATAATAGACTTCAGCCCATAGGACTACAAGGAGAGTTATGTATAAGTGGAGTTGGAGTAGCAAGAGGATATAGGAAAAGAGACGATTTGAATCATAAGGTATTTTGTGCAAATCCATTTTTTTCACAAATAGAAAAAGAGTTAGTTTCAGCTAATGAGATTATGTATAAAACGGGCGATATAGTAAGATGGTTACCTAATGGAGACATTGAATATATAGGGAGAAAAGATAACCAAGTTAAGATAAGAGGATTTAGAATAGAGTTAGGTGAGATTGAAAATGAATTGCTGAAAATGGGATCATTAAACAACGTAGTTGTCACTACTAAATTTGATAATGAAGGAAATATGGAGTTAATTGCTTATTATACAGCTGATTTAGACATTGATAAATCAGAAGTAATTAAGTCATTAGCATTGACATTACCTAGTTACATGATTCCAGCACAATTTATTAGAATAGAAGAAATGCCATTTACATCAAATGGTAAGATAGATGTTAGAGCACTTTTAGATATTGAGGCATTAAATAACGAAATAGATGAAGAAAATGATAGTGATTATACAGATATTGAACAAAAAATATCGGATATTTGGAAAGAGGTACTTGGCTTAAAAACAGTAAGACTAAATCAAAATTTCTTTGATGTTGGAGGAAATTCATTAAATCTAATTAGTGTCACAACAAGAATAAACCAAGTATTAGGTACGGATGTTCCAATGTCTACTATATTCCAATATCCTACTGTTCGCGCTATAGCTAACCATGTTACGCAACACAAAAAAGATGATATATTGGTAGATGAAACCAAAGAAATTAAAGAAGCTACTATTATTAAAGATAAAACAACTGAAACTGAGATTGCTATTATTGGAATGGCAGCTAGATTTCCTCAATCATCAAACATAGATGAGTTTTGGGCAAATATAAAAAATGGGAAAGAATGTATAACTTTTTTTGACGATGATGAATTAGAAAATGCTGGTATCAGCTCTGATTTAATTAGTAATCCAAACTATGTTAAAGCACAGGGTGTCATGAAAGATGCAGAATACTTTGATGCAAAATTCTTTGGATATTCTCCTAGAGAAGCAGAAATGATGGACCCCCAAGTTAGAGTTCTTCATGAGGTAGTATGGGAAGCTTTAGAATCTAGTGGGTATTGTTCTTATGATTATCAGGAATCAATAGGTATATTTTCTTGTGCATCACCTAATTTATTCTGGGAAGCTCTAGTGGCTATGTCTGCAAGAACAAAAATACTTGGTACTCTAGCGGCAGAACAGCTTTTTAATAAAGATTATATAAGTACGAGGATAGCCTATAAATTGAACTTGACAGGCCCTGCAGTTTCAGTATATACTGCATGTTCATCTTCATTAGTAGCTATACATAATGCTTGTGAATCTTTAATTAGGCAAGAATGTAAAATTGCTATAGCTGGTTCTTCAACAATTAGTCCGTTACCTGATAAGACAGGATATTTATACCAAGAAGGAATGGTAAAGTCTATCGATGGACATTGTAGAGCATTTGATGTAAATGGAAGTGGATTTGTAGGAGGTACAGGAACAGGAGCAGTAGTATTAAAGAGATTAGAAGAGGCAATAGATGATAGAGACAACATAATAGCAGTAGTAAAAGCGTCAGCAATTAATAATGATGGAAGTAACAAAGCAGGGTATACAGCACCAAGTATCGAGGGGCAAAAAAATGTAATTAATGATGCACTTCAAAAAGCTAAGGTGAGTTCTGAATCAATAGGGTACATTGAAACTCATGGTACAGCAACTCCTCTTGGAGATTTGGTTGAAATTGAAGCACTTAAACAAGCTTTTAACACATCAGCTAAAAATTATTGCGGTATTGGTTCAGTAAAATCTAATATAGGACATCTTGACTGCACTGCGGGAATAGCAGGATTTATTAAAACAGCTTTAGCTTTAAAACATAAACTTATACCACCAACGTTAAATGTAGATGTTGCAAACCCTAAACTAGGAATTGTAGATAGTCCGTTTTATATTGTTACAGAGCCTATTATATGGAATAATAAAAGCAACCCTTTAAGGGCAGGAGTTAGTTCTTTAGGATTAGGTGGAACAAATGTACACATAATACTTGAAGAACCACCAATGATTAAAGAAGATAAAAAAGTAGCTCCATATGAGTTGATTTTACTATCAGCAATGACTAAGAGTGCGCTAAAAAATCAAGAAAAGAATTTATTAGAATATCTAAAAAATAATTTAGATGTCAATTTAGCAGATGTTGCATATACACTTAAAACTGGACGAGATAATATGAAGTATAGAAATGCAATCCTTTGTAAAGATGTTGCTGATTCAATAGAAAAGCTAGAAATGTTGGCTGATAATAATAGTTATGCAGAAAATAGAAATATGAAAATTGCATATAATTTAAATGCAACTCACGAAAAAAACTTAGCTAAATTGTTTAAGTTTTTTAAAAGATTTAAAGTGTTTAGATCTACTTTCAAAAATATAATTAGTAAATTTAATAAAGAAATCAATCCTAATTTCATCAAAAATTTTGACAATAATAGTGATAGTTATGAAATTAATGAATACATAGCTATTAATGATGATATTTATATAAAGTTTTGCCTTCAGTATGCTGTAGTTAAAATTCTTATGGCTTTAGGTATAAAACCTAGTAAAATGTATGGAGATGATATTGGAGAACTTGTAGCAATATTAGTAACACAGGATACAATTGATGCAGAATTATTCAATTTAATAAGGCTAAGATTAAAAATAATAAGCAATAATTATGTATCTTCGCAACAAGCAGTAGACATAATAAGGCAGTACATTGGAAAAGCAAACTGGTGGCAGGGAGAAACAATCTGCTTTTCAAATAGAATGAAAACAAATATTAAACTCAAGCACTTAAAATCTGTTGATTTTTGGATTGAAAATAATAAATACAATGAATACTTAAACATAAAGCAAGATGATTGTGATATTACATTAAATTTTATAAACAACGGGGAACCTTTAAAAAGAGTAATTTACCTAATTAACGAAGATAACACAACAGATATAGAAGCACAGATATTAAAAGAATTAGGCAAATTGTGGGAAATGGGAAATGAGATCAATTGGTCATTATTTTATGAAGGACAAAAAAGAAGTAAAGTAGCACTACCGACTTATCCTTTTGAACGAGAGAGATACTGGATTGAGGGTAATCCTTTTTATTCTAAAAAAATTAAGGAACAAACATCAATGACAAAGAATAGTGATATGAGTCAATGGTTTTATGAACCATTATTTGCGCAAACACCTATAAATACCATTGTTAATTCAAAAAACAAAAAGGATGAAATATGTTTAATATTTACAAACGACTTATCATTCAATCAAAAACTTATATTAGAGCTAGAGCAGAAGTATAAAAAATGTATCAAGGTGTATAATGGAGCAACTTATAGCAAAGTAAGCGATGATAAATATAAAATTAATTTAACAAATGAGCAAGATTATATTAAACTTCTTAAGAATTTTGACAATAGAGATTTTCCGAAGCAAATTATATCATTATTTGGTATTACAGGAGAGTTAGAGTATGAAAATTTAGATATTGATGACATTGATAATTACCTTAATAGAGGATATTTTAGTTTGCTCTATTTAACAAAGGCTATTTTATATTTAAATTTAAGTGAGTCACTTCAAATCAATATTTTAACAGATGATGTTCAAAAGATATCAGGCTATGAAAAAATTAATGCAGCAAAAGCTGTGGTCTTTGGACTTTGTAAAGTAATACCACAAGAAATATCTTTTATAGAATGTAAATGTATAGATGTTAGTATACCTGAAAAGAAAAATTTAGAGACAAACATCATTAATAATATAATTAATGAATTAGTTAGTGATAATAATGATGTTGTTGTTGCATTTAGACATAGATACCGATATGTTCAAAGTTATCACAAGAGAGTCATTAATAAAATTTTAGATACATCATATCATAGAATTAAAACCAATGGAGCTTATTTGATAACTGGCGGTTTAGGCAATATTGGATTGAATATAGCAAAGCATTTAGCTTTAAAGTATAATGCAAATTTAATATTGATAAGACGTTCAGAATTCCCCAAAAGAGAAGAATGGGAAAATATTATAGCAGGTGAAGATTCGAATAATAATAACGTAGTTAAAATTAAGACATTAATGAATATAGAAAAAAATGCGTCTCAGGTTAGTATATATAGTGGAGATATATCAGATTATAACTTTATGAAAGATGTAGTAAAACAAAGCGAAGAAGAATATGGGAAAATAAACGGAGTTATACATGCAGCTGGAGCTATGAGAGATTCATTATATACAAGTATCGAAGATCTTACTAGAGATATTAGCATAAGACAGTTTGTACCAAAGATACATGGACTAATAGTATTATATAGAATTTTCAAGGATAAAGGTCTAGATTTTTTAACTGTTACATCATCTACATCAGCGTTATTAGGCGGATTGGGATTTAGCGCTTATTCCTCAGCAAATATATTTATGGATTATTTCATACAGCAGATTAACAATGCACATCAAGAAGACTGGATAGCTATAAATTGGGAAGGATGGAATTTCGCTGAACAACTTAAACAATTTGAGTATCAAGGTTCTTTAAATGAATTATTAATGGAGCCTGAGGAAGGTGTTGAAGTATTTGAACGAATTACAAATACTTTAGGTTTTGAACAATTAGTGGTATCTTCCGGAGATCTTCATAGGAGATTAAAACAATGGATAGAGCTTGAACATGCAGGTACAAAGGGAGAAAAAAATTCCAATATTAAAAAATCAAGACCACTTTTAGAGAGCGAGTATATAATACCAGTAGGAAAAATACAACAAACTATCGCAAAGGTGTTCCAAGAATTTTTTGGATACCAGGAAGTAGGGGCTGATGATAACTTTTTTGATTTAGGAGCTTCTTCTTTAGATATGATACAGATTACGAACAATTTAAGAAAAGTGCTAAAAATGAACATACCTGTACTAAAGTTATTTACAAATCCTACTATAAGGACATTAGCAGATAGCCTAAAGGAAAATAATGAAGAAAAAAATATAGAAAATACTATAGATAGATCTAAAGAATTAGCAAAAGGTAGAAAAAGCATTCACGAGTTACGTAAATTACGTAGAGGTAATAAATAGAATGGTTATAAATTAAGATTTACCATAGAAATGTTAATGGTTAGTGTGGCAACTCACTAACCATTAATGTTATCAACTAATAAATATAGATTGGAGCAGTAAAATGAATCAATTTAACCAATATAGGCCGGGGTTAGATGTAGCTGTTATTGGTATGTCTGTAAAACTACCCGGTGCAAATAACATACAAGAATACTACCACAATTTACAAAATGGAGTAGAATCTATTGAAGTATTGACTCAAGAGGAATTAAGAGAATTAAATGTTGACGAAAAGCTTTATAAGAATAAGAATTATGTGAATGTTATAACATGTCTTCAAAATCCAGATTATTTTGATGCTTCGTTTTTTGGGTACACAAAAGAAGAAGCGATTGTAATGGATCCGCAAATGAGATTACTTCATCAATGTACGTGGGAGACATTGGAAAATGCAGGCTACGATACTCAGCAATATAAAGGTACGATAGGATTGTTTGTTGGAGGTACACCAAACCCTATATGGGAAGCTAAAACAATGTTATCAGGGAATCAAGGAATTTTAAATACCTATAAGGAAGGTAATACAATAGGTGCTTATGTAAAGACGTTATTACATGATAAAGACTTAATGAGCACAAGAGTAGCTTATAAACTAGATCTGACAGGACCAGCTTTAACTGTATTTACATCATGTTCAACATCACTGGTATCAATCCACTTAGCGGTTCAATCAATACTATCAGGAGAGTGTGATATAGCATTAGCTGGTGGAGTATCAATAAACTATCCTAGAAGGAGTGGATACCTTTATCAAGATGGGATGATTCTTTCTTCTGATGGTCATTGTCGTTCTTTTGATTCAGATGCAAATGGAACAGTATTTGGAGATGGAATAGGAGTGGTAGCTCTTAAACGAATAGAAGATGCTATAGCTGATGGTGATACAATATATTCAATAATAAAAGGTACTGCAATAAATAACGATGGAAGCAATAGAATTGGATATACAGCACCAGGAATAGAGGGACAATCTCAAGTTATAAAACTTGCACAACAAGTTGCAGATATTGAGCCAGAAAGTATTGTATATATAGAAGGTCATGGAAGTGCAACTAAGGTCGGAGATTCTATAGAACTTGAAGCTATGAAGAGTGCCTTTGCAGGAGTAAACCTTGAAAAACCTATAGCAATTGGTTCTGTTAAAACTAATATAGGGCATTTAAATAGTGCATCAGGAGTTGCTGGGTTTATTAAAACGGTTCTCATGCTTAAAAACAAGGAATTATTCCCAAATATTAATCATATAGAAACAAATTATGCAATTGATACAGAGATGTTTTATGTTAATACGGAACATAAATATATGACTTCGCAGTCATATCCTCTAAGAGCTGGAGTAAGTTCTTTTGGTGTTGGAGGAACAAATGCACATATTGTATTAGAGGAACCACCTAAAAGAGATTTAAGCGATAAAAATGATGCATCACAGCTGATTTTAATATCTGCAAAAACTGAAAGTGCACTTAAAGCTAAAACGGAAAATATATTAAATCATTTGAAAGAAAATAAAAGTGAAAGCTTAGCGGATATTGCATATACATTGAAAATTGGTAGAAGAGCTTTCCAATATAGAAAATATTTTTTGGCTAAAGACATAAAGAATGCAATAGATTTATTAGAAGATGATGTAAATGGTAGTTCCCGTATTCATGTAACAAAAGGAACTCTTAGTAAAAGACATATAGTATTTATGTTTTCAGGACAAGGAGCACAATATGTAAACATGGGGAGAGAACTATATGAAGAAAATGAATATTTTAGAAGTGAGATTGACAAGTGCTTTGATATTTTTTATAGGCAAAACGACTACGATTTAAAATCAATCTTATATCCAAGCGAAAATATAGAATATGCAAAATCTTGTATAAAGCAATTTGAATATATGCAGCCTATATTATTTGTTTTTGAATATGCAATGACAAGATTGCTTAAAGAAATAGGAATATTACCTGATACATTAATAGGTTACAGTTTAGGAGAGATAGTAGCAGCATGTATTTCGGATGTATTTTCTCTAGAAGATGCTATTAGGCTAATCACTAAAAGAGGAAAGCTTATGAGTAGTACAAAAAAAGGAATGATGTTAAGTGTACCTTTAAAGAAGGAAGAAATTATTACATTTTTAAATGACAAAATATCATTGGCAATAGACAATGGGCTTTCTTGTGTTGTAGCAGGGTCAAAAGAAGATATTGAGGAATTTGAAAGGCAGATGCTAAGTAAAAAGATTATGTGTATGCCTCTAAAAAGTTCATATGGGGCACATTCACACTTAATGGAACCTATATTAGAGGAGTTTTATACTCTGTTAAGCCAAATTGAAATAAATGAGCCTAAAATTCCACTAATATCCAATATTACAGGGCAAAAGATTGCTAACAGTGAAATTGTAGAACCAGAATATTGGGTACGACAAATGCGACAAACCGTAAATTTCGCAGAAGGTATAAATGAAATACTTAAGGAAGATCAGCCAATATTTATAGAAATTGGACCAGGAAGAGATCTTTCTTTATTAGTACATTCATGGATTACAAATCAAAACAGTATAAATAATAAAGCTACTATCTGTGACTTAATTCGTACAGAAAACACGAATATTTTAGACCAAGAATTCTTATTAAATCGATTAGGGCGTTTGTGGTCTTATGGAGCGCCTATAAACTGGTTAAGTCTTTATAAAAATGAAAAAAGAAATAGAATAGAGTTACCGACGTATCCATTTGAAGGCCAAAGTTACTGGTTAGAGGATACAGATTTGGAGGTTAAAACTTCTATAGGTGATAGTACAAAAAATGAAAGTAAAAGAAAGAACATAGACGATTGGTTCTATATACCGTCATGGCAATTATCCCCATTGATAAAGAAAACAGCTTCAAGTAATGATGCTAATTATATTATTTTTAAAACAGAAAATAATAATATCTCAGATTCTATAATTCAAAAATTAAAAAATACGCATAATGTTACAATAGTTATACATGGTGATACATATGAAGAATTAGATGATTATACTTATAAAACAAACACTTTGGACAAAGATCAAATGGCCTATTTATTTAAAACTATGGAAGACAGAAAGTGTTTACCTAACAGACTAATTTATCCATGTCTAATTTCACCAAATATAACCTCAAGCGAAGATTTAAAGTTAGATTTTGATAATGTAAGAAAATTATACTTAGATAGCCTTATAAGTATAGTTAAAGCAATTGATGCAAGAAATTTTAAACACTCAATTGATATAAATATTATAACTAGTGATTTACATGATATAAATGGAGAAGAAGTGACACATCCAGAATATAGTATATTGTTATCAACTGCCAAGATTATATCACAAGAGTATTTGAATATTCATTGTAGGTGTATTGACATAGAAGATTATGTTAGAAAGCCAGTGTCAAAAGAGGTTACAATAAATAATCTAATAAAAGAAGTTAATTCGTCTATATCAGAAAGAATAATAGCTTACAGAGGTAGAAACAGATGGAAAGAAGTTTATGAATCAGTATGTTTGAAATCAGATATAAAGCAAAGTAGCAAATTAAAAAGCAATGGTATATACATGATTACAGGTGGTCTAGGAGATGTTGGATTTAATTTGTCAAAATACCTTATAGAAAAATATTGTGCTACAGTAATATTGGTTAATAGATCGAAGATAGACACATATAAGGAAGGCAACCAAAGACTAGAAAAATATAACCAATTAAAGAGTTTGGGTGGAAATGTTATATATTATTCTGCAGACATTTCTGATATAACCAAAATAACAGCAATAATTAATGAAATAGAGAATAAATATGGAAAGATAAATGGCGTAATTCATACTGCTGGTGTAGTAGGTAAAGGGGCAGTAGCCATTAGAGAGATAACTGATGAGGACTTTAATATCCAGTTTAAAAGTAAAGTATATGGTCTTGTAGCATTAGAAAAAGCGTTTAAAAATAGACAGTTAGATTTATTTATTACGACATCATCATTAGCTTGTATTATTGGTGGTCTTGGCGATGTAGCTTATGCTGCTGCTAATATATACATGGATTATTTTGCAAGGCTAAAATGTAGAAACAGTAATGACAATTGGATGAGTGTAAATTGGGAAACTTGGCACTTTGAAAGAGAAAAGCAGAAAAATACAAACATTGGAGTAAATAGATTAAAGTATGCTATGGAAATAGAAGAGGGCATAAGAACTTTTGAAAGAGTTACCTCTGACATTGATACTAGACAAATAGTGATATCTTCGGGAGATATAAAAACTAGATTACAGCAATGGCTTAAGCTAGATGAGATAAATATAAATAATGTTGTCTTGCAAAAAAATAATACCATAGCCGATAGACCTCAATTACTTAATAGTTATGTAAAGCCAAATAACGCTACTCAAAAAGAGCTTGTAGAGTTATGGCAACAGTTTTTGGGAATCAGACAGATAGGAATAACTGATAACTTTTTTGAACTAGGTGGAGATTCTTTGAAGGCTATTAATATAATAGCTAAAATAAGGAAGCAAATAGGTATACAGATTTCATTAGTAGACTTTTTTGACCAACCTACTATTGAAGCTACAGAAATATTGATTTCACAAGAAAGTTCAGTTATCGAAAAGAATGCAATAAAACCAATACCAAAAAAGGACTATTATACTGCATCAGCAGCACAAAAAAGACTCTATATATTGAATAAGATTGATGAAAAAACAACAGCATATAATGAACCTATTTTGGTAGAGTTAAACGGTTCTTTGGATATAATTAAGCTTCAAAGTGCTATTAATAAACTTGTATTAAGACATGAAATATTGAGGACAGGATTTGAACTTAGAGATAATGAATTAGTTCAAATTATATATGATGATATAAAAGTTGACATAGAAGATCTTAAGCTAGCTGAAAATAACGTTGATAAAACTATAAATCAATTTATTAGACCATTTGATTTGAGCAAGCCATCGCTTATGCGTGTGGGTTTAATAAATATAGAAAAGAATAAGAACATTTTAATTATTGATATCCATCATACAATTACAGATGGTGTAAGCGAAAATATACTAATTCAAGAATTAATGGAATTATACGATTCAAACTATTTGCCAGAATTAAAAATACAATATAAAGATTATAGCCATTGGCAAAAAGATAATATAAATAGTGGTAATCTTAAGAAGCAAGAAGAGTATTGGGTGAATTTATTCAATGATGATATACCTATATTAAATCTACCATTAGATTATCCTAGACCACCATATCGTATATATAATGGAGATACAGTATTGTTTACAATAAATAAGCAGAAAAGTGATAAATTACGCACGTATGCACAACAATCAAATGCAACAATTTTTATGGTTTTTACAGCTGTTTGTAATATACTATTGAATAAATTAACTGGGAATAAAGAAATAGTAATTGGCACAGCTGTTGCAGGAAGGAATTTAGACGAATTACAGAATATTATAGGTATGTTTGTTAACACTGTTGCTTTAAAAAATAGTGTTAACAGTGATATAAAATTTAGTAAGTTTGTTCAAGCTGTTAAAGATGGAATACTCGACGCATTTAGTAACCAAGATTATCAATTTGAAGACCTTATAGACAAATTATCAATAGCAAAAGATCCAAGTAGAAACCCACTTTTTGATGTCATGATTGCATGGCAAAATATGCAAAAACCTAAAATTGACATGAAAGATATTACTGTTTTACCATATCACAATAACAAAAAAGTATCTAAATTTGATATAAGCTTTGTTGGTTACGAAAATGATGACGAATCAATCACTATTAGCGTGGAATATGCTACAAGCTTATTTAGGAGTAATACTATAGTTAAAATGACAGAGTTTCTTAATCAAATTATTGATGATATATTAGAAAATTGGGATATACCAATTAGAGACATTGATATATTAAGCGATAAAGAAAAAAATCTAATACTAAATAAATTTAATCAAACATATAAGAAGTTTGATACAAATAAGTCAATCATAAGTTATCTTGAAGAAAATGCTGAAAGAAGACCAAAAAAAATAGCAATCGTACATGAAAGTGGTGCAATGACATTTGAAAAATTTAATAACAAGGTAAACTCAGTAGCTGATGTTCTAATAAAAAAAGGTGTTAAAAATAATGTTGTTGTTGGAATAGAAATTAATAGAAGTGTTGAAAGATTTATAGGTATATGGGCGATATTAAAAGCTGGAGGAATATATCTACCAATAAATACAGATTTCCCATTGAGCAGAAAACAAATGATGCTAACAGATAGTAATCTTAACGTACTTATTACTACTAAAGACAATGATGTTCAATATCCATCTACAATTGATAAAATAAATATAGAGGATATTTTAAATAATACAAACATCATCCAAAATCCAGTAACTAGTCATAATCCAAATGACGGTGTATACATAATCTATACATCAGGTTCAACAGGAAATCCAAAAGGAACTTTGATTGAGAGTGCTAGTCTAATGAATAGATTATTATGGATGGTAGAGCTTTGTGGAATAAATGAAAAAGATATAATATTGCATAAAACTGCATATACATTTGATGTTTCAGTTTGGGAAATTATTATGCCTTTTATAGTAGGTTCTAGTGTGTATATTGCAAAGCAAGGAGGAGAAAAAAACCCTGACTATCTTCAAAATATTATAACCAATAAAGGGATTACAGTTGCCCATTTTGTTCCATCAATGCTAGGTGCATTTTTATATAATTACAAAAGAGGTACTAAGCAAACAAAGCTTAGAGCATGCATATGTAGTGGAGAAACATTACTTAAAAAACACAAAGATATGTTTTTTGATAAGATTAAAGGAGCTGAGTTATACAATTTATATGGACCAACAGAAGCTACAATAGATGTAAGTTATTATAAAGTTAATTGTGAGGATGATATAATACCTATTGGCAAACCTGCTGCTAATACAAGACTTTATATTTTAGATTCAAATTATAATGTTGTGCCTGTTGGAGTAGTTGGTGAGATTTATATATCTGGAATACAAGTGGGAAGAGGATATATTAATAATCCTATGTTAACTTATAAATCGTTTATGAATGATCCATTTTGTGATGGATTAAAAATGTATAAGACAGGTGATTTGGGTAAATGGACAGAAAATGGAAACATAGAATATATTGGAAGAAATGACAATCAAGTTAAAGTTAGAGGATATAGAATAGAAATATCAGAAATAGAAAAATATTTATTAAAATATCCTAGTATAATAGAAGCTGCTGTAGTAATAAGAAATATTAATGGAATTAGCAGTATTTATGCTTATTATCGCAGTGAAAAGGGGCTAGATGTTCAAGAAATAAAAAGCTATTTATTAAAATACTTACCAAGTTATATGATACCTTCAAAAATATCATGGTTAAAGAAATTTCCTTTTAACACAAGTGGAAAGCTTGATAGAAAAAGGTTGAGGGCTTATGATGTAGAATCAGAATCAAAAACTTCATACGTTGCTCCACAGAATACATTACAAGCAGAAGTTCTAGAAATATGGAAAGAGGTTTTGAGCTTTGATAATGTTGGAATCGATGATAACTTTTTTGATGTGGGTGGAAACTCCATAAGTATTTTGTTGCTAAGAACTAAGTTAAACAATTCTTTAGGATTAGATGTTGCAGTTAATGATTTATTTAGATTTACTACTGTAAGAAGTTTTGTTTCAAATCTTTCCCAAGATGAAGAAGAATTAACAAAAAGGAAGAACGAAGTTTTAAGTAAAGCAGATAAAGGTCGGGAACGGTTAAAACAAAGAAGAAAGAAGCAGGTGAAGCGTAATGGGTGATTTAGACATAGCAGTAATTGGTATGAGCTGTAGATTTCCAGGTGCGAATAGAATAGATGAGTTTTGGAATAATTTAAAAAATGGATGTGAAGGCATCCAATTTTTTAATGATAAAGAACTTATTAATTCGGGAATCAAAAAGGAAACATTTAGCAATCCCAATTATGTTAAAGCTAATGGTGTAATTGATAATGTTGAGTATTTTGATGCTGATTTTTTTAGCTATTCCGAAAAAGAAGTTATGGTAATGGATCCTCAAATAAGACTGTTACATGAATGTTGTTGGGAAGCGATGGAAGATGCAGGGTATGATGTAAAAAGGTATAATCAAAGGATAGGCTTGTTCTTAGGAGCAGCTCCAAATGTACATTGGCAAGTCTTTGCACATAGCATGCTAGAAAATGTTGGATCAGAACAATTTAATGTATCGATGCTTAGTGATAAGGATTATGTGGCATCTAAAATTTCCTATAATTTAAATTTGACTGGACCTAGCTTGATATTAGATACAGCATGTTCTTCTTCGTTAGTGACTATCCATCAAGCATGTCAATCATTATTAAGTGGAGAATGTGAAATGGCTATGGCAGGCGGAGCGACCATCGCTTTTAATCAAACACAAGGATATATGTATCAAGATGGATATATTCTTTCATCAGATGGTCATTGTAAAGCTTTTGATGATAAGGCAAACGGAACAGTAGGAGGCAATGGAGCAGGGATAGTGTTACTGAAACCCCTAGAGGATGCCATTGTAGACGGAGACCATATATATGCTGTAGTTAAAGGTTCAGCTATAAATAATGATGGAGCAAGAAAAGTTGCTTACAGTGCACCAAGTATTGATGGACAAATGGAAATCATGCAGGTTGTACATCACATAGCCGAAATAAATCCTGAAACAATTCAATATGTAGAAACACATGGAACAGGTACAAGCTTGGGAGATCCTATAGAAATCAAAGCACTTAGTGATTCTTTTGATACTAATAGAAAGAGTTTTTGTGCGGTAGGGTCGGTTAAGACTAACATTGGACATTTAGATAGGGCAGCTGGAGTAGCGGGTTTTATAAAAACCGCTTTATCTTTAAAACATAAGCTTATACTTCCAACGCTAAATTTTATATCACCTAATAGTAATATAGATTTTGAGAATAGTCCTTTTTATGTAAATAACTATCTAAAGCATTGGGAGAAAACAAATTATCCTAGGAGAGCATCAATAAACTCTTTAGGGATGGGAGGAACTAATGCTTATGTAGTTCTAGAAGAAGCTCCTTCAAAAATAGAAGAAGACAAATCTCAGGGATGTAATATATTGACCATATCAGCAAAGAACAAAAGTGCAATGTCTGATATTTGCAATAATTTGGTAGAATATTTAAATAAAAACCCTCTTACTAGTTTAAGTCGTTTAGCTTATACATTACAGGTTGGAAGATCGCAGTTACCAGTAAGAAAGGTAATAGTTTGTGAAGATAATAATGAAGCTATTAGAAAATTATCAAGCAATACAGTAACATTAAAGGAAGTAGATGATTCTAAAAACATAGAGGAAAATCTAGCTGTAATTATATGTGGACAATGGACAGAGTGCATTAATTATGGTATTGAACTTTATAAAGAAAATGTTTTTTTTAAAGAAAGTATGGACAAATGCTTTGAGAATATAAAGAAGCATTATTTACATGATATAAAGAAGGAATTTATTAAGCAAAATAACAATATATCTGATAGTCAAAAATATATCTTAAACTTTATGGTAGAGTATTCATTAGTAAATATTCTATCTTCTTTAGGTATTAACATGGATGCTATTGTTGGGATTGGAACAGGCGAGTATGTAGTAGCTCATAATTATGGAGTATTTTCATTAGATAATTGTATTAGATTAGTGATTAAAGAAGCACAAATGCTATTTCCAGAAAGTGAAGATGAGGATGATATATCCACACGTATAGAATCATTTGAAAAAGTATTTTCTCAAATAGAAATAAACAAGCCACTAAAAACTTATTATTCAAGTAGATTAGGTAAATATGTGAATACGCATGAAGGCTTAAATCGAGAGAATTGGATAAAAAATATTGATAACACAGAATATTACAAAAATGTCAATGGAAACTTCATGGAACAAAATAAAAACATATTTATACAAATTGGTTCTAATCAAGTAATAACCAATGTTATTTCAAAAATCAAATATAACACTATAACAATATCTTTCGCGTACAAAATATATGATAAAAACAAAGTATATAATAAGTTCTTATATTGTCTTGGAAAATTGTGGATAGAAGGTATAGCAATTGATTGGCAACAATTATACAAGGATAAAGAAAAACAAAGAATATCTATACCAACATATCCTTTTCAGCGTAAATTGTATAAGTACGAAAAAAATCTTGACGAAATTTTCATGAAAGAAACTGTTAATAGAGACTTATTAGAGGAAAAGTATAGTGACATTGGCAAATGGTTTTATTACCCATCATGGAAGCAAAAAAAACTTATACGAGAAATCCAACATAATAAAGGTGAGATGTTAGTGTTTTCCGATGATATTGGAGTTGGGAGAGAACTAACTAAATCACTAGAAAAATTTAACTATAAATATAAAGTAGTAAAACTTAGTGATAGCGTAAAATTGAATGATAATAATAATTATTATATTAGAAATACATCAATAGAAGATATGGAAAAACTAGTTAAACATCTTGTAGATAATGAGCTTTTACCAGATAAAGTTGTATTTTTATGCTCGTTAGACAAATATGAGGATAATACCAAAAACAAGGTTAATTTTATAAAACGACAGGAACAAGGGCTATATTTACTGCTTGATTTCATACATGTCATGGACAAATATGCAAGTAATCATGCTTTTACAATTACTGCTGTTACAAATAATTCAGTGAGTATAAATGATGGAGAATTACTTTTGCCTGAAAATTATACAATACAAGGATTCCTTAAAGTTGCAATGCAGGAATACAATAATATAAGTTGTAGGATAATTGATATTTTAATTGATGATAAAGTTTTTAACATATTAGGCGATTATCTACTAAATGAAGTAATAAGTGAAAACAAGGAGTTTATAGTAGCATACAGACAAAGTAAAAGGTGGATTCAAACATATGAGCCATATTATTTAGAAGAAAGTAAAAAAACTACTATAGTTAAAAATGGGGTATATTTAATTACCGGTGGTTTAGGTAATTTAGGTCTTATCTTCTCTAAATGTTTAGCAGATAAATACCAAGCGAGGTTAGTATTAATAGGGAGAGCTGATTTTCCAGAGCGTAATCAATGGGAAAGTTGGATATCTAATAAAGGATATGAAGACCGTATATCAAAAAAGATAGCTCAAATTAAAGAACTAGAAAGATTGGGATCAGAGGTTACAATATTTAGTGGCGATGTATCAAATGAAGAGCATATAGAAGACATAGTGTCAAAGGTAGAAAATAAATATGGAATTATAAATGGTGTAATTCATGCTGCTGGGATAACCGATGAGAACAATCTCATAAGTGAGTTAGACAAATGTGCATTTGAAAAGCAATTTTCATCAAAGGTTTATGGAACAATGGTGTTGGATAAAGTGTTTAAGAATAAAAGTTTGGACTTTTGTATACTTATTTCATCATTATCACCTATCCTTGGAGGAATAGGTATGGCGGCTTATGCTTGTGCAAATGCGTTTTTAGATGGATATGTTCATTATCATAACAGTAATAGCTTAGTACCATGGACAGTAATTAATTGGGACGGATGGAATTTGAGTGAAACTCAAGATGACAGTGATAATCATGCATATAAACAGTTAGAAATAATAAGAGATGAAGGAACAAAAGCGTTCCACATTGTACTATCTTATATACAAGAAGAGCAATTACTTATATCTACAAGAGATTTAATGCTAAGATATGAAAAATGGATATTAAATAGAGTTAACATAACACAAAGTAATCAAGAAAGAGAACGTTCAGTTAGGCTTAAAGAACGTCCAAATCTATTATCTGATTATTTATCACCTGAAGGAAATACTGAATTAGAAATCCAGAAAATATGGGAAAATCAATTAGGATATTCAGGAATAGGCGTATTGGATGATTTTTTTGATTTAGGAGGAGATTCACTTAAAGCGATTAATACTATATCTGCAATTCAAAAGTCATTCAAAAAGAAAATTATCTTATCGCAATTTATAGAAAATCCAACAATAAAAGCAATATCAGATTGTTTAAATAAAAGTGAAGAAGTTAACGAGGTGAAAATTGCTAATACTGAATATAAAGAAGCTTATGAGTTATCAAATGCACAGAAGAGAATTTATGTTGCTGGACAAATAGATAAAAATAGCACTAACTACAATTTACCATTTGTTCTTAGAATCGAAGGAAAAGTTGATATCAAGAAATTTGAAAACGTATTTAAAACTATAATAAGAAGACATGATAGCCTAAGAACAGCATTTGTAAAAATAGATAATTCTCCATACCAAAAAATAAGTGATGCTGTAGAGTTCAATATTCAACATAATACACTCGATGTTGATGATATAGAAGACGAACAAGTTACAAATACTATCAAGGAATTTATAAGACCTTTTAATCTTGAAGAAGCACCATTGATAAGGGTACTTATAATTAGTCTAAAAAAAGACAAATCTTTAATGGTAGTTGATATACATCATATTATATCCGATAGTGTTACAATTGCAATTATGATAAAGGAATTCATGCATATTTATAGTGAAAAGAAACTACCAGAAGTAAAGTTTCAATATAAAGATTATTCAGAATGGCAAAAAAGTGAAAAATTCATAAAGAGATTAAAACAGCAAGAAAAATACTGGCTAAGCCAATTTAAAACGAATATCCCTTTAATGAATATCCATACTGATTATAAGAGACCTAAGATAGCTACTTTCTATGGAGATCAGATAAAGTTTGAACTTGATGAAACTTTGACTGCGGGTTTAAAGAAACTTTCGTCTAAACATAATGTAACAATGTTTATGCTTTTACTATCTATACTCAATTTACTTTTTAGTAAACTTAGTTCCAGTGAAGATATTGTTATAGGAACTCCAGTAGCAGGACGAACTGAACCTGAATTTGAGAATATATTGGGATTATTTTTAAATTACTTACCTTTAAGAAATAAGCCGTGTAGAAATATTACATTTAAAGATTTCTTAGCTGATGTAAAGAAACAAACGATAGATGCTTTTGAAAATCAAGAATATCCATATGATGATTTATTAGAAAAACTCAAAATACCGAGAGAATTATCTAGAAATCCGCTTTATGATGTGATTTTCATATATCAAAATGTATATTTACCAAAAGTTGAGGTATCTAATCTTAACCTTGAATATTATCCTTTTAAAAATAAATCTTCAAAGCTAGATTTAAACATTGAAGGTCTTGATAATGGCAAAACTTTGGTATTAATATTTGAATATAATACAGGTTTATTTAAGCCAGATACAATAAAAGCATTTTATAATTATCTTGTAGAAATTATCGAAATTATTATAAATGATCAAGAACAATATATAGAAAATATAATTAGTAACAAAAATAAAAACAAAATATTTTTACAATTTAATGATGATTTGGAGGATGAATAGGATGTGTGGTATTTGCGGCATGATTGATTTGAAGCATGAAAAAAGAATAGAAGAGGGTATAATTAAAGAAATGATGTCAAGTTTACTGCACCGTGGACCAGATGCTAAAGATGTTTTTTATGACCCAAATGTTACATTTGGATTCACTCGTCTTAGTATTATAGATATAGAAGGTGGTATGCAACCTATCTTCAATGAAGATAGATCAGTGATGCTTATATGTAATGGTGAGATATTTAATTATGTGGAGCTTAGAAAGATGCTCATAAATAAAGGTCATAAGTTTATAACAAGAACTGATATAGAAGTTTTAGTGCATCTTTACGAAGAATATAAAACAGAAATGGTAAATCATCTTAATGGACAATTTGCATTTGTAATTTATGATTTTAAAGAACAAGCAGTTTTTTGTGCAAGAGATCATTTTGGGATAGCGCCTTTCTTTTATACAGTAATAAATGGAATGTTTATATTTGGTTCTGAAATTAAGGCGATTTTAAAGCATCCATGGGTAAAAAAAGATATAGATTTAGTTTCTATAGATCAAATACTTACATTCCCAGGAATATTAAGTCCTAGAACAATAATTGAAAATGTAAAAAGTCTTGAGAATGGACACTATATAGTCATAAAAAATAGTAAAATAATCGATGTAGAATATTGGGATTTGATTTATCCCGAAAATTCCAATAACGAAATTGAGGATAAAGGAGAAGAGTATTATATTGAAAAATTGGACGAGCTTATAACTGAGTCTATAAAATTAAGGCTTAGGGCAGATGTACCAATTGGCCTATATGTGAGCGGAGGATTGGATTCTTCAATAATTGCAGGGAAAGCAAAATTAATAAGTCCTGATACGACATTTAAATCTTTCTCTATAGATTTTAAAAATGAAGAATTGTCAGAATCTAAATACCAACGGATGGTAGCTAACAGATTTAACTTACAACACAATGAATTGATGTTTAAAGTATCAGATATCGTAAAAAGGTTATCTAAAGTGATATATCACTCAGAGATGCCATTAAAAGAAACCTATAACTGTGCATCAATGGCATTGGCAGAATCGGTAAAAAAAGAACAAATTAAAGTAGTGCTAAGTGGTGAGGGAGCAGATGAATTCTTTGCAGGTTATATAGGATATAGGTTTGACAAGTTCAGACAATTCGATGACAAATCTTCTAACTATAGTGAATATGCTTTGAGAAATCAAATTTGGGGAGATCAACAGTTTTTTTATGAAAAAGATTATCACTCTTTTGAGAGTATAAAAAGAAAACTCTATTCTCATTCTATCAATAAAAATTTTCATAATATTAACTGTTTAAACCATCCAGTTATAAATAAAGACAGAATAAACAATAGAGATATAATTCATAAAAGATCCTATATAGATTATAAAATGAGAATAGTAGATCATTTGGTTGCAAATCACGGTGATCGAATGGCATACACAAGTTCTATAGAAGCTAGGTATCCTTTTTTAGATAAAAACGTTGTTGAGTTTATTGCTACTATACCAACAAAATATTTACTAAATGGATACAATGAGAAATACATCCTTAAAAGAGTTGCAGAGAAATTTTTACCAAAAGAAATAATTGATAGGGAAAAATTTAGCTTTGTGGCACCTGGAAGTTCAGAATTAATTAAAGAAAACTGGGAATATATAAATGATATTTTGTCTTATGATACTATCAAGCGACAAGGGTTCTTTAATCCAGACGTAGTGGAGAAATTAAAAAAACAGTATTCTAAAAAGGATTTTACATTAAATGTTCCATTCGAGCCAGACTTATTGATTGTGGTGATAACACTAGGTGTTTTTCTAAATGAATTTAAAATAGGCTAAATTATTTCTAATAGCTAAATAAGGAGGTAAAAATGTGAGCGATATATTGCAAAGCAAACTCTATGAAAGTTTTGACAAAAATAAAAATAATATTGCAATAGAAAGAGGAACTCAGTTAGTAACTTATAGTATGATAGATAAAAATTCAGATAAAATAGCTAGTACATTAAATGAAAAAGGTCTGAATCAAGCTTTTATAGGAATTTATTCAAAAGATCGTATAAATATTATAAACATGATGATAGGAATTTTAAAAGCAGGATGTATTTTTGTAATACTTGATGTTAAAAACCCATTACTAAGAACAAAAGAGATGATTAATGAACTTAATATTAGTCATATAATCAGTGATGTACAAACGTGTATGGATATTGATTACTTAAATAGTGAAGTTCTATTGCTAGATCATATATATAACTTAGATATTTGTAAGCCATATAACGTTAAGTACAATAAAGAAGATAAAATATATGTTTATTTTACATCTGGTTCAACAGGTAAACCAAAAGCTATCGTAGGTAAAAACAAAAGCTTAATTCATTTTATCAACTGGGAGATAGATACTTTTAAGTTAGAAGGAAATTATAAATTTAGTCAGTTTACGTACCCAAGCTTTGATGTTTTTCTTAGAGATGTATTTGTTCCACTTTTGAGTGGTGGTACTATAGTTATACCAGAAAATGAAAATATAATATTAGATACCATGTCATTAATTGAGTGGATTAGTAAAAAAGATATACATCTTATGCATTGTGTACCAACTTTGTTTAGATTAATTAATTCACAAGAACTAACAGGCAGACATCTATCTAAACTAAAGTATATTCTTATGGCAGGCGAAAAAGTGAATCCATCAGAGCTAAAAAGTTGGTATAAAAAAATGAATGATCAAGTACAACTAGTCAATCTCTATGGTCCTACCGAGACAACACTAGCAAAACTCTATTATATTATGAGCGAAGCTGATACAGATAGAGAAGTTATGCCAGTTGGAAAACCTATTAAAGGTGCTAGGGCAATTATTTTGAATGAGAATATGGAGATATGCGATCCACTTGTTACTGGTGAAATTTATATAAGGACACCATTTAGAACATTAGGATACTACAACAGTCCAAAATTAAACAAAGAAAAGTTTATAAAGAATCCATTTAATAATGACGAAAATGACATTATATATAAAACTGGAGATTTAGGAAGATTACTTTTAGATGGTAATATTGAATTGTTAGGAAGAGTAGACAGACAAGTAAAAATTAGGGGAATAAGAATAGAGCTTGAAGAAATAGAGAGTATTGTATATAAGAATGACTCAGTAAAAGAAGCAGCTGTAATTAAACATGAATTAAACAAAGCTACTAGTGATATGCTAGTAGCATTTATAGTATCACTAAATTTACAGCCAGATGAAACTATAAGAAAAGAGTTAACTTTATTTCTTAAGGAAAGTATGCCTGAATATATGGTTCCATCAGATATTGTTTTAGTTGAAAATCTTCCAAGATTAACAAGCGGTAAGGTTGATTATAAAACTCTAGCAAATATTTACAATGAAAGAAAAGAGGAAAAAATTCTTCCAAGATGTGAAATTGAGAAAACTTTATATGACATGTGGATTAATGTTTTGGGAAAACATGAACTTAGTGTTAATGATAGTTTTTTCAAATCGGGTGGAAATTCTCTCAATCTTATGAAGCTTATATCTCTAATATTTAAAGAATTTAGTGTTAAAGTACCGTTAACAATGTTGTTTGAAAATAATACTATTGAAAAGCAGGCAGTTATAATAAAGAGTTTAAAAAAGCATGAAAAAGAGAATGTTACAGAGATTGTAAAGAAAAAGGAGTACTATCCTTTATCATATGCGCAACAAAGGATATATATTTTAGATGCGTTATACGAAGATAGTACTATATATAATATTACAAAAGCTTTAATGATTGAGGGGTTGCTTGATCTAGAAAAACTCGAAGAAGCATTTAGAAAATTAATTAAACGACATGAATCATTAAGAACTGCTTTCTTACAAGTTGACAATAAAATAGTACAAAAAACATATGAGAATGTTGACTTTAAAATACTTGTGAAAGATGGCATAAATATGCCGATTAAAGAAGCAATAGAAAAGTTTACGAGAAGTTTTGATTTGAGTAAACCTCCTTTACTTCGTGTCACAGTTATTAAGTTAAAACAGAATGAAAACTTAATTTTACTAGATATTCATCATTCAATATCGGATGGGTTATCACTTAATATAATAATTAATGATATTATGTCAATTTATCAAAATATTGAATTAGCAGAGATAAAAGCTCAATATAAAGACTACGCAGTATGGCAAAATAGCGAAGAGTTTTCGAAATTACTAGAAAGTCAGAAGAAGTTCTGGATATCAAAACTAAAAGGTAATTTAGAAGAATTGAGATTGCCTTTGGAGTATCCAGTGTCAGACAAAAATAAAGCTAGTGATGGTATTGTTTCATTTAATCTGTCAAAAGAACATGTGAATTTTATTACTTCTATTGCAGCTAAATATGAAACAACTATATTTGTTAGTTTATTAGCTGTTTTTAATATCTTTTTAAGTAAATTAACTGGTCAAAAGAATATAGTCATTGGAACTCCCGTTTCAACAAGAACTGATGATATTTTCGAGAACGTTGTAGGTATGTTTGTAAATACGGTAGTATTAAGGAATGAACTAGATTATGAAGAAGGTTTTACTGACTTTTTAAGAAAAGTCAGGAATAATACTATTGAAGTAATAAAAAATAGTGATTATCCTTTCGATGAGCTTGTAAAGAATATTTGTAAGAATAGAGATATAGTTAAAAACCCTTTATTCAATTGCTTATTTCAATTACAAGAATTTGAGACAGAAATTATAAGGACAGATGACCTTAAGATAACACCTATAGAAGATACTATGGAATCTAAATTTGATTTGACGATTTCAGCTACGAAGACAGATGAAGATATAACAATAGAAATTATGTTTAACAGAAAGTTGTTTAAAAAAGAAGCGGTTGATATATGGAAGCAATGCATTGAAAGAATTTTAGAGCAGATTATTACAGATAATGATATCAAAATAATAGATATACAAGGGTTAAATGAACATGGCATAAAACATAAAAAAACTATGGAGATTGATTTTGACTTTTAATAATCAGTTCAATTTAAGTAAATGAAAGGAGGTAGATGAATGTTAAAATATTGGACTGAAAAATTATCAGGATGCCAATTTGACAGCTCATTGCCTACTGATTTCTATAAATCAGATAAGTATAATGAAGGGCTATATAAGAGGATTATTGATGGAGAATTGTTTGATATATTAAATAAAGTCACACGTGGTCAGGATAATTCTCTATTTGTTTTTATGTCAGCATCATTAAAAATATTAATTCATAAAATTACAGGTAAAAAAGATATAGCTTTATTAGTACCATCGTTCTTTACAGATAATAATATCAATGACGGTGTTATATTGAGAGATGTAGTGAATGAATCAAGCTCGTTTAAAGAATTAATATATGCTGTAAAACAAACTGTAACAGAGGCTTATAATCATCAAGATTATCCTACTGAAAAATTATTAGAAAATTTCTGCCTAGAGGGATATTCAAGATTACTAAATATTGTTTTATATATGCAGTCAATGCATAACGGATTTAAAACAATAAAAAATGATGATATAGATATCAAACTTAGAGTTTCTAGAGAAGTTGATAAGATTGAACTAAATATTACTTACAATACAAACATTTATCAAAAAACTACTATAGGAAGATTTATGGATATCATGCTTATGATTATTAAGCAAAGCATGAAAAATGTAGACATAAAGATATCAAATATTGAGATATTAAATGAACATGAAAAACAAAGGATTAAAGGCGAATTTAATAATACAAAGACAGAATATCCAAAAGATAAAACGATTCAAGAGTTTTTTGAAGCACAAGTAGAAAAAACACCAGATAACATAGCTGTAATATTTGAAGATAAGAAGCTAACATATAGAGAGTTAAATGAAAAAGCAAACAGTCTAGCAAGAACTCTAAGGAGCAAAGGTGTTAAGTCAGATGCTATAGTAGGAATTATGGTAGATAGATCTGTGGAAATGATAATAGGTATAATGGGAATATTAAAGGCTGGCGGAGCCTATCTACCTGTAGACCCTAATTATCCAAAGGATAGAATAGAGTATATCTTAGAAGATAGTGGTAGTGGTATACTACTCAGCAAAGGTAACTTAGTAAAAAAAATTAACTTTAAAGGGATAGTAATAGATTTATTTAGAGATAACGTCTATAAAGAAGATTGTAATAATTTAAATAAACTAAATGGTGCACAGCATTTAGCATATATCATATATACTTCAGGTACCACAGGAAATCCTAAAGGAGTAATGATTGAACATAAGGCGTTAGTTAATAGACTACTGTGGATGCAAAATAAATATCCGCTAACTGAGCAGGATACTATATTACAAAAAACAACTTATACATTTGATGTGTCTGTATGGGAGCTTTTATGGTGGTCATTAGTAGGAGCGAAGTTATGTATACTTAGTCCTAATGAAGAAAAAAATCCAGCAAAGATAATTGAAATAATAGATAAGTATAGCATAACCACTATGCATTTTGTTCCTTCAATGCTAAATGTATTCTTGTATTATTTAGAAGAAAGTGAAAAAACTATAAATCTAAATAGTTTAAGGCAAGTTTTTTGTAGTGGAGAGGCATTAAAATATAAACAAGTAGTAAGATTTTATGATTTATTTAAAGATGATAAAAAGTTAATTAATTTATATGGACCTACTGAAGCTGCAATAGATGTATCTTATTTTAACACTACAAATAATACTGATTTGAGAATAATACCAATTGGTAAACCAATAAGTAATATTAGTTTATATATTATAGACACAAATGGTAAACTACAGCCTATAGGAGTACCAGGAGAGTTATGTATTTCTGGAGATGGCCTAGCGAGGGGATATTTAAATAAAATAAAATTAACAGCAGAAAAATTTGTGGACAACCCATTTGAGCTAGGAAGGAAGATGTACAAAACGGGAGACTTAGCAAGATGGCTAGCAGACGGTAATATAGAATTTCTAGGAAGGATAGACAATCAAGTTAAAATAAGGGGATTTAGAATAGAGCTTGGAGAAATAGAAAATAAACTATTACAAAATAATAATATAAAAGAAGCTGCAGTTATAGCAAGACAGGAAAAAGAAGATAAGCAAATATGTGCATACATAGTAAGTACCCAAGAATTCAACAGCTCAAGCTTAAAAAAATACTTAAAAGAAAGATTGCCAGAATATATGATTCCATCATATTTTGTTAAATTAGATAAAATGCCCATAACACAAAATGGAAAACTTGATAGGAAAGCATTCCCTAAGCCTAATTTAGACGAAAGGTTAAATAAATATGAGGCACCAAGAAATAAATTAGAAGAAACGCTAGTTAATATATGGAGTGAAGTTTTAAATGTGAATAAAATAGGAATAAATGACAATTTCTTTGAATTAGGAGGACATTCATTAAAGGCTATGATGTTTACATTTAAAATTCACAAGGAACTAAATAAAAGAATTCCATTAAAAGAGTTATTCAAATCACCAACAATAAAAGGACTCAGTGAGTTTATAAAAAATGAAAAAGAAAGTATTTATTCTAATATAGAAAAAATAGAAGAGAAAGAGTATTATGAAACCTCATCAGCACAAAAAAGAATATATATTATGCAAGATTTTGATGAAGATGCAACAGCATATAATATGCCTCAGATCCTTAGAATAGAAGGGAAAATTGATAAGAATAAAATAGAAAATGCATTTAAAAAATTAATTAAGAGGCACGAGGCACTAAGGACTTATTTTGAGATTTATCAGGAAGAAATAGTACAAAAAGTTGATAATAACTATGAATTTAAACTTGTAGAGAGAATAGAAGATAAAACAATAGATGAGATAGTAAATGATTTTGTCAAACCGTTTAATTTGTCAAACCCTTCTTTATTTAGAGCAGAGCTTGTAGAAACATTAGGGGTAAAATATCTTTTAATTGATATACATCATATAATATCCGATGGTATTTCTTGTGAATTACTGACAAAAGAATTTTTGACTTTATACAACGCAGAGAAGCTAGAACCTCTAAAGCTTCAATACAAAGATTTTGCAGCATGGCAAAACAGCTTATTAAATTCAGAGCAAATAGAGAAACAAGAAACTTATTGGATAGAGATGTTCAGTGACCAAATACCTGTGTTAAATATGCATCATGATTATGAAAGACCCCCAGTGCAAAGCTTTCAAGGTGATAATGTAAAAATTGAATTGAGTGAAGAAATTACAAGAGCTTTGTATGAACTAGGAAAAGATACTAGAACAACAATGCATATGGTTTTACTATCTGCATTTAATATACTTTTATCTAAATATAGCAGGCAAGAAGACATAATAGTAGGAACACCAATAGCAGGAAGACCACATGCGGATATTCAAAATATAATGGGCATGTTTGCAAATACATTAGCATTAAGAAATAAACCCAGAAAGAATATAAAATATATAGAGTTTTTAAATGAAGTAAAAGAAAATGTTTTAAAGGCATATGAAAACCAAGATTATCAGTTTGATGAATTAGTGGACAAATTAAACTTATACAGAGATATAAGCAGGAATCCATTATTTGATGTAATGTTTATAATGCAAAACACTGAATCAAACAAAATAGATATAAACGATTTAATATTTATACAACATGAGGACAAACATAAAGTATCAAAATTTGATTTAACTTTGTCTGCTACTGAGGTAGATAAACATATAATATTAGACCTTGAATATTGTACAAAGCTATATGCAAAGAAAACGGTAGAAAGAATGCTAAGGCATTACGTTAATATATTAAAGGCAATAGTTAAAGATAGAACTACCGAACTAAATCAAATAGATATTATGACAGATAAAGAAAAACATTTATTATTACATGAGTTCAATAGTTGTCATATAGATTTACAGTCTAAAACAATAAATAAATTATTTGAAGAACAGGTTAAAGAAACACCCAATAACATAGCATTAGTATTTAAAAACAGTAGATTAACATATAAGCAACTAAATGAAAAAGCTAATAATTTGGCAAATTTACTTAGAGAAAAGGGAGTAAAATCGGGTACTGTTGTAGGAATAATGATAGAAAGATCTTTGGAAATGATAATAGGTATTATGGGTATATTGAAAGCAGGAGGAGCATTTTTACCTATTGATATTAAAACTTCAAAAGATAGATTAGAGTATATTCTTAAAGACAGTAATGCAAATATATTATTGAGTTATTCAAATGTTACTAATAATCTTAACTACTCAGGACAAATACTCAACTATGACAAAATTGATTTTAATATTTATGATACAGAAAATATAAAAATAATAAATAAGCCATATAATCTTGCATATGTTATTTATACTTCAGGTTCTACAGGTAGACCAAAAGGGGTTATGATTGAACATTCGTCACTGTTTAATTTTATTATGGCAATAAAAAAGAATATAGATTTTTCAAGAGATAAAAATATTATAAATCTTACTACCATTTCCTTTGATATTTCTATATTAGAAACTATACTTCCTTTATGTAGTGGTATGAAAGTTGTGGTTGCAGATGAAATAAGTCACAATGATTCAGAGCTGATAAGTAAATTAATAGTAAAAGAAAAGATAGACATACTTCAAGCAACACCTTCGGCATTAACAATGCATTTTAGTAATGTTGATTTTTCTAATAGTTTAAATAACATAAGCCATGTTTTAATAGGTGGAGAGGCATTAAATAATAATCTTCTGAGAAAAGTAAAGAAGGCTACTAATGCTAACATTTACAATATGTATGGTCCAACAGAGACAACTATTTGGTCAACTATGAAAGATGTTACAAATACTAATGAAATTACTATAGGAAAACCTATAATAAATACTAAGGTGTACATTGTTGATGAAAATAACAATCTAGTGCCTATTGGAGTAAGTGGAGAATTATGTATTTCAGGAGAGGGTGTCTCTAGGGGGTATTACGGAAATATAGAGCTTACTAACCAACAATTTATTGCTAATACTTTTGATTCATACCCCAAAATGTATAAGACAGGAGACATTGCAAAATGGCTAGCAAATGGTGAAATCCAACTTATAGGAAGAAATGATTATCAAGTGAAAATCAGAGGATTTAGAATTGAGCTTGGTGAAATAGAAAATTGCTTATTAGAATTTGAAACTATAAACGAAGCAGTGGTAATTATTGATGAAGATGAAGAGAGTGATAAATTTTTATGTGCATATTATACATCAGATGAAAAAATAGATGTAGATATTATAAAAAAACACTTAAGAAAATTGGTTCCAGAGTATATGATTCCATCTTTCTTTATACAAATGGAAAAAATGAATTATACTCAAAGTAAAAAAATTGACAGAAAGGCATTACCTAAAATAAAGCACAAGTTAAACAACATGTTTTGTGCACCTTCTAATCAAATGGAAGTAAATCTGCATAAAATATGGAAAGAAATATTAAATGTTGATGTACTAGGAGTTAATGATGAGTTTTTTAATTTAGGTGGACATTCTATTAAAGCAATTATGTTAGTTAATAGGATAAAACAGCAGTTGAAAAAGGACATTTCTTTATCAGATGTATTTAATTATAGCACTATAAAAGAAATGTCAGACATGTTGATAAATAAAGATCGATATGTTATAGAACCTATAAAAATTGTAGAGCAAAGAGATTTTTATCCTATGTCAGCAAGTCAAAGAAGGTTTTTTATATTAAACAAAATAGAAAAAAATAATGTTAGCTATAATCTTCCGTCAGCTTTTAAAATAAAAGGAAATCTAAATATTAATAGACTCGAACTAGCACTAAATGAAATAATAAAACGGCACGAAATATTAAGAACACACTTCAGCATTGTTGATGGTGAAATGGTTCAAAAAATTGAAGAGTTTAAACCATTAGAACTAGTACTAAGAGAAAATATTAATTTGGATACTGGGATTATCCTAAAGCAATTTGTAAAACCTTTTGATTTATCTAAATCACAACTAATAAGAGCAGAAGTTATAAAGATATCATCTTTAGAATATATGCTACTATTTGACATACATCATATTATTGCAGATGCAACGTCTATAAAAATAATTGTTGAGGAACTATGTAGTGTATATGAAGGAAAAGACCTTTTGCCACTTAAATTGCAATATAAGGATTATACCCAATGGCAAATTGAAAGATCCAAATCAAAGTTCATAGAGCATCAGAAAGACTATTGGATGAACCTCTTTAAAGGAGAAATTCCAACGTTGAATTTACCATTAGATTTTGCTAGGCCAAAAGTTCAAAGCTTTGATGGTGATACAACAACATTTGAACTAGATAGAAATAAAACAAACAGAATAAACAAAATGGCTCAAGATAATAAAGCCACATCTTATATGGTCTTATTATCATTCTTTACAATTTTGTTATCAAAATATGCGAGAACAGAAGATGTCGTAGTAGGTACTCCAATATTAGGTAGAGAACATGAGAATCAACTTAACATGGTTGGAGCATTTATTAACATGTTAGCATTGAGGAATAAGCCTTTAAAGGAAATAACTTATGGTGAATTTTTAAACAATGTAAAGGAAAATTTCTTATTAGCATACGAAAACCGCTTCTACCAATTTGAAGAACTTGTTGATAATCTTAAACTTAAAAGAAACCTAAGCCAAAACCCTTTGTTTGATGTAATGTTTTCTATGCACAATCATGAAGTCGCTGAGATTAGAGCCTCAGATCTAGTTTTTACACCATACGAATTCGATAATAAATCTTCACAATTTGATTTGACAATGGAAGCTATAGAGAAAGATGGAGTATTCTACATGAGCATAGAATATTGTACTAGTTTATTCAAAAGAGAAACCATACAAAGATATATAAAGCACTTTAAATATATTATAGATCAGGTATTGGATAATCCACATATAAAGATAGAAGATATTAGTTTAATGGATAGCTTAGAACGAGAAGTAATGCTTAACAAATATGGGCAGACTAAGTTTAAAGAATCTAACTTCATATCAATACATGAGATGTTTGTAAAGAGGGCATATGAGTTTCCAGATAAGATAGCTGCAATATTTAGAGACGAAAGTATAAAATATAAGGCTTTAAATGAACAAAGCGATAAATTAGCTATAATGCTTTCTAAAGCTGGAGCAGGGAAAGGCAATATTGTTGGAATTATGATTGAACGTTCTATTGATATGTTAGTAGCTATACTAGGTGTACTAAAGAGCGGCGCAGCTTTTTTACCAATAGATCCATCATTCCCTATAAAAAGAATAAATTATGTGCTGAAAGATAGTAATGCAACATTTCTAGTAGGCCAAAATGGATTAATTGAAAATATCGTATTTAATAATGTAAAAATTTACGTAGAAGATAGTAAGCTATGTAATGAGAATTATTATGATTATGAAAGACCTGATTTAAATTCATTAGCATATGTTATATATACTTCAGGTTCTACGGGTAATCCTAAAGGTGTAATGATAGAACATAAAGCATTAAGTAATTTTGCATCTGGAATTACAGAAATGATTGAGTTTTTTGAGGATAAAAGAGTGCTTGCATTGACAACCATATCGTTTGATATATTTATTCTTGAAATATTAGTGCCATTATTTAAAGGACAAACCATTGTAATAGCAGATGAATATGAACAAAAGGATCCTACAAAAATAAAAAATTTAATCGTAAAACATAACGTGAATATGATTCAGTCCACACCTACAACACTTAAAATGTTGTTGATAAACAAAGAAGATAACGCATGGAGTAAATTTATAACTGATTATATGGTTGGAGGGGAAGCTTTACCATACAGTAGCTTTAGTGATCTAAAAAGCATATATGATGGTAAGATTTTCAATATGTATGGTCCAACAGAAACTACAGTATGGTCAACCGTAAAAGACCTTTCAAATTGCAACGAAATAGATATTGGTAAACCAATATTAAATACAAATATACTTATATTAGATAAAGAGTTAAAAATACAACCTGTTGGTATTTGGGGAGAACTCTATATTGGTGGATTAGGTATTGCGAGAGGATATTTGAATAATCCTGAATTAACAAGTGAGAAATTTGTATTGAACCCTTACAATTTAAATGAATATATATATAAAACTGGAGATATAGCTCGCTGGAGTAGTGATGGCTCTATTCAATATGGTGGCAGAATAGATAATCAGATTAAATTGCATGGACATAGAATAGAATTGGATGAAATTTCGACAATACTTGATAGCTATGCTAATGTACTTGATTCAGTTGTGGCATTGAAGAAAGTTAGTTTTGGAGATGTAGTTCTTATTGGATATTATGTGAGTAGTGCAACTATAGATAGTAGACAGTTAAGAGAATTTCTTAGTGAGATGTTACCAAGCTATATGATACCGTCCTATTTTGTAAAGATTAATGAAATACCATTAACACCAAATAAAAAAGTTGATTACAAACAGCTACCAGAACCAGTCAAAAAAACTAACAAGAAAAAGCATGACAAATTAAAAACTAAAGAAGAAATACTATTAATGGATATTTGGTATAAAGTAATAGGGAATACTGATATAGGAATTTATGATAATTTCTTTGATATTGGTGGTAATTCTGTACAAATTGTACAATTACATTCTGAAATAGACAAGCTCTATCCAGGGCTATTAACTGTTGCAGATTTATTTTCTTATCCATCAATAAATAAGTTGGCAGAATTTATAAGAGATAATAAACAAGAGAAACATAAAGTCTTTGTTTTAGAGTATTCATGTTTACCGTTAGAGTATTTTAATGGTAGTGATATAAAAGGTAGTTTGCTAATTACTAATTTAGAAGAACAACTGAGTTTAGAATTAAAAGAAAAATTACAAATGAACAATATTGAGCTTATGAGTTTTCTTTCAGCAGTATATATTTTGGTTATTAACCTATTAAATGAACAAGAAAAAATAGTTATATATTCTATAATAGATAATTACTTAATACCTATAAAGATTAATATTTCAGAATTTAACTCAGTATGGGATATAGCTAAGCATGTAGAAAATTTGGCTAATAACTTAAGGATGAATGATGAGAACTTAATTTCAAATATTATAGTTAAACCAGAAGATACGACTAAAGATCTTGGAATATATCCAATGTTGTGCGATTTTAATATGGTTGATTCTCAAATATCTAAGCATTTTGACATTATACTAAAAGCTAATGTTCAAGATAACGAAATATCTATCTCTTGTTCATATAAAGATATGAGGTTAAATCCAGACAAGATTGAGGAATTTTTTAATGGATATCTTAACTTAATAAAGTACCTAATAAACGAGCAATAACAAAAAATGTGGTTGGAGTATTACAGAATATAATATAGGAGAAATGTGGTATGGATTTTGAAAGAAATTATTGTAAAAAATGCATCTTACCTAAAGGGTATGCAAGTGTTACTTTTGATGAAAACGATGTATGTAGCTTATGTAATGGTGTAGATATAGATGAAAAAGGCTTGTATATGAAAAAAAAGAAGCTTTTTAAAAAATATATAGCATTTGAGAAATATATTGAAAGAAATGAGAGTAGTAACTATGATTGTATTCTTATGCTTAGTGGTGGAAAAGACAGTGTATATATGCTTTATACGTTATTAAAAGATTCTAAAGCAAAAATACTAGCAGTAACAGTTAATTTGCCATATGAGAGTAAAGAAGCAAAAGAAAATATTGAAAAGGTAATCAATAAGTTAAATGTTGATCACATTAATATATCGCCAAAACGTGATTCATATCATTTAATGCTTGAGCATGGTTTTAAAGCCGAAAATAAAAAACTTCGTGAACTAGAAAAACAATATAATTTTATCGAGAGATTACCTTGTTTATGTTGTGCACTATATATGCGTATAATCTCTTTTCAGTTAGCTAAAAGAATGGATATACCATATATACTATATTGTGCGGACCCAGTACAGATGCTTGAAATGGACAGTGATATTGAAAAGATCGTGAAAAACATGGTTGATTTTACAAATGAAGATGTGTTCAAGTCCATTTTTGGAGAAACAGCTAAGGAGATGATTGAGCATGAAAATAGGCCACAAATCATTTTTCCATATATAAAATGGAACAACTATAATGCTGAAGAAATAGTAGAAATATTAAAGCAGTTCGATTTATACGAATCAGATCCGTTTATGACTCATTGTGAATTATGGGGAATACTTAACTATTTTTCAATTAAGCATTATGGATATTTATTTTATGAGTATGACTACTCAGACGAGATAAGAAGAAATATGATTGATAAAGAAGCTTTGCTACAAAATAAAGAATATCTAAAAGAAACAATAGTTAAGATAGTAGAAGGTCAGGAGATAGATGATAGTAAATATGATGAGATATGTAAAAAAACTAAGGGACTTTTAACGAAAGAGCATGTTAACTATGTAGTTAAGCAAATAAAAAGTATAAAAAATACTGCACAGAAAATAGGATTTGACTTAGCTGATATTAATAGGTGTTAAAGTACTTGAATTTTTATGGAGGAATTGATTATGAACTCTAGTAATGACTTGTTAAATGGGATTTCATTAAACAATATATTTTCAAAGAATGAAAATAACAAAATAAAGAAAGTAGATAAAAAAGATATAGCTATAATAGGTGTGTCTGGTAAAATCGGAAGAAGTGATAATTTAGATGAGCTCTGGAATGCTCTTAGTTCTGGAGAAGATATGGTCATACCATTTCCAGAAAAAAGGAATAGCTTGTATAAAAGATATATTGAAAACTATAATCAAAATGGTAACAACAGCAATGAGTATAAGGACATAAAATATAAGACAGGGTATTTAAAAAGTGTAGATGAGTTTGACTATGACTTTTTCTCTATATCTCCAAAAGAAGCTAAGTTAATGGACCCGCACCAAAGATTGTTCTTGGGGTGTGCGTTTTCTACTATTGAAAATGCTGGATATATGGGAAATAGAATAAGGGGTTCAAAAACTGGAATATATGTTGGATATAGTGATGATTTTACTTTATCCTATCATGATATACTTTCAGCTCTTGAACCTGATTCATTATTTATTGGTATGTCTGGTAATATTAAATCTATTATTGCAAGTAGGCTAGCTTATATATTTGATTTAAAGGGACCGAGTATGGTGGTTAATACAGCATGCTCGTCAACACTTGTGGCTGTACATTTAGCGTGTAAAGCATTAAGAAACAATGAATGTGAAATGGCTATTGCAGGAGGAGTGAAAGTATACTTCACTCCTCAATTTAAAAATACAGATGACGTAGGAATCTTATCAATAGATGGCAAAGCAAGGACTTTTGATAATAAATCAAGTGGAACAGGGTTAGGAGAAGGTGTAGCATCAATTATGCTAAAGCCATTGGATAAAGCTATAGAAGATGGTGATTATATTCATGCAGTTATTAAAGGGAGTTGTATGAATCAAGATGGTAATACAGTAGGTATTACCGCACCTAATACAAAATCTCAGACAGAAGTTATTTTACAAGCATGGAAAGATGCACAGATTGACCCTGAGACTATATCATATATAGAAACACATGGAACAGGAACTAAGCTTGGTGACCCTATAGAAATAAACGCTATTACACAGGCATTCAAGAAAAAAACAGATAAAAAACAGTTTTGTGCTGTAGGGTCAATCAAGACAAATGTAGGACATTTGGATAGTGGAGCAGGAATAGCAGGTTTAGTAAAAGCAGTACTTTCGTTAAAGGCAAAAAAGATTCCGCCACATTTACATTTTACATTACCTAACGAAAAGATTAACTTTGAACAATCACCTGTATATGTAAATGATAAGCTTATAGAATGGAAGACAGGAAAGTCACCTAGAAGATGTGGAGTAAGTTCTTTTGGATTGAGTGGAACAAATTGTCACGTGATACTGGAGGAAGCTCCTGAAATTCAAAATAAGAATAAGCAAATAAGTCAAGAAAATATGATTTTTTGTATTTCTGCTAAAAATGAAAACTCTCTAAAACGGATTATGATAGATTATTATGAATTTTTAAAGGAAAGACAGAATATTTCTCTTGAAGAGATTTGTTTTACAGCTAGTACATGCAGAGAACATTATGATTATAGAGTTGCGATAATTATTAATAGCTTAAATCATCTGATAGATACAATTCATTCATTCATTGAGAGTAATTTTTCAAAGGATTCATGTAATAATGTATATATAAACAAGCATAGAATTGTGCCGGCTCAAAAAAATAGTCTAGTAGAGGGTGATATTACTCAAGCAGAGCTAATGAAAAAAGAAGAAGAGTCAAATATAATCATAGAAAAGATTAAAGAAGATAATGATAATTATGTATTGCATGATAGCTTGTGTAGGCTTTTTGTACAAGGAGTATTAATAAATTGGACAGCACTTTATGCAAATAAAAAAATTAATAAAATGGTACTACCGGGATACTCATTTGAAAATAAAAATTGTCGTTTAGAGATTGAAAAACCGTCTAAAAAGATAATACCTAAAAAATCTTTGATACACAAATGTTTAGTTGAAAGTTATAATACTGATGTTTATCTAACAATTTTTAGTCCTGAAAGCCATTGGGTATTATCAGAACACCAAGTACATGAGTTTAATGTTGTGCCAGGAACTACTTATATAGAAATGATAAACAATATTTTGATGAGAAAAAATGAAGAAGCAATATATGAATTTAGTGAACTTTTATTCTACAATCCATTAATGGTGAATAACATGGAGACAAGAGAGACACATACAATTATCACAAAGATCGAAAAAGATAGTTATAGATTTGAAATAGCTTCTAAAGGCAAAAATGATAAACAGTTTATACAACATGCCGGTGGAAAGGTAAATATATCTAACAGAAAAAAGTTGGAAGTTTTAGAAATAGACAATATTAAAGAGCGTTGTAATATAACTAACTTGAATCAGGTTGAAGAAAATAAAGACAAAATAGTTTCTACTAGTAGTAGGTGGGATACAGTATCGGAAATATTTATTGGAGATAATGAAGTATTAGCTTATTTAGAGTTAGATAAAAAATATGATGAAGATTTAAATGATTTTTATTTTCATCCATCTCTAATGGATTGTGCTGTAAACTATGCCAATAATTTTGTAGGAACGGGGCCTTTTTTACCTTTTTATTATGATAAACTTACAATTTATGAACGGATGCCTAGAGCATTTTATAGTTTGATTAAAAGAAAAGATATTGATAATAAGACAGGAGAAACAAGCAAATTTGATGTAACGTTAATATTGCCGAATGGTAAAATTTTTGCTAAAGTTGAAAATTATACTGTAAAGCGTGTTCATAACTTTAATACAAGTGATAACCAAATACTAAAAAAATTGTTACATAAAATAGATTGGGTAAAAGCATCTATTGATTATGAACGAAGGAAAATAGAAAATATATTGATGCTTAGTAGTGAAAATGCTTTAAACACCGAGCTTTATAGTGTGATAAAAAATAATTTTAATAATGTGATATCTGCTAAGCTATGTGAATCGAATAGACAATTAGGAGTTAATAGTTATTGCATAGACGGCTCACAGCAAGGATATAATATACTTTTTGATGCAATAGATATGAGCAGAATTGCGCATATTATATTTAAGATTGATCCATATAAATCTGAAATCTCAACATTAATACAAAGAAAAAATAGTGTTAATGCTTTATTTCATATGATAAAGTCAATTGTCAATAACAAAATCAGGCATAATATAGAGATTATAATTATTTCAGAGGCTACTGATAAAATTACTGGCAAAGAAAAAAATATAAATCCTATAGGAGCAGCGAGCTTTGGTATAGGGAAAGCTATAGAGGCTGAAAATACCAATCTGAGTTGTAGATGTATTGATATAGATAGTGAGACTGATTGTAGTTATATAATTGATGAAATGAAAAGTTCAAGTGATAGTTATAAGGTTGCATATCGACAAAATGAAAGATATATAGAAAAATTGTCGAATATTAATGATAACCCTAAAGAAATAGTAAATCAAATTAAAGAAGATGGTTGTTATGTTATTTCTGGAGGTACAGGGGGATTAGGACTTGAGATTGCTAATTATCTAGCTGAAAATAATGCAAAGAATATATGTCTTTTAAGTAGGAATACGACTATCATAGAATCAAATAAAAATCCTAAGGCATTAAAAATAGCAAAATTCATATCAGAGATAGAATCCTTAGGAGCAAAGGTGTCGTTACATAGTGCTGATGTGTCTGACATTAAAGCACTTGAAAATGTACTATATGAGATAAGAAAAAAACATAAAAAAATTAACGGCATTTTTCATTGTGCAGGAATTGCTGGCGATGGAATATTAGTAAATAAAGAAATGAATGATTACAATAAAGTAATTTTACCTAAAATAGATGGAACAATAGCCTTGGATAAATTAACAAAAGATGATGAATTAGATTTCTTTGTTATGTTTTCATCTATAACATCGATATTATCGGGAATTGGACAAGGAGATTATACCGCTGCAAATTCATTTCTTGATGCCTATAGTAATTATAGAAATATAGAACATAAGAAAAGTATATCAATAAATTGGGCAGCATGGAAGGAAACCGGAATGGCAGTTGATTTTGGGATTTCAGATGATGGAATTTTCAAGATGATAAATACAAAAGAGGCAATAATGGCTTTAGATTATATACTAAAATATAATCTTAATAATATGATTGTAGGAAGGCTTGATAAAAACGAATTAGATAAATATGCAAATAATCGTATGGTTAAGATAGAGCTACAAGGTGATAAAATATCAACAGTTGAATCAAAGACGACAAGTAAAAAAAATATAAAGATAATAGGGCGAGAGGTTATTTCAGATACAGAGAAAATAATCGCTCAGATATGGTGTGAAGTCATGGATAGAGATGAGATTGATATCTATGACAATTTTTATGACCTTGGAGGAGATTCAATAATGGCTATACAAATAGTCAATAGCCTAAATAAGGTCATGACAAATAAAATAAACATAAGTGACTTGTTTGAAAATATTACAATTATTGAATTGGGAGAATTTTTAAGCAAAAATGATAAAGTAGAAATACAAAGTACAAAGCTTGTTACTGATAGTTATGAAGGCAAAATTTTTGATTTGTCAAGTTCTCAAAAGCGTATTTGGTTTTTACAAAAGTACGATCCTAAACTTGTAGCATATAACTTGCCCTCATATTATTTTATAAAGGATAAAGTGGATATAGAAGCTTTGAAGATAGCATTTAATCAAATAATAGATAGACATCTTATGTTAAGAACTGTATTTATAGAAGAGAATGGAATACCAAAGCAACAGGTATTGCCTAGTTTCCAGTTTCCTATAGATTTTGTGGATATATCTAATGAAGAAAACAAACTTGAGAAATTAAATAAATGTATGTTAGCCATGAATAAGCATGTGTTTAACTTATCTGAACCATTGATAAAATCTGTGTTGTATAAACTAGAAGAAAGCGAGTACTGTGTATATTTTAATATGCACCATATAATTATTGATGGTTGGGGTATACGTATATTATTTGATGAGTTAATGAGTTTATACCAAGCACAAATCAAAAAAGAAGATGTTTCATTAAAGCCTATTTCAGTTCAATATGTAGATTGGATATTACAACAGAAAGAATCAAAAAAACAAAAACACTTTAAGATGATGAAAGAATTTTGGAAGCAAGAGTTAACAGCACCACTACCTCAGCTTAATTTACCAATAGATTATCATCGTCCACCTTTACAAACGTATAATGGTGGAAATTATATATTTAAAATTGGAGAATCAACTTCAACAGTGTTAAAAAAAATAGCGAGAGAATTACAAACAACAATGAATGTTGTTTTGTTATCGGCATATTTTTTGTTTATTTCTAAAATTACAGGTGACAAAGACATTATTGTGGGGATGCCTATTTCATTAAGAGATAGTAAAGAGATGGAGCAGATTGTAGGAATGTTTATAAATATTCTAAGTATACGAGTAAACTTAGAAGGAATTAATAACTTTAGTATGCTTGTTAATGCTGTGAAAGATAAGAGTATTAAAGCCTACAAAAACTCAACATATCCATTTGAATTACTTGTAACAGAAATAAATGTGCCAAGAGATCTCTCAAGAAATGCTATATTTAATACAGTCTTCCAATTTTACGAGGAAGTACCTCCGCAAAATGATGGCATAAGTCAGTTTGAATTAAGTTTTATATCACGTGAAGTTGATGAGAGCATTGAAATAAGGCTTGAATATAATAAGGATTTATTCAAAGATGAAACTATTAGAAATTTTGCTAGCTATTTTTCTAATATAGTAGAACAGTTAGTAGTTAATCCAAAAGAAAAATTAAAAAATATCACACTTATAAATAAAAAACAACATAAAGAACTCTTAGCCAGATTTACAAATGATATTGAGTACAGCTTTGATAAGAATATTGTGCAACTAATTCAAGAAAGAGCTATCCTAACCCCATATGAAGTCTGTGTTATATTTGAAGGTCAAACAATGACATATATGGAGTTGAATGATAAATCGAATCAATTAGCAAGATTATTAAAGAAAAATGGTGTAGGGCCGAATATACCAGTGGCAATAATGTTAGATAGAAGTTTAAATTTGATTGTTGGTATGTTAGGAATAATAAAATCTGGAGGATGTTACGTTCCTTTAGATCCTAATTATCCATCAAATAGAATTCAATATATAATTGAACATAGTGAAAGTAAAATACTGATAAGCGAAAATAGCCTTGAATATAAAGTCAATGAACTTTGCAATAATGAGTGTAAATTTGATGCATTAATAAATATATCAAATTCGAAAAAATTCAGTCATAATAATATAATTAATTCTTATTCTTTAGAACATATAACTATGGAAAGTAAAGATAGTATGAATGTATCAATACATATGACTAATCTTATGTATGTGATATATACTTCAGGATCTACAGGGATTCCAAAAGGGGTTATGGTTACACACGAAAATGCAATAAATTATTTATTATGGAGTATAAATGAATTTGAAATAATGCCTCAAGATTCTATGCTGTCAGTGACATCTGTTTGTTTTGATATATCAGTTTTTGAAATATTTGGAGCATTAGCAAGTGGTGCAAAATTACACATTGTTTCTAATGAAAAACTATATAACCCAGCACAATTACTTAAGTATCTAAATGAGAATGAAATAACCATATGGCATTCTGTTCCTACATTAATGATGCAATTGATTATAGCATTAGAAGAACAACAAGATACTAAGGATTTAGAATGTGTGAAAAACATGAGAAACATTATGATAGGAGGAGAACAATGGAATACACAGCTTGCTAAAGATATATATAAATATTTCAAAAATTCAACCGTTACAAATATGTATGGTCCGACTGAAACAACAATTTGGGTTTCATGTCATCATCTTAATAAAGACATGGACAACCTATTGGAAATGCCTTTAGGTACTCCTATATCTAGTAATTCCATGTTGATACTAGACAGTAATAACAATGTGTGTGGAGTTGGAGTACAGGGAGAGATATATATTTCAGGTAAAAATGTAACGCCGGGATATTATAAGGATGTAGAGAAAACAAAAGAGGTGTTTATTGAAAATAAAAATGGAACAGTCATGTATAAGACTGGAGATTTAGGAAGATATACTACAGATGGAAACATAGTATATGTAGGAAGAAATGATAGTATGGTAAAAATAAGAGGCTATAGAGTAGAAATAGGAGAGATTGAAAACATACTTAATCAGATTGATTATTCTATTAAACAATTAGCTGTAGTGGCTAGAAACGTCAATGGTATAAATCAGCTCATATGTTATTACGTTAGTACAGTACATGTAGAAATTGAAGATATAAAGAATAGTCTTAGAAATAAACTACCTGAATATATGATTCCATCAATATTTATAAAAATGGATAAAATTAATTTAACACCTAATGGAAAAATAGATAAAAAATCTTTACCAGAGCCAGGAGACAATTTTACAAAGCGTGGCGAAATTGTATTACCAAAAAATAGTATTGAAGAACAATTGCTGGATATATACAGACAAGTTATCGGCATAGAGGAAATAGGAGTAAGAGATAATTTCTTTAATATAGGAGGTAACTCATTTACAGTTGTTCAAGTTCACTCTAATGTAAATAAAATCTATAAAAATAAAGTTTCTATTACAGATATGTTTAAGTATCCTACAATAGAGAAATTAGCTAAACATATTGAGGAGAGCAATAGCATAAAGTCATCTAAAAATACAGAAGTTATAGATATATTAGAACAGGTAATGGATGATGAAATAGATATTGATGAAGCTATAAAGAAACTACAAAACTAAAAATATTTAAGGAAAATGGGAGGTTAATTATGGAGTTTGCAGTTGTTTTTCCAGGTCAAGGATCACAATATATCGGAATGGGGAAAAAATATTATGAAAAATATCCTATAGCTAGAGAAATATTCAATCAAGCAAATGAAGCATTAGGTTTTGATTTAAAAGAGTTATGTTTTAATGGCAAGTTAGAAGAACTTTCTTTAACACAAAATACACAACCAGCTATATTAACTGTAAGCTATATAGCTTACAAGATTTTTATGGAAAAATATCAATTAACACCAAAATATTTCGCAGGACATAGCTTGGGCGAATACACTGCATTAGCATGTGCAGGAGCAATTGATTTTAAAGATGCTATAAAAATAGTACACGAGCGTGGAGTATATATGCAAGAAGCAATGAGCTTTAGTATAGGTAAAATGATTGCAGTTAGAGGAGATATTGATTACGATTTCATTTCTAAAGAGTGTAGCAATATTAAAGATGGAGTAGCAGTTATTTCAAACTACAATTCACCAGAGCAAGTAGTAATATCAGGACATGAAAATGCGGTTGATGTAATTAATGAAATATTGAAAGATAGTGGCTATAATACAGCTCAATTGAATGTTAGTGCAGCTTTCCATAGTCCATTGATGAAGACTGCTGCTCAAAAGCTAGAGAAAACCTTGGCACAGTATACATTTAAAGAGCCACATAAACCTATTATATCAAATGTTACTGCTTTACCGTACAGATATGATGACAATATAGCATATAAACTAGTAAAGCAAATGACAATGCCAGTAAGATGGGTGGATTCTATGAGATATTTGAGTAATCAAAACATTCAATTCATAGTTGAATGTGGACCAAAAGATGTCCTTAGAAAATTAATGAAGAAGAATTGCCCTCAAATAGAGGGATATTCATTAGATGAAAAAAATGATGGTCAAAAACTGGATAAATATATAAACTCAACTTTGAAACAGAGAAAACAAGATTTCATAACAAAGTGTATCGCTATTGCGATATGTACGAGAAATAGTAATTGGGAAGATGACAAATATGAGAAGGATTTTGTTATACCATATAGAGCTATTAAAACATATGAAAAAGAAATGAGAGAAAAGAATTTGGAGCCATTATTAAGTGATTTAAAAGAAGGTTTAAATATGTTAGAATCAACATTTACAACAAAACTTGCTCCTGTAGAAGAACAATTAATGAGATATACTGAACTTTTTGAAGGAACTGGGGCATATAAGTTTATTCCACAAGAAGATTTACCAAAAATGTTAACATTATAAGGGGTTATTATGGATAATATGAATATGGTATATAAGTACATTATTGAGGGAGTTAAATCTGGGAAGTTAAACATGGCTACAGGTAGCGAAATAATCAAGATAATCCAAAAATCAGATAATAAAGATAGCAATGATATAGCTATAATCGGTATGGCTGCAAAGTTTCCTTATGCAAATAGTGCTCAAGATTTGTGGGATGTTGTATTAAAAAACGGTGTCAATGGAGTAAGTAACTTTCCTTTAAATAGAGCTATAAATATTGAAAACATACTTAATAAAGCAGGAGTATATAAAAGCAACTTTAGAAATGCAGCATACATGGATAATATAAGTAACTTTGATTATAGTTTTTTCAAAATCTCTAACACAGAAGCTAAACTAATGGACCCTAACCAAAGGTTATTTCTACAAACAGCTTGGCAAGCAATTGAGGATGCTGGATATAGTGGAGATAAGATAAAAGGAACTAAAACTGGGACATATGTTGGATATAGTACTGATTTTGGTGTTGATTATAAGAGGGCGATAGAAATTATGAAACCTAAATTTGGAGAATTGTCCTTTACAGGTAACATAAAATCAATTATTGCATCAAGACTTTCGTATTTAATGGATTTCAAAGGGCCAAGTATGATGATTGATACCGCATGTTCATCTTCATTAGTAGCAGTTCATACAGCCTGTGGGGCAGTAAAAAATGGTGAATGTGATATGGCATTGGCTGGTAGTATTAAAATAAACCTTGCACCAGTAAAATCAAATGATGGTGATGAGGTAAAAATATTATCACCAGATGGCATAGCTAGGACTTTTGATGATGACGCTTGTGGTACTGGTTTAGGAGAAGGAGTAGCAGTGGTTTTACTCAAAAGACTAGATCAAGCTATAAAAGATGGTGATTTGATACATGCAGTTATTAAGGGAAGTGCAGTGAACCAAGACGGTGATTCAATTGGAATTACTGCACCAAACCCAACCGCTCAGGAGGAGGTTATTTTAGATGCTTGGAAAAACGCAAACATAGATCCGGCAACTATCACTTATATAGAAGCACATGGAACAGGTACACCACTTGGAGATCCAATAGAGATAGAAGGTCTTAGTTGTGCTTTTAGGAAATTTACGCAAAAGAAACAATTTTGCGCTATAGGATCAGTAAAGACCAATATTGGTCATTTGGATCATGCAGCAGGGGTGGCTTCTTTAATTAAAGTGGTTATGGCTTTAAAGCACAAAGAAATTCCGCCAACGCTTAACTTTAAGCGCCCTAACCAAAAGATAGATTTTGAAGAATCTCCTGTTTATATAAATGATATGTTAACTCCATGGAGAGTGGATAATACACCAAGAAGAGCAGGGATAAATTCCTTTGGGTTAAGTGGCACTAATTGTCATATGGTCATAGAAGAAGCCAGTATAAATGACAGTGTAGATTATGCAAATGATAATCAAACATATGTCATTACAATATCAGCTAAAAGTGAGCAAGCTATTCAAAAACAAATAGAAAAATATTTAAAATTTATTAAATTCAATAGTAATGTTGATTGTGGAAATTTGAGCTATACTGCTAACACAGGAAGAGGACATTACAGTCATAGATTAGTAATTGTATTTAACTCAATATACAATCTAATAGATAAGCTTACATACGTAAGTAATAATTTTGAAAAAGCCCACGAAGATGATTGTATTTTTTACAAAAAACATAAACTAATAAAAACAAAAAAAACTAAAGAGGCAGAAGGTATATCAGAGGAGAATAAACGAACTTTAAGTAATACAGCATTAGAAATTATGAATGGTATAGACATAAATATACGTGAAGATTATACAAATAAATTAAAAGAAATATGTAAGCTTTATGTAGAAGGTGCAGAGATTAAATGGGAACTATTATATAAGGATAGAAAGCATAAAAAAATAAATCTTCCAGTGTATCCATTTGATAAACATCAAGTTTGGTTAGATTCAAATACAGACAAAGTATTGCTATCTGCTAAAACAATCAATGATAAGTCTTTCAATGAATATTATAAACTTAATTGGGTTAATGAAGAGTTACCAAAAGAAATCAATGTCAATTCTAAGGGTACTAAATTAGTATTGACACTAAAGAAATCAAAGTTTACAACAGATTTCACACAATATTTGAAACATAGTAATATTCATTTTAAGGAAGTTTGCTTGGATAATCTAGCCTTAGAAGATAACGACGATGAAATAAATAAAAATTTCAAAGATATAGCTAAAATATTAGAAAATACAGATATTAAAGAAATAATTTTCTTATATACGGATAATACGAACTTTAAGAATGATATCAATGAATATGACATGATTAATTATGAAGTATGTAATCTTTTTTGTTTAGTAAAGAATTTAATTTTAAATAAACAAATAAATAAAATGAATATAAGAATAACATTAATTTCTGATAATGTATATAAAATTTTCAAAGATGCTTATGGTAATCCAAAAAAAGCAGCTTTTTTCGGTCTTGGGAAAGTAGCAAACCAAGAATATTCAAATATACAATGTAAATGTATTGATATAGATAAATCTTATTCAGTAAATGATATTTTTAATGAAGCGATGAGTGATAATACCAATAGTCAAATAGCTTATAGAAATGGGAAAAGATACATATCTGAGTTTGATATCGTAGATATTGAAAAGATTAATGATAGCAATACAAAAATAAGAAATAATGGAGTTTATATAATAACAGGTGGCGCTGGTGGCATAGGGCTTGAATTAAGCAAATATATAGCCTTAAATAACAATGTTAAGATAGTATGGTTAAATAGATCGGCATTACCTTCAAGAGATATGTGGGATAGTATAGATAAAAATCTAGATGAAAAGCTATATAAAAAAATAAGTACAATTAGAGAAATAGAAAAAAATGGATCGAAGGTTTTAAGCTATCAAGTAGATATCACTAATAAGAATGAGTTAAGCACCATATTAGATAATATTAGAACTAGTTTAGGGGAAATCAGAGGAATAATACATTGTGCTGGAATAGCTGGAGAACGTCTTATATATAGAAAAGAGTTCAAGAGATTTAAAGAAGTTCTAGCACCAAAGACAATAGGGACAGTTTTACTTGATAAATTAACTCAGAGTGATAATCTAGATTTTATGGTACTTTTCTCGTCAGTTAACGCTATTATTGGAGGATTAGGACAGGGCGATTATTGTGCAGCAAATAGTTTTATGGATTCTTATGCTCAATATAGAGATTCTATGGGTAAGAGAACAATATGTATCAATTGGCCAGCATGGAAAGAAACTGGTATGGCAGTTGATTATGGTGTAAATATAGATAATGACTACTTTAAAGCAATAAGCACATTTAGTGCATTAAATGGACTAGATAAAGTGTTAACAAAGCAAATTATTAACGTTATGATTTGCGAGATAAACTACAAGTATCTTAACATAAATCAATCAGAATTTGAAATATTTAAGATATCAAAGCGACTTAAAGAATTAGTTCTAAAAAGGAATAATTTAAATACTAAAAATAGTGAGGATTGTTTAGAAAAGAAAAAAATACTAAACTTCAAGGTGACAGGTAGAAAAAATGATCAATACAATGATGTAGAAACGAATATAGCCAGAATTTGGGCTGAAGTTTTAGGAATGGAAGAGGTCAATATTTATGATTCATTCCATGACTTAGGGGGGGATTCCATTTCAGCTCAATCACTTATACAAAGGATTAATATAGATTATCCTGATGTTTTAAGTGTTGTTGATATATATTCTTATCCAACGGTATTAGAAATGTCAGAGTATATATCAATACAAATAGTAGAAGAAAACAAACAAATTGAAAAGATGATTGATAAAGAAGAAGATAATATTAAAGGATTATTCAAAGAATTAAAGAACGGAGAAATATCGCTTGAAGAAACTTTAGAATTGATAAGTAAGGAGTGGACCGATGAATAACAATTTAAGTAAATATATACTTGGGCTTATTCAAAAGGGTGAGATTAAAGAAGCACATGCATATAAGATTTTGAAATCTGTTCATAAAATAGAAAGTCAAAAAGAAGTACAAGATTTTCAAGATGATATTGCAGTTATCGGTATATCTTGCTTATATCCTAATGCTAATGATGTTGATGAATATTGGAATAGTCTTTTAAGTCAAGAAGATAGTATTAGAAAACTACCTAAGAATAGACTAGATGATATGAATAATTTTATGCCGAACTTAAAAGATAAATTTAATGAATCACATTATAAAGTGGGTTATCTTAATGAAATATTTGAGTTTGATGCATCTTTTTTTAGAATATCACCTAAAGAAGCAGTTTATATGGATCCCGTGCAGAGGCTCTTTCTTAAAGTTGCATATAAAACCATGGAAGATGGCGGTTATGGAGGAGAAAAACTGAAAGGAAGTAATACAGGTGTGTTTGTTGGTATGGATACAACAAATTCATCTATATATAGAAGTATATTGGATAACAATAATATTCTTTCACTAACAGGATCATTGACAGGCATTATTGCTAGTCGTATTTCATATATATTTGATCTAAAGGGACCTGCTATAGTTGTAGATACGGCATGTTCTTCTGGTTTAGTTGCTGTTCATCAAGCATGTAATGCGATTAAGAATAAAGATTGTAAGATGGCATTAGCAGGAGGTGTAAATGTTGTAGTTTTACCACAAACAGCTATAGGAACAAATGAAATAGAATCAAAGAGTAATATGATTAGAGTCTTTGATAAAGATTCAAATGGAACTGTATGGGGAGAAGGTATTGGTTCTGTACTTCTAAAACCGTTGTCACAAGCAATTAAGGACAATGACAATATATATGCTGTAATAAAAGGTAGTTCAATAAATAATGACGGGGCATCAAATGGTATTACTGCTCCTAAAATGACGTCTCAAGTAGAAGTGATTACTGATGCTTGGAAAAAATCTAATATAAACCCTGATACAATCAAATATATTGAAACTCATGGAACAGGAACATTATTAGGTGATCCAATGGAGATAAAAGGGATTACAGAAGCGTTTAAAAAATATACAACTCGCAAACAATTTTGTGGCATTGGATCTGTAAAAACAAATATTGGACATACTGTGGCATCATCAGGAATAGCATCACTTATTAAGGTTATAATGAGTCTAAAAAATAAAAAAATACCTCCTACATTAAACTTTGAATCACCAAATCCACTAATAAATTTTGATGATTCACCAGTTTATGTTGTTGATAGATTAATGGAATTTTGTGACAAAGATAACAGTCCTTTAAGAGCGGGAGTAAGCTCATTTGGATTTAGTGGGACTAATTGCCATATGATATTACAAGAAGCTCCTAAGCAAATAATAAATGAACACAAAGAAGATATAAATGTTCTTACTATATCAGCAAAAACAACTAATGGAATTAAACAGCTAATTAATCTATATAAGGATTTTCTAGTAGCAAAAAAGGATATTAAAGTACAAGATGTTTGCTATACTGTGAATACAGGTAGAGGTCATTACAACTACAGATTAGTCATTCTTTCAAATAATATGACAGACTTAATAGAAAAGCTAGATGAATTATCTGTTCTTGAAAATCTAGACGATATTAATATGGAAGGTATTCACTTTGCAAGGCATCAGTTAGTTATAAATAAAAATGATAATTCTAATCCGTATGCAATAAGTAAAGAAGAAAAAAAGACATTAACTTTTAAAGCAGATGACTATTTGAAAAAGTGTATACAAACTAATAAAACTAACAAAGAAAAACTTGAAAATGTATGCAGTCTTTACGTTAAAGGTGCAGATGTCAAGTGGGATATATTATATAAAGAAAGTCATAGTAAGAAAATAAGTCTACCTACTTATCCATTTGAGAATAATAAATATTTGCCTAACTCAATTGCAAAAATAGAGAGTAATCATAAAAAAACGTTCAATCATTATCTAGTAGATACATGCTTGTGTGAATCAATACATCAAGATGTGTATCTTTCAACTTTTAATATAGAAAAAGATTGGATTTTGCATGAACACAAAATCAAAGGAATACCTACAATACCTGGTGTTACCTATTTAGAGATTGCTAGAACGATTGGTAAAAGATATTTTGATGAAGGACATATTGAGCTTAAAGATGTAGTTTTTTTAAGTCCACTTTATGTTACAGACAATGGAATAAGAGAAGTTCAAACATTAATTGATAAAACAGATAAAGGGTATTTAAAATTTACCGTTATAAGTAAAAAAGAAAATGGTAAGACAAAGATGGATAGTACTTGGTTAACACATGCAACAGGGCAAATTCATAACATAATGAGCGAGAATAATGATGTTTATCAAATTGAAGAATTAAAAAGTAAACTTACCAATAAAAGATATTCATATGATGTAAAACTGGATAATCCAAGAACTATTTCAACAGACGTATTTAATTGGGGAAGTAGATGGGACAACATCAATGAAGTATATATCGGTGAAAATGACATATTATTGGAGTTAGTTTTACCAAATCCATTTTTGAAAGACTTAGAAGATTGCTGGTTACATCCTTCATTGTTAGATAATGCTGCAAATTGGGTTGCATTTAATATGGTTGATGGCACATATTTACCATTAACATATAAAAGTATCAAAATATATGACAGCTTACAACCTTGTTTCTATGTTTATATAAAAAATAATCATAGCAAAGCTAAACAAGACAATTTAAAATCTGAAACTCTATATTCCGATATACTGATTTTAAATTCAAAAGGTGAAGTAATTATTGATATAGAAAGATATGCAATAAAAAGAGTTCATAATATGCAGTCTGTATTTAATAAATCTCACAGTAGCAACGAGAGCTTATATCATAGCTTTAGATGGGTAGAAAAAGAGCAAAAGAATATAGAACATAAAAGTAAAAATGTGAATGCTGTTGTAATTGGTATAGATAGCAAATTTTGCAAAGATTTCCTTAAACAAATTAAACTTGCAGGACGTGAAGTAACATTTGTAAAAATGGCAGATTACTATGAAGAACAATCTGAAGTTCATTACAATACTACAGGAAATTATGATGAAATATTTAGTATTATCAATAAAATTAAGAGTAAAGGAATTGATGAAATATATCATATTACATCAATTAGGATGATTTATGATGAAAATAAAGAAGATGAAAAAGCTTTATTATATGGGACAAACAATATTTACTACACAATTAAGTCGTTGATCAATAATAATATAAATAACAATATTAGATTCACTATAATCACTAATTACGCTAACAAAGTTATACCAGAGCAAGAAAGAATTATACCATATAATACAGCTATCATTGGAATGGGGAATGTTATAAGTCAGGAATATCCTAATATTGAATGTCAATGTATTGATATTGACGATGAGACTGATATAGAAAGTATAATACACGAAGTTGAATATGATAAGTGTCAAAGACAGGTAGCTTTTAGAAGTGGCAAAAGATTTCTAAAAGAACTCATAAGAGTTGATATAAATAATTTACCTGAGAGACAAATGACGTTTAATACTAATGGAGTTTACATAATAACTGGTGGTACAGGTGGATTAGGACTTGAAATGGCATCATATTTAGCATCGAAAAATAATGTGAATATTGCTTTAATAAATAGAAGTGTGTTTCCAGATAGAGATACATGGGATGATATATTAAAGATTAATACTAATAATAGAACTGTTGGTAAAATTAATAAAATAAAAGAAATCGAAAAGTCTGGTTCAAATGTACTATTATGTTCTTTAGATATTACAAACGAACATGATTTAAAGAAGACGTTAGATGAATTAAGAGCAAAGTATGGACGTATAAATGGCTTAATACATGCAGCAGGGGTAGCAGGAGTAAATCTTTTGTATAAAAAAGAAGAAGAAAAGTTTAACGACGTTATTAAACCGAAAATTATAGGAACAAGACTTTTACACAAACTAACCAAAGAAGATGAATTAGATTTGTTTGTTATGTTTTCATCAACAAGTTCATTTTTAGGAGGAATGGGGCAAGGTGATTACTCACCTGCAAATAGCTTCCTTGATGGTTTTTCAGTGTACAGAAATATGCAAGGGAAAAAAGCACTTACAATCAATTGGACAGCATGGAAAGAAATTGGTATGGCTGTTGATTTTGGTGTAAATGAAGATAATGAAATATTTAAATCAATAATGACAGATCAAGCATTAAGGGGATTTGATGAGATTATTAATAAACAAATAAATAATATAATAATTGCCAATACAAACCTCAATATTAAATCGGTAGAGGTAATTGAGGAGCAAATGTTTTTAATTTCTGAAGATATAAAAAAAGCTATACAGAAACCTATTGTTAAAAGATCTAATATAGAACAATGGTTTAAACTAAAAGGAAAAAATGATAACGCTTATACAAAGATAGAAAAACAGGTTGGTTTTATATGGAGTCAGGTGCTTGGAATTGAAGAAATAGATATTGATGATAATTTCTATGAAATGGGAGGAGATTCAATACAGGCAATTCAAATAGTGAATTCATTAAGAGAAAAAGGTGACTGGGATGTAAACATAACTGATATTTTTGAATATCCGAGTATAAGGGAGTTTTCAAATTTCATACAAGACAAAAACAAAGTAGTATTAGATAATCAAGAAATCTACAGTGACAAAATAACGGATCAATTATTTGAATTAACTGATGCACAAAAGAGAATTTGGTTTTTACAAAATTTAAATCCAGAAATTACAGCTTATAATTTAGCTATGACTTATATTATAGAACAAGAGATAGATATTGATATTTTTAATAAGGCACTAAATCAATTGGCAGAGCATCAGAGTGCATTGAGGATAGGTTTCAAAAAAGAAAACGGTGTTATTAAGCAGTACGTTAGCAAGGACGTAAATTATCATGTAAATTATTATGATTTTACAGATAGTGATGATGCAAAAAATAAAATAGAGGAACATATTTCTAATGAAAGTAACATACCTTTTAATCTTTTAAACTCTCAGTTAATAAAGGTTAATCTATACAAGTCCAAAAATGATTTTTATCATCTATTTGTAAAAATCCATCACATAATAAGTGATGGATGGAGTATAAAAGTAATGTTAGATGAACTACTAGAAGGTTATTTAGCAATTAAGGAAGGAAAAAATAAAATCTATGATAGATTGAATGTAGAGTATATAAGTTGGTTAAAGAAAGACTTAGAATGGAAAAAAACTGATGAATACAAGCTATATGGTAATTTTTGGATAAAAGAATTATCTAAGCCATTACCTATATTGGAATTACCATATGATAATAAAAGACCTCTAATGCAAACTTATAACGGTAACTCTATGAGCATTAATATCAACGAAGATGACTTGAAAAAGATAAAAAATATAAGTAAAGATTATGGTACAACGTTATTTAATACTCTTTTGTCAATGTATTTTATATTTCTTCATAAGGTATCAAGTAGTGATGATATAATCGTGGGAATTCCTTATCTAGGTAGAGAGAGAAAAGAGCTTGAAAAAGTTATAGGACTTTTTGTAAATACTCAATGTATACGTGTAAAATATGATGAAATTGAATCATTTAAAAACTTAGTTTTAGTTGTAAAAGATAAAATTAATAAAGCAATTCAATATAATAGATATCCGTTTGGTGAAATTATATCAAATATTAACCCAGAAAGAGATCTGAGTAGGAATCCTATATTTAGTACATTTTTTCAATTATCTGATTATATACCACCAGAACAAAAAGGGGTCACTCAATTTGAACTATCATTTCTTGCCAAAGAAAAAGATGGACAACTTGAAATTAGATTGGAATATAATACTGATTTATTTTCAATTAAAACTATTCAACGTTTTGTAGAATATTTTAGAAACATACTTGACAGTGTAAAAGATAAAAAAGATATCGCGATAGCTGATATTAATTATTTATCTGATAAGAAAGAGAAAAAAATATTAGGATTATATGATTGTAATATAGTGAGTAATTTAAATAGTAATACCAAAACTGTACACGAAATTTTTTGCGAGAATTTAAGAAAAAATAGAAATTCAAATGTAGTATTTGGTGAGGATAAATACTCATTCCTAGAATTAAATGAAAGTACAAAAAAAATAGGTATATTGTTACAAAAAAATATGTCTTTGCGTAATGAACCTATTGCTATTATGGTAAACAGAGGGATAGGAATCATAAAAGGAATACTTGGTATACTTAATGCAGGAGGCTGTTATGTACCAATTAATCAGAACCATCCCATAGAGAGAATAAAACATATAATAGAACATAGTGGCGCAAAGATACTTATTACGGAAAGTAATATAATAACAAACGATGAATACTCTAAAGCACTTAAAAATATTAATACTATTATATGCTTAGATCAATGTGATAAATTTAACTATGAACAAACCAAGTGTTATTTTAAACAAGACTATGAAAACATAGATGGAGAATTACAAAAAGTAATATATGCACCAAGTGATTTGATGTATATAATGTATACCTCAGGTTCCACAGGAAAGCCAAAAGGAGTAATGGTAAAACATTCAAATGTTACTAATTTTATTGATTGGGCTGTAAAACACTTTAAGCTTGAGCAAAGAGATAAAATGATGCTAGTAACATCAATTAGTTTTGATATATCAGTATTTGAAATATTTGGCGCTTTGGTGAGTGGAGCTGAACTTCATATTCTTAAAGAGGAAGAAATTCATAATCCTAATAAATTAAATAAGTATGTTAACGCAAATGAAATAACTATATGGCATTCTGTGCCATCATTGATGATACAACATTTAGCAATGAATGATACATCAGAGGAAAATAATATGCTCTACTTAAGGCACATACTGCTTGGTGGTGAAGCATGGTCTATAGAATTGGCTAAAAAGATTATGAAAAATTTTAAGAATACAAAATTAACAAATATGTATGGCCCTACAGAAGCAACCATTTGGGTTTCAAGTTATACGATTGATGAAAGTATATATGAGAAGACGCAAATTCCTATAGGTAAACCAATCATAAACAATAGAATGTTTATATTAGATAAATATTTAAGGATTTGTGATGAAGGAATTATTGGAGATATATACGTCAGCGGTAAAAATATTACTTTGGGCTATTATAAAGATGAACAAAAAAATAAAGAGAGTTTTATTCAACATGATATATATGGTTTAATATATAAAACTGGAGATAAAGGTAAATTGCTTTCTGACGGTAATTTTCAGTATATAGGCAGAAGTGATAATATGGTGAAAGTTAGAGGGTATCGTATTGATGTAGGAGAAATTGAAAATACGCTAATGAAAGATAATAATATAAAGTTAGCTGTAGTTATCTGCAAAAAATGTGGAGAAACAAATGAACTTGTTTGTTATTATGAATCAAGTGTAAAGAATACAGTCGAAGAACTGAGAGACATATTAATAACAAAACTTCCTATGTATATGATACCTGGAAAATTTGTCCATATGGACGCTATTCCTATTAATTCAAATGGTAAGGTTGACAGAAGAGCATTACAAGATATAAAAAATATAGAAGACAATAATAAATATGTAAAACCTTCAAATGCTACGGAAGAATTGTTATATAAAATATGGAGTAAAGTACTTAAGACAGATCACATAAATGTAAAAGATAATTTCTTTTTTATAGGAGGCAACTCACTGAATGCTATAGAATTAGAAGTAGAACTAGAAAAAGAAGGTATCAAAATAAATAGTGCTGATATCTTTAAGTATAATACTATTAGGCTTATGGGTGTATATATTAATCAAAATATTGAAAATAGCGATAATAACACAAATGAGATAAACAACGAAACTTTACAAGAAGTGGCTGTTTGTAGTAATACTAACATAATAAAAGGAATAAAGCCATTTAACGAGTTATTTTATAAAAATTGCTTCTATAATTCTTCATTTCCTATACTTAACTATTATAATAAAAGTTTAAAATCATTTTTAATAAACGACATAATAACTTATGAATATAAAAAAGCAAATGACACTATAACATATGATATGCAATACCATCAATGCGATGCAATTGAAAATATACTAATCAAAGAAGGTCTAAAAGTTCAGTATATGAAGAATATTGAAACAATAATAGATGACATAAAAATTTCAATTTCTAAAAAAATTCCAGTAGTCATTTGGATAGATTGTTTCTATGAATCTATAAGACCAGAAATGTTTAATAAAATTCATTGGCCACATACATTGCTTATTTATGGATATGATGAAGTGAAAAAAACTTTCAATATTATTGAACATATGCATAAGGATAATTTATATTATGAAAAAAGAATAATTGGATATGATGAATTAAATGAATGCATTACTGGATATAAAAATAACTTTTTATTGGATGTTGATGATAAAGAAAAATATTATGGAGTAATAATCAAATTAAACGAATCTATAAATAACGATATATCAACTCAAAATTATACTCAAAAATTCCTAGAAAACTTAAATAATAATGTTAATGTGCTGAACAATGGGTTGAACAGCCTTGAAAAAATAATAGAGTCTTTTAATACAATAATTAGAGATGAAATATTATTGAAAGAAAACGTAAAGTCTATATTAGAATTCCTAAATGACTCCATTAATGCTAAACTGGTTGAAAAATATAAGATGGAAAAGTTATTAGGAAACGATTCTTCACCAGTTAAAATATCAGATTTAGTTTTAGAAAAATGGAAATATATAAGAGGTATAATAGCTAAATACATGTATTCAAATAAATATAATCAAAATAGCATGGAAACAGTAAGTGATGGCTTAAAAAGCATATATAAACTAGAAAATGAATACAAAAACTTACTTTTAGCAGTAAATAAGCAAATACTATAATATAACAAAGGGGATATTCTTCATGAATGAATTAGAATTAAAAATAATAGCAATTATAAAAAAAAATATAGACAATTCAATCGAGATAGATAAATTAACAACTAGCGATAGCATAAAGAATATTGGTATAAATTCTGTTACGTTTATTAAAATGATTGTAGAATTAGAACTAGAATTTGGGATAGAGTTTGAAGATACAGAGTTAGATTTTACTAATATAACATGTATAAATGATGTAGTAAATATAGTTAAAGAAAAGCAAATGAGTGTATAATATTAGTGATATAAAATGTTACATTGTAATTGAAAAAGGAAAGGTACTTTTTTAGATAAAATAGTACCTTTTATTTCATGCTAAAAATAACTCTTATTGAATTTACTAAGTAAGACTATAAAAAATAGCAATAATAAAGGGGTTAAGGAAATGAAAGACAAAGAAATAATTGGAATTAAACCGTTTAACGATGTTTATTACAAAAACTGCTTCTACAACTCACTTTTTCCTATTGTGAAATATTACAAAAGAAATATATTACATTTATTTGCCAATGATATAATTGTATATGAAAAGCGTGTGAATGGTATAGATGTAAACTACTTAGAAAAAGAAAAAGAAATTGATATCATCAAAACAATGGGCTTAATAATAAATAAAAAAAGAAGATGCGAAAATGTTATTGATGATATAAAGTCAGCGATATCTAAAGATAGATTTGTGATTTTATGGGTGGATAATTATTATGAATCAATAAGAGTAGATACATATTTAAAAGAGCATTTACCACATACATTATTATTTTGTGGCTTTAATGATTCTAAAAATGAATTTATAGTAATTGAACACGAACATAAAGACAATCTTTCATATAGAAAAACAACAATAAGTTATGATGATATTATTAATTCATATGAGGGATATATAGAGAATTTTTGTTGTGAAGACACATTAGTATATTTTGAATTTTATCTAGATGATTCAGCTAAAGAATATAAATTAGAAGATGAATTCGATGGTATCATTGAAAAATATATCAAAAATTTCAGCAATAACCTTGATAACATAGAACATGGAATACATAGTTTAGATGAATTTATAAAAACCTATAGAAAAATAATAATTGATGAGAATGAATTTTCTAAAGTATGTCTGGAATGGCTAAATATTATTAACAAGATAATAAATGCTAAGCAGGTTGAAGATTATAAGATTACTAAATTCTTTGGAAAAGAGTCAGAAGTAGTAAGTGCTAATAAAGAGCTAATTAAATATTGGGGACGAATAAGGATAACTATTGCAAAATACCTGTTTTCGTCAATATATAATGTTAAATCTGTACAAAAATCAATAGAAATATTAGATATGATATTGCTTAAGGAAAAAGAATATATTAAATTGATGAAAAACTTACAACGTGACAACAATCCTAGATTATACAAAATAGAAGAGCTGAGTGAAGAGGATAATCAAAACCTCACAGAAACAGAATATGAGGCACCAAACAATGAAATAGAAGAAAAATTGTCAATATTATGGTGTGAAGTATTAGAAAAAGAAATAATAGGAGTACATGATGATTTTTTCAGATTGGGAGGACATTCCCTAAAGGCGATACAATTAATTGCTATGATACACAAAGAACTAAAAGTAGAAATTGGACTAGAAGAATTTTTTGAAATATCTACAATAAGACGAATGGGTGAATATATAGAACAAGCAGAAAAGAGTGAACATTATTCTTTAGTGAAAGCAAACGAAAATGAATACTATCCATTATCACCAACTCAGTTTACATTTTTCCTGATAAATGAAAATGAAACAGAAAGAGAAAATACAAGCGTACCTATGATTGTTAATATAAAAGGGGACATTAATGTTAATAACTTAGAAAAAGCTTTTATTACTTTAATAGAAAGACATGAGGTATTTAGAACATCTATAGAAATGGTTAATGAACAACCTATGTTTAAAATTCATAACAATGTTGATTTTAGTATTGAGTATAAAGAAATTTCAGAGAATGATATAAGTATTAATGATTATTTTCAACATTTTGATTTAACCAAGCCGCCACTGTTGAGAGTTTGGCTTTTAAAAACTGGTAAAGAACAATATGTTCTCGTTGTTATAGTACATCATATAATAATAGACAAATATTCTATGAGTATTTTAGAGCAAGAATTACTAGCTTTATACAAAGGTAGTGAGTTACCAGATAAGAAATATGATTACAGAGATTATTTAGTTCATCATATGGGATTATTGAAATCAGATTTAATGCAAAAGAGACAAGAATTTTGGCTTAATCAGTTTGACGACGGTGTGCCACTACTAAATATGCCTTCTGACTATAAAAATGATGGATATGAAGGACAAATAGTAGATATAAGAATGTCAAAAGAATATACAAAAAGATTATCTGAGTTAGCAGGTAAAAATAATGCAACCTTGCATATGGTTATATTTTCTCTATATACAATATTAATAAATAAATATAGTGGGCAAGATGATATAGTTATTGGTTCAATCTCAGCAGGAAGAAATTTAATAGAATACAAGAATATAATAGGTCCATTTATAAACATAATCCCAATTAGATTGAAGATTAATGAAGAAGAAACATTTACAGAATTTTTGAAAAAAACAAAAAGGTTGTTTATAGAATGTTACAAAAATCAATATTTTTCATTTGATATCATAAAAGAGAAAAAAATGATTAATAATGATTTACCAATAGGTGCATTATTTAATACTCTTGTTAATTTTCATACTGATACAGAAAATAATAAAGATTTAGATTTAGATGATTTAGGTTTTGAACCTAATAATCAATTTAACTATAGAGAGGCAAACCTAGATATACAATTAGATGTAGTAATGAAAAGTTCTGAAGAAGAATTACAGTTTATCTTTGAATATAATGCTAACAAATTTAAAAAAGAAACTATAAAAAGAATGACAAATCATTTTGAAAACATTGTAAACAAAATACTTGATAATTGTAATATACAACTATCGAAAGTAAATATGATTTCTCAATTAGAAAAAAGACAGTTGTTATTAGATTTCAATAATACACAAAGAGAATATGACTATAGTAAAAACTTTATAGATTTATTTGAAGAGCAAGTTAATTTTACACCTAATAATATAGCAGTAGAATGTAAAGATGAGTTGATTACTTATAAAAAACTAAATGAAAAAGCTAATAAACTAGCAAGAGTATTGAATAAGAAAGGCGTTTCTCGAAATGCACTAGTAGGAATAATGATTGATAGATCTATTAACATGGTTATTAGCGTATTGGGGATATTAAAATCAGGAGCTGCTTATGTACCAATAGATATAGAATATCCAAAAGCTAGAAAGAAACTTATAATTGAAGATAGTAAAGTGAATCTGATAATAACTCAAGGAGAGGTTAAAGAAATAGATTTCTTTAATGGCGATATTATTGATATTAAAGATAAAGAAATGATTATAGAAGATAAGAAAAATCTATCCGAAATAATCAAGGGAGAAGATTTAGCATACGTGATATATACCTCTGGAACGACTGGAAAACCAAAAGGCGTATTAGTAAGTCATACGAATTTAACTAATGCAGCATTGGGATGGAGAGAATGTTATGATTTATACAAAAGTGAGATAAACCTCTTGCAAACTGCAAGTATTTCTTTTGACGTATTTGCAGGTGATTTATCTAGAGCACTTTTAAATGGTGGCAGGATGATTATCTGTACAACAGAAGTTAAAAATGATTTTAATCTTTTATACTCGTTAATCTTAGAGAAAAGGATTAGTATATTTGAATCTACACCATCATTGATAGGTGCATTAATAGATTATATTGATGATAATAAGTTACAAATGCCAAAATTTAAAATACTTATTATGGGATCAGATATATGTCCAATAAATGAATATAAAAAGATTGTTAGCAAATTAGATAAAAATACAAGAATATTAAATAGTTATGGAGTAACAGAGGCAACAATAGATTCAAGCTATTATGAAAAAAAATATAGTGAAATACCAAATATAAAAAATACTCCTATTGGTAAACCTATGCCTAATGTTAGGTTTTATATTTTAGATAAAAACCGTAAGGTCCAACCAATTGGAATTCCTGGCGAACTATATATTGGGGGAGATGGTGTAGCAAGAGGTTATTTAAATAGAGAGAAGCTGACAGAAGAGAAATTCATTGAGGATATATTTGATAAAAATTGTAAAATGTATAAAACAGGTGATTTTGCTAGATGGTTAGATGATGGAAATGTTGAGTTTTTGGGGAGATTAGATAATCAAGTTAAAATACGAGGATATAGAATAGAATTAAGTGAAATAGAAAATGTTCTGTTAGAAGATGGAAATATAGAAAAAGCAGTTGTGATAGATAAAAATAGTAAAGATGGAGAAAAGCATCTGTGTGCTTATATCATATCAAATGAAACATTAGATATAGAATTTATAAAAACAAAACTTAGAAAAAAACTTCCTTTATATATGATTCCACAGTACATCAAACAATTAGAAAGATTACCAATTACATTCAATGGGAAAATCGATGTAAAAGCATTGCCTTTTGAAGAAGTTGATGAGACAAGACAAGAATATTTAGCTCCAGCAAATGAAATAGAAACAAGACTATGCAATATGTTAAAAGACTTATTGAAAATGGATAAAATAAGTATGAATGATAATTTCTTTAACTTAGGTGGTAACTCATTAAAAGCAATCTTACTATTATCAAAAATCCATAAAGAATTTAATGTTAAAATCACCATAAATGATTTATTTGAAACTCCTTATGTTAGAAATATAGCTGAAAAGATATATAATATTGAAGAAAATAAATTTTTATCAATGAAAGAAATAAAAGAAAAACAACATTACGTAGCATCATCTTCTCAAAAAAGATTGTACTCCTTAGTACAACTTGATCCACAAAGTACAAACTATAATATACCAGTAGTGATGACTTTAGAAGGTAAGTTGGATTTAGAAAAGATTAATAATTCCTTTAGATTATTAATAGAAAGACACGAAGCGTTGAGGACAACCTTCAAATATGAAGATAATGAAATCGTGCAAAAAATTCATGACCAAATAGAATTTAACGTTGAGTATAAGGAGTTGAATCTAAAACGAATTAACTTTGAGTTACTAAAAAAAGAATTTATTAAATCATTTGATTTAAAAACAGGACCTTTAATTAGAGCACGAATAATAAAAATTGCTGAAAAAAAACATATATTATTAGTTGATATACATCACATAATATCAGATGGAAAATCCATCGAAATATTGATGGAAGAATTCACAAAATTATATGAAGGTAGCAAGTTGTTACCTTTAAAAATACAATACAAAAATTTCTCAGAATGGCAAAATGATTATATAGCAACAAAAGAGTTTAAAGAACAAGAAAAATATTGGCTAAATATGTATAAAGATTCAATACCTAAATTAAATATGCCAATAGATTTTTCAAGACCCAAAATTCAAAGTTTCGAAGGTAATAGTCAAAAATTTGAGCTTGGAGAAGAATTGACACAAAAATTAAAAAATATAACATTTGAAAGAAATGTAACTATGTTTATGCTATTATTTACAGCATATTCTACTCTTATTGCAAATTACACTTGCGATGAAGATATAATAATAGGGGTTCCGATAGCAGGGCGTAATCATGCTGATTTAGAAGATATTATTGGCATGTTTGTAAATACTCTTGCAATAAGAGTTAAGCCAGAAGGGACTAAAACGTTTAAATCATTTTTGTTTGAAGTAAAAGAAACTTTATTAAAATGTTATGCAAACCAAGATTTTGAATTTGAAAAATTACTAGACAAATTAAATATAGTCAGGGAACCTGGAAGAAACCCTTTATTTGATATAGCGTTCAATTTTAGATCTAGTTATGATAATGAATTGAGCTTAAATGATATTAAAATTAAATATATACAAACAGAGAATAAAATATCAAAATTTGATATTACACTAAATGCTTTCCAGACAGAGGAAAATATATATTTAAATTTCGAATACTGTACGAAATTGTTTGCTAGAGAAACAATAGAAAACCTTATAGAGTATTATATAAAAGTGATAAGTATTATTACTGAAAATATAGATATTCATTTAAATGAAGTGTATGCAGAAAATTTTGATGATGAAGTATATGAAATGGAAGAACTAGAGTTTAATTTTTAATGATTTATAATGGGAGGAAAATAATAATTATTTTTAGTTATTATTTATACTCTCTATTTTTCTATTAGTAAAAAGTTTAAATGAAAGAGTGATATTTAATGAATTCAAAAAGCAATATAAAAAACTGTGAAGAATTTTGGAAAAAAATTATAGATAAAGATATGCAAAAAAGCACGTTTGCAGATAAAACCATGGATACAGATGGCAGATATTTAGATATAGAGTTTATGATTCCAAAGGAAATATCAGAAAAAATTTTAATGATATGTAACAATTCAAATGTAGGTATATATTTATATATGATAGCTGCAGTTCAATATATATTAAAAGTTTACACTGGTGATGATGAAGTTGTTGTAGGAGTAGAGGAAATTAATAAAAAATATAAGCAGAAACATAATATCTTAATACTTAAAAGTAGTATAGATGAAAAAAGAGAATTTAAAGAATTATTATTACAAATCAAAGAAATGTTTAGTAACATTAATAAATTTAAAGATATAGAAATACAACAAATACAACAAATTGCTGGAATAGAAGAGTTTGATAAGAAGACTGCAATAGTCGACACAATAGTTAGATTAGAAAATATTGGTTCAAGCGAAGATATAAGTGGATTTGATGTTTCTACAATTTTTAATTTTAGAGTTAAAGAAAGAGGTATCTATTGCAGTATAAAATATAACAATAACTTGATTAGCGAGTTAAAGCTTAACGCTATAAAAAACAATCTAATAAATTTTTTAAAACAAACATCCGAAAATACAAGTATTAAATTAAATATGATAGAGGTTATAACAAAGGAGGATAAAATTAGATTGTTAAGTTTAGGAAAAGGAAAGAATATAAGTTTTGATGACGATGAGACATTGAGTGACTTATTTGAAAAGCAAGTTGAAAAGAGGCCTTATAACATTGCAGTAAAGTATTTAAATTACGAGCTAACATATCATCAATTAAATATGAAAGCCAATGAAGTAGCAAACAAGCTAATAGAAAGTGGGTTGAAGATAGGTGAAGTTGTCGGATTATATTTTGAAAGATCTATAGAAATGATTGTGGCAATATTAGGTACAATAAAAGCTGGAGGTTGTTATTTACCAATAAATATTGATAATCCAATAGACAGAGTTAAATATATATTAGATGATAGTACTACTAAAAAAATTATTACCACTGCTGATTTAAGAAAAAATATAACTTTTGTTAATGAAAAAAATGTACTTACCGTAGATAGTAGTAAACCAAGCAAAACAATATTAAATCCAAAAAACAATATATCATCAGATAGCTTGGCTTATATAATATATACATCAGGAACAACAGGCAAACCAAAAGGGAGTATAATAAGCCATAAGAATGTTATAAATTTAATATTAGGGTTATATGATAGTATTTATAGTAATTATGGAGAAAACTTAAACATAGCTTGTTTAGCACCGTATTATTTTGATGCTTCCGTACAGCAAATATTTATGGCTTTAATCAATGGACATAAATTAGTTATCCCTTCAGAATATGAAAAAATAACTGGAGCTAGTTTAATAAATTTTTATTCTGAAAACAGTATAGATATTTCAGATGGTACCCCTTCTCATATAAGCATTATTGCTAATTCATTAAAAAACGAATCCAAATTGAAAGTTAAACATTTTATAATAGGAGGAGAGAAATTAAATTATAGTTTAGCTAAGAAATTTTTTAGTAAAAACGAAAAAAAGGACGTGCTAATCAATAATATATATGGTCTTACTGAATGTTGTGTAGATAATACTACATTCTTATTAAGCAAAGATAATTTAGAAGATACTGGTAATACAATACCGATTGGAACTCCTTTAGCTAACCAAAAAATTTATGTACTTGATGAAAATTTACAAATTGTTCCTTTTGGAGTTGTTGGAGAGATTTATGTATCAGGAAATTGTATAGGTCTAGGCTATTTAAACAACAAAGAATTAACTAGTTATAAATTTATTAATAATCCGTATGATGATAACTCTATTATGTATAAAACTGGTGATTTGGGTAGATGGAGTTACAAGGGACATATAGAGTATGTTGAAAGAATTGATTCACAAGTCAAAATAAGAGGATATAGAATTGAATTAGAAGAAATAGAAAATACAATATTGACATATCAAAAAGAGAAAAACAATACAGAGAGCAAAGTAATTGAATGTAAAACTTGCTTGATGACATCAAAATGCCCAGATGCTACCTTTCATGATAGTGGATTATGTAATATATGTGAGGAATATGAAAAATATAAGGATCAAGTTGACGATTATTTTAAAGGAATAGATGATTTTAAAATATTGATGAATAAAGCTTCTAAAAAGAAAAAAAGTGAGTATGATTGCATGCTTTTATATAGCGGAGGTAAAGATAGTACTTATGTATTATATCAATTGGTTGAGATGGGTTATAAAGTCTTAGCCTTTACTTTTGATAACGGCTATATTTCTCAAAGAGCGTTTGAAAATATTAAGAGAATAACAAGTAGTCTAAATGTAGATAGCATAATACACACTCATAGTAATATATATGAAATATTTGTAGAAAGTTTAAAACAAGATTCTACTGTATGCAGTGGATGCTTCAAAGCCTTGACGACTATTAGCACAAAAATAGCCTTTGAAAATAATATTAATGTAATTATAACAGGTTTGTCAAGAGGACAAATAATAGATACTAAACTACAGTCTGTTATAGAAGCTAACTTATACGATAAGGATAATATAGATGAAAAGCTAATAGAGTTTAGAAAGATATATCATTCAATAAATGATAGAATTAGTGAGTTGTTAAATATAAAATTAGATGATAAAAGCTTTGAAAGCATTTATTTTATTGATTTCTTTAGATATGCTAATAGTTCCTCAGATATGATTCATAAATACTTATTAGAAAGAGACAAGCAATGGAGCATGCCAGAGGATACAGGGTTTTGTTCATCAAATTGTTTGATTAATGATGTTGGAATATATATGCATCTAAAAAATAGAGGTTTTCATAATTATATGATTCCATTAAGCTGGGATTGTAGGCTGGGTTTGTCGAGTAAAGAGAATGCTATAAAAGAATTGAATCCTAGTTTTAATATTGATTCTATATATAGTATTGTAAAAGAATTAGGGTATAAAGATTGTTTTGAAGAGGATGGAATTATAAAAGAAGTCGTGGTATTAGATAAATTGGATAATATGGGAGGTAAATATCTAGTAGCATATTTTGTTGCTAAGCAAAATATTTCTACTGTAGATTTAAGGAAATTTTTAATGATGAAGCTTCCAGACTATGAAGTTCCTTCATATTATGTGCAAGTTAATACAATTCCTAAGAATTCAAATGGAAAAATTGATAGAGGGGAATTACTGAAGATAAGACTTAAAGGATGTAGTAATTCAAAATATGAGCCTCCAAGAAACAAAACAGAAGGATTATTAGTTGATATTTTCAGTGATATTTTAGACATAGATAAAATAGGAATAAAAGACAGTTTTTTTGAGCTGGGAGGACATTCAATTAATGCTATGGTTTTAGTATCTAGGATAAAAAAAGAATTTGATGTTAATATTTTGATTACAGATATACTAGAACTATTGAAAATAGAGAATATAGCAAAATATATAGATGAAAATAAATCTTCGAAACATTCATTAAAAACAATAACAAGGATTGAAAAAAGAGAATTTTATCCCGTTTCATCTAGTCAGAAAAGAATGTTTGTATTGCAAAGTTTAAATCCATTAGACACTGCTTATAATGTACAAACGATAAAATTGATAAAAGGTAAATTGGATATTAAAAAGCTAGAACGATGTTTTAAAAGTTTAATAAAAAGACATGAAATTTTTAGAACTCATTATAAATTGAATGAAGATGACGTAATACAGATAATTAATGAAAATATAGATTTTAATATTGAAGTAATAAAACAGGATAATAACAACATTGATAATTTAATTCAAAACTTTATAAAACCATTTAATTTAAGTAAACCAGAGTCATTAATAAGAGTAGGTATTATTAGATGTAATATTAATGAGTGTATAATGTTGATGGACATACACCATATATGTACGGATGCTATGACATGTAAAATTATATTAAAGGAATTATCTATGTTATATAGTGGAGAAAACTTAATTGATACAGAACTGCAATATAAAGATTTTGCTTGTTGGCAAAGCAGGTTATTGCAAACTGCTGGTATTAAGATGCAAAGAGAGTATTGGGACAATAATCTTAAGAATTATGACTTAAGGCAAAATATATTTAGTAAATGTGCTTCGCTAGATTATAGAACTGATGGACGATTGAAACGTGTTAAATTCAAGGTAGGGAATACATTGAAATTGAGATTGGAAAATTTATGTTTGGTGAATAAAGTAACCATGTATGTGGCTTCGTTAACAGCTTACATTATTTTACTATATAAGTTTTGCAAGAAAGAAGATATTGTTGTTGGTACTCCTATAGCAGGAAGGCATCATGCAAAAACAGAGAATATAGTAGGAGTGTTTATCAACACATTAGCAATTAGAAATTTTGTTAGCCCAGTGCAGAGAATCAAAGAATTATTGAAAGAAGTGAAAGGCACAGTATATTATGCATTCAAAAACCAAGACTATCCATTTAATAATATTGTTGAAGATTTAAATATTGAATCAAGTTTTGATAGCAATCCGTTGTTTAATACTATTTTTTCATTAAATACTATTGACTATAAAGATATGAAATTATCTCAAGTTGAAATATATGACTATGAGATACAAAATTTAAAGCCAATGGTAGAGTTATCATTAGAAGGAGAAATTTCAGATAATGATTTAATATTTACTTTCGAATATAATGATATGGTTTTTAGTAAAACATTAATAGATAAGTTTGTATACAATTATATTAAAATTTTAAGAAATTTAATTAACCATGATATCAAAATTGAAGACATACAATTAGAAAATTTTTCATATTAAATCAAAATTAATAAATAATACTTTAAGTTTGAGAGGTTAAAGATTAAAATGGATAAAAAAATACAAAATATGGTTGCGTTTAGTGGTAAATTAAAAAAAGAGAGAGATTATTGGACTGAAAGACTACTTATGGAATACGAAGTCCCTAAATTTTATAATAATTATAATGAACTTGATAAAGAATTTGAAATTAATAGTTTAAAATATAAAATGCCGATTGATATGTCTCAAAAGATTGTCAATATATCCAATAATTCAGAACAAGGGACATATATAATCTTACTATCATGCATAAGTTGTTTGATGAGTAGATATAGTGGATGTGATAAGGTAAGCATTGGTTTACCTTTAATAAAAAATAACAATAAAATGAGTAATTATAACTATGCTTTACCATCAATAGTGGAAATTAAAGATAAATTTACATTTAAACAATTATTGAGATATGTAACTCAAACAGTTAAAAATGCTTATAAATTTGGTAATTTTCCGTTACAAAAAATTGTGCAAAAGTTACATAATGACAATAGTAAAAATAGTAATTATTTATTAAGTACAATTGTATTACTTAAAAATATACACAACATCGAAAGGATAAAAAATATAAAAAGTGACATATTATTTGAATTCTCTTTAATAGAAAATGAAATTGATTTAGAAATAAAATATAATACTTATTCATATGGAAAAGATCAAATAGAACAAATAAAAAGACATCTATTTAATTATATTAATCAAGTATTAAAAAAGCCTGATATTAAAATTGCAGATGTGGATATCTTAAATGATAAAGAAAGACAAAAAATTATTGAAGAATTTAATAATACAAAGACAAATTATCCAAAAGATAAAACAATACAAGAATTATTTGAAGAACAGGTAGTAGAAAATCCTGATAATATAGCAGTAGTATTTGAAGATAGGAAATTGACATATAGAGAGTTGAATGAAAGAGCAAACAGTTTAGCTAGAGTTCTAAGAAATAAAGGAGTTAAATCAGATATAGTAGTAGGAATAATGGTAGAAAAATCTTTAGAGTTGATTATAGGGATAATAGCAATATTAAAAGCAGGAGGAGCGTATTTAACAATAGATCCATATTACCCTAAGGAAAGAATAAAATACATGCTTAAGCATAGCGAAAGCGAAATTTTGTTAAGTACAAGTATGTTTATAGAGAAATTAGAAAACAGTTGTGAAATGATAGATTTATTAAACCAAGAATTGTATACAAATGAATTGACAAACATAAAGAAAATAAATAATGCAAATAGTTTAGCAAACATTATTTTTACTTCAGGAACAACAGGTATACCCAAAGGGGTAATGTGTGAACATAGAAGTATAGTTAGATTAGTTAAGAATACAAACTATATTGAGTTTAAAGACAATGATAGAATTTTTCAAACAAGCTCTAGTGTGTTTGATGTATTTAATTTTGAAGTCTGGGGTACATTGTTAAATGGTTTGCAGATATATATAGCTAAAAAAGAGACAATAATATCACCTGTATTGTTAGAAGAATATATAAATAAAAATAAAATTACAATAATATGGTTAACATCAGAGTTGTTTAATCAAATAGCAGAAGAAAACAAAAATGTATTTAAAGGATTGAGATATTTATTAGTTGGTGGAGACGTTTTATCGCCTAAATATATCAGTCTAGTAAGAAAAGAATTTCCAATGCTTAATATTATAAATGGATATGGTCCGACAGAAAATGCGACATTTTCTACAACTTTTCCAATAGAAAAAGTGTATAACTCTAATATACCAATAGGAAAGCCTATATCTAATTCAAAAGCTTATATAATAAATAAGAGAAACATGTTAAATCCTATTGGAGTAGTAGGAGAGTTATGTGTTGGTGGAGACGGAATTGCTAGAGGGTATCTAAATATACCCGAGCTAACATTAGAAAAATTTATAGACAACCCATTTGAAATAGGAACAAAGATGTACAAAACAGGAGATCTAGCAAGATGGTTACCCGATGGAAATATAGAATTTTTAGGAAGAGTAGATAATCAAGTTAAAATAAGAGGATTTAGGATAGAGTTAGGTGAGATAGAAAATAGATTATTACAACATGAAAATATTAAAGAAGTTGCTGTGATAATAATAGAAAGTAAAAATAATGATAAACATATATGTTCATATATAGTAAGTGATAAAGAAAATATTGTGTTAGATTTAAAAGAATACCTAAAAGAAAGCTTACCCAAATATATGATACCATCATATTTTGTAAAATTAGACAAAATGCCAATAACATTAAATGGAAAACTTGATAGAAGAGCACTTCCTAAACCAAAACTAGTTGAAAGATTAACTAGTTTTGAACCACCAAGAAATTGTCTAGAAGAAACTTTAGTGAATATATGGAAAGAAGTATTAGGGGTAGAGCAAATAGGAATAAATGATGACTTTTTTAACCTAGGAGGTCATTCACTAAATGCAATGACTGTTATATTTAAAATCCATAAAGAAACAAATAAAGAAGTCACATTAAAAGATATATTTGAGTATCCAACAATAAAAAAAATATGTGAATTTATAGAAAATATAAGAGATAACACATATTTATCTATAGATAAAATAGAAAAGAAAGAATACTATGAAATATCATCAGCCCAAAAGAGAATGTACATGCTATGGCAATTTGATAAGCAAAGCATAGCGTATAACATGCCTGTAGTTTTTGGGATGGAAGGAAATATAGACAAGAAGAAACTTGAAAAAATATTTAGAGAACTAGTCAAAAGGCATGAAGCACTGAGAACATATTTTATAGTTAACAAGGGTGAAATAGTTAATAAGATTGTAGATGAATCAGAATTCCAATTAAAAGAGAGAAACGTAGATGGGAACATAAAAAATAAAATAAATGAATTTATTAGCCCTTTTAATTTAGAAAAAGCACCGTTATTTAGAGCAGAAATTGTAGAAAATAGAGAAAAAACATATTTATTAATAGATATGCATCACATAATATCTGATGGCGTCTCTATGAGTATATTAATAAATGATTTTAAAAAGTTATATAGTGGAAAAAATCTAAAACCTTTAGAAATACAATATAAAGATTTTGCATCATGGCAAAACAACTTTTTGAAATCAGAAGAAGTAAAGAAACAAGAGAAATATTGGATAAGTATATTTAGTGACGAGATACCAACACTAAATATACCTACCGACTATAAAAGGACGGTTATACAAAGCTTCGAGGGAGATAGCGTAAGCTTTGTAGTTAACAAAGAGACAACATCAAAATTAAGAAAATTCATAAAAGAAACTGGAACTACAATGCATATGGTGTTGTTATCGGTATTTAATATACTTTTATCAAAATATAGCAGGCAAGAAGATATAGTTGTAGGAACACCTATAGCAGGAAGAACACATGCAGATATACAAAATATAATGGGCATGTTTGTAAACACGATAGCTTTGAGAAATAAGCCAAAAGGAGAAAAAAAGTATATAGACTTCCTGAAAGAAGTAAAAGACAACTCTTTAAAAGCATACGAAAATCAAAGTTATCAATTTGAAACTTTAGTAGAAAAACTGGATATAAGAAAAGATACAAGTAGAAATCCAATATTTGACGTAATGTTTAATATGATAGATACAATTACAGTAGAAGATACAGAAATAAAAGATATTAAATTAAAGCAATATAGTGATGAAAATAAAATATCTAAATTTGATTTAACATTAAATGCAGTCGAACATGATGATAAGTTAAGGTTTAGCATAGATTACTGTTCAAAGTTATTTAAAAAAGAAACGATGAAAAGATTTAGTAAACATTATGTAAAAGTACTAGAAGATATAGTAATCAATAAAGAAATAAAAATATGCGAAATTGATCTATTGTCAGAAGCAGAGAAAAATCAGATATTATATGACTTTAATGATACAAAAGCAGATTATCCAAAAGGGGAAACAATACAAGAATTATTTGAAGAACAGGTAAAAAAATCACCTGATAATATAGCGGTAGCATATGAAGATAAGAAATTAACTTATAAAGAGTTAAATAAAAAGGCAAATAGTTTAGCTAGAGGTTTAAGAGAAAAGGGAGTAAAGGCTGATAGCATAGTAGCAATAATGGTAGAAAGATCACTAGAGATGCTAGTAGGGATAATGGGAGTAGTAAAAGCTGGAGGAGCGTATTTACCAATTGATGCTAGCTATCCAAAAGAAAGAATAGAATATATGTTAAAAGATAGTGAAAGTAAAATATTATTGAGTGAAAAGACTTTAGCAAATAATATAGAGTTTGATGGAGAAGTAATTGATTTATTTAATGAAGAAAATTTCATAGGAGAATCAAAAAATTTAGAAAAAATAAGCAACGCAAATAATCTAGCTTATATAATTTATACTTCTGGAACTACAGGTAATCCCAAAGGTGTAATGATAGAACATAAATCATTGGTTAATCTATGTTACTACAGTAATGAAAAATTTGATATTACACAAGTAGATAATGCTACTAGTTATGCAAGCCTTTCCTTTGATGCAAGTGTGCTAGAAATATGGCCTAACCTTATAATAGGAGCCTCTGTGTATATAATAAGTGAACAAATGAAAATTAACATAGAAGAGCTAAAAGACTACTATAAGAAAAATAATATAACCATCAGCTTTTTGCCAACACAAGTTTACGAAATAATAAGGCATGAAAAGAATAATTCTTTAAGAATATTGTTAACGGGTGGAGATAAACTTAATTATTATAATAAGAGCAATTACAAATTATACAATAACTATGGGCCTACAGAGACCACAGTAGTGGCAACTAATTATGAAGTTGATAAACTAAGTAAAAATATACCAATAGGAAAACCAATAAATAATTTTAAAATATATATATTAGATACTGAAAACAATCTTTTACCAATAGGAGTATCAGGGGAACTTTGTATAAGTGGCGAAGGTCTTTCAAGGGGATATTTAAACAGACCGAAATTAACAGCAGAAAAATTTGTAGACAATCCATTTGAACCTGGTACAAAGTTATACAAAACAGGAGATTTGGCAAGGTGGCTACCAGATGGAAATATAGAGTTTTTAGGAAGAGTAGATAATCAAGTTAAGATAAGAGGATTCAGGATAGAGTTAGGAGAAATAGAAAATAGAGTATTACAACATGAAAGAATTAAAGAAGCAGCAGTTGTAGTAAAAGAAAGCAAAGATAATGAGAAATGTATATGTGCATATGTAGTAAGTGATAAAGAAAATATTGTACCAGATTTAAAAGAGTATTTAAAAAAACGCTTACCAAAATATATGATTCCATCATACTTTGTAAAATTAGATAAAATGCCAATAACAGTTAATGGAAAGCTAGATAGAAAAGCACTCCCTAAACCGAATTTAGATGATATATTATTAGAGTATGAAGCTCCGAGAAACGAGGTAGAAGAAGCATTGGTAGAAATATGGAGTGAGGTATTAGGTGTAGACAACATAGGAATAAATAATGACTTTTTTGATTTAGGTGGACACTCTTTAAAAGCAACAATGCTTATGTCAAATATTCATAAGAAATTAAATAAAGAGGTGCCATTAAAAGAATTATTTAAAGCACCAACAATAAAAGAATTGAGTAAATATATTTATGATAAGACGATAAGCGTATATAGAGAAATAGAAAAGATAGAAGATAAAAAATGCTACGAAACATCATCAGCACAAAAGCGAATATATATGTTATGGCAATTTGATAAGCAAAGTACAGCATATAACATGCCCGTTGGCTTTGAGTTAGAAGGAAAAGTCGACAAAAATAGGATACGAAAAACTTTTAGAAAATTAATAAAGAGACATGAAGCTTTAAGAACATATTTTGAGGTTAATGATGGGGAGCTAGTACAGAAGCTTGTGTCTGAAAATGAATTAGAGTTATTAAAAAATAGAAAAGAAGAAGGCAATATAAAAGATATTACAAATGAATTTATTAGACCATTCAACTTAGGAAAAGCACCGTTATTTAGAGCAGAGATTGTAGAAAACAAAGAAAAAGCATATTTGCTAATAGATATGCATCACATTATATCTGATGGAATATCTATGGATATATTAATAAATGATTTTAAAGAGATATATAGTGGAAAAGATTTAGAACCTTTAAAAATTCATTATAAAGATTTTGCAGTATGGCAAAATAATTTCTTAAAATCCGAAGAAATGAAAAAGCAAGAAGAATATTGGATAGATAGATTTAGCGATGAAATACCAACACTAAATATGCCAATTGATTACGAAAGACCTTCTATACAAAGCTTTGAAGGAGATGACATAAGTTTTGTAATTAACGAAGAGACAACATCTAAATTAAGAAAACTTATAAAAGAAACTGGAGCTACAATGCATATGATGTTGTTATCAGCATTTGATATACTTTTATCAAAATATAGTAGGCAAGAAGATATAGTTGTAGGAACACCTATAGCAGGAAGAACACATGCAGATATACAAAATATAATGGGTATGTTTGTAAACACGTTAGCTTTGAGAAATAAGCCAAAAGGAGAAAAAAAGTATATAGACTTCCTGAAAGAAGTAAAAGACAACTCTTTAAAAGCATACGAAAATCAAAGTTACCAATTTGAAACTCTAGTAGAGAAATTATACGTAAGGAAAGATACAAGTAGAAATCCAATATTTGATGTAATGTTTAATATGGTAGATACAGCAAAAGTGGGAGATATAAAAATAGACAATATTATATTAAAGCAATACAGTGATGAAAATAAAATATCAAAGTTTGATTTAACATTAAATGCATTAGAAACAGATGATAAAATTAAATTTAGCATAAATTATTGTTCAAAGTTATATAAAAGGGAAACGATAAAAAGGCTAAGTAGACATTATGTGAAAATATTAAAGAATATAGTAAGCAATAAAGAAATAAAAATATGTGAAATTGATCTATTGTCAGAAGCAGAGAAAAATCAGATATTATATGATTTTAATGATACAAAAGCAGACTATACAAAAGGGAAAACAATACAAGAATTATTTGAAGAACAGGTAGAAAGAACACCCGATAATATAGCGGTAGCATATGAAGATAAGAAATTAACATATAAAGAGTTGAATAAAAGGGCAAATAGTTTAGCTAGAGGCCTAAGAGAAAAAGGAGTAAAGTCTGATAGCATAGTAGCAATAATGTTAGAAAGATCACTAGAGATGCTAGTAGGGATAATGGGAATAGTAAAAGCTGGAGGAGCGTATTTACCAATTGATGCTAGCTATCCAAAAGAAAGAATAGAATATATGTTAAAAGATAGTGAAAGTAAGATATTATTGAGTGAAAAGATTTTAGCAAATAATATAGAGTTTGATGGAGAAGTAATTGATTTATTTAATGAAGAAAATTTCATAGGAGAATCAAAAAATTTAGAAAAAATAAGCAACTCAAATAATCTAGCTTATATAATTTATACTTCTGGAACTACAGGTAATCCCAAAGGCGTAATGATAGAACATAAATCATTGGTTAATCTATGTTACTACAGTAATGAAAAATTTGATATTACACAAGTAGATAATGCTACTAGTTATGCAAGCTTTTCCTTTGATGCAAGTGTGCTAGAAATATGGCCTAACCTTATAGTAGGAGCTTCTGTGTATATAATCAGTAAACAAATGAAAATTAACATAGAAGAACTAAAAGAATACTATAAGAAAAATAATATAACCATCAGCTTTTTGCCAACACAAGTTTACGAAATAATAAGGCATGAAGAGAATAATTCTTTAAGAATATTGTTAACGGGTGGAGATAAACTTAAATATTATAATGAGAGCAATTACAAACTATACAATAACTATGGGCCTACAGAAACCACAGTAGTGGCAACTAATTATGAAGTTGATAAACTAAGTAAAAATATACCAATAGGAAAACCAATAAATAATTTTAAAATATATATATTAGATACTGAAAACAATCTTTTACCAATAGGAGTATCAGGGGAACTTTGTATAAGTGGCGAAGGTCTTTCAAGGGGATATTTAAACAGACCGAAATTAACAGCAGAAAAGTTTGTAGATAATCCATTTGAATCTGGTACAAAATTATACAAGACAGGAGATTTGGCAAGGTGGCTACCAGATGGAAATATAGAGTTTTTAGGAAGAAAAGATAATCAAGTTAAGATAAGAGGATATAGAATAGAACTTAGTGAGATAGAACAAGCACTACAAAAATGTAGTGAAGTTAAACAAGCTGTAGTAGTTGTGAGAAAAGGACAAAATGGACAAAAGTATTTAGTCGCTTTTATAAAAGGAGATGAAATTAACGAAACATATATAAGAAAAGAATTACGAAATATTTTACCTAATTACATGAGACCTAATTATATTGTAGAAATAGATAAAATACCACTCACTACTAATGGTAAAGTAGATAGAAAAGCTTTGCCTCAGATTAGAGAATTTTCTATTAAACGACAGGAGTTTTACCCTGCAAAAACTAATACTGAAAAGAAATTAGTTAACGTTTGGAAAGAACTTTTGAGCGTAAAGAATGTATACTCAAATGATAGTTTTTTTGATATTGGTGGTACTTCTTTATCAGTAGTAAATATGGTAGAAAAAATACAAAAGCAAATGCAAATTTCACTTGAAATTAGTGATGTCTACAAGTATTCAATACTTGAAGATTTAGCATCATTTATTGATAGTAAAAAATTTAGCTATGAAGAAATAAAAGATGATATAATAATATTACGTAAAGGAAAAAATCAAAACAACAAAAAGCTAGTATTTGTTCACGGAGGTAGTGGTTCTGTTGGAGGATATGTGAATTTATTTAAAGAAGAAAAAGAAAGTATAAATGAAAATTTTGATGTATATGCTATAAAATTTAATAAATTAAATAATTGTGTACCAATAGATATTACTATAAATGAATTAGCTATGGAGTATGTAAATGTAATTGAGAAATATTTCCACAAAGAAGCTATAATACTAGGTGGATGGTGTATTGGTGGTTTAGTTATAACAGAGATGGCTAAGATACTTGAACAAAGGAATATTAATATAGAAAAATTGCTTATGTTTAACACAACAGCTCCACAAAAATGGGAGAACAAATTTAGTTTTAAAATGGCAGATGAGATAGAGTATTTAAAAACGATTATTAGCGATAATTCTTTAAAAGAAATTGTTTATGAAGCTAAAAACATAGAAGAATTATGGAAGATGTTATTACCTAATATAAAAGAAGATACATATTTATTAGATAAAATACCTAAGGAATTATTAGCTTCCATTCCAAATTATAAAACTTTAAAGATTAGTGAAGTAATTTACTATTTAAACTGTATGAGAACATTGCATAATGCAAGAGCAGATTATTTACCAAAAGAAAGCATAAAAACAAAGATTTATTACTTTAATTCTACTAAAAATAATAATATAAATAAAAATGTTGAGCTATGGCAAAAATACTGCAAAAGCAAAATAAAAGTCTTAAATTTATACGGAGATGAGCATACAATATTTGAAGAAGACATAAAAGATACTATAAAAAATATAAATAAAGCTGTATTGGAGAGTTAAAGAAACTTAAGGAGAAAAGTAGTTTGACTATTTGTATGCAAAGTAAAATGAAAAAACAATAGAATAAGATATTATGCTTAATCTATTTAATGATAACACAGTTTTTAATAAAAGACTATGATCTAAAAAACGCACAGCTAATGTTGTGCGTTTTTCAGTTAAATTAGGTTGTAAAAAAAGAGAATATGTAAATACTAATAAATACATAAATTATAAGTAGAAAAGGATGATGAGTATGGATGATTTTAATCATTTGAACCAAGTACCAATAGCCAGTTTATCGAATGATGAACTTGCTAAGATTGCTTCTCTCGAAAAAGAGCTAGATGAGAAGTATTATATTATAGCATTTGAAAAAGAATAAACATTAAAAAAGGTTATCAATAAAGATAGCCTTTTTTATTTTGTTATATATTTATTACATAAATTATAGAGTTGAAAAATAAAATGTTTTAATAATACTATTGCAATTTATACCAAATGGTGCTATTATAATAAGAAATTCAAAATTATGAAAGGTAGGGGTTATTATGGGTGAGAATCGATTACTTTTGGGGTTATGTTTAAATAAAAGAAAAAAGTTGACAGAAGAACAATTTCTAAGAGAAGGAGAATCAAATGGACTTGTCTCAGCTGTAGTTGATGCTTTGCTTGGAATAGTTATCTACCTTGGTTTGCTTGGATTATGGAGAACTTTAAGACTTGGGCATTATTCGTATACTGGAGTTATACAAAATTCGCAAAATTACAGCTACCTCAAATATTACAATATCAGAGGGTTAGATATCACATCAGGGATGGCTGATAAAATTACGCTTGATATAACAATTGCACCCTTAGGCATAACCATTACTGTATTACTAGTATTTATTTATTACAGTGTACTATCTAGCAAAAGTAAGTTCTTATCTGTAGGAGAACTACTTGTAGGATGTAGATTAAATGCTGTTAAATATAAAATATGGGAAAATTACCATCTTGTAAATAGAGCGGGTTTATATACAGTAGCGATTCTTAATCTTATAGTTTTATTAGATTTGTTTAAAGGATCTTACTTAGGATCCAATGTATATTCTGTGGCAGATATAGGAATAAAATTTTTGATTGTTTTCCTTTGTATATTTGGATTTTATGGTCTAGGGAGAGGAAGTTTAATTGGTGGAGTTTTCCTTATAGTTAGTAATGTAATTGGATATATACATAGTTCTAAATTAAGTTATCTTATAGTTGATGTATTTAAAGGAAGGTTGTATTTTCCAGAAAAAAGTTTGTCTACAATGTTTTTATTTATATTAGTTATTGAGATTATTGTATTGATATTTACACTTGTAATGAAAATTAAACTAAAAAGAAGGTTGAGTTTATTAAAATAGTACCTTAATCCTAAGCTAATTATATTAGTTAATATAACTATTGATGATATATAGAGGTATATGATACTCAGTTAGATTCAATTATTAAAGATATACACTATAGAAATAAGCAAGTAAATAATACATGTTATTAATATAGCGTTTTATATTGAATAAATAGTAGTTCGCCATACTAATTTATGGTGAACTTTTTTGTTCTATAATCTGAGTCAATCAACTCAAGGTATATCAACAACTAATATAGTAATTAGAAATTCCAGTATTTTTTATTGCTAATGGAAACAATAGTAGTGATAAATTTAATAAATAGGAATGGTGATAAATGACAAGGCGAGAAGTGATAAGGATACTAAATGAAATAGGAGTATTATTAGAATTAAAAGGAGAAAGTTTCTTTAAATCAAGGGCGTATTATGAAGCTGCTAGAAAATTAGAGATTATTGATGAAGATATAGAAAAATTAGTATCCCAGCAAAGATTAGAAAATATAGAGGGGTTTGGAAAAGCATTGACACAGAAGATTACAGAACTAGTTACAACGGGGCAGCTAAAGTATTATAATAAACTTAGAGAATCTATTCCTAATGGCTTATTAGATATGCTTAAAATACAAGGATTAGGACCTAAACGAATAATGACTATTCATGCATCACTAGGGATTAACACTATAGATGAATTAAAAAAAGCATGTGAAGAAGATAAATTGCTTGATCTTCCTAGGTTTAGTAAAAAAATTCAAGCTAAGATACTGGAAGGTATTAATAATTTAAATAATTATGCTGATAAGTTTCATTATAATATAGGTGAAATGGTAGCTAATGAGCTACTAAAACATATCATAAACAGCCCTTATGTAAAACGGTGCCAAGTAGCTGGTAGTTTAAGACGTAAAAAAGAAGTTGTTAAGGATATAGATATAATAGCAAGCAGTGACAATCCACATGAAGTAATGAATATATTTACCAATCATTCATATGTAAAAGAGATAATAGCTAAAGGAGAAACAAAATCTAGTGTAGTACTAGTGAATGGCATGAATGCAGATATAAGAGTGGTAAACGACGATGAATATCCTTATGCATTACATCACTTTACTGGAAGCAAAGAACACAATACTGCGTTAAGACATGTAGCTAAAAAACATGGACTTAAAATAAATGAATATGGGATTTTTAATGGACAGCAGAAGATAAAATGTAAAGATGAAGTAGATTTTTTTAAAGTATTTGATATGAAATATATACATCCTGAATTGAGAGAAAATTATGGAGAGTTGGAAGCTGCTCTAAATAATAAGTTACCTCATTTAGTAACACTGGGCGATATTAAAGGAATGGTACACGTTCATACAATGTATAGTGATGGCAGTGCTACTATTAAACAGTTAGCTAAAGAATGTATAGCTAGAGGATATAAATATCTGTTAATATCAGATCATAGTAAATCAGCTGTATATGCAGGAGGATTAAGTGAAGATGAGATAAAAATGCAACACAAAGAAATTGATATACTTAATGAAAAATATACTGATTTTAAGATTTTTAAAGGTATTGAATCCGATATATTAACAGACGGTAGTTTAGATTACTCTGATGAAGTATTAAAATCATTTGACTTTATTATAGGATCTGTCCACAGTTCATTTAGGATGAATGAGGAAAAAATGACAAAACGAATAATAAAAGCGTTAAATAATCCTTACATGACTATACTTGGACATCCAACAGGAAGATTATTATTAAACAGAGCAGGGTATAAAATTAATATAGATAAAATAATAGATACATGTATAGAAAACAATATTATAATTGAAATAAATGCTAATCCTTATAGATTAGATATAGATTGGAGATATATCAAAGCTGCTAAAGATAAAGGAGCAAAATTTGTTATATCATCAGATGCACACAGCATAAAAGAATTTGAATATATGAGATATGGTGTTAATGTTGCTAGAAAAGGATGGTTAGAGCATAGAGATATATTTAACTGTTTAAGCTTGGAAAAGGTAGTGGATTATCTAAAATTATAAATTATAAATTAGAAATTTAATTATCATTATAAACTTTAAGTTATATATTATGATATAATAATACTACAATTTATAAAATACCATAATATTCTAATTGTTTCAGTGTATCTTAATCAAAATATATTTATATAAACTTATTATGGACATGCTCAAATTAATCAATAAATATAATGGAAGGGGCAAAAGATGATAAATAAGACTCTTAAAATTAAAACTAATAAAAGAGATGAAATGGTAGATATTACAAATATGGTTCAGCGAGTAATTGAGGAAGCTAATATTAAAAATGGCTTATGTACGATATTTATACCACATACAACTGCAGGTATAACGATAAATGAAAATGCTGATCCAGATGTAAAACGTGATATGATAATGGAACTAAACAAAATAGTTCCATTTGTGGATGGATATCAACATATTGAAGGAAATTCAGCAGCTCATATAAAGTCAAGTATATTGGGTTTTACACAAACCATTATTATAAGTAATAGTAGATTGTTATTAGGAACTTGGCAAGGGATATATTTTGGTGAATTCGATGGTCCTAGAACTAGAAAGTTTATTGTTAACATAGTTGCTGAAGATTAATAAAAAATACACCGAGACATATTAGAGATATTAAAAACTTCGTAACCAAATAGTTTGGTATAATGATAACTATTAAAGAGAACGAAGGAATTGTTATTATTTTGAACATTCTAGTAAAGGATGATTTCAAGATTATAAGAATGTTAACTAATTAGTAATACATTAGGAGGAATACCATGAGAGAATATTTTCAAAAAATATTTGTTGGTTCTACGGATAAATCAAGTGTTAATTATAAAGGAACAATAAAAGGTAATAGATGGATAAATGGTAAAGTTTGTTCTACATCTAATGAATACCAAGTCCAAGATGGTATTATTTTTTTGGAGAAGAATCACAAGGAGATATGTTTACGAACGATGACTTATCAATCTGGTATGAAGGGGGGAGATTCAAAAAAAATTGGCATAGGAGTTTAGAACCATCTAATGAATTGAATTCTGCAATTAGAGAACTATGTAGAAAAGTTGCTGATATGGGTTATCCAGTTATGGATATCGCAACAGGACCTAGCTTAGGGCTATTGCCAGAAATAATAGCATTAAACCCAGATAATGAGTATTTAGCAACTGATGCTTGCCCATTAATTTCTATCTTTTAGAACAAATTCATAAAAGAAAATCATATAAATACGAATTTAAGTTTTGCATCTTTTAATGCACTTAATATGCCTATTAAGTCATCAACTATAGATGTAATAACTAGTAATATTGGATTATCTTCATTAAGAACAGACATACAAAATGGTATGGGAGGAATTAAGGAGGTTGCGAGGATACTTAGATGCGGAGGATATATGTTTACAATTGAAAACAGATTTACCGAACCTGAAGCTGTAAAAGAAGCTTTTAGAATATGGGGAAAACAATGTTGGTTTAATTTTGATATTAAGCCTTGGCAAGAAAGATTTGAGCTTGCTAATTTACGTGTTATTAATTCAGAAGTAACATCAAAATTTAAACTTAATAAAGATGATAATAACTTAGCTAAAATTGCAAATGAAAATAATATTGACTTGATAGTTGAACATACCGCTTACCAGTTAGTTAAGAGATAAATATAAGAGGTGAGTACAATTCAACATTCCATAAAAATAATGAAAGATACAATTGTTGATATACTTGATAGTAATGAAATTTCTATTTATATAGTTGGTTCTGTAACATCTGGAGATTTTAAATTAGGATGGAGTGATATTGATATTTTATGTTTAACTAAATCTCCAATTACAGATAAACAAGCAAATAATTTGGTTTATTTAAGGCAGAAATTGCTTAAAGATAATCCAAATAATAAATATTTTAGATTATTTGAAGGTGGATTTATGTCTTTTGATACTTTTAAAAATAAAACTAGAGATACAGTCGTTTACTGGGGTACAAGAGGGCAAAGAATTACCGAGACATACCATTTTGACAGTTTTGGGATGTATGAGCTAATTACTAGAGGGTTATTGTTGTATGGAAATGATTTAAGAGGAGAATTGACAATGCCAACTTATAGCCAGCTAAGAAATGATGTAATCAACCACTATGAAACTATTAGAAAGTATGCAATTAAAACAAATAGAAGCATCTATTCTGCAGGCTGGATGCTAGATATAGCGCGAGGTATATTTACATTAAAAACTGGTGAAGTAATAACAAAAACAAAAGCAGGGGAATGGGCGTTGGAAAAACAATTATGTCCTACACCAGGAACTTTGATTAAAGTTATAAAGTTAAGGAAAAACCCTAAGAAATATATGAATAGTAATGAATTTTTAGAGTGGACAGAATCCCTTGGACCTGATATTCAAAAATTTGCAGACATCATGCAAAATGAAATATTTACTTCAAGGTCAGTTAAAAGTACTAAACATTAATTATAATAAATTACACGAAATTATAGGAGCTAAACAAAGTGCTATTAAATCGATTTAAAAATAGAGGTGAATTTGATGGAAAAACAAAAAATGTATTGGAAAAAAGTATATGAGTCAATGTCAAGTTGTAAAGTTAGCTATGACCTATGGCTTGATAAACACAAAGATTTATTAGAGAGCTCAAAGCACCTACCCATTATTGATTTAGGGTGTGGAATAGGAAACAATACATTATATTTATTGGAGAGAGGGTTTAAAATAATCTCATGTGATTTCTGTCAAGAAGCTTTAGATAAATTGAGCAAAAATAGTGGCAACGTAGATACTAGATGTTTTGATATGAAAGATGGGCTACCTTTTAAAGATGAGTGTTCAAAAATTGTTATCTCAGATTTATCTTTGCATTATTTTACATGGAAAAAAACGAAGGAGATATTAAATGAAATCTCTAGAGTATTAACAAAAGAGGGGGCTCTATTATGTAGAGTTAATTCATTACATGATATAAACTATGGAGCTGGTGATGGATTGAAGATTGAAAGTAATTATTATAATATTGATGGAAAACTTAAAAGATTTTTTGATGAATCAGATGTTTTCAAGCTTTTTAGAGAATGGAATATTACATATCATAAGGAAACAGAAATAAATAGGTATGATAAACTAAAAATAGCATGGGAAATATGTGCCTACAAAACAAATAAAAATGAAATTGTATATGGTATTAAAATCAGGTGAAAGCCTGATTTTATTTATATATTGCGTAGAAACATAAATTATTAAAAGTGAAAAATACTTTTGGACAGAATCTAAGAACCTATCCTGATTTATTAATTCATAAACAAGATATAATTAATTGTTAAAAAATAAGGATATGAAGGCTATCAATTAAAATGGAATAAATTTTAAAATGATGTACGGAGATAAAGTAGTTAATGATTTTGCAGAGTTTACAAACAAGCTAAAATCTAAGGGAATAGTGTGTAGAAAATGCAAATATTTAAAGAAATGAGGTGGTGTATTTAGAGGATATATAGATTTATATGGATGGGATGAGTTTGTAAAAAATAACATAGAATCTTTTGATAAGATTATTAAACATAGAGACATCAACCTTCTATTTAACTTTATTGATTGTTATGGGTCACATGGATTAGCAGAGATTATAAGTAGAAGTCCATTCATTAATGAACTAAAACAAAAAGGATTTACACAAAGTTGTCATTTGTGTAAAGAGATTTTAAACAATATAAATATGTATAAATATGTATTAGAAACAATAAGAGAGTAATCATCAGTTATGTATGGTTACTCTTTTTTTTCTACTTAGTTTTAGACCATTGAAAAAGTAAAACTATAATTAAAATTATAAAAAATAATAAAAGAATTGAATTATTTTGATATAATGATTGCATAAGGGGGAAAAATAGATGCATTTAGACAAGAAAATAGGTACTGGAGCTCAGGCTGACGTATATTTACATGATAACAAAGCAATCAAATTATTCAAAAAAGGGTATAGTAAATCCCAGGTTTTTTACGAGGCGATGATAAATTCTATAGTGGAAAATATAGAAATACCTGTGGCTAGTGTACATGAAGTCCTAAAAATTGATGGAAGGTTTGCTATTAGTATGGATTATGTACAAGGAGTCACATTATATGAATTGTTTGAAAAAGATAATGTCAATCCTAATAAATATATAGAAATAATGGTGGATTTACAGATTAAAGTACAATCACAAAAAGTGGTTCTACCAGTAAAATTAAAGGATAGACTTAAAAATCAGATAATTGAAAATAAGGAAATTGATAAATATAAAAAGCAGAACATTATAGAATTGTTAGGTAGTTTTGATGAAGGAGATAATCTTTGTCATGGTGATTTTCATTGGTATAATATAATTAAAGGCAAGAAAGATTTTTATGTTATAGATTGGATTGATGCGACAGTAGGTTGTAAAGAAGCGGATGCATGCAGAACATATATGTTATACTTATTTCATTGCTCTGAATATGCTCAAGTTTATTTGTCAACATATTGTGAAAAGACAGGTAAAGATAAAGATGATATTTTAAAATGGTTACCTGTTATAGCAGCAGCAAGATTAAATGGTGGGTTTGAAGAAGAAAGAGAAAAAATTAATTTAATAATTAAAGATATATAAACCATTAGTATTTAGGTACTGATGAAAAGTAGATTTATATAAAAATAACTTATAGGTTAGTTCTATAACTATAAGTTATTTTAAATTATTTTATAAATTTTGAAGCGCTTTTACAGGCTAAAGGTAGTTATTAGTGGAGGTGAAAAAATGCATGATTATGTTAACGATATACATAATATTATAGAACAATATAAGAACATGGTATATGCAATAGCTCTAACTCATGTTCAAACATGCTCTAATGCTGATGATGTCTTACAAGAAGTATTTCTTGCTTATTATAAAAGTAATAAAGCATTTAATGATGAAGAACATAGAAAAGCATGGCTTATTAAAACTACCTTAAACCAGTGCAAAAAACTGACTTCAAGCTCATGGTGGAAAAGAGTAATTCCTTTCAATAAAGAAATAAAACCTAATGATGATGGTAGTTTTCAGTTTGCTTTGCCAGAAGAGAATGCTGTGTACTTAGCAGTGTGCAATCTTCCTGAAAAATATCGTATTGTAGTATATCTTTACTATTTTCAAGATTATAACTCAGAAGAAATAGGTAAGATATTGAAGATTAAAACAAGCACTATACGCACAAGGCTTATCAGAGGTAGGGATATTCTAAGAGTCAAATTGAAAGGGGAGATATTCAATGAATAAAGATATATTTAAGAATATGCAAAATCAGATGACACCTAGAGATGAAACTATAAGAGAATTACATGAAAAAATAGAAAACCAAACAAAAATAAAAATCAAGTTACCTAGAAATATAATGAAGATGGCTACAGTAATATGTTCAATATTAGTAATATTAGTATGGTGTATACCATGGTTAAAAAGTAGTAATGATAATATACCTAAGAAACCAATAAAAAATATTATTAATCCAAATAGTTTAAATAAAGAATATAATAATACAATAGTGTTTAATGAAATAGATACACTATCTACTGATAAAAGTAATAAAGTATTGCTAGATAAAATAACCTATAGAGCTAAGATGAACTATAAACAAGCATTAGAGTATTATGGCAAAGGAATTAAACCGAATAATCTACCTATAGATTTAATAAATGACAATATCGAAAAAAGCTATCAAATCATTTACAATCAAGAAAGTAAGGTCATACACGATACTAATGTATTTAGATTTACTGAGAAAGATCAAAATGAAGGATATAATCCACTAAAGAGAATATTGGCGATAGAAGTATCAAATAAAAGAATAGAAGATGATTGCATATATATAAATGAAAAAGAAATGAAAGCTTCATCAATAAACAATGTGAAAGTTATGTTAGGGCATAGATTAATGGATTATGGACCGTATAATCCGAATGAAAAAACAGCAGATGGAAGTAATAAACCAGCAGGATATTACGATTCATACGTGGCAAAATTTAACTATAAGGGTGTTGATTTTAACATAGTTTCAAAAAATTTAACCAAAGATGAATTTATAAAAACTGTTGTTGGTATAATAACAACTGCCACTAAGCCTAATAAAAAGATAGCTTTAAAGAAAGAGAGATTTGAAACCTTTAGAGATGTTTCAAAAGATAAGATATATTCTATTAGCAAATTAAGTGAGTATTTACCTACAAAAATAATAAGAAACTTAACTTATAGCAGTGGGTCAGCTACTATTTCAACTGATGATAAGGAAAACAGACTGTACGTATCATATAATAACAATGCATATGACTATCTTAATATCCATGTGAGTCCACTTTTAAATATATATTACAAAAATCTAGTAGATATAGATGAAGTTGAAAAATATGATATTACAAAATATAAGCCACCATTTGCTGAAACCATACCTGATGAATTAAGAAATACAATGGATAGACCAATATTTAAAGAAAGTGAAATTAAAAAAGATGTAATTGATAGAAGAAAAGTTATAACTAGAGGCGATGTTGGAGATAGTAGTTATTATGAAACTATGAAATTTTCTGTGAAATGTGGAGATTTTATTATTGATTACAACATTAAAATGAATAAAATTGATAGTAATAAAGTTGTGGAGATGGTAAAATCCTCAAAATATTATCAATAATCAATAAGTCTAAAACAGGGAGTCAGATTAACTCCCTGTTTTAGTTTACTATCTTGTTATTCCCATCAATGCAGTTTCCCAGTAATCTTTAGTATTTTGTCCTTCCCAACATAAGCAAGCAATATAAATTGGTTCAGGGTCAGTACCTGAGCCACCAGTGTTTTGATTTAGTCTTAAATTCTTGATATTTCTTTTCATTAATTTTTTCATAAAACGACCTCCTTTTCACATTTATTCTATAGAAATATTATCACAAAAAGTAAAAAAATACAAGAAAAATTACCAAAAATATTATAAAATTTACAAAATATATAATAATAATACAAAATAATCATATTCATTCACTATAAATACCAAACTTAGCGAATTACATTGATAATTTCTTGAATTATTATTCAATATAATAGAGATGAGCTTTATACTGAATAATTGATAGTTTGAAATATATAGTAGTAATAATATAATTCAACTATAAATTATGGCTTTGACTATGTTGATATTAGTCAATATTTAAAAAGATAGTATGTTAATTTTAAGAATCATCCTAAAGCAATTCAGCAAGGATGATTTTGTTATATAAACTAATTATCAAAATATAACAATATTAGTTTAATAAACCATAGTTTAATGATATAATTCTTGTAAAAGGAGATGGTGTAGAATTATGGAAATTAGTACAATATATTATTCAATTACTATATTAATGGTCGTAGTAGCTTTAAAACAAGTGATAAATATGATACATACTAAGAGCAAAATTAAAACTGTAAAAGCAACAATAATAGATATATATTCAGTTCATCCAGAATCCCAAAAAGTTTACAATGCAAAGGTAGCAACGGTAGGCTACTATGCTAATGGTAAATATATAATATCTGATGATAAGATAAAAGTTTCGATGAATAAAGATATTGGAGATGAAATAATAGTCAAATATTATATAAATAAACCTGAAAAACTATATAAATTGCCCTTAGATATATTAATTTTATCCTTAGTGATTGGGTGTTTATGTTTAGCTCTTGGAGGCAATATACAATAAAATAGTAAAAAAGAACTATATTTACCAAAAATATTGAAAAATAACTGTAATAAATATACAATGGTAATGTAAAATAAAGGAGGGAATAGTATATGAAGTTTAAAAGAAGTATCGTATTATTATTAATTACCTTATTTTTGTTATCATTTAATGTTTGTGAGCTATATGCTTACCAACCAGCATCACACCATGTTATTGTTAAGGCAGTTACAGAGAAATTACCACAAGATAGTAGGATAAAAAAGGCTTTGACACAGTATCCGAAGATTGCAACATGGGGAGCGAATGCACCTGATCTTGGATACATACAAATTAAACAAGCAGTAGAGTATGCGCCGTGGGGTGATAGGTTTCATTATTTTAAGGTAGGAAGCTTTGCTAGACGACAACTGGAGATTGCATTGAGCTCAGGAAATAATAAAGAAATAGCATTCGCAGCAGGATGGTTAACACATGTAATGGGAGACTATGCTTGCCATGGTATATATGTAAATCCAGAGGCAGGGTTATATATGACAGATGAAAGTTCAAGACCACTTCATAAGAAACTTGAAACTATGGCAGAGGAATACTTATGGGTAAATAAAGGTGGGTATACTAAAGAATCCTATGAAAAAATAGGTATATGGAATAAATTTAGTGCTATTGATAATATTCCATTTGATTTATTTAATAGGACAGCAAGAGAGATTTACGGGACAAGCCCAGGTGGATTAGAAGAAAAAACGTGGGCGCGATTTTACAAGACTGGGTTAGAAACTGGAGTAGGTTATGAATATACTAATTACGAAGAAAGTATAAACTTCTTATCAAAAAACGGACGACTAAATAGGTTAGAACGTTCATATCAACAAGCTGTTACTACTTCAGTTAATTTACTCAAACAAATAGAAAGTGGAAATGGAAGTAACTTCAGTGATAGATGGAATATAGATTTCGGAAGAAGTAGTTCACCATTTAGTTCATTAACAGTAACAGTTACAACTTCAGATAGCTTTTTAGCTAGTACAGACGAATATGTATATTTTATAATGGAGTTAGAAAATGGAGACACAAAAAAATGGCTTCTAGACAAAAAAGGACATAACGATTTTTACAGAGGAGATAAAAGTGAGTATTATTTATTTATAAATGATAATAAAATAACTCCTTCAACCGTTAGAAAATTCTATCTGAAAAAAGAAAATTATGCAACACCTATATTGAACGATTGGAAAGTGCAACATTTAAATGTAAATATTAATGGAATAGATGTATTAGATAAAGAAATAAATGATTGGATAGATGAAAACGGAGGACAGTTTGGCTTTGATGTAGATTTAAGCTGTGTAACTAATTTAGTGGATACACCAATAGATTAATGGATAAAAAAGATGCATTGAGATTATAGTCATGCATCTTTTTACTTGCATTATTTCACATCATTTATTATAGAGAATTCTGCTACAGTAAATACATTTTCATTATCTTTGAATAGTTCTTTGACTATCCTATAATTACCTTCTTTTAAAATTCCATAATCATCTTTAATGTATAAAATTTGTTCTTTTTTATCTCTAGGCTTTAAAATGTGTGCTATTGAGTTCCAAGCCCTATTAGGTAATGTAGGGACAACCAGCCATTCATTGTTAATGTTTATTTCTAGATGTGGCTGTTCGCCGAAATTATACTCTTTGTTTGATAAATTATTATATATTAGTTTTATTTTCTCAACGTTTTGAGTAATGCATTGTTTTGTAGTAGATAATTTAACGTCTTTACAGAATTTTTTTTCGTTATAGGGAGATTTTTTATTTTCACCAATACTATCTTCTTTTGAAACACATGATGTTAAAATTAGCATTAGGAATACTACACATAGTATTACAACTGTCCTTCTCATTTTTTTTAACACCTCTTTATAATTAGTTAAACTACTATCTATTTAGACTACTGCTTGAAAATAAAGTTCCTACTATAAACATGTAAATATTTAACATACGATTATCTAAACATAATATAACATATATAAAATAAGTATACATGATAAGAACCGAAAAACTTATTCAGAGAATCCAACCATAGACTATTTAAATAAATAAGAGTTAGGCACGGGCTACCTTACTATAGTAAGGTAGGAGAATAAAAAATATTAGGACTCTACCTATTTATACTAACTTGAGTATTTGTTATTATTTTGTTATGATTGAATTTACAAGGAGGTAGAGTTATGATAGGAGTACCATTCAAAAAAGTAGTATTAAAGGAATATGATGAGAATTGGAAAGAAGAATTTGAAAAAGAAAAAGAGAAGATACTACATAAATGTGAATCATTTATTTGTGAGATTAAGCATGTAGGTAGTACTTCTATACCAGGTATGTTAGCAAAACCATTGATAGATATTGCGATAATGTATGAAAGTGCAAATAGTAGCAAACTCATCAAAAGTATTATTTCATTAGGATATGAATATATAAAAATATCAGCTACATCTAATAGATTATATTTTGTAAAGAGGGTTAATGGTAACTCATTGTATCACGTACATGCATACCAAGAAGGTAATGAGCACTATTATAAACAAATAGCTTTTAGAGATATCCTTATCAATAACTCTAATCTAGCCGACAATATATTCATATTAAAAATAGGCTATATACGCAATATAAAGATAACAGAGAAGAATATACAGCAAGAAAAAGCGAATTTATAAATAGTGTGTTACGAAATTTGCTAATAAAAGATAGCTAAAAAACATGAGAAAGGGGTATATATGAACGATAGAGCAAGAGCTATAATAATCGTTAATAACAAACTAGCACTAATAAAAAGAGTTAAAAGTACTGAAAGTAATGAAATTACATATTTTGTGTTTCCAGGAGGAGGAGTAAAAGAAAATGAAAGTAGCAAAGAGTGTGTTGTTAGAGAAGTATACGAAGAATTAGGAATTATTGTAGAAGTTATAGAGTTATACCATACTTTAAGTTGTGAAGGATATAAAGAATATTTTTATATTTGTGAACATAAATCAGGGGAGATTGGTAGTGGTAAAGGAGAAGAGTATTCTAGAAATAGTAAAAATTATGGTTGTTATATTCCTCAGTTAATAAATATAAAGGACATTTCATCTAAAAAACTGTATCCTATAACAATTAGAGACAAGATTTTAACAGACCAGCTGTTTTAGTAATAGAATGAACATTAATATATATAATTAGGAGATAGATATGAAGAAAAATGAAGTGGCTAAGAACCTCATAAAATTAAATCATAATATTTTCCTATGTCCTATATGTGGAGAAAATATGATAATTACTATGAATAAAAGTTTAATATGCGTAAATAAGCATACTTTTGATTTATCAAAGTATGGCTATATTAATTTGACATTAAATTCTAAAAATACAAAATATAGCAAAGATATGTTTAAAGCAAAGAAAGCTATACACAATATTGGTATATTTGATAAAATGCTTTCAAAAGTCGTAGATTTGATTAAGACGTATTATCTAAACAATTATACAGGAGAAAGAGTTAATATCTTGGATTTAGGTTGTGGTGAAGGCTCACATTTAGCGAGTATAATAAACAGACTGGCAGAAAAGAGCAATCGCAAAATTTTAGGGGTAGGAGTAGATATAGAAAAAGAAGCAATTAAAATAGCTTCTAAAGGATATCAAAATGCAATATGGTGTGTTGCAGATTTGGCTAAAAGCCCGTTTAAAAAAAGAACATTTGACATAATAACAAATATCTTTTCTCCATCAAACTATAAGCAGTTTAATAGAATTTTAAAAGATGACGGAGTGTTAATTAAAGTAGTTCCTGAAAAGGATTATCTTAAGCAGTTAAGAAGTGCTTTTTACAATAAAACTGATAAACAAATTTATTCAAATGATAAAGTAATAAACCATTTCGCTAAAAATTTCAAAATTATTCATAAGACTAATATCAATTATAGTTTAAAGATTGGCAATGATGATTTAAAGAATTTAATCCATATGACACCGCTAGCTTGGGGAGTAGACAGTGATAAAATTAAATATATAATAAATAAAAAACTCGATGAATGCACAATTGATTTATGCATAATAATTGGTAAAAAAAATAGACATACATATTAAGTATAAATATTACCCAAACTACCTCATAGGAGGTGTTAAATATGAATGGCAATATTGAGATATTAAATTACATACATCAAAACTCTGAAATGGGAAGAGATACATTGAAGCAGTTAATCAACATAGTTAAAGATAGTGGTTTTAAAAAAGAATTAAAATCTCAGTTTGATGAATATAACAAAATATATAGTGAATCAGAAAAAATGTTAAGCAAATTAAATAAAGAAGCAAAGAGTATAAAACAGTTGTCGAAAATATCAACTTATATAATGATAAGCTTAAAGACTTTAACAGATAAAACACCATCACATATATCTCAAATGCTCATACAAGGTAGTACTATGGGAGTTATTGATATTACAAAAAAGCTAAAAGAGTATAAAGATGCAGATAGCAAAATACTAAAACTTGGTGATAAATTACTGAAATTTGAACAGAAAAATATTGAAGAGTTAAAGAAGTTTTTGTAGAAATGAAATATATAATTAAGATAGGGACTATTTAGAAATTAATAGTCCCTTTTATATAGCTATTTCAAAAATTCAATAATATTTTTTAAAAATAGTTCACTATTTTAACCAATATATGCTACAATCATTTTTGCGATCTAAAAACCCATACTCAATAAGATATCGTCTTAAGATGACATGATCTTCATGAATACGTTCAAGAACTCTATTGACTTCCTTTTCTGTATAATGCACATCAGGTTTGAAAAGCTTTGCAACCTTACGTAAGACGATGATTTTGCGTTTTTCTTTTGAAGGTAAAGTCTTTAGATAACCTTCATCAGTAAAATATCTTTTAAGAATTTTTTGGTTTTCATCCTCTGTTATACAATAACGATCATCAACCATAGTAGCTGTCTGGTGAATATTTATATATTCTTCTTTTTTAGATGATTTTTCATTTAGTAGTTGCATAATAGATAATAATATCTTGCTTTGTTTTTCTTTCTCTCTTAATTTAAATCTGTAATTACGTATAGTTGATTCAGTTATACCAAGTTCTTTTGCTATTTCTTTATCAGTTTTATTTTTATAAAAACATGTTATAACTTCTTGTTGATTTTGGGTTAGTCCAGTTAATTTTTTATTAAGGTTTATCAAATAATTAAAAGAACCTCCGTGGTTTTCTTGTATATGAAGTTTCATTCTTTTTTCTGATGTCATTAAAGTATCGTTATATTTGTGTATTACACCACATTCAAGTTTGTAACCGCAGAATATACATGTATATAGCGCAGTTGATTCATCGTAGATATATCCTTTTTTTAAATCATGAATAGAAGCATCCCAAAACATAGTTTCATTTTCCAAATTAACACCTCATTTATTGTTTGATTATATATAATCATATCATATTTAAATCAAATATGCAAACCAATGCTAAAATAGTCTATAAAAATATAAACTAAACTCAAAAACATCTATATATAAATAAAATAAAGAGATGCCATTAGACATCTCTTGTAAACTACTAATATTTTATAAAGATAAATTGCTTAATCAACGATATGATCTTATCTATAAAAATGTTGACTGAGTCTGGAAGTGATTTTTTTACTATATCAGCTCTCCACACAATAAAAGAGATTACAAAAAATAAAATTACAGAGTAAATTATAAGTACATAATTTGTTCCAGAGAAAGATCTAAATCTCATACGATATAATGAGTAATTTCTTATTGTGATAAACAATAAAGAGAGTGTAGGGATAATTTTAAATAGTATATTAATATCATCATTTTGAATTATAGAAGTATTTTCATTAAGCTTTTCATACAATACCATCCAAATTATTATGTATAATAGTGTTAAGCCTAAATCTAATATTCCAACAAACAAAATATGTATAGCAAGTGTGATAATATATATATATATTGCTGCATAATTTGTGTTTTTGTTCTTTTTAGTAAGATACCATAACACACCGCCTATTATTATTGAGATTAACCCAAAATGAAAACCATATTGAGATAAGAATGGGACTGTAGTATTATGTAAATCCATAGTTATATCCGTAGGAAATTTTAATATAGATAATACTAGTGAAGTATGCATATATGAGATGAGTCCTAGTATTATAAAGAGTATACCCATTGCAAGTGGTTTACAAGCTGTTAAGTAATATAGACCATTTAATATAAAATGTCCAATCATAAGACTTAGAGAAGTAAGTAAAGCATATTTTAAAATATAAGAGAAGTTCATATGAACAAAAAATGGTATGTTAAGTAAAAATACAAGTGCATAAAAGATACATAAAAGTATAATAAGGTTTTTAAAATAGGCTATACATTTTTTAGATTTTGTAATTTTGATATTTTCTTCATTCATTCAAGATACCTCCAATTTGTAATTTGACACGAATTTATTATACAACAAAAAATGCAAGAAAAATGTAGAATTTTGAGCAAACTAAAAAATACTCATTCCTACTTGAAAGATAGTAGAAATAAGTACTTTGCAATTACCTAAAATGATATTATCAAATAGTGCAAGGTTCTTGTGAATGTATATCTGTATTTATATCAAACATAACAGGTGTTTCTATAAAATCTTTTATTTCAGATAGATCAGCTGACTTACCCAAAGCACACATTAATTTTGCAACTAGAGCTTCAGTATTCATATCATTTGCGTATATGATTTTGTTAGCAGGTAATTTTTTACCAACTTCATAAATACCAAAGTCAACTCCTTCTTCTAAACATTGAGTTGTTACAACCACCGCGATTCCTTTATCAGTCATTTCATTAACCTTTGATATCAGATTGCTTTTTTCAAATGGGATACCTCCAATACCAAAGCTTTCAATTATGACACCTTTATATTTATTCTGAATAAATGTAAATAGCTCCGCGTCTATACCCGGGAATATTTTTATAACAGCTATTTTATCACAAACATTACAATTTACTTTTAATTCTTTATTAGCAGGTTTAAAATAAGGTAAAATATATCTGTTATAAGCAATTCTATCGTGCTTTATTTCAGCTATATACGGAAAGTTAACGCTTTCAAACGCATCATAGCTTTTTGTTTTTACCTTCATAGCTCTAGTACCACAAATAAGCTTTCCATCAAATGTAACAAATACGCCAGCAAGAGGTTCTCTTGCAAATAGTATAGCATCATTAAGGTTTTGTAGTGCATCGGTACATTTTTCTTCGATAGAGTATTGTGATCCAGTTAATATAACAGGTTTTGATAAACCTTCCAACATATAAGTCAAGGCGGAAGATGTATAACCCATAGTATCAGTACCATGAGTAACGACAAATCCATCATAATCGTCATAACTAGACTTAATAGCCATTGCTATTTCAGTCCAACAATTAGGCGTCATATTACTGCTATCAATATTCATAATCATTTTACCAGTGATTTCACATTTTTCATTTATTTTAGGAATAAATGAAAGCAACTGTGAAACATTGTAATGTGGAGTAAGACCATTGCCTTCATCAGATGATGCAATAGTCCCACCAGTTGCTATTAAAAGTATATGCTTCATTTTCATTCTCCTGTTCAAAGATAGTATTTAAATAGAGTTTTGCTATTAACACAAAAGTCCTATAATCATTATACTATAAATTCGAGGTTATATGGCATTTTCTTTTGATTTTTCAGACCAAATATCAGCATTTTTTATACCTAATTTTTTAGGATCAAATACTGGATCAAGCCCTAGAGCTTTTTGTTTTTCATAATCTTTTAATGTCAAAATACCGGGTTTAGCTAGAAGTATTATAGCTATGATATTGAGCCATGCCATTAATCCTACGCCTATATCACCTAATGCCCATGCTTGACCAGCAGTGTTTACAGAGCCAACAAAGGTCATCGCTAATAAAACTAAACGAGTAAGTGTAAATAAAAAACGGTGGTTCTTAATTTTTCTAGCTAGATATGCAACATTGGATTCTGCATAATAGTAGTAGGCAAGTAAGGTTGTAAAAGCAAAGAAAAGTAATGCTATAGCTACAAATGATCTACCGATTCCGGGGATTAGTGTGTCAACAGCACTTTGAGTATACGCGACTCCTGCTTCAGAAACATTTGGTAAATTTTGAACAATAAAATTACCAGCAGCATCTTTAACATTGTAAGCTCCAGTTATAAGAATCATAAAAGCTGTAGCTGTACATACAAATAGTGTATCAATGTATACAGAGAACGCTTGAACAAGACCTTGTTTTGCAGGATGAGATACTTCAGCAGCAGCAGCAGCCATAGGGCCAGTTCCTTGTCCAGCTTCATTAGAGTAAATTCCACGTTTTACTCCCATCATTATAACTTGTCCGCCGACAGCTCCAAATACTGCATGCATGTTAAAAGCAGATGAGAATATTAGCTTTATAATTTCTGGAACTTTATTAATATTTACTCCGATAACTATAACAGAAGTCAGTATATATGCTATAGCCATAAAAGGAACTACTATTTCAGCTACTTTACCGATTCTCTTAACACCACCAAAAATAATAAGTCCTAATAATAAAGATAAAACTATACCAGTTATTTTAGGATCAATACTAAATGCATTTTTCATACCTGTTGCAATACTATTTGCTTGAACACCTGGCATGAAAAAGCCCATTGCAATTATGGCTGAAATAGCAAAAAGTGTTCCGTACCATTTTTGTCCAAGGCCTTTTTCTATATAATAAGACGGGCCACCACGATATTCACCATCCATTTTTTCTTTATAGACTTGCGCAAGAGCAGCTTCTATATATGCTGATCCAGCACCTAGAAAAGCAATTGCCCACATCCAGAATATAGCACCAGGACCGCCTATACCTATGGCAGTAGCAACACCTGCAATATTTCCAGTTCCAACACGACCACCTAAAGCCATAGTGAAGCTTTGAAAGGAAGAAACTCCTGATTCAGAGCTCTTACCAGAGAAAAGTAACTTTGTCATATCTTTAAAAAGACGTATCTGAGGGAATTTCATTATTACTGAAAAGAGTACGCCAGCAATTAAACAGAGATATACTAGTGGCTTACTCCAAACGATATTGTTTAGAAAACTAATAAATTGACCCAATATAATTCCTCCTTAAATAAATTACAAGTATAAAATTCTTGTTAAAAGTTACTAATTATAAATTAAACCCGCTGTTAGCGTATTAAATTGCAATAAGCATGCCAAAAATAAAAATGTTGCAAAAACGTGTCAATGTTGTTTAATATTCTACATTTATAAAGAAAAAAGTAAGATAAACACTTTAGTCAAATAAAAAATGAGAAATTAATTACCCAAGTAACGGGAAATTAATTTCTCATAATTACGACATATTATCTTAAATTATATTCTGTAAGCTTGTTAAATAATTGCCGTCTACTTATTCCTAGCTTTGAGGCAGTTAAAGTCATATTGTAGTTACAAATGCTTAATATTTTTTCTATATAAGCAGATTCCTTTTCGTTTCTAAATTCCTTTAAAGTTTGTATATGATCTATACTTTTAGTTTCATTTGAGTTATATTTTATATTAGGAATATCATCATACCTAACGATACCTTTATCAGATAAAACAACTAATCTCTCTATAATATTGCTTAATTCTCTTATATTACCAGGGTAGTTGTAGTTAAGCAAGAACTTCATTACGCCTGTTTCAACTTTAGATATGTTTTTTTTAAGATCTTTTTTAGTCTTGTTAAAAAAGAAATCTATTAATTCGGGCAAATCTTCTTTTCTATCTCTCAATGGTGGTATCTCTACTATAATATTGCTAATTCTATAAAATAAATCTTCCCGAAAAATTCCATCATTTATCATATTGTAAAGATTTTGATTAGTAGCACAAATTAGTCTAAAGTCAACATCTATAGCTTGATTACTTCCTATACGTTCAATCTTTTTATTCTCAAGTGTTCTTAGTAGCTTTACTTGAGTGTTATATGGAGTATCACCAATTTCATCCAGAAAAAGAGTACCGTCATTAGCCGCTTCAAAACGTCCTATTCGACGTTCGAGAGCACCAGTGAATGCTCCTTTTTCATGTCCAAAAAGCTCTGATTCAAGTAAGGATTCAGAAAAAGCATGACAATTTACAGCCATAAATGGATGTTTTCTTCTATTACTACATTGATGTATGTATTTTGCAAATACTTCTTTTCCTACACCAGATTCACCAAGTATCAAAATATTAATATTGCTCTCAGAAGCTTTTTTTACAATATTAAGAGCTTTTCTAAAACTTTCACTCGAAGTATTGAGCATAAAATTATAATCTATTTGATCGTCCAGTGCTAATTTGTTTTGTTGCAATTCTAATAATTTAGACAGGTTTTCTATGTCTAATAAAAGTTCTTCAGGGTCATGACTCTTTATAAAATAAGTAAAAGCTCCTTTTTTCATTGCATTAACAGCATCTTTTACGCTTCCATAACCAGTAAAAATTATGACTTCAGTTTTACTATAATCCTTTTTTATTATTTCAAGAAGTTCTATACCATTCATTTTACCCATAATAAGGTCTGTAAGTACTATATGAAAATGTTCATGTTTTAATTTAGAGAGAGCGTCGTAACCATTAGATGCAACTTGAGTAGTATATCCATTACCTTTTAATATTAAATTTAAAGATTCTCTATATTCTGGCTCATCATCAACAATCAAAATTTTGATTGATTGGTTTTTACTATTCATTTTAGTCCTCCTTTATTGGCAAGCATAGAGTAAAAGTAGTGCCGATTTCTTTATTACTAGTAACTCTGATATCTCCACCAATTTTCTTTACCTGATCATATACTACATACAGTCCAAGCCCTGTACCTTTACCAGGCTCTTTTGTTGTGTAAAATGGATCAAAGATTTTATCAATATTTTTATTGTCTATACCACATCCATTGTCGTTACATATTATTACTAATTTTGTATCTTCTATATCACAGTTTATAGTCAAACAGCCTTTATCAGACAATGCATCAATAGCATTAGATATGATATTTAGTAGTATGTGTTTTAACGCTTCAACATTTATCATACATTCTAAATTAGAATCACACATTATGAGAACATCAATATTTTGCTGTTTTATAGCTTTTTTATTTAATTCCATAATACCTTCAATGAATTTCAAAACATTGATTTTACTAATATTGTTTGAAGATAACCGAGAAAAATTCAATAGATTATCAATGATATTACTGGCTCTTTCTACTGAATTTTCAATTAACCAGATTGATTTATTGGCTACTTCATTTTTAGTCTTAAGCTGTTTTTTTAAAAGATAGCTCGAATTTCTTATGATACCTAAAGGGTTACGTATTTCATGCGCTACACCACCAGCTAGTTGACCTATAGCTACCATTTTACTCGAATGAAGGATTTGTCGTTCACTTATACGCAATTGGGTAATATCCTTAAGCATTAACAGCACTCTATCAACATTATTGTGTTGATCTAAAAGGGGATAAGAAGTTATTTCAAATAGCTTATTTTTATATTGTATCTCCTTTTGATGGGAGCTATTAGTAGATAAAGTTCTTCTAATTAAACAAGAACTTCCCAACTCAAAATCCTTACTAAAATCATTGCATTTTTTACCTATAATATCTTCTTTATCTAACCCTAGCAAATCACACACAGATTGATTAACATTAGTTATGATGAAATCTTTATTTAGAACCAGCATAAGATGAGTAAGTCCATCAAAAGTAGTTTGCAAATCGTTTCTACTAATGTCAAGTTTTTCGGTCTGTCTAGTAACTTCTTTTTTTAGATGTTTATTCCATAAATATGATAAATAAAATACCATAATTATACTAAAGCCAAAGAATGCAATGAGAAGACTATATTTTTCATTAGAAGTATTTTTGGTAATAGGTGTAGAGATACCAAACCATTTTTGTTGAATTTTATTCATTGTATTAGCTCTATTAAGATTGTATATGCATTTATTTAATATAGTCAGCAGTTTCTTTTCAGATTTATGAACTGATAAAACACTATCTCTTTCATATAATGGTTTATCAAGTATAGCAACATCATCATTTATATCTAAAAGTGTAATAAAGTGACTTATTACAGGTTCATCTCCAACTACAGCATCAACTTTACCTTCTTGTAATAGTTTAATCGCTTGAAGATAGTCTTCTGTAAAAGAATAATTAATATTAGATAGTTTAGAATTAAGGAATTCAATAACATAGTCACCTTTTTGAGCAGCAACTTTGACAGTTTCTAAATCTTTATAATCTTTAATGTCCTCATTATCTTTTAACACTAATATAACACTTCTTTGAATATAAATTGGTTTAGAAAATAGATATAATTTAGATCGATTTGTAGAAGGATACATATCGCAAATATCAGTTTTGCCATCAGCGAGACTATCAAGAGCATCCTTCCATATCATAGGTCTCACTTTTATTTGAGTACCTAGTTCTATAGATAAAGCATTAATGTAATCAATAACAACACCTCGATATTGACCATTAGCAGTATCTAAATATCTCAGAGGAGGAGAGTTGTAATCAGAAGCGTATATAATGTCTCCATGAGATTTAAGATAATTAAGTTCTTCCTTAGTTAATCTCTTAGATCTACTAAGATACTCATATAGATTTAAACTGTATTCTATTTCTAGATATCTGTTAACAAACAATAAAAACATTATTAAGAAAAGAGACAATACAGAAATAATACGCTTTTTCAAAATAGTCATCCTCCTATAAAAAACAGTTATAACATATAGTATACAATATACGGATTAAAATGTCATTTTTAAAAGTAATTTAAAATGATATAATTATATAATATATAAACAAATCAATATGAGGTATAGTCAATTCAAACCTAATAAATATTATTATGTGTTATAGTTGTTACTTTTATATTATTTTAAGAGAAGTAGGTCAAATTATTTATTCAGATAAGGGGGAGCATTGTTGTTAAATAATGAAGAGTTGACAAGATATAAAAGGCAAATTTTGCTAGATGATTGGGGTATAGAAAAACAGGAGTTATTAAAGAAAACAACTGTTTTTGTCGCTGGAGCAGGGGGATCAGGATCTCCAATAATAACCCAACTTGCCTTATTAGGAATAGGGTGTATCAGAGTATGTGACTATGATAATGTAGAGTTGTCAAATTTAAATAGGCAGTTTATTCATTGTGTTAGTGAAGAATCTAGAATAGGAACAAACAAGGCAATTTCAGCAAAAAAAACCGTATTTAATATAAATAAAAATGTAAAAGTTGAAATATTCACAGACAAAATAGACGAATACAATATTGATGAAATGGTAGGAGAGTCATCTATTATATTTGATAGTGTAGATAATATTGAAGTTAAATTCATACTTTCAAGGTGTTCACTTAGAAAAAATATTCCACATTTATTTTATGGAATGATGGATATAAACTCATTTGCAGCTATTTTTTACCCACCTAAAACACCTTGTTTTCATTGCTTATTTGATTACAATAAAGTAGCCGAGATTAAAAAAGCCAATTCGAATAAAGATAAAGCCAAGCAAGCAAGTACACCAGTGTGTTCTCCTCCTGTTTTTATGAGTGCAGGATTTATAGTCACAGAAGCTTTAAAAATACTACTAAACATAGGAGAACCTGTATACAACAAATTTTATCTATTCTTACAGAAGGGAAACAGTAGTATAGGTGATAGTAACGGATATTTAGGTATGAAATACTGGATAAGTGAGCATTTTAAAAAATTATCTCTTAACAATGGATTTGATTGGGAAAGAGGTTGGAACAATAGTATTGTAGAAGAAATATCTATCACAAATGATATGAATTGTCCTAATTGTAAACAAGTAAATCTAGAAAACATCCAAAATATACATAAGATAACAAGCGATTTTAGTAAAGGCAAGAGTGATAAAGAAGTTGATCTAACATTGAACGACTTATTTGATTTGCAGGTTAAAAAAACGCCGAATAGTATAGCAGTTATATATAATGATGAAATAATGACTTATAGAAAACTAAATAGAGAAAGTGATAGAATTGCACATATATTGAGAGATAGAGGAGTAAAGCCTAATGATGTTGTTGGTGTTTTGCTTGAAAGATCTATAAATATGATAGTTAGTATATTATCTGTAATAAAGGCAGGAGGAGCATATCTACCAATTAACACGACTTTGCCCCAAAATAGAATAAATTATATGTTAATGGATAGTAATGTAAAGTTTGTTTTAACTGAAAAGAATGATACTATAGACTACAAGCTGAATGTCCAAATGATTGATATTAATAATGCAAGAATTACTAATGAAAAATATGAGAATATTAAAAATATTAATTCGCCAGAAGATTTAGCATATATAATTTATACATCTGGTTCAACAGGAAAACCAAAGGGTGTTATGATAGAACATAGTAATGTTGTTAATTTAATATGCGGGATTAAAGATAGTATTTATAATAAGTACAATAAAAAGTTAAATATATCTATGGTATCACCATATTATTTCGATGCGTCAATAAAACAGATATTTCCTTCGTTAATGTTGGGGCATTGTCTATACATTGTGCCTAGGGATATGATTTATGAAAGTAGTAGTCTTTTAAAGTACTATAAAGATAACAATATTGATATAGCAGATGGAACACCAACACATCTACAAATGATTTCAAAGCTGAAATTTAGTCATAGACTAGAAAATTTAGACTTTATAATAGGTGGGGAGACCTTAAATGTAAGCCTCGCTAAAGAAATTAGTAATGCTTTAGGTGTAAATATAATAAATGTATACGGTTTAACTGAATGTTGTGACGTATCCACTATATATGAACTAAACTATATTTCAGATGAACATGTGACCATACCGATAGGAAGACCATTGATTAACACACAAGTATATATATTAGATAAAAAACTACAGATATGCCCTATAGGAATAGAGGGTGAGATATACATTGGTGGTAGAGGTGTAGCAAGAGGGTATATTAATAACACAAACTTAACTAGAGAAAAATTTATTAACAATCCATTTGAGAGTGGTTTAATGTATAAAACAGGAGATGTAGGCAAGTGGTTAGAAGATGGAAATATTGTTTTTGTGGGAAGAAAAGACAATCAAACAAAAATAAGAGGGTTTAGAATCGAATTAGAAGAAATTGAGAATACATTAATACAAATAGATTCAGTAAAGCAAGCAGTCGTCGTAGTCAAACAATCTAAAGACTATTCAAAAATATTAACTGCCTATTTTGTGTCAGACGAAGAATGTAATATTAACACAATAAAAGATAAGCTAAGAGAATATCTACCATCATATATGATTCCGTCACAACTCATACAAACTGACCACTTACCATTGACTCCTAATGGTAAAATCGATCGAAGAAGGCTTATAGAGATTAAAATATCAGATAAAGATGTTGAATATATATATCCAAGAAATAGACTAGAAGAATTAATAGCTCAGATATACAAAGAGATTATTGACATAAAAAGAGTTAGCATCAACGATAGTTTTTTTGATATAGGAGGAAATTCACTAAGTGCTATAGTTTTGCAAAGTGATATCCTAAGTAAAACTAATGTAAAAGTGCCACTTGAGTTCATTTTCGAAAAACCATATATTAAAGATTTATCAGTTTTTATTGAAAAGGAGGAGAATAAACAATTTGCTAAAAATAAATGAAATAACAAATATAATTAAAGAGTTAAGCTTTGATGTAAAAGATTATTGGGTAACCTCTGGAGCATCATTAGTTATCCATGGAGTTAAAGAAAGCACTAGAGATATTGATTTGGGGTGTACTACAAATCTTACAGAGGAACTAATTGAAAAAGGATATAAATATAAATATGAAGAAGATAACACAAGGACACTATATTTTAACGAATATATAGAATTGTTTGAGAATTGGTTTGTGGATGAAATCGAAATGATAAATGGCATACCAGTGGCGAGTCTTAAAAGTATTATAAAACAAAAGCAAAAGCTTGGTAGAGAAAAGGACTTTCGGGATATAAAAATGATAAAAGAATTTATAAATAATAGAAAATTATAATTTAAACCAGCCAATATATAGCTTAATTATATGCTTTAAGAAAGAAGTTATAACATCAAACTTAAAGGGTTTGATTAATCTTTGATTAAACAAACCCTTTAAGTTTTAAAATCTATTTAAATATAATAGCGTCCCTTTCAGGGCCAACAGAAATGTATTTTATAGGGAAACCAATACTTTTTTCAATATAAGTTACATAATCTTTAGCTTCTTGAGGAAGGTCTTTGAAATCACGTATATGTGAAATATCACAGTTCCAACCTGGTAAATATTCAACAACCGGTTTAGCTGTGTTCAATATCTCAGTTGGAGGGAAATCAGTTGTGATAACTCCATCAATATCATAAGCTTTACATACAGGGATTTTTCTTAAATAGCCAAGAACATCTAATAAAGAAAGAGCAACCTCAGTAGTCCCTTGTATTCTACATCCGTATTTAGTAGCAACTACATCAAACCAGCCCATTCTTCTAGGACGTCCAGTAGTAGCTCCATATTCACCATTATCTCCTCCAAGATTTCTAAGCTCGTCGGCTTTCTCTCCAAATATTTCAGATACAAATGGACCAGCGCCAACACTGCTTGAGTAAGACTTTACTACAGTTACAACATTTTCTATAGTTTTAGCTGGCACACCTGCACCTACAGGTGCATAACAAGCTAGAGGAGAAGATGAAGTGGTCATAGGATATATTCCATGATCAGGATCCTTTAATGCTCCTAGTTGTCCTTCCATAAGTATTTTTTTACCATTAGATAACGCCTCATAAAGTTCATTTGATGTATCACATACAAAATGTCTTATTTGCGTACCTAGTTCATATAAATAATCACAAATTTCCTTTGCATTTAAAAGTGGTTTTTTATATAAATGTTGTAAAAGTACATTCTTTTTTTCTATATTTCTTTCTACTTTTTTCAATAATGATTCTCTATCAAAAAGATCAATAGCTTGAATACCTATTTTACTGTATTTATCAGAGTAAAATGGAGCTATACCTGATTGAGTAGAACCAAATTTAGCTTTTCCAAGACGTTCTTCCTCATATTTATCAAATAAGATGTGATGAGGTAATACTATTTGAGCTCTATCAGATATCATGATTTTAGGTTTAGGTACACCTCTAGATATTAGTTCGTTGTATTCTTCTAAAAACGCTTCAATATTTACTGCTACACCTGTTGCCAATATATTAATTACGTTTTCAGAAAATACTCCTGATGGTAATAGATGCAATTGAAATTTTCCGTATTTATTTATGATAGTATGACCTGCGTTATTACCTCCTTGAAACCTTACTACATAGTCCGCTTTCTTTGCTAAGAGGTCAGTCATTTTTCCTTTACCTTCGTCGCCCCAATTGCCACCGACAATTGCTGTTATACTCATATATACTCCCCTTTCATATAAAGGTATATTTTTCTTACACTATAGAGTATAATAGATATATGATGATAAGTAAAATTAATAATAGTTATACATAATATAAGGAGAAGTTATATGAATATTAATTTTGAGTTTTACAAAGTATTCTATACTGTAGTAAAAGAAGGTAAAATATCTGATGCGGCTAAAAAACTATATATTTCACAACCAGCTGTAAGTCAATCGATTAAACAGTTAGAAGAAAAACTAGGAGGAAAAGTTTTTTTAAGAACTCCAAAAGGAATAAAGCTGACTACAGAAGGAGAAATATTCTTTAAATACATAGAAAAAGCATACAAGTTCATAAAAGCTGGGGAATCTAAGTTTTTAGAAATGCAAAAACTTGACTACGGTGAGATAATAATTGGTGCTAGTGATACACTTTGCGCAAATTATCTAATGCCATATTTAGAACAATTCCATAAAATATATCCGAATATAAAGATGAAAGTAACAAACAGAACATCCTATGAAACTATAAATTTACTAAAAAGTGGATCGGTAGATTTAGGAGTTATAAATTTACCGATAGAAAAAGATAAAACACTTGATATAATGAAAACACTGACTATAGAAGATTGTTTTATATGTGGAGAAAAGTACTCAAAAGATTTTAATAAAGAAATAACGTTAGATAAACTTAGTAAATATCCGTTAGTGTTTTTAGAAAAAGGGAGCAATACTAGAAAATTTATAGACAAATTTTTTAGTGATAATGGCATACAAGCTGAGCCAGAAATAGAGCTAGGAAGTGTAGATTTACTAGTAAAATTTGCTGAAATAGGACTCGGGATATCATGTGTAACCAAGAACTTTATAATGGATAAATTAGATAACAAAGAGGTTTTTGAAATAAAAATAAAGAACAGTATACCAAAGAGGAAAATTGGAGTAGCGACTTTAAAAGGAGTACCACTATCTTCAGCAGGGCAGAAGTTTTTAGAGTTCCTCACTAATGATAATAGGAGGATAAAATGAAAGATAGAAAAAAACAGTTAAAACAATTATGGGACAATGTAGCTAAAAATTTTAGTAAAATAGGGCCTGATTATTGGGATTATTTTGGGCAAAGACTAGTTAGTTTATCAAGTATAAAAGAAGGAGACTATGTATTAGATGTAGGCATAGGAAGAGGATCAACATTATTTCCAGCCTCTTTGATAGTGGGAGAAAAGGGTAAAGTAACAGGCGTTGATATTTCAGATAATATGGTTAGTGAGACAAAAAAGGATATAGAAAAAAAGAAAATAAAAAATGTAGAAGTGAGAGTAATGGATTTAGAAGATTTAGATTTTGCTGAAAACTATTTCGATGCTATTGTAGCAGGTTTTAGTATAGGAAATATATTGCATGATGATAGTAAATTAAATCAGCTATTATCAGTTTTAAGAAAAAGTGGACAACTTATTTTTAGTACATGGGGAGAGCAACAAGAGCAACAATGGCTTACAAACATAGTTAACAAGTATTTAAAGGCAACAAAGCCCACTCAAAATAAAAATAGTGCAGCAAAGCTAATATTGAATACAGTAGAAAATCTAAAAAAACATATAAACATAAAAGGTTTTAGGATTATTAATATAGTAGAAGAATCCAAAAAAGTAATCTATAATGATGAAAAACAGTGGTGGGATGAAATGTGGTCTAATGCTGTAAGTAATATATTTGATAAGATAAAAAAGCAAGGTGACTTTAATGAATTTAAGTTAGAAGTAGATAGATATTTAGATAATCGAAAAACAGAAGAAGGTATTATTTTTAACATGAATGTAATATATATTATATTAGAAAAATAAGGAGAAATTCTATGAAAAAATGGCTTAGTTGTAGGATATGGTTGATTTTAATGTTAATAACCAATACAGTGGGTGTATTTTACAATCTAAACGAAGATATAACTGTATGTTTAGTTATAGCACTAGGTTGTCTTAGTATAATTAGCTATATCTATAAAAAGAAATACATAAAAACTATGATAGTTTTAATATGCATAGTTTTGTTATGTGGCTACATAATAATAGATAGGATTTATCCAAGAAATTTCACAAATGGAGTATTAGAAAAATACTACAGTGAAAAACTAGATGACATAAAAAGTATAGGGCTCACAAAAAGGGGATACGACATAAAAGATAATGCTCGTACTAAGATAGAAGATAGCAAGGTAATAAATGATATAATGGACTGTTTATCTAATCTAACAGTTATAAATTATGAGCCAAGAAAATTTTATTATAAAGAATTAAAATATTCCTTATATATTAGGCTACCTAAAAAATATATACAGATTTATATATATGAGGATAATTATATAAGAATAAGCGATTCAAAAAGTAACGTATACAAGATTATAAACAGTTCATCTATAGTAGATAACATACAAAGAATATTACTAAAGGATAATATTATCTTACATAAACCTAGGGGTTAGGATCATTAGCATTTGTATTTAACAGCACTTCATCTTCATTAACAACAATTTTTTTGCCAGAATCTTTATTAAAGTTAACATTACTATTAGTATGTTTCAATAGTTCATAGTTTGGAACAAGAGTTAAATTAAAATCAGTACCAATATCCATACGAAAATTTGAAGAACGTTTATCGGGTTCAAAATGATTTTGTTTCATAATTAACACCTCTTTTCGATATTAGTATTACCAAAAAGATATAAAAAGAGAAGCAAAAAGCTACTTTTGCTTCTCTTTATTTATTAATTTTTTTGATTATAATTGTAAATAGTAATAATTGAGTTGCTATAGCTATATAACTTAGCAGTAGGTTAGTAGTAAATCCATATATTATATATCCAACAAATGCTATCATACCTGATATTAAAGCATAAGGTAACTGAGAAGTAAAATGACTATCAAGCTTTGACTGTGCTCCTGTAGCTGAAAGTACAGTTGTATCACTTATTGGTGAACAGTGATCTCCTAAAATAGCGCCACTTAAAACAGCTGCCATTGCTGGAAGTATCATAGCTTGGTCACTTGCAGCGAGTATTTCACCTGCTATAGGTAACAATAATCCAAATGTACCCCAACTAGTACCAGTCATAAATGCTACAAGACTACCCACAATAAATAATATTGGAGGTAAGAAGCTAGGGTTTATATTAGAACCTTTTATTAGATCAGCTAGATATTTTCCTGTATTTAATTCTCCGATTACAGCTACTAAAGTCCAAGCGCAAATCAATATTATTGAAGCAGGTAGCATTGAATAAATTCCTTTAAGAGTTGCTTTAAAAAGTTTTTTGGCTGAAATATCTCTAGTAGATATTGCAAAAAGTAAAGCAATAATAGTGGTAATAACAGAAGCTCTAAATAGTGGTAGCGTTATTTCTACTGTGAGCATTTTGCTTATATCCCAGTTTGCTTCATATAGCATACCCCCAAGAATCAATATGATTAAAGAAAAAATAGTTACAATTAATCCCCACTTATTACCTTTATCTGTCTCGATTTTCACATCAAATAACTCAGCATTATTGTCAGAGCGACTTATATCATTTCCGTTCATAGAGCTTACTTCATAAGTCTTCATTTTGAATATATTCACATCAAATTTTATCACAATATATACCATTGTAAGAGCAACTATAGCATAAAATTGCATTGGCATAAGATGATAAAAAGCAGTAGTGCTACTGTAGGTTTTATAACCTATCTTTTCAAATACACCAGTTAATATACCGATAACATATGCTCCCCAAGTAGATATAGGTAGTAATATAGATACAGGTGCACTGGTAGAGTCAATAATATAAGAAAGCTTAGCTCTACTAACATTGTATCTGTCAGTTATAGGTTTTGATATTTCACCAATAACCAGAGCATTAAAATAGTCATCAATAAAAATTATGATTCCAAGTAACCATGCGAGATATTGAGCAGATTTTTTGTTCTTAATTTTAGAAACTGCCCAATCAGCAAATGCTCTTGTTGAGCCAGATATAGTTAAATAAGCAGTGATAATTCCTAAAAGAAGTAAAAAACCTACTATAGGCATATACCAAGAAAAATCCGTCACAATACCTTTCATTGTGACACCTATATACTTCGTAGAAGATACAATATTAAAATTATGTGTAATCAGAGAACCTAAAATAACACCTACTGAAATTGATAAAATAACTTTTTGCGAGATTATCACAAGTACTATCATTACGATAGCGGGTAAAAGACTCATAAATAAATCCATAAGATTTCCTCCTCATTAGTATGTTTAGTAACAATAAAAAAACAATAGTAAGCACTATTGTCTGAAAAGGAATCTCTCGTCAAATAATAGCGCCTCCACTACATAACGTAGTGAGAGTGTTAAGCCTATTAAACTTAACCCCAACATTATTCCTTAGCATAAAATAATGTTTCGGCAAATCATCCTTTCACTATGTATCATAGCTTGCTAAGCTCCACATTGCTACTAATAATCTCTGCGCCTCTATCATAGTTATACTATTGTGAGTTTTTATTATACACAGATTATCAGTATATGTCAAGTAATGAAGTTTTATAGCATAAAGCATAATGATAAAAACGATATGACAATGATAAGTTTTTATCAAAAGAAAGCAAAATTTTACACAGTATAAAGGATGCAAAGAACAATATATTGATAAAACAACAAAAAAAGTAGCTCTTGGGCGTATTAGTAGCATAGAATAAAATAAATTAAAAACATATTTTAGATAAAACTGTGATATCATAATTTGCTTAGAATTATTGAATTATCAAGAAAGTAGAGTAAAATAGAGGGTTTAATTTTTGGGTGTACAACAAATAAACATGTAAATATTATTTACATGTTTATTTGTTATGATTTTATCAATGATTGCAGTGTTTTTACTGGATAATGTATACAAAGTGAACAGTTTTAATAATCTAGGTAAGATCATATATGATAGATTGATTAATGATAAACGTGATAAATTGGGTGTATTTCAGTGATTCTCAGGTTTTAATAATATTTATTAATTATGGCATGAAAATTGCTTAATATTATATATGCAAACTTAAGGGGAGGTCATTATATTGGATTCAAAATATCTATTATTGAAGGTAGAAGGAAATGTTGCTATTTTAAGCTTCAATAGACCAAAATCATTAAATGCATTAAATACTCAAGTGCTTAAAGAGCTAGACTCACAACTAAATGAAATATCAGCTAACGATGATATAGATGTGTTGATATTATCAGGAGAGGGAAAAGCTTTTGTAGCAGGAGCAGATATATTACAAATGAGAGATTTAAATGTTGAGAGTGCAAGAGAATTTGCTAGATTAGGTATAGATGTATTTAGAAAGATAGAATTATTTAAAAAGCCTGTCATAGCAGCTGTCAATGGTTTTGCATTAGGAGGAGGATGCGAACTAGCAATGTGTTGCGATATAAGGATAGTAAGTGATAATGCTAAATTTGGGCAACCGGAAGTAAGTTTAGGCATTATACCAGGATTTAGTGGTACTCAGAGATTATCTAGATTAGTAGGTATTGCAAAAGCAAAAGAACTAATATTTACAGGAAGATTAATAAATGCAAAAGAGGCTGAAAAGATAGGTTTGATAAATAAAATAGTTCACCAAGATGAATTGATAAGTGAAGCTGTTAAGCTTGCAAAAGAAATAGCCCAAAATGCTAAATTAGCCGTTAAATATGCAAAAAGTGCTATTAATAGAGGGTGTGAAACTGATATAGAAACTGGTATACAAATAGAAAAAGATTTGTTTGCCCTATGTTTTGCCAGTAAAGATCAAGTAGAAGGAATGACAGCCTTTATAGAGAAAAGAAAACCTAAATTTATAGGTAAATAAAAAGGGGGTAATTTACATGAAAATAATGGTTTTAGGAGCAGGGACTATGGGTAGTGGCATAGCTCAAATATTTGCTCAATCTGGTTACAGTGTGATAATTAGAGATATTAAAGAAGAATATGTGCTAAGAGCAGTAAAAGTAATTACAAAAAATCTTGATAGAAGTGTAAAAAAAGAGAAAATTACCGAAGAAAGAAAAGAAGAAATATTGAGTAACATAACTGTTACTACAGATATAAAAGAATGCAAGGATGTTGATATAGTGATTGAGGCAGCAGTAGAGGATATGGAGATAAAGAAAGTAATATTCTCTGAATTAGATAGTCTTTGCAAAGAATCAGCTATATTAGCCACTAACACATCATCATTGTCAATAACTGAAATTGCGACAGCTACCAGTAGACCAGAAAAAGTAATAGGTATGCATTTCTTTAACCCAGTTCCAGTTATGAAACTAGTAGAGATAATAAAGGGATTACCAACATCAGATGAAACTAAAAATAAAATCATAGAGATAACTAGAGACATAAATAAAAACCCAGTAGAAGTTGAGGAGGCACCTGGTTTTGTAGTCAATAGAATATTAATTCCAATGATAAATGAAGCAATAGGAATACTAGCAGATGGAGTAGCTAGTGCTCATGATATAGATGAGGCAATGAAATTAGGAGCGAATCATCCTATAGGTCCTTTAGCATTAGCGGACTTGATTGGAAATGATGTAAACTTAGCTATTATGCAAGTTCTATATAAAGAATTTGGCGATCCTAAATATAGACCACATCCACTCCTTGTGAAAATGGTAAGAGCAGGGTTACTAGGTAGAAAAACTAAAAGAGGATTTTATGACTATAATAAGTAGTTAAAAGAACCTAAATTCGATTAAAAAAGCAATACCAAAATGTTATTAAAATAGAAGTGTACAGTTAACTAGAGGCATAAAGGAGGAGAATTATGGATTTTAATATTTCAAAAGAGCATCAATTGTTAAGACAGATGTACAGAGAATTTGCAGAAAAAGAAGTTAAACCGTTAGCAGAAGAAGTAGATGAAAAAGAAATGTTTCCTGTCGAGACAGTGAAAAAACTTGGTAAATACGGTTTTTTAGGGATTCCATTTCCTAAAGAATACGGTGGGCAAGGTGCTGATAACTTAGCATATGCAATGGCTGTAGAAGAACTATCGAAAGTATGTGGGACTACAGGAGTAATTGTTTCAGCACATACATCACTATGTGCAGCCCCTATATATGAACATGGAACAAAAGAGCAAAAAGAAAAGTATCTAAGGCCATTATTAAGTGGAGAGAACCTCGGAGCATTTGGATTAACTGAGGCAAATGCAGGTACAGATGCATCAGCTCAGCAGACTAAAGCTGTATTAGAAGGAGATTATTATATATTAAATGGTTCAAAGATATTCATCACAAATGCTGGATATGCAGATATATATATCATAATGGCTATGACGGATAAAAGTAAAGGAACTAAGGGAATATCAGCTTTTATAGTAGAAAAAGACTTTGATGGATTTAGTGTTGGAAAGAAAGAGGCAAAAATGGGAATCAAGGGCTCGTCTACATGTGAGTTGATATTTGAAAACTGTAAAGTTCCAAAAGAGAACTTACTAGGTAGAGAAGGTAAAGGATTTTCTATAGCTATGAAGACATTAGATGGTGGACGTATTGGGATAGCAGCTCAAGCTTTAGGAATCGCACAAGGTGCAATAGATGAAACAATAAAATATGTAAAAGAAAGAAAACAATTCGGAAGAAGTATAGCAAAATTCCAAAATACACAGTTTCAACTAGCAGATATGCAAACTGTTACAGATGCGGCAAGATTGTTAGTTTATAGAGCAGCAAAAGCTAAGGACAATCAAAAAATCTACAGTAATGAATCTGCTATGGCTAAGCTATTTGCAGCAGATACAGCTATGATGGTAACTACTAAAGCAGTTCAACTTCACGGCGGGTATGGCTATACTAGAGAATATCCAGTAGAGAGAATGATGCGAGACGCTAAAATTACAGAGATTTATGAAGGTACTTCAGAAGTCCAAAAAATGGTTATAGCAAGCAATATACTAAGATAGGAGGTTAAACATATGAAAATAGTTGTGTGTATAAAACAAGTGCCAGATACAACAGAAGTAAAATTAGACCAGAAAACAGGTACACTTATCAGAGATGGAGTACCAAGTATAATAAATCCAGATGATAAGAGTGGTTTAGAAGCTGCACTTGCAATTAAAGATAAAATTGATGCCGAAATAACAGTTATAACAATGGGACCTCCTCAAGCGGAAAAAGCTTTAAGAGAGGCGTTAGCTATGGGAGCAGATAAAGCAATATTATTGAGTGATAGAGCATTTGCAGGTGCAGATACATGGGCAACATCTTCTACACTAGCAGCAGCAATTAAAAAGTTACAATATGATTTGATAATAGCAGGAAGGCAGGCTATAGATGGAGACACAGCACAAGTAGGGCCACAAATAGCAGAACATTTAAAGCTACCACAAGTCAGCTATGTTGAAGACTTAGAACTTAGTGAAAAAAGTCTTGTATTAAAAAGAAAATACGAAGAAGGTTATCACAAATTAAAAGTTAAAACACCATGCTTAATAACTACATTAAGTGAAATGAATACTCCAAGATACATGTCAGTAGGTGGTGTTATGGATGCTTATAAAGAAAAAGAAATAATAAAATGGAGCTTAGATGATATTGATGTAGATACTAAAAACATTGGATTAAAAGGATCACCAACTAAGGTTAAAAAATCATTTACTAAGGGAGTAAAATCAGCAGGTAAAGTGTATAATGTAGATGAGAATGAAGCAGCAAAATTGATTGTTGAAAAATTACAAGAGAAATTCATAATATAGTTGTTAGGAGGAGTAAACTTGAGTTTAGCAGAGTATAAAGGCGTATTTGTATTTGCAGAACAAAGAGAAGGTGTACTGCAAAAAGTATCACTTGAATTGATTAGTAAAGCTAGAGAATTAGCAAACAAACTAGAGGTAGATGTAACAGGAGTAATATTAGGAAAAGATATAAAAAATTTAGCAAAGACACTTATACATTATGGAGCAGATAAAGTGATTTATGTTGATGATAAAGCCCTAGAGACTTATATAACTGAACCGTATACAAAGGCCTTAGTTAAAGTAATAGATGAAAATAAACCAGAGATATTCTTAATAGGAGCAACAACTATAGGTAGAGATTTAGCACCAAGAGTATCAGCTAGAATACACACAGGATTGACAGCAGATTGTACTGTACTCGATATAGATGAAGAAAATAAAAATCTCTTGATGACTAGACCAGCTTTTGGTGGAAATATTATGGCGACAATAGTTTGTCCAGATCATAGACCACAAATGTCAACAGTAAGACCTGGAGTAATGACTCTTGCAAAGAAAGATGAGAGCAAAGTAGGCAAGATTGATGAGATGAAAATACAGTTTACAACTGATGACTTAAACATTGAGATATTAGAGATTGTTAAAGAGACTAAAGAAAAAATAAACATAGAAGATGCAAATGTACTTATATCAGGAGGTAGAGGTATAGGTAAAGCTGAAAACTTCGAGCAACTTAAAATACTAGCTAGTAAGCTAGATGGTCAGGTTTCTGCGTCTAGAGCTGTAGTCGATGCAGGATGGATAGATAGAAATCATCAAGTTGGTCAAACAGGTAAAACAGTAAGACCAGATTTATATGTTGCATGCGGTATATCAGGTGCTATTCAACATGTAACTGGTATGGAAGATTCAGAACTTATAGTTGCCATTAATAAAGATGAGCAAGCACCTATATTTGAATTTTGTGATATTGGAATAGTTGGAGATGCAAACAAAGTATTGCCAGCACTAATAAATGAATTAGAATTAGTAAGAAAATAGATTTATAAATATATAGATTATTTTTTATACTAGAAATTGTTATAAAATTAACATTATATTAAGGCTTTTTGTTCACTAAATAATTATTAAATAGAAAAATACTCTAAAAAATAGCATTGTTATATATTGAATATGTGATATAATTAACATAGCAGAGGGGGTGTCTTATAAGACACCCCTGAGAGTTTTTCTAAACACAAGACGTGATATGCTTTGTGGCAGATTATATGTGCTGTATGATTAAATAAGTCGAGGTGAAGCAGAATGTTAAAAGACAGTAGTTGTAGATATATATTACAACATATAAAAGAAGCCTTAATACAAATAAATACTGAAGGAAAAATTGTAATAGCTAATAAGGAATTCAATAAGCTACTTAATATAGATAAAGATAATGTTATAGGTAAAAATATATTATCAGTATTACCTAATAGTAATCTGCCTATGATTATCAAAAAGAAAAAGCCGTTATTCAAACAAGAGTTATGTATTGATAATCGTAGATACTTAGTAGATAGTGTACCTATATTTGATTCAAATAATAACATCAGTGGAGCTTTTTCTTTATTTAATGATATTACTGAAATTTATGAGTTAAACAAAGAAATTGCTAACTTAGAAATGCTACAAACTGTTATGAATGCATTTGATGAAAGAGTAGTAGTAGTAGATGAAAAAGGTAATATAACAATGATGAGCAAAGCATACAAAAAGTTTCTAAATATAGACAAACCTGAAGGTAAACATATATCTGATGTAATAGAAAATACAAGATTGCATATTGTATTGAGGACAGGTGAAAAGGAAGTAGGAGAGGTACAACAAGTTAAAGGTCATAAGATGATCTCAATGAGAATACCTTTAAAAAAAGGCAATGAAATAATAGGTGCAGTTGGCAAAGTGATGTTTAAAGATTTAGCAGACTTACTGTTTCTAAATAAAAAAATAAGTAATCTCCAAAAAGAGCTTGAATACTATAAGAACAAATTAAATAAAAACCAGAAAGCAAAATATTCTTTTGAACAAATTTGTGAAAACAGTGAAAGTATGAAGTATGTCATAAACCTTGCTAAGAGAGTAGCAAATACAGATTCAAGTGTTTTGATTTTGGGAGAAAGTGGAACAGGAAAGGAACTCTTTGCGCATGCAATTCACAATGCAAGTAATAGAAGATATGGTCCTTTTATAAAGATAAATTGTGGAGCAATCCCAGCTGAGCTTTTAGAGTCAGAGTTATTTGGTTATGAAGAGGGTGCTTTTACAGGAGCAAAAAAAGGTGGTAAAATGGGTAGATTTGAACTTGCTGACGGAGGAACTATATTATTAGATGAAATTGGTGATATGCCACTTAATATGCAAGTAAAGTTACTTAGAGTACTTCAAGAAAAGCAGATAGTCAAGTTAGGTTCAAATGATGAAAAAGAAATAGATGTAAGAGTTATAGCAGCTACAAACAAAGACCTTGAAAAAGAAATGAATAATAAAGCTTTTAGAGAGGATTTATTTTATAGATTAAACGTCATGTCAATAAAACTACCAGCCTTAAGGGAAAGAAAAGAAGACATAGAAATGCTAGCAAATAAATTAACGATTAAAATTGCACAAAGATTAGGCATATATGTAGAAGGGATATCAAAGGAAGCGATTAACTATCTTAAAGACTATTCATGGCCAGGGAATGTTAGAGAACTAGAAAATATTATAGAAAGGGCAATAAACTTATTAGGTGTAGATTTGATTATAAAGCCAACACACTTGCCAGAAAGGATTACGAAGAAAAAGTTTAACTTATCAACAATAAAAGATAAAAACCTTAAAAAAATAATATCAGAGGTAGAAAAAGAAGTAATAAAAGAAATACTTGCTAAAACAGAAGGGAATAAAAATAAAGCGTCAAAGCTTTTGGGAATAAGTAGAGTGAGTCTATATAAAAAAATAGATGAATATGGGCTAAATTAATTTATAATAAGTTCTTATCAGTCAATAATGAATGATAAATTTTGTCAAATCAAATTATTAGTAAGAAGAGATTATCAGATGTGAGGTAGTCTTTTTTTTTGTGTGGAAATGACTGAAAATGAGACTATATTAATTAGAATTCGTGGATATATGTTGGAAAATGTGAAAATATTTTGAGTTAATGTTGACTAATGTGGTTAAATGTGATAATATTTTGCTAACGAGTAATACAAAAGACGATATAAAAAATAAGACATTGTAATAATATTTGTTTTATAATATAAGTACTCAGTATAAAACAAACAAGGGGTGGTAAGGTGTTAGCAGTTGATAGACTAAAAAAAATAGAAGAATTACTTATAGAAAATGGAAGTGTTATAATAAGTAATTTGAGTGAATTACTAAAAGTATCAGAAGAAACTATAAGAAGAGATCTTGAAAAACTAGAAAAAGAAAAGAAATTAAAAAGAGTGCGTGGTGGAGCGTATTTACCGCAAACATCTGATACAGAAGTACCAATAAAGATAAGAGAGACTATATACATTGAAGAAAAACAATCAATTGGAAGTGCGTGTATAGATTTAATAGAAGATGGAGATTGTATAATGCTTGATAGTAGTACAACCGCATTATATATAGCCAAAAACTTAAATGGCACTAATAAAAGATTGAAGGTTATTACTAATTCATTAAAAATAACAAATGAGTTTGAAAACAATAAAAGTGTAAAAGTTATTTGTCTAGGAGGAACTTTAAGAAAAAGTACAAGTTCGTTTGTAGGATATATGACGACAGATGCTCTTGAAAACGTATCCGCCCATAAAGCTTTTGTGAGTTGCTCTTCAATAAATGCAGAATTTGGAGTAACTGATAATCATGAATTAGGGGCGAGAGTTAGAAAAAATATGTTCAAAAGATCAATGAAAAAATATCTAATAGTAGATTATACAAAGTTTGATTCACCTGCTGCAAATAAAATATGTGATTTGGGTGATATTGATGTCATAATAACAGACAGAGACATACCAAATAAATATATAAAAGTGCTAAATGAAAAAGATGTTGATGTCATAGTTGTAGGGAAGGAGTAGTTATAATATGGATAATTTTAATTTTAAAAGTACTACAAGGATTATTTTTGGTAAAGATATGGAAAAATCAGTTGGTAAACACGTTTTGAAATATAGCAAAAAAATATTACTGCACTATGGTGGTGAATATCTCAAGGAATTGGGAATATTAGACAGAATTATTGATTCGTTACAGGAAAGCAACATAGATTATGTTATTTTAAATGGTGTTGTACCAAATCCAAGACTATCATTAGTAAGAAAAGGTGTAGAGATTTGCAAGAAAGAAAATATAGATTTTGTATTAGCAGTAGGTGGTGGAAGTGCAATAGATTCGGCTAAAGCAATAGCATTAGGTGCTATGTATGACGGTGATGTTTGGGACTTTTATAATGGTAAAGCAACTCCACAGTCTGCATTAAAAGTAGGAACAGTACTAACGATACCAGGATCAGGTTCAGAAATGTCTGAAAGTAGTATTATAACAAACGAAGAAGAAAATCTAAAATGTGGTATTGATATAGATTTAATAGTACCAGAATTCTCTGTCTTAAACCCTGAGATGTGTTATACAATACCAGATTATTTGATGTCTTGTGGTATAGCTGATATACTATCTCATTTGTTGGAAAGGTATTTTACAACTACTGAGAATTCAATACTGAGTGATTACCTATTAGAAGGAGCTATGAAAGCTGTTTTAGAAGTTGGACCATTACTTAAAAAAGATCCTAAAAATTATGACTATTGTGCTGAAATAATGTGGTTAGCAACAGTTGCTCATAACGGAATGTTAGATGCTGGTAGGACATCTGATTGGGCATCTCATAGAATAGAGCATGAAATAAGTGCGCTTTATGATATTACACATGGAGCGGGAATGGCTATAGTTTTTCCAGCATGGATGAAATATGTACAAAACCAAAATATAGATAGATTCATGCAATTATCTATTAGAGTATTTGGAGTTGACAAAGAATTAGATAAAAACTATATAGTACAAGAAGGTATAAAGAAATTTGAAGAATTCTTAATATTATTGGGACTAAAAATCAAATTGTCAGAGGCAGGAGTACCTATAGATAAGTTTGAAGAAATGGCGCAAAAAGCACTAAACGGATCACAGACATTGGGAAGATTCAAGAAACTAAACAAAGATGATATAATCGAAATTTTAAAACTAGCTATATAATAACAAGACATAATAATAGGAGTGTATATTAATGAAATTAAACGAGTTAAAGAAAGAAGTACTAAAAGCAGCAAAGGATTCATACAAATTAGGACTAGTTGCTGGAACAAGTGGGAATGTAAGCATTTATGATAAAGATAATGAAGTTATGATTATTACACCTTCAAGTATACCTTACGATACAATGACTATAGAGGATTTAGTAGTATTAAAACTTGATGGGACTATATTAGATGGGTATAACAAACCTTCTTCAGAATGGAAAATGCATGCAAAGATATTTAAAGACAGAAAAGATATAAAGTGTGTACTCCATACACATTCACCTTATGCAACAGGTTTTGCTGTATGCCAAGAAACTATACCAGTTATACTTATAGAAATGGTACCGTTTATCGGAGGAGATGTACCAGTAGCTAAGTTTGGTATGCCTGGATCAGAAAGCATAGGAACAGAAGCGTTGAAAGTACTTAAAGATAGAAAAGCTTGTTTATTAAGTAATCATGGAACTTTAGCAATAGGTGAAACAGTTGACAAAGCTTTTACTTCTTCAATTTATTTAGAAGATGCAGCTAAGATATATCATATAGCTAAGAATGCAGGGAATGTAAAAGTTCTTTCTGATAAAGAAATAAATATGATGAAAAATTCTTAAAAGAGGTGTATATATGTTTAGAGCAGATAAAGGTTTAGCCTTTTTACTTAGATATGAAAATGTTGCTTGGTACGAAGATGGGATAGTCCGTATTTTAGATAGAAGAATCTATCCAGTAGAAACTAAATTTGTAGAATGTAAAACACACAAAGAAGTATCAAAAGCTTTAAAAGATATGGTAACTCAAAGTGGTGGACCATATATAGCAGTTAATATGGGAATGGTTCTAGCTGTAAATGAAGCAAAAGACTTATCAGATAATGAGTATATTGAATATATAAATGATGCAATGCATACTCTTTGTCATAGTCGTCCAACTACTGTAGCCAATATGCTAAAAGCTGTAAAAGCATGTCACGAGAAAGCTCTGGAGGTTGTAGATGATAGAGATAATGCAGTAGAAAAAGTAATGGAAGTTGCAATAGATGAAGCCAATAAAAAATACCTTAGATATGAAAAAGTGGCAAAGTACCTATATGAAAAAATACCTAAGAACGGGACAATCATGACACAATGTTTTGGTGAAACAGTAGTTGGTATGCTTATGAAGCTATGTGTAGAAAATAACAATAATATAAAAGTATTCTGTGCGGAAACTAGACCTTATTTTCAGGGGGCAAGATTAACAGCAAGCGTTATAAGAGATATGGGAATAGATGTCACAGTAATAACAGATAATATGCCGGGGTATGTTATGAAAATTAAAAATGTAGATGTATTTACTTCTGCTGTAGATGCTATAACTATGGATGGGCATGTAGTTAATAAAGTGGGTACTTTTCAAATGGCTTTAGCAGCACATTATTGGGGAATACCATATTATGCGACAGGTATACCTAATCTAAAGCATAAAGATATTAGTTCTGTAAAGATTGAAGAAAGAGATTCTGAATTTGTGCTACAAGCAATGGGAATAAAAACAACGATGGAAGGTGTTAAAGGTTTTTACCCATCATTTGATATAACTCCACCTAAGTTGATATCAGGAATAGTAACTGATAAAGGGATTTATTCTCCATACAATTTAAGTGAATATTACAATGAATAAATGGAGGTAAAATTATGACAGATAAAAATCGTTTTGATGAATATTTTTTAATGCAGGAAGAGGATGCAGTAGAATACGTAAAAAAGAAGTTGAACTTTTTTGAAGATACATCTAATCTTCAGTGTAAAGAAATAGGGGATGGAAACCTTAATTATGTATTTAAAATAGTAGACAAAAATACTGGTAAATCTCTAATATTAAAACATTCAGGTGAAGATACTAGAGCTAAATCAGGAAGAAAATTGAATATAGATAGAAATATATCTGAATGTAAAATATTACAAATGCAAGGTGAATTATGTAGTGGATACGTTCCAGTGATTTACATGTATGATGAAATAATGAATTGTTATGCGATGGAAGATTTATCAGACTACAAAATAATGCGTAAAGCACTTTTAGAAAATAACATCTATAAACATTTTGCGCAAAACATTACAACATTCATGGTAAATACTTTGTTACCAACAACAGATATAGTTATGGATCACAAAAAGAAAAAAGAGATGGTTAAACAGTTCACTAATATTGAATTATGTGACATAAGTGAGCAATTAGTATTTACAGAACCAGCCGGCAATTTTTTAGGAGAAAACACTGTGATACCTGCAATGAGTAAATTTGTACAAGATAATATATATAAAGATAAGAAACTCAGATTAGAAATTGGTAAATTGAAGTTCAATTTTATGAACAATACTCAAGCGTTAATACATGGAGATCTACATTCAGGATCAATATTTATAGACGAAAAAGAAATAAAGGTAATAGATCCAGAGTTTGCTTTCTTTGGCCCAATAGGATATGACGTTGGAAATATCGTGGCCAATCTATTATTAGCTTGGGGGCATGGATATGCTACAATTGAAGATTCAAAAGAGAAATATGATTTCCTATCTTGGCTAGAGCAATGTGTGATAGATATTATTGATATTTTTAAAGAAAAATTCAACAAAAAATATAAAACAGAAGTAACAGATTTACTAGCTAAGACAGATGGATTCAACGAGTATTATCTAGATAGTATTTTAAGTGATACAGCTGGTACTGCAGGACTTGAAATTATTAGGCGTATAGTTGGAATAGCCAAAGTAGAAGATATAACAAGTATACAAGATGAGCACAAAAGAGCCGAAGTAGAAAAAATACTTATACGTGTAGGCAAAGAGTTTATTTTGAACAGAGACCAATATAAAACAGGAATGCAATATGTACAAACATTAAAAAAATTCGTTAACTAAGCTGATATTTATAAGATGCTTTAGTTTGTAGTAAAGGGGGTGAGGGCTAAAAAGTACTATGATAAGCAACGAGAATATCTACGAACATCTAATGTTAAAACTTTATTACTTTGTCGTAGTGATAAGTTATTGTACGATAAAGCTTTAAAAAATAATTAACATTAATGGATTAATGATACGTTATGCATTGTAGTGATAGGGATGTACCTATCCAAGAAACTTATAAGACCTAATTTAGGAGGGACAACATATGAATAATGAAAATAAAAAGCAGGATAGTAAATATAATAGTTTTCTAGGGTTAACACCATTACTAGTGTTCTTAGTTATATTTATAACAACAGGGATTGTCACTAAGAAATTTACAAATATGCCTGTGCTAGTTGCATTTATCATTGTATTAGCTTACTCACTTTGTTTAAATAGAAAAGGAGAAAAACTATCAATAGACGAAAAAGTTGAAATTTTTTCACGTGGTGGTGGAGAATCCACAATTATCCTAATGGTTATAATATTTATATTAGCAGGAGCTTTTTACTCAGTTGCTAACGCTATGGGAGCGGTTGAATCAACAGTTAACTTAGGATTGAGCATATTACCTACAAAAGCAATACTTCCGGGTACATTTTTAATAGGATGTGTGATATCGTTTGCAATGGGGACTTCGATGGGGACAGTGACAGCACTTACTCCAATAGCAATAGGAATGTCACAACAAACAGGGATATCGCTTCCATTAATAGTTGGTACCGTTGTTGGTGGAGCAATGTTTGGAGACAACTTATCATTTGTATCTGATACAACTATAGCAGCTACAAGGACTCAAGGGATTGAGCTTAAAGACAAGTTTAAAATGAATTCATTGATTGTATTACCAGCAGTTATAGTAACATTGATAATATTAGCTTGTATTCCAATTGGTAGCGCTACATTAGAAGTTGGAGAGTATTCAATACTAAAAGTATTACCGTACTTATCAATAATAGTTTGTGCATTATTAGGACTTAATGTAATGATAGTTTTAGCAGTAGGCATAACAACAGGATCAGTGATAGGTTTAGGAATAGGTTCATTTACATTTATTGAACTGCTAGGGTTTATACAACGTGGATTTGGATGGATGCAAGATTTATGTTTAATAGCCATAGTTATTGGCGGTATAGTAGAACTAATGAAGTACTATGGAGGAATAGGTTTCCTATTAGACAAAGTTACATCAAAAGTGAAAACTAAAAAAGGTGCTGAGGCAGGAATAGCGGCATTAGCTAGTTTAATAGATATTGCTACTGCAAACAACACTATAGCAATAGTTACAGCTGGACCTTTGGCTAAAGACATAACCAAGGAATATGATATTGACCCGAGGAGAACAGCAAGCTTATTAGATATTTTTTCATCAGCATTCCAAGGAATAGTTCCATATGGTGGACAAATACTCTTAGCAGCAGGACTTGCAAAAATATCACCAGTAAAACTAGTTCCATATAGCATATATTCTATGTTAATGATAGTATTTGGTACGTTAGCAATTATACTTGGAGTACCAAGATTTAAAAAACCTATTAAAAAATAATAAAATAGAGCAAATAAACCCAAAGTATGATTATTTTGGGTTTATTTTTATTGTGAAATATATTATAATGTGAATATGTTCTAAAAGATATTATGAATAATACATAATATGAATGAGGGTATATGGCATTTTTATGGTTTCTATTTTTTTTATTGTAGCAATTCGGAAGGCTCAGATACTTAAAAATCATGATAAATCTTTTTTTAGCATTTATTTTAGTCTTTTTACTAGAACCTATAAGATTGATAATATGGTTACTTATAAGACAATAGTGTATATTGATTTATCACAAGAATGACAATATCGTTTTTTTGATAATTAAATCATACAAAAATGCCAAATAACCATTTGAACAAATTAATATATAAAGGAGGCTGATTGGCTTGCAAGAGAATTTTAGCGAAGTTAACGTGATAGAAGTGAATAAAAGGGTGGTTTTTGCTTAACACAAAGCATATTCCACCATAAAAAATCGAAAGGTGGAAACTATGTATAAATTAGAATGTAAAGAATATGAAATGGTAACGGGCTTATTTGAAAATTTGGATTATTATTTGGATGTTAACTCTGTAATAAAAAATAGAAGAGGTCAGATATTTGTAGATAATATAAACAAACCAGAAACCGCGTGTATATACAATAAAACACATCTCTATTTTGCAGGTAAAGAAAATAATGATGAATTTAATGATTCAATGATTGAATATATTTTAGAGAAGTTGTTTCCTGCTATGAAAGAAGCTGAAGAAATTGATTTTCTTATAGGATATGATGAAAATAGTGCTTGGGAAAAAGTACTTAGTGATAAGCTACGTGATAAACATTATTTAGGAGTTGAAAGGCGTAGGCACTATATGTTCAACGAATTTAATAATGTTGATTTGTCTTTACCAGAAGGCTATGAAATTAGAAAAATAGATAAAGAATTAATAGATAACAAAAAACTAGAGAATATAGATGAAATAATAGAATGGACACACACAGAGGCATGGACAGGTATAGATGATTTTCTAAAAAATGGTTTTGGTTTTTGTATAATAAAAGATGATGATATAGTTAGCTGGAGTCTAGCAGATTTTATAGTAGATGATAAAGCTGAAATTGGTATAGAAACAGATGAGAGTTATCAAAAGAAAGGTTTTGCTACAAAAGTAGTTACTGAGTGTATAAAACATTGCTTATCTGAAGAGATAAAAGATATAGGCTGGCATTGCTGGGATGACAACATAGGATCTCAAAAGACCGCAGAAAAAGTAGGATTTAAATTGACGAGAAAATACTCGGTGTTATTTGGTTGGTTAAATAGTTTAGATAACTACTTAGTTCATGCATATAGTTGTTATCAAAATAAAGATTATAAAGAAGCTGCTTATTTATATAATAAAGCAATAGAAGTAATAAGAATAGATGAGAATGAAACTAAATCATCTAGAATAAGAAGAGAAGATAATAAATATTTATTTTATTATTTCTCAGCAAGAGCAGATGCTCGTAATGGTCATTTAGATTCAGCATTGAATAAATTACAGATGGCGATTGAAAATGGATTAACAGATAAAAAAAGGATAACTGATGAAAGTGCATTTAGCACAATAGAAGATGAAAAACTTAAAGCATTAATTGAACAGATATAGTATTATTTCAGACTGTAGAAAAAAACCCAATTTCTGCGTTGTAGTTAAAATTTCCGTTGCTCACTTACCTCTAAGTAAGCTGTGCTACTCAATTTTAACACGCCTTGAAATTGAACTTTTACTAAAGTCTGCTATCTTGATGACTTTGTCATCAATCTAAAACGATGGCTCATCAGCCATCGTTTTTGTATCGTGAAATTATAAAATTTAAAAAAGCATATAATAAATCTTGTAAATTTTATTTTCTTGATATAGAATTATATAAATATTTAAAGGAGGTATTGTTATGGATAATATAGTTAGAGATTATTATGACAGTATAGCGCAAAAGGAATACTATAGATTATCTTCACCATATTCAGTAGTCGAATTTAAAAGTACACTATATTTAATAGATAAATACTTTCCCAGTGGTGGAGAGCTATTAGATGTTGGATCAGGTCCTGGTAGATACTCACTTGAAATGTTAAAGAAGGGATATAAGGTTACTTTAATGGACATATCTAAAAATGAACTAGATATAGCCAGCGAAAATATTACTGAAGCTGGATTTACAGATGTAACGTATCTATGTAAAGATGCATTGGAGTTAGATCAGCTTGAAGATGAAAAATATGATGCAGTTTTAGTCATGGGGCCTTTGTATCATTTGCATGAATCGGAAGAAAGATTAAAGGTATTATCAAATACTAAGAGGATACTAAAGAAAAATGGTGTAGCATTAATAGCATATATCAATACATGGGGAGTATTAAAAGCTAGTTTGTACGAATGTCCAGATATGTATGATTCATTAGAAACTTTTGATAACAATATGAAGGGAGACTTACAACTATCAGAGAAGGAATGTTTTACAAAAGCGTATATGACAATACCACCTCTTGCTATAAAAGAGGTTGAGAAATCAGGCTTTGAAATAGTATCGTATGCTGGAGCAGAAAGCTTTATATCAGGATTACATATTGAACTTATGAATTTAGAAAAATATATGACTAATTCCTATGAAAGCTATATAACTAAAGCAGCACAGTATTGTGAACTACCACAGTATAGAGATGCTGCAGAGCATTTGCATATTATAGTTAAAAAATAATACCATAAGATGAGAGTTATATTAAGAAATATTTTAATATAACTCTTTTTTATTGAAGATATTTATAAAAACTAATACTAATTTGTCCAATAAAAAAATAATTTATCAATAATACAAAATCAGACAATTTATTGACAAAGAGTATGGTAAAATTACTATATAAAATCAGGGTAAGAGGAGGGGATAATATTGCTTAAACAAATACTAAAAATGATATTTAGTCGCTCGACTCCTGACGATACGTATGAAGAGCTATTACATAGAAACCAAGTAGTACTTGATTATGATAATGCTATAGAGCAAATTAAATTGAAGTTCAAGTTCTTTAATACATTGCCATTTAAGGAGAGAATATTAACACTTCCAATGTTAATTATGAATATAAAACAAGTTACTAAAACATATAAATCAAATAGGAAGAAACCTATTAGAAATAATATTACAAAAAATGAAATTGAGGAAATTTTTAATATAGTCAATAAAGATGATATATTTACAATAGGGTTTACCAAAATTGAAGAAGACGATTGCTTTAATGATAATAACATTGAGTATAATAGTGTGATAGTTTTTGCTTTAAATTTAAGTAAATATAGATTTAAAAGTTTGAATAAATATCAAAATGTAAGAATAGGAGAAATTTCTAATATAAGAATAAGCAGAATGTCAAATAAGATAGCAAAGTATTTAACTAAAAGGGGTTTTGGTGCTATAGCAGGATCACCGTTAGAAGGAATTTTTACATATTCAGTATTAGCTGAAAGAGCTGGTCTAGGAATCATAGGTAAACATGGTTATATAATTACACCTGAAGTAGGGACAAGGCATAGAATAGGAGTAGTTTATACAAATATAGAAAATTTACCATTCAACGAAAGTGTCAATCCTTATCTGTGGATTAGAGAATTTTGCAGGAGATGCAATAAATGCGTTGACATATGTCCGGTCAATGCTATAGCATCAGTTGATGAGAAGCTAAGTGTAGAGGGCATATTATCTAGTATTGATATGGAAACTTGTTTTAAAAACTTGGCTAAGTATTATGGCTGTAAAAAATGTATACAAAAATGTGTTTTTAACTATATGAATTATAAGATATTAAAAACTCAGCATGATAAAGAAATTGTATTAGAAAAAGTGGTTAAATAATAAAAATGAAGCTTACTATATTGTATAGCTTCTTTTTATTTCATTTATAAATGATACAATTATTAGGTACATAGTAATTTTAATGTTATAGTAACACTTGTAGCTATGTTTTCTAAATTGTATAATTAAACTATAAGATGATACCAAGATGACATCTATCTTATACAAAAAATAGAAAATTAAAGAGAGCGGAGATTGACTCTTAACATAATAATTTGGAGGGGTATCATGATTAACCAACACAATAATATCATATGGGGAAAAAAATGTACTTGTGGACAAGAATGCTTTATATTACAAAACAAATATCATCCTTGGGATGAGGATGTAGATATGGAAATAACTATAGTGTGTAATAAATGCAATAACAAAGTTACAATAGATAGAGAAAGTGCATCGTTATATTATGACAATAAAATATATTCGTATTTCAAAGATATTAAAGGACATGTATTAGATATTGGGTGTGGCGGAGGATTTCTTTCTAGATTTATACTGAATAATCTTATGCCTTGTAAAGTATATGGACTTGATGTGGATGAAGGTTGTATAGAAGAGTTGAATGACTTAATATAAAAAATATAAAAACTGATTATAAAGATGTTCATATTGATTACATTGTTTGTAGGGATGTTTTAATGTTTATAGAAAATATAGATAATTTTATTGATGATATAAGTAATACTACAGCACAAGGATTGAGATTTATGGGGTGGTATATACCAACTAATAAACGTATAAAAAATAATGTAAGTCCAGATGAAATTGCATTAAAATTAAAAGAAAGAGGCTGGTCAGTAAATGTAGAATATCTTGATTGGTATAAAAGTGGATATTTTATTAATTGTGATAGATAAGACTAGCTTATAGAAAATAAGGTGGTGACATTATGAGTCAGTCATGGAGCGGGATAAAAAAAAGATTAGAACAAGATTTACTATGTGAAAACCTAAGAGGGCGTGTTAAGTACTTTATTACAAAGTATAGAAAAGCACACGATGACGAAGCTAGAGTTTCAATACTGATAGATGAAAAAGAAGTATTAAAAGGTAATGTTTTTGAGTATTATAGAGCTGAAAACAAACTATTATCTAAGCTTACAAGAGAAGAAAATATACCTAAACGCAATTGGGATGGTAAAAAAATACTACATGACATAGAAAATTTAGAAGTAGAAGATAGAGTAAATAAAACCCTCGTTAATGAAGGAATATTTTATGTTTGGGATTTTACAAAAGCATTGAACTATTATTTACATAATAGTATTGATAATAGTATATCCTCAGAAAATCCCTTAGTTAGATTATTTGCTATACTCGATAGAAGAATAGGGAAAAGAGCATTAAAAAGTATAAAAGATGATATATATAATCAACCCAAGTGGTTAAGACAGTTTTATATATTAAGATTAGAAATAGAAAACATACAATATAAAGATGGTATACAGCTCGTTAATATTACAAAAGAAAATCGTAGAGAAATTATAGAATTAAAAGTTAAAAAGAGTCAGCAAAAATTCATAGAAACAATAGAAAACTGTTTAGATGAGGAAGCTAATCCTCCTGAAGGTATTACATGGAAAAGTAAAGGAATAGGTATTAACAATACAATTATAGGATATGCAATGTATGGAATATGGCAAGATAAAACAAATAGATATGATGATGAAACTTGGATAGATAGAATGCTAATAGATGAAAAATACCAAGGAAAAGGTTACGGTAAAGAAGCTTTTAAAAAATTAATAGAAATTGTAGAAAAAGAGTATTCCACCGACAAAATTTATTTAAGTGTATATAAAGAAAATCTTAAAGCAATAGGATTATATCAGCAATTAGGCTTTTCTTTTAACAATAAAACTGATTCAAATGGCGAATTAATAATGGAACTAAAATTAAAGCCATAAGAGATCAAAACTATTATATAATTTTAGTAAATGGAATTGAGAGGATAGAAAAAAGCTATGAATAATAAATTAGATAAAAAAGAATATATATCAAAAATAAATTTAGTGCAAGACTATATAGAAAATAATTTAGAAAAGAACTTGACTCTAGATAATTTATCAAAGATAGCTAATTATTCACCATATCATTTTCATAGACTCTTTAAAAATTACACTAGAGAATCACTTTATAGTTATATAAAAAGATTGAGATTTGAAAAGGCAGCCTTTTTGCTATCAACAGACAATAAAAAAACTATAACACAAGTAGCAGCTAATGTTGGTTTTGCTAACCAGGCATCTTTTGCTAAGGCTTTTAAAAAATATTTTGGGGTTAATGCAAGTGAATATAAAATACAAGGAAATGAAGACCCACAAAATAGCAAAAATGGACAAATAGAAAGCAATGATGGAAAAGATTCTAAAATAAATAATGTGTATAATGATACTGTGAAGAAAAATAATATACATGAGAAAGAGAAAATAAAGCCTTATAAATTTGAGATTAAAAAAATATCTAATAAAGAAGTAATCTATGTAAGGTATATAGGTAAATATAAACAAGATACAAAATTATTTACTACATTGTTTAATAAGCTTTATCAATGGGCATTTGCAAGAGATTTAGTGAGTTGCAAAACCCAGTGGCTTGTAGTGTATCATGACATAGGCAACTTGACAGAAGATACAAAGCTAAGAATGAGTGTATGTATGACTGTGGATCAATCTGTTAAGGTTGAGGGAGACATTGGTAATACGACAATTGAAGGCGGGAAATATGCTATTGGTAGCTTCAAATTAGATTATACAGAGTATCAGCAGGCATGGGATTATATGATTGATGAGTGGCTAGAAAAAAGTGGATTTAAGCTAAGTGATAAGCCAGCATTCGAATTTTATCCATTAGATAATGATAACAATAGTGACCATAAGAAAGCTGTAGATATATATATCCCCGTTCAGCCTAAATAACAAGGTATGATGTAATAGAAATACGCTATAAATAAAATACATTTTATTTTTAAGGAGTTGATATAATGGGGTATCATTTAGAGCTGTCTAAATATTCATTAGATTATTTTAAGGACATGCTAATAAATAGAAATTTAATACCAAGTATGATGATTTTAAGAGATGACATTGATATCAGGTTTAAAAAGCTTTCAGGTATGGGAACCAATACGATGAAGGAACTTTACGATTTATTAAAAACAAAGAAAAAAGCAGAAGTATTTGCAGAAAAATCTGGGATTGATAGAGAATATATTATTGTTCTAAGACGCGCAGTTGCTAGTTTTATAACACCTCCAAGAAAACTTTCAGATTATCCATTTGTTAATGAAAACTTGCAAAAAAGATTGGCATTATTAAATTTAAAAACATCTATAGATTTATACGAATATTTTACTGATACGCCTATAGAAAAAGCATCCAAAGAGCTTGAATTAGATACAGAACGTCTAATATACCTTAAAAAGCTAATAGATGTTACAAGATTGCGTTATGTTAGTCCAATAATTGCTACAACTCTAGTTGAAGGTGGTTATGATTCAGTAAAAAAAATAGCTAATATTGATAAGACAACACTGTATGAGTCTTTCATAAATACAAACAAAATATTAAAATTATACAGAGGAAACATAGGGAGAAATGATATATTGTTTCTTATAGAAGATGCAAAATTATTTGTTTCTATGGATGAAGGGAAAATATATAGTTTTAAATAAAAAAAGGCATATCTCAATGATAGATATGCCTTTTAGATTGATGACAAAGTCATCAAGATAGCAGACTGTAGAAAGAGTTCAAGTTCAAGGCGTGTTAAAATTGAGTAGCAGAGCTTACTCAGAGGTAAGTGAGCAACGGAAATTTTAACAACAACGCAGAAATTGGGCTTTTGTCTACAGTCTGAAGCATATCTGAATGATAGATATGCCTTTTAGATTGATGACAAAGTCATCAAGATAGCAGACTGTAGAAAGAGTTCAAGTTCAAGGCGTGTTAAAATTGAGTAGCAGAGCTTACTCAGAGGTAAGTGAGCAACGGAAATTTTAACAACAACGCAGAAATTGGGCTTTTGCCTACAGTCTGAGGCATATCTCAATGATAGATATGCACCTTATTATTATGAAATACCTGCAACTCTATTTTTTATTGTATGAAATAGTTTCTCTTCACTAAGATGTGGTTTAAGTAAGTGTAACTGTTTTAGTGCAATTTGCGCACCGTAATCCATTCCTTGGCAGCCTGAGAGTAATATTATATCATTTGATTTTACATTATTGATAGCATGGGCTATAGAATCAGAAAGCTCATTATAAAGATGTACTTTTATATTAGCATTACTCATCACATCATTAAAAACAGCTAATTCTTCATCTGTAACTATATCTTTAGTACCAACATGTGATTTGCTTAGAGAAGCAATAATTTCTTTAATACCCAGTTCAGATGCCCAGTTAGCAACAGCCTGTGCATTTTCTCTATTGACAGTTACGCCACGAGAGCCTCTAATAGAATATACAATAGCTAAATTATTGTAGCTCATATGCTTTATAGTCTCAAATGTTGCATTGATATTAGCTGTATTAGCAAAATGATCGTCAATTATTATAAAATCATCCTCATAAATAAATTCAAATCTTCGCTCAACTCCAACAAAGGTGTTCATGCTTTCCTTTATAACATCTATGGAAACACCACAAATCATAGCAATAATAATTGCAACCATAGAGTTTGAAACAGAGTGATATCCAGGGAAATTTAGTTTAATATCGAAAGAACAAGGTTCATAAATTTTATTATCTACAGCAAATGGCTTTAATATCTCAATAGTATATTTAGCTCTACCAGTAGATAAATCTAATTTTCTACAAACAATATGACCTTCATCATTGTCTATACCAAAGGTTATGACATTTGCCTGTGTTTTATTAGCAAGTTCTTTTATCAGAGGGTTGTCTATATTTAAGACAGCCCATTTTCCTTTTTTTACATTACGTATAAGGCTTGATTTGTGCTGGAAATAGTTTTCGAAAGAACCATGTAGATCTATATGTTCTCTGCTGACATTATTAAATGAAACTATATCAAAGTCTACATTAGCTACTCTTTTTAACTCTAATGCAGAAGAAGATACTTCCATAGTAGTATGAGTAACACCATGTTGCACCATATTTGCAAAATACCCTTGTAAATCTAATGATTCAGGCGTTGTTAATATAGAAGGTTCATAGAAGTTACCACCTTTAACCATTACAGTACCAACTAGCCCAGTATTCAGTTTGTTTTTTTCAAATATATGATTTAGCATAAAAGAGGTTGTTGTTTTACCATTAGTAGCAGTGATACCAATTAATTTCATCTTGTTAGATGGATTATCGTAATAAGTACAACTTAAATCTGCTAAAGCTTTTCTGGAATCAGCTACTTGTATTTGTGGCAGAGTTATACCACTTTGGTAGTCTTCTACAACAATAGCACATGCACCATTTTCTATAGCATTTTTCACATATTTATGCCCATCTGTCTTATATCCTTTAATACATACAAATATATCATTATTAGTGACTTTACCAGAATGATAGGCTATATTATTTATATTGATATTCTTTAGATTCCATGAATCTATAATGTCAATTGAGTTAATTAATTCAAATAATTTAATCATATTTTTCACCTTCTAACTTTTCTTAGTTGTTTTATTAAATATCTTACTAGCTTTATTTTTTAGGAAACTAAAAGCAGGTTTTGGGTCTTTGATATCCCAAATAGCACATGCCTTACGTCTAAAATAAGAGCCAAATACTTTACCAATGCTTAGCTGCTTTGTTTTTATATAGTTTCTAACAGCCAATAAATCCTCATAAGCGTACCAAAAAACAATGTTAGTATCATCTGTTACAGCAAAAGGTTTTTCAGGATTGCCAGTTAAATCAGCATAAGTTAAATATGGCATATTAACACCTGTTTTATTTAATAAGGTATTTAGATTAGAGATACGAACATTTACTTCAATAAGATAATACTTACCTGTAACAGCATCTTTTTTAAATTCAATTTCAGCAAATCCTTTATATCCTATAGTCTCCAAAAATTTTGAACCTATATCATATAATTCTGGAACATATTTTTGAGTAGTATATACTGAAGCACCAAAGTTTACAGGGTATTGTCTATATTTTTGGCATGTAACCCAATGAGTTACCTTACTATTTTGATCTAAGTACGCATCAAATGTATACATATGGTCATCAAAGCCCGGTATTATCCTTTGAGCTATAACATCTAGTTTTGCATTTTTTGCTTTATCAACCGCATCTAAGAGTTCATTTCTATTATTAACTTTGAACATCTTTGTTCTAAACTTTGCTACAAACGATGCAGAGTCAGCCGGTTTTATAAGACAAGGATACTTTAGATATTTTTCTACATTTTCTATGTAATTATCATCTGTTATCTCAATAGTTTCTGGCACAAGTACATCATGTTCTTTAGCTAATCTTGCAAGACTATCTTTGTTCATTACTTTAGAATATAATCCCTTTTTGGTTTGAGGGATTAGGTAGTACTTACTTAATATATCTAAATATTCATCTACAAACTCTACATAAGGGTCAGCAGATGGAAAAAGTACAGGTCTAAATTCTTGTTTTTTGGAATAATCAATTAAAAAATCCAAATAAGCTTTTGGCTCTTTTTTGTAATGAGGTGCTATAAGTATTTCTGAGCAGTACTTTGAACTAAAAGCGTAAGAACCTTTTTTAGAATAATCTATAGCAGTAACATGAATACCTTTAGTTCCTAAACATCTAATTATACTTAAACCAATATAATAATTAGCACCTAGAACAACAGCTTTGTTTTTCATAAAATTCTCCTTTAACAATACATTTCTATCATATTGATTATAACACATAATCATACAAGTTTGAATTAGCATGTTTTTATATATTGTAGACATATATAATATGTAGCTATACAATAATACAAAATTTAGTTATTTTAATTTTAATTTTCTTATCAAACGTTTTAATTTGTAACCAATAAAATAAATAAAAGGCTTAGGATCTTTCATATCCCATATAGCATAAGCTTTAGGTTTAAAATATGATTTTAAAACTTTCATTAAACTAAGTTGTTTAGTTTTAATATAATTTTTAACAGCAATAAAATCTTCATAAGCATACCAAAAAAACAGAGTTGATTCCTTTTTTATGCTAAATGGTTTTATAGGATTGCCAGTCAATTCTTTATAGGTTATATAAGGGATGTTTATACCAAGCTTATCTATAAGTACATTTAATGTAGTTATTCGCACGTTAACTTCGATAAGATAATATTTTCCACTTTCTGCATCTTTTTTAAATTCAATTTCTGCAAAGCCTTTATATCCAATAGACTCTAGAAATTCAGAACCTATTTTATGTAATTCAGGGACATATTTATGCCCAGTATATACAGAAGCACCATAATTTATTGGATATTGTCTATGTTTTTGACAAGTTACCCAGTGAGTAACTCTGCTATCTTGGTTTAAATATGCATCGTATGTATACATATGATCATCAAAGCCTGGTATTATTCTTTGAACAATAATATCTAGATTAGCTTCTTGAGATACTTTTACAGCATTAATTAGTTGTTTTTCATTATAAGCTTTGAACATCTTTTTTCTAAATATAGCTACAAAAGAAGCAGAATCAGTAGGTTTTACAAGGCAAGGATATTTTATTTTTTCATTTACTTCCTTTATGTAGTTATCTTTTATTTCTATAGTTTCAGGGATAAGAATATTATGTTTTAGAGCTAAATGAGATAAATGATCTTTGTTCATAACTTTAGAATACAGCCCTTGCTTAGTTTGAGGTATCAAATAATATTTTTTTAATATATCAAAGTGTTTATCTACAAATTCAACATATAGATCAGCAGATGGAAATAAGACAGGCTTATAGACTTCTTTTTTACCGTAATCTATTAGAAAGTTTAAAAACGCTGTTTGATCTTTTTTATAGTGTGGAGCAATCAATGATTCATTTAAGTATTTTGATTTAGCTCCGTAAGAGCCTTCTTTTGAGTAATCAATAGAAGTAACATGAATACCTTTAGTTCCTAGACATCTAATTATACTTAAACCGATATAATAATTTGCTCCTAAAACAACTGCTTTGTTTTTCAATATAAAGACTCCTTTCTGGATATATTATACACAAATACATTTTATACTCATACTCGCATAAATTCAATAAATAGTACATATTTTATAGCTTTTGCAAGACAATCATTATATAATAAAAAATGTCGAAATAATGGAGGAGATAAATTTGCATAAACAACAAGGACATAATATTAATGAAGAAGCATGGAATAAAGAAAGCTATAATGCGTGGGTGACAAGATTTGGAGAACCAAGTGTTGTAGCAGAAAAAATAAAAAATAATCCATCTAAATTACTATCAGTTCTAGGAGAAGAGTTTATAGAAGTGAACGGAAAGAAAATAATGAATTTAATGGGTTCTTGTGGAAATAAAGCAGTAGCATTAGCATTAATGGGGGCGGATGTTAGCATTGTAGATTTTTCATATGGAAACAAACTATACGCATTAGAATTAGCAAAAGAAGCTGGCGTATCTATTAATTATATATTATCTGATGTACTAAATCTCTCGCAGGAAGTTTTTGATGTAGGTTATGATATAGTTTTTGCAGAAATGGGTATTTTGCATTATTTCTCAGATTTGCACCTGTTTTTTAATACGGTTTATAAGCTTTTAGATAAAGGAGGATTGTTTATACTAAGAGATTTTCATCCAGTATCTACTAAATTAATTACATCTAGAGGAACTACAGCTAAGATCAGAAAACACAAAGTATCTGGAGATTATTTTAGCTCAGATTTAGTAATACAAGAAGTTTCTTATAGCAAACACCTTAAAGAAGAAGATAAAAAAGAGAAAGTAATGCTTAGAAAATGGACACTAGGAGAGATAATAAGTGGAGTAGCAAAAGAGGGTTTGCGTATAATGAGTTTAAAAGAAAGACCAAATTTATCATGTGCTAATTATGACAAAGGTATTCCCAAAACATTTACAGTTACAGCTGTAAAATAATTTTAGATATAATATATATGTAAAATATTTATATTAATTTAAAATCAAAACGATTAAATACAAAAATGCTTTTAAAAATTAGTAATATATATTCATTTATTATTATTTAATATTATGCTACAATTATGAAAATAGCATAAAGGAGTATAGAAATGTTAAAGTTATACATAGAGTTTAAAGTGGACAAACTCGAAAACTTTGAGAGATTACAAAAAATGTTTCATTCTCTGAAAGAATTAAAAGAAATCAATTCTATTGACCATAAAGATAGTAGATGGAAAAGTTTTTATAGTGAAGAATTACTTAAAAATTTTTGGTGGCCTACAGATGATGAGTTAATAAAATATTGGAGATTATACGAATCAATACCTGCAGAAGAAAGACATACTGACGATAGATTAATAAGGCCTTGGTGTTTTGTATCATTAATAGAAACTATAGCAAACGGCGAATATGACTTAAGTACATGTGAGCTAATAAAAAATGATGTAGGAAGACTTGAATTTATGACGTGGTCATGGCCATATAAAGGTACAGGTTCGTTAAAAGCATTAGTAAAATCTTTTGGTTTTGAGATAATAAAAAATGAAGTATAAATTATTAATAAGAAAAATTGTAATTGACACTTTAAGGTTTTTCAAACAATGATGAGTGTTGATTTATAGACTTAATATGATATAATTTACATATGGCTAAAAGTCAAGGAGGTGCTGTATGGAAATATTAAAAATATCTAGTTTTCTAAGTAATCAAAAAGAAAACATGAAGAGAATCGTTAATGAACTATCTAAAAACTTTGAGTATGTTTCTATATTAGGGGAGGATACAAAGGGTACTACATACGATATTGATAAAAATAGCGTAGCAGTTAATGATTCTTTTTGGTGTCAGAGGGGATTTGTAATAAGAGTTTATAATGGCAGTAATTATTCTGAATATTCATTTAATGAATTAGGTAACGAACCATTAGAGCATACAATTAGCAGAGTACATAATAAGTTTAATGAAGATTTTAATAATTTGAAATCAAACGATATTAGTATATCTAAATACGAACTATTAAAAGAAGAAGAGATAAAAGAATCTTTTTACGGAGAAGTAGAAATACCAGTTGACACATTGAGTAATGAAGAAAAAGTAAACAAATTAATTAAGATAAAAGACAAAGCATTAGAATATTCAAACGAACTAGTAGATTTTAAAGTAGCATATAACAATACGCAAGTATCAAAAATGTTTATATCAACAAAGAAAGATTTAGAGCAAACATATAATTGGTCTCAAGCTTATTTAGTGCCAGTATTAAGAAGAGGCAAAGATACAAAATATGATTTCATAGCTTTTTCAGGACTTAAGGGATTAGAAATATTAGATGAACTTGAAAACTCTTATAAAGGTGCAATAGATGATACTAATAAGTTATTTGATGCAAAAAGAGTTGTACCAGGAGAGTATGAAATTATATGTGCACCAGATGTATCTGGATTGATAGCTCATGAAGCGTTTGGACATGGAGTTGAAATGGACATGTTTGTAAAAAACAGAGCTAAAGCTGTAGAATACCTTGAAAAACCAGTAGCGTCTGAATTATTGGACATGCATGATGGAGCTAAAACAGCGAAGCATGTATCATCATACTTATTTGATGACGAAGGAACTATAGGTACAGACACGGTTATTATCAAGAATGGAATTTTAAAGACTGGGATATCAGATATTTTATCAGCGTTAAAATTAAACACAGTTCCTACAGGTAATGGTAAAAGACAATCTTACGAACGTAAGGCTTATGCAAGAATGACTAACACTATATTTAAACCAGGTAAGGACAAGCTTGAGGATATGATAGCTTCAGTTAAAAAAGGTTATTTGCTAGAAGGAATGCAAAGTGGAATGGAAGACCCTAAAAATTGGGGTATACAGTGCATACTTACAAAAGGAAAAGAGATTGTAGATGGAAAATTTACTGGTAATATTATAGCGCCAGTAATACTTACAGGGTATGTTCCAGATCTACTAAAATCAATAACAATGATATCTGACGATATGAAACTATATGGCTCAGGTATGTGTGGTAAAGGATACAAAGAATTTGTTAAAACCTCCGATGGCGGACCTTATATTAAAGCGATAGGGAGGTTAGGATAATGATTAATAATATATTAGAAATATTGAAGAACTCAAAAATTGATGATTGGAAAATTATAGAAACAAGAACTGAATCAGCAGAGCTATTTTTCATAAAACATGATGTAGATATGAATAGAGCTAAAAATATCAAAAGAATAATATTAACTGTATATAAAGACTTTGAAGAGGATGGTAATAAATACAAAGGTGAGGCATCGGTTAATATATATCCTACTATGAGCAATGAAGAAATCAAAGAAGCTATAAAAGGAGCTGCATTTAGTGCAGGGTTTATAAAAAATGAATTCTATGAATTACCTAAACCAAACGTAGAAAAAAGTGAAGTTATGGTAAAGAGTAATCTAGAAGAGGGAACATTAGGACATTGGCTACCTAAATTTACTGAGGCATTATTTGTAGAGGATAAATATGAACTTGGTGGAATAAACTCAGCAGAGTTATTTTTGAATAAAAAATCATGCAGAGTACTTACATCTACAGGAATAGATGTAAGCTGGAATTCATGTGACGGTCAAATAGAGTTTATAACAAATTGGAAAGAAGATGGCGAAGAAGTTGAGCTATATCAAAATACCTATTTTGCCAATTATGATGAAAATGAAATTAGAGATAATGTTAAAGAAATGCTACAGATGAGCAAAGATAGAGCAGTAGCTAAAGAAACACCACAAGTTGATTCATGTCCAGTATTATTATCAGGAAAAAATGTGAAGTCATTATTGAATTTTTACAACATAAAAGCGGCAGCTTCACGTATTTATATGGGACATTCAACATTTAAAATAGGGGATTTAGTGCAAGGTGAAGATATTAAAGGAGATGTAATTAATCTTACACTAGATCCATATATGGATAATTCCACAGGATCTTCTCCATATGATGTTGATGGAGTATTGCTTAAACCAGTAGAGATATTCAAAGACGGAGTACTACAGAGATATCATGGTAGCTCTAGGTATTGCCAATATGTTAATGTAGAGCCAACTGGACAAATATCAAACATAAAATTTGCAGGTGGTAGTAAAACAATAGAAGAAATGAAGAATGAAAGATATTTAGAAGTATTAGCGTTTTCAGATTTTTCAGTAGATTCGTTAGTAGGTGATTTTGCAGGAGAGATTAGATTAGCTAAATACTTTGATGGAGAAAATATAAGTATAGTTACAGGTGGTTCAATATCAGGAAACATAAATGAAGTACAGAGCAATATGTATTTTTCAAAAGAACTAAAGCAAAGTAATAATTTTATAGGACCTAAGACTTTACAATTATATGGTGTTAACATAGCAGGTGTAAAATAAGTTATAATGTTTAAAAAGGGGACTAGCCCAGATGATAATTTGAGCAAGTCCCTTTTTGCCATTCTATTACTTTTCGTTGATAAGAGTAATAATAGGTTTACCATGTTCATCTAATAACGGAGTTAATCCACCGCAATAACTACTAGTAACAAACAAATAATTAATACCAGTTTCTTTATCAACTATGATATTTTTAGTATTTACTGTTCCTTGTTGATATGTAGTTTCAAATCTTTCATATTTATTTTTATTTTTAAACATATAATCACATCCTTTATAACAATATAACATAAATAATTGTTAAGCAAAACAGGAAATATGGAATTAGATAACTAATATGGAATTTTTATTCCTTGGGTAATACACAGGTTTTGACAAAGATTTGTATTGCCTAAAAAATATTTAGTATAATTAATGACGTTAAGAAACAAATTAAATAAAATAATATCGAAACAAAACTGTTGAAATACCTTGCCTTAAAAGAATTGTAATATAAATTCTAAAATGTGATAAAAATTTATTTATATAGAGTAAATTCATGTTTTTTTCATAATTGAAATTAGATTTGTTTTATGATATATTTAAAAAAATATTACAAGGGAAGAAGGGTTAAACATGGGTAATAATAGTGATAATATAAAACTTCCTTCTAACTTTATTAAAAATATAATAAATAAAGATTTAGAGGGGTATTTAAAAAGTCAGAAAATTCATACAAGATTTCCACCAGAACCAAATGGGTATTTACATATAGGACATGCTAAGTCTATTTGTATAAATTTTGGTCTTGCAAAAGAGTATGGAGCATTGTGTAATTTGAGATTTGATGATACGAATCCTATAAAAGAAGATACAGAATATGTTGATTCAATTCAGGAAGATATAAAGTGGCTCGGTTTTGATTGGGAAGATAGAAAATACTATGCATCTGATTATTTTAAAAAGCTTTATGATTATGCCATAGAGCTAATAAAAATGGATAAAGCGTTCATATGTGATTTAAGTGCAGATGAAATAAGAGAATATAGAGGAAACTACGACACTCCGGGAAAAGAAAGTCCATATAGAATTAGAAGCATAGAAGAAAATTTAAAATTATTTGAAGAAATGAAAAATGGTGTGTATGCAGATGGAGAGAAAGTATTAAGGGCTAAAATAGATATGACTTCACCAAATATAAATATGCGAGACCCTGTAATATATCGTATAGCCAAAGTATCTCATCACAGAACAGGTGATAAGTGGTGTATATATCCAATGTATGATTTCGCTCATCCATTATCTGATGCATTAGAGCATATTACACATTCAATATGTACACTAGAGTTTGAAGACCATAGGCTGTTATATGACTGGTTTTTGAAAGAACTCAATATAGAAGAACCACCAAAACAAATAGAGTTTGCTAGGCTAAATTTAACCAATACACTTATGAGCAAAAGATATTTAAGACAATTAGTAGAAGATAAAGTAGTTGACGGATGGGATGACCCTAGAATGCCGACGATATCTGGATTAAGAAAACGAGGATATACACCAGAGTCGATAAAAGAATTTTGCGATAAGATAGGCGTAGCAAAGAGTAATAGTATGGTAGAGATCTCTATACTAGAGCATTGTATTAGAGAAGATTTGAAAGATAAGACTAAAACAGTTATGGGAGTACTAAATCCTTTAAAAGTGATAATAACTAATTATCCTAAAGAGGAAGTGGAGTATCTAGATGCAGAAAATAGTAGAACAAATCAACAGTTAGGCAAAAGAAAAATTCCGTTTTCTAGAGAACTCTATATAGAAAAAGAGGATTTTATGGAAAACCCTCCAAAGAAATATTTCAGACTGTATCCTGGAAATGAAGTAAGATTAAAGCATGCATATTTTATAAAATGTGAAAATGTAATAAAAGATGAGTCAGGAAACGTTATAGAACTTCATTGTACTTATGATAAAGAAACAAAAAGTGGTACAGGATTTACTGGTAGAAAAGTAAAGGGAACACTTCACTGGGTGTCAGCTAACCATAGTATTAAAACAAAAGTTAAACTGTATGATTATTTGATGAAAGATAGTGAAGAAGAGGGTAGTGTAATAAATGAAAATTCATTAAAAGTATTGGAAGATTGCTATTTAGAAGAATCTATGAAAGAAGCCAAAAAAGGTGATAGATATCAATTTATGAGACATGGTTATTTTATATGTGATGAAGGTAATGTTTATAATAGAATAGTATCATTAAAAGATAAATGGAGTAAAATAAAGGACAAAAAATAAACGAAAAGGGACTAAGTCATATGAGTGAAGTAGTCCCTTTTGGTTTGCATTCTTTAGTAATAAAAATTACAGAATATAACAACTAGTAATAAGAAAAAGAATAATAATGAAGTACCATTGCCATCCATTAAACCGCTAAATAGACCTTTAGTATCTGTCATATTTTTAAACCTCCTTCTGTAACTAAATCTATAGTATTATAGTATTCAAGTATTGAAATACTGTGAATAAAATAACTACAAAACTTATATTATAGATTATTTAGCAAGAGATTTGTTAGATAAATGTATTCTTAGTTTAGATAATGGCACAGAAATACATTCAAATAATAGCGCATATAAAGCTGTTGCAGAAATAGACGCTGGCAAGAATAGAGAAATAACAAAGAACACTATCAATGCTATAATAGACATATACTTCATATTTCTTTTTCTTTTATTGCTTATAATAGGCTTATTAGGATGGTCAGCAGGAGAATACAAAAACAACAATACTATACACACAATAATCATTACAATTTTAGTAACATTATTTGGTATAGTATATAAACCTAATAATGTTATCACTATATATGTGACCAAGGAGAGAGCAAAACATCTCCAATAAGTATCAGCATGTAAACCACCAGCAAACAACCTTAAACCACCATAAAACATTAAAATTATAACTAAATTGCTCATCCAACCAAAAAAATAGAAGATAAACAAAAACAGCATAGTTTTTGAAATCTCATTTAATAGACATTCAAAACCAAACTGTATTTTTAAAGCTTCTATTTCAGTTAAAGTTGGATTTTGCTTTTTAATTTTCTTTGTTAACATGTGAGCGAACTTGTCCAACCTTTTCCTCCTCAATCTTAAATTTTATAAGAAACTGAGTTTCATCCTCGTTGCTTGTTACTCTAAGTGTTCCATCATATCTTTCGATAAGGGTTTTTACTATATAAAGTCCGTAGCCACGGTCATTTTTCTTGTACGCCTTAGTACTAAAGCCTCTATTAAACATATTTTTCATTGCATAATCTTCGATTTGAGGACCGTTGTTTGAAACGGAAATATGATATATATCATTATCTACATACGTTGAAATAGTCATAACTTTTTTCTTGTGTATATTGTCATTTGTAATCAGAGCTTCAAGACCATTATCAACGATATTACTAACTATACTGATTAAATCACTATCTTCAATATCCAATAAATCTAGTGGCATCTCGAACCACATATCAAACTTTATTCTATGCTCATAAGCTAAGTTGCTTTTAACTGCAAGTAAACCATCTAAATAATCATTTCCACTATCACACATTTGATAATCAACTTTTATATTAGAGCCAATTTTGCTTAGATAAGTTTTTATTCTATCAACACTATTAGGTTTATTGAGGATACATATTGCATTAATAGTATTGAGGTGATTCGCAAAATCATGCTTTTCTTTCCTAACTATGCTAACCAGTGACTCTAGGTTATGTATGTGTTCCTGTTGAACAACATACTTATGATTTATTTTTTCGAGTCTAACAATCTTTTTAAAATTAAAACATATTATTAAAACAAAACCTAAGAATAGTGTTAATAGTAATATTTCATATAATATCAGATAGCTATCATATTGAGTCATAAACCTATTAATTATTATAAATAATATTTCCAATATAAATAAACAGGATAAAATATAAGTATCTACAAGTGATAAATTTTTAATAAAATCTGCCAATTTCAACTTTTCTTTATATTTACGAACAAATAATAATACTAGAAACTTAGAAAATAATATAACTAAACCGAAAATATTATCTATATGAATATCTTTAAAAGGTTTTATTGCTATAATACAAAGTATCTCTAAACAAATAAAACTTGTAAAAATAAGCAACGTTAATTTAAATACTGATAAAAAAGAATTATGTCTATCTAAAATATAAACTAGTAAAATTGCAAAAGATACTGCTACAAAAGAATGTAATCCAAATGGAACAGCAAATGTAACGAAGTAAATAACAACAGAACATACTGCAGTAAATATTAAAGTTTTAAGTAAAATTAAAGGCTTAAGCAAATAATTATAAAAAACAGTATTGTATATTGTGATTATCATAAGACTTTCGATTACACAACAAAAATATTCGAATGAATCCATAAATACCACCTACCATCATATTACTCGTAAAGATTATTTACATAATTCTTTTGGGCAAACCTTTTGCTCACCATGGATAAGAGAAACAGAATTAACAGCAAGTGAACCAACTGTTAAGCCTAATTTTGCTAACAAACCTTTTTTCATGAATAATTCCTCCCTTCATTTATGATGTCACCTCTCTAAATTACATAAATATGGAGATTGTGCATCATTATAATAAATTATATCATGATTTCCTTAAAATGAAAATAGTATAAAACCAAAAATTAACTTATTTTTTAATCAAAATCTCCAAAAAAAGAACATATATATCCAAAAATAAGCAAAAAAAATATAAATCGACATAATGTGCTATACTCATCTTCTAAAATACATAATATATATAGGGATAATACTTCAGAATATCAGTAATAATGTAATATATAGAGGTTGATATTGATAATATTTTATATTATTGATATAATTAAGTATTATGTTGATTTAGTAAGGTTTAAAGATATTATTTGAGATAGGACTGATTTAGTGATGAAACAAAACATAATTCTTATTGGATTTATGGGTAGTGGGAAAACTACAAACGGTAGAAGATTAGCTAAAAAATTAAACATGAAGTTTATAGATACTGATGACCTTATAGAAGAAAATAATAACATAACAATTACTGAGATATTTAAAAGGTATGGAGAGAAATACTTCAGAGAATTAGAACATAAAATGATTAAAGAATTGGTTGATGAACATAGTTCTATAATATCAACTGGAGGAGGAGTTATAATCAATCCAGACAATACAAAATATCTAAAACAAATTGGCATTGTTATTTATCTAAGAAGTACAGTAGATAACATCTGTAATAATCTAAGAAATTCATACAAAAAGAGACCTTTAATACAAAAGAAAAATTGGATGGATGAAGTTAAGAGCTTAATGGAAAAACGAGAGGCTATATATCAAAATATTGCAGATATAACTATAGATGTAGATAATAAAAAACACAATCAAATAGTAAATGAAATATGCAAGGTGTTAAATGCAAGATATTAAAATACTATTTTTAATTGATTGTACCTATATAAATATGGTAGTATAGAATAGGAATAGGAGAATAGGAATGATCAAAAAGAGAATACTTATTATAAATGGACCAAATATTAACATGCTAAAAAAAAGGAACTCAAACCATTATGGTATAAAAAGCTTAGAAGAAATACAAAAGCTTTGTAAAAATAAAGCTAATGAACTGAATATGTGCGTGGATTTTTACCAATCAAATATAGAAGGTGATATAGTTACTAGATTGCAAGAAGCATTGGGTAATTATGATGGCATAGTTATAAATCCAGCGGCATATACACATTATAGTATTGCTATTAGAGATGCTATAGAAATTTTAGATATCCCAATAATAGAAGTGCATTTGTCCAATATACATAAAAGGGAAGAATTTAGACATAAATCATTGACAGCTGAAGTTTGTACTGGTCAAATATGTGGTTTGGGATACATTGGATATTTGGTGGCTATTGATGCAATTAGTCAGTTAATATAGTTTAGTTATATAATGCTAAAAGGCATATGTATATATTTATTTTTAGGAGGTTTAATAATGATTTCAGCAGGTAGTTTTAAAAAAGGACTAACTTTAGAAATGGATGGAAATATTTATCAAATAATTGATTTTCAACATGTAAAACCGGGAAAAGGAGCTGCTTTCGTAAGGGCTAAAATAAAAAACCTAAAGACTGGTGCTATAAAAGAAGATACATTTAATCCAAATGATAAATATCCAAAAGCTCATATAGAGACTAAGGAAATGCAATATTTATATAATGACGGTGAATTATACTATTTTATGGATAATGAAACATATGATCAAATAGCTTTAAATTATGATCAAGTTGAGGAAGCTATTAAATTCTTAAAAGAAAACGAAAATGCAACTATGAAGTTTTATGAAGGAAAACCATTCCAGATAGATGCTCCGAATTTTGTAGAGTTAGAGGTAACACATACAGAACCTGGAGTTAAAGGTGATACAGCTACTGGTGCTAATAAACCAGCTACAGTTGAAACTGGTGCTGTAGTTAATGTTCCTTTGTTTGTTAACATTGGGGATGTTATCAAAATAGATACAAGAACTAGTGAGTATCTATCAAGAGTTTAGGTTATAATAATACAATAAAGTGAAAAAGGAGGATAATATGAACTATTTATACGAAAAAGTAAGTTATTTACAAGGTTTAGCAGAGGGGTTAGGAGTAGATGATTCTACTAAAGAAGGTAAATTATTAGTTAAGATTATTGATGCATTAGAAGATATAGCTGATGCTATGGATGATTTACAAGACCAATATGATGATATGGCTGAATATATTGAATTTATGGATGAAGATTTATCAGATGTAGAAGATGATATATATGGCGATGATGAATATGATGATGACGAATATTATGATGATATTTGTGATTGTGAATGTGACGAAGATCATATATGCGAATGTGACGAATAAAAATCAGGCTTGCCCCTGATTTTTTTTATGCATATATTCATTTTACAAATAAAGGAGGGAAGATTAGTTCAACAAAAATTAATAGGAGGATTTGATATGTAGAAACTTATAAAGAGGGCTAACAAACGTTCTTTAGTTTTATGTAGACCATATTGCAAATGCATCTGCGAGTTTGAAAGAATAAGTGTATATATAATTTTAAATAAACCAGCTACCTAAACTTATTTGTTATGTTGGGTAGTTGGTTTTATTAACGTTTAAACTAAACTGGAAACAAAATGCTTTGTTAAATAATCTTATAAGTGAATTAACAAATATAATTGAAGGCTTAAAGGGGGTGTATTATGAAAAAATTACTAAGAAAAAAAAATAAAGATTCATTGAGTCTTAGCAAAGCAGATTGTTCTTGTTATTGTGGATATGGAAAATATAGTTTCTTTAGTGATTATATCAAAATAGTAAGACCTTATTAAAATATAAACTAATCAATAAGCATTGTTGTACGCTACTAAAGTGTGAATATTATTGTAACCCTGAAGAAAATAATTTTTTGAATTAAAGTTATTTAACAAAAATTTCATTTAATATACCTTTATATATAATAAAAAAGGATGTCTTGTGATTTGAGATATCCTTTTTTATTATATTAAAAAATGTGCATAATGTATGTCTAAACATAATATTATTATACAAAGGAGAGACAAGTTATGAATAGTATAAATAATATAAATTTTAAAAGAAAAACAAATGAACATACGAGATTTGATGATGTTCTAAATTATATTGATATTGAAATCAGGCAGATACTTAAAAATATCTCTTTTGTGGACAAAGAATCATTTGAAGAAATTAGATTAAGAGTAAATCAACCATTGATATTATGTAAAGGTGCAATAGATTATTTTGTAGATAAAAATAGTATACTACACTCTAGTTTTAACGAAGATGCGTATATCGTGAGTAAAGAAGAAGTTTACAAGACATTTCAATTTTGTTGCAACCATTCTATATATGCGCACGAAGAAGATATAAAAAGAGGATTTATAACCCTTAAAAGTGGACATAGAGTAGGGCTTGTAGGGAGCGCAATATACTCAAATAATATGGTTGAAACAATCAAGGATATAACATCTTTAAATATTAGAATATCAAAAGAGATAATAGGAGCATCAGATAAGATTTTACCTTATGTTATTAAAGATGATAAAACGATTTATCACACATTAATAGTTTCTCCTCCAAAGTGTGGAAAGACTACTATACTCAGAGATTTAATTAGGAATATTAGCGATGGAGTAGGTAGCATAAATTTTAAAGGTTTGAGGGTTGGGGTTTTAGATGAAAGAATGGAAATATCAGGAGTGCATAAAGGAATAGCCCAAATGAATTTAGGAGTTAGAACAGATATACTTTCATCATGTCCTAAATACGAGGGAATTATGATGTTAATAAGGTCTATGTCTCCACAAGTGATTGCAACAGACGAATTGGGTTCTAAAAGTGATATAGATGCAATACATGAAGCTTTAAAGGCTGGAGTAAAGCTAGTAGCTACAGTCCATGGAGAGAGTTTAGAGGATGTTATGAACAAGCCGTATTTAAATCAAATAATTAAAGAAAATATATTTCAAAAAATTATAATATTAGACAATTCTAAAGGCGTTGGTACCGTAAAGAAGATAATTAATTTGGCGCATAATCAATATATCAAAAAAAAGGAGAAGTACAATGTGGATAATAAAAATATTAGGCAGCCTGATGGTAGTTATATCTTGTAGCTTATTGGGATATAAAAAGGGTACCAGATATAGATTAAGAGTTAAGAATCTAAATGTTTTATTAAGTTCTATTAGAATATTGGAGACAGAGATAGTATGCATGTCAAATCCATTAACAGAAGCATTGATGAATGTTTACAATAAATGCAATAAAGATTTTTCATATATATATAAAGATATTGCAATGATGCTTGAAGATAGAGAGTATATAGATGTAATGACGAGCTTTAAAAAAAGCATAGAAAAAAGCATTAATAACATAGCATTAAATAATGATGACAAAGAAATATTTTTATCAATAGGTTCTATTATAGGTATTTCAAATAGGTTAGATCAAAAAAAGCACCTAAATGCATTGCATGAACAAGTAATACACCAAATAGAAGATGCAAAAGAGGAAATGAAAATAAATGAAAAGCTATACAATAAACTAGGTGTCTTGATAGGTGTTGGCATAATTATAGTACTAATATAAATGAAAAGGAGTGCTAAAAATGGGAATAGATATAATATTTAAAATTGCAGGAATAGGAATTTTAATAGCTGTACTTAACCAAGTACTTAAAAAAGCTGGTAGTGAAGATCATGCAATGATAACAACTATAGCAGGACTAGTAGTTGTTCTTACAATGGTAATTGGAATGATAAGTAAACTATTCAACGAAGTTAAGACAGTTTTCAAACTATATTAAAGAGGTTAAGATATGGAGATATTTCAAATTGCAGGATTAGGTATAATTGCTACAATTTTAGCAGTGTTGTTAAACGAGCAGAAAAGTGAAATGTCATTGTATATTAGTATTGCAACAGGATTATTAATATTTTTTATGATCATTAGTAAACTAGAATACGTAATTGAAACGTTAGGAGATTTAGCAAGTAAAGTTAATATAGATTTTTTGTATACTACCGTGATATTAAAGATAGTGGGTATATCATATATAGCAGAGTTTGCTGCACAAATTGCTAAAGATGCTAAGCAAAATGCTATAGCTCATAAAATCGAATTAGCTGGAAAGGTTCTTATTATGGCTATATCAATACCAATATTTGTAGGTGTTATAGATATGATAGTAGATATAATACCGTAAGGGGATAAAAATGAAAAGAATATGCTTTTTAATAATTTGTTTTTTTGTAATTATACTCTCTATGACTACTTCATATTCAAGTGAAGATAATGGTGTGTTAAAGGATACTACAGAGGGAATTATAAATAAGCAATTAAAAAATTTGAATTTAGATGAGTTAATAAAGCAAATAAAAGATGTAAATACACAAAAAGATAACTACTTGCCAAAGATAAATTTTAAACAGTACATATTTTCATTAATTAAAGGAGAACAGGTACTAGACGCAGGGGAGATTTTAAAAGGACTGCTTCATATGATATTTAATGAAGTAAGAAACAATATATCTTTATTAGTAAAATTATTGATAATAGCTATTATTTGCTCTATTATGACTAATTTACGTAGTGCATTTAATGACAATTCAATAAGTGAAATAGCTTATATTTCATGCTACATAATAATTATAGGTATAGTTATAAGCAGTTGCATTGATGGTATTAGAATAGGGAAAGAAGCAATAGATCAGATGGTTTCATTTATGCAAGCATTATTTCCAACTATGATGGTATTGTTAGCTGCTATGGGTGGTATTTCAAGTTCTGCTATATTTCAGCCCATTATTTTAGGAACAATGACAACAATAAGTGTAATAATCAAAGAAATAATAATACCACTGATATATTTTTCGTCAATTATAGGACTGATAAATAATATCTCAAGCAAAGTACAAATCTCTAAGCTTGCACAGTTAATGAAGCAAGTGAGTGTTCTTATTATAGGAGTTTGCTTTACTATATTTGTAGGAATATTATCCATTCAAGGAATGACAGCAGCAAAGGTTGACGGGATAACTATTAGAACAGCCAAGTTTGCAATAGATAGTTTTATACCTATAGTTGGTGGATATATTACAGAGGCGGTTGATACAGTTATAGGGTGTTCAATGTTACTAAAAAATGCTATAGGAGTTATAGGTCTGATAACACTTTTCATTATATGTATCATACCTTGTATAAAGATAATGGCGTTGATATTAGTATATAAACTCACCGCAGCAATAGTACAACCTATAGCAGACGAAAAACTTGTAAATAGTATAGGAGAAATAAGTAAAGCATTTGTGCTTGTATTAGCAGCAGTTATATCAGTAGCACTTATGTTTTTCATAACAATAACCATTATTATAACAGCAGGCAAAATGACACTAATGTTAAGGTAGGTGATAACATGGGAGAAGTACTTAAAACATGGGTTATTAATATTGTATTTGTAGTTATATTTTTAATTATGCTAGAGAGCCTTTTACCTAATAATAGCTTTAAAAGATATGTAAAGATTATAGTAGGGTTAGTCTTAATTATCGTAATAATAAGACCAATAGTAGTAGCAATAAAGGGAGATTTATATATAACTAATAAATGCTATAAACAGTTAGATGCTTATTCGGAGTACAACATAAAAAAGGATGAAAAATATAGTGAAAGTCAAAAAGAATATATAAAAGAAACCTATATCAGCATTATTAAAAATAATATTGCAAAATATGTAGAAACAAATAGCAAATATAAAGTAGAGAATATTGATATAAAGTTACAGGATGATTCAAATAATGATAATAACTTTAATATGGAGTCGTTAAATATATTATTAACAAATATGGGGCATAAAAAGAGTAGCAATGAAATAAATATTGAAAAAGTGAATATAAACATCAATAAAGATAATTCAAAGACAAAAAAGATAAAAAGTGAAAGCTTAATCAAAGCCCTATCTAGTAACTATGGAATAAAGGAAAGTAGGATAAGCTTGTATCTTAAATAATGAAGAAAAGGAGGTTTTGTATGAGTAACTTTAAAGAATCAATAAAAAGAATGTTTTCAGACAAAGATAAAAAAAATAGCAATATTATTTTTCTATTGGTTATTGGAATACTTTTATTGATAGGTTCAGTATATTTCTCTACAGATGGAGAAACAACTGGTGATATAGGCAAGGTGAATTCCGATATTGCATCGACAGTGAAATCAGAGCAAAGTGATGATACAGCTAGGTTCATGGAAGATAAATTAAAAAATATTTTAAGTAAAATTAAAGGGGTAGGTAATGTAGAAGTAATGGTTACGTTAGAAGACACTACAGAGCGTATACCTGCGATAAACAAAACAATAACCGTAGAAAGCACCAATGAAAAGGACTACCAAGGTGGAACTAGAAGTACTAACAAACAAGATGAAATCAATGAAATAGTAACAAAAAGTTCTAATGAAGGTTTAGTAATACTTAAAGAAATAAAACCAAAGGTTAAAGGAGTAATAGTAGTTGCTGGAGGCATAGAAGATATGAAGGTTAAAGAAGATATTTATTTGGCAGTAAAAACAGTATTGGGTATTACAGGAAATAAAGTTGAAGTGTTTTTAAGCAAATAAAGATAGCCAAATTGGCTAAAATTAAGGGGGTTAAAGTTTTGGATAAAAAAAGAATAATCTATTTAGCATCATTAGTAGTATTACTTATTGTAGTAGGAGTAGTCAATCATAGGCTAACACTTAGAAGAGCTAGGACATCAACAAATGAATATCAACAGCACGAGGCAAATATGATGAAAAAAATGAATATGGCAAATTTAGATGGGGATTCAAAGAGTACTATGTCCGAAGAATATGATAATAATACAGAAAGCTTTAAAATTATTGATAGCGAAGTAAGTAAATTAGATGATATAGGAGATGAAACTAGTACAAAAATTAATAAAAAAATAGCAGATGAGAATGAAAAAAACGATAATTATTTTGTTGAATGTAGGTTGTCAAGGGATAAGTTAAGAGCAAACCAGATTGAGAGACTAAATGAAATAGTGGATAATGATAATACTACTAAAGATATTAGAACAAAAGCACAACAACAGATAATGGATATAGGAAACATATCAAAAAAAGAGCTTCATATAGAGGGTTTAATAAAAGCTAAAGGGTATAAAGATGCAATTCTTTTTATAAATAATAAGAATGTAAGTGTAGTTGTAGATGTGGAAAATTTAAATGAACAAGATGTAGCAAAAATATTAAGTGTTGTAAAAGAAGAAACAGATATGAGTGCAACAAATATAAAGATAATGAAAAAACAGTAGAACCATTTGAAAAAAACTATTTGTAGTGGTATAATTACTTTTGATAAATGTTATAATAGCAGTAATATACTATATCGGCATTATATTTTTATATTTTGTGGAGGTGCAATATGGATAAAGATACATTAAATAATGAGATCAAAAGTTCGGGAGAAATAAAAATAGCAGATGATGTTGTTGGTGTAATAGCCGGATTAGCTGCAACAGAAGTTGAAGGTATAGCTGGAATGAGTGGTGGATTTACAGGTGATATAGCTGAAATACTAGGAAGAAAAAACTTATCAAAAGGAGTAAAAGTATCGCTTGATAACAGTACTACAAAAGTTGACTTACATGTAATAGTTGACTATGGCTCAAAAATACCAGAAGTATCTTGGAAAGTTCAAGAGAGTGTTAAGAATGCTATTGAGACAATGACAGGTTTAGAAGTTTTAGAAGTTAATATACATGTACAAGGGGTTAAGATAAAAAAAGAAGAACCCAAAGAAATAGAAGACTTAGAAGATTAAAAATCTTTTAGGGGTGTTTTAAATAGCTATGCATGCTATTTAAAACATCCCATATAATTTTTATAAGATAATAAACGTTTCTACAAGGAGGAAAATATGAGTAGAAAAACAACAAGGCAAAAAGCAATGAAATTATTATATCAGATGCAAGTTAACAATGATTTTAATGAGGAAAATAAGATAATATTTTTTGAGGAAAATAAAATAACAAGCAAAGAAATAGATTATTTTAACGATTGTATAGATACAGTTTGTAAAAATAAAGATGATATTGATAGTGTAATAAAAAAGTACGCTAAAGGTTGGAAGCTAGAGCGTATATCAGCAGTGGATTTATCTATACTTAGGATAGCTATTTATGAAATATTGTTTAACGATGATATTCCAATGCAGGTTAGTATAAACGAAGCTGTTGAAACAGCTAAAATGTATAGCTCAGATGAAGCAGGTAAATTCATTAATGGTATATTAGGAGCATTTGTCAGGGACAGATTTGATTATGAGTAAAGGGTATTACTTAGGAATTGACACTAGCGCATATAGGACTTCTATAGCGCTAATAGATGATGAAGGTAGTGTTGTATGTGACAATAGAATATTATTAGATGTAAAAAAAGGTGAACGTGGTTTAAGGCAACAGGAGGCAGTATTTAAACATGTCAATAATTTACCTTGTTTATTTAAAAAGATATCAGATGATATAGATCTTACTAAGATAAGAAACGTTGTTGCAAGTAATAGCCCTAGAAAAGTAGAAGGCTCATATATGCCAGTATTCAATGCAGGTAAAGCACAAGGAGAAATCATTTCAAGAACATTAGGTATACCAATATACTATTGTAGCCATCAAGAAGGACATATAGCAGCAGCGTTATATGGATGTGATAAGCTTAATATAAGAAAATTTTTAGTATATCATATTTCTGGAGGCACAACAGAACTACTAAGAGTACATAGAACTTTGCCTTATGAATATAGTATTGATATAGTAGGTGGTACAAAAGATATTAGCTGTGGTCAATTAGTAGACAGAACAGGAGTAAAAATGGGACTGAACTTTCCTAGTGGTATAGAATTAGAAAATCTAGCAATTAAGGGAAAGTTATTACCTAGATTACCAGTCAATGTAAGTAGTACATGGATAAATTACTCAGGTGCTGAAACTCACCTTACAAAAGCTATAAAAGATGGTGAGGATTATCGTGATGTTGCAAAAAGTACGTTGTATATAGTCGCTAGTACCCTAAGTAAGTCGGTGCTAAATTATATTAAAAATCAAAAAATGAATGATATTGTATTTGCAGGAGGAGTATCAGCTAATGCATACATCCGAATGCTATTATCTGATAATTTATATAATAGCATAAATATTTATTATCCTATAAAGAGCTATTGCTCTGACAATGCCATAGGAAATGCATATATTGGCTATATGAGATATAACAACCCAGAATCATTATAAATAGGCTAATGACTGGGTTTATTGTTGTTTATGTTAAAATAGTTGAAGATTTATGGCTATAATAATATAATAAGTATATATTAGGGCTTTATAACGAGGAGTAGAAAATGAATATCAAACCGCTAAAAGTTAGTGATTTAAATAAATATATTAAAAGAGTACTAAATACAGATCCAATTCTTAATAATATTTATGTTCAGGGAGAAGTGTCTAATTTAAAGCAGCACTTTAGTGGGAACTTATATTTTTCATTAAAGGACGAAAAGAGTAAGTTAAATTGTGTTATGTTTAGTTCTGATTCTCAAAATTTAAAAGTGAAGATAAAAAATGGGGACAATCTAATACTAAAAGGTAACATATCTGTCTATGATAGAGATGGAGCATATCAATTATATGTTAAGGATATAACAGTAAAAGGCCTTGGTCAATTACATATAGCATTTGAAGAGTTAAAGAACAAGTTAGAAACACAAGGACTATTTGATAAGAGTATAAAAAAAAGCCTTCCATTTATTCCAAATAAGATTGGTGTAGTAACATCTGCTACAGGAGCAGCAGTTAGAGATATAATAACGGTAATAAAAAGGCGTTATCCAAAGATGGATATACTAATTTATCCAGTATTAGTCCAAGGCAAAACAGCTCATCAAGAAATATGTAGAGCTTTAAGATATCTAGATGCTAGAGAAGATGTAGATATTATTATCACTGGTAGAGGTGGAGGATCTATAGAAGAATTATGGGCATTTAACGAAGAAGATACTGCTAGAGAGATACATCACTTAAGTACACCAGTAATATCAGCAGTTGGTCATGAAACAGATTTTACAATAGCTGATTTTGTAAGTGACTATAGAGCACCAACTCCGTCAGCAGCAGGAGAGATAGCTGTCCCAGAGTATTTTGAACTTAGCTATAAGCTTGATGATCTGTGTAATTTAATGATACATAATATAAACAAGAAATTAGAAAAGAAAAAATATGAACTTAAATTCTTTTCTAGTAAACTTAAAATGAGTAATCCAGATAAAATAATTGAACAATACAGTACTAAAGTGAATGACTGTATGAAGAGAATAATGACAAAAATCAACCATAAAAAAGAGATGGAGTTTCTGGCCTTAGAAAAAGAACGCGTGAAATTACATTCATACAGTCCATTAGCAGTCATGGAGCGTGGATATTCCATAGTAAAGAATAATGCTGGTGAGTACATTGATACAGCAAGAGAGCTTTCAGATGGAGAGATTATAACTGTAAGAATGAAAGATGGAGAGATTAAAGCTAAAGTAATTGATAAGGAGTATGTTAAATGAGTAAACAGGATATGAAATTTGAAGATGCCTTTAAAAAACTATCAGAAATAACAAAAGAATTAGAAGACAATAATATAGATATTGATAAAAGTCTTGAGTATTTTAAGGAAGGCGTAGACTTATATAAATATTGTAGAGATAAGCTCAATGATTATGAAGGAAAAGTCAAATTAATATTGAGTCAAAACGAAAATTCAATAGAAGAAATAGATTTTACGGATGGTGAATAAAGTGAATTTTAATGAAGAATTGAATAAATACAAAGAGCTCATAAATAAAGAGCTTGATAAAAGGCTTCCAAATCTACAAACTCTACAAAAAGACATATATCAATCCATGAGATATAGTATATTTGCAGGGGGCAAAAGAATAAGACCTATTCTAAATCTAAAGGCTTGTGAACTGGTTGATGGTAATATAGAAGATGCTATGGTATTTGCTGTAGCACTAGAAATGATACATACTTACTCATTGATACACGACGATCTGCCAGCAATGGATGATGATGATTATAGAAGAGGTAGGCTAACAAATCATAAGGTATATGGAGAAGCAATTGCAATACTAGCAGGAGATGGTTTATTAAATTATGCATTTGAGAGTGTATTAGGATATATGTTAGAGCATAATAAAAATGATATGAAATATTTAAAGGCAGTTAACAAGATTGCAAAAGCTGCTGGTGTACAAGGAATGATAGGTGGGCAGATTGTAGACATACTTTCAGAGGGAAAAGATATTAAAAAAGAGGAATTAGAGTTCATACATAAGCATAAGACTTCTGCGCTAATAGAAGCTTCAATAATTAGTGGCGCTATAGTAGGTGGAGCTAATATAGAAGATTTAGAAAAGCTGAAAATATATAGTGAAGCATTAGGATTATGTTTTCAAATTAGAGATGATATATTGGATAAAATAGGACAGCAAGATAAATTAGGAAAAGACATTGGTAGTGATGAATCTAACGATAAAGTCACTTTTGTAAGTCTTTATGGTGTAGAAAAATCAATAGAAATGACTAAAATGTTATGTGATCAAGCTAAAAAAAGTTTAGAGCATTTTTCTAATAAAGAAGCAGTAGATTTTTTTAAAGCAATGGCAGATTTTTTTGTATATAGAGAAAATTAATTTTTAGTATATTAATATTTAGTAAAATATTTGACAATGGACTTATTTTCTAATATTCTTATAGATAATACATTTAAGATTAATGTAAAATAATGGAAATGATGACAATCAATATGTTTGAATTATTATAACTACTGTGTTATAATTTTGTTTGCAGAATGGTTCAGTATCCTAGTCGGTACAGCTAGTTCTGAAGACGGGGCTAAAAATCCGTTTAAGGGCATATCGATGAAGTTCCTGGTTTCGGCTGCTGACGCCCAGTCGGGGGTCGTTTCTGGGAGTAAGGAGGATGGGGCGATCCGCAATGGCATGCGGGCGTTGACCCTACCTTCGTGGAGACTCATGTAATAAACATGTGATAACCTGCAAAGTAGCGTAAGCTCTTGTAGTGTAGCTTGCCTTGAGTGAAATAGGTGGAAAATGGTCGTGACTACAGCTTTTTAAGGCCAAAAAAAGGGGGTAGTTTTGCTGTTGAAACCTATTTTGCAAAAGAGGATAGGGATTAGTGAGTACTGCCTGAGGAAAACTCCTAGGCTGATCTTAATGAGATATATTGAGGATTACAGTGCGGTCTAAGTGGCAATCTAGCCCTATCTATGGCGACAGGATAGAAACGAGATTAAAGGGAAACCACTGTGTTGGCGACAGACAGTTCTTGTTCTTTGGGAAATCCAGCTAGACCTAAGCCGTAAAATTTACTCAATACTATCACCATTCTGCTGCTGGTAGCTTTTTTAGGCTATCAGCTTTATATTTAATATCATAATGTAGCAAATACATATGTTGGGGGATATATTTTGGGAAATAATAAAAAAAATGGTCACAGAAGGAATAATAAAGATAGGAATAGAAAAAAGTATAATTATAGATGGATAATTATAATTTCAATATGGACTTTTTTATTAGCAATAGTTTTCGCTCTAGTTTCTGAGAATTTAATGAGACAATTAAACTTAGTTTTAGCTACTATTGCGTTAATATTTATAATAACACTTGGTGTATTCTTTGATATAATAGGAATCGCAGTGGCTTCAGCTAATGAGACACCTTTTCACGCTATGGCTGCAGATGGAATAAAAGAGGCTAAATTTGCAGTAAGACTTATACGACATGCACCTGTAGTTTCCAATTTTTGCAATGATGTTATTGGAGATATATGTGGTGTACTCAGTGGAGCAGCAGGTGCTATAATAGCAATAAAAGTAGCGTATATGTTTAATATTAAGATTGATACAATAGCAAGTATAGTTATAAGTGCTATAAGTGCTTCGTTAACAGTTGGGGGCAAAGCAATTGGTAAAGAAATAGGTATAAATAATTCTGATAAAATAATACTAAAGACAGCCAAAATACTATATTTTATAAACCAAAAACTTGGCATAGATATATTGCCAGAATTAAGAAGAAAAAGGTGATTATGTGATGAAATATAAATATCTAAGCAAAATTAATAGCTTAGATGATTTTAAAGCGTTAGACGCTATGAAATTAGATGCATTAGCTTGTGAAGTGAGAGATTATATAATACAGGTCGTATCAAATAATGGAGGACATTTAGCATCTAATTTAGGAGTTGTAGAATTAACCCTAGCTCTTCATAGAGTATATGAGAGTCCAAACGATAAAATAATATGGGATGTAGGACATCAATCCTATATACATAAAATAATCACAGGTAGAAAAGAGGAATTCAAGACTATTAGAAAATATAAAGGTCTTAGTGGGTATCCCAAAAGAAAAGAGAGTGAACATGATATCTTTGAAACAGGCCATAGTTCAACATCAGTATCAGCGGGATTAGGTATAGCTTTAGCTAGAGATGTACTAAAAGATAGCTATAACGTTGTATCAGTGATAGGAGATGGAGCTATGACTGCAGGTATGGTATACGAAGCAATGAATCATGCAGGAGGCTTAAAAACCAAGTTTACAGTTGTATTGAATGATAATGAAATGTCAATATCAAAAAATATTGGAGGTTTGTCTAACTACTTATCGAAGCTTAGAACAGCACCTTCTTATCTAAATACCAAAAAAGACATAAAAAAAATACTAAGTAGTATCCCTAAAATTGGAGATACAATTTTTAGAACAACTGAAAGTATTAAAAATAGTTTGAAATATTTAGTTGTTCCAGGTGTATTCTTTGAAGAACTAGGTTTTAAATATATAGGACCAATAGATGGTCATAATATCTCAGAGTTAACCAAGTTTTTAAAAATTGCAAAAATGTACAATGGTCCTGTTCTAGTGCATGTTGTTACAAAAAAAGGAAAGGGCTATTACCCAGCAGAGCAAAATCCAGACAAATTTCATGGAAGTCCACCTTTCGATATTGAGACAGGTCATCAAATAAAAAAAGCATCAGGTCAGAGCTATTCAAGTATTTTAGGAGAAACATTAGTGAGCTTATCAAAAAAAGATAGAGATATAGTAGCTATAACAGCTGCAATGCCTCTAGGTACAGGATTAGAGGAATTTAAGCAAAAATTCCCAGAAAGATTTTTTGATGTAGGAATAGCAGAGCAGCATGGAGTAACCCTTGCTGCAGGTTTAGCATGTGAAAAGTTAAAACCGTTTTATGCTGTATATTCTAGCTTCCTACAAAGAGGATATGATCAAGTTTTACACGATGTCTGTATTCAGAAGCTACCAGTAGTCTTTGCTTTAGATAGAGCTGGAATAGTTGGTAGTGATGGTGAAACACATCATGGAGTTTTTGATTTTTCATATCTTTCACATATTCCAAATATAACTATAATGGCTCCAAAAGGAAAAGAAGAATTTAAAAAGATGATAGAATTTGCTTCAAAATACAAAGATGGGCCTATTGCACTTAGATATCCTAGAGGCATGAGTGTAGAGTATAATGACTACGAAAATATAAACATTGAAATTGGAAAAGGTGAGATAATAAGACAAGGTAAAGAAGTAGCAATAATAGCTATAGGACATATGGTTCAAGAGGCGGTAAAAGCAAGTGATACCTTACTAGAAGATAATATTGAAGTTACGGTCTTTAATGCTAGATTCCTAAAGCCTTTGGACGAGAAGAGTATAGATGAAATAGCTAAAACCCATAGTTATATTATAACAATTGAAGATAATGCTCTTATTGGTGGGTTTTCTAGTTATATCAATAACTATTTTATAAAAAAAGATTACAAAAACCATATATACAATATTGGCTACAAAGATACATTTATAGAGCATGGAGATGTTACAAGTTTATATGAAGAATATGAAGTTGATGCAGGAAAAATAATAGAGATAGTAAAGGAAAGGGTACTAGGAAAAGCAGATGGAAAAAAATAAAGAAAGATTAGATGTTCTTATAGTAAAAAAAGGTCTGCTTAAAAGTAGAGAAAAAGCAAAAAGTAGTATTAAAGCAGGATTAGTTTTTGTTAACAATGAAAAAATCGACAAATCATCAGTAAAAGTAAGTATAGATAGTGATATCCAAATAAAAGGCGACATTGTTCCTTATGTCAGTAGAGGTGGATTAAAGCTTGAAAAAGCTATAGAACAATTTAATCTAGAATTAACTGATAAAACTGGACTTGACATAGGTGCTTCTACAGGAGGATTTACTGATTGCATGTTACAAAATGGGATAAGTAAGGTCTATGCTGTAGATGTGGGAAAAGAACAACTAGATAAAAAACTCAAAGAAGATGACAGAGTTATAGTAATGGAAAAAACAAATGTTAGGTATATGGATGAAAATGATTTAGGAGAAAAAGTTGATTTCGTTACTATAGATGTATCGTTTATATCACTAAAATTCATATTACCTGTTGCTAGGAAACTTGCTACTGATAACGTAGATATAGTAGCTCTAATAAAACCTCAATTTGAAGCTGGAAAAGAAAAAATTGGAAAAAAAGGCATAGTGAAAGACAAAAGAACTCATATAGAAGTAATTGAAAATGTCCTAAAATATTGTAGGAATAATAAACTAGATATAGTAGCTTTAACGTATTCTCCAATAAAAGGAGGTAGTGGCAATATTGAATATCTTGCACATATAAAGAACAAATCGGTAGAAAATATATGTACAGATATAAGTCAATATATAAAAACTATTGTAGATAAATCACACGCAATATAAAATTTAAAGTTATTATGACGTAAAAGTAAAAAACGTGGTATTATAGAAGTATAATAATAAATATAAAATAAAGTTTTATGGGGGGTAAAATGAAAAAGTTTACTAGACAAGGAAAGATCTTAGAGTTAATTAAAAAATATGATATTGAGACACAAGAAGACTTAGCTGAACACTTAAAAAACATAGGTATAAACGTGACACAAGCTACTGTATCAAGAGATATAAAGGAACTAAGACTGGTTAAAGTACTAACTAAAAATGGCAAATACAAATACTCAGTAACTAAGAGTAACCATGAAGGCACTACAGATAGATTAATAAATATATTCAAAAATTCAATCATATCTATAGAGCCAGCTGGAAATTTAATAGTTATAAAAACGCTACCAGGAGCAGCACAGATATCTGCATCAGCTATAGACGTATTAAACCTAACAGAAATAGTTGGTACAATAGCAGGAGATGATTGTGTGTTTATAGCAGTTAAAGATATTGAAATTGTTAATTCTGTAATAGAAAGATTTGATGAATTAATAAAGTAGATACGGAGGTATTTAGATGCTTCTAAATATTAATATTTCTAATTATGCAATAATAGATAAAGTAAATATACATTTTGAAGAAGGATTTAATGTCTTAACAGGAGAGACAGGAGCAGGTAAATCTATAATAATCGGTGCATTAAACTTAATATTAGGGGGAAGATGTAATAAAGATAACATTAGGACTGGATATAACAAAGCAACTATACAGGCGCTTTTTAGCATAGATAAATTTGAAGATATAATAGAAGAACTTAGCGAATATGGTATTGAGATAGAAAGTGATAATACTATACTAATAACTAGAGAAGTGTATAGCTCTGGAAGGAGTGTATCTAGGATTAATGGTATAACTGTTACCATCTCAATGTTAAAGCATATTGCTAGTCAATTGGTAGATATACATAGTCAAAACGAACATCAATCTTTAACCAAAAAAGAAAAATATGTTAGCTTTATAGACATCCTAGGTGATAAAGATCATAAAAGCTTATTAAATAATGTAAAAATTGAATTCAATAAATTTACAAAACTAAAAAAGCAGTATAAAGAGCAATATATAGATGACATAGAAAAAGAAAGAAAAATGGAATTAATAAAATATCAAATAAACGAGATAGATAATTCAGAAATTAAGGAAAACGAAGATGAAGAATTAAACTCTGAATATAGTAAACTTACGAACATGGAGAGTATCCTTAGAAATGTTAATAGTACGTTATTAGAGTTAGATGCTGATAGTAATAACTCAATACTTAATAGATTAAATTATATATTAAGTATGATAACCGACGCTTTAAGCCATGATGATCAGCTAACATCACCAAAAGATACTATTCAATCTGTCATATATGATGTACAAGATGCTCAAATGGAACTTAGAAAGTACATAAATGAAGCAGAGTTTGACGCTCAGAGATTTGAAGAAATTAGATCTAGATTAGATACTATCAATACACTTAAAAGAAAATATGGTAAAACAATACAAGAAATAAAAGAATATAGAGATTCTTTAAAAATTGAATTAGATGATATATTGGATTTGGATAGAGAGCTAAGAAATATAAAGAACAATATTCAAGTTTCAAAAAGTAGATTAGAAGAACTTTGCAATAAATTAACTCATAATAGAGAGAATATATCAGGAAAATTAGTTAAAAATATTAACAGAGAATTAAAAGAAATAAATATGTCTAAAGCAGATTTCAAGATACAAATAAGTAAAGCTGAAAAATATCATGTTAATGGAAACGATGATATAGAATTTCTAATATCAACAAATTTAGGAGAAAGCCATAAGCCACTATATCGTATAGCATCAGGAGGTGAAATGTCTAGGATAAGCTTGTCATTTAAATCGATATTAGCAAAATTAGATGATTTAGATTGCCTAGTTTTCGACGAAATAGATACTGGTATAAGTGGGCAAACAGCTCATATGGTAGGTAAAAAAATTAAAAAGATTTCAGCTGTTAGACAAGTAATATGCATTACCCATTTGCCACAAATAGCTTCTTTAGCTGATGTACATTTCAGGATAGAAAAAAAGGAAAAAGATAATAAGACTTATACTGATGTATTAAAGCTAAATGATATGCAACGAATAGATGAAATATCTAGATTAATTGGTGGAGAAAATTTAACTCAAATAACAAAACAAACAGCTTCAGAACTTTTAAACCAAACAATATCATAATAATATTTAATTAATAAATTAATTACAAAGAGTTACTCTGAAAAAAGAGTGCTCTTTTTTTGTTTTTAATGATTAATTATTTGCTTTAAAACAAATAATAACTTATGTTCCGTCAAAAAAACTTATACTAAGAATTTATCGGAAATTTTAATTTTTGTTGGATTTATAATAAAAATTTGTGCAGAATAAATTGCCTCAAAAAAGGCTAAATTAAGTGTATACGAAGTAGTTAAAATGCAAAAAAGGAGGTGTTTTTGCAGGACAATTTAGACATAGGAGTGTGATTTCATTTGAAGAAATACTCTTCACCAAAAAAAATAATCTTTATAACATTAATATCTATAATGATATTATATGTTTTCCAAATATATAGTATTATATCAATACCTTCACAAATAGATATAGTAAAAGGTCAATCAGAAAAATTTAAGACTGTTTTTCCATTTACACTTAATATATTTGAAAAAAATAAGATTATAGAGAGTGATTCTGTAGGTTTTAACAAAATAAAGGCTTCTAAGACGTATGATTTAAAGTTTTTACAAAATGGGATAGCAACTATTGAATATAAATTATTTGATTTTATACCGATAAAAGATGTAAAATTAAATGTTATAGATAGAATAAAATTAGTTCCCGGGGGACATTCCATAGGTGTCAAACTTAATACAAAAGGAGTTTTGGTCGTAGCTCTTTCACAAATAACAGGGCTAGATGGCAAAAAGTATTGTCCAGCTAAAGAAGCTGGTGTAAAAATTGGAGATATAATACTTGAGATAGACAAAATAGCAGTAAATGATTCAAATCATGTTGTAGAGCTTTTAAATAATATAAAAGCTCCAACAAAGTTAGTAATAGAAAGAAATGGGCATAAGTTTGAAACTAAAGTCAATCCAATAAAATCAAACGAAGATAACTGTTATAGAATTGGTTTATGGGTAAGAGATAAGACAGCAGGTATAGGAACATTGACATTTTATCACAAAGAGACTAATAGCTTTGGAGCATTAGGGCATGGGATTCAAGATATTGACACAGGAAAACTAATACCTGTTAGAAAAGGAGAAATACTACATTCAAAAGTATCTTCTATAGATCAAGGGAAAAAAGGGAATCCAGGTGAAATAAAAGGTATATTTTACGATAGCAATAAGCCACTTGGAAACATTGAAAAAAACACAGTATTTGGTATCTATGGTAAAGGGATTGAAAATATCAAAAACCCATTAATACCTAATGCATTGCCAGCAGCTACAATAAATGAAATAAGATTGGGCAAAGCACATATATTAACAACAACCAAAGACAATAAAATAAAAAGATATGAGATAGAGATAGTTAAAAAAGAAAACCAAAGCAAGAAGAAAACAAAAAGTATGGTTATAAAAATAATAGATAAAGAACTGCTAAAGGAATCAGGAGGTATAGTTCAAGGAATGAGCGGAAGCCCTATTATTCAAAATGGCAAAATTATAGGTGCTGTAACACATGTTTTTGTAAATGATCCTACAAGAGGATATGGTATATATATTGAGTGGATGTTAGATGAGTGTGGTATAAAAGATGTAGAAGTAGGTAAATTGAGCAAATACAAGTCAAATTAGACTTGTATTTGTTGTTTTACATTACTAGCAGTATAAAAAAATAACTATTTTACATAAAAATAACAAAAAATAAAGATTTATTTAAATTTAAGAAGGAAACAATTTATTATTGTCGAATAAAAATAATTAGAATATTTTTTACTTTCTTAGGGGGTTATCTAATGGATAAAAAAATCAAAATTTTAGTAGCAGACGATAATAAAGATTTTTGTAGTATCTTAAACGAATATTTATCTACTCAATCAGATGTTGAAGTAATAGGACTAGCTAAAGACGGATTAGAAGCGCTAGAAATTATGTCAAGACAAATGCCTGACGTATTGATTTTAGACATAATAATGCCACATATTGATGGCTTGGGAGTATTAGAAAAATTAAATTCTATGAAGCTAGAACAATTCCCTAAAGTAGTTGTTTTATCAGCAGTTGGTCAAGATAAAATAACTCAAAGAGCTATAAACCTAGGCGCTGACTATTACGTAATTAAGCCTTTTGATTTTGAGATACTAATGACTAGAGTTAGACAATTAGCTGGAGTTGTGTCAACAACAGTAGAAAGAAGAACATCAAGTGATATTACTAATAAATTATATCAAGAGCCAAAGAAACCAAAAAGCTTAGAAGCAAGAATAACAAACATCATTCATGAAATAGGTGTACCTGCTCATATCAAAGGTTATCTTTATCTAAGAGAAGCTATAAGTATGGTAGTGGAAAGAGTAGAGCTTTTAAGTGCAGTAACAAAAGAACTATATCCATCAATAGCTAAAAGATATAATACAACACCAAGCAGAGTAGAAAGAGCAATAAGACATGCTATAGAAGTTGCTTGGAGTAGAGGCAAGATAGATACAATAAATAGCTTGTTTGGTTATACAGTTCATACCAACAAATAGTGAATTTATTGCAATGGTTGCAGATAAATTAAGAATAGAGGATTTATGTTCTTAATCAAATTTAATTATTAAAATGCAGTAAAAATAAAAGCTTAAGGCATCTTATATTTTACGTATAAGGTGTTTTTTGTTGGTTTATTATCATAAATAATATTATCATATATGATAAACTAATTTACTATATTTACTACTCATACTTTATTTAATTTCTGCAAAAAATATAATAACTCTCATTATAATATAAATCATTCTATTAAGAGGTGATACTTTGAAACGATTAAACTTAAAACATTTAAATAAAAACACAGAATTTGCTAAAGATCTAAGCCCTACATCGAGATTAATCGGTGGTTACTCTGGTAGAATAGGCGGATTAATGACAAAAAAATTAGTTGAAATTGGGGAAAAGCAACTTATAGACGGCAAATAATCATTATATAAGTAAAGTATTATCGAATATATTTGTGATTGAGAGTTTATATAAATTGGACTGTCTCTCGATGAGACAGTCCGTTATAATTACTATTTAACATATACCTTACCATCAGCATATTGAATAAGCTTTATTTTATTTTTGCCTAATATTTTACCAGATACTTTGTCTATTAAGGATACATATATCTCAAAATATATATTTTTACCTGAATTACCGTTGTTATGATTAGGAAGCCAATATATCTTTTCATTTAGTTTGCTATAGCTAGTTTTGCCTAATGGAGTAACAGTTAACTTGTCATATACTAGGAATTGCCCATAATTTGTACTCCATTTTGCTTGATAGTTATCTGTGCTTTCTAAATCAGGAGATTTAGCTAATAACCCTATTCCTATATTGGAGGTCTTGTAAGGATCATAGTAACTAGTATCTGATACAATCTGAACATTATCACTATAATAATAGCCCGCTGACATCTTATTAACTACTAAATTTGGTGTATGACTAAAAAAAACCAAAAGTGCCAATAATATTGATACTAAGTATTTAATATATTTCTTCATTATATCACCACTCTATCTAATTTAGTATTATTATTAGCATCAATAAAAAAAATATCCTAATATGCATATAATACTTTATTTTATATAGATATAGACTTATAATAAAGATATAAATTTATATAGGAGGTTTTTATGACTATTACCGAAAAAACTATTAGTTCAAAGAGAATATATGAAGGGAAAATAATAAACTTAAGAATAGATACTATAGAATTACCAGAGCAGAAGTACTCTAAAAGAGAAATTGTAGAGCATAATGGTGGATCAGCAGTTATACCTGTAACAGAAGATAACAAAATAATATTAGTAAAGCAGTTTAGAAAAGCTGCTGAGGAATATCTAATAGAAATACCCGCGGGTAAAATTGATCCTTCTGAAGACCCTAAAGATTGTGTAATTAGAGAGTTAGTAGAAGAGACAGGTATAAATGCTGGGAAGATAGAATTTTTATTTAAGTGTTATTCAACTCCAGGCTTTAGCAATGAAGTATTACACATATATGCAGCTTATGATCTAGAATTTGGTGCTCCTGCTCCTGATGAGGACGAATACATAGAAATCTTAAAATTAGATATAGATGAAGCAATAAAGATGATTTACGATGGAGAAATAAAAGATTGCAAAACTATATCTGCTATACTTGCTATAAGGCTTAAACTATCATAATAAATATCATATAAAATCTTGAGATAACTCATAAAATTATGGGCTATCTCTTTTTTTATGTAAAGGCTATTTTTTTGTAATTATAGTACAAGTTTTATAATACAAATATAATAAGTACAAGTTTATTAAGTAATGAAGGGAGTATTATATGACAAATTCTAATTTTAAAAGAAAAGCCAAAGAACATTTTGATAGATATACTGGTATATATTTGATTGTTATCATTTTTTTAATACTTGGAATAGCTGTTGGCTCAATAATGTCCAAAATACTTAAAGACTCACAAGTACAAAATTTAGTTAGCTTTTTAAACTCATATTTTAAAATTTTGGACAAATCTACAGTAGGAAGCATTGTATTATTAAAAAAATCTATACTGAATAACCTAAAAACCATAATGTTACTGTGGGTTTTTGGCCTTATAATTATAGGAGCACCTTTAACATTTTGCTTAATATCAATTAGAGGGTTTGTTATGGGCTTTACTGTTTCGTTTTTATTTAGAGAATACGGTATTAATGGGGCTTTATTTGCATTATTAGCTATATTACCTCAAAACATATTTATAATACCTGGATTAATAATTTTATCGGTAATATCTTTAAGCTATTCAGCAAGTGTTCTCAAAAACAAGAGACAAATTTATTATAAATCTGCAAGATACAAAAACTTACTCAATTATAGTTTAGCTATCGTATTAGCTAGTGTTATACTAGTTATTGGAAGCTTTATGGAAGCTTATATAACTCCTATGTTTATGAGACTTCTATTAAAAAGTTAATAAGAGTATAGAGGAAAATAAGCGTTTTTGTTGAATTATATAATTATCCGTGACAATAATATATAAAGGAGATTTATTGATGGATCTAACAAAAGAATTTATAAATTATCTATCCAAAGATAAAGAACTATCAAAAAACACTATTGAATGTTATAATAGAGATATTGGTCAATTTGATAGTTATATAAAAACAAAGGATATAAAGGATTTAAAGAGTGTCAATAAAACCGTTATCATAACTTATTTATTGCATATTCAAAATTTGGGGAAATCAAACTCCACAATATCTAGAAACTTGGCATCTTTAAGAACTTTCTATCAATATCTATTAAATAATGATATGATCAAGAGTGACCCAACTATAAACTTAAAATCACCAAAGCAGGAGAAAAAACTACCAAGTATACTAACCACAAATGAAGTAGAGCATTTGATAGCGCAACCAGATGCAAATACTCCAAAAGGTGTAAGAGATAAAGCAATGCTTGAGCTTTTATATGCTACAGGTATAAGAGTAAGTGAAATGATATCTCTAAATATCAATGATGTAAACTTAAAGCTTGGATTCTTAACAAGCTCAAAAAACACATCAAAATCACGAGTTATACCTATAGGCAAATTATCTATAACTGCTCTTAATACTTACCTTAATAAGTACAGAAATTATTTTACTAATAGCAACGAAGATGAACAAGCATTATTTTTAAATCATAACGGAAAACGGCTTAGTAGACAAGGTTTTTGGAAGATAATAAAGTATTACGCTAAAAGAGCAAATATAGATAAAAAAATAACACCTCAAACCTTTAGACATTCTTTTGCAGTCCACTTATTACAAAATGGTGCGGACCTCAAATCCATACAAGAAATGTTGGGACATTCAGATATTTCTACTACACAAGTATATACTCAGCTGAATAATGTAAGAATAAAAGAAGTATATCAAAAAGCGCATCCAAGAGCGTAATAATAAACAAAGGAGTAAAATAAGATGAAGAAATCATTAGAGTACATTCAAAAGCAAATAGGAGATTTTAAACCAGAAGTAGGGCTTATATTAGGCTCTGGTTTAGGTATATTAGCAGATGAAATAAAAAACAAAATAGAAATAGGCTACGATGATATTCCAGAGTTTCCAAAGTCAACAGTCCATGGACACAAAGGACAACTTGTGCTTGGTGAATTGGAAGGTAAAAAAGTAATCGCTATGCAAGGACGTTTTCATTATTATGAAGGTTACAAAATGACAGATGTGACTATGCCAGTAAGAGTAATGAAACTATTAGGCGTAGATAAATTGATGATAACAAATGCTGCTGGTGGAGTGAACAAAGAGTTCAAACCGGGAGATTTAATGCTAATAACTGACCATATAAATTTCGGATTTGATAATCCATTAATGGGTAAAAACATGGAGGAATTTGGCCCAAGGTTCCCAGATATGTCCCATGCTTATAATCCTGAACTAATAGCTATAGCTAGAAAGTCAGCAAAGAACATTAGCCTTGATTTACAGGAAGGTGTATACATGTTCTTTACAGGACCGACTTATGAAACACCTGCTGAAATAAGAATGGCTAGAATACTCGGAGCAGATGCAGTAGGTATGTCAACAGTACCAGAAGTAATAGCAGCAGTACATTCTGATATGAAGGTTATAGGCATATCATGTATCACAAATATGGCTGCTGGTATACTTGATCAGCCACTAAATCATGAAGAAGTTATAGAAACAACACAGAGAGTAAAGAGCAGATTTATAGCATTTGCTAAAGAAATACTAAAGAATATCTAGGAGGTAAATATATGTTATCAAAAATAAAAGAAGCATCAGAGTATATTAAATCAAAAATAGATATCAAACCTGAAATCGGCTTAATTCTGGGTTCTGGATTAGGTGATTTAGCAAATGAAATAACTGATGAAGTAATTATAAAGTATGATGAGATACCAAATTTTCCAGTATCTACGATAGAAGGTCATGCTGGTAATTTTGTGTTTGGAACACTCGAAAATAAAAAAGTTGCAGCAATGCAAGGACGTTTTCACTATTACGAAGGCTACTCTATGGAGGAAGTTGTATTTCCTGTAAGAGTTATGAAAGAACTTGGTATCGACAGTATTATTATCACAAATGCTTGTGGTGGTATGAACAAAGATTTATACGCAGGGGCATTAATGCTTATAGAAGACCATATAAACTTCATGGGTGACAATCCATTGATAGGAAAAAACTATAAAGAATTAGGTCCTCGTTTTCCAGATATGTCTCATGCTTATGACAAAAATCTTATAGACATAGCTACTAAAGTAGCCAATGATATAGGTATCGAAGTAAAAAAAGGTGTATACGCCGCTATCAGTGGCCCATACTATTTCTCTAGAGCTGAGCTAGGAATGCTTAGAACAATTGGTGGAGATGTAATAGGTATGTCAACAGTGCCAGAAGTAATAGTTGCTAATCATTCTGGTATGAAAGTTTTAGGTATATCATGTATTACGGATATGGCTATAGCAGAAGAAATTCAATCCATAAGCCATGAAGAAGTTATAGAAGTTGCAAATAGGACAAAACCTAAATTTATAAAATTGACTAAAAAAATACTAGAGATGATGTAATATTGAGTTATTCTTTAATATATAAAAAATATAAGTTAAGGGAGAATTAATTTTCCGTTAACTTATATTTTATCTATTTCACAACAATTACTAGATATATAATTTGGTAAGATACTATTAAAGTAATCCTACATTTCTTGTAAGCTCATTACCAGTATTAAGAGCTAATGTAGTAGTAGCTATTTGCCTAGCTTCACGAATATTTTCATAACTTGTATTTAATAATATTGAATTAGCTATTAATTTATCTATTTGGACACTAGCTGTGAGGTCAGATATAAAATCAATATCAGCAGTTGATTTAGTCGATAAACATATTTTCAGATCTACAGGTATAGTACAATTACAATTAATAGAATTCAATTCACCTAATGCTACTAAAGAATTATTATTCAAAAGTCTATATCTAACGTTGGAAACATTTGTGATTTCAATATCTTCAACACTAAAGCCTACAGGCATATTGCTTTCAATAATAATTTGACTACATGGGATTTCCCTGAGGTCAAGATTTGTTATCTCAAATTTATAATCTAAAATAAGCATATTATTTTTCCATGTTACGGACTGCATCGCTGGCAATATTGTAACATTTCTAGAATAATTGTATTTATCACATGCTTTTTGCAACACAAACACATCCTTTCTATACTATTATATATGAATATATATGCACTATATTAAAATGTTCATTCGGTTAGATAACAATAATCAGTATTTACTTTAATATTTTTTATAAAATTGATAGTTATGTCTTTGAAAATCCTACAAGCCTTTTCTTCTATAGCAAATATAGTATTGTATTTTTTTTCTATTGAACCTATGCATAGTCCAGAACAAAATCCTTCAAGCATACAACCTCTACATTTAGCGCAATTATCATATCCTCTACTTACAGATGATTTATAATTATGTGATGCAAGTATACTATCAATACATTTTATATTACCAAAGTGTGCAGAGGTACTTTTACATGCAAAGGTTTCTCCATTGGGTTCAATGCTAAGTTTACTACTGCATCCAGCACAAGCTTTACTACCGCGTATCAAATTAATTGGAGCATCCCTATTAATTTGATTAAATATATCTGCCCATGTACTATTTACATTTATATCGTATTTTCTAGCATAATCTAAGATTTCAATAGTTTTATTAACTAACTTATCTATATTCTTTTTATCTTCATAATAATTGATGTCTAGTTCGTGAGTTACCACAAGCTTTTTAATATTATTCTTATTTAAAAAATCAAACAACAGATTAACATCAAAAGCATCTATATTTTGTTTTGTTAATGCTGAATTTATAATTATAGTAGCACCATATTTGTTTAATAAATCTACTTTAGATTGTATCATTTTATTAAAAGCTTCTGCTTGGCCTGTTCTTTTATTAATAGAAGGAGAATCAAAGCTTAAAACAACATGCACACCATTTTTTGCTAGTGTTTTTGCTATCTTATCGTCTATTAAAGAACCATTAGTTACCATAGAGTATAAAATACATACACCTTTGCTTAAACCATTTTTATAAGTATCAAATATTTGCTGCATTAAAGGAAAATTACATAAAGGTTCTCCACCAAAAAATTCTACGGTTATATACATTATATTATTATTTTTAGCTAGATTAATAAGAGTATCTATAGATTTACTAGCTATTTCAAAACTCATTAATTGATTGTCTTTTGATTTTTGAAGTTTAAATCTCTCCTTAGAACTATATATAGATTTCATAAAGCAGTATTCACAGTTAAAATTACAAGTATTACTTACAATTAGTTGTATAGAGTCAATAAATTCCCCTTTATTTAGACAGCCTAATCTTCGTTTTTTTTCCTTTTGAACTATTTTATATTCGTCCACATAATCTTTAACTATAAAATATCTGTCTTTTAAAATCTTAATAACTCTATCTGTTTTTTTTTTGTCTTTATATTCTAATATGTCTTCTAATGAACAGGGCTTCTTAAATTTTTTAAGCAAATCTATAACATTATTATTAACTATAAGTAGTCCACCAAAGAGAGAATTAAATAAAGCATAGTCATTCTCGCGTTCAATTATTTTTAGATAATTTGAACATTTATACATAGCTAATACACTCCTAATTAATTGTTTTTATTATATAATATATTAATTATAATACGTTGATGTGAAATATATTGATTGGATTGTATAAGTTGAATAAGTTATTAATATAACACTTAATTATATTTCTTCCTTATTTTCCCTCGTGTAAGTTAAATATCTGATGGACAACATAAAAATATAAAATGAGGAGGGATAATATGAAATCGAGAATAAAAATATTATGTAGCGTTATTTTAATATTTGCTATCATGTTAGCTTCAACAAATTTTGCTTATGCATCACCTCCATTTAAAATTAACGCAAAATCATCTATTTTGATTGATGCAAAATCTGGTAAAGTTCTATATGAACATAATGTTCATGACAAGCTTCCTCCTGCTAGCATAACTAAAATAATGGTATTGCTTTTAGCTATGGAAGCTCTTGATAGCAATGCAATAAAACTAACAGATAGCATAACAGTAAGCGAATACGCAGCAAGTATGGGTGGTAGTCAAGTATATTTGGAAGCCGGTGAGGTTAATACAGTAGACAATATATTAAAAGCAGTAGCGATAAGATCTGGAAATGATGCATCAGTTGCATTAGCAGAACATATAGCAGGATCAGAAGAACTTTTCTTAAAGAAAATGAATGCTAAAGCTAAAGCACTCGGCATGAAAAATACTCACTTTTCTAATGTAACAGGTTTTGATCGAGATGATCATTATACATCAGCTTATGATATAAGCCTAATGAGCAAAGAGCTTTTAAAACACAAGCAAATTACAAAATGGACAAATATTTGGATGACTACAATAAAAGTCGGCAAAAAACATGATATTGATCAAGGTTTGGTTAATACAAATAGACTAATTAGATTTTATAAAGGTGCAAGTGGTTTAAAAACAGGCTACACTAGTAAATCTGGTCATTGTTTGTCAGCTTGTGCTACAAGAGGAGAATTATCATTAATAAGTGTAGTACTTGGTTGTAGTAGTTCTAATATTAGATTTTCAGAATCTAAGAAATTGTTAGACTATGGTTTCGCAACCTATGATTCAGTTAAAATATGCGATAAAAATAATAAAATAGACTCAATTAATATAACAAAAGGAAAAGAAGAGAAAATAAATGTATATGCATCAGACGATCTCTATGCATTAGTAACTAAAGGAAATAAAGGCAAAATAGAAAAGAAACTTATATTACCTGATAGTCTCCAATGTCCTTTAAAAAAAGGTGATAAAGTTGGAGAATTAATTATAACTATGAACAATAAAGTAGTAGGACGGGTAGATTTAATTATACAAAAAGATATAAAAAAGGCAAATATACTAGACATGTTTGAAAAAGTATTTAGTCTTATAACTAGAGACATAGATAAAAAATAACTTTTTATAAAAAGATTGTATTACAAAACAAGCATATCACTTTGATATGCTTGTTTAGATTGATGACAAAGTCATCAAGATAGCAAACTTTAGTAAAAGTTCAATTTCAAGGCGTGTTAAAATTGAGTAGCAGAGCTTACTTAGAGGTAAGTGAGCAACGGAAATTTTAACAACAACGCAGAAATTGGGCTTTTGTCTATGGTCAGACAAGCATATCACTTTGATATGCTTGTTTTAATTGATAACATAATACTAATTACCTATAGAAATAAATCTTATATTTTTATATTTGAGTTTTTTATCAAAAGGTTATAAAATATATATAGTAACTATTTTAGTAAGGAGATACAACATGGAGTATAAAGTAATATTAGATTCTTTTGAAGGTCCTTTAGATTTGCTATTGCATTTAATAGACAAATCAGAAGTAGATATTTATGATATTTCAATAGCAGAAATTACAGACCAGTACATTGAGTATCTAAAAAAAATGGAAGAACTAGATTTAGAAATAACAAGTGAATTCTTAGTTATGGCAGCAACACTACTAGAAATTAAATCTAAAATGCTTCTTCCTATAGAGAAAAAAGAAAAACTATTTGACGAAGATGAAATAGATCCTAGACAGGAACTTATTGAAAAGCTTATAGAGTACAGAAGATTTAAAGCTGCAGCTATAGAGCTAAAAGATAGAGAAGTTATCCAAAGCATGATTTATTCAAAGCCAAGAGAAGATATAGCAGAATTGATAGATGATGCTGTTCAATTATCAATAGATGGAATAGAGTTAAACACTTTAGTTAACGCCTTACATAAATTGATGAAAAAAAATAGACAAACTATTTCTGAGCCTACTTTTACCAATATAAATAGAGATTCAATAACTATAGAAGAGAGCATGGATAATATACTTGCTACTCTTTATATTGTAAAAAATATAAGCTTTGAAGACATTTTTAAAGAAACAACAAATAGATTTGAAATAGTAGTTACTTTTCTAGCTTTACTCGAGTTAATAAAATTAGAAAAAATATCAGTCAAGCAAGAAAACAGTTTTAAACAAATAAATATTAAACTACGCAATAATTAATAAGATAATATTTGGAGGATTATATGGAAATCAAAGAAATTAAATCAATAATAGAATCATTACTTTTCGCTTGGGGTGATCCTTTATCAATTAAAGATATAGCTGATGTATTGAATATAGATAAAAAGAAAGCTAGCTTATTACTACAAGAGATGATGGAAGAATTAGATAAAGATAAAAGAGGACTGCAAATAGTGCAAACCAATAAATCTTATCAAATTTGCACAAGACCACAGTATTATCCATGGATTAGCAAACTTTGTTCACCTAAAAACAGTAAAGGGTTAACAAATACAGCACTTGAAACACTATCTATAGTTGCTTATAAACAACCTATAACAAAAGCTGAAATAGAAGCAATAAGAGGTGTTAGATGTGATAGAGCAATTAGGTATTTGATAGAACAAAATCTTATCTCAGAGGTTGGTAAGCTTGATAAGCCCGGTAGACCAAGAATATTTGGAACAACAGATGATTTTTTAAGGTACTTCGGGATAAAAAATATTTCAGAATTGCCTAAATTAAATATATTAGAAAAAAATATAGAAGAAGAGACACATGAATAAAATAAATCATGTGTCTTTTTTGGTGAATATGGTAAAAATATAAATATACCCTAAATTATTCACAGAAAAATAATAACTATATTGCATCCTTCTAATTACAATATATCCATCACTTTTTTACAGTACCGCCCAGTACGCTTTCAAAATCACTGAAATACTGTAATTTAGAAAACTACAGCATATTTATCAAAGTTCCCATGAATAATTCAGGATAATAACTTGAAAGGTGAATTTATATGAAAATATTATTCATAATAATTTTAATAATTTTATTATTTGTATTAATGCCTATATACATAAAAATAGATCTAAAAAGGATTAGGAGTTTTAAAGGTAAGGTTAAAGTAACTCTTTTATTTCTACCTTTAATTGAAATTATATTTATAAATGATAACAATTTGCAAATTAGGATACTTCATCTCATCAAATTAAATAAAGATGTAGACAAGTTTTTAAATAACAAAAAAGTAGAAGAAAAGAAATCTTTCAAAGATTATATGCACATGTATAAAGCAATTAAAGCATTACTACCAAATCTATTAGCACCATTCAAATTAAAAAAGCTAGTTATCTATACTAATGTAGGATTTAGAGATCCGGCTCTTACAGCTATATTCAATGGTTTTATGAACCTTATAGTATATACTATTTTAGGTATCGTTTTAAATGTAGTTGATTTTGACAAATATGATATAGATATGAGAGCAGACTTTGAGCATCAAAAGAAAGATATTGAATTTAACTGTATAATTCTTTTTAGATTGGCTTATATTATTATTACGGGAATAAAACTATTGATGAAAATAAATAAAAATAAAGAACTAAAAATAAATAAAATCGAAGTAACGTAAATATGAGGAGGTAATCATATGTCAAATCATCCAATAGAAGCTCTTATGACTACTACCATGGAAAATTTAAAACAAATGGTTGATGTCAATACAATAGTTGGTGATCCGGTTGAGACAAAAGACGGTACAGTCATAATACCAATATCTCAAGTATCATTAGGCTTTGCTTCAGGTGGAGCTGAATATGGAAAAAAGAAACATAGACAAGAAAGTATTGATACAGACAGTAAAAATGAACAAGCAAAAGGATATCCTTTTGGTGGGGGTTCAGGTGCAGGTGTATCAGTTAGACCATCAGCTTTTATAGTTGTAGGTCATGGTCAGATGAAGCTTCTACCAGTTGACAACGGCTCAAACGTAGTAAATAATTTCCTAGACCTAATACCATTTATAGCTGAACATTTACACAACAAAATAACTACAAAGAAAACAAAAACAGTAGTAAAAAAAGAAAAATACAAAGTTGATGAACATGACCGTGAGCATGACCACGACCGACACCATGAGCGAGAACGTGATTATGATGATTATGATCGAGATTAGATAACAAATTTATTGAGGGATGTCTTAGCAGACATCTTCTTTTACGTAAAAATACAATAATTATATGTCTTAACATATTTTTGTCAGTATTTAAACAAAAATATAACAAAAAATATTTTTGCACGAAGAAAGCAAGAGGTGAAAAAATTGAAAACTAAAAAAATTATAAGTTTATTGATTATAATATCAATATTAACCATCACTATATCAACAGCAAAATCAAATAATGTAAATGTGTCTAGTCAAAGCAGTATATTAATGGAAAGATATACAGGTAGAGTGCTATATGCTCAAAACAGTAATAAAAAATTACCTATGGCTAGCACAACTAAAATAATGACTGCATTAGTGGCATTAGAATACGGTCACTTAAATGAAATGGTAAATATTCATCCAAAAAGCATTGGTGTAGAAGGCTCAAGTATATACCTAAAGCACAATGAAAAAATACCATTAATTGATTTAATATATGGATTGATGCTCAGATCAGGCAATGATGCAGCAACTGCAATAGCTTACCATATAGGTAAATCAATAGATGGTTTTGTAGCCCTCATGAATTATAAAGCCAAAGAATTAGGAGCAAAAAATACAAACTTCACAAATCCTCATGGATTGCACCATGATAGTCACTATACTACAGCTTATGATTTAGCATTGATAACCAGAGCAGCTATGAATAATGAAGAATTTAAGAAAATATCTAAAACTAGATTATATGTTTCTAATGGCAGTATAAAAAGATATTTTTATAATAAAAACAAAACTCTCTGGCAATTTGATGGAGGCGATGGAGGAAAAACAGGATATACTAAAACCGCAGGTAGATGCTTAGTTTCAACAGCAACAAGGAATGGTATGCAATTAATTTCAGTAGTATTAAATGATGGTAATTGGTTTAACGACTGCTATAATTTAATGAGTTATGGATTTGAAAAATACTCTCCAAATGTAATATTACAAAAAAATCAATTCATTAAAAATATAACAGTGCAAGGTGGAAAACAAGACTATACTTCTGTAGTTAATAGTGCTGATATCATATTACCATTAACTGAAGAAGAGCAAAATGACATAAAATTAATTTTCGATATACCAAATAGTGTAAAAGCTCCATTAACCAAAAAAACAAAAATAGGAACCGCCAAGGTATTTCTTAAAGGTGAGTTAATCTGCTTGGCAAATTTATACCCATATAGAGCAATAGCTAAAAAATCGGCTAAAGATAAACTAATAGATTTTATTTACAACATTTTTGATTAATATTAAATAACCTTATCGGTGAAATAGATAAGGTTATTTTGTTGTGTAAATATTTAAGAAGTATTAAAAGGAAATTAGGTACGTATATAGAATACAACAATGAATACATAAAAAAACTATATCATAAAAAGGAGTGAAGTTATGAAAAGCATTGAAAATTTTATACTTGAAAAGAATATCAAGATAAGAGGGTATAGTCATGAAAAATGCGTTAGACTAATCACCCCATTTCTATATTCTTATAGTGGTGATTCTAATAAATTACCTTCGCTAATAGAACACATAATGAATCTAGATCTTGATATTAAAAAAATAAGAACCGCTTGCTTTAATGGTAAATTTTACGAAGATAAACTAGTAAAACCTTTTAAAATGGATTTATACATACATTATAATGATTACGAAATATACGTTTATTATTTTTCTAATATAGAAGATGTTAACAAACTCAAAGAAGAATATCCATTATCTAAAAATGAATATAGACTTATAATCTATGAAAATAATATGAAAGATATAGTTACTAAATTTACTAGCGAAAAATGCATTATTTTTCCAAGCTATAAAATTAATCAATTAATTGATAGTACTCATAGCATAAAAGGGGGGATAATATGAACAAAAACTATGATAAACGTTTTAAACATACAGCATGGTTCACAAACGCAAGGTTCGGTATGTTCATTCACTGGGGACTATATGCTATACCTGCTAGAGGTGAATGGATAAGAAGTATGGAAAGAATAAGTAACGAAGAATATCAGCAATATTTTGATGAATTTAATCCAACATCCTACAATCCAAAAAAATGGGCTAAGTTAGCAAAAAAAGCAGGCATGAAATATGTTATCATGACTACAAAACATCATGATGGATTCTGCTTGTTTGATAGCAAACTGACTGAGTATAAGACTACTAATACACCTGCTAAAAGGGACTTAATCAAAGAATATGTAGAAGCCTTTAGAGCAGAAGGACTAAAAATAGGTTTCTATTACTCACTAATAGATTGGTATCATGAAGATTATCCTGCATATGGAGATAGAATACACCCTATGCGAGATAATATTAATTACAAAAATAAAAAGCACAATTTCAGTAACTACTTAGAGTATTTACATGGTCAAGTAAAAGAACTTTTAACTGACTACGGCAAAATAGATATAATTTGGTTTGATTTCTCTTATGATGATATGGCAGGTGAAAAATGGCAAGCTACTAAGCTAGTAAACATGGTTAGAATGTTACAGCCTGGTATAATTATAAATAATAGATTAGATGAAAAAGCAAATATAGAAATTAATGATCCTCCAATATATACTGGAGATTTTGGTTCTCCTGAGCAAATCATCCCACCTGAGGGTATTATAAATGCTCAAGGAAAGCCTTTACCTTGGGAAGCCTGTATAACACTCAATGACAACTGGGGATATAAAAGTGATGATAATAATTATAAATCTACCAAAACAATTATAAGGACACTAGTCGAATGTGTAAGTAAAAACGGTAATCTACTATTGAATATTGGTCCTGATGCAAAAGGAAACATACCTAAAAAGTCTATACAAATACTAGAAGAAGTAGGAGCATGGATGTCAAATAACAGTGATAGTATATATAACTGTGGTAAATCACAGCTAGATAAACCAGAATGGGGACGTTACACAGCAAGTAAAAACAAAATCTACGCTCATATATACGATAGAGGTATAGGCCCTGTTAATTTTAGAAACTTAAAAGGTAAAATATCAAAAGTAAGATTAGTGTCAGACAGGTCTGAAATTAAGCTATCTAATTACTGGACTACCTTAGATTTCCCTAAAGATGCATTTATCGATTTTGCTAGTGCAGATTTACCAAATGAAATTGATACAGTAGTAGAAATAACTCTAAAGTAAAATGTTGATATAAAAAGAGCAACCTCAATCATGAGTTTGTTCTTTTATTTATGTAATGTATATAACAGAGTAGTTTTAAGTAACAAAATCAAGATATAAAAATATTCTAATATTAGATATGTATTTTACCTCAAAAAAAAGGGGGAATTACGTGAAAAAAATTTTTAAATGTATAGATGCGGGAGGAGAATATTGTCCTTGTTTTTTAGCAGAAACTGATAATTGTATTACTTGCTCCATGCTTCAAGGTAAAGGTTTTTGCGACTGCAACTGGTGCGGATCATGTATATATCAAAACTATGTATGGAATGGCAATAAGAAAAAAACACCAAGAGAATCTGTACTAGCAGATATAGTAGAAAAAAAGCTAATACACAATGGTTGCTATCAACTAAAAATAAAAGTTTCAAAAACATTAGCTAGATATCTAAAACATCCAGGTGCCTATGTTTTTATTAGAAACATAGACTGTGAGCATTATTTTGATTTGCCAATGTCAGTATTAGATGTTGACGATACATCAGGATATATATACATTGCATATCAAATAGTAGGATCAAAAACCAAGCAATTATATCTTGCAGACAACAAATTACTCCTTCGTGGTCCATACCTTAACGGATTATTAGGATTAAAAAATATAAAAGTCCTCAGAAATAATAACTGTTTTATAGTATGCAGAGGTATAGCACAAGCACCTAGCGTTTTATTGATAAAATATCTATTAAAAAAAGAAAACAATGTAACAGTATTAATAGATAGTGGAAATGTCAAAGAGCCATTTATTAAGGAATTAATAGGGGATTATAATTTAAATATAATAGAAGAAAATATAATGAGCATAACAGGAAAACAACTATTTTCGCATGTTTTAACACAAAATAAAATTGATTTTCTATTTCTAGGTGGTTCAGATTATATGCAAAAAACACTAATAGATATTGTAGACGAATTAAAAGTTAACCCTTTACTTTCAGCAACAAATAACCACGAAATATGCTGTGGAGAAGGCATATGTGGAGCTTGTTCAAAACGGTTAGAAGATGGTAGTATAGTCAAAACATGCAAAACACAAATTAGTGTTAGAGAAAATATCAAAAGGAGGGTTAATCTTGAGTAAAATTGTTGTAATTGGTGGTGGTTGGGCTGGATGTACAGCCCATCATAAACACCATCACGGAATTATCCCAGTAATTCAACACTTATAGTCCCTTTATCCGAATCCCAATCAATAGATTTAATAATAGTTTTAACAATAATCTTCCTTATATCCATATCATTTGAGTTAACAAACTTAACAATCTGAGAGTGTAAAGCATCAATATTATCATTCTTCATCTTATACACTAGATTACTTCGCTCATTGACTAAAAGGCTTTCCTTTAAAGCTTGATTATTCTTAGTAAGTTGTTCAATCTTTCTAGTGATAGCCTTAGAAGCCTCATTAGATAAAATAGCAAGCTTATCAACTAGATTATCAATAGCCTTATCATTTTCCTTAATCTTTCTCTTGATAGCCTTGATATCTTTCTCTAAGTTCATGTTCTTATTTTTACTAGTTATCTCTTGTACTAAATGATCCTTATTTATGTATCTCTTAATCTCCTCAATAATACAACTTTCAGCAACATCAATCCTTAGAAACTTAGCATCACAATCTTTGTTATAACATCTAAAATAAAATACCCTAGATCCATCCTTTCTAGTTCTTCCAGGACTAACAGTCATTTTCTTACCACATTTATTACACCTAACAAGTCCAGCCAAAAAAGAAAACTGACTAACTCTAGGATGTGGTTGAGTAGCATTTTCATCAACTTTTTTCTGAACCTTTATCCATAAATCAATATCAACAACAGGTTCATGAGCAGACACAGCTACAAACTTATCCTTACCAACAATCTTTTTACCTTTTTTCTTAGGCCTTCTATTATAAGGTAAGAAGCCTTTACCAGTAGGCTCACCATAAACAATATATCCCTTAGTCTCCATATACTTTATAGAAGCTTTATTAGCTTTTAAATATACTGGATTACCTAATATGTTTTGAATAGTCTTAGGAGGATAATGTAATCCTTTCTCATCAAAATATTTGCTAATCTTAAATGTAGAATAACCCAAGCTGTACATTTCAAACATTTTTCTTATATCCTTGCCTTTATCAGTATCTAGCTTTAGATAAGTGACCTTTTTACCCATCTCCATAACCTTGTGAGTAGTATAACCAGTAGGAGCAGTCCCACCACTCCAGCGACCAATCTTAGCAAGCTCTCGCATATTGTCCTTGACACGCTGTGCAATGTTCATACGCTCCATCTCAGCAAAAGAAGCAAGCAAAAGCATCATCATTTTACCCACCGCAGTACGAGGGTCAAAACCTTCAGTCACACTTACAAGCTGTACACCCATATTTTCAAGTTCATCATATATATTTACAAAATCAACTATATTCCTAGCAATACGGTCTATCTTATAAACAGCCACAATATCAAAGTGATGTAGCTTAATTGATTCCATCATATTTTGAAATGCAGGTCTATTAATATTACTACCAGTAAACCCTTCATCCTCAAAAACAGTAAAATTACAATCATCATTACTTTTACTAAAATAGTCCTTACAGAGATTTATTTGACTCCTTATACTTTCACCCTTACCAGTATCAACGGATTTCCTTGAGTATATAGCAATATTCATACAAACACCTTCTAAAATATATTCTTAATAGAATTTTACCACAAATTTCAATAAATCTAAAATACATATAAAAATTACCAATAATAAAATAAAAAGACTAGTAATTTGTAATACATTACTAATCTTTTTTACATAATAGTATTTATTCAATTTAACGCATAACTTCAAATGTTTGATAAATATCTATTGCTCCTGAAGTATAAAAATAATAACCAGATGTGCTACCTCCAAAGCTAAAACCAGGGAGAGACATACCTGCATCTATACTATTTTGATATGTTTTTTTAAAATATCCAGTAAGTCCAAATTCAACTTTAACAGTAGGGTAATCAGATGGATCATCTTTATCTATCCAGTTATCCTCAGTTATAAATTCGTAATTGTGATAACCTTCTGGTAAATATCCTTTAGGCCTTGTTATTAGTCCTGATATTTGTGCAAAACTACCACTACTCCAAACTTTAAATTTAGTTCTCATCTCAACTACGAAATTACCGTTTTTATTATACTCCTTTCTCTTAATTGCAGTATAATAACCAGTATTTTTTGATGTTGAATTTGCAACATAATCCAATGGTTTACTACTAAAATGATTTAATTTAGCATTATTAAGATTATATTTCATATAATGCTTTGCTGTATCTTCTTTATCCATTTCAATAGCTTCTTTTATAGAAACATTGTAAGACTCTGCAATGCTTTCTATATATTCCTCATATGAAATTTCTTGTATATTTGGATTGTTGAATAAAGGTTCTGTTGCATCATTCGCAAATATAGGTGTTACTAAAGATACACATAATACTAAAATCAAAACTGCAAACATTTTCTTTTTCATACAAAAACCTCCTTTTATTTAGTTATGTGGAATTCCAAACAACATATACAATATTACCAATTTTTTTGCAAAATGTCAATTATTTTTCATTATTTAAATAAAATTGACTGATGTAATAATATATGGTATGATAAACAAGTTAAACAAAGAAAGAAGGAGTAGAAGACATGAAAAAAAATAAACTTGTATACATTATTTTATTAGTATTACTGACTTTAATATTACTTATGACAATAAAATATGCCTATGACAACCATAGTGAAGTGACAAAGCTACAAGATAGAGTAGATAATGTATTTAGAACGTATTTACTTAATTTTAACGAAGCCATAAGAGTTCTAAATGAAGATAGTAATATAGATTTAGAAGATGCACAATACTTCAAACAAAATGCACTTAGCAACTTATACGGTGCATATAACACAGTGTTCATAACATCCCATACTGAAAATAATGTGAATTTAAAAAACGCAATAGGAGAGTTAATGCAATACTTTGAAAAAGAGTTTAAGACAAAAAATAGAATTGAAAGCAATCAAGCTAAAGAACTAGATAAGTTAACTAATAGTCTTTATACAAATGTTACTTCACAAGAAAATGCTGAAAATTTGTTTTTGTATGTAAAAAACTTAAATACTAATAAATAAAATTATATAAAGTCATAAATAGCTATAAATCAAGAATTAGAGTTTGATTTATAGCTATTTTTATTTGTTCTGATTTTAGCAATATCTTAATAACACCCAAGTCATTTTTATTATGAACGATAAAACTATTTTCCCTACCAAGAAGCCAATCAGTACTTACATGGAGAGTATCAGCGATTTGAACCAAAGCAGTGATATTGGGTAGACGACTTCCTTCTTCCCAGCTTTGGTAAGTTCTAAATTTCACGTCAAGAATTTCTGAAAATTTTTCTTGCGACATATTGAGACTATTTCTTATTTTGAAAAGACGTTTCCCGACTATATTTGACATGCAATTTCACTCCTTGCACAATATTATAACATAGGGAGTACGTAAAAATGAGTGGTATAATTTTCATACCAAACTTGATTCAATCTCAAAAAAAAATAGAAATACCTCCGTCAAAGTTGCGTGACAAAATTTGCACAAATGGCTATTTGACAAGGTTTAAAGGTGATTGTATACTGTAATTAGCATATGATTATTAGTCATGAAGCGGGGGGATCTGGGTTGCATTTAGGAGTGGATTACATAGAGTATGTTGTAATAGGGGAGAGGATTTATTATAATTTGGATTATGTTGAAAGCGAAAATAGAAATAAACAATGTGATTTAATAGAATTAAATTACAAAAACTGAAATAAATATATAAATTCATAAAGGTTTTTACAAAATAAATATAGAATAATATATATGTGGTAAATTATGTAAATCGCAAAGGCTATAGGTTGCCTTTATCAACCTAAATTTATGTTAAAAAGGAGATTACAACATGTTATTGAAAAGATTTTTAAATTATGAAAGTAAAGCAGAAAAACTAAGTCATCCACTACAATTACTTATTCCATGTCAACCAACTCATATCCATTATTTATAATCATGGAGTAAAAACAGAATAGTATGAAGCGTTACTGTTCAATGATAATAACTCGATAGAGTTATTATTTTTTTACATCAAACTCTGTTACCATTTAAACAATAATTAAGATTACCTAAAAATAAATAGTTAGTTCTTTTTTATTGTCATAAATATATTTTTTGAAAATAAAATGTTTTAGTGACATAACGGGGTAAAAGCATAGTGGTAAAATGTTATATAGATAAGTTAATAAATTCATTTTTTAGTTTTAAATAACCCAAAACAAAACATTCTCTAATAATACATGTAAATGGGCTTTAGTTTAGATTGAAATTTTAAAATTGCAAATAAATTTACTTAAGTGAATTTATTAATACAATGTTTTCATGGGATTTAGTGTAGTTTGTTATTATGCTGTGATAGGTATTAATTAAAAACTATACTTTATGGGGAAAATCTTTTTGAAAACAATTTAAATACAGTATTTTAATGGTTGAGTTCTACAACCATTAATGGAAATTATGGAATTGCTTAATTTTTTGAGCTATTCATAATTTCCAAAATACTATAACCCTTATCAATAAATTAGCTTACTCAATATGTGCCAATCCAATAAAATAAAAAGGGGACTGTCACAGAACTAAAAAATGATCATTTTGTTAGAAGATTTACTAGCATATGGTCATTTTTTAAACTTACATAATAGACTAAATATCTAAAAACCAATGTTTCATGAGATTTGTAGAGTATGCAACCAATTAAAAATATATTAGGAAAGGAGGTATATTATGAAATTATCTAATTTTTTGAATTATTCAGATGCTGAAATACCTTGGATATGCAAATTTTATATAATAGCTCAAACATTTCCACCATTTGAGAGATAACTTGTAAATGAAGCAAACTATCAAATTTGTATATACTATTCTTTTAAAATAAACTGTAACCAATAGGTTGCAGTTTTTTCATTTGACTCATGAAGTAGGGGGATTTAAGAGTGGATTACATAGAGTATGTTGTAATAGGTAATGTGGTTATTATAATTTGTATTATATAAATAATACAACGATATTAGAGGGAACTACCATAGAGATATAGAATAAAGAATGTATACATAATTTTCCAAAACAAATTAGAAAGGAGGTATCGGAATGGTTTTAAAAAGATTTTTAGAATATAAAAAAGATGAAGTATATCCACTATGTGTTGATGCTATGATTGCTCTTGCATGTGAGCACGGACTTTATATAAGGACTTTTTAATATGATTTAAAATGAAAAACTTCATAAATGTGAAATAGAAGCAAGGTAAAATAATATGATAAATTTTATCTTGCTTTTCTTTTGGATTAAATAATAACTCGAAAGGGTTATTATTTTTTTACTCCCACAAACTGCACAAATCTCAAAACCTCCTAAACCTCATCATCCCATAATAAGAAATATCAACCATCTTTGTAGATGGAATAGTGGAAGGATCTATTATTCAATTAGATCATAAAATACATTCTTTAATTTACATAATTCATATAGTAGTGAAGAATCTGTAATCGGTGAAAGAACCATGTACAAGCAACCTGCATATAATGAATGAATCATATCTGGAGGTGGTATCATGCCTAGAAAGAAAAAAGATATAAAAGTAGTTATAGTCAATCCAGAAGCAATACCAAAAGCAAAAGAAACCATTACAAGAGTTGCTTATCATGCTTACTTGGAAAGTACTAAGAAAACTGAGATAGAGATAGAAAAAGAAATGAAGTAATTACTATAGATAGCACTTACCAAAACTGCAAGTATTATAACAATGGAGTATGTTATAAAACAAGAAGTAAATTTTTTAGATAACATGTGATGATTATAGGAGTAACAGTACATGAAATAGACCAAGCTGTCAAAGATTCGGACATGCTATCAATAATATAGCCAAAAGGTGCTTTATGGATAAAAGAACTTTGTACAAGCTTAGTTAAGGACAGCAGAAGAAGCTTTGAATTTAACTACTGCACTAAACAACGTAGACCTAATCAGATATTAAATGTTCAAGCTGTGATATTGATTAAGTTTTACTTAGCATAATAGGCAATTAATGTAATATTTATTACAATTATGTAATAAATAAATTTTTAGGTACAAATGTTGATTATAGTAATTATAGTCGAGAAAAAACAGAGAATTTCATTAAAATTCTTTTAAGTGATTCAAATGTTGATTATATATTCTTTGAAGACAGCGTGCTATATAATAAATATACTAAAGTAAGACCTTATAAAAAAGCTCCTGAACTTCATAAACATCATTTGCACGTTCATTTTTAGGAGTAAAAAGTATACAAGACTTCTTAGGTGATAAAAGAAGTCTTGTATTTTTTTATTTTAGCAAAACACTATAGATACCTTCAGAAGATAAAACAATTAATTTACTATCATTTATGTTAACAATTTTTTCTGCTTTAATGTTTTTTAAAATAATATCGTAAGATTCCGATGATTTGTTATAAATTAATACCCCATTATCCAAACCTAAAATGAAATACTGATTTAGAAAAATTGCGTCAAATATTAAATTATTATTCAATTCATAATTTGTCTCTAGTTTATCAAATTTTTCGGTTTCAAAATTAAATTGATAAAATAGCATTTTATTGTTCAATTTAGTAGTTATAAAGCCAATATTATCCTTACCTATATGAATATATTGGACATTTTCATCAATTAAATCTTTTTCGTTATAATATTTAAAACTATTTTTATGAATATTATAACATGCAAAAAAAGCTGTTTCATCTTCATTTCCAATATTTGCAAAAATATGATTATTGTTATTGTATAGTTTCAGCCCTAATATAAATTTTGATTTTAGTATATTAGATTTTTCATATGTTTTTTTATTAACTTTAAATATGCCATTATTACTTGTGCCAATAAATACATCCGTATTTGTCCCTACTATATCATTAATATATTCATTATTAATAACATCAACTTCTGAGGTTTGTAAATCTAATTTAAATAAACCTTTATGCGTCCCAATCCATGCTACATCATTATTATCATATATAGTTGCATTTATATGTATATCAGGTTTTCCATCTAGGTATTTTGTGAATTTGTTTTTGGAAATATCATATCTCAATACTGCTTGAGAAACTTTTGGATCACTATAAATTAGATGTTTTGGATAAAACCATATATTATCATCAAAATGTGATATAGCATTGTAATAACCAATATTTTCATTAAGTTTCACATCATTATCATAGTATTTAACTTCTTTGGTATTTAAATTTAATCTATGTATTCCCTTTTTCCATCCTAAAATAAGCCACAATTTATTATTTACAATTTTTGCATCGATTATATTTCTTATATCATAATCAATAATTTTAGTAACCCAGTAATTATTTTTATTATCAGTGTGCGATTCTAATTTATTATTAGACACAATAGTATTTTTTTTAATTTCTCCACAAGCAATTAAATGTAATACCATTAAACATAGAGCAAATAAGCAAATAATCCTTTTTTTATAGTTATCCATTGTGAGCACCCCTATCATTTATATAGTAGTAATATTTGTTTATATAGCTAAATAATAGTTATTATATCATAAACTATATTTGATTGAAATAGTAAAATACTAACAAATTATCATGCAAATAAACTGAAGTAAGTAATCCTCGTATACTCAGGAGTAGTGGTAGGTGGTCAGAGTTCAAGAGTAGGGTGTATGATGGATTAGGGCAACCTAAAGATTTTCCTCAACCTCAGAAAATAAAAATGCTTTTCATGATAATGAGCTTGAAGCAGATGGATACTTTATTGAGGATAAGAATTATATATATGTTGGGTTTCTTGAGAAGCTTGGGTATAAGGTAGGGAATAAGGGCGAGATGCCTGTTATTAAATACAATAAGTAACAATTTGTAATTGTTGTAAAAAAGTAAAATTATTAATAATATTTAATATTTTTGACATATTTTATTGATTATGCTATTATTTTAATGGATTCAAAAATAGGAGGCGATTAACAATGAAAACAAAATTAAAGGTATTTATATTTTTACTAGTACTTATTATGACTACAAGTATTTGCTTTGCAGATATGGTAAGTTGTATGGAACGTGAAGATAATGACACAATTAGTAAAGCAGAACAAAATAAAAATAATGTAAAATTTTACAATGACATTGACGGAATGGACATGTATGGTTATATAAACAATATAGATACAGTAGATTATTGGAAACTAGAACCATTAAAAACTGGTGTAGCTACACTTTTAATGAACTATTCTGAAACTGTAAGAGCTAATCTATCATTATATAATAGTGATGGAATATTAATTACTAGTTCACCAGGTAATAATAATGGTGCACTTATAGGTGATATTGTACTTCGTAAAGGAAGGGTTTATTATGTAAAAGCTGAATATAAAAGTGGGGGCATGTGGAAAGCACCTTATAGTATACAATGGAGAATGGATAAACTTTAAAATTGGATTATATATTTAATATAAGGGTGAAATACCTATTATAGGGTATAAGTATGTTTTAGACTATTTAGGCTAGCGTTTGCTAGTCTTTTTTTGTTTGATTAAATTCAATATAAAATCATTTAAAAACTAAATAAAAAAAAGTAGCTGTATTTATCTATCTTATTAAATCTATATTGTTTGGTATATATAATATAAAGATTGTTAAACTTTTTAACATCAATTTTATTGGGTTGTATGGTTGATATATATTCAACCTTTTATAACTTACTTTGAAAAGTGATAAAGTTAGACTACAACGCTTATTACTGGAAAAGGACAAATGTATTTAATGAAAAAACTACAAAAAAACTTTTCTATGGGGGTAGTAGTATGTTAAACTTAAATAAAGATAAAAAGTAAAAATTGGAAAATTAGATTTAAGTTTAAACTATATAGAATGGATTGAAACCAAAGATTTGTTCATTATTAATACTAACTTCAAAAGCAATTAAAGACTAGTATATGCTTTAGTTTTAGACCATAATTATAGTGATGTTATTTACACTGGGCTGTATGTGCAGCTGCTATTTGTGCAAAAAAAGCTGGTGGAGATGTGACAATAATTGAAAGAACAGATATGCTCTTAGGGTTAGGTAATGTTGGAGGTATCATGAGAAACAACGGAAGATACACAGCATCTGAAGAGAGTATATTCCTTGGTGCTAGAGAGCTTTTTAATATAACAGATAGAGTCTCAAGACATGTGGATATTGATTTTCCTGGTCACAAACATGCTTCATTATATGATGTAACAGTTATAGAGCCAGAAATCAGAAGGCTGCTAAAAGATATGGGAATTAACATACAACTCATGAAAAGAGCTACTAATGTTATCAAAGATTGTAATAAAATAACTAGCATAGTATTATCTGATGATACTATCGTAGATGGAGATATATTTATTGAAACGACAGGATCAACAGGCCCAATGGGCAATTGCCTCAAATATGGAAATGGTTGCTCAATGTGTATATTAAGATGTCCTTCTTTTGGACCACGAGTAAGTATCAGCAGTAAAGCAGGAATTGAAGATATTTTAGGTCAAAGAGGTGATGGGTCATACGGTGCATTTAGTGGGTCATGTAAATTAAGTAAAGATTCACTAAGCGATGAAATAAGAGAAAAATTAGATAAAGATGGCCTAGTTGTAATATCCATACCAAAAGATGATATAAAACTTGATAAGTTAAAATTAAAAGTATGTCAGCAATATGCTTTGAAAGATTTTGCAGAAAATATCATACTCTTAGATACAGGTCATGCAAAACTAATGACTCCATTTTATCCACTTAATAAACTCAGAAGAATAAAAGGACTAGAAAATGCAAGATATATTGATCCATACGCAGGAAGTATAGGCAACTCAGTGAGATATCTTTCAATAGCACCAAGAAGTAATTCAATGAAGGTAATAGGAGTAGATAACCTTTTATGTGCTGGTGAAAAATCTGGTTTGTTTGTAGGACATACAGAAGCTATAGTAACTGGCTCACTAGCAGGACATAATAGTGTAAGGCTATATCTGGGTATGCCACTTTTAGAGTTACCTCGAAATATAGCTAGCGGTGACATAATAGCATATTCAAACGAGCAGATCCAAACTGAAGACGGTAAGAAAAAACGATTCACATTCTCTGGTTCTCTATATTTTGAGAGAATGAAAGAACTTGGACTTTACACTATAGATAAAGAAGAAATAAAAAACAAAATCGAGAAAATAAACTTGAATAATATATATGATACTAAGTTGATGTGATTTTAATCCCCAATATCCAAAGGATATTAGGGGATTTGTTTTGTTTACTTCATAGAATTTAATGTCAATTTAAAAACAGTATCATACTAAAAGTCAAAAAAACTATTATATAGATGTGATAGAAGTAGATATAGAAATTTTTATTATCCAAAAGATAAAGGGATTTCCTTATATATATAGAATATGGTAAATATATACATAATTAATTTATAAAATAAATAAGAGAGGAGGAATTTTATGAAAAATCTAAAGAAGAAAATAGATATAGGTACACCATTAATGCTTTATTTGTGCGCTTGTGGTCTTTGTCCTAGAGTTAATGATGACGAAACATTCCAGTATGACACAAAAGCTTCCTATTGGTATCATAAATAATATCTACAAGTATAGCGCAAATAAATAGGAGAAAATACAAATCTTAGTGTATTGAAAAAGATATAACAATAAAAAAATTTGTAGTTATAAAGATAATTAAGTACATCCTAAAAGATTATAATAACTCGCAAGGGTTATTATTTTCTTAGCCATAAACCAACCAAATGATTATTATAGAGCAATAATTTGAATTTATATAATGTAGTACAAAAAGGGATGTATATATGATATTAGTGAATTTATAGATAATTGTTATTATAGTAGCACTTACTATAACAACGTCAAGAACCCTAAACTATACCATACTCACTAGATTATTATCGAGATTAATAAATTGAAACTTAACTTATCAGTAATAGCATGTAAATACAAAGAACAATTCCATAAGCCAATAACAGAGTTGTTTTTATGGGAACTTATTAAGTTTAATACAAAAGATATAGGTGTAAAAGGAGTAGATAAAAACTATGGGGGTGGTTTTTGTACGCTACAACCATTAGAAGCTGATATTAAAGTTACAGAAGATAGCAATATATTATATCTCAATGGTGACCATATGGAAATGGATACACCAGCAAGAGTAATAAATGGTAGATTCATGTTACGAGCAAGATTTCTAGCACAATCTACAGGTTCTTTTATCAGCTATAATAATGAGACAAACATAGGTAGATTTATATTAGATTATATTTTATGGATACCTAGTATTAATCAATTATTCGGCAAGTCTATATTGACAATATTTGGTATTAATGTTATTGTTTTAATATAATCTAATTAGAAGAGGTGATTTAATGAGAAAAACTAGTAAAATTGTAGTAGTAACATTGGTAATTTTAGTTTTAAGTACAGTTTGTTTTGCAGGTACTTGGCACACATTAAAATTCTCAGGAAGCAGTACATTTCATAATGCGTATATTACGCCTGTAGTAAAAACGTCTGGTATGCCTTATCTTACTCTTAGAATTACTGGAAGAGTTGGTGATGTAGTAAAAGTAGAAATGCAGGTTAAAGACTATGATCCATCTTCGGGTAAATGGATTTTCAAAACCATTGCTACAGCAACAGACAGACTGACGTCAAATGGCGGCTATGTAACATTAAGTTCTCCTAAATATCTTCAAAACGATGAATTACGATACTTAATAACTCCTTCATATAATAGAATGTACTATGATGGAACAATAAAATATTTTACTCACTAAAAATTAACCTGGGTTTATTATATCTAAAACTAAAAGAGCTTGAGATATTTTTCTTACAGCTCTTTTTTATAACTATCAATAGTCTCTATAAAATTAAAAAGTAGTTTATAGCTATAGGAAATTACTAGTTATTTTAACACTCAGTTTATAACTTCTTTACGTTATTAAAATTATATAATAAATGTAAAATAAAGGAAGTGATGTAATTATGTCGAACTCTATAATCAGATATTTAAATAGAGGTAATGACATAATAAAAATTTAAAATAGGAGGAAAAGTATGAAATTAAAAAAATTCTTAAAGTATAAAAAAAGCACTTATCCAATGTGTCCAACGGTAGAAGTAGCTGTAAAATTTTAAATAGCTCAGCTCTATGTTAGTTATGTTACAGATAATAGTTATTACTGGCAGAGTAGGAGTTGCAAATAATAAATGACCTGTAATCAATTAGCTAAATGTAACAAATAAAGTAGCAATGAAACCGCTATAAAAGTAATATGTGGAAGAACACTATAGAATTTATACAATGACTCAAGAAAAAAATGAATATTTTTTGTTAAATAAAGGAAATCAACAAACCTCTATCGAATTATATATTTACATATAATTCCAAAAGGAGGTTTGTTATATGAAAACTTTAAAAAAACAATGTGTAAAAAATGGTACAATAGATATTTATACCATATGTCGTTGTAGTTGTGATTGTAAAGGTGAAATCTTTGAGTTCAGACAAGGTCGAAACGCATTGACCAATTATAATTGGGGGAATAGCTAAACAAGTATAATAATCTCTCAATACTAGATTGGGGGATTATTGTCATGTACAAGGTTTTAGTGTATTAACAATTATACATTTCATAATCAGTACTATAGAAATAACAACTACTAAATAAGAAAGGAGGTACAGTATGAAATCTTTAAAGAAAAGCTTAAAACTTCATTCAACTTTATTAATTTGTTCGTCCTGCAATTGTAATTGTACTGATGGTTACAAAGATTTTAAAAATAATCAAATATATATTAGTTTTAATTCATAAGTCGTAAACAATTAATTAGCATAATAAAACTAAATCATTAACAATAAAACATCGTATTAATCATTGAAAATTACACCCTCCTATGCAGTTTCTACTACCAAAAAACTAAGTTCAAATTATACTATAAAAAAGGCAATAATATACAAATCATTGATAAAATATTACAAATTCTTAATATGGATTATAAAGGTTTTTTTGTATATTTATAGAATGTATAAATTATAACATATAACACACGAGGAGGGGATATCATGAAAACTTTAAAGAAAACACCAACGCAACAGTCAACTTTATTGGTTAATCTTTCTTGTAATTGTCATTGTACTGATGGTTATAAGGATTTTAAGAATGACCAAATACATGTTTATATGGGATAATTAGATATAGCAATTATAATAATTCGAGTTAATATTAAGCACCTCACATTTAATCAAATGTGAGGTGCTTTTTTAAAATAGTTTATACACTATATGATATCATATAGATAATATCAACTAATTAAATTCACCAATGATAATAACAAAAAATATAATATAATAATTTTTATCGACTGTAAAAAGCTGTACAAATAAAATAAAAGATACAAAAATATCTAACTATTAAATACTTGACCTAAACCATACTTTAGGCTGTATTATAATTTTAGGAGGAAAAGATGAAAATAAGTGAAGTATCTAAAATATCAGGCATATCAATTTCTGCGTTGAGATATTATGAAAAACAAAATGCAATACGAGATATTAAACGTGATGAGCAAGGATTACGTGACTATTCAGATGACGACTTGAAATGGATTGCATTTTTGTCGGCTATGAAAAATTCAAGATTAACTCTATCTGAGATAATGGAATATGCAAATCTTTACTATACTAAAAATGAGGATTTTAGAGAACGTTTAGCCGTAACAAAAAGATGCCGTGAAAAACTAGCAAACGAATTACAAGAATTGCAGGAAAGTATTTCATTTTTAGATAAAAAGATTGCATTCTATGAGAAAAAAATTAGAGAACAGGAAGATAGCATACAAAAATAGCAGTATAGCATCATATAAAACTTAGGAGATGATAATATGAACTTGAGAAAATACGGAGATAAACCTTTTAAAGTTGCTGTTATACATGGTGGTCCAGGAGCTGCTGGGAGCATGAAACCAGTTGCTTTAGAGCTATCTCAAAAAATTGGTATACTTGAACCTCTTCAAACTGCAATGTCTGTAGAGGGGCAGATTCAAGAGCTAAAAGAAATCATTGAAAAAAATACAGATTCACCTATCACACTAATTGGTCATTCATGGGGATCAATGTTAATCTATATGTTTACAGCTCGTTATGACCATCTCGTAAATAAAGTAATAATGGTAGCAAGTGGAGCAGTTGAAGAAAAATTCTTTCCAGACTTATGTAAATCTAGAGAAGAAAAATTGTCTCCCCAAGATAGAGAAGATTTATCAATTCTAAGAAGTAAGTTTTCCAATCCGAATAAAAATGATGATATGGACGCCATATTTGGAAAATTTGGAGCATTAATGGAGAAATTAGATTCATATGATGCCATTGAAATTAATCAAGAAGACCATATCCTAAGTTATGAAATATTTTCTAAAGTATGGTCAGAAGCTCATGCATTAAGAAAAAGTGGTGAAATGTATCTAATGGGAGAAAACATCAATTGTGAAGTAGTTGCAATACATGGAGATTATGACTCTCATCCTATTGAAGGTATTAGAGATTCCTTGACTAAAATAATCAAGAATTTTAGGTTTTATGAGTTAAAAAACTGTGGTCATACTCCTTGGATAGAAAGACAAGCAAAAGATAAATTTTATGATATATTATTTAAAGAATTAGATATTTAGTATTGTATTAATATTAAGATTATCTACTTTTATTGATATATAAGCTGTTTCAAGTTTTGTTGAGACAGTTTCTTTGCGTTTTTACCTAAAATCTATAAATACTATGTACTAAAAATAAAAAAAATGATATGCTATTAATGGTATTTATTTATGGGAGGATTATATATGAAAACATTAATTATAAACGCTGTAATCTTAGGAATTGCATTTAGTTTAGCTTTTTATATAGGTAAAACTCTAACAGATAAAATACGTAAAAAATAAATCTTAGCTGTATTGTAGATAATATAACTATATAAATAATTTAGAGGTGATAAACTAATGATGAGATTACAAAAATATTTAGCTCTTTGTGGTATAGCTTCAAGAAGAAAGAGTGAACAATTGATAATAGATGGCAAAGTAAAAGTAAATGGAGAAACTGTAACCACACTAGGGACAAAAATAAATCCTCAAACAGACAAGGTATCAGTAAATAATAAGGACATTATATACGAGGAAAAAGTTTATATAATGCTGAATAAACCAGAAAAATATATAACTAGTGCTTCAGACCAATTTGATAGACCAACAGTTCTTGATTTGATTGATTTGATAGAAAAAAGAATATATCCAGTTGGAAGACTAGATTACAATACATCTGGTTTATTATTACTTACAAATGATGGGCAGCTCACTTACAAACTTACTCATCCAAAGCATAACATCTGGAAAAAATACATAGCAAAAGTCAAAGGAATACCTACAGAGCAAGAAATGAAAAAATTCAAAACCGGTTTGAAAATAGACAATTATACAACATCTAAAGCTAAAATTAAAATTATAGAAACAAAAGAAAAGAATTCAGTATTAGAAATCCAAATCAAAGAAGGTAGAAATAGACAAGTTAGAAAAATGTGCGAAGCAATAAATCATCCAGTAAAAAAACTTAAGAGAATAAGCGTTGGTGATATTCATATTGGTAACTTAGAACTAGGCGAATGGCGCTTTTTAACAGATAAAGAACTTAGATATTTAGAGCAATTATAAAGAGGTGTTAATATGATAATCAGCAAATTAGCAAAAAATAACAGTGAATTTAAACAAATAGATGAATTTTACAAAGCAGAGTTAAACCAAAACATGGATTCAAGCAAAAAAGATATAGTTTATATAATAAAAGAAAATAATAGATTATTAGGAACATGTATCATAAATATACAGGATGAACTAGCTATCCTAGAAAAAATATATATCATAAAAGAATATAGAGGAAATAGAATAGGAGATGGCCTTTTAAGAGCATCTCTTAACTATGCATTAAGCAAAGGGCTAATAAAAATATACTGTGATAACAAAAGTGAATTTTTGATTAAAGAAGGTTTTTTTAACTGTGATGAGGATAATCTGTGTGATATAAATAGTTTTTTTACAAAAACAAAATGTGGGGACAAATAACATGGAAAAGTTCAATAATGCAACATCTATAGCTAAACTAGTAATGTCTAATAATATAAAACCAAATAGTCTAGTTGTAGATGCAACTATGGGCAATGGCAATGATACACTGCAATTAGCAAAGCTAGTCAAAGATCAAGGGAAAGTATATTCATTTGACATACAAATAGTAGCAATAGAAAAAACAAGAGAAAAGCTTTTAACTCATAATCTTTTAGACACTGTTGTGTTAATAAACGATACACATGAAAACATAGATACATACATAGAAAGCAATATAGACTTTGCAGTATTTAATCTAGGTTATCTCCCTTCAGGTGATCATACAATAGTCACTAAGCCTTCCTCCACTATCAAAGCACTTGAACTATGTCTCAATAAGTTAAATGCAAATGGTATCGTTACTATATCTATTTATTATGGTCACAATGGAGGAATAGAGGAAAAAAAAGCTGTAGAGGACTATTTGAGCAGTTTGCCTCAGAAAGAATATAATATAGTAAAAATGGATTTCATTAATCAAGCAAATAATCCTCCTATACTCATTGTTATAGAAAAAAGAAAGTAACTATTTACATTGTGAAACATAGATGTTATAATATGAATGAATAAAATAATATTCATTCATAAAGGTGGTGATATTAATAGATATACAAAACCAAATAGCCAAGATAGGAAAAGAACTATTTTCTTTAAATGGTTACAAGAAAACAAGTATAAGTGATATAACTAAAAAAACAGGGATAGCTACTGGTAGCTTTTATAAATATTTTTCTTCTAAAGAAGAGTTATTTCTATCTATATATTTAGAAGAAAACAAAATAATGCAAAAAAAATTATCTTTACTAATAGACCACAATGAGGATCCAATAAAAAATATCATTAAAATATTACATAATATGATTAGTTTTATGGATACAAATCCTATATTAAAAGTATTTTTCGATAGAGAGCAGTTCAACAAAATAATAAAGAAAATAAAACCAGAAGTTGACCAAAAACACTTTGAATATTGTTATGAATTATTTAATCCATTTTTAGAAAAAGGTAAATCAGAGGGCAAAATAAAAGACATAGACTTTTATATGTTTATAGCTCTTATTAATTCAATCTTTTATGTTTACGCTCATAAAGAAGATATTGGCAAAGATCATTTTCCTCAATTACTTAATTTTATTATTGAATCTATTGCCGAAAAATTAAAAACTTAAAGTATTTTTTTTAAGTCAATATGAATGAATATTATTTTATTCATTCAAAGTCACGGGGGGTAAATATGTTAAAAAAATTACTATTAACTATTTTTTTTGTTATTGTGATTGTTGTTGTAATAAGTATTTATATAAATGGAGGGCTTTATATGAAATCACACAAATATGATATTGATGTTACTAGGCCTTTGCTATTGGGCTTTAAAAACATGAAAATCAAATTGAATGCTTGGGATAATAATTATATAGAAATTATCCCTGATGATTTATTGATATCTCAAAAAAGGAAATATTCTATAAGTGCTAAAAATAATACTATAGAATGTACTCTTTCAACAAATAAAAAGCAAGTATCTTTATGGCAACTATTTAATTTTAAAAGACTATATAAAGAAATTGGTGTATATGACTTTGAACTCAACGTACCTAGAAATATTTCATTAGTTGTAAATGGTAAATTAATTAAAGCTTATGGATGTAATATCCTAACAATTGAAGGTAAGGATATAGTTCTCAGAAAATGCAATATGCTTAATAATTCTTTAAGTATTGGAGAAAATCTATCCATCAGAGAAAGTTTTATCGCTGACGGTAGTACGTTTGAAAATGAAAATATAAACATAAGAGAATGTAAGCTACAAAAAATAAAAATAATTACTACAGATGCAAAAAAAACTTACAGCGCAAATCTAAGAGACTTAACAGGTAAAGAAATTATGATATATGCAAATAAGTATAAAATGCTCAACTATTTTATTAGGCACTCATCTATTGATAATTTCACAATAAATAGTACATCACAAAACAATGGAACTATAGAATTCTATAAATGTACTATTAAAAATTGTAACAATAATTCTAATATAAAACTCAAATAATCCCTAACTTGGCATAAAAATTGCTAGTATATAAAAGATAATACAGATTATATGCTAGGAGGAATTGTTTTGGGTTGTGTAGATTTAAAAAGATATATTGACATATTAAAAAAAGAGGTTGTTCCAGCTCTTGGATGTACCGAGCCTATAGCTGTTGCACTTGCTGTAGCTAAAGCTAAAGATACTTTAGGTAAAGATGTTGAAAGAGTAGAAGTATATGTAAGTCCAAATATATATAAAAACGGTATGGGTGTAGGTATACCAGGAACAGGAATGGTCGGTTTAGATATTGCGTCAGCTTTAGGAGCAACTGGAGGTAATGCAAATGCTAAGCTTGAAGTACTAAAGGATGTTACAAGTGAAGATATAGCCAATGCTAAAAAATCTCTAGCTGAAAAAAGAGTTGAAGTTAAAGTAAAAGAAGTGCCTAACAAGTTATATATAGAAGCAATTTGTTTAAATGGGAATGATACTTCTAGGGTTGTGATTAAGGATATTCACTCAAATATTGTTTTAGTTCAGCTAAATGATAATATATTATATAAAAGAAAAGACTCTGAATGTGATATAGAAATAGACAAAACAGACGAGCTGATAGAACTTTCAGTAAAAGGTATCTATGAATTTGCTATGAATGTTGATTTTAAAGATATTAAATTTATTCTAGAAGGAGCTAAATTAAATAAAGAAATATCTAACGAAGGATTAAGTGGAGAATATGGCTTGATGGTAGGTAAGAGTCTAAGCCAAAGTATTAAGGAAGGTATACTTTCGGATGATATTCAAAGTTACGCTATGGCCATGACATCTGCTGCATCAGATGCTAGAATGGCTGGTTGCATGAAAAGCGTTATGAGTAACTCTGGTAGTGGTAATCAAGGGATAACTGTTATACTCCCAGTAGTAGCCGTATCCGAAAAACTAAACGCAACAGAAGAAGAATTAGCAAGAGCGCTAGTAATGGCAAACCTAGTAGCCATCCATATAAAAGCATATCTAGGAAGATTATCAGCTCTATGTGGATGCGTAGTAGCATCAGCAGGTGCAAGCTGTGGTATAACATATCTTATGGGTGGTAAGCTTGAAAATATTAAATACTCTATCAAAAATATGATAGGTAATATCTCAGGTATGATATGTGATGGTGCAAAAACAGGCTGTGCTTTAAAAGTATCAACAGGTGTAAGTGCAGCAGTACAATCATCCATATTAGCTATGAAAGGTATAGAGATATCTAATATGGATGGTATTATAGATAAGTGTGTAGAAAAAACTATTAGAAACATCGCAAAAATTGGTTCTAGTGGTATGATGGAAACTGATAAAATGATATTAGATATAATGGTATCCAAATAATAAGAAAAAAATATATAATGAAAAACTGTGCTTTATTAATTTAATAGTACAGTTTTTTTATGTGTATAATACTTATATACATTAATGTTATTAAAGACCTCACCTTGCACATAGCTTGTTATTAATTTATACTATAAAAAAATGCTTTAATCATAAATAATCAAAATACATATAAAGGAGACTTTAGATGAAAAGTATAGCTGTAGTTACAGATGGTATAAACACTAGATTAGAAAGCTTCCTGAAGGGAAATTTAGAGCTTGTTTTCAAAGGCTATATTAATATAAATAGTTATTACTTTAAAGATTTAAAAGAAGGAGATATGATAAAAGATGATGTAGTGCTTGTAATGATAGAAGAGAGAGCTCTAAGAGTTCAAAAACACGTTTTAGACAGTAAAAAAGTGGTTGTGATAAATAGAACTATAAAAGAAAAAGAAATCTATAAAATTTTTTCACTTCCAAGAAATATGGATATACTTGTAGTAAACGATAATATGCACACTACGCTTGACATGGTATCATTACTTTACCAACTTGGAGTAAACCATTTAAACTTAATACCATACAATGAAAACAATATCTATTCAAATATAAAGATAGCAGTAACTCCTAGCGAATGTGAAAAAGTACCATCCTTTATAGAAGAAATTATAGATGTTGGTCATAGATGTATTGATATATCTACGTTTATAAAGATCATCAATAAGCTAAGTATAGACAATAAAGAAATCAGTAAACGGTTAATAATTTATTCGGACCAAGTTGTCAGCATAGATAGTGGAGTCAAAAACAAATATAAGGAATTATATATTAAAAACGAAGAATTAGACACCGTTATAAATCTATCAAAAAACGGAATCATGCTTGCTTCAGAAGATGGAGTTATAACAGTTCACAATAAAAGTCTACTAAGGATATTTGATATAAAGCAAGATATGGTAGGCCAAAACATAAAAGATTTATTCAAAGAAGGACTAGAAAAATTAATCTACAAAGAAGATTTAATAGATGAAGTTTTTGAATTTGAGAACAAGTATATAAATGTAAACAAAAAAACTATTGTGAACTTTGGACAAAAAACAGGCATGTATTTTAATATTCAAGAAATCACTTATATTAAACAAATGGAACAGAATCTAAGTAAAAAGCTCAGAGAAAAAGGTCAAATAGCTAGATACACATTTGATGATATCAAGACTGTATCAGATAACATGAATCAAAGTATAAAACTCGCAAGCAAGATATCTAAATCAGAGCTTACAGTTTTGATAACAGGAGAAAGTGGGACAGGAAAAGAAGTCTTTGCTCAATCAATACACAATGCATCAAATAGATGTAATCAACCTTTCATAGCTGTTAACTGTGCAGCTATGCCTGAAAATCTCTTAGAAAGTGAACTTTTTGGATATAAAGGTGGTGCTTTTACAGGTGCCTTAAAAGAAGGTAAAAAAGGACTATTTGAACAAGCCAATAATGGTAGTATATTTTTAGATGAAATCGGTGATATGCCAATTCATCTACAAACTAAATTACTAAGAGTTCTTCAAGAAAAACAGGTTATGAGAATCGGTTCAGATAAAGTTATGGACATAGATGTACGAATTATTGCAGCTACCAATAGGAACTTAACTCATAGAATAAATGCAGGTGAATTCAGAGCAGATTTATTTTATAGATTGAATGTACTTCCTATAAATATACCTCCTTTAAGACAAAGAAAAAAAGATATCATTTTGTTTTTAATACATTTCTTAAAAGAAAAGTATGAAATATGCGATGAAGCTAGAGTCACTCTTTTTAGCTACGATTGGCCCGGCAATATAAGAGAACTCAAAAACGTCGCTGCTTATATTTCTACTATGTGTGAAAATAATATAGTGACAATGAAAGATTTACCGTTTTACTTGCTAAATATAAATGAAAACTTTGATTACGAGCTACAAGTTTTAGATAGTAGAAAATGTACCAATAAAGCAATCAACGTCATAGAGATCATAAAAAGTTTCAACAATGCTAATAAAGCAGTTGGGAGAAATAATATAACTAAAGCCTTCAAAGAAATTGATGCATCCGTCACAGAAGGTGAAGTCAGAAAGATACTGTCTATATTAAACGATATTGGCTTAGTATCTTCTAACATTGGAAGAAAAGGAAGTTCAATAACCGATAAAGGAAAAAGATTTTTAACATATATAGATAATAAAATGTCAGACACTATTTAGATTGTCTGATTTTTTATATGTTTAGATTAATAGGTTAGTTATTAGGTTTGTTATATATCCTATTTGACCTATTAATTTCTTGTCTTATTCATACCGTACAAATCTTTTTGTACTTCAATTTATTTTTATTAAAATTATGGTTATTTAACATAGACAATAAATTAACAAAGATAGTCTGTTTAACTATACTTTGCTTTTATAACAAATTAAACTCAATGAAAAATTCTCTTATATCTCGGTTTTTGGCATACCTTTTGCTTATATATTAGTGTAAGAAAAAATGGGAGGCTTTTAAATGGAGAATGAAAAAAAACAAATAATAGGAATATCAGGAAGCTTAATAGTAGATGAAGGAGGTATGTTTCCAGGATACGAAAGAGCATATGTAAACGATGACTATGTTCAATCAGTAGTTAGAGCTGGAGGAGTACCTTATATAATACCACTAGTTTATGATGAAGAAATTATTAGAATGCAACTAGAAAACATAGATGCTTTGATTCTTTCTGGGGGACATGACGCTAATCCTTTGCTTTGGGGAGAAGAACCATCACAAAAACTAGGAGCAATACTTCCTAAGAGAGATACTTTTGATACTACACTTTATAAAATAGCTATTGAACTTAAAAAGCCTATTCTTGGTATCTGTAGAGGAGAACAAATAATAAATGTAGCCGAAGGCGGGACAATCCATCAAGATTTATCATTAATAGATGGATGTTATATAAAGCACAATCAAGGTCATCTGTCTAACATACCAACACATACTGTCAATATAGTTAAAGGAACGAAGCTGTATGATATCTTAGGGGAAAAGGTTATTACAAATAGTTTTCATCATTTAGCAGTTAAAGATGTAGCCCCTGGATTTATTGTATCAGCAACATCAAATGATGGTGTTATTGAAGCTATAGAAAAAGACGGTGACCATTTCGTAGTAGGTGTGCAGTTCCATCCTGAAATGATGACAAAAGATTACCCTACAATGTCAAAACTGTTTGAAAAGCTAATTGAAGAATCAAAAAAAAAATAGACTTTGAATGCTAATTAATAAGTTTGAGTATTTTAAGAAATAATAATTTTATTCATAAAAGGTTTTATAAAAAAATATCGTTAATTAGCATTTGAATATAAAACATAATATACTAGGAGGATTAAGAATGGACAAAAAAGTGAAATTAGGTTTTTGGAGTATAGTCCTATTAGGAATTAACTCTATTATTGGTTCAGGAATATTTGGACTCCCAGGTAGTGCATATGCTAAAATGGGACCAGCAAGTATGATGGTACTTATATTTTGTATGGGTTTAGCCATATCTATTGCTCTTTGTTTTGCAGAAGCCGGAAGCTGGTTCGACGAAGATGGTGGTCCATATCTATATGCAAAAGAAGCATTTGGTGATTTTGTAGGTTTTGAAGTTGGTTTTATGAAATGGGCTATAAGTATTATAGCATGGTCAGCAATGGCTAACTTTTTTGCCGTTACATTATCAAAGATTTGGCCATCAGTTGGAAGTGGGTTGCCTAAGAACATAGTCATCAGTATAGTAATAATTGGTCTTGGAATCGTTAACATCCTCGGAGTTAAAGGATCAAAGATACTAAACAATGTTATAACTGTCGGAAAATTAGTTCCTCTTATTTTCTTCATAGCAATAGGTGTATTTTTTATAAAGGGCGGAAACTTTACTCCATTTAAAATAATACCAGAGGGACAAACAACTACAACAGCTTTTGTAGCAGCATCTATTTCATTATTCTATGCATTTACAGGATTTGAATCTATAGCAATGCCTGCTAGAGATATGATAAATGCAAAGAAAAACCTTCCAAGAGCTATAGTAATGGTTATGGGAATAGTATCTATAGTATATTTCTTAATATTAGCAATTAGTATAGGTGTTTTAGGTGGGAAACTTCACGGAGCAACAACTCCAGTTGCAGATGCAGCAGAAGCAATGCTAGGATCACTTGGAGCTTATATAATCACAATTGGTACAGTTATATCTGTAGGTGGTATAAATATAGCAGCTTCATTTACAGCACCTAGAGCAGGAATAGCTTTAGCAGAAAAAGGATACCTACCTAAATTTATAGCAAGAAAAAACAAATTTGACGCTCCATATGTTGCAATCATAATTACAGTTATAGGTTCATGTTTCTTTGCATGGTCTGGTACATTTACTACGTTATTAAAAATAAGCGTTATAACAAGATTTATACAATATATACCAACCTGTATCGCAGTATTAGTATTTAGAAAGAAATTTGCAGGTAAAGAAGTTAACTTCAAAATTCCGGGAGGTCCAATAGTTCCTGTACTTGCTGTATCAGTTAGTGTATGGTTACTATTCAAAGCAGGTATGGCAGATCCAAGTAAAATCATTTGGGGACTTGGAGGATTAGTAGTAGGAGTACCTATCTACTTTATTATGAAAAGTGTAAAAAATCATAGAATTAATTAATATATACAAAATTATAGCATATCTCAAAGTGTAGCTTATATCAAGCTACACTTTTCTGATGTATAGCTATGATGATATTTAGTGTAAGTTAGTAGCAACACATGATTAATATCCAAAAGGTTCACTCAAAAAGATAAGCTATCAAAATTGAATAATTAATTCCTTGATACTTAAGAAAATATGTAACATTTACAACCTCACTGATTAAAAAAGAAAGCCTTCCTAAACTGACTTGGCGTCATTCCTACTATTGATTTGAATACTTTAGAAAAACTACTATGACATGTATAGCCTACTTGCTCTGCAACTAGACTAAGTGATTGGTCTGTTGTTACCAGTAGTTTTTTTGCAGAATTAGTTCTCTGTTGTTGTATATAATATGTTATAGTAATTCCTTCTTTTTCTTTAAAAAGTTGATGGAGTTTACTTCTACTCATACATGCTAATTGAACTAATTCATCAATGGTTATATTTTCGTTAAAGTGTTTATCTATATGTGCTCTAACAAGCTGTAATTTATTCAAGTCAGCTATATTTGCTTGTACTTTTGAGTCATCAAGATTCAAAGATTCTTGATGAGTGAGAATAGTTTCAATAATTCCTAAAATCTTATTTTCTAATATAAAATCTATATAATTACTACCATATAAAAGAGAAGAAATACTATTAATTAACTGGGTAAATTCAGGTGGTTCATTCCATGGAGTCAAAATGTTAGTCATTATGTTAGCAAACTCTTCAATACCTAAACCAGTAAGTGGTTCGATACGTTTGTGGTAATATTCTGGTAAGATAACAATGTTTTTTGAAGCTATATAATCTCCTGGAACGACTTGTAATTCCACAGTTGTTTCACATACATAAAGCGCTATACTTTGACGCTTAGATTCTATGCTGCTACCATACCAGCCTTTAGGATTTGAAGCAGTGTAGTATCCAATACCAATACATTCAGGAGTGTAGTTATTAGATGTGTAAGCTGTCTTGTATTGTGCAGTGTTTGATGTAACAGCAAAACAATTATTAACTGAATATATCCAATAATGTCCTTTTCCTAAGTCTTTATCAAGGCTAAAGTTATAGCCCGGCATATTATTCTTAATATGATGATATCCATTGTCTCTTAAAAAAGTTTTATATACTCTATCAATAAATGTCTGCATTTACTTACCTCACAATATATTATGGCAATTGTCCAGAATGTTTTGGCGGTTATCCACATTTAAATAAAATCGAAGTTTTTGTAAAATAGTAATGTTATACTATAAATGATAACATTTATCAATTAAATTCTAACATGTTATCTTGGTTATGTCAATTTAACTAGGAGGTGAGGAGCTTTTCAATAGTAAAAAGCAGATAAAATCTAAAAAGACAAAGTGAAATATATCATAGTTATTACCCATGCATAAATTTTTAGCTAAGGTTTCTGGCAGGGTCATAGAATTTATAAGTTATCTCTCATACAAATAGTATAGAGGGTAAAACAAGAAAGAGAGGAATTAACATGACAGATAAAAAGGGGCTTTGGGCGATTACAAAACCTATAAATAATTATATGGCAGGTTCAATATTTCTTGCGATGGTCCAAGGAATATTAATGATCTTAGGGAATGTGCTATTAGCAAATATTATCGGAATTATTCTTGGAGGAGAACTTCAGCTGTTTGGTTTAAACTTAACCTTTAGGCAGTCGTTTTGGATTTTAACCACTATAATTATAATCACATTCACTATCCGTTATTACAGCTTTATTGTTTCACACCTTGGTGCATTTAAACTTGAAACCATATTAAGAAAAAATCTCACAAGTCGTTTGGCAGATGTGCCTTTAGGTTATGTGATTACGACAGGAACTGGGTCATTAAAAAAAGTACTTTTAGACGATGTTAAAAGTCTCCATGTTTTTGTTGCAGATAGTATACCAATGATAGGCAAAAGTGCTACAACGCCTATTATATCTTTAATATTAATGTTTATTATTGATTGGCGAATAGCTCTTGTAGCTATAGGTGTACTCATTTTAGGTATGATTCTCATGCATGGAGCGACAAAAGATGATGCAAAACATAGAGGAAGGTATGAACAAAGTCAGTCTGATATTAATAAAGCAGTTATTGAGTTTGTCCAAGCAATGCCTGTTGTAAGAACTTTTGATGATGGAAGCACTTCTTCTAAACGATATAACGTAGCTCTTGAACGATACAGACATTACACGAAAACTTGGATTAATCTCTCAGCAATTCCCGGAAAGATTGCCTTAATCATTTTGAGCCCGTTACCAACATTATTAGCTGTCACAGGTGTAGGCATGGTACTTGTTTTTTCTAATGAACTTAGTTTATCAGGGTTTATAGCAACTATTATGATCAGTACAGGTCTTGCAGAAGCCTTAATGCCACTAATGTGGTTTAGTCAAGCTCTTAAAAAAGCCTATGCATCTGCTATGCGGATTCATGAAACAAATAACTTGCCAATCCTTACAAAACCAAAAGTAACAAAGGTTCCCAGCAACTATGATGTTACATTTAATAATGTTTCTTTTAGCTATAACAATGACCATATTCATGCATTAAAAAACATAAATTTTACAGTACCTGAAAAGACAACATCTGCACTTGTTGGCCCAAGTGGAGCCGGAAAAAGTACGGTAGCTAGATTAATTCCAAGATTCTGGGATGTCATAGAGGGAAGTATTCGTATTGGTGGTATTGATATAAGAGATATGGACTCAAATATATTGATGAATACAGTTTCCTTTGTTTTTCAAGATACTTTTCTTTTTAACGATACACTAGAGAGCAATATTGGTATTGCAAAAACAGATGCAACAAAAAAGCAAATTATTGATGCTGCAAAATCAGCTCAAATTCATGAATTTATTATGAGCTTGCCTAATGGTTATGAAACAATGGCAGGTGATAGAGGTGTCAATCTGTCTGGAGGACAAAAACAAAGAATTACAATAGCAAGAGCAATTCTTAGAGACACACCTATTATTGTTCTTGATGAAGCAACTGCGTTTGCAGATCCTGAAAACGAAGAAGAAATAGTTAAAGCACTTTCTAATCTTATGAGACATAAGACAGTTATCGTTATTGCACATAAGCTATCAACGATTAAAGATGTAGAGCAGATAATTGCTTTTGACAAAGGAAAATTAACAGAAATTGGTACACATGATGAATTACTTGCATCAGGTGGTACCTACGCTAACTTATGGAGAAATTATACATTGGCACAAAACTGGGATGTACATCATAAAGGAGATGCGGTATGAAGAATAGAACGTATACACCACTAAAGCAACTTTATAGACTTACTATTAATGCAACTGGAGAGAAAAAAGACCTGTTTGTACGATCAATAAGATTATTTATTATCGCTTATATAGCACAGGGAACAGTCTTTGCGATGTTCTATCCACTTATAAAACAGCTGTTTTCACCTAACCCTGACAAAAAACAGGTAACGGTAATTTTCGTAGTTATGATAATTACTGGAACTGTTTCATTAATTGCAAAGTGGATGGCACATGACTTCGACTTTTCGGGTAACATTGTAGACATAGCCCATAATCTAAGGATTAGATTAGGTAAAAGTCTGAGAGAAATGCCTCTAGAAACACTAACTGTCTTTAAGACAGGTAAGCTAAATGCTATATTCTCAAATAACGTAGAGGAATCAGTTATAGCAATGGGTACAGTTGCATCTATGATAATAGAGCTAATTTTTGTACCCACAACAATCACTGTAATAACTATGTTAATAGACTGGCGATTAGCATTGTTTATGATAATCATGTTCCCACTCGCGTTACCTCTGTATCATAAAATCAGAAATACAAATGTTTCTGAAAAGTCAGCGTTAAGTAATGCAAATGCAGATTTAGAAGCAAGCTTCATTGAATATATACAAGGTTTACCCGTACTTAAAGCAGTAAATCGTACTGGTGCTAATGCAAAGAAACTGCGATTATCTATTGATGATGTAAGACGTATTCAGGTGTCTGGATTAAGTAGAACACAGTTTCCTTATGCTACTTTAGGTCTTATGATTCAAGCAATTCTTCTTATGTTACTATTCTTTGGAGCATCTTTTGTTTTGGGAAATACATTGGAATTACTAACATTGGCGGCATGCCTACTAATTGTAGCTAGATTAGTTGAACCAATGTCATTATTTGTTTCAGTTATCAATATATTTGAAATGACAGATATTGCACTAAACAATGTAAATGATGTTTTAAACATCAAAGCTCTTGATACTTTGATACCGTTAGAACATTCTAGGGGTTATGAAATTAGTTTTGATAAAGTTGATTTCAGTTATACAGGACAAAATCAAAAAACAATAAAAGAAGTTAGTTTTCAGATAAAGGAAAAAAGTATGACTGCCATTGTAGGTCATTCTGGGTGTGGAAAAACTACATTAACAAAGTTACTTATGCGCTACGCAGATATTCAACAAGGAAGTATTCGTATAGGTGGTGCGGATATTCGTCACATGTCTCAAGTAGAATTAATGAAACATATTTCAGTTGTTTTCCAAGATGTTTATTTGTTTGACGATACAGTGATGAATAATATTCGTATGGATAATTCTAATGTTGCAGATGAAGAAGTTGTTGCTGCTGCTAAGGCTGCCCATTGTAACGATTTTATCAGTAGCCTTCCAAAAGGATATGATACAGCAATTGGAGATATTGGAGGGACACTCTCTGGTGGAGAACGTCAAAGAATTAGTATCGCTAGAGCTATACTTAAAAGAGCGCCAATTGTTATACTTGATGAACCTACAGCTGCACTTGATACAGAAAGTGAAGTATCGGTTCAACAAGCTATTGATAAACTAGTAGAAGACAAAACGGTCATCGTGATAGCACACAGATTATCCTCCATTGTTGGAGCCGATCAGATTCTAGTCATGGACAACGGGGAAATCATTGAAAAAGGCAAACATCATGACCTAATAGCTCTTAAAGGAAAATACTATAAAATGTGGGCAGCCCAACAAAGGGTCAAACCTTGGTCAGTTTAGGAGGTATATATTATGAATAAAAAGACACTTCAATACAACTTAAGAGCAATGTTTACCTACAAGATGGTTGGAGGAATTGTGCATAATACTCTAAAACAAAAAATTGATAGTAAAAGACTAAAGGTGTTTAAACGTGCGATGAAAAAAGAATATAAAGCCATACTAAGAAGAACACCAGCAGTTGAAGATAGTACAATGACAGGCGCATTACTTGGTGGTGCTGTGATGTTTTCAGCACATAAAGCAGATTCTGAATTAGTAGATGAACCAATGTTTGAAAAAATGGTAATAAACTTTGCTAATGCATCGTTTGTAAAGAGGATTTACACAAAGAAAGATGCGTTCTCAGTAAAAGACCATGAGATGAAGTCACGTTTAGCCCTTGAATCACAGCAAATGACCTCTCCGATGAGATGGGTATTTACCCACCAAGTTCTCAAGCATGAATATTACACCACATATACCCAGTGTGGATTATGTGAACTAGCTAAAAAAGAAGGTTGCTTTGAATTGGTTAAATATATGTGTAAGATGGATTACCCATTTACTGATATGATGGGTGGAAAATTGATTCGTACAAAGACTATAGGGAATGGTGATGAAGTTTGTAATTTTCATGTTGTTCCTAAAGAGTAGTTTAGCCAAACTCTAAGTATTTCCCCTTTAGCAGGTATTATATTTCCAAAAAACAGAAAAGAATATCAAAAAAAAATTAGGCAGGTACAGTGATGTATTTGCTTAAACTTTTTTATGATAGTTGATGTCAGCCTTAATAGTATTTTTTTATTAGTGCTATTTCAAATACAAACTTTAATATCTAACAGAGTAACCTAATTATAATATAATTTACTTAAGTTAAATAAATCAAAATATATTTAGACAACATCGCTTTTTTCAACATAATTAGTGTCATTACTCCATAATTTGAAGGAATTGCAAGATGTATGTAGAAATATTATTCAAGGGTTCAAAATATATAGATGTATAGCTATGTCAATTTAAATATCAATTATAAGAGAGGTATAAACATGATAAAAACAATATATAAAGTTGATGAAGTAATTGATTTTGTATGGGAATTAAGTAAGAATGACTTACACGCTAGTTATCCAAGAAATAATTCAATGGAAGATGTCAAGGAAGATATTACAAGAGCTATAAATGAAGATAGCCGAAATATTATAGCTTGTTATCATGATAATGTATTATGTGGAGTATGTATTTATTATTGGATTGATGACGATAAATATACCCAAACATCAGGCTTTTTAATAAGTGAAAACTTTGATGAAATCGCAGAAGAACTAATTGGTTATATAAAAGAGCAATTAGCTGGATATGAACTTTATATAGGTTTACCTACCAGCAATATAAATGCAAACCAATACTTAGAGAAGAAACATTTTAGATGTATAGATTCTTGTACTGTCACATTTTTATACAATTTAGAATCACCTAAAAATCAAAACCATGATTGTATAGAAAAAATTATTGAAAGTAATTTTGAAGCATATGCTAAGTTTCATGACAAACATGCTATTCCTTTAGAGATGTGGTATAATAGCGAACGTTTACTAAAAGATTTAACCAGATTTAGAGTATTTGCTTTTAAGCAAGATGGTGAGATTTGTGCAAGTATTTTTGTTAGGAAAAACAAATATTGTGTAGAAGTTTTTGGTTTATTTATTGACAAAGAATATGAACAAAAAGGTATAGAAAGTGCTTTAATCAATGAAATGCTAATAGAGTTATACAATGAATTTGGCAAGATAGAAGATATTGCATATTTTATTGATGAAAACTCAACAGATGAATTAAATGCGGCTTTACAAGCTGGATTTGAGATCACTGATAAATTCAAAATGTATAAATGCAGATTATAGTTTAATAAAATATATTGGGACAAGCATCATGACTTAGATATATTTATAAAGGAGATTTAATCTATGTTGCCAAATGCTATTATATTTGATTTAGATGATACAATTATATCATTAAAGGGTACAGCTAATGAGACGTGGAAATTGATATGTGATGATTATGCAAAGACTAATAATGTTGTTGATTCTCAAACTCTTTATACAGCTATAACTGATATTAGACTTGCATATTGGAACGATAAAAATAAGAATGATAGAGGAAGAAAAAACCACAAGGAAGCAAGACGAGAAATAATAAGTAATGTATTTGATAAGTTAAATTTGCCAAGAAAAGATAGCATTTTAATTGCAGATATATTTTCAGAAAAGAGACTTGAAGCACTTAGATTCTTTCCAATGGCACAAGAAACGCTAAAAATACTTAAGAAAAAAGGTATAAAATTAGCTCTTATAACAAATGGAGAAGCGAAGATTCAAAGATATAAAATAGAAAAATTTGAGTTAGAAAAATACTTTGATATTATACTGATTGAAACGGAAGTAGGGTATGGTAAACCTGATATAAGAATATATAAGACAGTTATGGACTATATGGATGTTAAACCTAATCAAATATGGTCTATAGGTGATAATCTAATTTGGGATGTTCAAGCACCACAAGAATTGGGGATTTATTCTATTTGGAATGATTTTGAGGAAATAGGTCTTACGGAAGATATAAACATAGTACCCGATAGAATTATAACAAGAATTTATGATATAGTGGAGTAGAGACAGTCTATCATACACTAAACACAAACAATTCATAGTAATTCTCTATACAATAAAACTTCTAGAGCAAATTGCTGTATAGTAAAAGGAGGAAATATTGTAAGTATGAAGTTTATAAAAGTAATTATTAAATTTGTCCTTAAAATTTTGAAATTAAGAATAAAATCCTTAAACCTACTACAGTTGGAGTAAGAATAATATTAATTAAAAATAACAAAGTTCTTTTAGTAAGACATACTTATGATAATTATTGGTATTTGCCTGGAGGTGGAGTAAAAAAGAAAGAATCTTTTGAAAAAGCAATTTGTAGAGAATTAAAAGAAGAGCTAGGAATAGAAATATATGATATGAAATTATTCGGAGTTTATAACAATTTTTATGAAAATAAAAATGATAATATTATAATGTTTGAATCTAAAAAATTTGAAATCCATGACAAAATTAGTATAGAGATTGAAGAATATAAGTTTTGTAAGATAGATGATACTTTAAAAGGTTTATCTCCAGGGACGAGAAGAAGATTAAAAGAGTATTTAGAAGGAAATGACCCCTATTATGGCATGTGGTAAGAGTTAAATTATAACTATAAATGATAATTATACAAGCTTAGTTATGGTTAGTAATATTATATAAAATTATTATACATGTGAATAGGGATATATTAGAAACCCTAACCTATAACTTAAAAGAACAGAATAATTAATGATAAAAGAGGTATAGACATGATAAAAACAATACATAAAGTAGATGAAGTAATTGATTTTGTATTGGAATTAAGTAAGAATGATTTATATGCTAGCTATCCAAGAATGGAGTCAAAGGTAGATATTAAAGAAAACATTGAAAGAACTATCAAATCAGATAATAAAAACATAATAGCTTGTTATCATAATGATGTATTATGTGGGGTATGTATTTATTATTGGATCGATGATGAAAAATATGTTTAAACTACAGGGCTTTTAATAAAAGAAAATTTTGACCAAATTGCAGAAGAATTTATAGGTTATATAAAAGAGTATTTATCTGGTTATGAGCTATTTATAGGTGTACCTACTACTAATATAAATGCAAAACAATATTTTAAGAAAAAGAACTTAAAGTGCAATGAATCTAGTATTGTTACAAGATTATATAATTTAGAGTCTCCAATAAATCAAAACCATGATTGCATAGAAAATATTAATGAAAGTAATTTTAGAGATTATGCTAAGTTTCATGACATACATGCTATTCCTTTAGAGATGTATTATGATAGTTCAAACCTGTTAAAAGATATAGAGAGATTTAGAATATTTGCCTTTAGACAAGATGGAGCAATTCATGCAAGTATTTTTGTTAGGAAAAACGAATATTGCACAGAAGTTTTTGGTCTATTTATTGATAAAGAATATGGAAATAAGGGTATTGAAAGTATTCTGATTAATGAAATGTTAAGTACATTGTATAATGAGTTTGGCATGGTAAAGGAAATTGTATATTTTATTGATGAAAATTCAGCAGATGAATTGAATGCAGCGTTGAAAGCAGGGTTTGAGATAACTGATAAATATAGATCTTATAATTTCATACTTTAATTTACTAAAAGTCCTGTAATTAAAGACTTAAAGCAATTATTGAAAAATATATTTAAAATGATAGAGCGTAAAGGCCATATAGGTTTTGACGCTTTTTTTAATCAATATATTATAAAAGTTATAGTACTGTATTAGGTTTGTCTATTCTAGTAATATAAGAATTACAACTATGAACATAAAAGTGTTGCAAAAAGTGACACTTTAATTCATAGTAACAAAAAGTTACACATAAGAGTGGTAATAAAACACTCTTTGTTTTTTTAGAAAATTAAATATTAGAATTATTAAATGAAATGAGTTAGTATACTAAGGCTCTCAAGAACAATATTATTTATGAAATATAGTTCTAATATATTTATTGTAGAATTTTGGAATAAAAATTGCTATATAAAACTATAATGTTTTTTTACATTGATAAATAAAACTACGGGAGGTATATCTATGATAAATGGTAACGTGAAAAAAATCAAACTAAATGAAGGCTATGAAGTTTACACCCGAAGTGTCGGAAAAGGAAAATTACCAATCCTATTGCTACATGGAGGCCCAGGAGGATGTCACGAATGTTTTGAAGCTATGGAACAGTATATGGATTTGGAGAAATATACATTGATTTATTATGATCAGTTAGGATCATATTATTCAGATCCAGTGGAAGATGATAGTCTGTTAACTCTAGAGCGTTATGTTGATGAAGTAGAGCAGGTTAGAGCTGGATTAGGACTAGAGTACTTTGCTCTGCTTGGACATTCATGGGGAGGTATGTTGGCAATCGAATATGCTTTGAAGTATCAAAATCAGGGATATCTAAAGGGGGTAATAATTTCTAATATGACAGCTAGTAATGACTCCTATGAAAAGGGTCTATCTGAGGTTAGAAAGGATATGCTTGAACCTGAAGAGCTTGCTTATATAGAGGCTATAGAAGCTAAAGAAGATTATGATGATAAACGCTACCAAGAGATTATTTTTCAAAAACTCTATCCACAATGTATATTTAGAGGAGAAGAATGGCCAGCATTTTTTGCACCAGAAAAAATGGCACATAATGTATACAACAAATTTCAAGGCAACAATGAATTTATTGTTACTGGCACATTAAAATCATGGGATAGATGGGACGATCTTAAAGATATCAGCGTTAAAACCATGATAATAGGTGCAAAATATGATACTATGAATGCTAAAGATAAGGAAGAAATGGCAAGTAGGATTCCAAATGCCGAATTATTAATTTGTCCAAAAGGAAGTCACTTTGCTTTTCTAGATGATGTAGAGAATTATTATCCTAGGTTACAGAAATTTTTAGAAACTATATAATAAAAAGAAGGGAGAGTAATTATGAGTGAAAAAGTAGCAACAAATAGTCACAAACAGTTAAGAAAACTTTCTTTGAGTACCAAGTTATTATATGGGGTAGGACAACTTACTGATTCTATATCAGCTAATGTATTTGTGTTTTTCTTTATATTCTTCCTCACCGATATTGCAGGAGTTAAGCCAGCAACAGCTGGACTAGTTTCACTTATAGCAGGTATTTGGGATGCAGTGACGGATCCAATTATAGGATATTATTCTGATAAGATACGATGGAAATGTGGTCGTAGAAGACCATTTATATTGATAGCCTCAGTACCAATAGGGATTGCTTTATGGTTACTGTTTACGGCAGTAAACTTTCCTGAAACTACTAAAACTGTGTATTATATAGGCGTTTCTATGTTTTTTTATACAGCGTATACATGTTATTACGTGCCATTTATGGCTTTAGGTGCAGAAATAACTGATGACTATAATGAACGAACTTCAGTAAGATTCTACTGTCTTGCATTTCAATTATTAGGAGTATTTGTGGCTAGTACAGGTACGATGGTAGTTGTTGATAAATTTGTTGCAATTACTGGATCTACTCAAACCGCATGGTCAATAGCTGCTGGTATTTTTGGTGCAGCATCTACAGTAGCAGCATTAATTAGTTGGAATTATACTAGAGGTAAAGAATCTATAGTAATGGAACCAGAAGAAGAAAAAGGTCAGTCTATCCTAAAAACACTTACAGATGTAGCTAAAATTCGCTCTATTAGATTTCTAGCTATTGCTGTAGCAATTTATGGTATAGGATTTTCAATCACAAGTGGTATTTATATGTATTTAATGAATAGTGTTATGCATCTTGATGGAGATAATCAGGTTGTCTTTTTTACATTTATGTCGATAGTTGGTTTAATTATTATTCCAATTAGTAATATATTAGGGATTAAAATGGGTAAGCGTAAAGCTTATATTTATTTAATTGTCTGTTCTGGAGCTATACAGATGCTTTATTCTTTCTTTGATTTTACTTTTGCATTATTACTCGTATTTTGTGTTGTAGCATCTTTTGGGCATAATAACTACTTTGGATTATTCCAATCCATGATGTATGATTGTTGTGAGGCATATGAGTATAGGACAGGATTAAAAAAAGAAGGGGTTATAACTTCAATCATCTTCCTTTTTCAGAAATTAGGGTTTGCTTTAGGTATGTGGTTAATGGGTTATATTATGGAGCTTACTGGATATATTGGAGATGCTACACAACAAACATCCGAAGCTGTGCGTGGTATAAAAATGCTTGCAACTGTATGTGCACCAGCATTTTTTATAATAAGTGCACTTATTATGACTTTGTATAAACTTGACGGTAAAACCTTTGATGCTCTAAAGGAAGCATTGGCTAAAAAGAAAAATAATGAGCAGTATGATGATAGTAGTTTTAAGGATTTGATTTAAAAAGAAATATTTTACATTGAATAATAATCTATAAGTTTTTTCTCAAACAGTTTAATCAAGAGTATGATGTGGTTACTGTAGCAGGATAGTATGTGTTATAATGGATATAGGAAAAGTGAAGAATGGGAGGCAAGTTCATGAAACATGGCTATTCAAATGAAAGAGACATATATCTTCAGACTTTATGGGAGAATTTTATGAACAATAACCCAATTAAGCAGGCTGATTTATCTCATTATGTTAAATCCTCCTGGAATAGATCACGAACCATGGGTATTCATCATAATCACAAAGGCAGAGATATTCCATTCATGACACAGATTTTTAGCAAAGAAGAATTGCGGCGCTTATTTTTACATTTAATTAGTAACCAAAAACTAAAAAATTTGTTAGATTATTTAAAGCAACTTAATTGTACTATTACTATATACAATGAACAATGTTTATATATAGCTTGTCTCTATGCACAAGGCAATGATATGAAGGATAAAAAGCATGTATTTGAGAATATGTCTGAGGCTGTGATTGGTACAAATGCTGTAGCTTGTTGTGTTAATGAAAGGATACCTTGTAGTGTCATTGGAGGAGAACATTATATTTCAAGCTTGAAGTACACTGCAGGATATGCAGCACCCTATACTGATGGTGAAGGACGATTATTAGGGGTAATCTATGTAGTAGCAGATGTTGAAGCTTGTGATGAGCAAATGATGATTGTTGCTAAGCAATTGGCAGAATTGTTCGATAAACACGGTTTTTTACATGAAACTTTGAATACTATTCAGCTATATATAAAGATTTTAGAAGGAATTACAGAACACACCCATGAGGGCACGTTTTTTATAGATGAATTTAATGTAGTGCACGGTTACAATCAAAAAGCTTTGGAAATGTTGGACATTGATAAGTCATCTAGTAACTTTAAAAAGGAAATTCTTAATAAGCTAAAAAAGATGAACGCATACAGAGCTGTTGATTTTGAAGAGCAACTTGTGTTTTTGCAGACTGAAAAAAGACGAAAATCTTTTTTAGCATCTAATCAAACAATAACTCTTTTAAATCGGCCAGTAGGGACTTTGGTATCTATTATGGACATTGAAGGTATGTCCAAATGGCATAATAAAATAAAAGGTAATAGAGCAACCTATAACTTTAAGAATATTATTGGCGATACTAAAGTAATGACACAACTAAAAACTATGGCAAAGCGTGTTGCAGAGACATCTTCTAATGTTATGATATATGGCGAAAGTGGAACTGGTAAGGAACTTTTAGCACAAGCCATTCATAATGCAAGCTTAAGGAAAAAACGTCCATTTGTTGCTATCAACTGCGGAGCTATGCCATTGGAATTAATAGAAAGCGAACTCTTTGGTTATGAGGCTGGAACATTTACTGGTGCATCTAAAAGTGGTAAAATCGGAAAGATAGAGTTCGCATCAGGTGGAACTTTATTTTTAGATGAAATAGAGAGTATGCCGTTAAGTGTCCAAATTAAGCTATTACGAGTGCTTTCAACTAACAGGATTACTCGTTTAGGCGGTGTAGATGAGATACCAGTTAATCTTCGGATTATAGCAGCTACTAAAAAAAATTTACTTAAAGAATCTACCTTGGGTAAATTTAGAGCAGATTTATATTACAGAATTCAAATTATAGAACTAAAAATTCCTCATTTACGTGATCGGAAAGAGGATATCCCTTTGATTACAAGGCATTTAGTTAGAGAATTTTCGCAGAACTTAAACTTAAAGCCTGTAATCTGGTCTAATACTTTCATGGATGCTTTAATTGCTTATGATTGGCCAGGGAATGTACGTGAACTCAGCAATATCGTTGAAAGAGCATTGATCATCAAAGAAAATGAAGAAATATTGACCTTAGATCACCTTACGGATGATATAGTTAGTCATTATATGTTTCGTAAGATTATAGATCAAGAAAAACAAATAGTAAAACAGGATAAAGAAGAGGGTTTGTACTATAGGTTTGAGAGATTCTTGCTTAATAAAATTTTAGAAGAAGAGCAAGGAAATATTACAGCTGCAGCTAAGAGATTGGGAATCAGTCGTCAAACTCTTTATCGAAAGCTACGATGGTAAATTGTTATTAGATATTGAAAAGAAAATGATTGTAACATTTTGAAACAATATTAAGTAAAAAATTATTAGAAATAAAACTCTTGATGAGTTTTATTTTTTTAAGTAGGGGTAGGTACAATATGTTGAATTAAGAAGGAAAAGTTTAAAAGGTGGTTTATATAAAATGAGTAGGAGGTAAGTATGTTTCTTTTACAGATGGCAGGATATCCAGCTAGTGGAAAATCTACGTTAGCTATAAAGATTGCAGATAAACTTAGTTCTGTAGTAGTAATAGATAGAGATATCATAAAATCAGCTATGATGGATGAAGGAGTTCGCGATAGTGTTATTAATAAAGCATCTTACAAAGTGATGTTTGATTTAGCTAATCAATATCTAAGACAAGGAATGAGCGTTATAATAGATACGCCATGTTACTACGAAGAATCATTGATTAGTGGTATTAATATAGCAAAAAATAATGGAGCTACTTATAAGTATATAGAATGTAGAGTAGAAGATTACAAGGTTATAGAGCACCGTATATATAATAGAGAAAAGTATATCAGCCAAATTGATACAACATCTTTAGATAGATATAATAAAAGCTCAAATAAATCAATAAGACCTAGTAAATATAATTATATGATAGTAGATACAACTTCGTATAACAGCTATAGTTTAGATGATATAATAAAGTATCTTGTAAATAAAGGGGGAAAAATTTAAATGAACAAAAAGATTGGCATTTTTTCAGCGAATATACTTACATTGACGATAATAATCTTTTTCAGTACTTTATTACTATCGTTGATAAATAGGACACAAATGATTGACATGCTCTCATATGCTACTTGTATATTATTGTCATGGTCATATATCATAGTAACAATAGTCTCTAGTTATCTTTGTGGAAAAAAGCATAAAGTAGCAAGTGAAGTAGGTAAATCTTTTGGTATTATATATTCTGTGTTCGTAAGTTTGACATATTTTACACAGCTAACTATTATAAATAATGGTACTTTATCAAGTGAACTCATGAATCTATTTGATTACACAAATACAGGCAATTGGATGTTTAGTATAAATCTTATTGGTTATGGGATAATGGCAGTATCGACATACTTTGTAGGAGTATCAATACAGCCAAAGAATAAGTGTGATAGTGTTTTGAAATTGATACTACAAATACATGGTATATTTGTAGTATGTATAGCACTACCTATGACTAAACTATTTGTAGGAGATAACGATAGTCAGACAATAGGCACACTAGCTCTAATGGCATGGTGTATGATGTTTATACCAATACCATTATTGTTTGCTAGGAGATTTAAAAAGGAATTTAAATAATTTTAAAAGAATTTTTTCATAGGTATCATAAATGTCCAAGGTATTGTTATAATTGCTATAGTAAGAGATAACTTAAACCTAAGCATTGCATCTTCTATATACTTAAAGGTAAAGCGATGATTTAAGATATAGATTAAAAAACCAACTATAAGCATAGCTAATGCGACTATCATAAAACCATATATATTACTAAATGGATTAATCATTATAGAGTTAGTGATACCATTAGGCAAGTAATCATCAAATAACGTTACAGTAACAAACAATAATAACGCACCAATAAAATCTGCAACAAAGCCAAATATAAATACCTTAAATATATTCTTAAAGCAGAAGGTTTTTAAAGGATATTGGCATTTAACCTTGTATATGTAATAACATAATATTAGCACTAACAAATCAATTATAAAATTTCCGCATATAGTAACAAAGATAACTGGCGGTAAAAATAATATCATCCACAGTGGAAATATAACATTGTAAAGCTTTATTTTACTCATAAAACACCTCCATAATATTTATTAACATAATGTTATAATAAATTTAATTCGATGTAAATAAATTTACTCTCATTAGTTAATTTTATTAAATAATATAGTTAAAGTACATTAATTTTTTCTAATATTATTAAGCACATTAGAATATAACATTTTTTTATATGTTTTTAGAAAAATATACTATTTATACTGTTAAAATTGGATTATTTATTGTAAAATAAGTATAGTTAAAATAAGTGGAATAGGAGGTGGTTGATTGATTAAAGCGGACATGCATATACATAGTACTATGTCAGACGGAATATTAAATCCAAAAGAAATTATATCATGGGCTAAACACAAAAATATTAATGCTATATCTATCACTGATCATGATACATTGGCAGGATTAAAGGAAGCTTTAGAATATATCGAGAGAGATGGTATGATCTTAATACCGGGTGTAGAACTTAGTTGTATATATAATGGATATGAAGTACATCTGCTAGGATATTGTTTTGATTACCAATCATCTAAAATAAAAAACGTGCTTGATAATATAAGAGAGGCAAGAGCTAGTAGAGCAGTCAAAATGGTAAATAAGCTAAAGGATATAGGTATAGACATAGATTATAAAACTATGAAGGCAAAATATGATCCGTCTACGGCTTTAGGAAGGCCACATATAGCAAGAGAGTTACATAGTTTAGGATATGTAAAGGATGTAGATGAAGCGTTTAAAAAATACTTACTTGAAGGAAAAAAGGCTTTTGTACCAAGGTATAAGCTTTCATTACAAGATGGCATAGATTTGATACATAATGATGGTGGAATTGCAGTTCTAGCTCATCCTGGGCTTTTAGAGATAGACTATAGTATATTACTAAACAGATTTAATATTGACGGCATAGAAATTTATCATCCACAGAACAATAAGCGTGTAAGGAATGAATTATTACATATAGCAAAAAGAAAAAACATGATAATAACAGGCGGTTCAGATTTTCATGATGTATTTATTGATGATGAACCTAGCTTGGGAAACTATACTGTAGATTTAGAAAAAAGATGTAAGATAGAAAATAATATTTGTGTAGAAATATATAAATAGAAAGAGGTGTAGTATGACTGATAAAAGGAATAGACAATTCCCTACAAAGATAAGTACAACAGCATTTGTAAAGCTTTATATACTACATCTGTTGTCAGAAAAAAGTTGTTATGGGAATGAAATAATAGAAAAAATCAAAACTAGATTAAATTACAAATGGGAGCCTAGTCCTGGCATGGTTTATCCACTTCTTAGACAATTAGAGCAAGATGAGTATTTATTAGGTTGGTGGGAAGAGCCAGAAAGAAGAACTATAAGACATTACAAGATAACAGATAAAGGACATAAACAATACGAACATCTAAGACTTTATTATGAAAAGAGCTTTTATGATTCACTGGCTATACTAAATACAATAATGAAAGATATTTATAAAAAATAATATAAACATATAGTGGAGGCGATATATTATGAAACTAAAATTATCAGAAAAACTAAGTAGTATCAATCCATCAGTAACATTAACTATAAGTTCAAAAGCTAAAGAACTAAAGGCTAATGGTGTAGATGTAATAAGTTTTGCTCCAGGTGAGCCGGATTTTAATACACCAGTAAATATTCAAGATGAAGCGATATCTTCAATAAGAGAAGGGAAAATTAAATATACAGCTGCTTCTGGATTATTAGAGTTAAAAAAGGCTATATGCAATAAATTGGAAAAAGATAATAACATAAAGTATGAGCCTAAAAATATATTGATATCTAATGGAGCTAAGCAATGTTTGTATAATTCGTTATGTGCAATACTTAATGAGGGTGACGAAGTTATAGTTGTAGCGCCTTATTGGGTAAGTTATTATGAATTGATAATGTTAGCTGGCGGAAAACCAGTTATCATTGAAACTAAGGAAGAAGATGATTTTAAGCCTACAGTTGAAATCCTTAAAAAAACTATAACTAACAAAACAAAAGCTATGATTATCAATACACCAAATAATCCTACTGGGACAGTATATAGCAAAGAAGAACTAATAGCTTTAGGAGATATAGCTATAGAAAATAATATGTTCATAGTAGCAGATGAAATATATGAAAAACTAATATATGATGGAGCTAAACATTTTAGCATTGCTTCAATTGATAAATACAAGGATAATACATTAGTTATAAATGGTATGTCTAAAGCATACTCAATGACTGGTTGGAGATTAGGTTATGTAGCAGCTCACGAAGATATAATCAAGCTCATAAATAACTTCCAAAGCCATACTACATCAAATGCGTGTACTATATCTCAATATGCTAGTATAGAGGCTCTCAATGGAAATCAAAGCAAGATAGAAGAGATGAGAAAAGCTTTTGATGAGAGAAGAAAGTACATGGTAGATGCAATAAATGATATAAAAGGACTATCTTGCAGAAAACCTCTTGGAGCATTCTATGTTATGGTTAATATAAAAGACATGAAAGGAACTTCTATAAGAGGAAAGAAAATAGAATCATCACTAGATTTCTGCAATGTGCTACTAGATGAAGCAAAAGTTGCAACTATACCAGGAAGTGCATTTGGTACTGATGATTATATAAGAATGTCTTATGCAACATCATATGATAACATCAAGAATGGGATACAGAGAATTAAAGAATTAGTAGAAGAATAAAAAATAAGCTCTTTGAATAGCTAGTATATTTACTTGCTAATCAAAGAGCATTTTTAATGAATAAAATTAGTCTTATCTATAGATTTTGTATGGTTTTATAATATTCATGACAAACTGTTGTCATGATACGAATGATATTATTAGATTATAAACAAGTCACTTGGAATCATGACTATCTATAGAGGGGATGAAAAAATGGATTTTAAAAAATTTTGGTTTCATAATCTATGCGTGAGCATTGAAAAGGAAGATGCAAAGAGCTGTAAAGAAGTAGTAACGGAAAGTAATTTTGAAAATGAAGAAAATATATCTAGATTGATTAATGTGCTAGATAAAAGATTAGATAATAAAGCTATTTCAAAGGCATTAGAACATTGTGGAAGAATGTGTTTAGATCCTAAATTAGGTGAACAGGCTAAAACACTTATGAATGAATTAAAAGATATTGATTTAGTATTAGAAGCCTTGAATAAACAGAGCATAGGTGGGGGCAATATGTATAAAGAAAATGATGTTATATATGCTTCATATACACAATGCTACTGTCCTAATGTGAAGCATAGTAATAAGTTATCAGCAACATATTGCAATTGTTCGGTAGGTTGGTTTAAAGAATTTTTTGAAACGTTTTTAAATAGTGAAATCAAAGTGGAATTAAAAAAATCAATAATCAAAGGTGATTCTGAATGTAAATTCATAATTAAATACAAATAAAAAGTATTCAATAAAGACTTTTTTGCTTAAATGCAATAAGTCTTTTATTGTTGCACCAAAAAACATGAACAAAATACAACAAAAACGCCTTTATAATTCGTGAAATCTGATAAATCAATCAGCAGAAGTGGATTTTGAGTTAAGTAAATTTATGTAACAAACTACATAAAATATGATGAAAATCCCTATTATCTACATAATACATTCCATAGAAATGTTTAATAAATAATAAAAGGTTTATGAAATAGACAAAAACACGAATGTTTAAACAAAATAATTTAAATTAACTATGTATTACTTATCAAAACTATAGTATAATATATATGTGATATAAATGATAGAAACACATTAATTTGGAATACTAAATTTTATATAAATGGTGATAGGAAAGGGGAATGTTATAGTGACAAAAGAAAATTATGAAAATCCATTGATTTCACGCTATGCAAGCAAGGAAATGTCTTATGTTTTCTCTCCAGATAACAAGTTCAAAACATGGAGAAAACTATGGGTTGCGTTAGCTGAATCAGAAAAGGAGTTAGGATTAAATATCGATCAAAGTCAAATAGACGAACTAAAAAATAATATCGACGATATTGATTATGAGTTAGCTGCAAAAAAAGAAAAAGAATTTAGACATGATGTAATGGCTCATGTACACACATATGGAGAAAAATGCCCATCAGCAAAAGGAATAATACATCTTGGTGCTACAAGCTGTTTTGTTGGTGATAATACAGACATTATACAGATGAAGCAAGGCTTAATTATCGTTAGAAAAAAGCTAGTAAATTTAATAAGCAAGATAGCATCATTTGCATTGGAGTATAAAGATCTTCCTACACTGGGCTTTACACATTACCAACCAGCACAATTAACTACTGTAGGTAAAAGAGCAAGCTTATGGTTACAGGATGTGTACTTAGATTATGAAAAACTTGAGTTTATTATAGATAGTTTAAAACTTAGAGGTGCAAAAGGTACGACAGGCACTCAAGCAAGTTATCTAGAATTGTTTGAAAATGAGGATGACAAAGTTAAAAAGCTAGATGAACTAGTAGCTAAAAAGATGGGATTTGATAGCGCTTATGCTGTTACAGGTCAAACATATCCTAGAAAAGTAGACTTTGAAGTGTTATCGCTACTAGCATCGATAGGTCAATCTATGCACAAAATAACTAATGATATAAGATTATTGCAGAACTTAAAAGAGATAGAAGAACCCTTTGGAAAGAAACAAATTGGATCATCTGCTATGGCGTATAAAAGAAATCCAATGAGAAGTGAGCGTATAGCGTCTCTTTCTAGGTTTTTAATAGCAAATGTTATGAACCCAGCTATGACATCATCTACTCAGTGGTTAGAGAGAACTTTAGACGATTCAGCAAACAGAAGATTAGCTATAGGCCAAGGTTTCCTTGCTTGTGATTCTGTTCTTGAAATAGGTATAAATGTATTTGATGGTCTAGTTGTCTATGAAAATATGATTAAAAAGCATATCGCACTTGAATTGCCATTTATGGCTACAGAAAATATATTAATGCAAGCAGTTAAAAAAGGTGGAGATAGACAAGAGCTTCACGAGATAATCAGAGAGCTTTCTATGGAAGTTAGCAAGAGAGTTAAAATAGAAGGAAAAGACAACAACCTCATAGAAAGATTAGCTGAGCATCCTAAGTTTGGCTTATCTAAAGAAGAGCTAGTTAAAATAATGGATTACACAAAATATACTGGCAGATCAGCTAAACAAGTGGAAGAATTCATATCAAAAGATATAAAACCTATACTTGATAAACATAAGGATGAATTAGGATATAGTGCAAAGCTAAATGTTTAACATATTTTATATAACATAAAGAAAACTTAGGCGTTAACAAATGGATTAAATTGAATAGAAATTAATTTAAGGGATGTCTTTTTAGACATCCCTTAGTTAGGGCGGTATGGTTGTCAACTAATTGACTATACCAACTGTATCAAATGCTTGTTTAACTACATTGTATTCATTTCCACTTTCTCCATAAAAATCAGAAGTTGATTGCAATAATGCGTTCCTAAGATTTTTAAATTTAGAAGAAGGGTATAAATATGTTGTAAGAGCACGATAGTATATCTTACCTGCTTTTTCAAATCCTATAGAGTTAGCTATCAGATAAAACGCTCTGTTAGGAATACCGCTATTTATGTGTACGCCACCATTGTCCTCATTGGTATGCTCATAATCATCCATATGTCCAGGCTGAGGTTTATAAACATCGTCACTACCAGGATCTTTCAAATTACGGATAGCATCACCTGGGATATTAGGAGTGTAGACATCGTCGCCTAATAGCCACCATTTTTCTGTAGGGCCTTGAGAAAGAACACCAAAAACATCAGAGATTGATTCGTTTACAGCGCCTGATTGGTTTCTGTATATTAAATTAGCAGTGTACTGCGTGACCCCATGAGTGAATTCATGTGCTACAATATCTAAAGATCTAGAATGTGATCCAGCTAAAACGCCATCACCATCACCAAATAAAATATGTCTGCCATTCCACATAGCATTATTCTTATTTATTTTTCCAGAATTATCTCGATAAACAAAATGAACAGAACTTACTATCTTACCGTCTCTATTGTCAAAACTCTTTCTGCCAAAAGTTTCATAAAAATAATCATATACTTTTCCTAGGTTGTAATGAGCATCAACTGCATAATGATCTTTATTGAAAGTTCCAATAGTGTTTTTTATTATTTCACCAGGTTGTGGCGCATATAAGTCATTGTCTAGGGAGTAAGTTTCGATAGTAGCATTACGAGTAATATCACGCAAATAGTAATAACCATTTTGCTCATCTGCATTTAGTGACACCGTTTCATTATTACCATTGATTCCAGTGCATATAATGTGCGTATCTGCTATAGCGTTATATGAATCTATTACAGTTCCTGATGCTAAATCTACAAATATTTTATAGTTAGCTGGATATGGTTTATTGAATTGAAGTGTGACTAAATTTACAACATACCATTTGCCTTCAAATTCATATAGATATTTTTGAGTATCTGGTTCAGATATTAATTTAGAATCTATAGATTCGATGTTAAGAAATCTTTTAGCTGAAGAAATACTATCTGAATCACTTGTTTTTATAGCTTTGCTCCATTTAATATTTCCAATGTTATTATCTGGCTCTAATGAACCATTTAATGCATAAATATTGTTATTAGAATCAGTATGAATAATTAACTCTTGTCCATAAACAGGTATACCATCAATTTCTTGAATTACTTTATAATGAGTCATATTGAGGTCATCTTTGATAATTGATCTTATATTGAAATCTGAATAGGATATGTTGAAAATCCCCTTGTATCTTTTAATGAATTCAATTGCTTGTTTCTCAGAGGTTATGATGTCTTTTAATTTAATGTTTTTGATAAAACTCGGAATGTTCTTGTTCTTATCCCAGATTACTTTCAAATTTGAAGAAAAGTTGCTTTTATAAAAATTACTTTCTTCAAATTTTTCTAAGACTTCCTCTGGTTTTGAATTAGTAAATCGTTCTGTATTATGACTTAGTGCGTTAACGGTTACTGTTTGTAACAACATTGATACTATTACCATTATGATTAAGAATTTTTTAGACATTTGATTCCCTCCTTTTATTGTAATTAATTTACTTTACAGGAATATTATACGTTTCATCTCTATGTAATGCAATATCATTTTAAGTTTTATTTTTACTTATATTGGGATATTTATATATCTATATGGACAAACAGCTGTAAATTGCTATTTGAGAAAATAAGAATGGTGATAATTTTATTAGACAAGAGTGTAAAAATCCTATTAAGGCTAAGAAAATATTCTAAAATAGATTGAAGAGGTTGGGGTATAGTTGAATTATATATATATATATATGAAAAAACTTATGTTTACATAAAATTATTATGGATAACAAAAGCCAAGTATATGCAATGAATTTTATACTATAAATGATGCACCATTTTTTATAGTATAATTTGTACTTTTTTTATATCTTCCATAAGTTTATAAAGAGCAAGATTTTTCTTCTTAGCTTCTATCATTACATCAAAATCCATATCTGTTGTTTTAGCTATCTTGATAAAATCATTGAAACTTTCAAAATTAATATAATCAGCATGAGAGCGAAATTCTTTATCGGATTTGGGGCTAGAGACATGTATCTTTGGAGATAGTACTTCATTATTCCATGTTGAAAATATATCAAATAAAAAATCTGATAGTCTTAAGCCGTCGTTGTTGCACCAATGATGATGTACATCTAAAACCATTGGTATACCAAGAGACTTTGCTACGTATAAAGTATCTTTTATGTTGTAGATTTTATCATCGTTTTCTACTATTATTCTTGATTTTATCCTATCTGGGATACGAGCAAAATTAGTGATAAATCTTTTTATTGATTTATTTTTATCTCCATAACTTCCTCCTATATGCATAACCAATTTACCATGCTCAGGAGTAACCCCAAATGCATCTAATATGATATTCTGATATATTAAAGTATCTAAGCTAGAATATATAACATTTTCATTTGGTGAATTGAGTACATTGAATATGTCAGGATGAGAGCTGATCCTTAGATTATTTGATTCTATTATATTTGCTATTTGGTCATAATAATGCTTAAACTTTCCGATATAGTTCCATCTGGTTACGTTATCATGAGTTACAAGAGGAACTAACTTAGAAGTGATTCTATAAACGCTTATATCTTTTGTAATGTTGTGTTTTAATATACGAATAGTGTTCTCTAAATTTGCTTTAGTAAGTGATAGAATTTTGTCTTGCCTAATATCTTCATTTGGAATCTTAGTGTAGTTTGTATAAGTAATAGTCCTTGAAGGGGAACAATCATCAATATCTAATGGTAGAGCAACATAACCTAATCTAACAATCATCTAATCACCTCATATTATTAGGATGTATAAAAAAGTGCTAATTATACAAATGTGATATACTTGATATATGTAAAAGTTTTGATCAAATGATAACATTATATATAATAAGGTGGAATTTGGATGAATAATAATATGTGCAATGAAGATATAAAGATAACTGGATTAAATCATATTACGTTTCCAGTTAAAGATATAAACAAATCAATAGAGTTCTATAAAATTGTCTTAGGTGCAAAGCTATTAGCTAAAGGTGATAAACTAGCTTATTTTGATATAGCAGGTATATGGGTAGCGTTAAATTTAGAAGAAAATATCCCTGGAGAAAACAGAGAAAAAACATATACTCATATAGCATTTTCCATGACTGAATCAGATCAAGACAAGCTAATAGAAAAATTAAAGCAACATGGCATAAAATACGAACTAGGTAGACCTAGGAATATTAGAGAAGGTAAGTCGCTTTATATTAGAGACTATGATGGACATTTGATTGAGTTACATAGTAAAACAAGAACAGACAGACTTAAGTATTATTTGGATGAACGACCAGATATAAAAGTATTTAATGAGTAAAGCAACATGAAAATGTAATAACAAGAGATATGTTTACATAATATTATTATAGTAAATAAGGATGTGTAAATAGAAAAAATATACAAACGCATTATAGCGAGAATAAGTTTATCTAGTGATTGATAATTATATATCTTGAATGAAATGTATTCACATGTTTACGTATGTAAAATTATAGGAAGATGTGCAATTTAAAATATATAATGTAGCTAATTTTAGGAAACACGATGTATGATGCGAAGAATGTTTAAACAACAATTAGCATAAATATTATATAAAATTCAATCAAAGAACTTTTGTTCGGTAAAAACAATTCAAAGATGTAAACTTCATGCCAAAACATATAAAAACATCAAAGTTCAAATAAAACTAATAAAAATTACTAGAAAAGAAGGAAATAGAGGTAATAATATAGAAATAGTACATATAAGTTTTGTCACAAAATACAAATTTTGCGACAAAATACATATAAATTTACAAAGGGAGAAGATATTTCATGGATACGCCGTTAATTTTGGATGACTTCTTTGATTATCTCTATGCTATCAAAGGAAAATCGAAAAATACAATTAAAGAATATAATTATGATCTGAGATCATTTTTTAGATTTTTAAAAATAAGGTACAAACTTGTTGCAAAAGATACATTGTTTGATGAAATTGCCATATCTGATATTGATATAGATTTTATCAAAAAACTTAAAATACAAGATTTGATTTCGTTTATCTCCTATGCTGATAAGAATATGAACAATAAAAACTCTACTAAAGCTAGAAAAGTTGCTAGTATTAGATCATTCTTTAAATATCTCCATAATGTTGTGAATATGATAGATATAAATCCTGCAATCAATCTAGAAACACCTAAAAAAGAGCAACGAAATCCTGCTTTTTTGACTCTCGAAGAATCTTTAAAACTTTTAGATAGTATAGAAGGAAGAAACCGGATTAGAGATTATGCTATTCTTACCCTATTTCTAAATTGTGGGCTTAGATTGTCGGAGTTGGCTAGTATAGACATAGACAAAATCAAAGGGGATACTTTAACCGTTATAGGTAAAGGAAATAAAGAAAGGACTATATATCTAAATGATGCTTGTCTTATAGCTATAGATAAATATATAGATGTACGACCAAAATTAGATCAATCAGAAGAACGAGCACTCTTTTTGAGCACTAGAAAGAACCGAATTAGCCCAAGAGCTATTCAACATTTGGTTAAGAAATACTTACTAAATGCAGGTCTTGACAGCAAAAGATATTCTACTCACAAGCTTAGACATACTGCTGCTACGCTTATGTATAAACATGGGAATGTTGATATAAGAGCATTACAACAAATACTAGGACATGCAAGTGTTGCTACAACACAGATATATACTCATTTAGATGATGATAGATTAAGAAAAGCTGTCAGTGCTAACCCGTTAGCTAGCAAAGTTAGTGAATAACTATATATTTGACTATAATATTATTATGTAAACTATATAGTAAAATAAATCTATTCTACAATGGTTAAAAATTTAAAAGGCTATGTTATATTATTAAACAATATTTTCTAGAAGTTAAGCTATCCCATTGGCTTCATTTGTAAAAAACAATGTTACAAAAGAGGTATGCACCTATTCCCTATTTAGGGAAAGGTGCATTGTTTGAGTGTAGATATTTATATGTTAATGTATTTAAAATAATTAATATAATGGGGGCAATTTTAGTTGCTCTCCTATTCTTAGGTTAGCAGTCTTTTTGTTGTTAGCTCTTTGGATTTCGTATATTATCCTTCGTTTATCCATATTACAATCATAATGATTAGTTGCAATTGACCATAAAGTATCTCCTGCTTGTACTATAATAGTTGTATATTCTTTATTGTTAGTTTTACTATAGCCAAAAGCTGTATTAGACCTAGATATGTTGTTTAAAGTAAATAATAATAATAATATTACTACCGATAAAAATAGAGTAAAGCGTATAGGCCTAGCAATAACTACTCGTTTTCTTCTTCTTGTATACATGATATACCTCCCGAACACTTATTCTTAGGGAACATAAGTTCTTAATTCCTAATTACATTATAACGGAACAAATGTTCGTTGTCAATAGTTTTTTGCGAACATTCGTTTGATATAATAATAAAATTATGTTATAATAATAAAAAAAGAGGATTATATCCTAGTAAGAGGTGTTACATATATGTATGAAGATTTATCTGAAAAGCAATTAAGGATACTACGCTTTATTCAAAACGAGCTCAAAACAAAGGGCTATCCCCCGGCAGTTAGAGAGATATGCAAAGCTGTTGGACTGAAATCAACATCTACTGTTCATGGACATTTATCAAGACTAGAAAAAAAGGGTTATATTAAGCGTGACCCTACTAAACCTAGAGCTATTGAAATATTAGACAATGTTACTTATATACACTCTCAAAAAGAGATTGTGGAGATACCTATAGTTGGAAAAGTAACAGCAGGACAACCATTGCTTGCAGTAGAAAATATTGAAGATACTTTCCCATTACCTGTAGAATATGTTGGCAATGATACTACATTTATATTAACTGTTAAAGGTGAAAGTATGATAGACGCTGGCATAATGGATGGAGATCAAGTAATAGTGAATAGTCAAAGACATGCTGTAAATGGAGAAATTGTAGTTGCATTAATTGATGATGAAGCTACAGTAAAAACTTTTTACAAAGAAGATGAATTTATCAGGCTTCAGCCTGAAAATAAGACTATGGAGCCAATTATTGTTAAAGACGTGTATATATTAGGAAAAGTTATAGGATTATTTAGAAAACTTAAGTAAGTTAGTTTCTAGCTTACTCAGGTCTGTATCTTGATGACTTTGTCATAAATTTAAAGTAAGCTAATTTCTAGCTTACTTTTTCATTTTCATATTTATTATTTTTATACTGCGCTGAGCTTCCTGTTTTATAGTATCACAATACTTACCACATAGCACTTCGTTAAGAATATCTATACTATCTTGAGTCCAAAACGATGACAGGCATAATACCGTTTTCCAAACTATTAATTCATTGTTATAATATTTTTCTAGCATATTACTTACTGTATCAAAAATTTCTTTTTTAATACAGTCTTGATTGTAGAATAGCATAAATCCTACAGCATCTAAAACTTCACATATTTTTCTTGTATCTTCACTAACAAGAACAGATACTAATTCATCTACAATCTTATTATCCATTCTACTTAAAGTTCTAGCTATAATATCTCTAGGTAATGGATAGCTAATTTTTTTAGATACTTTTTTGGGTAAGTTAATATATTGATTTTTTCCAATAGCTCCTAAATAATCAATCATTAATCTAGCTGTAACCTCATCACCTTTTTGGAGGGCGTTACATATCTCTATTTTTGTATATAATGATTTTTCCTTAGAGAGTATCTTCAATAATGTTGTATCCTTTATAGCTTTACGACTAGATAGTATATTTATAGCAATAGATCTTTCGAAAGAAACATTTGAATTAAGTATTGAAAACAACTTATCATTATTTTTATTTATATACATGGCTAAATCGTCGTCTTCAATATAACCTCGTTTTTTTAAATCTTCTTTACTACTTTTCATATTCTGTACTTATGTTAAATAATTTACGGTCAATTAAATCATTCTTTAATAAATTATCTAATCCTTTCATGATTCCAAGCTTACAGTGTTCGTATGTCAAGCCACCTTGTAGATAAACAAAATAAGGTTCTCTCATAGGAGCATCTGCACTTAGTTCAATAGATGAGCCCTGTATAAATGCACCTGCTGCCATTATTACTGGTTCACTGTAGCCAGGCATATCCCAAGGCAGTGGCATTACAAAGGAATCAACTGGTGAGGCAGCTTGTATTCCTTGGCAAAACTTAATAACCTTATCAGGATTATTAAACTTTATCGCTTGTATTATATCACTTCTATTATCATCTATAGTTGGTAATACTTCAAAGTCTAATAAGTCAAATACTCCAGCTGCAAGTATTGAACCTTTTAGAGCTTCACTTACAATGTGTGGCGCTAAGAATAGACCCTGCAATGTTAGTCTTGATGTTCCATAGGTCAAACCACAGTCCTTCCCTATTCCTGGAGCAGTGAGTCTGTTTGCAATGCTTTCAATAAGATTCTTTCTACCTACTATATATCCCCCAGCAAGAGCTAGTCCTCCACCAGGGTTCTTTATTAGAGAGCCAGCTATTATGTCCGCCCCTATGTCTGTTGGCTCTATCATTTCTACAAATTCTCCGTAGCAATTATCAACCATAATCACTATATCTTTGTGCTCTTTTTTTATATTAGAAATAGCATTTTTCATATCTTCTATTTCAATGGCTTTTCTATCACTATATCCTGTTGATCGTTGTATAAGTATGAGTTTAGTATTATTTTTTATATTGCTCATTACTGTATCTATATCTATTTTATTATTATCAATCAAATCTACTTGGTTATAGGATATATTATATTCTTTTAAAGAACCTTTCATATCACCTTTAATACCTATTACTTTTTGCATAGTATCATATGGTAAGCCAGTTATTGATAACATTTCATCGTTTGGTCTTAATATGCCTCCTAGTGTAAGGGCTAACGCATGTGTGCCAGATGCTATATTTGCTCTAACAAGTGCATCTTCTGTATTAAAAACATTTGCATATATTTCTTCAACCTTATCTCTTCCCTCATCATCATAACCATACCCAGTAGTCCAGTTAAAGTGAGTAGCTGCAAGATTTGCTCTTTGAAATGCATCTATAACTTTTAATTGATTATATTCTTTTATATTATTTATTTTTTCAAATTTTTTATTTAAAGTAGTTTCTACATGTAATACAAAGTCAATGATCGCAGGATCAATACCAAATTGTTTACATAATATTTTTCTAGTTAACATGTTCACGTTCAAGTCATCACCTTCAATTGTCAAATTAATCTTGTTTATTCATAAATGATATATTTTTACTTGGGTTTATAGTTGATATAGCATGTTTATAAACCAAATGTTGCTTTCCATCGTTTTCAAGCACTATAGTGTAACTATCGAATCCTTTAACGTAACCTTTTAGTTGATAGCCATTAACTAAGAATATAGCTATTTGAATAGACTCCTTTCTCACTTTGTTCAAGAACACATCTTGCAAATTGATACTATTTTTCACAAAAATCCCCTCCATTAAAATATAAATTATTTCTTTCTTAGCTTATCATGAATTTTATTAGTAATATAATCAACAATACCATCTTTACCTAAAAAGTCATCTACATTTACCCAATTTACGTATTTCTCTCTTCTAAACCATGTCAATTGTCGTTTAGCAAATCTTCTGGTATCTCTTTTTAACACTTCTATAGCTTCTTCTAATGAAATATAACCATTTAGATAAGATACCATTTCTTTATAACCTAAGCCTTGCATAGAAACTAAGTTTTTATCATACCCTTTATTTAATAATTCCTCAACTTCACTGATAAGTCCTTCTTCTATCATCATATCTACTCTCATATTAATTCTATCATATAATTTTTTTCTGTCCATATTCAGCGCAAAGTAAACAAAATCATATTTATCATTGTATTTTCTAAAATCTTTATAAAAATCAGACATTGGTTTACCAGTATCATAGTATATTTCTAGAGCACGAATTATACGTTTAGTATCATTGATATGAATTCGCTCAGCCGAAATAGGATCAATTTCTACAAGCTTATCATATATATACTTATTACCATATTCAAGCGCCAACTTAGTATATTTATCTCTAAGTTCTTTGTTACTTACTGCCTTAGTAAAATCAAGCTCATATATTATAGAATTTAGATATAACCCAGTCCCGCCTACTATCATTGGCACTTTGTTATGAGACAATATCAAGTCTATATATTTTTCGCACTTACTTTTAAAAATAGAAACATTAAACTCTTCATCTGGAGTAAATTCATCTATCATATAATGAGGTACATTTTTCATTTCGGATTGTTTAATTTTAGCTGTACCTATATCCATATATTTATAAACTTGCATAGAGTCCCCTGATATTATTTCTCCGTTTATCTTCTTTGCTATATCAATTGATATACTTGTCTTCCCTACCGCTGTTGGCCCAGCTAGCATTATTAGTGGTTTTTTTTTCATTTTATCATCCTATCACATAAATTGTTAGTTTATTCTTTTGAACTTTTTTTCTAAATCATGCTTAGATATTTTGATAATAGTTGGTCTACCGTGAGGGCATGTATAAGGGTTATCAAGTTGTTTCATTTGCTCGAAAAGATGATTTATTTCAATTTCTTTTAAGTTATCTCCACCTTTTACAGCACTCGTACACGATAGTTTCATGATGTATTTTAGCCTGTATTCATGAGGCTTTTTTGATATATCTTTTAGTTTATCTATAATATCTATGAAGAATTTTTTAAGTCCTTTAATATTAAGTAATGCAGGAACACTTCTTAATAATATACTATTGTTTCCAAAGTCATCTATTTCAAAACCTAGATTGTTTAAAATGGTCTTGTTTTCGTTAACTATTAATAACTCATGATTTGTAAGATCTATTGTTATTGGAGTTAGTAGTTCTTGTTTTAATACATTTTTTTTAGAATACTCATCGTATATTTTTTCGTACATAACTCTCTCATGAGCTGCATGTTGATCAATCATGTAAATCTCACCTGTTATTTTATCTGTAGCGATAATATACGTCGAAAATAGAGCACAAATATATTCCAGCTTGGGAAAAATAACTTTTGAATTAGTGTTTTCTTCATTCTCTTTTATAACGGGTGAAGTTTCAAATTCTTGCTCATACTTTATTAATGGTTCAGCGTCAGTTTTATTAGTTCTTTTATCACTAGTTATAACTGGATTATCTCTTTTTTCTTTAGTATCATATGTCAATGGTGATTTATCACTATATATTCTCATTTGCACATTTGAATGAGTCTTTTTTGGCTTTTCAATTATTTTATCATTGTTAAAAGTACTTCTAAAATTACTCGGTTTTAAGTCACTAATTAAATCAATATACTCATTTTTTTTATTGTCATCAGTTTGACTAACAGTTGTATGTATGATATCTTTTTTAAACAAACTATTCCTAATAGTCTCTTTTAAGATACCACATATATAATCTTCATCATCAAAACGTATATCTAGTTTACTAGGATGGATATTTACATCTATACTACCAGCGTCTATTTCAATAAACAAGAATACCACTGGAAAACTATTTACTGTAACTAGTGTTTTATATGCATCTTGTACTGCTTTGGATAATACATTGCTCTGTACACATCTTCCATTAACATAGAAAAATTGATGCTTTTTATTTCCTCTAGTTAACTCAGGCTTTGATACATAGCCATGAATCTTTATTTTGTCATTATAGCTAACTCTAATTAAAGAAGTTATATAGCTTTTACCGTAAAGTGAATAAATACATGAGAGCAAATCCCCTTTTCCTGAAGTTCTAAATATCATTTTATCATCTCTGATATACTTAAATGATATTTTAGGATATGATAATGCTAATTTAAATATTATTTCACTCACATAGCTACTTTCAGTAGTATCACTTTTCAAAAACTTCTTTCTTACAGGTACATTAAAGAATAAATTCTTTACTATTATTGTTGTCCCTTTGGGGCATCCTACATCTGTTTTATTTGTGATTTTTCCACCAGAAACATCTACCTGTATGCCATAGTCAACATTAGCTGTCTTTGTAATCACTTCTACATTAGACACTGCTGTTATACTTGATAAAGCTTCACCTCTAAAGCCTAGAGTATTAATGCTATATAAATCGTCTGAGTTTACTATTTTACTTGTTGTATGTCTGAGGAAAGCTATATCTAAATCTTCTCTATTTATACCATTGCCATTGTCTGTGATTCTGATATATTGCTTACCACCATTTTTTATTTCTACAACTATAGAATCAGATTTAGCATCTATTGAGTTTTCAACCAATTCTTTTATAACTGAAGCTGGTCTTTCTATAACCTCACCTGCAGCTATTTTATTTATAGTAGCTTCATCTAAGAAGTTTATAACACCTTTCACGTTTATCACCTACCGTCTTTAGATTCTTCTATTAAAGAGTAGAGAATATTTAAAGCTTCAATAGGAGTAGTTTTTGCTATGTCTATTGAACTAAGCTTTTTTATTATTTGGTCAGATTTATTATCAAAAAAGCTAATCTGCTGTGATATATTATTGTTTTGTCCTGGCTCACTACTCACAGTAACAGCTATTTCATCAGTTTTGTTGTTTATATCTCTCTTTTCTAAATCATGCAATATTACGCCTGCTCTTTTTATAACACTATCTGGCACACCTGCAAGCTTTGCTACTTCTATTCCATAGCTTTTATCTGCCTCTCCCCTATCAATCTTTCTGAGGAATATAATTGTATCGTCATGTTCTTTTACTAGTATTTTGTAGTTCTTAATGCCACTTAGCTTGCCTTCAAGCTCCGTTAATTCATGATAATGAGTAGCAAAAAGCGTCTTAGCACCTAAAAGATTATTATCACTTATATACTCTACTACAGCCCACGCAATACTTAATCCATCATATGTGCTTGTCCCTCTACCAATTTCATCTAATATAATCAGACTGTTCTTTGTAGCGTTATTTAAAATATTAGCTACTTCACTCATTTCAACCATGAAGGTACTTTGCCCCTCTGCTAGATTATCAGATGCCCCAACTCTAGTAAATATTCGATCAACGATAGGTAGATTAGCTTGCTCCGCTGGTACAAAGCTACCTATTTGAGCCATCAACGATATTAACGCAACCTGTCTCATATATGTAGACTTACCAGCCATGTTTGGTCCAGTAATTATAATCATTCTGCTATCATCATTATTGAGGCTAGTATCATTAGGAACAAACAGATCATCTTTAAGTACTTTTTCAACTACTGGATGTTTACCATCCTTGATATCTAGTACACCGTCAGTGTTAATAACTGGCTTTATGTAGTTGTTCTTATAAGCTGTATATGACAAAGAACAAACGGCATCTATCTGAGATATCACAGTCGCTGATTGTTGTATTCTTTTAATATTTTCTTTGATGTCTTCTTTTACAGAATTAAATATTTCAAGCTCTAGTTTTATATATTTGTCTTCAGCTCCTAATATTTTAGTCTCCATGTCTTTTAACTCAGGAGTAACATATCTTTCTGCATTAGAAAGCGTTTGTTTTCTTATATAATTATCAGGAACTAGCTTTATATTTGATTTAGTCACTTCTATATAATATCCAAATACCTTATTGTATCCCACCTTAAGGGATTTGATATTTGTACGATTTCTCTCATTTTCTTGAAGATTAGAAATCCACTGTTTACCATCAAGAGCTGCTGATTTTATCTCAGATAATTCATTACTATAGCTTTCTTTTATCATCCCACCATCCTTAGTTGATAGTGGAGGATCATCTACTATAGCAGTATCTATTAATTTATAAATATCTTTTAAATCATCTAATTTTTCTTCTAACTTTGAAAGATACCTATCATCTATACCTGATAAAACATTTTTCATAGCTGGAATTATATTGATTGATTTTTTAAGCGCTACTAAATCCCTTGCATTACAGCTACTATATACTATTTTTGATATTAATCTTTCTATATCATAGACTTCTTTTAGTAGTAATCTAATATCATCAAGTAAAAATATATTATCTACTAATGTTTCAACAGCATTTAACCTATTTTCTATTACTGTCTTTTGCAACAATGGTTCTTCTATCCATCTTTTTAGTAGTCTACCACCCATTGCAGTTTTAGTGCTATCCAAAACCCACAATAACGAACCTTGTTTACTTTTGTTTCTAATAGTTTCTGTTAACTCCAAATTCCTTCTAGTACTGATATCCATAAGCATATAATTATTATTTGAATAATATGATATATTGTTAATATGATTGAGTCCTATTTTTTGTGTATCATTTAAATACGCTAACAATGCTCCACTTGATATTATTGATTGACATCTTTCTTTTAACCCAAAACCATCAATACTTGCTATATTAAATTGTTTTTTTATTATATCAAGCGAGTTGTTTAAATCATAAATATAAGTATCATACTTGTTTATATATGCATCAAACTTGTAAGAGATCAAAGATAACAAATCTTCATTATTCATTAGTTCTTGGTTGCATATTATTTCAGTTGGTCTTATCTTTGCTAATTCATCTATTATAAAAGAATCTATTGATTCATTTGTTTCTGTAGTACAAAATTGTCCAGTTGTAACATCTACATAGGATAAACCTGCTACGTTATCTTTTACAAACAACGAACATAAGTAATTATTTTTTTTATCTTCTAATGATTTTGAATTGGTTATAGTTCCCGGTGTTATAACCCTAACTACATCTCTTTTTACTATACCTTTTGCGAGTGCAGCATCTTCTACTTGCTCGCATATTGCTACTTTGTAGCCATCACTTACAAGCTTTTGTATATAACCTTCAGCGGAGTGGTAAGGCACTCCGCACATTGGTGCTTTTTCTTTTTGACCACAATTTCTACCTGTTAAAGCTATTTCTAAAACCTTAGAGGATGTAATAGCATCATCAAAAAACATTTCGTAAAAGTCACCTAATCTAAAAAAGAGAATAGAATCTTTATATCTGTCTTTTATCTCCATATATTGTTGCATCATTGGTGTTAATTTCATCAGTATATATCCCCCTAAACGCTATCTTTGTACCATTTCTCCTTCCAAGAACCAAGTTTTTGCTTTTGTTATCTTAACATTCGCAAACTTGCCTATCAACTCTTTTGGCCCTTTAAAGTGAACTAATTTAAAAGATCTAGTTCGTCCGCTTAACATTGATTTATCATTTTTGCTTATATTTTCAACTAATACTTCAAATGTTCTTCCTATCATATCTTGATTTATTTTAGCACTAATAGAATTAATAGTTGCTAGTAATTTATCAAATCTCTCATGTTTTATATCATCTGGTATTTGATCTTTCATTTCTGCGGCAGGAGTACCCGTACGTATTGAATACAAAAATGTAAATGCAGAGTCAAATCCTACCTTTTTTACCACATCTAATGTATCTTCAAAATCTTCGTCAGTTTCGCCTGGAAATCCAACAATTATATCTGTAGTAAGTGATATATCTGGGATAGCCTTTTTAATCTTCTCAACTAATACTAGGTATTGCTCTTTGCCGTATTTTCTGTTCATTTTTTTAAGTATTCTAGAACTACCTGATTGAAAAGGTAGATGTAAGTGCTCTACTACTTTTTTGCAGTTTTTCATTGCATCTATTAATTCGTCAGATAAATCTTTAGGGTGAGAAGTCATAAACCTAATACGTCTTATACCTTCTATGTCATTTATCATATATAATAATTGTGCAAAACTTACTTTGCTCTCTAATGATTTACCGTAAGAGTTTACATTTTGACCTAAGAGAGTGACTTCTTTACATCCCTCTTTTGCTAACTTCATAATCTCACCTAAGATGTCCTCTGGTAGTCTGCTTCTTTCTCTACCTCTAGTATAAGGTACAATACAGTAAGTACAAAAGTTATTACACCCTTTCATGATGTTTATAAATGCCTTATATCCATATTTTCTTTTAGCAGGCATACCTTCTATAAGATCTTCACCATCTTCCCAAACATCAACTACTCTATTATTAGTCTGTGTTTTACTTTCTATCATTTCAGGAAGTTTATAATAATTATGAGTACCAAAAACTAGATCAACATGTCTATATTTTTTAGTTATATAGTCCCGAACCTCTTCCTTTTGTGGCATACATCCGCACACTGCTATTATCAAATTTGGATTGTCTTTTTTTAATTGCTTGAGTTCGCCTAGTTTTCCATATACTTTCAGCTCAGCATTTTCTCTTACTAAACATGTATTGAATATTATCAAATCTGCTTCTTTTAAATCCGAGGTCGTTTCATAACCTATATTACCTAACAACCCTTCCATTCTCTCAGAGTCATGCTCATTCATTTGGCACCCATATGTTAATATCATATATTTTCTTCTTATTCCAAATTTATTGAAAAACACATCATTTCTTTCTTTGATTCTATCCATATATTCTTTTTGATTATCATAATCATTAGGGATATTCTTTTTAATGTTGTTCATTGATTGATTCTCCTATTCATTTGGTGTTTATTATATTATTTCTTATAGTACATAATTTATGTGTTATCGGTTAACTAAGTATATAACCGAGATTAGTCTATATATAATTATACCATTTATATATCATAGCAGGCAAAATAATTTTAAACTATATACCGTTTATCTTATCTAAGTCAATAATAAAGCTAAAAGGCTATCGTATGTGAGATAACCTTTTATATTGAAACAATGTAATATATATGATTAGTATTATTTTTCTATATTACGTTTCTTACATTCCTTGATAACAACATTATATATTAACAGAAAATGCAATTAAACAAACCAAGCTTGCTATTTTTTTACTCATCATGATAAAACCCCCTAATTTTCAAAAAAGTATATTGAAATTAATATACCAAATGTAGTAATAAAATGCAAGTAAAAAAGAGCTATCTTTTCTAAATAAGATGCTCTTTTTTATTCATTAGATGTTACATTTTCTTTTTAGCTATATAGTATTTTGCATCAAATTCTATAGCTATTTCATCCTCTACTGCTTTATCCTTTAGCGAATATATTGCACTACCTTTTGTAAACATGTTTGCCTCACCATTTGCAGTAGGCGCAGTATCCATATCTACTACTTTGCTAACTTCACCTAATTTGTCTTTTAACTGGTCTTTTGTAGCAGTCATTGTTTCAGTATCTTGTATGATGTACATAGCATCTCCCCACATTATAGATGGTTCTGCTTTTTCAGTTGGTTCTTCAGTAGGAGTTTTGCTTTCTTCCTCTGTAGTTTTTTTAGGCTCTTCTTTTGGCTCAGTTTTTTTAGTACACCCGAATGCTCCTAGTACTAAAACTACTACTAAACACATAATTAAAATTCTATTTTTTAATGACATCTATACTCACTCCTTTCGATATTATTATTACTAATTTAATCCATATTATTCATATAATTTTAACAAATATTATCAATCAGCATTAATAGCTTTTAAAATAAAATCCAAATCTTGAATTTCTGTATCTGTACTATCAAACAAATCACCTATCTTATTTAATCTATCTATGATATTTAGCATATTAAAATCGGTTGGATTTATTCCTTTATGTAGTTCATCCCACGATATAGGTGTTGAAATAGGTGCATTTTCAACAGCCCTAGGAGAGTATGGAGATATTATTGTTTTGCCTCTATACATCTGCAAATAATCAAAATAGAGCTTTTTATTTCTATTTTTCACTAATCTTTCAATAGTTATTTTATTACTATAAACTTTAGAAAAATAAACACCAAAAAACTCGTTAATACTTCTAGCTTCTTCATATGAATATTTACCTCCTACTGGTATATAAATTTGCAAACCTGTAGCACCAGAGGTTTTAACATAGCTTTTAACTTTTAACTTCTCAAGAGTTTCATGTATTAAAAGAGCTACTTCTACAACTTGATTAAACGTTTGTCCTTTTGATGGATCTAAATCAAAAACTAGGCTACTCGGATTATTGATCTCATCTAGAGTATTAAAACTAGTGTGAAACTCTAAGGCTGCTTGATTGCCCATCCACATTAATATGTTTATATTATCTAATGAGTGTTTAACCCAGTCAGGAGCATATTTGGGCAAATTTTTTTGGTAAAAGCTTTTACCATCTACGCCATCAGGATATCTAATGACAGTAAGCGCTCTATTTTTAGAATATTTTAATATATAAGGTGATAATTTATAAAGAAAATTAATATAGTCTATTTTTTTTATACCTAGCTTTGGCCACAATAGTTTTTCAGGATTTGTTATATCAATATTTTTCATAAAATAAACTCAACTCCATTTGCATTGCTTGGTAACAGGTCGCTAAATCCTATTATTTGAGGATGGCGCAATTTACCTTTATCAGTCCATTCTGAGTATTTTATCCAGCATGTTAATAATGGTTTTGTAAATACTATAGATTTGCTTTTTGAAATATTACTAAATGGGTTATGATTAGACCTAAGAGAGTCTAAGTTACCATATAGTAATGACAAATCATTTTGACTAAGCCCAGAAGAAGCATTTCCTATATATATAAGGTTGTTTCCGTTATACATACCTAAAAGTAATGATTTTACTTTATTTCCCTCAAGGTTAATGCCACCAATTACACATAGAATTTTTTTCTTTACTTTTATTTTATACCAGTATCTATGCTTTTTATATGGAACATAAGGACTATCGATCTTCTTTGATACAATCCCTTCATAGCCAAGAGATTTGACTTTATCGAATAATGCATTACCATCTTCATAGTAATCACTATATAAAAAATTATTTGTCTGCTCTATAGAATCCTTTAGGATTTTTTTGCGCATTGCTAGTGGCTGATAAGATAAATCTTCTCCATTGTAGGAGAGTATATCAAATACTACATATGTCAAAGGGTATTTTGCTATATTTGACTTTATTTTTAATTCAGAACTACTTCTTGCTCTGACTAATATATCATGAAAAGAATGTCTATCCTCTTTAAACACTGTTAATTCACCATCTATAATTGATGATTTTCCAGAAAATACATACTTAAAGTTAGTTATTTCAGGAAACTTAAGTGTAATATCATAACCTTTTTTTGTATATAACTTAAAATCATCTTGATTATATATTAATAAACCTCTAATTCCATCAAACTTGATTTCATGAACCCAATCACTTCCTTGTGGTATAGTAGTAGATTTAATAGGCTCCATAGGCATTATTTCCAACATTAACTAGCACCTTTTTTAGGTTTGATAGATTGTTTTTTGGTGTTTTTAGCTTTACTATCTTTTAAACTTGCTTTTAATGCTGACATCAAATCTACTACATTGTGACTAGTTGTTTTTGCTTCTGCTTTTATTGTTTCCTGTCCGTGTATTTTATTTTCTATGATCTCATTTAGAGCTTCTCTATAATCATCTTTATAATTTTCTGGTTTAAACTCAGTAGTAAGTTGATCAATTAATTGAGTAGCTATTTTTAACTCTTTGTCATCTACATTGATGTTTTCTGGTAGATTAGGTATATTACTTACTTCTCTGACCTCATCAGGATAAAATAAAGTTTCAAGTACCAACGTATTTTGGTATACTCTAAGCGCAGCTAATGATTGCTTATTTCTTATAGTGATTTTAGCTAATGCTATTTTACTAGTATCATTCATAGCACTTCTAAGCAGATTATATGCTTTACTTCCTGTCTGATCAGGTGATAAATAGTATGATTTGTCAAAGTAAATAGGATCTATTTCAACTAAATTCACAAAATCTATTATATCTATTGCTTTATCTAGAACTTCTGATTTGGCTAACTCAAAATCTTCTTCGTTCATTATTACAAAATGCCCTTTTTCATATTCAAAGCCTCTAACTATTTCTTCTTCTTTAACTTCTCTACCACATGATTCACAATATTTCTTATATCTTACAGGTGTATTACATTCTTTGTGTAAATATCTAAATCGTATGTCTTTATTTTCAGTTGCAGTAAACATCTTAACTGGAATATTAACTAACCCAAAGCTTATTGAACCTTTCCACATAGTATGCATAATAAAACTCCCTTCTTTATCTTTGTATTTAGGATATCCTAATAATAAAAAAAAATGTGGCTCATTAGATGTAATGAAAACCACATTTTTTAAGTTATTTTTTAACTATAGGAAAAGGTATTACTTCTTTTATAGAACTAGCATCTGTTAAAAACATCATCATTCTATCTATTCCAATGCCAAGTCCTCCAGCTGGAGCCATGCCTATATCCACTGCTCTTGCAAACTCTTCATCCATAGGACTTGCAGTCTCGAGTCCTGCTCTTAATTTATCAGCTTGTTCATTTAACAGTATCCTTTGAATTATAGGATCATTAAGCTCTGAATAAGCATTTCCTAGCTCTACTCCATATGCATAAGGTTCAAATCTTTCAATAAGCTCTTTATTGTTCCTGTGGATTTTACATAATGGAGATGATTCTTTTGGAAAATCTGTTATAAACGTTGGCTGTATTATGTTATCTGCCAGATAATCATCAAACAACATCATTATAATATCTCCCTTTAATAACTCATCTAAAGGTACATCTGTATTTAGAGTTAAATCTTTTTCATGGATACAATCTATGATCTCTCTTTTCGACAGATGTTCTACTGGTATACTAAGTTCTTGATTTATAATGTCACACATACTTATACGTCTCCAAGGTGCTTTGAAATCTATTTCTACACCATTATACGTAATCTTTGTAGTTTTAATTACTTTCATAAACACATATTCATATAGATTTTCCATTAATGACATCATATCTGTATAGTCACCATAAGCCATATAACATTCAAATAAGGTGAATTCAGGATAATGTGTTCTGTCTATACCCTCATTTCTAAATGATCTAGCAAAAGAATATACTCTCTCTATACCACCTATCATCAATCTTTTTAAATAAAGTTCAGGAGATACATTCATGTATGCATCACAGTTTAGGGCATTTATATGTGTGGTAAATGGTTTTGCTTCTCCACCGCCATACTTTGTATCTAATATAGGAGTATCTATCTCAATGAAGTTCATATTATCCAAAAATTCTCTTATAGCTGACATAGCTTTTGATCTGTTTATAAATCTGTTTTTAACTTCATCGTTCATAATCATATCCAGCGATCTATAACGTTGTCTTAAATCTTCATCTTTTAACCCATGATATTTCTCAGGTAGCGGTCTTATTGATTTACTGAGTAGCGATATATCTGATGCTCTTAGAGTAATTTCACCAGTCTTTGTTTTAAAGACACTGCCTGTCACTCCTATGATATCTCCTATATCTAATAATTTTACTATGTCGTATTTTTCTTTTAAAATTCCTTTATTAAAATAGATTTGCAAGCTTCCTTGTTGGTCTTTTAGGTTGATGAAAGAAGAATTACCCATATTTCGATAGAGCATTATTCTTCCTGCTATACTAAATTCATCGGTTTCTTTAATATTATCAAAGTCATCAATTATATTACTAGTTGTGGTACTTTTAGTGTAGCTATATGGGTATATTTCTATGTCCATATCTTTTAGCTTATCAATTTTTTTGATTCTTTCAAGTATTATCTCGTTTGCATCATAAATGATGTTTTTTAAATTTTCTATATCATTATATTCCATGTGGATACCACCTTCCTTTTTATATACAAATATTTGTTAATAAAAAAACCCTCACCTCCAAGACATAGTCTTGGGGACGAGAGCATTAGACTTCGTGGTACCACCCCAGTTTACAAACATGTCACCATGTTTGCCTCCTCTAGTACGGCTAAATATGCGATACTATAGCTCTATAACGGGAGCTCCCGTGCATTTTGTTCATAGTAGAACTAATTCAGGCTCAGAGGCTTTATTCAAAAGATTATTCTTTGCTAGCTTTCAGCAAGGTTACTAGCTCTCTGTAAAAGGATTAATCAATCTACTCTTCTCTTCATCGCTTTATTATAAATTTATTAAATTATAATATAATAAATTATATATGTCAATTCAAAAAAATAATTAGTTTTTTTTGTATAACCATTCTAATGACTTAGTATGTTTTATTACTAATAGTGCATTTAATATAAGTACAATACAGTATATAAGCATTAAAGCATACTTTAAATGCCATAACATGAGAATGATTATTATGCCAAATATAGAAAAACTCATTAAATACGGTGCATTATCATTACTAATACTACTCTGTATAGCTAAAAGTGCAAATAAAATACTTGTAATACATATAAGAGCTCCATAAACAAGAATAAAAAGGATACTTATCTTACCATTAATCACGAACCAAAATAAGCAATTTGACAAAATCATGAAGAGAGTACTTGGAAAAGTCATTATTAAAAAAGTTAAAAACTCAACAAGAACTATTTGATTATAACAATGTCCTTCTCCTAATATATTCTCATATATTCCGCAATTTTTCCTGTTTAAAATAATTTGTCCGAAATTTGCACAATTAGCAACTCCACCTACTATTCCTAATAAGTATATTGTTTTTTTATCTATCCTAATATTAAAAACGATTGAAATTAAAATGAAAAAAAACAGAACGATAATTTGCTTTAAATATGATTTTAGCATATTTTTGTACGAAGTCCTACTAGTTTTACATAAGCATTTAGCTATTTGTAATACATTTGCCATATTAATTACCTCCTACAAATTATACTATCACTATTGATATTCCTAATTTTTTTGATAAATATTATATCAGTTATAATATTCACTAAATATATAATCGCTATAATTACATCCAAATTAACATAATTCTTATTAATCTTAGTACTCATTGCTATTAGTATAATTAGTATTATTGTGAACATAGATGCTTTTCCCATTGTTTTCACTGGATTTACAGAATAAATGATTTCATAAGAATAACATATACTCATACTAAATGAACACCAGTACATTAAAATAACAATCAAGATTTTATACCATATATTTGCATAAGACTTAGATACTAATAAAAAAACTAACGAAGGCACATATATGATAACACTCATTACAAAAGCTTTAGAAAGAATATAATCTTTAATTTCAACACCTATTGATATGAGATAAGTAAAACCCCCATTTTTTTGTTCACGATAATAATCACCAATTGGTATAAATGTCATTGTTGAATAGATTATAGTTAACGGTAGTGATAATATGAAATATGTACCATCAATTTTAATATCTTGTATTCCAATGTTTAGCATAAACGCCATCATAAACATTAATAGCGTTAAAGCAATTTCAACAATCCAAAAATACTTTTTTTTAACAATTAGTATTAAATCTTTATATATATTAATTTTAAACATTATTATCACCTGTTGACAAATATAATTTTTCTAATGATCCATCAAACGATTTTCGTAATTTATCTATACTATCATTAATTAGTAATTTACCGTTTCTAATAATTGCTATATGAGTGCAAATTATGTTAATTTCGGATAAATCATGAGATGAAATAATAATAGTTATTCCGTTTTTTGAGAGTTCTTTTATTTTATTTACAAACCATCTCTTCCCATCTATGTCTAACCCAACTGTAGGTTCATCTAATACAATTAATTCAGCTTTTCTTAAAATGCATCTTGCTAAGCATAATCTTTTTTTCATTCCTTGAGAATATGTGCGTACTGGATCTTTAGCAACTTTGGCTAAGCCTACTTCTTCTAGAACACTATAAACTTCTGTTTTATCAAAATTTCCTTGCAGTAGCCCAAATATCTTTAAATTCTCATAACCACTCAATTCCAAATATAGTCCATTATCATGCAAAATAACACCAATTTTTTCTTTTTTAAGGCAAACTTCTCCATTAGAAGGTTTAAGTAATCCAAGTATTAACCTTATAATTGTAGTTTTTCCAGCACCATTTGGACCTAATAATCCAAATACATTTCCATGTTCTACTTGAAATGAGACATCACTTATTATATTTTTTTTTGAAATTGATTTAGAAACATTTTTAAATTCTAATATAGTCATATATTCACCTCTATTTGCTATTAAAGACAAAATACCAACAAGGCATATCTCTGAAACAAGTTTTCTTTTTACCATTTAACTGTGCTATCCAAGCAGATAGACATCTGTCTGTATCGTCTTTATCAAAATACTTTTCTAATGATCTAAACAAATCTACAGTGTCAAAATTCATGATAGGACAGGCAGTATTATTTAACTGTGTTTTTTCATAATTTTTCATCCATACATCTAGCAGTTTTTCTTCATTAATATTTCCAAATGATTCAGTTACATATGGACATTTTGTTATATTACCATCTGGGTTAATATTAACTGATATTAGCCCACCAGGGCAATTTAATTTTTTAATAATTTTCATGAAATCACCATAGTCTTTAAACTCAGCAAAATCTTCATAATGTATATATTGATAAAATCGTCTGTGTGTCTCAATAATTTTCTTTAATACTGCTTCGCACTCTTCTTTTGAACTACTTGTCAATGGTGATAGCCTCAAACTCCTAATTTTGTTTTTTATACAAAATTCCACTATATCATCTATCTCACTGATATTATATTCGGTAATAGGAACATTAATATTAACTCCAATCCCGGAATCCTCTAGCATATTAATTGCATTAACAATACCTGCATAAGCTCCTTTTCCTTTGACCTTATCTTGTATTTCTTCATTAACACTATCTAAGGTAAGTCTTATTGCAACTAAACCAGTGCTTTTTAAATTTTCTATAATTTGTGGGGTTAAATTTTTACCATTTGTAAATAAGTAAGTGAATAATCCATAATACTTTGCTTCATTTATTATTTCCATAATTTCTGGATGTAACAAAGGTTCTCCCCCTGCTATTACAATATAGTTACTTTGCAAAGTAACAGTATCCTTATAAATCGATTGAATTTTTTCGATATCTAATTCGTTTTTCCCATCATGGAATTCACAGTATGAGCAATCCATATTACATTTATCTGTACAATTTATTGTTATTGATGCTAAACTTTCATATATCATATCATTTCCTCCACCTAATTTATTGACGCAATGATCTTTGCATAATACAGTTTTGTACATCTATAGCTTTATATTTTTCTATATCTATAAATTTAAGCAATTTCTTTCCTTCCCAACTACAGTTCTCATTGTTTAAAGCTCCGTCAATGCCCTTTATAAAACAGCCTTGACAGTATGAAAAAGTTTTGCAATTTTTACAAGTTTGGTATCTGGGAACACCAACTTTAGCAAGCTCTAACATTATTTCGCTTTCAAAAACATCAGATCCTTCCGAAAAAACATTTCCTAAATTAAACATTGCATTATTTGCATTTACACATGCTCTTAAATTACCATATGGATCTAGCGCATAAGTCCTCCATCCAGCACCACAGTTGTCACGACCTTGTTGCATTAAACGTGTGCATTTAGGTGGGATAAATGTTATCATTTCATGATATTTTATTTGTAATGCTTTAGATTGTCGAACAAAATTATTATAATTATTCTTTGAAACTCTACCCCAAGAAATACTACTACCTCTTCCGTTTGTATTACTTACTTCCCAAGCTACACTTTTAGCACCATTTTCTTGTGCAACTTTAATTGTATTTTCGATATCAAACATATTCTCTGGCGTAACACTCATTGCAATTCTAGTCATTGCAGGAATAGCAGAAATATCTTTTAATGCATTTACTGTAGTCTCCCATGCTCCTTTCTTTCCACGAAATTTATCATGAAATACAGGACTAGAACTATCTAAGCTAATATTAAACATTAATTTATTCTTATTTTTCTTAAATACTTTCATCATCTCGCCTGTAATATTTGTTCCATTTGTCAAAATTGCTACTAGTGACAAATTATCGCATAAAAATTGAACAATTTCATTAAATTGAGGATGTAAAGTTGGTTCCCCTCCAGTAACTTCAACTAGCTTTAATCCTTTATCTTTTAATTGCAATATAGTTGTTTTTAATGATTCAAAGTCTATGAACTTTCCACTATACCCTGCTTCTCTATAACAATGCTTACATGCTAAATTACAAACATCTGTAAGTTCTATGGCCAAGTGTGGTGGATAGAAAAACTTATTACTTCCTGTCAATTCAAATTCTTTACCAATATCATTTTTATCAGGTGTAAATTCAATTAATTTACTAAAATATGCATGAGTTAGTTTGATTTTCACATACTCGTAACCATATTTTTCTATAAGTTCCTGCACTTTTACTCCTTTTAGAGCATCCAAAATCATATCTCTATAGCAAGAATCAACTCTAAACATATTGTATTCCATAAGTCTATTTGCCATTTCTGTATCAGCTTTATATATCAAAGCCCCAATAGGTAAAACATGTATTTCATCAATTTCTTTATTTTTGACATACTCTTCTTTATGCAACATTAAATTAAAACCATTTTCCATATATTTTCACCTCGTAAATATTTGATAGGAATGGGACAACACAGGTTGTCCCAAACAAATTTAACCGTAAAAAAATATCTCACCTACCAAGCAAATAATCCTGCAGCTCCTGCAGCTCCTGCGGCATAAGCTGCTGCAGATGCTGCTACTCCAGTGATTGCGATTTCAGCATCTGGAGTTGGTGTAATAATACATCCACCACATCCACTACATGAACTACAACTTGGATTTGGTTTACATAATGCACAGCCAGCACAGCCAGCGCATCCAGCACACCAATCAGCCATAAACTATTCCTCCTCTCATTAATAATTTACAAAATAGTAATAATTCCAAAATTAATAAAATTTAAAAAATATATTATTATTTATAATTTATAGAATATAATTACCAAATTTAATTTATTATACCATATACTTTCCTTATTGTATATAATTTTATAAATTATTGTGAATTGTAACAAATATAAACATATTTAACTGTAATAATATGTAATATTGCATATTGTAATAAAAAATAGAAAATATGATATACAGTATACAGGGCATACTAAATATCATATTTGATAGATGATAATTTATAATATTGACATGGGTTGTTTATAAAAATAATATGATAAAAAGATTACCTTGGGGTAAGTATAGAAAAGTAACAAAAAAATACGATAAAGAAAAGTATATTTTAAAAAAACATCGTCTCCTACTTTCTGCAGGAGACAAATAAATAGCATAAAAACAAATCATCTAGTTTTATATCTTATCAACGCAACGATAATTAAAATAACTAATAAAATGGCAAAAGGTATAAATGCGATAGTTGGTAACTTTATCACAAATCTATCTACAGCACTTAAAACTATGTATAAGATTATAACAATTATCAGCAAAGTTCTTTTATCTTTCATTTGTTATCTCCTTTCATTTTTATTTTATTTTAGCGTACTGGGTAGTACGGTGAAAAACTGATGTAAGCATTGTATTTAGAAGGATACTGTATAGTTACTAATTTTCTATGATTAATTTAGGCTAAATATTATAATTTGTGTTTATTTTTATTTAAGTATATGTTATCATAATAGTGATATGATTAACAATTATTGTTAAGGAGGCGATATAATGAATTTTTCAAACAGAATTACTTCTATGCAAGAGTCCCCTATTAGAAAGCTTGTGCCAATTGCTGTTGAAGCTAAAAATAAAGGTAAAAAGGTTTACCACTTAAATATAGGTCAGCCAGATATTAAGACTCCAGAGACTTTCTTTGAGTCAATTAAGAACTTTGACGAAAACGTTCTCGCTTATAGTTTCTCTCAGGGACTACCAAAGCTAATAGATAGCTTTAGAAAGTATTATAAAAAATATGGTATTGATTTTGAACAGGATGAAATGCTTATCACTAATGGTGGAAGCGAAGCATTATTGTTCTCTATTATAGCTACATGTGATAGAGGTGATGAAATACTAGTTCCTGAACCTTTTTATACTAACTATAATGGATTTGGTAACATGGCTGGTATAAAAGTTGTACCTATTACTACTAAGGCTGAAGAAGGATTCCATTTACCACCTAAAGAAGAAATTGAAAAATTGATAACACCTAAGACTAAAGCAATAATGATGTCTAATCCAGGGAATCCTACTGGCTGTATATACACTATAAAAGAAATGGAAATGCTCAGAGATATAGCTAAGGAAAACGATTTCTATATTATTTCAGATGAAGTTTATAGAGAATTTGTTTACGATGGTTTTGAGTATATGAGTTTTGCTAAATTTGAAGATATTGCAGATAGAGTTATAATAACTGACAGTGTCTCCAAACGTTATAGTGCTTGTGGTGCTAGAATAGGATCAATAGCAAGTAAAAATAAAGATTTGATTAAGCAAATATTAAAATTATGCCAAAGCAGATTATGTGTAGCTACTGTTGAGCAAATCGGAGCTGCTAGTTTAGTAGATGTTTCAGATGATTATTTTATAGAAGTTGTAGAAGAATATAAACAAAGAAGAGATATAGTATATAATGCACTTAGCAATATGGAAGGTGTTAATTGTAAAAAACCACATGGTGCTTTTTATATCATAGCACAACTTCCTGTTGAAGATGCTGAAGATTTTGTTGTATGGCTACTAAAAGACTTTGATGTAAATAACGAAACAGTTATGCTTGCACCAGCAGAAGGATTTTATGCTACTAAAGGCTTAGGAAAGAATGAAGTTAGATTGTCTTATGTTCTAAACCAAGAGTCTTTAAAAACAGCTATGAATATTCTAGAAGAAGGACTTAAAGTCTATACAAGTGTAAAGTGTAAGTGTGGTTGTAAATGCAATAAATAATATTTTATAATGAAAAAACTAAAAGAGACTAACGTCTCTTTTTTTTATTTGTTATGAATAAATAAAATTATTATTAGTATATTGATTGCTTGGTTTTTGTATAAAATCATCTATTAATTCTGCAAGCTTTTTTATACCTTTTTCTATCAATTCTTCTTTTATAGATGCTATGCTCAATCTAAAATTATTGCTATCTTGCCTATTTACATAGAAATTATAACCAGGAACTATAGTTATTCCATGTCTGATGCATATTTCGTTTAGTTTTATTGATGAAAAGCCTTCTGGCATGGTAATCCAAAACCCTAACCCTCCATTTGGAATATTGTATTTAATTGATTTAGGCATATACTTTTCAAGTGCTCCTATCATGATTTTATATTTATTGCAGTAGATATTATTCATATTTAGTACATGCTTTTCCCAAAGACCTTTTCTAAGATATAAATCTAGGCATCTTTGTATTAATCCTGATGTGGATATATCAGATGTTTGCTTTGCGGTTATTACATCGGAATATATTTCTAATGGTAATATGATAAATCCCAATCTTAAACCAGGCATAAGTGTTTTTGAAAAGCTTTTTATATAAATAACCCTATTGTCAGTATCTATTGATTTAATTGGTAGGGCTTTCGCTTTACTATTATAATTAACATCTCTTGCAAAATCATCTTCTACTATATAAGTATTATATTTCTTTGCTAGGTTAAGAAGTTGGGCTTTTTTTTCTTTACTATAAGATACACCTGTTGGGTTTTGAAAATTAGGCATTATATATATGAATTTAGGGTTAAAATTCATTAGGTTATTTTCTAATGTTCTCATATCTAAACCATCGTTCTCTAAATTTATATCAATAATCTTCGCCCCTCTTGATTTAAAAGCTGCAATCGCTCCTGCATAAGTTGGTGATTCACAAAATACGATATCTCCGTAATTAACCAATGCTTTTGATATTATATCTATCCCCTGCTGTGCGCCAGATACTATTTGAATATTACTGATATCTGTAAATATCTTAGATTTGTATAAGAACTTTTTTATAGATATTCTCAAGCTTTCAAAACCTTGAGATTGACTGCAAATAAATGCATTACCTTTATCTCTGCTTAGTATACTGTTTAAAACAGTTTTAAAATCCTCAACTGGAAATAAATCAGAATCAGGAGTAGTACTCGCAAAATTGTATATTGTTTTTACATCATCTGAATCTGAGCTAATATAGTCGCTACTAAATATATTTGTATCTTTAATATATGTACCACTACCAACTTTTTTATATACGAGGTTGTTTTCTTGTAATAATTTATATGCATTAACAACTGTCACATTATTGATTTCTAGTTTATCTGCTAATTTTCTTATTGGGGGTAACTTCGTATGAGGTTTCAATGTACCATCTAGAATCAGTTCTCTAATTTTACTATATAGTTGTATATAAAGGGGTTTGCCAGTTTTTTTCTTAAGTATAATATCTAATTGCATTTTTTCCTCCTAAATTATGAAAACAATCTTTTTAGAAAACCTTTTTTGTGTTCTACTCTTTTCAATTTTTCTCTTAAATCCGCAACTTCATAGGACTTTGACTTTACTTTCATTTTGAGTTTAGCATTTTCACTTAAAAGTACGTCTCGTTCTTTGCTCTTTATTTCATTAGTCAACGCTTCTATTTTGTCATTCAATTTGTTTATAGTTTTCATATTGTGCTTTTGGCTTTCTAAAAGAGCTTCCTTTATTTCATTTTTTATAAAATTAGATAGATCTTGTAATTGACTTATTGAGGCAGTTTCATTAGCTACAGTAACAGCTGTTTCATTACTTGATTGTTTTAATAACACTTCTGGCGATTCAATTATTAGCTTAATTTGTTTATTAGTATACCCTGTCTCCTGTAATTCTTTAATCCTCAAATATAAATCAATTTCTTTAAAAGTGTAATAACGATGCTTTGCGCTATTTCTAGGCACATCTATGTTGAACTCTTTTTCGTAATATCTTAATACATGCTTATCATAGCCAGTTATTCTAGACATATCCGTAATTTTATATATCTTATTTTTATCATACATTTGACCACCCCGAAAATATATATTTTTTAGTGTATTCCCCACTGATGATCTAATTTCCTTTTAATATATGAAAATTATGGATTATTATTACATTCAATAAGACTACATAACTACGTAATAAAATCATGCTCTAGTATAAAAGAACGTTTTTATAGGTTTAAGCTTATACTCATTTGGTTTGATTATTTGCTCTGTACTACCAACAAAGAACACTCCATCGTTTGTAAGAGATTCTCTAAATTTATGATACATGATATCTTTTGCCTGCCCAGTAAAGTATATCATTACGTTTCTACAAGTTACTAGATGGCAATTTGTTAAGAACTTATCTTCTAATAAATTAATCCTTGAAAATTTAACTCTATCTTTAATTTCATCTTTAATTTTATAATTTGAACCTAACTTTTCAAAATATTTTATAACAAATTCTTTTGGCAAACTTTTTATACTTTTTTCATTATATATACCTATTTTTGCTTTTTCCATAATTTCTACGTCTATATCTGTTGCATAGACTGTTATATCTTCAAGTTTATAAAAACGTGTCATTAGCATAACAAGAGAATAAGGTTCTTCTCCTGTTGAGCAAGCACTACTCCATATCTTTAGTTTTTTATTATTCTTAACTAAATCAGGAAGTATATTTTTCTCTAGTATATCCCATTGATTTTCATTTCTATAAAATTCTGATACATTAATAGTCAAGTAGTTTAGAAATTGGTTAAATAATTTTTCATCCTTTTTTAAAGCCAAAAAATAGTCGTCAAAATCTTTATAATTATTCCTAGTTACTAATGACGTAATTCTTCTTTTCATTTGTTTTTCTTTATAAGATGACAAATCAAGCTTAATAAGCTTATAAACGTTTTTCTTAAACTCTTCATATTTATCCATAATATTAACCCCTTTGTATAAGTATGTAATAATTATATAATAATATTGTACCAAAAAAAAACTATGGCTAAAAGCCACAATTTTAAATGATAACAATATTTATATAATAATAAAAATAAATTAAATAAAATCTAGTGATTATAATCTACTCTGCATCTTTATCTGTTAATATATCACCTATGCAAACATCACATTCTTCTCTATAAGAATTATCAACTTCTACCTTTTTTCTTTTAGGTTTATTTTCAGTAGTTTTCTCTTCTACAGGCTCATCAACTTTTTTTATACTTAGGCTTAACTTCTTATCTTCTGGTTTAATATCAAGTATTCTAACTTCTACTTTTTGGCCTGATTTTAATTCGTCTGAAGGCTTAGCAATGTGCTTATTACTTATTTCAGATATATGAACAAGTCCATCAAGTCCAGGCTCTATTTCTACAAATGCACCAAAATCTAATAGTTTAACTACTGTACCTTCAACTACATCACCTATTTTGTAGTTTTCTGTAGCATTGTTCCAAGGATGTTTTTTAAGTTGTTTTAAACCTAAAGATATTCTTTGCTTAGCTTTATCAAAGTCTAATATTATTACTTCAACTTGGTCTCCTATGCTTACAACTTCACTAGGGTGTTTAATTCTTCCCCATGACATTTCTGATATATGGATAAGTCCGTCTATCCCACCGATATCAACAAATGCACCAAAATCTGAGATTCTCTTAACTTCACCTTTTAGCACAGCATCTTTCTCTATACCTGACCATATTTGTTCCAATTTAGCTTCTATTTCTTTTTGCTCTACAACTTTTCTAGATACTACTAATCTCTTTTTGGCTTTATTTAAATCAATGATTTTTACATTAAATACAGTACCAACTAAAGAAGATAAGTCAGACATAAATCTGCTTGAAGCATGCGAAGCAGGTAAAAATGCTTTTATATTATTAACAACTACCATTAGTCCGCCTTTAACACTTTCTACAACTTTAGCTTCAACTATTTCTTCGTTTTCATAAACTGTACTTAAATCTTCCCAACCTTGAATTTCGTCAACTCTTTTTTTGGATAACAATACATTGCCATCTCCATCGTCGAACTTCATTATTAATACTTTTATTGCATCACCAGCTTTAACTTCCTCATTTATATCTATAGATGGATCATTTGAATACTCTTCTCTAGGAAGGATCCCATCTGCTTTATATCCAATATTAACCATGATTTCGTTTTTGTTTACTGTAATAACAGTACCTTCAACTACATCTCCTCTACTTAATTCAACAAAGGATTTTTCGTATTCTTCCATTATGTTCTTCATTTCCTCTGAATTATTCATTTTTGCAATAACCTCCTTAATAATCCAGTCAGGCGTTGATGCGCCTGCTGTTATTCCTATAGTACTTAAATCTTTAAATTCATCGATGTTAAGATCATCAACCGTTTCAATATGATAAGTTTTACAGTGCTCTCTAGCAACAGACACTAATTTAGCTGTGTTAGAACTATGGTATCCACCAATTACTATCATAGCATCAACTTTTTTAGCAACGTCCAAACATGCTTTTTGTCTTAAACTAGTTGCATTGCAAATGGTATTAAATACCTTTACATCTTCCCCCTTTTCAGACAAGATTTGAACTAGTGATTCAAATTTATCTACCCTAATGGTTGTTTGAGCCACAATACATATTTTATCACATTTTGGTATAACATCAATATCATCTTTAGAATTTACCACATAAGCTTCATTATTACACCATCCTTTTGTGCCAATAACCTCTGGGTGTTTAGGATCACCGATTATTACTATCGTATATCCTTCAGAATGATATTTATTGACTTTCTTTTGAATTTTTCTAACAAAAGGACAGGTAAAATCATATATTTGTATATTTAAAGTTTTTGCTTTTTCATATACATCTAATGGTACGCCATGTGCTCTTATTATTAGCTTAGTATCGCTAATATTATCTATACAATCTACTATATTTACACCTTGCTTTTGTAAATAATTAATAGCTTGCTCGTTATGAATTAATGAGCCGAGAGAATATATACTACCATATGTTTTGACTGTATCTAACGCCATTTCTATTGACCTTTCGACTCCGTAACAAAAACCATAAACGTCAGCTAGAATAATTTTCAAAATAAACACTCCTTGGTTTAATTTTTTAAGGAATAAAGTTTGTCCATTACATCAATACTTAAGTTCTTATATTCATCATTAGTTAGCCTCTTACTATAATACTCTTTAAAATCAATAGGGTCACCTACAGTTACTCTTATTTTACCAAACAATCTATATTTGGTATCAATAAAAACAGGAACTATAGGGGATTTAGATTTGATAGCTATCATAGATATACCTGCTTTTGCATTATTGATATCTTGGCTTTTAACTCTTGTACCCTCTGGAAAGATGCCAAGGACTTCTTTGTTCTTTAATATCTTAAGAGCATTTTTCACAGCAGAGATATCAGCTTTTGATCTATCCACTGGGAAAGCCCCCAACCACCTAAAAGCTTTTCTGAGTAGAAAAATATTAAACAGTTCTTTTTTTGCCATATACTTAATCTGTCTTGGACATATAGTTGCTACTATTACAGGGTCTAATAAGCTTATATGATTACCGCATATAATTAAATTTCCTTCGTTAGGAATTTTATCAGCGTTTTTTACTTCGACTCTAAAAATAATTTTGCTAAGTCCCCAAGCTATATTTTTACAAACCCCGTAGAAGCTCATTAGCTTTCCCCTTTCATAATGTAATCCACTATAATTGATACGACTTCATCTAGAGTTTTGTAAGTTGTGTCGATTTCTATAGCGTCATCAGCTTTGAGTAAAGGAGAAGCTTCTCTAGTCGAATCTATACTATCTCTTCTTGCTATGTCCTTTATTAACTCATCTAGAACTATACCCGGAGTTTTTTTTATAATTTGTTTATATCTTCTTTTACCTCTTTCTTCTAGTGATGCAGTAATAAAGAATTTATACTTAGCATTAGGTATTACTTTTGTACCTATATCTCTGCCATCCATTATTACATTCCCTTTATCAGCTATAGCCTTTTGTAAAAATACCAAATGTTCTCTTACATAAGCTAACTTAGCTAACTTAGAAACGTTTTTATTGATAATATCAGCCCTTATTTCATCATCTATAATATTATCGTTTAGGTAGATATGATTGTTTTTAAATTCAATTTTAGCATTTTTTAGTTCATGCTGTATTTTGTCTTTAGCATCGAAATTAATGTTTTTAGAAATAATTAGATAAGTAAAAGCTCTATACATTGCACCAGTATCTATATAATTTACATTAAGTTTTTCAGCTATTATCTTTGCAATAGTACTTTTGCCTGCACCAGCAGGACCATCTACTGCAATTGTTATATTTTTCATTGCATCGCTCCTTAAAACTAAAAATGTTTTTACAAAGCTTAAACCACTAATATATAGTAGTTTATATTTTGATATTATATTCAATTATTATAACAAATTAGTCCATCAAATTTTACTCTCTTGTTAATTATATATTAAATTGCCACATACCTCAAGTATAATATTATCAAGGTTAATATACGCATTAAATATAAAGCAAGGGCTATCTTATGATTAAAGACGCCCTTGTTTATTAAAGAGAAAATTTCTCTTTACCATCATAAATATTATATTTATCCCATATTTGTTCTAACTTGGTAAAATATCGGCTAACTTCTTCTTTATTTTTGTTTGCTATGGCTATAATCAGTGAATTAATCAGACTCATTGGAGCAACAAGAGAATCGACTAATGAAACGAGATTACTTGAAGCAACTAATGTGTAGTCTGCCAAATTTGATATAGGTGAAACGTAGCTGTCTGTAATGCCGACTATTTCACAATTTTGTTCTCTAATATATTTAAGTGCTTCCAGCGTCTTACGAGAATATCTTGGATATCCTATACCGATTACCACGTCATTTTTGTCTACCTTCAATAGTTGTTCAAAAACATCGCTAGTACCAAAAACAACTACTTTGACATTTTTAAGTATAAACCCTAAATAAAATCCAAAGTATGCTGCTAAAGTAGAAGAACTTCTAAGTCCCAAAACATAAACTTTTTCGGCTGTACAAATTTTTTCAACTACTTTATTAAATGTTACTTCATCTAAAGAATCTATAGTTGATTTTATATTCTCCATATCAGCTCTTAGGATTTCTTTATATAATTTCTTAGTATTAGATAATTCATCCGTCATATTCAACCTTTGAACGGTAGTTAACTTGTTTTTTATAAGCTCTTGCAATGACTCTTGAAGTTTTGGATATCCAGAAAAGCCTAAAGCTATAGCAAAACGGACTACAGTAGATTCACTAACTCCTACTGTTATCCCTAGCTTTGAAGCTGTCATAAATGCTGCTTTATCATAGTTATCTGATATATATTCTGCAATGAGCTTTTGTCCTTTACTCAGTATATTGTACTTAGCTTGAATCAATTTCAATATATTAGTACTTTTCATTTTACATCAACCCTTATCATTATAATATATAATATATATTATAATGCTTTTGCCATCTGTAATCCAGCTTTAAATGCGTTTTCGTTTAAATTTTCTGTTCCTTTAGGCACTCTATTTAGTATAGCTGACTTTAAAGACTCTTCATTTACAATACTTGATATGCCGTTTACAGCCCCTAATGCAACGATATTTGCAACCATGCTTTTCCCTATATCGTTAACAGCTGTTTTAATAATAGGTAATTTATATATTGTAACATCATCTCTATTAGGAGTTTCAATAGAATCATCTATTATTAAGATACCACCTGTGTTTAGTTGAGAAATATATTTATCACATGCTACTTGTGTCAACGAAAGCATTAAGTCACATTCTCTAACTTTTGGGTAATTGATCTCATTGTCACTAATTATAACTTCCGCTTTACTAGCTCCACCTCTAGCTTCAGGACCATATGATTGAGATTGTATAGTATTTTTACCGTCTAAAATTGCAGCCTCAGCAAGTATAATTCCTGCTAATATAAGTCCTTGACCGCCAGAACCACTTAATCTAATTTCTTTTTGATTTGCCATACTATCGCTCCCCTTGTAATCTATTAATAATATTTTGATATTGATCAGTATACTCAGGTTTACTATTGTTTGTAAATTCACCTATTACAAACTTACCAGCTAATTCTTCTTCGTTCATATTTTTAGCTTTGTTGATATTTACAGCAGAATCTTTTAAGTACTGCATCATCATTACAGCATCGCCTTTTTTGTTTTTTCGACCATAGTAAGTAGGACAAACACTGATTGCTTCAATGAATGAAAATCCTTTATTTTTAATACCGTTCTCAACTTGCTTAATTATCATATTTGCATGATAAGCTGTAGAACGTGCTGTATAAGTTGCTCCAGCTGCCTGGGCTAATTTACATAAATCAAAGTTATTATCTATATTTCCATAAGGAGCAGTAGTTCCTTTATCACCAGTTGGCGTTGTAGGAGAATATTGTCCACCAGTCATTCCATATATAGAGTTATTGAATACTACAGTAGTTATTCCGATATTTCTTCTAGCTGCATGGATTAAGTGATTACCACCGATTGCAGATGCATCACCATCTCCAGTTACTACTATAACTTCAAGTTTTGGATTTGCAAGTTTGATACCTGTAGCAAATGCTAGTGCACGACCATGAGTTGTATGAAGTGTGTTAAAATCCATATAACCAGGAGCTCTTGAAGAACATCCTATACCAGAAACTATACAAACATCATCTTTGTTTAAACCAAGATTATCTATAGCTTTTACAATCCCACGCATAAGTATTCCATGACCACAGCCAGGACACCATATATGTGGAAGGTTATCCATTCTAAAATATTTACTGATTAATTCACTTGACATTATAAAGCCTCCTTTACTGCTGTTAATATTTCATCAGGAGTAATAAGCTCACCGTTAACTTTTCCATAGTGAGATACTTTAGCAGATTTACATACTCTTTCAACTTCTAGTGAATATTGACCTAAATTCATTTCAGCAACTACAATATTCTTAACTTTTGAATCGATTTCTTCAATTTGTTTAGCTAAGAATGGCCATATTGTCATAGGTCTAAATAAACCAACTTTTAAACCTTCTTTTCTTGCAGCATCTACAGCACTTTTAGCAGATCTAGCTGTAGAACCATATGCTACAATTACAACTTCGGCATCTTCCATTTTATAATTTTCATATATACTTAAATCATCTATATTATTACTTATTTTATCCATTAATCTATTTAATAAATTTTCAGCGATTACACTATCATTGCTAGGGAAACCAGTGATATTGTGAGATAACCCAGTTACATGGAAGCGATATCCCTCTCCGTATGCTGCCATAGGTGGAATTAGAGTATCATCAACAATCTCATAAGGATTATATGTATCTAAGTTTTTCTTTGGTTTTTTTCTATCAACTACTTCTATTTCGCTAGCATCAGGAATTTCGATTCTTTCTCTCATATGAGCTACTACTTCATCTAACAATAATATCACAGGAGTTCTATATTTTTCAGCATAGTTAAAGCATTTAACCGTTAAATCAAATGTTTCCTTTACGGAGCTTGGAGAAAGTGCAATTACAGGATGATCTCCATGAGTTCCCCACTTAGCTTGCATAACATCACCTTGTGAAGGAGATGTTGGTAAACCAGTACTTGGACCTCCACGCTGAACATTTACAATAACACATGGTATTTCAGCTATACAAGCATAACCTATGTTTTCTTGTTTTAGAGAAAACCCAGGGCCACTTGTAGCAGTCATTGACTTTAATCCTGCTAAAGAACCACCTATCGTAGCCGCCATACCAGCGATTTCATCTTCCATTTGAATAAATTTACCACCTATTTGGGGTAATTTTAAAGAGGATATTTCAGCTATTTCAGTTGAAGGAGTGATTGGATAACCAGCGTAGAACGTCATTCCAGCTGCTAAAGCACCTTCCACACACGCTTCATTTCCTTGCATCAGTTTAACATTTTTACTCATTATTTATCCTCCTTTAAGTATATAGCATAATCAGGACAACGTAGTTCACATAAACCGCATTTCGTACAATCTTCAATATTTTTAATTTCTATCTTATCTTTTTCATTTAGAGCTAAAACATTTTTTGGACAAAAACTTATACAAATGCCACACCCTTTACACCATTCAGGCTTTATCACTAATTGCTTACTTTTTTGTGCGGACATATTAGGCCCCCCTTTTATATCTTCTTTGGATAATTAGATAATAACAAAAGATAGTACATTTTGCAAGTTTTATTTCATATTATTTTAAAATTGAAACATCACATGCAAGATTAATTTCAAACAATGCATATTATAAATCAAATTCTATAAATAAAATAATATTGTTGAAATAAATATTTTTTTGTAGTTTTGTACTTAAGCTCATAAACCAGTATAATTACATGAATTAATTTTATTAACTAAAACTAGTAATATGATTTAAGATATGTTTTAATAATACTTTTCTATATTATTTTTTAAACTTTTAATAAAAGGATATATTTTATTTAATTGTACCACCCAAATTATTTTATAATACTTGGTATTAAGACAACATTTTAAAAAAAATAAATCGTAATACATTTATTAGGAAAACGATTTTATTAAAATGAAGGACTGTTTTTATTTTCTTGCATTTAATATTTATGAATAATATAAGCCAATATGAAATTATAACTTGCAATTATTTAGTGGTAAAAATTGAAACGAATACCAAGTAGAATGTAGTATTTTATGTTTTATTATGACTATAATAATAATATGTTTGTTTACATTGGTATAAATATAACGAGGTGAATTTAGTTGATACAGATAGATGATGCAGGAAGCGGGAGTTTGATAGGTGGAACATGTATAGGCATGATAAGAGTTGAAACTGGTGAATTTGAGTACGGTTTTATACCTATAAAATACTACATGGGTGATATGTTTAATAAGAAAGAATACCTAAACTATGTAATTCATATAGTGGAAGATATGTTTAATAAACTAAATGTAACAAAAGAAGAGATTATTGATGTTTGTAGAGGTTATATGTTTGACAATCTAAGAAAATGGATGAAGAAAAACCAATATACTTATAATAGTGTAAAAATAGGTGAACCATTACAATCTAAGATAGAAAAAGCATTTGAAGATTATACTATATCTTTAGGACTTCCTAGAGCATTTATTACATACACCAAGTATCCTTTTCATTTTCATAGACTACTAAGATGGGTTTATGCAGACTTTGATAATAGAAGTTTATTATGTAAAACAGGATGGAAAAGTTGGAATAAATACAACCATATGGAAAAAGAAGTTTCTATTGTGCAACTCAAAAAATCGAACTACATTTGTTATAAATGTGGTAAAAAGATAAAAGATAATACAAAAGTAAAAAAAATTACATATAAAGGAAGTAAAGATACGACTATATATTTGCATGAAAATTGTTAAGGTATGAAAAAATCTTTATTTATCATAACATATATCACTAATAAATACTATGAGATACTGTTTTTTCTATATATATTATATCATAAATACAAAGAAAATATAAGACTAGTAATAAGTACAACAATATAATAAGATAAGCTTAGTGCAATAATTAAAAAGGTGCAGATTGCTTTTGAAATACGATTTTGAAGGAGGTATTTATGTATGATTTATAGGCAAACTCAGCTATACAGATTCTTAATTTATTGCAATAAAGCAGACATAGAAAAAAAAGTACTTGACTGTGGTGCTGGAGGTAATTGCCCTCCACTTGGTCTTTTTTATGAACATGGATATGAAACATTTGGAATAGAGCTAAGTGAAAAACAAATTGAAAAAGCAAATGTATTTTCTAAACAACATAATATAAAGCTTAACATGACAAAAGGAGATTTGAGAGCTATACCTTTTGAAGATGAAACTTTTGGCGTGGTATATTCGTACAACACTATTTTCCACATGAAAAAAGCTGATATAAAAACAGCTATAGATGAGATGAAAAGAGTTTTGCAACCAGAAGGATTATGCTATATTAATTTTCTATCGATAGATGATTTCGGTTATGGAGAAGGTCAAGAATTGGGACAAGGAGAGTTTCTCCAAAGTGAAGGAGAGCATGAAGTAATACATACGTATTTCGATATTAATGAAGCTGAAAAATACTTCACAGATGTGGATATTTTAGCAAAAGAATATAGACTATATGAGAGAATTTATGAAGGTAATAAAATAAAGCAGGGGTATATTGAATATATAATACAAAAAAGAAAATAAAGTAGTTTATTAGGAGTGTTAAAAAGCCAAATGAAACTTATTAAGTCTCATTTGGCTTTTTTATTATAACAACTCCCCTTTTTTATTATAGAATTCTTTACAGTACTTAATATTTCCATTAACATTCATTAAAGAATTTTTTGATAACTCTAATGCAAAAAGATATTTGCTATCTAAATTATTATTTATCCCAATACCATATATTGAAGCTAGCTCAAAGCCAAATTTCATATAGTAATTTGGATGACCCATCACTATTATAGAGTTATATCCAAGTTTTTTGGCAGTACTAATTCCCTCTTCAACAAGAAGTTTACCTATACCCATATTTTGATACTGTTTATGTACAGATACAGGAGCTAATGCTAATGAATCATGTATGTCTGAGTAACTATGAATTTTTAATGGAGTAAATAATATATGACCAACAATTTCATTTTCTATTACTGCAACTAAAGATAACTCGTTAATATAAGAAGTACTATTTCTTATGTTTTCTACTAATGTCCATTCATTAAACGTTAAGTCTATACTTTCTCTATAAAAAGCAGATTTTATTACTTCCTTAACACTAGCATAATCCATATTATTTTCTTTCCTTATTTTTATATTCAAATCTATTCCTCCCTATTATTGCGACTCTGATAATTTTAACTGATTGAAGTGCCAAATCAACCTATAACTAATAATTAATACAAATAAGTATACTATAGGTTTTATCAAAAATATCACTTTAACTAATGCTATTTATTTTTCTTTAGTAAGTACTTCATCTGGGACTTTATCAAATAGTGGACTTACAGACTCACTTTGATGTATTCTTCTTATTGTCTCAGCAAATAATGGAGCAACAGATACTATCTTGATTTTATTACTATTGATAATATATGGATTTAATATAGAATCTGTAGATATAAGTAACTCTATATCACTGTCCTCAAGTTTTTTTACACCTTTTTCATTAAGTAATATGTGAGATAGACATACCATGATTTTCTTAGCACCTCGTCTTTTTAATTCTTTTGAAATATCTATTAACGTACTGCCAGATATGCTAAAGTCATCTACTATAAGTGCATTTTTACCATCTATCTCTCCAACTATTTCCATAATCTTTGCTTTTTCATCGTGGTCAGTACGTTCCTTATCTCCAATAGCTATAGATGTATCTAGATATCTAGCATATTTTCTTGCCTCTTTAGCAAAACCAGCATCGGGAGATACAACGACTAAATTTGGGATGTCCAAAGATTTAATATACTCGCATAGTATGGGAAGTGCTAATAAGTGGTCAACAGGTTTTTTAAAAAAGCCTTGTATTTGAGGACTATGTAAATCCATAGTAACAACTCTGTCAACTCCTGCTAACTCAATACATTCAGCACATACCCTTGCTCTAATTGAAACTCTAGGCTCGTCTTTTTTGTCTCCTTTAGCATAAGCGAAATAAGGCATTATCAAAGTTACTGATTTAGCACTTGCTCGTTTAAAGGCATCTATCCAAAATAATATTTCTGTGAATTCATCATTTGATTTTAAACCTATCGACTGGACTAAATAAACATCTCTATCTCTTACAGTTTCTTCTACTTTCACATAAATATTGCCTTCTGAAAAAGTGATAACTTTTGACTTACCAAGTTCTAAATTTAGATGATTACAAATTCCTTGTGCAAAATCATAGCCTGAACTACCTGCAAATACTTTAATATCGTTATTTTTCAAAATAACCAACTCCTTATCTAAAATGATAAATAACCAAGGGTTACCCTTGGTTATTATTTTAAGTCAAATTCATATAATGCATACTCAAAAGAAAGAGTATAGCCTAATTTTTCAGCTAAAGCCCTAGAGCCATAATTTTTTTGCATGCAATCCCAATAAGGATTAATATTGATGATTTTACATTCTCTAAGATATTCATTTACAGCCACAGTTGCTAGACCTTTTTTTCGGTAACTCTCATGTGTAACTATATGAGATTCCATGCTTGCACCATCAGTAAAACTAGTTACACATGAACATACTGCTTTATTATCATGAATAATGCAAAAGCCTACTCCATTGTTTAAGAAGTCTTCAAAACTATCCCACCACTCAAGTATAGCATCTTTTACAAAAGACATATCATAGTTACTATCATCTAGTAATTCTTTATCTACCCTTTTCATGATATATTCTACAGTAAGGTCGTATTCTTTTATAGTACACTCTTGTAAGCCGTTGTGTTTATATACATATTGTTTAGATTCATACATATTTCTACTATGAAAAACTCTTTTTAATGTTTTGTCCCATTCTTTGCTAGTACCACTAAATTCAAAAGTATTTAAACCTAGCTTGTTGGCCCTCTGAGTTATTACTTTATCTATAAAGTCATTAACAGAGCTATTAAAATCAGTATTATTTGCATCACCTATGAAGTAAAATCCTTCAATACCTCTTGACCAAATCATAGCTGTTTTGGGTGACTGTATATTGTCAACAAAAATCCAACCAGGATTATAACCCCTTGCAACAGCAATAACTTCTAAATTAATTAGTTCATTTTCCAGTAAATGAGCTATTTTATCAAATTGATTTTTCTCTAATTCGTATATCATTGTAACAGCCCCTTATGTTTTATTAGTTATCTAATCATAGTTTAATACAATATAGAATATTTGTATAGCTAAAGATTAAGTTTTAATACTCCTAAAGTTATGCCAGAAAAATTCATATGGTTTATTTATATACAACATTATTAATGATCTCATCTATTGATTTATAAGCCATTGGTGCTTCGTAGCTTATTGTATTGTTTACTTATAATATTTTTATAAGCTATAATATAAAAAGCTGTAACTTAAGAATAAGAGAGAACCTGTATTACTAGTTCTCTCATTTATATATAAATCAATCTATATTTACACAGTTATTTTTATAATCCTGCAATTAAAATTATTCTTTAAGTAAGGTATAAGATATAACCACCTTATAAATTTCCAACGATTTTTATGAAAATCAAAAATACTCCATTCTTTCAGAAATCTGATATCTGAATTTATTTGTTCCATTTCTTTTCCAGTTTTTATCCCCCACTTAAATACTGCTCCAGTTTTAGAAACAGTATCATGTTTTTTACTATTTTTAATATAAAATGGAGCCATAATGTCAAAAAGTATAGTAGCTCCTGTGAATTTTTCAGACATTTTGTTCATTAGGACATGTATATCATTTTCGGAAAAATACATTAGTATCCCTTCGGTAATAAATAAAGTGTCTTTAGTTATGTCATCTATATAATCTATCCAAGAAAAGTCAAAAACAGATTTACCTATCATTTTATGTCTAGATGTCTCAGTAAAAAAATTTTTTCTTAGCCTTATAGGCTCTGGTAAATCAATATCGTACCAATTAATTGTACCATTATCAACTCTAAAATACCTAGTATCTAGACCACAACCAATATTGATTATATTGGCATATGGATGTTCATTAATAAATTTTGTAACCTCTGCGTCAAATATTTGCGTCCTAACTGCTACACCTGTTTGAGACATCCATGAACCATAGAATTTTGAGAAATCATAATCAATTTTTTGCATCATCTCAATAGCTTTTTCATCTTTTATTATTGGGTCCTCTCTTTTGGTTTCGATAGCTCTAGCCCAAAGTGGAATAAGTAATGTTTCAGGTACGTCACTTAAAGATTGTTTCATTATCACACCTTCTTTAACCGTTATATTTAATACTGATTATATTTTACAATATATATCCAAAAATGTAAATGATAATAATTATCATAATTGATAAACAGATTTCCATATTTGAATTAGCAAACTAAATTTCTTACATCAGCAAGTATGATAAGTAGATTAAGACATATGAAGATATTAAAGAATCTTTTTATAATACTCTGATATCATTTTGTTTTAAGATAAGCATTTTATCATATGATAATGGCCTCTTCCCTACTTGCCTATTCATAATACTTTTATTTTGTCAAGTCTTCAACATAAGCCATTCCTTCCATACTCATGAATATAAACTATTAAGTTTTGGAAATACTCTTTCATATACAGTTATCATATTTAGCCTAGCTCTATATACTTGATTTTAACTGTGTAATATGTTAGAATACCAATTAATATTATAATTTAAAGACAATGAATAGGAGTAGTAGGTGCTATGGAGCTTTTTAGAGAGCTGTTGGTTGGTGTAAAACAGTAAGCGACAATACCGAACTCGCCTTAGAGTTTCTTAGCTGAATATTATTAGGCTAAGACGGACTCACCGTTAAAGAGTTAAGTGTATTTATAGAAATAATATATTATTCTATTAAATAAACTAGAGTGGTACCACGGAATAAACCTTTCGTCTCTAAATCAGACGAAGGTTTTTTTAATGTATTAATTATTTTTTATTAGGAGGAATTAATGTGAGTAATATCTACAACCATAAGGAAATTGAACAAAAATGGAAAGGTATTTGGGATAAAAAACCAGTTAATAAAGATGAACCCGGCAAGAAAAAGTATTACTGTTTAGACATGTTTCCATACCCATCTGGTAGTGGTCTTCATGTAGGACACTGGAGAGGATATGTATTAAGTGATGTTTGGAGTAGATATAAGATACTACAAGGTAATTATGTACTCCATCCAATGGGATGGGATGCATTCGGCTTACCAGCTGAGAATTATGCAATAAAACGAGGAGTTCATCCAAGTATAGCTACTAAAGAAAATATAAAGAATTTTAGAAGGCAATTGAATGAAATTAGTGCAATATATGATTGGGATAAAGAAATCAATACTACTGATCCTAATTACTATAAATGGACACAATGGATTTTTGTAAAGATGTTTAAAGCAGGTCTTGCATACGAAAAGCAAATGCCTATTAACTGGTGTCCTTCATGTAAAACAGGTTTAGCTAATGAAGAAGTTGTAAATGGTGGCTGTGAAAGATGTGGGTCTGTAGTTACTAAGAAAAACTTACGTCAATGGATGCTGAAAATCACTGCATATGCGGAAAGATTACTTAACGATTTAGATACTTTAGATTGGCCAGAAAAGGTTAAGAAAATGCAAGCTGACTGGATTGGAAAAAGCTATGGGGCTGAACTTGATTTTAAAATTGAGGGATTTGATAATTCTATCAGTGTATTTACCACTCGTCCTGATACGTTATATGGAGCAACTTTTATGGTATTAGCACCTGAACATGAAGATGTTGCTACTATCACAACTGGGGATAATAAAGAAAAAGTTGAAGAATACGTATATAAGGCATCTACAAAGTCATCAGTTGATAGAATGGCAGACAAAGATAAAACGGGTGTATTTACAGGAAGCTATGCTATAAACCCACTTAACGGCGCAAAAATACCAATCTGGATATCAGATTATGTATTAGCTGATTATGGTACAGGTGCAATTATGTGTGTTCCTGCTCATGATTATAGAGACTTTGCATTTGCTAAGAAATACGATTTACCTATAATTCAAGTAATAGCAAAAGAAGGTGAAGAGTTAACTGAGTTAGAAGAAGCTTATACCGACGAAGGTATAATGGTTAACTCTGATGTCTTTAATAATATGAAATCAGTCGATGCAAAAGAAGCTGTTGCAAATTATCTAGAAGAACATGGAATAGGCAACAAGAAAGTTAATTATAAATTAAGAGACTGGGTATTCTCTAGACAAAGATACTGGGGAGAGCCTATACCTATTATACACTGCCCTAAGTGTGGAACTGTTCCAGTTCCAGAAGAACAATTGCCTGTTAAGTTACCAGATGTTGAATCTTATCAACCTACAGGTACTGGTGAGTCACCTCTTGCAGGTATTGAAGAATGGGTTAACACTCCATGTCCTGAGTGTGGAGAAATGGGTAAATATGAGACTAACACCATGCCTCAATGGGCTGGTTCATCGTGGTACTTCTTAAGATATATAGACCATAAAAATAAAGAACAAATAGTATCACCAGATAAAGCAAAAGAATGGCTTCCAGTTGATATGTACGTTGGTGGAATAGAACATGCAGTACTTCACTTATTGTATGCAAGATTCTATACTAAGTTTTTAAATGATATAGGCGTAATTGAGTTTAACGAACCATTTAAAAAACTATTCAATCAAGGTATGATTTTAAAAAATGGTGCTAAGATGGCTAAATCAAAAGGTAATGTAGTATCACCTGATGAGTTAGTTGATAAATACGGTTGTGATTCATTAAGAATGTATGAATTATTTGTAGGGCCACCAGAGTTAGATTCTGAATGGGATGATAGAGGAATCGAAGGAGTTCACAGATTCATAAATAAAGTGTGGAATTTGGTTGTTAATAACGAAAATGTAGGTACTGCAACAAAAGAAATGATAAAAGTTCGAAACCAAATGGTTTGCCAAATAACAAAAAGATTAGATACACTCCGTTTGAATACTGTAGTAAGTGGATTTATGGAATTTACAAATGAACTCAATCATATAAAAAAGAAAGAAGGATATATAGATAAGGAGACAATCCAGACGTTAGTAATATTGCTAGCGCCATTCTCGCCACATATATCGGAAGAATTATGGAATAGATTAGGTAATGAAAAAAGTGTATTTGAAAATAGTTGGCCAAAATATGATGAATCAAAGATTCAAGATGATATGATTGATATACCAGTACAAATAAACGGTAAGGTAAAAGAAACTATATCAGTGGAGAAAGATGGGGCAAAAGAAGCTATCTTAAAGCAAGCAAAAGAAGCCATTGCAAGCAAAATTGAAGGTAAATCAATTGTTAAAGAAATTTATGTACCTAATAAGATAATTAATATTGTAGTAAGATAAATAATAGATAGGCTGTTTATTAAATGTTTACGATGAACAGCCTTTTTTAAACTATGTATTTGTCATTTCAAACAGCCAACTTGTGTAAATAACTGTTTATACATTCGACAGCTTATTCTACTCAATATTTCCTATTTTTATGACTATTTTTTGAAACCTTCTCATTACCATGTTTAAAGTTTCCAGTAGCCTTTGCCAATAAAAGTTGTTTTCCATATTCATCGGTATTATTTAATTCAGCTATTAATTTTAATGCCTTTTTTCCTGTAAGAATCATAATTCGTTGGTTTTTCCAATAGATCATTACTTTGTTATCCTTAGTAATTTTGTAGCTAAAATTATTTTCTTCTAATCTTTTGCGTTTATCAATACAATTTTTGTTATCCACCTTTTATCCACCTCCGTATCATAATCATCCTTCTTTTATTTTATTTCATATTCGTTCTTCGTTTAGGCAAGTATATAAATTAAGACTATATTTACTCATATATCCAGTCCTTTTGGCAATATACTCATTTGTAATTGATCTTTAAATTTACCAAATCTCATACTTTCTCCTCTACATACACCTTCTTCCAAAAAGCCAGCATTAATATAACACTTAACAGCTTGGCTATTATACTTTAATACTCTTAACCATATTCTATTAAATCCTAATTCTCCAAAACCAATATCTAGTATACTTTTTATTACCTCATATCCATAACCCTTTCCTCTTTCCTCTGATTCGATAAGAATACTTAACTCTGCTCTTCTGTTCTTCCATGAGATATTAAAAAAAAACTCTATTATTCCAATAAACTCTTTATTTTCATTTAATATTTTATAGCATATGCTTTTTCTGTCTTTAAATAATTCTCAGCAGGTAGCTCATAACACCTAACATCTCACTAACCTCTTTACCTTTATGCAAGTACGTATAGCGTCTAAGTCTTTATACACAGCTCGCTCTAACTCTACTTTAGGTATTTTTATATTCATGTTAATATGTAATTTCAAGCATTCTACAGGGAACTTAACACAGCTTTCCTTCCCTCCAAGAATAAAAAAGAGCGATAATCGCTCTTTTTTTATTTTGATATATTTTCTGTAATCATTAACTTAAATTACAAATAATTCTAAGTTTTATGAAAATTCAGAGATTAATGCTTTTAATATTTTTTAGTAATTTAATATTAGTTCTTAGCATATCATCCAAATATCCCAAGTTACAGCTTTATCTTGGTTCTACGATTAATTTTATGGCAGTTCTTTCTTCACCGTCAATTTGAATATCTGTAAACGCTGGAATACAAATTAAATCAACACCACTAGGAGCGACAAACCCTCTTGCTATCGCTACTGCTTTCACTGCCTGGTTTAGAGCACCTGCCCCTATCGCTTGGATCTCTGCTGATCCTTTTTCGCGTAAAACACCTGCCAATGCTCCCGCTACAGAATTTGGACTTGATTTTGCTGACACCTTTAATACATTCATTAATAAAAGCCCCCTTTTAAAATTATATATTATATATAAACTAATATTACAATTCAACAAAAATCTGTTAAAATCCTCCTTCATTGATAAAAAAATAAGAAATAAATATATAAATCTTATTTTTATTGTGATTATTAATGAATTTTAGTATAATTTGTCGTTGTAAAATAGCCTATTGGTGGTATTTTGATACTTTTTGGTATAATTTGTTGATATGGTAAACGACTAATAATCATATGCTTTAGAATACTTTACTTTTTGCATATATGTTTATTTTAAAAAAAGGGCTCCCTGATTTTTCAAGGACACCCTTTTAGCTGTCTAATTTTAAAATTTCTTGGTTGCAATTAATATATACTACTTAGCATATTCAATCGCTCTTGTTTCTCTAATCACGTTTACTTTTATTTGACCAGGATATTCTAGCTCATCTTCTATACGTTTTACAATATCTCTTGAAACATGAATAATATCTAAATCACTAATCATCTCAGAATCTACTATTATTCTTATCTCTCGTCCAGCCTGTATAGCGAATGACTTATCTACACCTTCAAACGAATTAGCTATTTCTTCTAGCTTTTCTAATCTCTTAATATAAGACTCTAGTGTTTCTCTTCTTGCCCCAGGTCTTGCAGCCGAAATAGCATCAGCAGCTTGAACTAGAACAGCTTCTATTGTCTTTGGTTCTATATCACCATGATGTGCAGCAACCGCATGTATAACAGCTTTTGACTCTCTGTATTTTCTACATAAATCAACTCCGATACTAACATGTGGTCCTTCTACTTCATGGTCTACAGCCTTACCTATATCGTGTAACAATCCTGCTCTTTTAGCTATCTTAACGTCTGCACCTATCTCAGCAGCCATTATACCTGCTAAATGAGAAACTTCCATCGAATGCTTTAATACATTCTGTCCATAACTTGTTCTAAACTTCAACCTACCTAGTAGTTTAACCAGTTCTGGGTGTATACCGTGCATTCCAGTATCAAATGTTGCTTGTTCTCCAACTTCTCTTATATGGTTATCAACTTCTTTTCTTGCTTTTTCAACCATTTCTTCAATTCTTGCTGGATGAATCCTACCATCCGCAATTAATTTTTCTAAAGCAATTCTAGCTACTTCTCGTCTAATTGGATCGAATCCTGATAGTATAACTGCTTCTGGAGTATCATCAATAATTAAGTCTATACCTGTAGCTGTCTCTAATGTTCTAATATTTCTACCTTCTCTTCCTATGATTCTACCTTTCATTTCATCGTTAGGAAGAGCAACTACTGAAACAGTACTTTCTGCAACATGGTCTGCAGCGCATTTTTGTATCGCATAGGATACTATTTCTTTCGCTCTCTTGTCAGCTTCAAGCTTAGCATTATTTTCCGTTTCTTTTATCAACACTGCTACTTCGTGACTTATCTCTTTCTTAACATCATTTAGCAATAGCTCTCTTGCTTCTTCTGATGTTAAGCTTGATAATTTCTCTAGCTTTTCAACCTGTTGCTGATACAATACTTTAATTTGAGCTTCTTTTTCTTCAAAAGTCTTAATTTTTTTAGATAAGAAGTCATCTTTTTTCTCTACTGATTCAGATTTTCTATCTAAAACTTCTTCTTTATGAATAAGTCTTCTTTCGAGCTTTTGTAATTCATTTCTTCTGTTTCTATTTTCTCTTTCCATTTCGGTTCTAAGTTTATGAACCTCTTCTTTTCCTTCTAATATATACTCTTTTTTGATTGTTTCAGCTTTGTTATAGCTATCTTCAACTATTCTTTTCGCTTGTTCTTCTGCTGTCATAACTTTATTTTCAGCAATATTTTTTCTTATATATATACCAAGGAATACTCCTACAACTGCTCCTATTAATCCTCCTGCCAACATTTCTAACAATCTAACTAGCACCTCCTTTTCTATTAAATTATTCGATTATTCTTGCATTTACATAAACATATTAATAAGTATAGTATTGAACTGACTATTTATAATCTTAACATTATTTTATTTTCAGAGAATATTTGATAAAATTGCGTGTTATAAGAATGAATTATATAAAATAGCTGAATAAATTAAAGTTTATATGAAATGATTTATTATCATAATAATCCAGTTACTTTTAATTATTGTATTTATGATACAATGACATTTATATTTATGTTAGCGATTCATCATTATTTTCCCTGTATATATGTGTTAATTTTATATATAAATAATCTAAATTCAAATATAACCGAGCTTACCCGGCTATTAAAATAATAAATAAATATAATAAATTATAATTATATTTAAAAGCTGATACCGTCTTTATTTTAATACTTTTACAGACTTCTGTCAAGTCTGCTGTTATGTGGTATAAGGCTAGTGTAAACAATTATTTCTTGTTAATAAACTACCAATCTTTAATATGTCTTTGTTTACTATATATTTATGATAAAAAAACTATAATTATTTAATAAATATTAATTTGAACATCATAAATTTTAATAATCATCTATTAACTGATTTATAGTCTTATTTATTTGATTTAAATTAAATCCTTTTCTGTAGAGATACGCTTTTATCTTGTCTCTATAGTTTTTATCTTTTAACTGCTCAGCATTTTTTACCTTTTTCTTTAATATAGCTAAAAGTGATTTCGTATCATCTATGTCTACACTGTTTAACACTTTCCTTATTATATCACTACTAACACCTTTGTTTTTTAGCTCGGATAACGCCACAGCTTTGCTTTTAAGCTTATTGTTTATATAATATGATATATAGACCTCGCAATATTTCAAATCATCTATATACCCCATCTCAGTTAATTTGGCTACGACTCTATCTACTAATTGTTTTGAATAACCTGCCTCTTTTAAATAAATGCTCATTTCTTTTTTAGTTCTAAGTCTATAGGATAGCTTCTTGATGGATTTATTTATAGCCTCATAATCAAGTGACTTTTTTTGTATGTACATATCCTCCATGTAACCTACTTTTCTACCTACATAAAGTTGATATTCCTTAATCACTTCTTCATTCAATGTATACTTGTATTCATCGTCAATATAGATTAAATTTTCTACCTCATTATTCTCTATGTTAGTAACTTTCATGTTTTCCTCCAAAAAACTCCTATTAGCTAATTATTAGCCAATAGGAGATTATTTTATTCAGCATTTATTTGATTATTTTCTGTTTCAGCATCTTCTTCTAACAATCCGTGCTTTTTCCTTACCTTATACTCTATTTCATCCATTAAATCTTTGTTTTCTGCAAGGAATAGCTTTGCATTGTCTCTACCTTGACCTAATTTATTGTCATCATAGCTATACCATGAACCGGATTTTTTAACTATATCAGTTTCAACTGCTGCATCTAATATACAACCTTCCTGCGATATACCTTTTCCATATATTATATCAAACTCTGCTATCCTAAATGGCGGAGCAACTTTATTCTTAACTACCTTTACTTTTGTTCTGTTTCCGATCATTTCATTTGCTCTCTTGAGAGTCTCTATTCTTCTTACATCAAGTCTAACTGATGAATAGAACTTCAACGCTCTACCACCTGTAGTAGTCTCTGGATTACCAAACATCACTCCTACTTTCTCTCTTAACTGGTTAATAAATATAGCAACTGTATTAGATTTTTTTATAGCACCTGCTAATTTTCTAAGTGCTTGAGACATCAATCTAGCTTGCAGACCTACATGACTATCTCCCATTTCACCGTCTATCTCTGCTTTTGGTACTAATGCAGCAACCGAATCTATTACTATTACATCTACTGCGCCACTTCTAACAAGTGCTTCTGCAATTTCTAGTGCTTGCTCTCCTGTATCTGGTTGTGATACTATTAAATCCTCTGTCTTTACTCCTAAATTTCTAGCATACACTGGATCTAATGCGTGCTCTGCATCTATAAATGCTGCTGTTCCTCCGTTTTTTTGGCTCTCAGCAACTATATGTAAAGCTACTGTAGTTTTACCAGAAGATTCTGGTCCATATATCTCTACTACTCTACCTTTTGGTACTCCACCTATTCCCAATGCTATATCAAGTTGAAGTGCTCCTGTTGAAATTGATTCAACATTAAGTACTGAATCTTCTCCTAATTTCATTATAGAACCTTTTCCAAACTGTTTTTCAATTTGACTTAACGCCATCTCTAATGCTTTATTTTTCTCTAACATAATAAACCCAGTTTTACTGGTTCACCACCTTTTCTATTTCTCGAACAGACGTTCTATGTACATTATATACTACTTCTTTTACTCGGTCAATCTTTTTTGTAAATAAATATCAATCTAAAATATAATATCTAAAATGGATACACTTTTCAAGCAAATTTTCTAGCTACATTGAAATTATCTCTACTCCATCCTCAGTAACTAATAAGGTATGTTCCCACTGTGCTGAAAGCGAGCCATCTTTAGTCCTTACTGTCCATTTGTCTTTTTCATCAATACACACTCTATTTCCTCCACTGTTTAATATAGGCTCTATAGTAAATACCATACCTGGAACAAGTATCATACCCGTTCTTTTTCTACCAAAATGAAATACAAATGGATCTTCGTGAACAGCTAATCCTACTCCATGCCCACCGAATTCTCTTGCTACAGTAAACCCATTAGCCCGTGCATGTTTTTGTACTTCATAACCTATATCTCCAATAAAACTTTTCCATGGTTTTACAACTTCTATACCTTTATATAAACACTCCCTTGTTACTCTTACTAGTTTTTCTGCTTCTTTACTTATTTCTCCTATTCTATACATTCTAGATGCATCTGTGTAATATCCACTTAACTCTGTAGTCACATCTACATTTATTATATCTCCACTTTTTAATATATCTTTTTTGCTTGGTATGCCATGACATACTACATTGTTTATAGACGTGCATATACTTTTTGGGTATCCCTCAAAATTCAATACTCCTGGTCTAGCTCCTTTACTAATGGTATATTTATATGCTAGCTGATTGAGCCACTCTGTACTTATTCCTTCTCTTATGTTTTTACCAACCATATCAAGCAATCCGCTATTTACAATCCCACATTTCTTTATTCCCTGTATCTGCCTAGCATTTTTAATAAGCTTTCTAGATGGAACTATAATGTTTCTTTTTTTTAAAGCTTTCAATCTTTGATCAAATTCCATATGACATTCTTTGTAGCTCCTTTTACTACCACACCAGCAATAATCATTTATACTATGCATTGCTTCCCCCCTTATATCGCAATACTTATAAGTCTAATAACTGTACAACAAAAAATTATGAGAAAAATCGCTCATAATTTTATAAATCCTCTTTAAGTAACTTTATCACAAGTTCAAATGCGGTATTTGCTGTTTTATTTTGGATTCTATCTCTTGTGCCTATAAATATTCGTTTTGTGGTGTACTCTACATCTTTTGATGCTACTCCAAAATAAACTAATCCCACTGGTTTTTTATCTGTTCCTCCTGTTGGACCTGCTATACCAGTAACTGAAACTGCTATGTCTATATCGCTTTTATTGTAAAGTCCTTTTGCCATAGAAAGTGCAACTTGTTTGCTTACTGCCCCATATTCCTCTAAATCTTTATGGTTTACATTCACTTCTTCGATTTTAGCAGTGTTGCTGTATGTTACTATTCCTCTATCAAACACAGCTGATGAACCTGATATTCTTGTTAATCTACTACTTATTAGCCCTCCTGTGCATGACTCACAAAAACCTATCTTAAGTCCTCTTTCTTTTAGCAACTTGTATACCACTTCTTCTATTGATTCATCTTCTTTGCTGAATAAGTATCTTCCTATTTTATCTTCTATTTGTTTGATAGTATCTTCAAGCATATCCTCAGCCTGTTTTACTCCATTTGCTTTTGCTGTAACTCTTATTTCTACATGACCTTCTTTTACATATGGTGCTATTGTAGGGTTTGTTTGATTTTCTATCAAATCTATAATTTTTTCTTCTAAATCCGATTCTCCTATACCTGTAAATCTTAGTGTTTTTGATTTTATAATATTGTCAGCTCTACTCGCTAGTATTTTTTCTGCTTTAATAAACACATTTTCTAATTCCTTTGGTGGACCAGGTAATATGATTATAGTTTTTCTATTCTCTTCTAAAAACAACCCAGGTGCCGTTCCAACTTCATTTTTTAGTACTTTACTGCCTTCTATGATATAAGATTGTTTTTTCACTGAGTCTACATATTTTTTTCTTCTATTTTTAAAGAATTTATCTATATCATCCATGACATTTTTATCAAATATAAGTCTTTTATCTAAAAGCTCTGCAACACATTCTTTGGTAACATCATCTTTGGTTGGCCCAAGCCCACCTGTGAGTATCACCAAATTTGATCTATCTAATGATGTCTTAAGTGTTTCTTTTATTCTTCCCGGATTATCTCCTACACTTGTATGATAATAAATATCTATCCCTAAGCTAGAAAGCTTTTCAGATAGATATTTTGAATGTGTATTATATATATTTCCTAGTAGTATTTCTGTACCTACATTTATAATCTCACCTTTCATCGCTGACCTCCTAGTTATTAGTCTTGTTTGAATGAGAGCTAAGTACTTTTCTATTGTTATAAATATAGTCAACTCCTGATATAATTGTAAATATTACCGCTAATGCTACTGCTATATTGTCAAAAGGTACTCCTATTAGTCTAAATGGATAGTTATCAAGTAAAAGTACTATAATAGCTGTTATCTGTGTTATAGTCTTTATCTTTCCCCACCAACTTGCTGAGATTGTTATTCCTTCTGAAGCTGCAAGAACTCTAAATCCTGTTATTGCGAATTCTCTAGCTATAATAGTCATTACTACCCATGCTGAAACTTTACCCATTTCAAGTAAAGATATAAGAGCAGCTGAAACTAATAATTTATCTGCTAAAGGGTCCATGAATTTACCAAATTTAGTTACCTGATTTCTACTTCTAGCAATATATCCATCTAAACTATCTGTAAGAGCCGCAAGTATAAATAAACATACCGCTATTATATCTCCATATGGAATATTAACTAAAAGAAAAAACATGAAGATTGGTACTAAAAAAATCCTTGCTATGGTTAATTTATTAGCTAAGTTCATATGGTATTACTCCCTTCAAATCGTATTCAAAGTGTTCTATTATTTTGACATCAACGAATTGGCCTATTGCCAGTTTTTCCTTTGTGTTAACATATACTACTCCATCTATATCTGGACAATCCATATATGTTCTTCCTACATACAGATTCTCTCCATTTATTTCTTCTTCTATAAGCACTTTATATATATTTCCTACTTTTTTATTGTTGAGCTCATCTGATATATTCATCTGAATCTCCATTATTTCATTATAACGGTCTTTTTTAGTTTCTTCGTCTATTTGACCATCAAAAAGTGAAGCTTTTGTTCCTTCTTCTTTAGAATAAACAAATACTCCTAATCTGTCAAATCTATATTCTTTAATAAACTGAACAACTTCTTCATGCTCCTTTTTTGTTTCTGATGGAAATCCAGTAATAAAAGTAGTCCTGATTATTATATCACTAATCTGGCTTCTTAGCTTCTTAATTAATCTGCAAATATCCTCTTTAGTTGTCTTCCTGTTCATTCTGCTCAATATTCTATTGTTTATATGCTGTAAAGGTATATCTACATAATTTAATACTTTATCGTTCCTTTTTATACTATCTATCAAACCGTCTGTAAATGTTTCTGGGTATATATATAGTAGTCTAATCCAATTTAATCCTTCTATTTTATTTAGCTCATCTAGCAAACCATCCAGTTTGCACTCTCCATATATGTCTATACCATATTTACCTGTGTCTTCTGCTGTAAGTATAATTTCTTTGACACCACTGTCGACTAAGGATTTAGCTTCACTTACTATATCTTCTATGCTTCTACTTCTATATTTCCCTCTAAGCTTTGGTATAATACAATAAGTACAATGATTATTACACCCTTGTGAAATCTTTAAATAAGCATATTGATTAGGTGTTAATAGTTCTCTCTTGCAATTTTCTGGGTACTGCGAATTTATGTTATCTATATTAAAATACTTACCTGCATTTTGCAACTTTGATATTACCTTATATATCTCAGTTATGTTACCTGTTCCTATTATTGCGTCTATTTCAGGTATTTCTTTCATTAATTCATCTTTATATCTTTGAGCTAAACAACCACATACTATAAGATGTTTACATTTTCCCTCTTGTTTAAGCTCTGTAGCCTCTATTATTTCATCTATTGATTCTTCTTTAGCATCGTGTATAAAGCCACATGTGTTTATTATTATAACATTTGCTAAAGACATGTCATCTACCATCTGTATATTGTTGTCCTTTAATATCCCTATCATTATTTCTGAATCTATTGTATTCCTAGAACATCCTAATGACAACAATGCTGCTGTTAAATTCACTTACATATCTCCTCTCTAAAGCCTATATTCACTTGCATATAGTTCTAGCTGTTTTATCGCATCGTCTATTTTATCATACATAACTATTTTATCATATTGTTCAATTTTATCAATCGAATAATCATACAAAGGGTCATAATATTTTTGCATGAGTTCTTTAATAACATATTCGTAATCTTTGCTTTTTATTCTGTTTATATACTCTGACAAGTTATTAGCACCAAGTTTATTTTTCAACTTGCTTATAGCAGATATCAATAATTCTTCATTATTTTCATCATCTTTAATATAATCCTCTAATGCAACTTGTACTCTGTTATTTATATCCGTCTTTAACAATATGTGTTTACCATTTATTAATTTGTCATATAAAAACTCTGGCATTACTACCTTACCTATTCTCTTACTTTCGCTCTCAGTAAAATAATAGTCACTATCCATTTCTTTTAATGCACTATAGAGCTTTGATTCAAAATATTTCTGAGAACTAGAGTCTTTGTCAAATGCTATTGAGCCAAATACTGATCCACTATTTCTAGCCATTTTCTCTATATTTAAAACAGGATATCCTTTTTGCTCTAAGATATTTAATATTTTAGTTTTTGCTACCCCTGTATATCCATGCAATACTACTAGTTTTATATCCTTGTTATATTTGCTTAACCAATCACTTACATATTTTCTATAGCTTTTATATCCGCCAATTATTAAATTCACTTCTAAACCCATCATACTTAAAACTTGAGCTATAGAGTTACTCCTCATTCCACCTCTAAAACAGTAAATTGCAACCTTTTTATTTTTACCTGTTATTTCTTTAATCTTCATGTAATAATCATATAGCCTAGATGCAGCATATTTTAGCCCCAATTCTTTAGCTTTTTCTGCATCAACTTGTTTATATATATATCCTATTTCTTCACGTTCTTCATCTGTAAATATAGGCATGTTGTATGCTCCTGGTACATGATCCTCCTCATATTCTTTTGGGCTTCTTACATCAATATAGACGATATCATCTTTATCAATTACTTCACTAATTAGAACTTTGTTCAACATTTTTTTCACCTGCTTTTTTATTGTATCTGTCTTATCCTTAATACATTCCAAAGGGGGTGTCTCTTAAGACACCCCCTGACTGTTTTACAGTGAACAGTCCTTATGCATCACTTTCTGCATACTCTTCTTTACTAACCAATACTTTTCTTGGCTTACTACCTTCTTTTGGTCCTACTATTCCTCTCTCTTCCATTTCATCGACTATTCTAGCTGCTCTTGCATAGCCGACTCTTAGCTTTCTTTGGATGTAGGATATTGAAGCTTGACCTTCATTTATAACTAATTCTATAGCTTTTGGAAGTAATTCGTCTGCATCCTCATTTACTGGCAACGCTATATTAGTTTCTATATCTTTGATTATTTCTTCTTTGTATTCCTCTTGCCCTTGTTTTTTTAGAAATTCTACTATCTTTTCTACTTCTTTATCATCAATATATGAACACTGAACTCTCATTGGCTTTGCTGAACCTACAGGATAATAAAGCATATCTCCTTTACCAAGTAGCTTTTCAGCTCCATTCATATCTAGTATTATTCTAGAATCTGATTGCGAAGACACTGCAAATGACAACCTCGAAGGTATATTTGCTTTTATAGTTCCTGTTATTACATCAACCGATGGTCTTTGTGTAGCAACTATAAGATGTATCCCTGCTGCTCTAGCCATTTGTGCTAATCTACATATACTATCTTCTACCTCTGTTGGCGAAGCCATCATCAAGTCGGCTAACTCATCTATTATTATTACTATTTGTGGCATATTTTCTGTTTCTGTATCTTTCATTTTTTGGTTGTAGCTTTTGATATCTCTTACTCCATTTTCAGCAAAACTATTATATCTATTTATCATTTCTGTTACTGCCCAATTTAAAGCACTTGCAGCTTTTTTAGGATCTGTAACTACTGGTATTAACAAGTGAGGTATACCATTGTATATACTAAGCTCTACTACCTTTGGATCTATCATCATTAATTTTACTTCATTTGGCTTAGCTTTATAAAGTATACTCGCTATAAGTGTATTTACACATACACTCTTACCAGAACCAGTAGCTCCTGCAATCAGCATGTGTGGCATTTTTTCTATATTTGCTATTATGGATTTACCTGCTATATCCTTTCCTAGCGCTATGCTAAGTTTACCCTCTGCTGATTTGAACTCTTTTGATTCTATCACATCTCTTATTCTAACACTATCTTTTACTTTATTCGGCACTTCTATTCCTACTGCTGCTTTACCTGGTATCGGTGCTTCTATCCTAACCCCACTTGCCGCTAAGCTTAGGGCTATATCATTGGCTAAATTTACAATCTTGCTTACCTTGATGCCAGGAGCAGGTTGTAATTCGTATCTAGTTATTGTTGGTCCTCTATTTATCTGCTTAACTTTTGCATCTACCCCAAAATTTTTAAGTGTAGTTTCTAATTTATTAGCGTTGCTTAATATAGATTTTTGGTGTGAATCACTATGATTTATATCCGTTTTTTCCAAAAACTCTATATCTGGTTTTTGGTAGTTATCATAGATGTTAGTACTATTAGCAGGATTGATAACTACTGTTTTATCTTTGTCTTCACTAGCCTTTGGTATTTGTGGCTTATTATTATTTATGTTATTTTTAGCATTTTCTGCTAACATATCGAACTTAGGCATGTCCTTTGTATAATCAAGTATTTCAATTTTCTTTTCTATTTCTGTAATTTGCTCTATTTTACTTGGCTCTGTATCTATTTTATCGGTAGCATCATCTACAACATTTGCCTCTATTATATTGTCTGGCACTTCTTCGTACACAAATACAAAGTCTAGTATAGAATCATATATCCTCTTAAACATTCTACCTAAAGTCTTAAAAAAGCCTCTAGATATTTTTACTAAACTGACATTTGTAAGTGTTATAAATGTAACTATTATTATGCATGATAATACTACAAATGTACCTATAACACCAAATAGATTGACCAATGCATAAGACAGTATCCCACCTACTATTCCTCCACCTTTTAGGTTTATACCAGCCTCTTTAGCTACTTTTATTTTTTCTGAAAATCCTAAAGACGTATTATCTCCAAAGGCCGTTATATCCATAATCATTAAATAGCAAAGAAAAATCAAAAACAACAGCACTAGACTTTTCTTAAAACTATCAATTTTATTTGCTAATACTAAGATACCTGTTATTATAATTATCATTGGTATGAAGTACCCACCAAAACCTGTCAGTAACCAAATATATTTTTTAGTAATTTCTCCTATGTACCCTACTGAGTTACTTATTAAAAACACATAAAATAATAGTCCTATAAATATGCCTATTATCCCAACAGCTTCATTACTAAAGGTCTTTTTTTTCTTTGGAGTATTTTTTGTCTTCGGACTATTCTTATTTTTTGTATTCTTGCTTTTAGATCTGCTTTTTTTAGTTTTTACAGTTTTGTCTAAATTGCTCACTTAAAACCACCTCATATATGAGTATTTCTTTGTCTTTCATCTAAAATCCTTCATTGATTTTTATCGGGCTAAATTATATATAATTATTAAACCTCCTATTATCCATAAATAATATGAAAAATAATATAGTTTCCCTTTTTTTAATAGCGTTATCAAAAACTTAATAGCAAATAACCCTACTACTGTTGATACAATTGTACCGACTATTATAGGAATATCTATAGCAATACCTTTAGCCACAGCATCTCCTACTTTTAATATAGTAGCCCCAAATATACTTGGTAATGCTAAGAAGAATGAAAATTTAGTAGCTAACTCCTTATTAAGCCCTAGTAATAATCCTCCTACTATAGTAGAACCTGATCTTGATATTCCCGGTGTTATAGCGAATCCTTGAAGTGTCCCTATAATCACTGCATCTATGTATCTAAATTGTTTTATGTCTTTTTTCCCTGTTGCCATTTTTTCGCTTATCATCAATATACATCCTGTGATAATAAGTGCTATCCCAACGCTGAACACAGATGAATATAAGCTCTCAAAGAAATCCTTAAACAATACACCCATTATTGCTGTAGGAACACTACCTACTATTAATAATATATCTAATTTTCTGTATGGATTATCTAAGTTCAGCCCTTTTCCAGTTAAAAGCTCACCAATCATTTTAATAAATTCAGCTATAAGCTTAAGTACATCTTTGTGATAAAATATTAATATTGAAGCAAGCGAGCCAAAGTGGAGCATTACTGTAAATAACACACTTCCCTCCGTTATATTAAATAAACTTTGAAGTAAAACTAGATGACCCGAACTACTTATTGGCAAAAATTCAGAAATTCCTTGGCATACACCAAGCAATATCGCCTGTAATACAGTCATATTAAACCTCCTACAATTTAGAGTGCTTGTCTTTACCCTCAGAAGCTTAGATTGCCAAAGATAGTATATCTATATATATTTTACTTGCTATCTTTGGCGACCTACGAGTAATTATAACACAAATAAGCACTTTTATCTATATACCCAACTTAAATAGAGCCTATTCTCCTATTAGTTCATACAATTTGTCTATTGCATTGCTTAATCCGCCTACAGCATCAATCAAGCCACATTCTACTGCTTCATGTCCAATAAGAATAGTCCCCACATCATTTGCAATCTCATCAGTTTCATACATAAGATGTCTAAGTGATTCTCTTGGTATTCTAGATGTCCTGAGTATAAAATCTAATATTCTCTGTTGCATCTTTTGAAAATATCTGAATGTCTGTGGTACTCCAATAACTAACCCATTCATTCTGATTGGATGAAGAGTCATAGTTGCTGTTGGAACAATAAACGAATAATCCGAAGATGTTGCTAGTGGTACGCCTATGCTATGCCCACCACCTAAAACTAAAGAGACTTTTGGTTTAGTCATACTATTTATCATCTCAGAAAGTGCTAATCCCGCTTCTACATCTCCTCCAACAGTATTAATCAATATCAAAATCCCTTTAATTTTAGGATCTCTTTCAGCTGCCAATAGTTGTGGTATGATGTGTTCATATTTTGTAGCCTTTTTTTGGGGTTGTGAAACCATATGCCCTTCTATTTCTCCTATTATCGAAATAAAGTGTATATCTTCTGGTGGCATTGGAAGTTCTTGATTTCCAAAATCTTTTATATTGTTGGATCGCTGTTTCTCTTCTCTTAAATCTTGATTTTCGTTGTTATCATTATCCTGTTCATTATTGTTAAATCCATACTCATTATTTTGCATACAACACCTCATCAAATTATATTATCCTTTTTAGGACATTAGTTTAATTTAGTTTTTGCAGGATAATATATTTTATACTAATCATCAATGTTTAATTCAAATTCTTTATGCAGTGCATTAATAGCTTTGTTTACGTATTTAGTATCTATTAAACACCAAATCGTAGTGTGTGAATCTGAGGTTTGTAATATATCTATTTTTTCACCATAAAGAGCTTTTGCTATTCTTTGCATTACGCCTGGTTCTCCGCACATTCTATGACCTATAATACTAAGTTTGCTCAGGTTACTCACAATATTATATTTATAGTCTTTATTTTTTAATATTTTCTTTAATTTCTCTAAATCATCTAAGCAAACTGTAAATATTATTTTTTCTATAAAGAAATTAATCAAATCTATACTTATGCCCTCTTGGGCAATTTCTTTCATAAGCTTGTTAACCATATCTTTGCTTTGCTCTGTAAAGATTGTTATTTGCACCTTATTAGATTTATGTGTTAATGCGCTTATGATTTTTTTATCATCACTATAATAATCTGAATTTAAGGAATTTGTAACTAGTGTTCCAACATCATCCTTGACAGTATTTCTTATTAGTATCCTCATATTTTTATTTCTAGCTATTTCTACTGCCTTTGGATGTATGACTTTTGCACCATCTTCAGCTAATTGATATAATTCGTTGTAACATATTGTCCTTATCACTCTAGCGTCTGATACTATTTTTGGATCAGCTGTAAGGACACCATCAACATCTGTATAAATCTCCACTAACTCACTACCCAAAGCTTCTCCTAGAAGTACAGCTGACGTATCACTTCCTCCTCTACCTAGTGTTGTAATTTCTCTGTCTTTAGTCATACCTTGAAAACCTGTGACTACTGCAATACGACCCTTTTGTAGACACTTAACTATTCTGTTGGTATTGATATAAAGCACCTCTGCCTTCGAGTAGCAAGCATCTGTTATAATTCCTGCCTGTCCTCCTGTAAAGGCAGTAGCAGGTAACTTGCTTTCATTTAACATATTAGTTAGTACAACTGCTGAAATTACTTCTCCACAAGACATTAATAAATCTTTACTTCTAAGATCTTTACTGTCTTCATTTATTAAATCAAGCAATGAATCTGTTGAATAATTATCACCTCTTCTACCCATCGCTGATACAACCACTACAATACTATAACCTTCTTTATATCTTTGCAATATCCTGTCTATTGCATGTTCTCTTTTCTCTTTGTCTACTAGAGATGAACCACCAAACTTCTGAACAATTATTTTCATAATTTCCCCTCTCTTACACTACATCATATATTATCAGAATAGTCATCCTAATATATATAATATCTTCTAGAGGGGGTTTTGGTTCATATTTATTGTTGTATTATGGTGTATCTTCCATGTCTATAATAATCATGTCATTTCCTATTTTTTCTATAGCATTCCATGGTATTTCTATTTCTGATTTATCATTAAACATGATAAATTGACCTCCATTGTCAGGCACTAATAATGATATGATCTTGCCAGTTTTCTCGTCAATCAACAAATCTGAATTACCTATAATGCCTAGCCTACTACCACTAAAAATATTGAGTATCTCTTTACCTGCCATTTTACTTAATCTCATGTTTTTCCTCCTTTCTACATATAAGCTTGTATATTAAATATTATGAAGCAAATTTTTCAAATATACATTATCCTATGGTTTTTATAAAAACTATAAGCCAGTAAACCCTATTATCATTTATGATAATATCAATTAAGATTATGTTATAAAAAAAAAGACTCTCCATTAGTAGATTGTCTTTTTATTGCTTAAGTATATTATGCTTCTTGTGCTATTGGTACCATACTCAATAATTTTTCACTCTTTTCATCATCTAAGTTTCCTACGTATGATACGTTACGTTTATTCTCATCAGATATCAAATCAATAATGTACTTTATATCATCTAAAGTTACTTTATCTATTTTTTCTAATCCTTTTGAAAGCGGAACTATTCGTCCTAAAAGTAACTCTGTTTTCCCCATGCTCATCATTCTACTGTACATACTTTCATAGTCCATTATATAGTTACCTTTTAGTTGCTCTTTTGATCTTTGTAGTAAGCTGTCTTCTATAAGATTCTTTTTAATTGTTTTTATTTCTTTGAGTATAGTTTCTACTACATCTATCATGTACTTAGGATTGATGCCGGCATATATAATAAATGCACCTGTGTTACTGTAAAGCAATGGGTATGAGTAAATAGAATATGCTAAACCTTTATCTTCTCTTACTTTTTGAAATAACCTAGAACTCATACAGCCACCAAATATGTTATTGAGAACCATCATTGCATAATAGTACTTATCCCCTAATGGTATACCCTGCATACCCATACATAAATGTAGCTGCTCTGTTTCTCTCTGCTCATATAAAGCGTTAGTGTTAAATATCGCTTCCTGTGTGTTGATAATACTTCCTTTTTTATTTCCTTTCCAATGCCCAAAATACTGCTTAATTAACTCTATACCTTTAGAGCTTCTTATATTACCGACAATGGTTAATACTGCATTCTCGGGTATATAGTTATCATGAAAATAATCTATTATCTGATTTCTTGTCAAATCCTCTAAATTTTTTGCTTGTCCTAGTATTGGAAAACCTAATGAATGATTACTGTATATAGATTTTGATATTAAATCGTGAACTATTTCTTCTGGAGTGTCATCATACATATTTATTTCTTCTAGTACTACTTTTTTTTCTTTTTTTATATCTTCTTCATCAAATTTAGAATTGAACAACATATCACTAAGTACATCTACTGCTATATCTATATGATTGTCAAGAACTCTAGTATAATAGCAAGTACATTCTTTTGCAGTAAATGCGTTTAGTTGTCCTCCTATATCGTCTATTGTTTGAGCGAGTTGTTTAGCTGTTCTTTTTTTTGTACCCTTAAACAACATATGCTCAATAAAATGAGTTATACCGTTGTTCTTCTCGCTCTCATTAACAGAACCAGCTTTTATCCATAGACCTATTGTTACTGAACGAACATGAGGTATCTCTTCTATAACTACTCTCAGTCCATTATCTAAAGTTATTTTATTATACATCCTTATCTCCCTTACTCGTTTCTAGACACAGTTAATTATAAATCATTATCTGTAAATTTTCAAGGCAAACGATTTACTTATTTCAGTACATCACTTACATTTCCTAGTTTGTATCCCCTTGCTTTTAATTGATCTATGATTGTAGGAAGTGCTTTTATAGTTTCTGGCTTTGGATGCATCAAAACTATACCAGAATTGCACGCTTTTTTTAAAACTCTCTGTACTATAACGTTTTTAGTACTACCTTTTCTCCAATCTATAGTATCAATGCTCCACATTATAACTTTATAGTCTAGCTTATTAGCCGCTTTTATCGTGTTATTACTATAATGTCCTGATGGAGGAGCGAAAAACTTTGGTTTAATCCCTATTATATCTTCTATTATCTTTTCTGCTTTTTTTATCTCTTTAATATTTTGTTCATAGCTCATATTTCCATACTTTTCGTGAAAATATCCATGATTACCTATCTCATGACCTTCATTATATATACTTTTTAGCACCTGTGGGTTTTTCTTTGCCCACATACCTGTTACAAAAAAAGTTATCTTTAAATCTTTTTGCTTCAATATATTTAGCATAGTGGGTATATGTTCTTCTCCCCAGTCAACATTACAAGTCAGTGCTATAGTGTTATCATTGCTTGTTCCTTTATAAAATAATTCATCTTTTGGGTTAAATACTGATTTTGTCATGTTATATCTAAAATAGCTAAATATACATACAGTCATAATAACTACTACCAATACAAATATGTATACTTTTTTAAGTGGTATAAAATATATTTTCTTTCTTCTCATAAATTACCCTCCTTTTATCCCTTATTACAAATAATATTATTGAAAAAGCTAAATAATTACTACTATGTAGAATATAAAAAATGAGATATCTTTTTAAGACACCTCATTTTTTATGACTAATTTCTTAGATAAATTGTCCCGTATAGCTTTTTTTAACTTTTTTGATTTCTTGTGGCGTTCCCTGTGCTATTACATATCCCCCCGAATCTCCACCTTCAGGACCTAAGTCAACAATCCAATCTGAATTTTTTATCATGTCTATATTGTGCTCTATTACTATAACTGTGTTACCTGCTTTTACTATATTCTTTAATATCTTAATCAAATTTTGTACATCGAAGTAGTGAAGTCCTGTCGTTGGTTCATCAAGTAAATATATAGTCTTTCCTGTATCTGATTTGCTGAGTTCTTTTGCTAGTTTTACTCTCTGTGCTTCTCCACCCGAGAGTGTTAATGCACTTTGTCCTAGCTTAATATAACCTAGCCCTACATCACAAAGTGTACCTAGTATCTTAGATATCTTTATATCATCTTTAAATATTTCATATGACTGCTCAATACTTAAATCTAGTACATCTGCTATGCTATTTCCCTTATATTTCACTTTTAGTACTTCTTCGTTAAATCTTTTTCCTTTACATACTGAACATTTCACCCAGATATCTGGCATGAAATGCATTTGCACGTATTCTCCACCTTTTCCCTTACATGCTTGACATTGACCAGCCTTGCTATTAAAACTAAACTTACTTTGTTTGTACCCTTGTTTTTTTGATTCTTCTAAAGAAACGAATACCCTCCTAATTTCATCAAAAACACCTGTATATGTTGCAGGATTAGAGCGTGGTGTTCTTCCTATAGGATGCTGAGTAATACTTATTATCTTATCAATATCTTCTATACCTTCTATACCTTTTAACCCATCATATTCATAGATGGTTGATTCACTTAAATGTTTCTGTATAGCTGGATACAACGTCTTTGACACTAAACTACTTTTTCCTGACCCGCTTACTCCTGTCACACAGGTCAATGCACCTAAAGGGATACTCACATCTATATTTTTTAGATTATTGTGATGTGCTTTTTTTATTTTTATCATTTTGTAATTATTACTTATAGGAACTTTAATAGTATCATTTTTATTTTCTAAAATCCTCAAGTATCTACCTGTGCTAGATTTTTCATTGCTTACTATTTCACTTACTGAACCTTCAGCTATCAACTTACCTCCATGAATTCCTGCTCCTGGCCCTATCTCTATAATTTTGTCTGCACTTAGCATGGTATATGCATCATGCTCTACAACTAACAGTGTATTTCCCCTGTCTCTTATTTTATGCATTATATTAACAAGTTTTTCATGGTCTCTAGGATGTAATCCTATTGACGGCTCATCTAAAACATATAATATATTAGTTATACCACTAGCTAATTGTGTTGCAAGTCTTATTCTTTGAGCCTCTCCTCCAGACAATGTTGAAGCAGATCTATCAAGTGTCAAATAAGAAACTCCTACTTCTATTAAATTATCTAGCCTATTTTTTAACTCTCTTAATATGGGTGTTGCTACCTTTTTGTCCTTATCTGTTAATTTACTTGGCAAATTCTCTATCCAGTTTTTAAGCTGGGTAATAGTCATAGCAACTACCTTTGGAAACCTATGCTCTCCGATTGTCACTAGTCTACCTTCCTTTGATAGTCTCTCTCCTAAACATTCATCGCATATACTTTCTTTCATGAAACCAGTATCTGTATTATTATCTATGAATAATCTTTTTATAGCATTGTATGCACCTTCTACTGGTCTACTTATTTCTCCTTTTCTTCCATTTGAGTTTTCATATTTAAGACTCACTTTTCTATTATTACTTCCATATAAGGCTTGTTTTTTAAAATCGTTGGGAAGTTTATTCCATGGAAGTTCTAAATCTATATCCATATCTTTGGCTAGTGCCAACACTTCACCTTTCATCCAGTTAGCATTTGGTTTTTGCCTATACTTTCTTAAATTTCCCCACCAAGTAGATGCCCCATCTAGAATAGACGACTCTGGCTTAGACACTATCAGCCCTTCATCTACCTCTAGTTTTACTCCTAAACCTTTACATACAGGACACATACTCTCTGGATTATTAAAACTAAAACTTGATGTAGTTAATTTAAAGAAAATCTTCTCGCAATGATAACAGATTTCTCTTGTTTGTAGCATATACTTTTCTTTATCGTTTATTTTGACTACTAAAGCACCTTTACCGATTTCAAGTGCTTTTTTAACTACTTTTCTTATATTACCTTTGTAGTCCTCATCGTCACAAGCTATAAAGCTTGCTATTTTATTATCATCATTAAATGGATATATACTATAAGCAATCCCTTCTCTGAGTCCAAACAATATATCCACTATCTCCTCAGCTTTTAACGGAGTTATCGCTCTGCCACACTCCGGGCAATGTCTTGTTCCAATATTTGCATATAGTAGCTTTAAATAATCATAAATATCTGTTAGTGTCCCTACTGTAGATCTAGGATTTCTTGTTATTGTTTTTTGCTTAATTGCGATAGATGGTGTTAATCCTTCTATTTGATCATAGTCTGGTTTTTCCATCTGATTAAATAAATTTTTCTGAGAATTTCGCATACTATCCATAAATCTTCTTTGGCTTTCAGCATAAATAGTATCAAAAACCAAACTTGATTTACCACTTCCGCTAACACCAGTAACAACAGTCATCTTATTTTTAGGAATGTTACAGCTTATATTTTTTAAGTTATTTTGTTTTACACCTCTTACAATTATTTCATTCGTGTTATTGTATTCATTTTCATTCACTACATTTAATGTTTCATCATTAGTAAGTGTATTTTGTATTGATAGGTATTTGCTTAACTTTTTGATATCTGATTCCTCGATTTGTATATCCTCACTATTTATAAAGCCTCTATCGTCTATCCATTTTGGCCAATGTTCAAGCCACTGAGGTACCTTGCAATCTTTTACTCTATTATTTGCTGGGATATAAGGTATTATGTCTATTATAGGTGTTTTATCAAATGAATCAATTTGAGAAATTTTAATACGTCTATTTTCTTTATCTACTTCAAAAACTTTGGCAACTGTCGAGGCTAGTGGATTTGGTCTAACTGGAGATCTTGTTGCAAATACTCCCATCCTCCTTTTACCTTCATATGGTGTATTGCATTCGGTTGATTTTCTATATTTACTCTTATCAAACTTGTCAAACCACCATATTATCTTTATGTGCGAAAATCCTTTTATCTTGTGCATTATATCTTTTATATTGTCAAGTTCTAAAAAAAACTCACCTTCTATTTTTTTGACCTCTCCAATCTTATACAAGTAATCATTTTTATTTATTATTCTTTCTATCGATACATTATCTATTAGATTAGATTTTTGGTTTTCTATTTCTCTTCTCCATAAACTTTTATCTTCAACATAATCTCCTAATGAGAACTCTCTTACTCTTTCTTCGCACGGAAAGTAAGGTTTAATATCATATAATATCATACTGTCTTTTATTGATAATTGATCTATCTCAAATACACCCTTTTTTTCGTCTATATCTAAAATTTTTGCAATTATAGGGGTGGTTTGCACTTTAGAAATTTCATCTGCTCCTTCTTCTTCCTCAAATTTACTTGCAAAAAGTAAAACGTGACTAAATTTACCTAAATCTTTTAACCCTGCTTTATATTCGTCATATAAATATACATATTTATGCTTTTTTACTGTTTTTATTATTCCTATTGGAAAAATCATAAATTCCTTAATTGCATCACTTTTTTTCTTCATTATAAAGCTCCTTTATAAATTGTATTTACGGAATATAACAGCTGTTAAAGAAGTTTTACAGGAATGCAAATATCTACATTTTGTTTATTATCATTTTCTAAGGTTCCACCATTATAATGTTCAAATGCAAGACTATCTCTTGGTTGATATCCACTATTCGGGAGCCACCTTGCGTACATCTCATTCCAAGCAAACTGATATTCATACTTATTTAACTTAAAATGTCCTACTCCATACTTTCCACCTTTAATTCTCATAAAACCAATCTCACCATCAGCATGTATCTTGGTATCCACAGTTAAACACACACTAATTCTTAACTTATCTTCCATTGTTATATCAGGTGTATCATGGTATAGGGTTAGCCATTTGTTCGTAGAATTAATTAATTGCTTTTCTTTAGCCCATGAATACAGCTTACTAAAAAGCTCCTCAAATAACTTATCATCTGTTTTATATGGACCTGTATGTCGTATATACGCTAGATTCATCTCTGGTATATCCTTTACCTCTATATCATAATCCAATTTATAGTTATTTACTTCTAGATAACGCTGTTTATCCCTTACAGCGTTATTATAGCAAACTATTTCAGAGAACACTTTTCTCATATTGCTTTTTTGTTGTTTTCTGAAAATACTTGCGTTAACATTAAAATATCTTTTAAATGCTTTGGCAAAAGAGGACTGATTTGCGAATCCATACTCTAATGCAATATCCATTATACTTTTATCTTTATTTGCTAAGAGAGTAAATGCTGCCTTTTCTAGTTTAACTCTCTGAATATATTCAAATAACGTTTCATTTGTCATCTCTTTGAAAATCCTATGGAAATGGTACGAAGAAAAATTTGCTATAATAGCTAATTTAGGCAGTGTAAATTCTTCATTAATATTGCCTTCGATATAATCTTGAACTTTATTTATTCTAGCTTTGTATTCTTGATATAATAAAGTTTTGTTCATATATTCTCCTCACTTTTACTTTTAAATTCATCACTTATATTCTATCAATTAATATGGACATTAACAATGCAATACGATAACCATCGTAACAATACAAAAAAAGAGGCAAACAAAACACCTCTTAAATATTTTAAAATAGCCATCTACAACATTCTGACCATAATTTCAGTTTTAAATACAAATTTACTTGAATTTATTTTCTATTTATCTAAAGTTTAAGATTGTAGGATAAATTGCTTAAGTTTAAAATTTTTATATTATATTTCATTCTAAGTCAGTTTAATATCATGAGCAGGAAATAGCGTAGTTCCCCATATAGCTACTTGTATGTTATTTGTTAAAGGAAGATTTTTCTCATCCACTACTACTCTCCATGGTTCCCATACAAGTCCTGTAGCCTCATCTGCTTTTATATTAATATTTCTTGAATTAGCTGGTAAATCAATTACTGTAGAATAATGTGCTGTTCTGGCGTAACCACTACCAGGCCAATCTATATGAGTTAATTTCTCATTACCTTGATCATCATAATTTACTTCATTCCATGATACCCAAAATCTAGCTATATAACCTCCGCTATGGTCAAGAGTAATTTTACCTTTGCTATATTCTGTAGCTGTAGTTTCTATATAATCAGTTGAATTGTGAACTGCTGCTAGAGAGTTGTCTTTTAAAAATGTGCTAGTATATGATATTGGATACCCTGGATTTTTAATGCTGAACTCTGAATTTTCCTTGATTATTCTCCTAATTTCTTCAAAATCAGTAGTAATTATTTTATTATGCTCTGCAGCATCTCCTCCTAATATAACAGCTGTAAACGAACTATTTTGTACAATATTATCTATCTCGCTACCTGCCTCAATTTTCTGCCCTTTAATAAGCGTTTTAAATGCAGCTTCAACATGCACACTCGTCGAACTAGTTTTTAAAACTACGTATACACTTCTACCATACGCTACATTTGTAACCATAACCGGAGGTGAAGTATTACTTACACCTTTAGCTGTTAAATCTTTAAATGTCACTTCTTGAGCAAATAACTCTGACGGTTTACTAGGTAGCTGTGCACTCACTGTATAGAAAATTTGCTTATATGAAGCAACCATATACTGCTCTTCTCCAGCAACTATAGATTTAAAATCAATTCCTAGTAATTGATCCGCAACTTGTATGTCAACATTTAAACTCATTTTCAATTGAGTTTTACTGTGAACCATTGTCTCATTATATTGCGTTCTAGCAGGTAATGTATGTGTCTCTGATTCCTTCTTACTCCATAAATCAATCATATTATTAATAGCAGCAGTAATGCTACCATATGCTGGTTTTTTAACTGATGTAGTATTGGCATCTCCAAGTCCTGGTAAATCTATAGTTATATTGAGTGGTGCTCTAGGTTCAACTAGCGCTGTAGGTCTATTCTTGGCAAATTCTCCATCTGCTAGTAACAATGCTCCAGGATACGTACGGTCCATTATTGAATCTACTACAGATATATCTACTGGTGATGTCCCTAATGATTTTTTTTCATGCACAACAACTATAAATTTCCCGTTTTCACTTTTTCCTTCTCTTGGTACAAAACTTTCTACAGTATCTCCTTTATTTGCTAATATCTCTAATTTATTATAATCTAGTTTAGCTATCCCTTTGTTTATACTGTCATCTAAGGTTACTATATCTTGTATATGTCTATGCCCTCTATTGCCAAACATTCTTCTCATATTTTTACAGCTCCTTTTAATAAGTTTAACAATATACTTTCTTCTATATTTTATTCGTATAAAAGATATATTGTTCACACGCCAAACAAAAAATCCCATTATATTTTTAATATAATGGGACTCAGGTTGTTTGACAATATCCAGTTTCTACTTATTAAATTGCTTCGTAACGCTGTCTATTTTATATTTCTTGCTATAATAGCTTGATAATACATTCATTACTACATATAAAAGAATTAATCCTAAAGGTATCAATGCGTATATTGGTATATTAACAAACCCATACAGACAATACATAAATATGGCTATTACAGCTACAGTTATAGAGTATGGTATCTGTGTAGTCACATGGTCTATATGATCTGCTCCAGAGAAAATTGATGCTAATACTGTTGTATCTGAAATCGGTGAACAATGATCGCCAAAAATCGCACCTGAAAATACTATACCTGCCATAGATACTGATGTTATTGCATCACCAGTCATTTTATAAACTAATGGTATTGCTATCGGTGTTAATATAGTCATAGTTCCCCATGATGTCCCCGTAGAGAATGAAATAACCATACCTAAGAAGAATATAATAATAGGAACAACTGAGAACGGTAGACTGTTACCTAATTTAGATACAATATAGTCTGCTAGTTTCATGTCCTTAGTAACAGCGCCCAAAGACCATGCTAGTACTAATATAGTACATGCTAATAGCATCAACTTCAATCCATCTAAAAACGTATCCATTGTTTCTTTTAGATCTGTAACTTTAAGTGCCAATACTATCCCTACTATAGTCATTGAAAATGCACCCCACAGTAATGCCAGTGGAGCATCTGCATCTCCTAATATTTCAGTTATTGTTGTACCTCCCCCAGCTTTTCCAGTCCAGTAAAATCCAAACATTGTAACACCAACAAGTGCTATTATAGGCAAGAAAAATGTCCACAAACTAGATTTGACATCTTTTGGATCTCCTAATTCATAACCTACGTCCAGCATAGGTTTAGAACCGTCTTTAACAATCTTGCCAGTTGTTAATGCTCTATTTTCAGCCTTTAACATTGGTCCATAGTCTTTACCTGTTAAAACTAACATTCCAACAAAAATTACTGCAAAAATACAATACAGGTTAAATGGTATACTGTGCAAAAAACCTCCAAATGATGATACTGTGGTTATCTCCGCCGTATCTAAACCTGACTGTATCATTGACATCTGAAAAGCTATCCAATCCGATATAAAGAATGTAGCAACTGGTGCTGCTGTGGAGTCTAATATATAAGATAATCTCTCTGATGACACCTTATGTTCCTCACAAACATCTCTAAAAACATTACCTACTATTGCAGCATTTACATAATCATTAAAAAATACAATAATACCCAAAAGCCAAGCTCCAATGCCAGCAGATTTTCTTGTCTTAATTTTCTTTCTAGCCCAATTTGTTAATGCTTTACTTCCTCCAAGCTTCCATATAAATGCAACTCCTGCACCCATTAATAAGTTAAATAATAGCAATCTGATATTAGATTCATCGGTCATAGATGTAACTAGTTTTTCTAGTGAATAAGCTACTCCACTAAAAGGGTTTCCTTTTGATATAATCAAACCCCCAGCAAAAACTCCTACAAACAGTGATACTAATACTCTTTTTGTTAAAAAGCACAAAATAATTGCTACTAATGGTGGTATAACAGCCCATAACCCGAAATCATTCATAGTTTGCCTCCTTAGATTGTTTTATTACTATCCAAAACGGTAGTTTGAATATTCTGAATATTAATGATATCAAACATACCATTTTAAATTATGTATTACTTTATATATTATATATTTTATTGATTATTTCCTGCTTTTTTTGTAGGTATTTGTTAGTAAATAAGAAGAAAGCAAATAATGTTTTGCTCTCTTCTATTTTCAACAATAATTCATTTATAATTTTCTAAGCTTATAAAAAGTTACAGTTTCATCGTTTGATAGTGAGTCATTTTCTATAATATTATTAAAACATTTATCCATAACAAAATTACTCTTTATAGCCATTTGCTCCATATCCTTTTTATCAAAATAATGGTTCCAAAAGCGATATATTTTATAATTATTTTCTTCATCAATAACTATATGTTCATCTAGCAAGACCTTTACCTCCTCAAAATGAGATGTATTTGATAAACTGATGTATGGACTTTCTTGCCAAAAGCCTCCGCTTGATACTGTCCAATTTTTCTTTAATTCCATATTCGTTAGTGCTTTCTCATTTAATGCATCAAATATAAGTATACCACCAGGCTTTAATGCCTTATATATGTTATCTAGCAGTTTCTCTCTATCTGATACAGACAATGCTCCAAAATCACAGAAAATTATTATTATTAAATCAAATTGTTCTTTAAAATCCATTTTAAGATAATCTTTTTGAATATACTTTATATCAAGTTCCTTTTCTTTAGCACTTTTGATTGCATGATTTATTGAATTATTCGAAAAATCTAAACCTGTGACATTATACCCTTTCATTGCTAATCTTTCTGTATATAGTCCTGGGCCACAACCTAAATCCAAAATATCACCACTATTTTTATCAAACTCTCTTAGTATAAATTCAATTGTTTTTTGGATATTTTTCTTAGTCCTACTTGCTAGATTGCTATTCTTATCTAGATGTACTTTTAATAACTCTTTTGAGATATGTTCATCAGTCCACATTATAGCTGTACCTTTATCGTAAGGTTTAGCGGACTCTAATATTTCTATTATCTTTTTAATATTCATTTATAAATCCCTCCTATGTTATTTTGCATTAAACTAATCTGGCAGATTTTAGATAATATCCACTCCCCTCTTTAAAATTTCAATAATAATTTTATCCAATAAAAAAAGTAGCTCTGAGAATACACAAAAAAATCAACTGACAATAATTAGGATCATTAACAAACTGTTTTCAACAAACAGCTTCAGACAGTAGACAAAATCCCAATTTCTGCGTTGCCCCAAAATTTCCGTTGCTCACTTACCTCTAAGTAAGCTCTGCTACTCAATTTTAACACGCCTTGAAATAGAACTTTTACTAAAGTCTGCTATCTTGATGACTTTGCCATCAAGATAAACTGTTTTAAACAAACAGATTTTCCTAATTATCAAGTTAATTAATTTATATATTTCTCCAAGCTACTTATGTTATTTGGATTCATATAACACTAAGTTGTCGGATTACATTCCACCTTTATTAATTTAATTATTATTGCAAACATCATTATACCACATTTAAAATATCAAAGCAATTTTGCTATCTAGCCACGATTATAAATAAAAAAACATAAAAAACTCAAAAGGAGATTAGCTGCAAAAAACATGAAAGCTACCTCAAAAATTAAGATAATTATCCAATTGCTACAAAGATATTTTCTTGGTATGACTATTCCCTAAGAATCATGGTATAGATATGCATTATTCTCAAGATTGTATACTACCTTAACGGCAAAAAACACAAAATACTAATTTTAGTGGTTTGTATTTTTTTCAAATATAAAAATTTCAAGTGATTTCTCAAATGTTGTACCTTGGTTTATTTGATACGTTCCTGTTTTGATTTGCAAATTATTATTTTTCATATATTTTTCCAATTTATTTCTTTCTGATCTATCCCATAAATCTATAGCTATAACATTCTTTAAGGAAGCGTGGTTTATTACCGGCTTCTTAGTTATATTTATAGTAAGCGTTTTGCCAATCCCAACGAGTCCATTTTTTCTTAAACTATTATTGCTGATAAAGTTAATTATAATAGCTATAGTTAATATAATTATTATAGCTACTATAATAATTACTACTTTTTTTCTCAAAAAAATCCCCTCTTTACCTTTTCTATTAAAATATATTATAACATATAGCTAATTTTTGGTAAAATTTTTAATTAAATAGCTAAACCTTGAAAATACTGATATCAGCAGTATTTTCAAGGTTTTGTAATTATAGTAATGAGATAGGTTGGTGATACTCTTATTAATCAACAATAAAATTTAAAACTAAATTCACCTATAATATCTGATGTAGATGTAGTTGAACCTAGCTCTTTAAACTACTTAAATTTATTACTCATTTCTTCTCTCCATTGATCAAATATAGGTGATATAGTGCGCAGTTTTTCGAAAGTTTGTTCACTATTTACTGAATCATCCTTAAATACTTCTTTAACTTTATCTATAAAATTTAACCCCATGCTGTTATATACTCTCTCTGCTAACAATGTAAACTGTTTTTGATACCAATCATAATTCTCTACAGGCATATCAGAATATATTTCATCAAAATCTTTTAGTTTTGTATATTTAGGCTTGGAACCGTCTAAGTAAGTTATTTTAGCATTCACTTTCCATAGATTAGCATGTTTTGGTTCTTTATTTACTAAATATGCATATGCAAAATATGTTGCCATGAATTCATTGAACCAAGAATTAAGATTAGTATTACCATTTTCAAAAGTTAATGAATGACCAACTTCATGCAATCCTATAAGATCAGGAAAAAGTTTAACTGCCTCTTCAAAAGTATAACCTATATCACTTAATTCTTTCTTAAGGTCACTAGTAACATAATCTTTGTTTTTTAATCCAAGTTCTACTACAACACCATCTTGTGTAGCTGGTAATACTACAATTGGTGGTGTATAAAGCATAATAAAAGGAAGTCCATATGGAACGTCATTATACTCTCTTGCCCAATCATTCCTATCTAGAAGCTCTACATTAATCTTTAGATCTAAGCCCTTTTGCTCCTTATAAAAACTCTTCATAGATCCTAATCTGTTAAATTGCACTCTAGCTTTACTTTCATAACCTTCACTATAATCAACCCTAAGCCCTTCGCCTACGATTGAATTTCCTGATAACGGTGTAATTTCTACTGCAGATGAAACTGTAACCCCTACTACAAATGTGACTAATAAAATTAAAACTAACGCTTTTGTTTTCATATCTTGCTCCTTTCTATATTTTTATTTTTATTGTATATATTTACAGTTTAATAAAAGAACTTAACTACACGTCAAGTATCGATTTTATTTGCAATAATTGTATAATATGTAGTTAACTGCATGTTCCCATATAAAAAAAGAGCTAATGCTCCTTTTTTATATTACTTAAATTTATTTTTCATTTCTGATGCCCATTGATCAAATATAGGTGATATAGTTCGTAGTTTATTGAAGGTCTCATCACTATCTATTACATCATCCTTAAATACATCCTTAACTTTATCTATATAATCTAAACCCATGCTATCATATACTTTAACTGCTAACAATGTAAACTGTTTCTGATACCAATCATAATTATCCGGTTGTATCTGTGAATATTTTTCATCAAAGTCTTTTAGAGCTGTATATTTAGGTTTAGAACCATCTAAATAAGTTATGCTAGCATTTGCCTTCCATAACTTAGCATATTTTGGTTCTTCTTTTACTAAATATGCATATGCATAATATGTTGCCATAAATTCATTAAACCAAGAATTTAGATTTGTGTTGCCATTCTCAACAGTTAAAGAATGACCAACCTCATGTAATCCTATGAGATCAGGAAAAAGCTTAACTGCCTCTTCATAAGTAAAACCTATCTCACTTAATGTTTTCTTTATGTCTCTAGGAACATTGTCTTTATATACTAATGCATTTTTTACAATAATCCCATCTTCTGTAGCAGGCAATACTACTGTTGGTGTTCCTTCGAGCATAACGAAAGGCATACCGTATGGCACATCTTTATATTTTTTTGTCCATTCTTCTTTATCAAGAAGCTCTACGTGAACTTTTAAGTCAAGATTTTTGGCTTTCTTATAAAAACTTTTCATAGCTTCTAATCTCTTAAATTGTACTTTTGCTTTACTTTCATAACCTTTACTATAATCAAGCTTAAGACCTTCACTTTTGATTGAATTTTTGCTTGCATTATCAATTGGTTCATTGATTGTCTTATTTGTTGAGTCTTTATTCAAATCTTTGGTTGAATCTTTAGAAGAATCTTTACATCCTCCTACTACAAGTGTAATTAGTAAAATTAAAATTAATGTCTTTGTCTTCATATCCCATCTCCTAGTTTTATTATTGTTATATATTAAATAGTATAATAAAAGAACTCAACTACACGTCAAGCATTTATTTAGTATATCGATAATCATATTAAGTAGCTAACTGCTTATTAGTAACAGGTAATTTAAAGAAAGGACTTTACAATGATATAAATTTTCTAGTTTATATGATTTCATCATTATTTACTCATTTTTTAATATCTTCATAGTATGTATTATTGATGTTTCTATTGATTTTATCCACCCTGCTGGAGGACTTTCTTTATTTATTAGAGATAGCATTGATGTAATATCGTTGAGTCTGGATAGCTTTATCCAGTTATCTGGTAGTTTATTTCTAGCATTATCATTATATCCTTTAGCGAAACTATCAAAGGTATTATTTGTTCTGTATTTATCAAAATCTCTATCTCTAAAAAACTTTCCAATATCGCTATAAATGGGCGCAGACAAGCTGTATTCAAAATCAATGAACCATACTGTTTTAGATGAATCTATCATAATATTAGATGGATAAAAATCTCCATGTGAGAAAACACTATTTGAATCTAACTCTTTAATTAAATCATCGTTTGCATCTATAAACTCTAATAATTCTTCTTTAACATTTCTATCTATATGTTTTACTACTACCCCACCCAGAAGCTTATAATAAACCTCATGCATACTAGATAATTGTTCTTTTATGTTTAATTCTTTATCAAGTAGTCCTCTACATGGGTACTCTCTTCTATGTAATAATGCCAAATTTCTCCCTATATCGTAAGCTATATCATCAGAAAACTTTTTATTAGTTATAATATAATCTTTTAATGTAGTTCCGTTAATATACTCCATTATCACATATTTGTTGCCACAAATTTGCTTACTATCATCATATAAATAGATACTTGGAACTCTAATAAACTGTTTTACATATAAAAACGATGCTACCTCTAAATCAGTTCTTTCTCCATCCACAGGATAAATTTTAAGTAAGTATTTCTTTGGGCTATCTTCTGCTTCTACTATATAATTAGTAGTGCTTAACCCTTCTGTTATCAGCTCTATCGATTTAACCTTTATCTTTGTATCAAACTTTGAAAATAGTTTTTGCACAGTCTTTAAATCTAAGTTAAAATAACTATAAAACCTAACATTCTTATCTGTCATTATGAATACCTCCTTTGTATGCGAAAATTAAGTAACCTCTAAAAAAGGTTACTTTTAAAATTTGTGTGCTATATTATAACATTTAATATTTGTTATAACAACTAAAATTTCATGCATTTTTAGTTGTTATATTTAACGTTAATTCATCCATAGTATAGCTTGCAAACTGTTTTCCGAGTTCTGTTAATACGTAAGGCTCTTCTTTGTCAAATGCTGATTTTAGATAAGGTGATTTATTTTTGCCTTTTCTAGTAGTATGTCTAATATAGTTTCCTTCATCATCTGTAGCTCGATACTGTCTTATAACATGCCCTATACTCAAATCTTGCATTATGAGCTTGAATAAATCAGCCTCAGCCGAATCCTCTCTTACCTCTTTGTCATAGAGCTTATCCCATATTTGATAACGAGTGATTCCTTCGTTTCTATAAATTATTGATATTATCTTGAAGTGCATATCTGTATATTTATCTATCCATTCTATGAATAATTTGATAACATCATCATCTGTGATACGTGTGGTTGCTGCATTGGCTAATAGATTGCGTAGCTGTAATCTTTTATCTTCACTATCAGATGCCGACCAATCTCTAAAACACTTTTTGATTATATCTAGATACTCTTTACTCTGAACTCTTGAAATAATGTTCTCGTTTTGTATATCTACCCTTGCTATAACCTCAGAAAGTGTCTTTGTAATACTCTTGATATCTTCTTCTTGTATTTTTAGCCACGCTTTAAATACACTGTTTATATTAGCTTGTTCTTTTTCTGACCAAGCTCCACCTATTGCTGCTATCACTCCACCCCCTATAGGGATTCCTCCAAGAGCAGAAAGTACAAATCTAGCTAGTGATGGATATTTTTTGTTTGGTAGTAAACTATCTATTTCCCTAGCAAGTTCTTCTTTTGTAAGGTCTTTGTTGTTCATAGATGACCTCCTTGAATTTATAATAATATATCAATTGCAGTTGTCTATATATTTCTATACTAGTATCATAATTCCTTTTTTAACGATTTTATATTCGATAATATAATTAAAAAATTTCCGATTGTATATAAGCTCGCTAGATAACTGATTTTTACGTTTTTCAACTTTCAAGGGTTATGCCACATAACGAAACTATTTTCTATATTTTTTATATCTATAAAATCTGCATAATCACCTGTTTTACACTTTATCTAAAGTAACATAGTATTTTAATTCTTTCTTCATTTTTATTGCCTTAAAAAAGCCTTCATCCTCAAAAAACTAGTTGCTCTGACCAATATATATAGCAATAAAAAGCACAGGTATCTGAGGTAAAATCTTATTGTTTGTCGGGTAAATCTCCAAGAAAGCGTTTATTGTGGCGTGACATAAAATGCATAAAAATATGCTTTTGGTTTTATGATAAACACTAGATAGTAAAAAAGCAAAACTTGTAACAAGGACACAGAACATTAGAAAATTCCACTCTGCATGATTTGTCCAATATATAAACCATAAAGGAATATGCCATATCGCCCAAATCCCAGCCACAATCAATGTGCTAGTGAATACACTAAATCGAGCCTCTATTTTTGATTGCAAGAATCCTCTCCAGCCAATTTCTTCAAGCCCTCCCCCAATTATCATCGGTATAATCAATACAAAGCCCACATAAAAAGGTTTTTCTATTGTCGCCCCACCCCATAATACAGGTAAAGCTGTCATAACAATAGGTAAACCAATTGTCCATATATACCATTTAATAGGCATTCTTACATTTATAATATTCTTCATAAAAGCCTTGAATTCTTGAGAAGTGCATTGTTTTTTGTTAACTATAATAGCACTAATTGCTGGAGAGAATATGCCCATCACATAACATGTCATCGCTAAAGGATGTCCATATTCCCATGCACCTAAGCTGATGCCAAAAATGACAGTTCCCCATAAACCCCATGTGATCCCAAAAGTGCAAATTAGATATTTAATCATCATTTCTCTCCTTATATTCTTAGATTTTTTCATAAACTCTTTAAATCTTTGCTTTTCATTTTATTATAAAAAGTTTTATATAGATGCTGATGCATTCAGCGCAGAATAAAGGGATTTTTTAACAACTTACAAACATCATTAATTATTGTTTATTGTAGTATTCCTCACCTAGCTTCTTTTGGCTATGTAGGTAGCTATCCCCTTTATCAAAATCTCAAGTGCTTCTCTCTTAGCTTCTTCTCCATGCTTACACGGTCTAGATGCTATAAAATTAACACAATCGAGTAAATCAACTAAGACACCCATATTTATATTTGACGGATTAATTCCCAATATCTTCATTGAGGATTCGAAAAAGTTCTTTCCTCTTAATTCTTTATTGTAAATCAATTCTGAAGGTAGTTTTGCTATGATTTTTTCGATTTCCTCAGTTGTAATTGTATTGACTAAACTATTTTTACCAATATAGACTTCTGTTAATGCTTTTATTACTTTATCCTCTATGTTTATCTCGTAGTTATTATAGCTTAGCATTTGTTTAATGAGGTTTTCTTCTTTTTCTTTTAAGATTTCATAGAGTAATACTTCCTTTGAGTTGTAATAATAGTAAAAAGTCCCTTTTCCTATGGGAACTGCATCACATATTTTAGTAATGGTGATATTTTTGAATCCTATCTCTTCAATTAGGTCCTCTGTTTTTTTCTTTATATTTTTTCTTGCTATCTCTTTCTTTTCCTCGGTTACAATTTTGGGCATAGTCATCTCCTTATTAGTTAAAGTTTTACTGAATATTTTAAGTTATTAAATTCAGTTTAATTTATATATAACAGACTGTAAAGTACAAATTTAAAAAGTAATTATGAGGCTTAAGTCTGACTAGCATATAAGTTCCAGCTTTGTGCCCTTCTTAAGCCTAACCTCAAAAACAAAAAGCACTCAAACATAGTACTTTTGAGATTTTATTGTCTCAATTATTACCATGTTTGAGTGACTTTTAATCAGTTTTAACGTCTTCTATATAAGTTACCTGTGATAGCTTTAGCTATATCTGTATCAAGAGTTATTAACCATTTTCCATCTTTTTTAATGATATCAATAGTTATATCACTATGTAAAGTTTCAAGATTTCCTTCTAATTTCTTTTTTATAGACTCTTCCATTTTTTTAAGCACTGCTTCTTCATCAAGATCACCTTTTTCTGTGCTTTTCATAGATTTCATCATTTCATCTACTTCTTTCGCCATCTCCTTAAGCACTTTGTTAATATCCGGATAATCAACGCCTACTTTCACAGTTGCTTTTTCACCATCAATTTTTTCTTCATTAATAGTAAATTTAACTTTTCCTGTAGCTTTAATTAACGTGTCAGTAATTGGTTTAGTGGTTCCATCTTTAGCTATACCAAGGTTATAATCTTTAATATTGTCAGCTACCTTATCTAAGTCGTTATATTTCCCCTCTTTAACTAAATCAAATAATGAAGTGACAGTAGCTTTAGGTGAGTCTGTTTTAATTTTAGGACTACTACACCCACATAAAACTATAAATAAAACACATAGTATACTTAATAACTTGATATTTTTCATAACATTTGCTCCTTTCACCTATATAGCAATATATATTATAAACAATAAAAATGATATGATCCGATAGTCTTAAAAATACTTCCTTGAAACAATTTTATAAGCCTGCAACCAAAAGACAAAATCATAAAGACTTTGCCTTTTATCTTTCATATTAATTTTTAGTTTAACTATCTTCTAACATCTCTTTAGCTAACCTAAACCCTAGTTTAAAACCTTGGGAAAAATATATCTTTGACTCTATCATTGCTGTTATTGATTTCTTGTCTATAGTTTCATAGTAAATCTTTTTAGTATCTTTATCTAATAATCTCGTTAAGTACTTTTCTGTATCATCATAGATGTCACTTGCTTCTCTATATTCATCTGTCAGTATGAACATATCCTCTGCGCTTATTTCTCCATCAAATAACTGGTCTGTTACTGATTTCATATTTACACCTCCGATAAAAAATATTGGTAATATAATTGATTTTCACAATAAACAGGTGTATAATATATTTACCTCTGCTTATGTGGAGGATAGTTGGAAGAAGTAGTGTCGGTCTGGTTAGCGTGACGCTACTTCTTTTTATTTACCCTCTAGGTCTTCTGCTATTCTCTTTATCCCTCTACGAACAACATCTGAACGATTACTTCCTAGTTTTTTAGCACATCTATCAAGCATGTCCATTGTTGGTTTATCAACTCTTATTTGGAGTTTTATATCCTTGGGATTTTTTGAAGTCGGTCGACCCATTTTCTTTGGCACCATAACTTCACCTCACTTTATGCCAGTACAATATTATTATACATTTTGCCAGCACATAAAGTCAATATATTTTGGTAAATTTTTTATACAAAAACATAAAAAGGTGAAATAGTAAAATTCACCTTTTCGTTTATATTTTATTTAAAATACTCTATTTCATCAAACAGTCCTTTGTTTTTTAAGATTATATCTTTTCCTCCAGTTATGCAATAGTTATTCTGATCTAGTATTGCTTTTAACATTTTAGCATATTTTTTTATATCTTTATCTTTTGTAGTTTTGATTTGATTACATTGTTGTATTCTTTTGTCTATAGACTGTTTTGCAAAAAGCATTTTGTCATAGGCTTTATATCTGAATATATATGAATCGAATTCATCTCTTTTCAGTATCTTAGGTATAGTACTAACTATATGATTGTGCATTTGATCTTTTGCTAGTGTAAAATTCTCTATAAACTTCACTACGCTGTCTATAATTTCTAGTGTTTTTTTTATATCATCACATCTATCAACTGAAATTGTGATATCTCCATCTTCTGAAATGTTTATGTTTGCATCGTAAGCGTATCCTTTAATACGTAATTGTTTTATATATTCATTATTGATGATATTTTCAAGTACTTTCATTTTGGGATCATATTTATATCCTTCTTCTATAAAGTTGCCACCCACTACTACATATGATGTATCTATAGGCATTATAGTGGCTTTTCTATTTTTCTTATTTTTTATAGACTCTGATTTTGCCTCTTTTTTATTGTTGATCTTACTTATTAAATCCCCTATATTACTTTTAAATTCTTCATACCCTTGATTGCTCCCTGTGAAGCTTATAGTCATATTGTTAGTATTAAATACTTTACGGTTTACTTCTTTGAGGTTACGCTCTATATTATCAAATTGATTATCGTAATTAGCAAGTAAGTTATTAATAAAAACTCTATACTTATCTCCCCAAATCTTTGAATACTTTTCTCCTTGACATTTGACACTATTACTAGCTACATATTTTCCATAATCATATTCTTCTATAAATGTTTTATAATCAGATTGAATACTGACGAGTATGTTTTTAATACTTTCTTTATCTTTAAACAGAGTACTATTTATTATTTCTTCTTTGGAATTAAGTATATCTTTACATTTACCTTTATCCATTTTCATACTCATACATATTTTTAGTCCTTTTATATTCGACTCTGATTTGTCATGGAATTCTGGCATAATCACAAATGGATACTTTTTTCTTTTTTCTGATATTTGTTCTTTGTTATTTTTTATAGTCTCTAGTTTTCCAAGTACATCACATAATAGTTTGACATAGCATAATTCATCTTCAACTACATTATCTGTATCAAAATACAATGATATTTGAGAGAACCCATCTATGTTCATAGGATGATAAATAGTAGATACTCCATGCAATTTATCCATCTGTGTTGGAATATCATCCATCTCTATTTTGATATCTTCTAAGGTTAACTTTGGAATTTTATTCTCATCATTTTTAGAACTCGACTTATCTATCCATGCATTTAGTGATTTTGTGTCCTCTACTAATTTTTCTAGCTCATTTTTTGATAGCTTTACTTTATAGTTCTTTAGATATTCTTTGGTTTTTCTTGCTTTTTGCTCTGCTAATCCTTTTACTGGATTGAGCACTACTATTGATCGGTGTTTGTTATCTATGAATTTTTGCTTTAAAAACTCTTTAAAACATCCTTTCTCTATATTGTTTTCTAATGATTCTATAGTATCTTTATTTCTTATATAATCAAATATATTTTCTCCATGCATCCAACCTCTACATATGTCTTGATTGATTCTATAATGACTTACTGTATTTAAGCATCTTCTTTCTTCAATTCTTTTGCATTTACTGAGTAAATTATCTATCTGCTCTATGGCAAATCCGTTTTGGTATCTCTTTGTAAACAAATCATCTATAAGTTCTTGAATCTTTAATTTGTTCTTAACGTCTGAATCTAATACTTTTATTGTATATATTGGCTGAATACCTTCCATTGTTAACTCAGAATATACATCTTTTCCTAGCTTTTGTGATTGTATTTGTTTTTTCAACTGGTCAATATCATCTTTTAACAATCTATTGATTATGTTAGCTACAAATATGCCCTCTTTATCTTTTATATCACCTACCACATAGTTATATGTAATGTACGTTTTATTTGTAGTATCTTTATCCTCTGCAACTCCATAGTCTTCTATATACTCAACTTCTTTATTTGATGTTTGTCTTTGAATCGGCACGTTTTCATTGTTTACTTGTTCAAATTTTCTATGACTAAAATATTTATTTAAGTTTGTTAGAACTTTTTCTATATCAACTTTTCCATATACAATTATGTAGCAATTAGATGGTACATACTGCTTTTCGTAAGTCTTTATGACTTCTTCTTTTGTAAGTTTCATGATATCTTTTGGTATTCCACCTACATCCCATCTATAATCTGTTTTTGAGAAAAGTGATTTTGTTATTGCTTTTTGTAGCTGTAATTCTGAGTCTTGCATCCCTTTCATTTCGCTATATACATTCCCTCTAAACACTATCTCTTCATCAATATCATCTAAGCAAAATAATCCTCTTTGTGTTTTTAATATATTTGGATCTTTAACAAGATTAGAAAAGAAAACCGCATCAAGTGTTACATCCATCATATTGTATATATCATTTTCTACATAACTACTTGCGCAATAAGTTACACGATCTTGTTTTGTGTATATCATGAGTGATTCGCACATGGAATTGTTTTTTGCTTTATCTATGGAGCTTTTCACTGGGTAATGCTCTGATCCTCCCTGCGCTATGCAATGCTCTATTACATGATTTGTCCCTCTGTTGTTTTTCGGCATTGTTTTGATATTAATAGAAAAGGATCTGTTTTTGTCTTCATTCTTAATATATAGCACTTTGCCTTTTGATTTTATATGCTCGTATAGTATACCTCTACCATTTAATTCTTCAACTTTTTCATCTGATACTACTCTAAATCCATGCAAATCAGATTCTTTGTTTTCTACTTTACTAAATACTATTATAGTGCATATGAGTATTAGAAATACTACCATAGCTATTTTTGTAACTTCTTTCAAACTATCTCCTTCTTTCTATCCAATTATTTTTCTACCCTTATACATTATGATAATATCCTTAATTTTTTGGTGTTGTTTTTCTTAAGAAAATCTTAATTTTTATTGAATAACACAACTTAAAAAGACAAGGTCATTTTAGACTTTGTCTTTTTTCTATTACTAGCTTAATATTATTCTTAGTTTTTTACGTTATATTATAATTAAATACTTGGTTTATGAACATAAATATTGGCTGAAGTTTGCACATCTTGATAGGTGTTTATTATAACTTCATCAACTATAAAACCAACCCCAACCATTTCTTTTATATATAACTCTTTATTTTTTGGTCTTGCTTGTAAGATAGGGATAGCTATTTCTATATCTTTTTCTTCTATTTTTATCACTCTTTGTTTTGGCGATTTATCAATATTCATTACTTCATACCAATCATGTATGCTTTTAACTGTACCCATATATGCATTATCTCTATAGCTTTCATTATAAAACAGCATAGGTGAATTGTCCTTCAACGATGAGAATACATTAGTTAAATATTTAGCTCTATCTGAGTCTGTTATTAGCATATGTAACCCACATACATCCAAGGCTGCATCATACTTGTCTTCTAAAGTTTCTTTGACCATATCTAGAAGCGTAACTCTTGCATTTGGATAATTTGCTAACAGTTGTTGTGTTGTTTCTATAGCTGATGGTGCAATATCAACGCCATGATATATACATCCTAGCTTCGATAAAATTAATCCGCAAGCACCTTCACCGCAAGCAAATTCGATAACTTTTTTACCTACCAAGTTATATTTTTCAACCCATTTTGTTAACGTAAAAATCAAGTCTTCATCTTCTGCTGATTGTCCCCAACTTTCTATACCAGCTTGATGTAAAATTCTATATCTTTCCTCATAGTTGTTATAGTAATTTTTGTTATCCATCTTCACCCTCCTATTATGTGATGGTGCTGTTTTAACTAATATCACTTTCTAGCAAATATACCTTCTAAAAACCCTTTATCTATTCCTTCTCCTTTTATTTCATACATCTTCATAGCATTTGTCCCTATGCTTATTCCTATATACTTTTCTGTCACGATTTTTATCATTAGGTCATTATTGTTGTCTACTGATTTAAACTTTAAGTTGTACTGCTTGTTATTTGCCCAGCTATAGCTGTTTTGCATCGGTTTTCTGACTTTATAAACTGCTAGTTTTTTAAGTATTTTATCTATATGTTTACTGTTATTTATTGTAACTATCTTATCTGTTAGAACACCGTTACCAACTGTTAATGTCTTCACCTCTAAATTATTATATTTAAAATCATCATTGTTATATCCTATTATTTCTGACATTCTAATACCTCTATATAAATATGTTGTATAGATAATTATTATTGTAATAATTATAAAAAATGCTATCTTGGTTTTTTTAATAATATCACCTTTTTCTTTTACTGATATAATGTGTGGTCATAAATAATTGCCCGCATATATATAACTTTTTTCCGTTGTTTTATATGTTTATTCACCTATACCTACCTATATATATTTATTATAATTACTCATGTTTTCTAGCAAATGCTATTATGTGTCCATCCAAATCTGCACCATACGCAACGAAATCTCCCCATGCTCTAAGTTTATTGATACTAATTCCCTTGCCTCCTGCTTCAATTAGCCTAGTATATGCCTCATCTGGATTATCTACATATAAATAAATCTCGCAACGTGGTATTCCTTTGCCTTCACTAGGATTAGTTATCTTATCATCTAGTATTTTTCTAATGCCTTCCTCTGGCATAATACCTAAACCGACACCTTTAGAAAGCTTGAATTCAGTCATTCCTGAACATGTAGTATAGGTTCATCCCCTAATATTTTTTTATAAAACTCCTTGGTCTTTTCTTGGTTTTCAACATATAAAATAAACATGGTATAACTTTTATCATAGCTACTCATAACCTTACTCCTTTACATTTAAATTTGACTATATCTTTGAAATCAATATAAAGTCAGCATTTACGACTAATAATATACTTTATTGATATTTTATTTCTATTCTACAGAATTGTCAAAACTGTATTATGATTTACAAAGTTCATCTATAGGTCTCTTTTCTAATCTGTTTAGTTAAGTTTATAAATTCTGCATCTAGTTTATGATACTCGGGGTCTTCTTTAGTGTATTTGCTTAGTTCTCCCAATATATCTATGTTTATATGATTGTATAATGCAAAATTGGAACTTGGCACTATAAATAAAAAATGGACATATATTATAATATACCAAGTATAATCAGAGATTACTTATTGAAATTAAGAGTAGAACAAAAGTATATAGTTATCTTTATAACTGTATTTTTTAGGAGTGTTGTATATGGAAAAAGGTTTAGGTATAAAGAGTAAAAGTATAAGCATAAATAACTCTAAAAATGAAGTAAAACAGCTCCACGATAGTTTGAGTCATATTATGGTTACCAGCTTAAGTAGTTATGCAGTTAATAACAACTCAGTTATTAGCTTAGATGAAATTAATTCCGCTTCTGATGATATTGTATTAAATGATGATGGTAGTATTACATTTAATACAGAAGGTGTCTATTACTTGTATTGGTGGATGAACTTCGCTGAAGATAATAATATTGTATCTTTAGTAGACAAACAAACACAAGCAGTAGTAGCGATATCTGCAAGCCAGAATATCGAAGTACCAATCGATGGTAATATGATAATTGCTATTAAAGCAGGTCAAGCGTTAGAGTTTATTAATGATAGTGGGAGTGCAAGGACATTATATACAATTAATACTGGAGTTAGTGCTACTTTTATAGCTTTTAAGGTTGGACAGGAGGGATCATGTTGATTAAACAAGAAAATAATAAAATAAACGAGATAAAACCACAGAAATCTTCTATGATGAGTAGTTATATCAGTATGACAGCTAACAATGAATCGACTCTTAATAATGGAGATGCTGTATCTTTTGATACAATTGATCAAATCACATCAGATATAACATATCAAAAAGACGCTGATACTATTACTTTTAGTGAAAGTGGAATATATATTATATCTTGGTGGGTAAATATTTTTAAAGATGTTAATTTTTCTTTTATAGCGATAACAACAGAAAATCAACAAGGCACTAATATAGCATCGGCAGGATTGAATTTGGATTCTTCTCAGTCAGGTAGATTTACTTTGAGTACTAGTGAATTGGTTGGAATAACAGCTGGAGATAAAATTAGATTAGTTAACCGTAGTGCAGGAGCAGTTAGATTAGCTTCTGAACAGAATGTTAGTGCCCAACTAGCTATTGTAAGATTGTCGTTAGGAGATATGTGTAATAGATGTATGAATGATTATAATACGTTTATATCAGTAAATAATAATCTGAATGTGGATGGAATAATGCAAGGGCAGACACTTGAATTTACTGATATGACATTACAATCTAATATAGGATTTGATTCTAATATATTTACGATAATGTCATCAGGATTGTATTTAGTAAGTTTTAGAGCTAATGTATTTCTTGAATCAAGTCTTGGAATGAATGACTTTGTAGGATTATCAATATCTTTAGTCAGAGATGGCATTATAATATTAAGTTCAGGAAACAGTTTAAATGATATATCAGATGTTGGTAATACAACCCAAACAGCAATTGTAGCATTAAACAAAGGGGATAAACTAAAATTTATTAGTTCTACTCAAATAATAAGTGGACTAGTAAATGCAGGAGGAACGTCACTAGTTGCATCAATTACAAGAATAGCATAAATAAAAAACAAACCTTATTTTATTTTATAAATATAGATAAATCCTTAGAATATTTATACTATTAATTTACTAAGTAAAAACTTTCAGTAAAACATACCAAAGTGTTATAGTGAAAATTAACTAGAGAGTTATTTTTAGTAATAAACGATGAATCTAAGAGGCTATTAATAACTTAGAATTATTACAATAAAGCATAAATAGTACCTGTTATGATTTTATAACAGCTATAAATTTATGCTTTTTATTGTGTAATACCATGTAATATTACTTTGCCTCTTATCTGAGTGATTTTTTGTGCGTATTGTAATATACTTATTACTCTAACCATTCTTTATTAAAAAATCTCATTCATTTATTTATTTTATATATAATATAGAGGTTTTAATAGTAGGTATGCAATTTATCAACTTGCTCCTACTTTCTCAGCTGTCTTGTTAACTCTAGAAATTCTGCATCTAGTTTATGATACTCGGGGTCTTCTTTAGTGTATTTGCTTAGTTCTCCCAATATATATGCAATCCTATTTTGTATGACAAGTTTCTGGTTTGCTTCATTTTTCTTGGTATCATCTTTTTTAATTTTCTCCATGTACTCTTTAAACCCATATTCTACTCTTTTTATTTTTTCATTTTCAAAGACTAGTAATTTGTCGCAAATTCTTTCTAACATATACCTATCATGTGATGCTAATAAAATAGTTCCTGTATACTTTTCTAGTGTCTCTTCTAATTTTTCTCTGCTGTATAAATCTAGATGATTAGTAGGTTCATCTAAAATTAGTATGTTGTTGTTGTTTAGTATTAGCTGTGCTATTTTTACCCTAGTTCGCTCTCCAAGACTTAGCTTTTTTATCTGTTTTTTTATCATAGATTCATCAAGTCCTAAATTAGCTAGTAAAATCTGTGTTTCACTACGTTTTTCTCTTGTGGTGATATCAAACAAATCTATAACAAAGCTCTCTTTATCTAAATCAAGTACATCCTGACTCATATAGGACACGTTAGCTGAAGGACTTACAAACAAATCTCCTTTATCTATGTTTTTTTCTCCCATTATAGCTTTTATCAGCGTAGTCTTGCCACATCCGTTTTCCCCAAATAACCCTATTCTATCACCTCTCTGTATATAGAAAGAACTATCTTTAAATAATATTTTGTCTCCATATATCTTAGTAATATTTGATGCTTCTAACACTCTTTTTCCTTTTTTGCTCGGATCATTAAATGCAAAGTTGATTTCTTTTTCTGATTTAGGCTTTTTTACTCCTTCTATTTCAATTTTTTCTAGCCGTTTTAGTTTTGATTTTACTTGCTTATCTTTTTTCTTTGCTTTTACTCTATAGTGTTCTTTTCCTCCCTTTTTTCTACCAGCTTTAACTGCTTTTTTTACTGCCCCATTATGTGATTTATCTGACCAAGTTTTTAATCTATTTATATCTTGTGTGATTTTTTGCTTATACTTTTCTTGCACTATATAAGCATTTAATTGACTTTCGTATCTATGTTGCTTTTCTTTTTTATAACAAGTGTAATTGCCTTTATAGCTTGTGCTCACACCTTCTTGTAGTTCTATAACTCTATCTACTGTTTCATCAAGAAAATATCTATCATGTGAAATAATTATAATTGTCCCTTTATATTCTCTAATCTCATCTATCAGCCACTGAATTCCTTTAAAATCTAAATGGTTTGTTGGTTCGTCGAGTATTAGTAAATGGGGCTTATCTGACCATATATTTGCCAGCGCTAACTTTGTTTTTTCACCTCCACTCAATCCTTTAAATTTTTCCTTGTCCCAATCTTTCACTTTCTGTATACCTAACTGACTTGATGCCTTTAGAAACGCTTTTATGCAGTCTTTGTTATTTGCAAACATATCATTAATAGTGTTAACAGTATAATAAGTTGACTGTAATAGATATCCTATTTTGGCTTTTTCATTGCTCCATACTATATTTCCTCCATCTTTATTTTCTTTTCCGAATATAATATTTGCAAGTGTTGTCTTACCTTCTCCATTATTTCCTACTAGCCCTATTTTCTCCCCTGCTTTTACTTCCATATTAACATTTTTTAAGACTTGTTGCTGTCCAAAATTCTTTCTTATACCAACACAGCGCATCAATACTGACATAATTATCACCTCGCACCTTTCTATATTAAAATAAAAAAAACTGCAAATGAACATTAGTTCACTTACAGCCTTTACCTCAAAATTATTTGATACCATCCAAAATATACATCTCATATATAAAAATAGATACGAAATATATATCCATGCAGATATCTAAAAGTTTATATTAAAGTTTAAGTAATGTTCTTAGTTTATTAATATGTCTAAAATCTACCATCTACAAAAGGACATATTCCTCCTGTGTTTATTAATACTTTGACTTTCATTTAGACATTAATATTAAATTGTTACTATTTAACTAAGAACAAATTCCTCATCTTTTTCTCCTTTATTTCAATATTATTTTACTATATTAGTATATTGACTAAAATTATAATTGTCAAGCCCTATGATTGTGCTTTCAAATATATATTTTAACCAGGTAATGATTTCTCAATTTTAATTTACTTAACGTGGCTGAACTCCTGGATCATTCTTCCCTTTGTAAATAATGTAATATATATCGCTTTCATAGGTTACTGTAGGTGGATATGTTGTATTTACATCATAAGCATGCTCATTACTCCAAATCGTATATCCAGGTGAGGAGTAATTCCAGCTCAATGGTAGTGTACAACCAGGTTTATGTGCCCAAGAATTAAGCGAACCATTTGTTTTCATAAAATGGAAATCTTCATTACCGGTATCTTTTCTCATACATATAACTTTAAACCATTTATCAGGAAGACTTGTCGGTTTTGTAGTAGTTTTATACCCATTATACCCCAATGAATCTAAATCTTTTAAAACAACATCTGCCATTTTTGAAATAGGCATCAATATGCTGAAATACGTGTTAGAAATTTCACCTGGTTGCAATCCTGATGTTTTACCGAGTGAATATGCATAGCAATTATATTCTTTATATTTCATGTCCCACGGCCCAATCGGGGTGCTATGTTTTAAAGTGTATCTTGAGAAATAAGGCTCTCTCTCCAATTTGAATACACTCATACTATCAAGCGTGATAGCTAAATTATTGAGCATTTGATTTGATTGTTCAGCGTTGAACACTTGTATACATGGATTTATTTTTCCATTTATAATCATAGATGTGTATTTGTATACAAAGTGCTCTGCTAAATCTCTGCTATTATCATAATCACTAGGTAATACTAACCCTCTGTCTAGCAAAGTATCTAATAGCTCACTACTTTCCATATTTAAAATTACTTCTTCAGAAATGGGTAATTGCTCTTGTGCATAAACTGCTAGTGACATCATTAAGGACATTATCCCTAACAATACAACCAAAAATATTGATGACCATTTTTTACTTTGTTTTAACATATTACTTTCCTCCTACACTCTCAAATTTCAACACTTGTTAATGCAAAATTTTACTTTCTTACGAAAATCTACATGATAATTTCTGCAATTAATATACCGTAGTCTCTTAAATTTCTAGGTTATTTTCTAAATAGTCAGAATTACAACATATGTGCCAGGACGATTACTTCTTTATCTTTTCATAGATTGCTTTTGTGTCCTTAGCCATCTTCATATATCCATTATGACTGCGTGATGACATTCCCTTCACCAACAAATTAAAATCAGATTTAAAAAATTTCGCTAATTGATACTTTGTTAAGGCTTTTAGTAAATCTTTATCTACCTTTAAACCATTTTCAAGAAACACATTATACAACTCCATTGCAGTCATCTCATTGAATTCTTCATCTGTGTATTTATTTTCTTCGTTTTCTTCATTGCAAGCCGCTATCAGCATACACAATATCAAGAGTACAGATACTATAAAAACAAATCTTAGTATTCGCATATACACCCCCTCCTTTTATCATAGTGTAAATCTTCCACTACCTATTTGAAATTAAATCCTACCTAATAATCTTCTTGCTTTTGTTTCTGATGGTTACAGCACCTACCCTTTAGTCTGCTAGCAATTTACCTTAAAAGAAGATACACACTTTAAGATTATACCTTTTATTGGTTTAAACATTTTTCATCTAGTAGTTCTACATATTTCTGAGCAACTTCTTCATAATATTTTGAGTCGTTTGCCCTAAATTTACTACTGTCTATTGCTATTATCTCTTTCCTATGTAAAAGTCCTTAGTGCCTCCATAAATACATCTTTTTCTATTATATTTAAATACTCTTTACTATATTAATAGCAATTTTAAATACTCTAAACTATATTTAATTCTTCACTAAAAATGCATTCTGAACTATATTAGTTTTTCACATAACGTTTCTGGATTTGAAACGTTTCTAAACCTTAGAAAGAGATGCTCAATGCCCTGAATAAGAAGCTAATGCATGGACTGCTTAGATTGAGGAATTGCTAAGGGCTGACACGAACACCAGCCCTTAACACAAATGAATACCTCCCAACAATATTCTTCAATTAAAGTATATAAAATATATAATTAAAACTCTTCAGTTGATTATATAGACTATTCAAATATATATTATTTAACCTCTCCTACAAAACTACTTGTATAGTGAGTGATATTAATTACTCCATTTTCCATGTGAATATCAAATAAATATCACATTTCCAAACCTTATCCTTATTTAATCTTAAAATCTAGTCATCTTTATTAATCTTCTGTAAATATAAAAATAGCCCTCCAAATTATTGGAAGACTATTTTATGCGTTTTAAATATATATTTAATCTATTCTCTATTTCGTTGATATTAACTTTTTTAGATAATGTTTTAATTTATCTATTATCTTTCCTACAATTCCTTTACTCTAACACGTCTTAAATCCTGTTCTCGTTATGTTTTTTGTTTTTGATTTTAAACTTACTAACCAATGAAGATAAGTTCTCTGCTAGGTTTGATAAGCCATCACTTGCATCTACTATTTGAACCATTGAACCTGTTTGTTCTTCTACTGATGCTGATGCTTGCTGTGAAGCAGCTGCATTTTCCTGTGCTATAGCTGATAGATTTTGTATAGTTTCTAGTATCTCAGATTTTTTTATCTCCATATCTTTACTTGATACATTGAGGCTTTCTATTGCTTTAACCGCTATTTGTATAGCTGCAAATATTTCTTGATATTTTTGCTCTGTATCGTTAACACTTTGTACTTGTTCATTAATGATAGCTTTTACTTCGCTTATTGTTTTTACTGCTAAACTTGATGAATCGATAAGCTCTCTTACTATATCGTCTATTTCTTTTGTTGATTTTGTTGATTGTTCAGCTAGCGTTCTTATTTCCTCAGCTACTACTGCAAATCCTCGGCCAGCTTCTCCTGCTCTTGCAGCCTCAATTGCTGCATTTAATGCTAATAAATTTGTCTGCTCTGCTATTGAGGCTATCATATTACTTGCTTTGCCTATCTTTGATGTGCTTTCATCTGTCATCTGTACTACTTTAAAAATTTCTTGAGATGCTTTGTTTGATTCTTCTGTTTTCCTAGTTAATTCATTTACAATCTCAAGTCCTTCGTCGATTTTGTTAACCATTGTATTTGATGCACCATTCAGTGATTCTATCTGCTGATAGTTGGATTCTATTACCTCTCCTAAAGCATATGTTTTCTTTGCTCCACTATCTGTGTTTTCTGCTTGCTCTGATGCTCTTTTTGATATCTCATCTATCGTTGTTGCAACTTCTTTAGATACTGTTGCAACGTGTTCGATTGTAGCTGTAAGCTCTTCACTAGAGGACGAAACATCATGCGCTGATTCTATAACCGAACCTATGAGTTTGTTAAAGTTTTGGTTCATAGCATTGAATGCTACTGAAAGATTCCCTATTTCATCATGCCTTTTTAGATTTTCTTTTGAAACTTCTTGTGTGAAATCTCCTTCTCCCAATAACTCAGCAAATTTTGTTGCTTTCGAGATCGGTTTCATTATGCTTCTTACTCTTAAGTACACAATTGTTGAAATCAAGATAGTACCGATAGCAAATGCTATAAGTATGTAAGTTGTAAATTTTTTCAAATCACTGTATATTTCTTTTTTATCTATAAGCTGTATTATACCCCAGCCATTTATTTTAAGAGGAACATAAGCTACTATATAATCTTGATCTTGATAGTTAACATCTTTAATTCCGTTTTCTCCTTTTAAAACCTTTTCACCTACAAAAGAAAGTGATTCTATATCTTTTATATTTGTTTTATCATCAACTAACTTTTTATCTTGAGCATATACTACTACTCCCTGCTTACTTATTAAAAAGTTCTTCCCTTTTTTACCTATCAAATTATCTTTCATGATCTCTGGTATGGTATCTAAGGATATATCTACTGATAAAAAGCCATATGCTTTATTTGTGTTATCTCTTAATGCAGTTATTGCAGATACGAAAATTTCGTCTGTATTTGACCCTTGATATGGTGATGTAAACGCAACTCCTTTTGCTTCAGTGGCTACTTTATACCAAGGTCTCTTTTTTGGATCATAGCCAACCTTTGAAACCTCTTTGTCAGTATCCACTCCAAAATTGGCACGGTCATTAGATATGAATATATACTTTACTCTATCAAATGTGTTCTTATAATCTGCTAATGTATCCATCATTTTGTGGTAAAGTGGATGTGATGTGATATCTTCACGTACGTTTACTTCTTTTAGATATTGTTTTACATCTTTATCTAATGCTGCTTGTTTAGCTATTTGCTTAGCAATAATGAATGTCTCACTAATATCTTTTTCGATTAAAGCCGTCTGCATATCAATTTCTTTAAATACCTGTGCTTCTGTATTTTCTTTTGTAGTGTAGTACATCCATGCCACTACAATTGAAAATATAATAATTGTGACTAAAATAACCTGCATTGCTAGTTTACTAGCGATAGAATTTTTAATCCCCTTCAATTTTAACACTCCTTTTATGTATAGTTTAGTGATGCAAAGTGATACACCTATCGTCACATTATTATATTATAGTACTAATTTCAACAAATTTCATTATATTTTTCCTCTTTAGGTACAATTACCTATTATAGCTATGCCTAAATATTCTCGAATAAAAAATAAAGCAAATACAATGAAGCTATTCCTTGTATTTGCTTATTTAACGTTAATATCTTTATATATAATTTAGGAAGTACAAATCACCATTCTCCTATGATTTGTCATACCAATTATAAATTCTATTCTTTTGTATTCCGTGCTATATCATCTTGTATCATTAAAAATATAACATATTTTTTGTTATATTTATCGTCTAATTTCACATGTAGTATTTCTTTGTTCTATGAACTCTTTAATCTCCTACTAACTTCATACCATACTTAACTCCTTATACTATCTCTTATCTGTGTCAACTGCAAAGTACTCTATCCATGTAGGAGTAAATCCAGTTTTTAGTGCTATTTTCATAGATGGAATATTTGCACTCCATGTTGTATAATACGGTATTTTACCGAGGCTATGTATTTCTTTTGCTAAGCTTCTAACTAGGTATGTTGCTACCCCTTGTTTTCTATATGAAGGCAATGTATCTATTCCAATTTGCCATAAATCATCATAGTAATCATCTGCTCCAGCTAATGCCACTAGTTTATTTTCTATAAATGCACCCAATGCTATCACATCGTTTTTGTAATTTAGTGCATTTTCAAAGCCTTTGTTTTCGTATAAATTTTTCATATCTTCTTTCTTGAATAGCTTATATTTAAAACCAGTTGGTTTAAATACATTAGTTTCCTCATTATTTGCAAATAAATATCTTAAGTGTTCTCCTGCTAGTTTTTTATTATATTCTCTTAGCTTAGATTCTATGATATGTAGATTTTCTCCATCCATTACTCTTTTAGCTTCTATATTTACAAATTGCTTAATCGCCCAATTATATATACTCTTATCTAATATGAATACTGCATTCTTACCAAACGATACAATATTAAAAAATGTTTTGGATGATTTTATGAATATGTTTTTGTCTTCATCAAATACTTCTTTGTTATATCCACCTTTTTTAGCTAGTATTTCTTTGACTGTATTCATAGTCTCTGTCTTATTCATGTATTCTCTCCCATTCCATATAAATAAATTGATCTTTTTCTCCATTAAAGTTATTTTTTGTGTATTCTTTTTTTACCTTGAAACCTACACCAGTATAGCATTTTGTAGCTCTTTTATTAAAAGCTCTTACTTCTAAACTTATAACATCATCAGGATATCGTTTTTCCGCCTCTTTTAGTATTGATTTCATTATAGTTTTTCCTAAGCCTTGTCCACAGAAATTTGGCTTTATCCCTATTCCTATAGATACCTTGCCATTCTTTCGTACAATTCTACCAAAGGCAATTAGTTCATTACTAGCCTCAAATGCGAGAAATTGTTCTTTTCTTATTTCTTCTTTTGTCAATCCAAAATTTTTATTTACTGATATATTCCAATTAGGCAGATCATATACTGAAAATTCTTTATCGTATTTCCATGTGCATACTGTTTTTGCATGTTTTTCTGTAAATGTTGATTGTGTTATCGTTTTAGTCATATGTATCGCCCCCTTGCTTATTAGTTACTTTTTGGTAGCTCTTTTTTAGTAATGCTTTGCGGGATACTTGTGGTTATTCATTAATTTATTGGTTAAGCTTTTTGATTGTTTTTCTTGCTCGGAGTAATCTGTGAATTATTATACTAATGTTAAATCACAGCTTTCAATGTCGCTGTCGATAAACAATCTCAGCTTCTAGGTAATTGATTAATATCTCTTTTGAGGTAATGCTTTGTAAGATAAAAATATATAGTTCAAGAAAGTTCACTACCTATTGGTACTATCATATCCTAATTTCTTACGGACTCTATATAGAACTTGTTCCTTTATATTATGTAGAAGCTTTGTAGAAACAAGTCCTCTAAAGTCGCTTCTCCAAAAAACGGATATGCTTCTTTGTTGGTTTTAGATTATCTTTGATTTCCCCATCACCAATGAGTTAAGTATCTTTACACTTCTAAATCTACCAAATTTTATAATTTATGGTTTGTTTAGCAAATTGTTTTAGTTTATCTCTCAGAAGCTCAAGATACATAAAACTATTATTCTCCCATAATAATATTCTCACAGTTTCTATAATCATCTTTATCTGAGATTATTGTCACACATGGCTTCTTTATTGTTGTTACTTCTTTTCCTTCTTTTACTGCTACTAAACTATGATATATATATTTATTATACCTAGCCATATTCATAGGATCATAAAGTACTATTTTAAATTTACCTGTTATTGTTTTAGCGTTATCTTGATTTAGTATGGAGTCTATCTTATTTTTAATTTCATTTACATAGTTATCATACTCTTTTTTAAATTCAGCTTCATCAAACCCCGTATCAAGTTTTATTCCTTTTTCTATATTGTAATCAAATTTACTAATGTCATTATATAGATATACACTCTTACTTAAATCTTGTTCTATTTTTATACCTAACTCCTCTGCAATTAATATTAACAATGCCCCTGTTAAATACGATGCTCTCCTTATATCAAATAGTTTTTCATTTATACAGCTTAATATTTCACAAATGTAACTTACTTCTTTTTCGTATTTTTGTCTAGACAGCAGTTTTAATGTCTTTAATTCCACTGCGGTAGCCTGTCCCTCTAAAGTTTCCATCTGTATTTCATAATTAAAAATACCTTTAATTATCTTTTTTCTGCTATTTCTAATATCTATGTACTTTTTTAAATAGTGTCTCTTTTCTTCTATATTATCAGTTTTAAATGCATTAACTAAATATCTTCTTTCTTCATAAAGTAATCTATAGTTATCTTTGTTTAATGGATATTTTAATTTATCAAAATCATTTACTGTTATTTTTAGTTTACTACTATATTGAAAAGCATGGAACATTTCATGTACTATAAGGGACGCCATCCTATCAATATCTACTTCTTCTTTATCGTGAATTTTCCATATTGCTAATAACTCCTCTTCATATTCAATCGCTGTATTACCAATGAACCTATCGTCTACTGGAATTTCTTTATCTTTCATTACAACTATTTTATCATCATAAAGTGCAAAATCAGTCTTTTCAAACCCTTTCCACAGTTCATCAAAGTCTATTAACTCTATTTTTTTACTAACTTTATTGTATATATCTATCATCATTTATCCTCCTAGTGTTATTGCTATAAATCCACGTCTATTGTGAAAATTTAAACCATTTAGTTGCCCTTTTGTCTAATTCTTTTTCTCTTCTTTTACTATCCACACTATCTTCTTGTTGGTATTTTTCATATGCTTCTTTTGAAAACCATCTAGCTAATGCCTTCCCATAACCTATTCCATCAGGAGGCATTCTATAATTTGTTATAACTACTCCGTTATTTGTTTTCTCTCCTATTAATACTAACTCTGTCATTAATCCATGTGTTTCTTTTATTTCGTCACTTAATTTATAAAATTCTTTAAATACAGCTGACAGATAAATTTCATTGCCTTTTGCACCATAGATAGTATATGCGGTTAACACTTTTCCTCCATCTAATGGTTTACGTATTTTATAATCTAGATAATCTTGTACTGTTTTATGTAATTTTTTATCTATAACTATAGTATCTTTTGTTTCATATATGTTATCTATGTATTTAATACCTACAAGCATGGTTATTATTGACACTATTATCATTATAGATTTTTTAGTGCTCAATGTTTTGCCTCCTTTATTTATTAATCTCTCATATATTGTAGTAAAAATATAATCTATATCTAGTCTTATATACTATACCTATAATTGCAACTATTAGAGTTTGTTTAATCCAAAACTTTCTAAAATAATTATATACTCACCTTATATATTTTTCAATCCACAGTTTTGATTTACTTGAATCTTGTGGCTTTAATATTCATTGATTGTTTTAAAGAATACAGATATACTTACTAAGAAAAAACATATTTATATAGAAATATTCAGGTCTTTTCAACCTGAATATCTTAACTTATCCAAACTCATAAATTATGGAACTTAAAATAACAACCAAGAAAAAACATCTGATTGTCATTAAAATTAATAATATTTTTTCTCTTCAAATACTGTAAATTTATTTGATGTATTTTAGAGTCTATAAACGATTAATGAAATAAAACTAAAACATTGACGTCTCTTATTTATAGTTATTTATAAAAAAAGCGTAAACCTTGAGGGTTTATGCCTTTTTATCTTCTTCTTTTGGTAATGCATCTTTTCTTGAAAGATTTATTCTACCTTGATTATCTATTTGTGTTACTTTTACTAATACTTCATCTCCTACGCTAAGCACATCTTCTACTTTTTTGATTCTCTCTTTTGCTATATTTGAAATGTGAATCAATCCTTCTTTACCTGGTTGTAATTCACAGAAAGCCCCAAATGTTGTTATTCTAACAACTTTAGCTAGATAAACCTCGCCTATTTCTATATCTTTTACTATGTTCTCTATTAACTCTACTGCTCTTTTACCACCTGCTGCATCGTTTGTAGATATTGTAACTTTTCCATCATCTTCTATGTCGATTTTTACTCCTGTTTCATCTATTATCTTGTTTATTGTTTTTCCTCCTGCTCCTATAACCTCTCTAATCTTTTCTGGGTTAATTTCCATTGTAAATATTCTTGGAGCATATTCTGATAATTCTTCTCTTGGAGTACTTATTACTTCGTTCATTCTATCTAGTATAAACAATCTACCTACTCTGGCTTTTTCTAATGCTTCTGTTAGTATAGCTTTGTCTATTCCGTGTATCTTTATATCCATTTGGATCGCTGTAATTCCATCTTTTGTTCCTGCTACTTTGAAATCCATATCTCCAAGGAAATCTTCAAGTCCTTGTATATCTGATAGTATACTTACATTATCTTCTTGCTTTATAAGTCCCATTGCTATACCTGCTACTGGGTCCTTGATTGGTACTCCTGCATCTAATAGTGCTAATGTACTACCACATACACTTGCTTGTGATGATGAACCGTTTGAGCTAAGAACCTCTGATACTAATCTTATTGTATATGGGAAATCACCTTCTGATGGTAATACTGGAACTAATGCTCTTTCTGCTAATGCTCCATGTCCTATTTCCCTTCTACCTGGTCCTCTCATAGGTCTTGCATCTCCTACACAATAAGGTGGGAAGTTGTAGTGGTGCATATATCTTTTCTTTTCTTCTTTGTCATTTAGTCCATCTAGTATCTGTACATCTCCTGGTGCTCCTAATGTTGCTATTGTTAATGCTTGTGTTTGACCTCTTGTAAATAACCCAGAGCCATGTGTTCTTGGAAGTAGACCAACTTCACATGTTATCTTTCTTATCTCATCAAGCTCTCTATTGTCTGGTCGTATTTTATCTACTGTAATCATTTTACGAACTTCTTTTTTAAGCATAGAGTTCAGTGTCTCATTGATATCTATTTTGTTATCTGGATATTTCTCTAAAAATACTTCTTTCACTTCTTCTTTCACTTTGTCTATATTATCTATTCTCTCTTGCTTTTCTTCTGTCTTTATTGCATCTATAAGTTTTTCTGATGCAAACTCTATTATTTCGCTTTCTATTTGCTCGTCAACTTTAAATAGTTTAACTTCTAACTTTTCTTTTCCTACTTCTTCTTTTATCGTATTTACAAAGTCACATATTTTTTTGATTTCCTCGTGTGCATATAATATAGCATCTAGCATCTTTTGCTCTGATATCTCATTTGATCCTGCTTCTACCATCATTACTGCATCTTTTGTTCCTGCTACTGTTAAATGTAGGTCTGATTTTTCTGTTTGATCTTTTGTTGGATTTAGTATGAATTCATCATCTATTAATCCTATATTTACTGCACCTGTTGGCCCATCAAACGGTATATCTGATATGCTTAGCGCTATTGATGAACCCACCATCGCTACTACGTCTGGTAAGCAATCTTGATCTACTGATAATACTGTTGCTACAACTTGAACATCATTTCTAAATCCCTTTGGAAATAATGGTCTAAGTGGTCTGTCTATCAGTCTCGATGTTAATACTGATTTATCGCTTGGCTTTCCTTCTCTTTTTATAAATCCACCAGGTATTTTACCTACTGCATACAATTTCTCCTGGAATTCTACGCTTAATGGGAAAAAGTCTATTCCATCTCTTGGTTCTTTTGATGCTGTAGCATTTACCATAACAACAGTATCTCCATATCTAACTAGACAAGAACCATTTGCCTGTTCACAAACTTTTCCTGTTGTTACTGTAAGTTTTCTTCCTCCAATGGAAAACTCGAAATTCTTTTCCATAATAACCTCCTTTAGTTATCTTATTTCTTATTTTATGAATTAGCCTTGGATTAAATACGCTTAGCCTTCTGTCCGTATCATCATAAAAATTTGAATATTATACTATTCCTATCAAAATATATAGTATATTATTCAAAATCATATGAATAATACAGACTGTCATACATTATTATGTTATCCATTTATGTATGTATTTATAATGCAATATAAGCTATCATTATAATAATAGAGCGGGTAATCCCCGCTCCAAATTATTTTCTTAATCCAAGTCTTGCTATTAATTCACGATATCTAACGATGTCTTTAGCTTTTAAGTATTTTAAGAAGCCTTTTCTCTTACCTACCATTTTTAATAGACCTCTTCTTGAGTGATGGTCTTTTTTGTGCACTTTTAAATGCTCGTTTAAATCATTGATTCTGTAAGTTAATAAAGCTACTTGAACTTCTGGTGAACCAGTATCTCCTTCGTGTGTTTTATACTGGTCGATAATTTCTAATTTCTTTTCATTATTAATCATGTCATACCTCCTATATTCTACATACTCCTAAAGCCATGTATCAGCCGAGGTAACTAAATACAGAGCAAAAGGAAATTACAACTTATTTTATCATAACCATATATTAATGTAAACCCTGTTAATGAATTATATTTGATAAATTGCTTATATCTTTTCTTATTTGAGTTATTAGTTCTTCTTTTGATTTAAATTTTTTCTCTGGTCTTATAAAATCAATAAGCTCTACACTTATATCTTTACCATATATGTCTTCATTAAACCCTAGTAAATGTGTTTCTACTACTAATTCTTTTCCATCAAATGTAGGAGTTAATCCAATATTAGTAATACCGTTATACTCTTTAGAGTTATATAATACTCTTGTTTTATAAACTCCTAGTTTTGGTATTATAGATTTGTTGATTTTTATATTGGCCGTTGGAAAACCTAGCTTTTTGCCTAATGTTTTCCCCTTTAGCACTTTTCCTTTTAACGTAAAATTCCTACCTAGTAGTATGTTTGCTGTACTTATGTTTCCATCTTTTATTAGCTTTCTTATATAAGTACTGCTAATTATTTGCCCTGATTTACATTTGACTGGTGATACTACTATTACTTCTATGCCATATTTTTTGGCAATTTCTTTTAGTGTATCAACATCTCCTTGCCCCTTATAACCAAATCTATAGTTAAACCCTATTGTTATAAGCTTGACGTTGAATCTGTCTATCAATATTTTTTTGATAAATTCCTCTGGTGATAGCTTCATTATATCTTGGCTAAAGTCTATCATACATAGATAATCTATGCCCATTTTTTTTAGTTCTTTTTCTTTTTGTGTATTATCCATTAATAGTTCTATATTGTTATCTTTATCTAAGACTGTCTTTGTGTTGGTAAGAAAAGTAAAGACCATGCTTTTTAGTCCTAACTCTTCACTTTTTTGCTTCATTATATTTATTAGTTTTTGATGTCCTATATGTAGACCATCAAAGTTTCCTAATGCTATAGCTACTTTTTCTTTTATTTTTGTATTGTCATTCACATAAAGTTGCACATCTATCACCTTTTTATGAAAACTTTTTGCATTTTTAGTTTTCTTATGTTATCTTTTAAATTTATTTTACCTATTCCTATGAAAGTTCCTTTACAATAAACTCTATATAATATATCTTCACTATATTTTTTATCGTAAATCCTTATTTTTACCCCATTTATTATATTTGTAAAATATTTGTCGTGAATATATAACTTTGGAGTAGTATATAAAACATAATCTATTGGTTTTAGTAATGACTCTAGCTCACCATTATTTGCTATTTGCTCTATTTCTTCTAGTGTTTTTGCAGTGCAGTGCTTAAATACTCCCACTTTAGAGCGTAGCAAAAAGTTCATGTATCCATATGTTCCTAATTTTTCACCGATATCATTACATAATGTTCTCACATATGTACCTTTGGAACATTCTACATCAAATATAGCCTTTGTGTTATTTATGTGGATTATTTCTATTTTGTAAATATATATATCTCTAGCTTGTACATCCACACTTTTCCCTTCTCTGGCTAGTTCGTATAGCTTTTTTCCATCTTTCTTCAATGCTGAATACATTGGTGGAATTTGCTTTATTTGACCAATAAAACTGTTTATTGCTCCAGCAAATTCTTCTACGGTTACTGTTTTGTCTGATATATTTATGACTTTTCCATATCTATCTTGTGTATCTGTTTGCTTACCTAATACAACTTCACATCTATAACTTTTTTTATCGTCTGATAAAAACTGAGCCACTTTTGTAGCTCTCCCTAGACATATTGGTAATACTCCTACTGCATTTGGATCAAGTGTACCTGTATGTCCAACTTTTTTTTGGTGAGCTACTCTTCTTATAAAGCTAACTACATCATGTGATGTCATCCCTGTAGGTTTAAAAACATTTAATATTCCATCCATATCTATCACCCTAGCACATTTTTCATCTCTGATATTATATTTTGTTTTGCTACTTCTACTGAGGATTCTATAGTACATCCAGCAGCTCTTATATGGCCTCCACCACCAAATTTCTGTGCTATTTTTGCCACATCTACAAAACTCTTTGATCTGAGACTTGCTTTAACTTTATTTTCTCCTATTTTCTTAATATGACAAGCTACTTCAACTGTATCAATATCTCTAGCATACTCAACTATTCCTTCTGTAACTACCTGTAATTCATCGTCATTTGTCACTATAGCTAGTTTATTATTATAATAGAATTCTATATTTTTTAGTGTGTTTATAAAGTATAATGCCTCTTCTAGTTTTACGCTTTGATATACCCTTTTTGTTATCTGATTTAAATCTATTCCTTTTCCTAGTAGCTCTCCAGCTATCATGTGTGTCTCTTTTGTTGTATTGTCGTATTTAAAACTGCCTGTATCTGTTGAAATAGCAACATATATGGATGTTGCTATTTCTATATTTATATCAAATTGCATTTCTTTTAATATTTTATAAACTATCTCTCCTGTTGAACTAGCTTTTCTAAATACAATGTTTAAATCACCAAAGTCTGTATTACTTATATGATGGTCTATATTTATTACAAAAGAGTTATCTAATAGATACTCGTATTTCCCTATCCTTTTTTCATCTCCACAGTCAAGTACTATCATTACATCATAACGACTGTGCTCCTCTGGAGGAATCACACTACTATAATTTGATAAAAAATCATATTTAGATGGTATATCATCACTTTTTAGTATGTCTACTTTGCCTTTATAAAGCTCTTTAAGTGCTGTCCCTAGCGAAAGTAATGATCCTATATTATCTCCGTCTGGTTTTATATGTGATATTAAACCTATTTTACCTGCTTCATTAAGCTTTTTTGTAAAATGGCCCACTTGTTTTTTAAACATCTTCATCATTTTTTTTGCTTTCTTGCTTTTTAACTTTTTCTATTAATTGGTTCATGTATATACCATTTTCTATAGATTTATCTAAATGTATTTCAATTTCTGGTATATATTTAAGTTTGATTTTTTTCCCTATTTCTCTTCTCATAAAGCCTGATGCTTTTTTTAGTGCTTCTATTGTATGCTTTCTCTCTTTTTCACTCCCAAAGACTGACACATACACTTTGGCATATCTCATATCTCTAGTTACTGATACTTCTACTATACTTGTCATTGGTGCTATTCTAGGGTCTTTGAGCTGTGTTCTAATTAAGGTGCTTATTATCTTCTTAATCTCTTCTGAGATTCTTCCTAATCTACTATTTGAACTCATATACAAGTTCACCTCTTTCAACTGTGTTTACTATAAACATTATTTTCTTTTAATTTCTTCTATTACAAAAGCCTCTATTACATCGCCTTCTTTAACGTCATTAAAGTTTTTGATGCCTATTCCACCTTCATAGCCTGTTGCAAGTTCTTTCACATCATCTTTGAATCTCTTTAATGATCCTATTTCGCCTTCATGTATTACTATATTATCTCTTAGTAATCTTAGGTTAGCATTTCTAGTAATTTTACCATCTATTACGTAAACACCCGCTATTAATCCGATGTTTGGAACTTTAAATGTAGCTCTTATCTCTGCTCTACCTATTGCAACTTCTTTAAATTCTGGCTCTAGCATACCAGTTATGGCATCTTGTATATCTTCTATTGCTTTATAAATTATTCTATATGTTCTAACATCTACTTCTTCTGTCTTAGCTACACTCATAGCTGATATCGTAGGTCTTACGTTGAAGCCTATTACTATCGCATTTGAAGCTGTTGCAAGCATTATATCACTTTCTGTTATTGCTCCAACTCCACCATGGATTATTCTAACTTTAACTTCTTCATTGCTTAATTTTTCTAGTGATTGTCTCACTGCTTCTATTGAACCTTTTACATCTGCTTTTAAGATTATGTTCAAGTCTTTTATCTGACCTGATTGTATTTGAGTAAATAAATCATCTAATGAAACTACTTGTCTAGATTTATTTCTTTCATCTCTTAATTTTTGTTTTCTCTTTTCTGCTATGTTTCTTGCTATTTTTTCATCATCTACTACATAAAAAATTTCTCCTGCATCTGGAACTTCTGAAAGACCCATAATCTCTACTGCTGTTGACGGTCCTGCTTTTTTTACTTTTTTACCTTTTTCGTCTAGCATTGCTCTTATTTTACCACTAGCAGCTCCTGCTACAAAAGCATCTGATACTCTAAGTGTTCCCTTTTGTATTAGTACTGTCGCTAGCGATCCTTTTCCTTTGTGAAGCTCTGCCTCTATTACTGTTCCTACTGCTCTTCTATTTGGATTTGCTTTTAACTCTAGCATCTCTGCTACTAGTGTAATCATCTCTAAGAGTTCTTCTACTCCCTGACCCTTTAAAGCTGAAACTGGAACCATTATTGTATCTCCACCCCAGTCTTCTGATACTAATCCTTGCTCTGCTAGCTCTTGTATTACTCTATCTGGATTCGCGCCTTCTTTGTCTATTTTGTTTATTGCTACTATTATTGGTACTCCTGCTGCTTTTGCATGGTTTATTGCCTCAATTGTCTGTGGCATTACTCCGTCGTCTGCAGCTACTACTAGTATTGCTATATCTGTAATTTGTGCTCCTCTGGCTCTCATAGACGTAAAAGCCTCATGCCCTGGAGTATCTAAAAATACTATTTTCTTACCGTTGATTCTAACTGTTGAAGCTCCTATGTGCTGTGTAATTCCACCTGCTTCTTTGTTAGCTATATGTGAACTTCTAATATAATCTAATAAAGATGTTTTACCATGGTCAACGTGACCCATTACTGTCACTACTGGTGGTCTTGGTTTTAGATCCTTCTCATCATCTTCAAAGTCTAACTCGTTTAGTTCCTCTTCGTCTTCCTGAGTTTGTACTATGCTAAATCCGTACTCTTCTCCTATTATTGATGCTGTATCAAAATCTATATCTTGATTAACACTAGCCATTACTCCTAGTGCCATTAATTTACCTATTAGTTGTGTTGGGCTAATGTTTAATAGCTCGGCAAAGTCTTTTACTATTATTGTATCGCCCATTTCTATTTCATTTTCTTTCTTCTCTTCTTTTACTGTTTCTCTTTTGTTTTCTTTTTTAGTTTCTTTTTTTGGTGCTTTTTTCTCTTCTTTTTTGTTTTTTGTATTCTCTTTTTTATCTATTGTTTTCGTCTCCTCTTCTACTGCCGATTCTTGTTCTGTAAATAATTGATGTATAATCTCTAATGTCTCATCATCTACTGTGCTCATATGATTATTAACTTCGACATCCATATCTTTTAAGTTTTTGATTAACTCTTTACTACTTATATCTAATTCTTTCGCTATTTGATATATTCTTTTTTTGGTCATATATCTGTTCCACCCCCTAAATTTTTAAGGAATTATCCTAATCTTTAGGATAATTTATGCCTGTACTATAGTAGCTTTTTTAGAGCGTTTGAGTATTGCTCATTACATACAACTATAGTTGATATTAAATCTTTACCAATGCTATGGCCTAGTAATTCTTTGCTGCCGATGATATGATGCTCTATATCGTACTTTTTAGAAAGCTTTATGAATTTGCTTTTTGTATTATCGGATGCATCTTCTGCTATTATTAACATATAGCCTTTTCTTTTCTTTATTGCGTCTACACTTGGTGTCTCGCCAGCTTTCAAATATCCTGCTTTTTTACCTATTCCTAGCATTGAGTAGAATTTGTTATTCATTATCTATTTCCCTTCTTAGCTCTTCATACGTCTCCTCAGAAATATTCGAGCCTAAGTTGTTTTTTAGCCTTTTTGATTTTATTTCTTTTTCTAAGCATTCTTTATTTCTGCAAATATAAGCTCCTCTACCATTAGCTTTCCCTGTCAGATCTATAAATACTTCGTTTTCTTTATTTTTGACTACTCTTATTAAATCTCTTTTATCTTTTCTTTCTCCACATATAACGCATTTTCTTAGTGGTACTTTTCTATTTTTCACATGCATCACTCCGTTACTTCTATATCTTCTATAATACTTTCACCTATATTTTCTCTTGCTTGGCTTTCACTCTTTATATCAATCTTCCATCCTGTTAGTTTTGCTGCTAGTCTAGCATTTTGACCTTCTTTACCTATTGCTAGTGAAAGCTGATAGTCAGGAACTACTACTGATGCTGATTTTTCTTTTTCATCCACTATTTTTACGCTTACTACTTTTGCTGGAGATAAACTATTTGTTATAAACTCTTTTATATCTTTACTCCAAGTTATTATATCAATTTTTTCTCCTCTTAATTCGTCAACTATTGATTTTACTCTTAATCCTTTATGTCCTACACAAGCTCCAACTGAATCAACTGTTTCATCGTTTGAATATACTGCTATTTTTGTTCTTGAACCTGCTTCTCTAGATATGCTATATATATCTACTATTCCTTCGTGTATCTCTGGGACTTCTAGTTCAAATAATCTTCTTACAAAACCAGGATGTGTTCTAGAAAGAAGGATTTGAGGACCTTTTGTTGTCTTTTTTACTTCTAATACATATGCTTTTACCCTATCTCCTTGTTTGTAAACATCATTTCTAATCTGTTCACTTGGAAGCAATACTCCTTCTATTTTGCCTAGATTTATCATTACATTGTTCTTGTTAATTCTTTGAACTGTACCTGTAATGATTTCTGTTTCTTTGTTAATAAAATAATCATAGATTATTTCTCTTTCTGCTTCTCTAATTCTTTGAACTACTACTTGCTTAGCTGTTTGTGCTGCTATTCTACCAAAATTTCTTGGAGTTACCTCTACATTAACTACATCTTCTAATTCATACACACTATCTATCTCTTTTGCGTTTTTTAATGATATCTCTAATAATTCATCTTCAACCTCTTCTACTACTATTTTCTTTGCGTAAACTTTTACATCTCCTGTTTCATTATTTATTATAACTTCAACATTGCTAGATGATCCAAAGTTTCTTTTATATGCTGTTATTAATGCTGCTTCTATAGCGCTAATAAGTATCTCTTTAGCTATACCCTTCTGCTTTTCAATTTCATCTAAAGCCTGAATAAACTCAGCTCTCATTTTAAATTTACCTCCCCATTATATAAATATTGCTAAATTTATTTTTGATATCTGATCCCTTTGTAATTCTAAAGGCTCACTATCATCTTCTTGTATTGTAACTGTGTTAGCATCAAATTTTAATAATTTACCTACCAATTTTTTACTACCATTTATAGATTTATACAAACTTACCTCAACATATTCCTCTAAATTTTTCTGGAAGTCCTCGTCTGTTTTAAATGGTCTATCTATTCCCGGGGATGATACTTCTAAGAAATAATTTATGTCTATAGGGTCTTTTTCATCAAGCTCACCACTTAGCTTTTTGCTAATTTGCTCACACTCGTCAATATTAATACCACCGGGTTTGTCTACAAATACTCTAAGATATGTATATGCTCCTTCTTTGACAAAATCAACATCTACTAGAAAAAATTCTGTGCCCTCTAATATATTTATGACTAAATCTTTTACTAACTGTATTATGTCATGTTTTTTCATTTACTTCACCTCCATGTGTATTGTATTTATTTTTTTCTCTTAAGATCAGTGTTATTCATAGAAGATTATTAAGTTCTTCTATAAATAAAGTCTTGATTAACTTATAAAATTAAGGAGTAGGTTAGCCCCACTCCTTTCTTCTCAACTTCTTATGCTCACTAATACATATTGTATCATATTCTGTTATGAAAATCAAATTTATAATAAAAATATACTGATATTTATTATATTATCCCTTTACATTAATTTTTAATCATCTTTTCGTGGGCAGCAGTGAACACTTTCTTCCCACCATGCAAATGATATATCACTTATAGCACTTTCTGCATGGCAGATTGTCTTTAATAAATATAGTCTACATGTTCCCGGTGCTAAGATAATTGATCCATTAGGAAAACCATCTGATGTTGCAAAAGGTTTTATACTTCTGGAATAAACCTTAACCCCTTCGGTTAGTTTTATATCATTACCATACAATATTTTGCCTTTATTTTTATTGCATTTACAGCATCCTGTATTTCCTAGGGCTATATTGTGTGATTTTTCAAGATCCCCTTCTACTTTTGCCATAACATAAACTTCTACACTAATAGCGGTTGATGAATAATTGGCACAGCTTAGCTTATTCAAGAATAAATTTTTACGTGATTTCTTAGGGTTATATAGAACTATTGCCGAGTATAAGTCTTTACCAAACTCAACTCTTTCTGATACTCCATAATAATAATCACATTTTTTACTTTGTGCATAACCTTCTCCTACTCTTGTAACAAGCTTAGGTCTTAAGCAACTACAACCACATCTATTCTCTTCCATTACATACACCACCATCTATTATCAATTATTATACAAGCTTCCTTATATATATTATGGCATTTTGGTTTATATGGTTAACTTGTAGGTTAAAAATTAAAAAGACTTAACTGATTCTTTTCATGCATTCCTTCTAAGCATCCATGCTGCCTTAATGCTTCTATAGATGTCTTGTTTACCTTGGCTCTATTCATTAAATCTTCTATTGATATAAATTCTCCCTTTTGTCTTTCTTTTACTATGTTTCTTGCTGCGTTTTCTCCGACACCTTGAAGCGACTTCAATGGAGGTACTATATACCCGTCTATTAACAGGAATTTATCACTATCTGATTTGTATAAATCCACTCTCTTTAGTTTATACCCTCTTGCATACATCTCTAGTGCTACCTCTAATACTGTAAGTAGATTCTTTTCTTTTGCTGTTTTAGAGTTTCCCATTTCCTCAAGCTGCGAAATTGTGTCTCTAACTACTTCTATACCTTGTACTATCAAGTGAGCATCAAAATCTACTGCCTTAGTTGTAAAATAGGTTGCATAAAAAGCTTCTGGGTGATGAACCTTAAAATACGCTATCCTAAACGACATCATAACGTACGCTACTGCATGCGCTTTAGGAAACATGTATTTGATTTTTTTACATGACTCTATATACCACTGCGGTATTTCCATTTCTTTCATATAGCTTTCATCTTCTTCTGTAAGCCCTTTACCTTTTCTTACTTTCTCCATAATGGTAAATGCCCTCTTTTTTTCTAGTCCATTATATATTAGATATGTCATAATATCATCTCTTGTAGCTATAACACTTTTTAATGTAGTTGTCCCTGCTCTTACTAACTCTTGCCCATTGTTTAGCCACACATCTGTTCCATGAGATAATCCACTTATTCGAACTAACTCATCAAATGTTGTTGGCATCGTATCTAGTAACATCTGTCTTACAAACTTTGTACCGAACTCAGGTATTCCAAATGTCCCTACTTTACAGTTTATATCATCTTCTGTTATCCCAAGCACATCTGTTGATGTAAATATTGACATTGTAGCTTTATCATCTAACGATATATTTTGTGCATTCTCTCCTGTTAAATCTTCAAGCATCCTGATTATAGATGGTGTATCATGTCCTAGTATATCGAGCTTTAGTATCCTACCACTTATTGAATGATAATCAAAATGCATAGTTATAACTCCCGATTTTTTATCATTTGCAGGATATTGTATTGGTGAAAAATCATGTACATCTTTATCTCTTGGTACAACCATTACTCCTCCAGGATGCTGTCCTGTTGTTCTTTTTACTCCTGTACAACCTAACGTAAGCCTATTTGTCTCAGCATTGTTTATTATCATGTCTCTTTCGCTAAAGTATTTTTTTACAAATCCATATGCTGTCTTTTCTGCTATTGTTCCTATCGTCCCTGCTCTATAAACATGTCCTTCTCCAAACAACTCCTCTACATAGTGATGTGCTGTTGGTTGATACTCTCCTGCAAAGTTTAAGTCTATATCAGGCTCTTTATCTCCCTCAAAACCAAGAAATGTCTCAAATGGTATGTCATGACCATCTTTTATATACTGAGTGCCACAGTTAGGGCAGTTTTTGTCTGGCATATCTACTCCACTTGAATAGCTTCCATCTTCAATGAATTCACTGTTCTTGCATTTCGGGCATACATAGTGTGGAGGTAATGGATTAACCTCTGTTATGCCACTCATAGTTGCTACGAATGATGAACCTACTGACCCTCTTGATCCAACTAGGTATCCATCATCTAGTGATTTTTTTACTAACTTTTGCGATATAATATATAACACTGCATAACCATTTTGTATTATTGAATTTAGTTCTCTATCCAGTCTCTTTTTAACTAGTTCTGGTAACTGCTCTCCATATATTTCTTTGGTTTTGTTGTTTGTTATATTAAATAGTTCATCATCTGATCCATCAAGTATCGGTGGAAATGTTCCATCTGGTATTGGCAATATCTCCTCTACCATATCTGCTATAAGATTTGTATTTTTTACTACTACTTCATGAGATTCATCTTTGCCTAGATACTCAAATTCTTTTAACATCTCGTCTGTTGTTTTAAAGTATAAAGGTGGTTGATTATCACTGTCATCAAAGCCTTTTCCGCTCATCAGTATACGTCTAAAAATCTCATCCTTTTTTTCTAAAAAATGAACGTCTCCTGTTGCTACTACTAGCTTCTTATATTTCTTTCCTAAGTCATATATCTTCTTGTTTATATCTTGAAGTTCTTTTTTATCTTTTACTAAGCCCTGCCTTATCATAAAATCATTATTTCCAACTGGTTGTATCTCTAAAAAATCATAAAAATCCATCAATTTTTTAAGTTCATTTTCACTCTTATTCTCTAATACTGCTTTATAAAATTCTCCTGCCTCGCAAGCCGTCCCTAATATCAGACCTTCTCTATATTTAGTTAATATAGATTTTGGTATTCTAGGCTTTCTATAAAAATAGCTAATATGTGACTCTGATACTAGTTTGTATAAGTTTTTGAGACCTACATAGTTCTTTGCTATGATTATTATGTGATATGTTCTACCTGTTTTGTAGTTTATCTCTTTGTTAAATACGGTATTTATATCCTCTAGCATACTCACGTCTTCATCCTGTAGTTTTTCTAATAACTTCAAGAAAATTTCTGCAGTAGCTTTCGCATCATCGCAAGCTCTATGATGATTTTCTAAACTTACTTTGAAGTGTTTTGCTAGCCTATTTAGTTTATGTGTCTTTAGCTCTGTTAACATAAGCCTACTTAACTGTAATGTATCTAAATAAGTAAAATCAAATTCTATGTTTAATCTATTACAATTTTGTTTTATAAAACCTATGTCAAAATTAGCATTATGTGCTACTAACACGCTTCCTTTTGCAAATTCTAAAAAATCTGGTAGAACTTTTTCTATAGGAGGCTGATTGCTCACCATTTGGTTTGTTATTCCTGTTAATTCTTGAATTTTCAGTGGTATATTTTTTTCTGGATTTACTAGTACATTATACGTATCCACTATTTTATTGTTTGATATTTTAACTGCTCCAATTTCTGTTATTCTATCGTTGATTGAAGATAACCCTGTTGTCTCTATATCAAACACTATATAGTCACAACCTATTGGTTGATTTTTCGTATTGATAACACTTGGCATACCATCGTTTAGTAAATATCCTTCCATACCATAAAGTATTTTTATTCCTAGTTTTCTAGATGCGTCTAATGCCTCAGGGAAACTCTGTACAACTCCATGGTCTGTTATAGCTATCGCACTATGTCCCCAATCCTTTGCCTGCTTTGCTAAGTCCTTGAAGCTAGTTATCCCATCCATATCACTCATTCTACTATGTAGATGAAGCTCTACTCTTTTTTCATCTGCAAGGTCATTGATTTTAGAACTAAATTGACAAACCTTCATATGCTTTGCCATCAATACAATTTCCCTAGAAAATGTATCATATATTGAATCTCCTGTTGTGATTATTCCCATACCTTTTTTGAGTTTCTCATCTAGTACTTCTTGTTGAGTTTTATTTGCAAAAACCTTTACCGTAATTGAATTTGTATAATCTGTTACATCAAATATGTACAGCTTTTTTTTGTTGTCTTTTAACATCCTTGACTCTAATCTAAATATTTCACCTCTTATGGTAACTCTACCTGAATCTGAACTTATTTCTGAAATTTTGATTAAGTCATCTTGTGTTTTTTTACCGTATATTATATTGTCATCTTTTGTGTTGTCAGATTTATTTTCTGTTTTCTTTACTTTATCTCTATTATCATTTGATTCTATGCTTATATTTTTCACTAGTTTTTCTTCTTCTTTTGCTCGTATTTCTTCATGCTCTTTTATGTTCTCTTCGCTTACTCCTATCACTTTAACATTTAAATCTCTATTAAACTCATCTGCAAACATATTTGCTATTATTTGTTTTATTTTTATTTTATTACTATTAACTAATGCTAATTGATTATCTATTTTTATACTAAGCGTATCATGGTCTACCTCCCATGATATCTTGTCTATCCACACATTTGCATGATTCATATTTTTTCTAAGTAAATACTTTATATTTTCAAAAGAGCTGTTTATGAGATCACTTAACTGCCCAAATACTTTTGTATTAATTAACTGTATTTCTACTGAGCTGTATTCGTTTAAACTACCACATATTTCTCTCTTTATATTATCAAATAACTGATAGTCAATTATATCATCTGTTTTCACTGTTATAACTAGCTTTCTTGTTTCTTTAATAAATGTAACTTTGTCTATTATCAATCTACTTATTTGCTGATTAGTTGCTATGTTAAGCTTCTCTAATAATTCACTTAATAACATATGACTCTCCCTTTCTTAATTGGGTTAATTAATGATGTATGTGAGAACCCTCACTTTAATATAATATCATAATTTACTCTTTTAAGCATATAAAAAACTTGGGTCAATTAAGCCCCTCTGGGAAAGTCTTTTTAATAAATTGTATTAGCTAAGCTTAGAAACCGCTAATATCTAAAAGATGCTTTCATGGATAACATTAACACCTAGAAATAGTTTAAGACATCTACGCCAGCCAGATAAAGGAAAAATAGATAATCTAAAATATTAAAATTAATAAAGTAGAATAACTTAATAGATATAAAAATGACTGTATAATTTCCATAAACCACTTGTACCTAACTTGACCACAATTTAAAAAATAAAGAGAACAAAACGGCTATCATATTTTTGATATAATAGCCGTTTATATACATTATTCTCATTTAATTCAAAGTAAAGGAATAGGAACAGTTTGTCGTAAAATTAATTAGTTTCTTAGTTTTAAATATTTTTCTCTTGCTTCATCAATAATTTCCTTTACATAATCTTCTACACCATTCTCAAGACTTCTTAAAGACATATCTTTACTATTTTCACCTTCTTTATCTAAAGAAACTTTCCCGAACGTTACTCCAAAAGGTGCAAAAATACCGAGTTCTTTTTCTTCTTTGTCTAAAAACAATAAGTATTCATTATTTTTTCTCATATTTTCGTAACCGTTAATAGTATAAATTTTGTTTGTTTTATTGTCATACATAGCGTATTCGTAAATTAATATATTATTGTCAACCTTTATTTTAGGATTATTTAATTTATTTTTATATACATCAGTAATTTTAAAACTAGATTTTGTATGTCCTCCTAAAAACATGCCATCGATTTTAGAGTAATCACGTTCAACATCAACTTCATCTATTTTGACACCTCTGATAATAATTGGAACTTTTTGCTCTAACTCCTTTAAAGAGTCAGCCCCATCGGTTTTCCCCTCAAAAGAAACAATTTCAGCTTTGGATTTATCATTTTTTTCAAAAGGATTTTGGAAAAAACAAACAATACTAAACAAAATCACAATACCTAGTACTCCTAATAATATATTTTTTTTCATTATTTTCATCCCTTCATTAATATATGACTTTAATACCAGCATAATCATCCGATAATGGATAAGCTTTATTATAATCATTAAAAATATCTTTATCTACTAATTAAGTAGATTTAAACTACATCATATATTATATCGGACAAGTTATGAAAAACTTGTAGTTTTATGGAATGAACAGAAAACTTAAGAAATTTAAAATAGCATAGACAAAATAGTTAAATTCAAGGACTTAGTGTTGGTTGTTTGCTTTGGCTCGATTGTATACTTAGTAAAATTAACAAGCCCAAATTACTATTTTGATACTAGCCTAATAATTGATATATTCAGCTATAGGATTTATATGCAAAGAAACTATAATGATAAACTAGTAAGAACTGAAATTTTTAAGTGTATTAATGGAAAACACGATTGCATAATCTCAATGGTCTTGTTGGAATTTAGTAGCAATGTGTGATGACTGTGAATAATAATAAAAAGGCTAAATAATTTATTTCTAAAAAATTATTTAGTCTCTTACTACTCCCTAATTTTTAATCTATCTTTGTTATTTATTCCAATACATCTATCATTTTAGTACATAGTTTAAATAAATCTTTTATTTTCTGAGCATCTTTAATTATTCTAGGCACTCTAATTTGCAATATTGTCTCATTTTCACCTAGATACTGATCATAAAGCTTACCTCCAGCATTTATGACATATAATTCAAATTTTTGCACATCTTCAATTAATTTTCTTATTTCTTCATTTGTAATCAGTTTTTCTACTATATCTTCATTATCTGTTTTTATTATAAATTTCTCATCAAAAGTACTGTAACCAGTCTTCACATCGCTATGCTGTAGTATCTCTCCTATACTAGAACCTATTCCTTTATTCCTAATACTAAAAAATGCATTTGTTGGATTTTTAAAACCAAAACGTATTCTAGTAGCTATTGAATCTCTAGTTCCTATTGTTGGAGATTTTATATCCATAAATATCTTATGATTTTTATATACATACTCTATGCGTGAATTAATGAAAAATGTATCATTAACATATCCGCCCCCGATTTCTGCAGCAACTTCTTTCCAGATTTCTTTTTTTGATTGACCAAATAAACTCATAATATCTCCCTCCTAACAATAACTTTAGACATAGAATACGCCTTTTATTTTTATTTGTCAAGGAGTTACAGCTTATAATCAATATCCACTCATAAAACCAAACGAGCCTAATTAACCTAGTAAATATGTACTTCTAAAGTATTTATGTAATAACAGTCAGTTCCATTATTTTCCTACATATGATAATATTAATAGCTGTTTTAAGAAAGGGGATAACTTTTCATATCATTATTTTACAAGTATAAAAGGAGCTATCTGTTTTTCAGATGCTCCTTTATAAAACACTAGCTTATTCTTTTATAAACTGATTTACTAATCAAGATTTATTATCTTTTTAAATTTTTTTGCAGATACATGTGGTGTTATTGGAAACCTGTTTATCTCAAGTTTATCATCCCCTAAGTTAACCGATCCTGATTTCACTGTAAATGCCATAGTTATACCTAGCTTTTTGAGTATCTTTTTTGTGTCTTCATTGTATTGACCATAAGGATATGCTAAGTACTTTGTTTTTAATAAATCTATTGATTTTTGTAAATCTTTTTGTATTTCCTCTTCTGTTTTACAGACTAAATAACCTTTTTTATTTTCATCCATCTTATGAAAATCGTGCGTATGGCTTGCATATGTAAAAACATCTTTGGTTTCTTCTATTTCTTTAAAACTTATATGCGGAAAAGTAATTCCTGGTATTTTTTCTGTATCTTTTGGACTATAAGCTGTTACCAGAAATATTGTCGCTTTAAAACCATATTTTTTAAGAATAGGATATGCATGAGTAACGTTACTCTTATATCCATCATCAAATGTTATCAATACACTATTTGGAGGTAATTCTTTTTTTGAATCTAAAAACTCCTCTAATTCTTCAATATTTATAACATTTACATTATTATCTTTTAAGATTTTCATATGTTCTTCAAACAATTCTACATCTAATATAGCACAATTATCTTTATATTTATTGTCTTGATTTTTTATAAGATGATGATACATTAATACTTTGACACCTTTATTATCAGCTTGTCCAAAAATATTGCTATTAAATATAAATATAAGTAGTACTATACACGCAATAGCATATATCTTTACTTTTTTCAATATCAATCTTCCCCCTTAGTTTGTCCAACAGCTAATTATTATTAGCATTTTTATTAAATATTTACCCCTTCATGTTCTTTAATTGTTTTAATTAATTCTTCTACTAAGTATTCTTCTTTGACCTTTTTTATTATCTCACCTTTTTTAAATATCAGACCTTCCCCTTTTCCTCCTGCTAATCCGTAATCAGCTTCTCTTGCTTCTCCTGGGCCATTTACACTACAACCCATCACTGCAACTTTAATAGGTTTTTTAAGCCCTTTAAGCCTTTCTTCAACTAACATAGCCATAGGCACCATATCTATTTGTGTCCTACCACAGGTAGGGCATGATACTATCTTAACTCTATCGTTAAGTATACCTATTGATCTTAATATTTCTTTGCCAGCTTTAACTTCTTCTATTGGATCGCCAGTGAGCGAAACTCTTATTGTATCACCTATACCGTCGATCAACAAGCTTCCTATTCCTATTGCTGATTTAATTGTTCCTTTATATATTGTACCTGCTTCTGTGACTCCTAAGTGCAGTGGATAATCTGTTCTTTTTGCAATCTCTCTGTAAGCATTAACACACAAATTTACGTCACTACTCTTTACTGCTACAACAGTATCATAAAAATTATTTTTTTCTAATATTGATACATGCTCTAATGCACTTTCTACTAGTGAGCTAACATTAACTCCACCGTATTTCTCTAAAAACTCTTTTTTTACTGATCCTGAGTTGACTCCTATTCTTATGGGGATATTTCTATCTTTACATGCTTTTATTACCTCTATGGTTTTTTCCTTTGAACCTATGTTACCTGGATTTATTCTGAGTTTATCTATCCCATTTTTAACACTCTGGATTGCTAATCTATAGTCATAGTGTATATCTGCTACTAGAGGCATATCTGTCAACTCTTTAATCTTTTTTACTGCCTTAGCAGCCTCTATATCAAGTACTGCTATCCTTACTATATCACACCCAGCTTCTTTTAATTTATTTATTTGATGTACTGTTGCTTTTACATCTCTTGTATCTGTATTGGTCATAGATTGGACTGTTATTCTATGCTCACTACCTATACCAATGTCTCTGCAGTAAACGCTACGCGTTTTTCTTCTCATGTTCACTCGCCACCTTTTATTTTATCCAGAGATATATTACATCTTTATATGTCACTGCTAACATTAAAATAATTAATAATACGAAGCCTATAAAATGTACTATCCCTTCTTTTTCTGGATTTATTGGTTTGCCTCTTACTGCTTCTATTATTAGAAATATCAGTCTACCTCCATCTAGTGCAGGTATTGGAAGTAAGTTGAAAAATCCAAGATTTACACTTATTATACCAGTAATAAGCAATACTGCCATAAAGCTGTGATTTGCAGCTTTCCCTATAGTATTGATTATCCCAACTGGGCCTGATACTTCGTTACTCTTAACATTCCCTCTAACTAATCTACCAAAAAAGTCAAACATTTTACCTAGCATTGTAAAGGTATCTTTAAAACCTTGCTTTGTAGCTTTAACTAATGATTTTTCTTGTCTAGACAGTATACCTATAATGTATTTTTTTCCTTCTTCATTGTAAATAGGAGTTAGTTCTTTTTTTATTTCTACTCCGTTTCTTAAAACTGTTATGTCCATAGGTTTATTTTTATTTTTACCTACTATCTGTAGTACATCTTCCCATTCTTTTGTTTCAACTCCGTTTATTGATACTATTTTATCTCCAGCTTCTAGTCCTGCAGTTTTAGCTGGAGTATTATCTTGTACCTTGTCAATTATCGTAGTTGGTACTCCTGAAGAATATGACAACATGATAAAAATAACTATTGCTAATACAAAATTCATAAAAGCCCCTGCTACTAATACTGCCATTCTAGCAGGTATGGATTTGTTAGAGAAGCTTTTAGGGTCTTTTGAGTCCTCGTCTTCTCCTTCCATTTTTACATAACCACCTATTGGTAATGCTCTTAAGGAATACTGAGTTTCTCCATTTTTTCTTGAAAATAATTTAGGCCCCATACCTATTGAAAATTCGTGAACTTTTATACCTACTAACTTTGCTACTGCAAAGTGACCAAACTCGTGAACTAATACTACTAATAGAAATGCGAATATAGTAGCTAGAATTGTTGCAATTGGCATTATAACCACCACCTTATCTTATTTGAGATTCTATATGTTCTCTAGCCCATTTATCTGATTGTAATATATCCTGTAATGTTGGATTCTTTATATTTTTATGATGACTCATAGTATTCTCAATATATACTGGGATATCATTGAATCTTACTTTATCTTCTAAAAATAAATTAACTATTTCTTCGTTTGCTGCGTTTAATACTGCTGTCATTGTTCCCTTTGCTTTTAGTGCATCAAAAGCTAATTTTAAGCAAGGGAATGTTTCCATGTCTGGTCTATCAAATGTTAATTCTTTTATTTTCATGAAATCAAGTTTCTCTACTTTGCTATTTGTTCTTTTTGGGTATGTTAATGCATACTGAATTGGTATCCTCATATCTGTAGGCCCTAATTGAGCTATTATATTACCATCAACAAATTCAACCATTGAATGTATTATACTCTGAGGATGAACTACTACGTCTATTTCCTCTGCTTTGACATCAAATAGCCATTTTGCTTCTATTACTTCTAGTCCTTTGTTCATAAGCGTAGCTGAATCAATACTTATTTTTCTACCCATAGACCAATTCGGATGTTTTAGTGCATCTATAAATGTTACATCTTCAAGCTCACTTTTTGTTTTCCCTCTGAATGGTCCACCTGATGCTGTAAGTATAATCCTGTTGATCTCACTTTTTTTGCCAGAAACCAATGACTGATATATTGCTGAATGTTCGCTGTCTACTGGTATTATATCTACATTGTTTTCTTTTGCATATTTCATTACTAACTGCCCTGCTGCAACTAATGTCTCTTTGTTTGCAAGTGCTATAGTCTTTTTCTCTTTTATAGCTTCTAATGTAGGTTTTAATCCAATCATACCTACTACTGATGTTAGTAATATTTCACTATCTTTGTGGGTCGCTACAGCTATTAGCCCATCCATTCCTCCAAGCACTTCTACATCATATGCTGACATCTTATCTCTTAATTCTAGAGCTTTTGATTCATCTGCTACTGCTACTAGCTTGGGTTTGAACTCTAATATCTGTTCTTCTAAAAGCTCTATGTTACTATTAGCTGATAATGCTACTACTTCTAAATCTAATGAATTTTTAACTACATCTAAAGCTTGTGTACCTATTGAGCCTGTAGACCCTAATATGCTTATTTTTTTCATGACTTTCTCCCTCTTTATAAAATCTATTATACCACTATATAGTTTATTTACATCAGAAATTTTGTAAAATAATAAACTATTGGAGCTGTAAATATTATACTATCAAATCTATCTAACATACCACCATGTCCAGGCATGAAATTACCATAATCTTTTATGCCTGCTATTCTTTTGAATTTTGATGCCGCTATATCTCCAATTTGTGCAAATATTGAGGTAACAAGTCCAAGTAATCCCAATGTTAAAATCATATCTATCTTAAATATATACCCAAATAATATAGATGAAACTATGCATCCTATCATTCCACCTATTGAGCCTTCTACTGTTTTTTTAGGGCTTAATTTGGGACATAGTTTTTTCTTTCCTAAAAGATTGCCTGCAAAATAGGCAAATGTATCTGTTGACCATGCTGTTATAAATACTAGCCATATAAATTTACTGTCACTTAAAAACATCATGTGAGATAAAGTAAATACAACATAAACCATTGAAAATAAATTCATACTTATATCCATAGGTTTTATATCATCTTTGAGTAAAAATATAAACAGCAATATCAATGTGTAAAGAATAAATGTAGCTTGTAATACTATACTGTAATTCTCGCTTTTTAAGAACATAATCAATAACAAGTATATGATTGATACTATATAATTTAGTTCTTTAAAAGGCTTTAACTTATACGCGGTAATTACCTTATGAAATTCGTATAAACCAACTAAGCAAATCACTATTATACCTGTATTTAAATATACTCCCCCAAAGTATAGTAATAGTAGCAATACCGCTCCTATTATTGTTCCACTTATTATTCTTGTCCTCATTTTATCCCACCTAACTAACTAATATATCTATCTTACTATAATATCAGTTCAAAATAAGTTTATCTTTTAATTCTTATGCAAATTAAAGCATTAATAGACATAAGCAGTTTCATTATTGTATATCTCCAAATCTTCTATCTACTTTGTAATAATCGAGTATAGCTCTATAAAAAATTTCTTCATTGAACGCTGGCCAATATACATCTGTAAACCAAAGTTCTGTATATGCACTCTGATATAGTAAAAAGTTACTAAGTCTATAATCTCCACCTGTTCTAATTAGTAACTCTGGTTCTGGTTGATTTTCACTATAAAGGTAACTATTAAACATATCTTCGTTAATTTGCTCTATATCAAGCTCTCCTAATTTTACTTTCATACTAATATTTTTACATGCTTTAACTATATCCGATCTTCCACCATAGTTTAACGCTAAGTTTAACTGTAATTTTGTATTGCCCTCAGTCTTTTTTATTGCTTTTTTTATTTCTTCCCTAGTACCGCTGTCAAATTCGCTTATATTTCCCCATATGTTTATTTTAACATTATTTTTATGCAATGTATTGAGGTCTTTTTTTAGAAACTCTCTTAACAACTTCAACAAATAGCTTACTTCACCATCTGGTCTCTTCCAATTTTCTGTGGAAAACGCAAATACGGTTAGATGTTTTATTCCTATATCTCCACATACTTCTACTATCTTTCTAAGTGTTTTTACTCCTTCTCTATGACCAGCTGTTCTAGGCAAGAACCTTTTTCTTGCCCATCTACCATTGCCATCCATTGTTATTGCTATATGCTTAGGTAGCTCTCTTTTTAGTACTTCATTCTTTAATTTTTCAAGCTCTTTTTTATTCATTGATAAACCTCCAGCTAATGTTAAATGAATATTATGCTAAGTATATTAACTAAGTCAAAATCCCTTCTAAAGAGAAGGGATTCAGACAGTAGACAAAAACTCAATTTCTTAGTTATTACTAAAATTTCCGTTGCTCGCTTATCTCTAATAAGCTCTGCTACTCAATTTTAGTATGCCTTGAACTTGTAATTTTACTACAGTCTGTCAGATAAATGACTTCGCCATCAATCTAAATCCCTTCTAAAAAAGAAGGGATTAAAAATAACAAACTAAAATTTCATTTTTATCGTAATCCAACCTAACTACACGAGCTTCTTTTAGCTCATCACTAAATTTATTGTTGAGTCCTTTAGCATATTTTATCTTTATATTATCCTGCTCTTTGCCTATTATATCTAACGCATCTTCTAATAAAAGCCCTACTATATTGTTCAATATAGATTAAACCTCCATTAATTCTTTTGTCTTCTTGTCTGTTAATTCATCTATTTCTTTTGTATATTTGTCTATAAGCTTTTGTACGTCTGCTTCTGATTTTTTAAGTTCATCATCTGTCATATCTCCGTTTTTGTTCATCTTTTTAAGAGCATCGTTAGCATGTCTTCTTTCGTTTCTTAATGCAACTTTTGAGTTCTCACTAGTTTTCTTAAGAAGCTTTATTAAATTTTTTCTTCTTTCTTCTGTTAATTGTGGTATAGCCAATCTAATCATCTTCCCATCATTTGATGGATTTATTCCTAAATCTGATTTTAATATAGCTTTTTCTATATCTCCTATTATGCTAGGATCATATGGACTAATTGTAAGTAGTCTTGGTTCTGGAGCTGCTACACTAGCTACTTGTTTTAGTGGTGTATCCACTCCATAATATGGTACTGTTATTCTGTCAAGTAATGCAGGGTTAGCCCTACCTGCTCTTATCGTTGCCATTTCGTCTTTTAATACTTTAATGGTCTTCGTCATTTTTTCTTCTAAATCTGTATGAACTTGTAAAAACATATATAATTCCTCCTTATTTTAATTGAGTTCCTATTTTTTCTCCCATAACAACTCTCTTAATATTGTCCCTCTCTTCGATTCCAAATACTATGATTGGTATATCATTATCTTTACATAGCGAAGCTGCTGTTGAATCCATAACACCTAATTCTAAATTCAATACATCTTTTAGTTTTAATTTATCAAATTTCTGAGCATTAGGGTTTTGGATTGGATCTGAATCATAAACTCCATCTACACCTTTTTTAGCTAATAATATTACGTCTGCTTCTATTTCCGCTGCTCTTAATGCAGCTGTTGTGTCTGTTGTGAAATAAGGATTTCCTGTTCCTGCTGCGAATATTACTACTCTTCTCTTTTCTAAGTGTCTTACTGCTCTCCTTCTTATATATGGTTCTGCTATTTGTCTCATTTCTATTGCAGTCTGAACTCTTGTAAGCACTCCCATTCTCTCTAATGCATCTTGCATAGCTAAAGCATTAATAACCGTTGCTAACATTCCCATGTAATCCGCTGTGGTCTTATCCATTTCTTTGCTACTTCTACCTCTCCAGAAATTACCACCACCTACTACTACTGCTACTTCTATGTCCAATTCATGTAAATCTTTTATTTGTCTTGCTATATCCATTAATGTAATTTCATCAAGCCCAAAGCCCTGTTCTCCTCGTAGAGCTTCACCACTTATTTTAAGAACTACTCTATTGTATAAGGGTTTTTTCATATTAACACTCCTAGCTGTTATTAATATTCTATAAAAATCATAAGAATTCCTTTTTTATGTCGTAATTTATTATCCATATCTACCGTTAGTATATTAGTTATATTGTCATAATATACTATCATTCCTTAAAAAGGGCTGTCTTAGAATCTTCAAGACAGCCCCGTATTTTAAATAGTACCTTAAGATTCTGTTATAACATATATAACAATCGCACTATTATTGTATTTAAACTATTGCATTTGCTTTGCTACTTCTTCTGCAAAGTTCTCTTCTTTTTTCTCAATACCTTCTCCAACTTCAAATCTAACAAATCTTCTTATCTTTAAGTTCTCTCCTAACTTAGCTATCTTTTGAACTAAAAGTTCGTTGATTGTTATATCTGGGTCTTTTATAAATTGTTGCTCTAATAGACAATTTTCATTGTAGTATTTTTCTAATCTTCCAACTACCATTTTGTCTACTATATGCTCTGGTTTTCCTTCGTTTAATGCTTGGCTTTTTAATATTTCTTTCTCTTTTTCTATAACTTCTGCTGGTACTTCTTCTCTAGTTACATACTTAGGGTTTTGAGCTGCTACTTGCATAGCTACGTCTTTAGCAAATTGCTTGAACTCTTCGTTTTTAGCAACAAAATCAGTCTCGCTGTTTACTTCTATCAATACTCCTATTCTATTTCCGTGTATGTATGACATAACTACACCTTCTGCTGCTACTCTATCAGCTTTTTTAGCTGCTTTTGAAAGACCTTTCTTTCTTAATAGCTCTATTGCTTTATCTATGTTTCCTTCTGCTTCTACTAATGTTTTTTTGCAGTCCATCATGCCTGCTCCTGTTTTTGTTCTTAACTCTTTTACCATAGCTGCGGTAATATTTGCCATTATATTCGCCTCCTATTTAATTCATAATTATATATAACATACTGTCTGAAAGACTCTCTAGTATATGTCGTAATCTTATAAAAAAGTAAGAGCAAAGGGATAATCGTTCCCTTATAACCCTTACTTATATTTCAACAATTATTCAGCTTTTTTTTCTTCTGCTGGCTCGTTTGTTGTTTCTTCTTCTATTTGCTCTCCTTGTTTACCTTCTAATACTGCATTTGCAACTGTCTTAGTAAGTAATTTAACGGCTCTTATTGCATCATCGTTACCAGGGATAACAAAATCAACTTCATCTGGATCACAGTTAGTATCTACTATAGCTACTACTGGTATTCCTAGAATTCTAGCTTCTCTTATAGCTATCTTTTCTTTTCTTGGATCTACAACAAACAATACATCTGGAAGACCATTCATGTCTTTTATTCCACCTAAGAATTTTTCAAGTCTTTCAGCTTCATGTCTTAGCTTAATAACTTCTTTCTTTGGTAATACATCAAATGTTCCTTCTTCTTCCATTTGCTTAAGCTTTTTAAGACGGTCTATTCTCTTTTTAATAGTCTTATAGTTAGTTAACATTCCACCTAACCATCTTTGACTTACATAATACATTCCGCATCTTTTAGCTTCTTCTTGTATAGCTTCTTGTGCTTGTTTTTTAGTTCCAACAAATAGAACCTTTCCTTTGTTTTCAACTACATCTTTTACAAAGTTATATGCTTGCTCAACTTTTTTTGTTGTCTTTTGAAGATCAATAATATATATGCCGTTTCTAGCTGTGAATATATATTCTGCCATTTTAGGGTTCCATCTTCTTGTTTGATGTCCAAAATGTACACCAGCTTCTAACAGGCCTTTCATAGAAATTACTGACATCTTCGCACCTCCTTATTGTTTTTCCTCCACTTGCTTCACTCTTATAAAGACCTTCATCAAGGCACACTTTATAAGTCACCAAGTGTGTGTATTCACCTATAGTAGTATATCACAATTAGAATTCGTTGACAAGAACTATTTTAAATTCTTAAGCTTCAACATTATTTGTATTTCTCTAATGCCTTTTCCTGTTGTTTTTGCTATATCTATAATACTCATTCCTTCCTTATAGTATCTAAGTATAGCATCTATATCACATGTCGATTCTGCCTGCTCATTTACTAATTCTTGACTGTTTTCTTGATTTTTATAACTACTATCTTTGTTTGTTAATATTTGTTTTTCTTCAATCTCAGTTTCTTTTTTTTCTTCTTGGTTATTCATCTCTACAATCTTCTTTAATTGATCAGCGATTTCGTTTAATATGATTGTATTTTTATCAGCAGCCATTTCTTCGTAATAGTCTTCTTCTATTTTTTTTATTTCTTCTTCACTATATGCAGCTATTAAATCATCAAAGTTATCGACTTCACTTTGTTTGTTATTGTGATTACTAACTAACATTATGACTGCTATTACAAAACATATTATTCCACCACAAACAATGTAAATATACATTTTGCACCTCATATATTTATATTTTTATATCTATATGTCTACCAACATCTCTATTTAGTTTATTTGTTTCTTTCTGATTTTTTGTTTGCTGTTTTTTTCTATTTTTTTTATTGCTTTGTCCACTATTATTTTTATTTCTGCCATCTTTGTTTGTCGATGTCTTATAAGTATCTTCTGTGTTATTTACTTGATTCATCTTTTTATCTGCAACAGTATCTTGCTCGTTAATATATACATTTGCCATGTTTTTGCTACGGTTAAGTTTAGTTTGGTTCATGTTTGATAATTGCTGTGCTCTGGGAATCATATTCTGCATATCAATTGGCTTTATTGGCATTTATTTTCCCTTCCTTCTTATATACTCCCAAATGCTATTTCTTTATCTTTGATGTATACTTTGCACCTTGTATATTGCTTCTTTATAAATGTAATATCGTTTCCTATTGTAATCTTTACTCCTGGATGAACTACTCCTGTTACATAAAGTGCTCCTTTTGACAAATCACTTAACTTCTGCGATAGGTTTTCTTGTTCTATACTGAGCTTTCCATATTCAACATTTATAGCTTTTCTGGCATTTAATGAGCTTACTAACAGCTGCTTTTTCTTGTCGTCTAGTTTGCCTGTTTTTAACAATCTATTTAATAATGTTATGTTTTTATCTAACTTGTCCATATTATTTCTAAGCTTTATCAAGTGATTACAGACATTGTTATATTTTTCTTTTATTTTAGGATCTGCGCCAACTTCTATAATAGTCTTTGTTTCCATTTCTGAGCCTACTATCTTAGCGTGTATTTCTTCTCTTGCTTTACAGCATCCACCTACTATGAGACCCTTTTTTTGACTTACCATTATGCTACCATCACATGCTATATCACTATGCATTATCGCACAAGCTATTATGTTTCCATAACTAAACATCTTACAGTTCTCTATATATTTTGCGATTATATCCCCTTTTGCAGTAAGGTAAGCTTTTTTACCACCCTGTATACCTCTTTTTAGTGTTATTGTTCCATGACTATTTATCCTTGCTGCTTCTACTACTCCCTCTACTATTACATCTCCGTATGCGTTTATTTCGAAGCCTGATTTTACATTTCCTTTTACTATAACTGTTCCATTGAATTTAATATTACCTGTGTTATTATCTACGTTTCCTTTTACTTCAAATGTATCTAATACATTTATTTTACCACTTATTATTTTTATTTGACCATCTCTGCCCGCATAAAGCTTTTCTTCATCCTCAGATAATATAACATTTTGTCCACATTTAATATTTACCTCTTTACCAGGCTTATGCTCTATCGTTTCACCTAGTATACTTATACCATCATGCCCTTGCATAGGTCTTGTCATTTCACACAACAGTTGGTCTTTTTTTACGTTTTCTAGTATATGGAGATTTCTATAATCAACTGTTCCATCCTCTAAAATCTCTGGTGTTATATCCCTTTTGTCGTTAAAGTGATATGTTATATAACCGTTTTCACCATTTATTGTTTCCTTTCCTTCGGCTATCAACGTTTTCTGATTAAATTTTTTATTTTCTATAGCATCTTTTATTTCACTTTCTATTATTCCATAGCTTATCTTTTCATTTATCTGTGATAACGCTTCTTGATATGATATTTTTTTACCCCCATATGAAGGTAAATATACCATGTAAGCCTTCATTTTATCATCTGTAATATCTATTACAAGCTTTTCATCTATTAAGTTTTCTTCTTGCACAGGTGCTATTGTAATCAAATCTGGTCTTCTTTTTTGTATTACATCTTTTATCTTATCTAAATCATAATCATTCACCTTTTTATTATCTAGATATTCCACAATATCACTAACCATTATTAGTTCGCTTGCATAATAATCAAGCACTTTCATGCAAACTCCTTGGTTTAAAAATTTGAACTCTATTTTTTCTGTTAATTCTACTGTCTTAAATTTTGCTTTTCTTACAGTATCGTATGTTATTTTTATTTTATATTTACCATCTTCTGTTCCCTGACCATCTTCTAATATTGTAATGTCTACTTCTTCTATTGTCCTATCAATTTGCTCTAAAACTTCTTCTTTTAGCTTTTCAAGGTTTTTACCTTCTACGATAACATACTCTTTCATTTATCCACCACCATATTATTATAGAAAGCTATATTATACCTTCTTTCTTTAATATATTTTTTAGCATAACTATAGCTTTACTATGAATTTGAGATATTCTTGATTCTGTTAACCCCATAACATTACCAATTTCTTTATAAGTTAGTTCATCATAATAATATAATGAAATAACCATTTGCTCTTTTCTAGGAAGGTTTTTAATATTTTGCGATATTAATTTTTTTGTTTCTGCTCCTAATACTGATATTTCTGGTGTATCATTTTTTGGGTCGTTGAAATTATATTCTCCTAGCGTGCAAGCTATCTCATCTAAAGAGACTATGTTAAACAACGATAAATCTCCTAATGTTTTGTTTATATCATTACTATTTAACCCCGTTTGATCTTCTAATTCTTTCATTGTTGGTTCTCTGTTTAATTTGTTCAGTAGTTTACTAGTCGCTGTTTCTATATCTTTAGCTTTTTTTCTAACTGAACGTGGTAATATATCATATTTTCTTAAGTTATCTATTATTGCACCCTTCACCCTAATTCTTGCATATGATTCAAACTTTATTTCTCTATCAAAGTCAAACTTCTCTATTGCGTCTATTAATCCAAATATTCCATAGCTCACTAAATCTTCATATTCAGTATTACCACCATAATTGGAGTATAGCCGTCCTGCTATTATCTTCACTAAATATATATACTTTTCTATTAAAAGTTTTTTGATTTCCATATCATTATTATTTAACCTGTATTTTTCCCACAAATCTTCCCTCGACACGACTCCTACCTCCAAGGCACTTATTATATCTCAGTTACTCCATGACCTATGGTCTTAACCTTTAATATGCCGTCTTCAGTTCTTAGTTCTATTGTTCTTCCAAAATTTCCACCTGTATCATCAGCTATTATTGGTATTTTAAGTTTCTTTAGATTTTCTCTGGCTGATATTGCATTTCTTTCTCCAATTCTTAATATGCTATTCTTAGTATTAAAATTGAACATTTGTGCTCCACCAGCAATTTTTGCGACAATATTTCGTTTTATAGCCCCAATTTTCTCCATTTCCTTTATTAACTCTTGTATTCCTGTATCTGCAAACTTAGCCTTGTTACTATTTTTCTTTATTTCCTTACTATTTGGTAGCATTATATGCACTAATCCTGCTATTTTAGTTTTCTTATCATATAGCGCTATCCCCACGCAAGACCCTAATCCTAATGTCGTAAGATTATTAGGATATTTTACAACCTTTAGGTCTGCCATCCCTACTTTGACTACTTCCATGCTAGCTTATGCCCAAGCTCTGTAGTATTTTTTGGTAAGAATCTAAGTCAGGAATTAAGAATAAATCTCCAGATACAATTTTGCTATCTTCAAAGAATTCTGTTTCTATGAATAACACATTGTCTCCTATTTGGCTAAATTGCACTGCTGGTACACTAAGTATCGCACCAGCCATATCTATACTAACTGAAGGTACAGAAATTTTAATGTTTAGACTAGTCATCTTACATATGGAATTTACATATGATGCTGCTAATATATTACCTATTTCACTAAGCGCTGACATATCCATCTCATCTAAATCTCTATCTTCAAATTCTCTACTAAATAACATATTAACTAAATTAACTGCTGATTTTAGACCAAATGCTAATAGTAGATTACCAACTACATCGCCACTCATTTCAAAATATATCCCTACTACTATTTCTTCTGCCCCTCCAAGTAGCTTGTCTACTTCTTTAAATTCTAGTATGTTAACTGTAGGAACTTTCATATCAATTTTTTTATTAATCATAGATGCTAATGCTGTCGCTGCATTACCAGACCCTATGTTTCCTATTTCTCGAAACACATCGATTAACATTGTATTTAAATTATTTATGTCTAAATTCATAGCTCACCTCTAATCATCATTGTATTTCAAGCACTTTTTTGACGTCTAATATCATTATCATTCTATTATCTTTTTTACCTATCCCACTTACAAAATCATACTCTTTTGACGTTCCTATGTTTGGTGGAGCATCTATTTCATTAGCGTCAAGTCTTATTACCTCTGATGATGAATCAACTATTAACCCTACTACTAGTTCTTCGTATTTTATTATTATTATTCTTGAATTTTCTTTGTTTATTTTTGATTCCATAGAAAATCTAACTCTCAAATCTACCACTGGTACTACATCTCCTCTTAAGTTTATGATACCTTTTACGTAATTTTGAGAATTTGGGACTCTAGTAAAATCTGATATACGTTCTATTATTTTTACTTTGAATATATCTATTGCATAAAATTGCTCATTGATCTTAAATACTACATATTGATTACTCATATACATCACCTCTTAGAATATAGAATTTATGTCTAGAATTAATGAAATATTACCGTTGCCTAATATTGTAGCTCCTGTCATATACTTTATTCCTGATAGATATTTGCCTAATGACTTAATTACAATTTCTTGTTGTCCTATTAAGTCATCTACTATTAGTCCAGCTTCTTTATCTCCTTTTTTAACGATTACTGCTATAAGTTCTTTTTGGTTGTTATCGTTCTCTAACCCAAGTATATTTCTAAGTCTTATTAACGGTAATGTTTTTCCTCTATATAGTATCACTTCTTGTTCGTGTACTTTTTGTATGCTATCTCTATCTATTGGCGTTATTTCTTTAATTGAGCTTAATGGTATTGCATATATTTCGTCTTTAAGTTTAATCATTAGAGCTTGTATTATTGCTAAACTCAGTGGAATCCTTATTGTAAACTTACTACCCATACCTCTTACACTATCAATTTCTACTATACCACCTATTGACTCTATTTTAGATTTTACTACGTCTAAGCCAACTCCGCGTCCCGAAACATCTGTAATTGTATCTGATGTACTAAATCCTGGTTTAAATATGTATTCACATGCCTCATCATCAGAGAGAGTCTTAGCTACTTCTTGGTTTAATATTCCTCTACTAATAGCCTTTTGTTTTACTCTGTTAACATCTATACCATCTCCATCATCTTGTACCTCTATTACTACGTTGTTACCATCTGGATAAGATCTTAGGCTTATTGTACCAAATTCTTCTTTGTCTTTTTTCTTTCTATCTTCTGCCTTTTCTATACCATGATCTATTGCATTTCTTATAAGATGTATCAATGGATCACCGATTTCGTCAATTACTGTTCTGTCAACTTCTGTCTCTTCTCCAGACATCATGAGCTTTACTTCTTTTCCTAGTTCTTTTGATAAATCTCTTACCATTCTTGGGAATCTGTTAAATACTCTTTCTATAGGTACCATCCTAACTTTCATTACTGCATCGTGAAGACTTGTTGTTATTCTTTCTAGGTATTCTATAGCTTCATTCATATTTTGCTTTTTGTCTGAATCTCCTATATCTTCCATCCTTGTTTTGATTATTATTAACTCACTTACTAAGTTCATAAGGTTGTCCAATCTGTCAATATCAACCCTTACTGTTTTCCCAACAACATTTATTGATTTCTTACTTTTACCTGTTTCTTTTTTTATCTGTTCTTTAACTTTCTCGGCAAGTGATTTTTCTACATTTTCTTCTTTTTCATTCTGAGTATTTTCATTTTGTGTTTCTTCTAAGATTTCTTGTTCCCCTATAGCATTTTCTTCTGTGCTTATTTTGTTTATATTGACTTCTTCAACTTCTGATATTAATCTTATTTCCTTTTTTATTCTGCTCGCATCATATTTACTAACTATAATTAGCGTTATAGAATCTTCAAACTTCTCATCTTCAATATCTTCTACTGGAGGAACTGATCTTAGTATCTCTGAATGTGCTTCTAAAGTCTTAAAAATAATAAATGCTCTAGCTGCCTTTAACATGCATGTTTTGTTTAGTCTTATCTTTAATGCATATGGTGTTAAACCTTTTATTGAAGCTTTTTTAAGTGTTCTCATTGTATATTCATCAATGTCTATATTTTCATTATTTTCTTCACTAGCAACATCTGATACTGCAACTTCTTCGATAGCTTTACTATAATCATTGTTAACTAATTGATTCAGTTTTTTAACTAGCGCATCACTACTCAGATCTCCTTCGCTTCCATTGGCGCTGATTTCACCAACATATTCTTCTAATAAGTCCAGACATTCAAATAATGAATCCATGATATCGTCGTTAATTGCTATACTGGCGCTTCTTATCTCTTGCAAAAGATTCTCCATTTCATGTGTTAGATTTGCCATCTTTGTAAAGCCCATTGTAGCTGACATACCTTTTAATGTATGGGCTGTTCTAAATATTTCATTTACTATATCTAAATTGTTATTTTCTTTTTCTAAATCCAATAAATTAGTATTTAAGCTTTGTAAATGTTCTTTTGATTCTTCTATGAAAATATCTAAATATTGATTGATTTCCATGTTTTACACCCCCACGTTAGTTATTATTTCATCGGCTATTTTATTTAAAGATAATATTTTATCTATAGCATTGTTTTTAATTGCAACTTTTGGCATACCAAACACTACACAGCTACTTTCGTCTTGAGCAATTGTATAGCCACTGTTATTCCTTATCTTTTTAATTCCTTTTGCACCATCACCACCCATACCTGTTAATATAACTCCTATCTTCTTATAATTATTAATCAATGATACCGAGTCCATCATTACATCTACTGATGGTCTATGTCCTGAAACTTTTTCATGCCTATTTAATTTAATATATAAATCTACACTGCTTTTTTTTATTATTGTCATATGAAAATCTCCAGGTGCTATATAGCAGTGTCCTCTTTTTAATATTTCTCCGTCTTCAGCTTCTTTAACAACTATATGTGATAATGAATTGAGCCTACCTGCTAGTGATTTGGTAAATTGTGGTGGCATATGCTGTACTACCACAATTGCTGCATCTACGTCTTGGGGTATATTAGGAAGTATAGCCTGAAGTGCTCTTGGCCCTCCTGTTGATGTTCCTATCGCTACTATATTACTGTATTTTGTACTCTTTATATTTGTAAACTTTGTAGTTGTCGATATAGGTTTCTTTACTCTAGGCTTTATGTAGCTAGTTTGCTCTTTTTTTTCTATACTCTCTGCTACATTTACCTTTGCATATGAAGCCACTTTTACTTTATTAATTATTTCAATTTTTTTCTGCTGTTCATCCATATTAAAAATGCTTTTCGGCTTTGCTATAAAATCCACTGCTCCAATTTCCAGTGCTTTCATTGTCATATCTGCTCCTGATTGAGTAAGTGAACTTAGCATAACTACTGGTATATTGCTATATGTTTTCATCAGTAGTTTTAGAGTCTCTATTCCATCTAATATAGGCATTTCAACGTCAAGTGTTATGACATCTGGTTTTAAATTTTTTAATTTTTCTAACGCTTCTTGTCCATTTCTCGCATAGCCTATAACGTCTATATCGCTATCTGTTATCAATATGTCATTTATGATTCTTCGCATAAATGCTGAATCGTCTATTATAAAAACTTTTATGCTCATCATATCATTCCTTTTTTTCTCATCTCACGCTGTCTTTTAAATATAAACTTAACTATTTGATCTCTTGCATTTTTACTTATATCAATAAACTCTAAACCTATTGCATATTGGTATTTATTGTTTTCTGTTAGGTCATCTACTCTGATTACTTTTGCCTTGCTTTTTATCAAAAGACTCTCTATATTTAATTCACAATATATTTCATCCCCTAATTTATGTTTATAATTGCTTAATATCTTAGCTCCATTGCCACTTATATCTTTTGTTTTTACTATCTCTATCTTTACTTCGTTTTCATTTTCTCTGTATTCTTTTCTCATTTCTAGTTCTACTTGTAATCTATAATGATTCCTTTCTTGAAGTCTTCTCTCTTCTCCTAGATTTTCTATTATTACTTCAAAATCATTTTCTAATTTCTTTAATACTACTGCTTTAAATGAAAATCTCCCTTTTTCAGGCACATAGTATCTAACTGTTATTAAGTTTCCTTCATAAAGAGGTATGGTTTTACTTTTTCTCATTGGTATCAGTATCTTATATGTTACTTCATCTATGATATCAACAATCTGACTTATATATTCGTCTGTATCTTTATATTCCTTTACTAAAGTTATATTTTGACCAATTTCAAAATCATTGTACAACAAAATTTAAAATCCTCCTTTTGTTATAAAACTTTTAAATTTATTCATAAATTGTGAAAATCCTCTTTTTTGCTCTTGATATGTTGTGTTGTTTATTACATTCGTTGCAATTTCGTTTAGATTTTTAGATATATTCACTCTCGGGTATTTTATGATAAAAGGAACTTGCTCCATTATGGATTTTGAAACAATTTTACTATCTATAATGTATCCATAGTTGTTGATTTTTGCACTTAAAAATCTATCTGCTACCGTTTGGAGCTTCTTATAAACTATGTATCCTTCTTTCTTATCCTCTACTCTGTTTATAACAACGTTAAATTCTTTTATGTTATACCTTACTAGTGTTTTTATTAGAGCATAACAATCTGTTATGGAAGGTGGCTCTGGTGTTGTTAGCACTATTACTTCTTGTGCTGATTTCAGAAAACTAAGGCTCGTCTCAGAAAGACCTGCTCCTGTATCTATGATTATAAAATCTACTGTTTTTTCTAGTGTTAACAATTGCTCAGAAAGCCTCTCTACCATTTTTTTATCTAAATGCATTAGCTCATATATTCCTGAGCCTCCCGCTATTATCTTCAATTTATTAGGTCCATTTATTATGATTTCGTTTATGTCTTTGTTTCCGTATATTATGTCAGCTATTGTGTGTTTTGATACTATTCCTAGATTGACATCAACATTGGCAAAACCTATATCTGCATCCATTATCAGTACTTTATATCCTAAATTAATCAGTGATAATGCTAAATTTATACAAAAAGTAGTCTTGCCTACTCCTCCTTTTCCACTAGTAACACCTATCACTCTCGTCGTTTTTTTTTGTAAATATTCCTTATTTTCTATTTTATCATAATTTTTTACTAGTTTCCTAAGTTTTTCTGCCTGATCTGTCATTGTTACCCCCCTATCATTGTATTTACAAGAGTTGTAACATCAGCTAATTGTATATCTTCTGGCACATTTTGTCCTGTTGTGACGTATGAAAGCGGGTTATTCGTCAAATATTTTGTATTTAATATAACTCCTGGGTTCTCACATTCGTCAAGTTTTGTAAAAATTAACTTGTATTCTCCAAAATTTTTATATGTCTTTATTATTGATTTAACTGTAGATAGAGAAGTTGTAGAACTTAAGACTAAATATATTTCTTTATTTTTTACTTCTCTTATTAAACTCATTGTTTCATCTATTTTATTTGTGTCTTTATGGCTTCTACCTGCTGTATCTACAAATATAATATCCTTGTCTTTATATGATGCTAATGATTCATATATGTCATCTTTTTGATATACTACTTTTAATGGCAAATTCATTATTTCACAATACGTCTTTATCTGTTCTACTGCTGCTATTCTATATGTATCTGCACTTATTACACCTACATCCTTATTTTGGTTAAATGCATAGTCAGCGGCTATTTTTGCTATTGTTGTTGTTTTTCCTACTCCTGTTGGGCCTACAAAAAATATCGTCTTTGTTTCTCCATTTAGTTCTATTGGCTTTGGGGCTCCAAAATGTTCTTTAAGCTCGTATTCTACTATCTTTTTTATTTGCTCATCGTTTTTATTTGTTATATTAATTCTTGTATTTATGTCTTTTAATATTTCAAATGCTACATTATCATTAACGCCTTTATCCATCATATAGTTATAATATAAAAGCAATGATTCTGGTAACTCTACTTTTTGTGATTCTTTATTCATTTGTTTCATCATTTGATTTATTGAATCTCTTAATTCTTTAATCTCTTTATTTAATTCATTCTTTTCGCTTACTATTTTAGTCTGCACATCAGCTACTTTGTGCTGCGTTTTTTTCTTTTTACCTTTTTCATCTATCGCTACTACTACCTCTACGAATGGCTTTTTAAATAAGCTAAATAGCCCTTTTTTCTTAATCTTCCTCTCATGGAGTATTACTGCTTCTGATCCTAGCTCTAGTTTAACTTTATTCATTGCCTCTTTAGTTGTACTTCCTATAAATCTTCTTATTCTCATCTAATACTCACCATCCCCAGCGACTGCACTTCAACGTTTGAATTAATTTCGTTATAAGATAACACCACAAAATCTTCTGATATTTGCTCTGTTAATCTCTTCAGATATAACCTTACTATTGGTGCTGTTAATATTATTGGCATCATACCCATTGATGTTAAACTCTGTATATTAGCCGCTACACTATTTATCAATGATTGTGTTGTATTAGGGTCTAGAGATAGATACGTTCCAGCTTCACTCTGTGTAATTGACTGCATTATCACACCTTCTAGCTCACTATCAACTGTTACTACTTTGAGTACATTATCATCTACATACTTGCTCGTAATATATCTAGAGAGCTTCTGCCTAGCATACTCTGTAAGCATGTCTGGATCTCTAGTCACTGGAGCATAATCTGCAAGAGTCTCTAATATAGTTACCATATCTCTTATTGAAATCTGTTCTTTTAGTAGATTTGATAACACTTTTTGAACCTCTCCTACTGATAGTATTTTTGGTACTAGCTCATCTATCAATGCTGGATGTTCTTCTTTTACGTTGTCTAACAGTATTTGAACATCTTGTCTACTCAATAACTCACACGAATGTCTCTTAATTACTTCTGTCAAATGTGTTATTATTACTGATGGAGGATCAACTACTGTGTAACCATATACCTCTGCTTTTTCTCTTTCACTTTCTATTATCCACTTCGCTTTTAAGCCAAATGCTGGTTCTATAGTGTCTATTCCTTCTATTTCTCCAGTCGCCATTCCTGGATCCATTGCAAGATAGTGGTCAAAGTATAGTTCGTTTCTAGAAATCTCTACTCCTTTTATCTTTATTGCATATTCGTTTGGACTTAGCTGGATATTGTCTCTCAATCTTATTGCTGGTATTACCAGTCCTAATTCCAGCGCTATTTGTCTTCTTATCATTACTGCTCTATCAAATAAATCTCCACCTTGGTTTGAATCAGCTAGTGGTATAATAGCGTATCCAAATTCAAGCTCTAATTCGTCTACCTTTAGTAAGCCCAATACATTTTCTGGACTTCTAATTTCTTCAACTTCTGCTTCTTCAACCTCTGCTTCAATATTAATTTTTTCGTTACTTTTCTTTTTGTATTGTTTATATCCAAGGAATAAAAATACTACGGCTAATGAGAACAGTGGTAGCGTAGGAAGTCCTAATAATCCTAGTGTCACTAACACCCCGGCTATAATGAACATTACTTTTGATTCCGCACCGAATAATTGCTTTAATATATCTTGTCCCAAGTTTGAATCAGATGCTGCTCTAGTTACTACTATACCTGTTGCTGTTGATATTAGTAATGCTGGTATCTGACTCACTAGACCATCACCTACTGTAAGTAATGTGAATTTAGCTAGTGATTCTTTTAAGCTTAAACCTCCTGTTAGCATACCTATAGCAAATCCTGCACATATATTTAGTACTGTTATGATTATACCAGCTATGGCATCTCCTTTTACAAACTTCGTAGCTCCGTCCATAGCTCCATAGAAATCTGACTCTCTTTGTATTTTGGTTCTTCTCATTCTAGCTTCCTGTTCATTAATGAGACCTGAGTTTAAATCCGCATCTATCGCCATCTGCTTACCTGGCATAGCATCTAGTGTAAATCTAGCTGCAACCTCTGCTACCCTCTCTGAACCTTTTGTTATTACTAAGAATTGAACTATTACTATAATCAAGAATATAATAAATCCGACTATTGGATTACCTTGTATCACGAAATTACCAAACGCTTCTATTACTGAACCTGCATTTCCCTCTAATAGTATAAATCTTGTTGTGGTAATATTGAGGGACAGCCTCAGCAGTGTCGTAATCAATAATATTGATGGAAATATTGAAAAGCTTAGTGCCTCATCTGTATACATTGCTATAAGCATAATCAATAACGCTAGTGAAATATTAAATGCTAACATTATATCTAAAAGTCCTTTTGGCATTGGTATTATTATAGCGATTATTATAGCAATTATTGCTATAGCAATAAATATATCTCCAAACTTCATAATATCACTCCTATTGTTGTTTCAAGCTATATACGTAAGCTAGCACTTCTGCTACTGCATAGTATAAATCCTCTGGTATTATTTGTCCTATTTCTACTGCTTTATATAATCCTCTTGCAAGCGGTTTGTTCTCTACTAATGGTACATCATTTTTACTTGCAATTTCTTTTATTTTTTGTGCTACTAGATCTTGTCCTTTGGCTATTACGTATGGTGCATCATACATTGTCTTATCATATTTTATCGCAATTGCAAAATGCGTTGGGTTTGTGATTATAACGTCTGCTTTTGGTACTTCTTGCATCATTCTACTCATTGCTATCTGACGCTGTTTTTCCTTTATCTTAGACTTAATCTTAGGATCTCCCTCCATTTGCTTATACTCTTCTTTAACTTCTTGCTTTGTCATTTTTAAGTTCTTGTGGTAATCCCATTTTTGATATACATAATCAAGTATAGCTAGCACTAATAATATCCCTACTACTCTAGTTACAAGGCCAAAAGTCATACTACTTATATACCTAGCAATGTTGCTTACACTCATATCGTATAATTTGTATATGTTTTGAATCTGCCCTTTTACATAAATGTAGGCTATGTATCCTACTAGAAATATTTTTATATTTGCTTTTATTAGCTCTACTACACTTTTTACTGATAATATTCTCTTAAATCCTTCTAATGGATTAATCCTACTGAGCTTTGGTTTTAACGGCTCAAATGTAAATAAAAATCCAACCTGTAAGTAATTTGCTGTTAAGCCCACGATAAAAGCTACAGCCAAAAATGGCCCTACTGCTCTTACGAATACGTTCATCATCATTAAAAAAAGTTTTCTAATATCACTAACTGCTAGTGCGTTTTTCTCTAGCATGTAATTTTCAAATATCAGTTTTGTAAATCTATGTAACGTATCACCTAATGTCTTGCTATATATTTTTAGTGTTACAAACAATGTCATTAATACTACTACTGAGTTTAACTCTCTACTTTTAAAAACCTGACCCTTTTTTCTTGAATCATCTAATTTTTTAGGTGTGGGTTTTTCTGTTTTTTCATCAGATGAAAATAGTTGTAAATTTAGCTTTATTAAGTTTTCCATTGGTATCATCCCTTGCCCACAAGTTTAAACATGTCATATATTATTGTTTGCATATCTGCAAATATGTTTTGTAATACTGTAAAAAGCACAGGTATTATTAAATACATTGTACCTAGACCTATGACTATCTTTAGCGGCATTCCTACTACAAATACATTCATTTGAGGAATTGTCTTTGCAAATATACCTAGCAAAATATTACCTAAAAAAATAGTTGCTACCACTGGTGTACTTATTTTAAAACCAATAAGGAAAGACTGTGAAAAAGTTCTTAAGATTAAATCCATAATTTCATCATTGATAATAAAACTACCTATTGGAACAACTTCGTAAGAATGTACTATTGCTTTGACTAGCCAATGATGTCCATCTATCATAAGAAAAACTAACAGCGCATAAATATGATACATGCTTCCTGTTATAGGTACTTGTGAATTACTATGTGGGTCAAATACGTTCATCATTCCAAACCCAATCTGCATATCTATTACCTGTCCTGCGATATATACAGATATAAAGAACAAATAGCTTATAAAGCCTATTGTTATGCCAACTAGTAGTTCTTTAAATACTATATAAAACATATTTGCTAAAGTCACATTAATTTGCTGATCTACTCTAACGAAAAATACTACTAATACCGAAATAAACACTGTGAATGCTACCTTAGCTTGCATTGGTATATCTGTTCTTGATAACACTGGTGATATAACAAATATACCTGATATCCTTATTAAAACTACTAAAAAAATTATATAATTGTCTAATATTAAATCTACTATAGAATTCATATTGTTCTCCATTAATGTATGTATGCATTTATATTATTGAAGATATTCTCTGTAAATTCAATAATATGATTTAACATCCATGGTCCAAATACTACAAATGCAACTAGTACTGCTACAATCTTAGGCACAAATGCAAGTGTTGCTTCCTGTATTTGTGTTGTAGCTTGAAATATGCTGACTAGTAATCCAACCAATAACCCTAGCAATAGCATAGGTGCTGCTAGTGATAGTATTGTCATCATAGTTTGTTGTGCTAATCTGACAATCTCTCCTTGATCCATATTATCATCTCCATTTATTTAAATCCCAATATTAATGATTTTATTAATATATTCCATCCATCAACCATTACAAATAACAGCAATTTAAATGGTAATGATATCATTACTGGAGGTAACATCATCATACCCATTGACATAAGTGTACTTGCTACAACCATATCTATAACTAAAAACGGTATAAATATCAAAAAACCTATTTGAAAGGCCGTCTTTATTTCACTAATTATAAATGCTGGTATCAATGCCACTGTTGGTACATCATCTATATTACTCACTTCTTTTACATCTGCAATGTTTACAAATAACGCTAAGTCTTTATTTCTAGTATATTTGAGCATATAATCTCTTATTGGAGTAATTGCTTTATCTAGTGCTTCGTTTTGTGTTATCTCGTCTTTCATATATGGTTTTAACGCGTTATCGTTTATATCTGTTGCTATCGGTGCCATTACAAACAATGTTAGAAACAGTGCAAGTCCTATTAAAACTCTATTTGGCGGTGTTTGTTGTGTTCCTAGCGCAGTACGTATAAAATGTAGTACTATGATGATTCTAGTAAAACATGTCATTGTCAATAATATCGCTGGTGCAAATGACAGTATTGTTAATAGTATCATGATTTTTATACTCGTGACATATCCGCCTTTATTCTCTGTATCTGATATTGTTATCTTCTTTCCAAATGCAGATATTTCTGAATTTGCAAATGCCTGTGTAGATATTAAAAAAAGTAATAAAACGACTATAAGTATAATTAATGGTCTTTTCTTCATTGTTCTTCCTCTTTGTTAATGCCATTTCTTTCTCTTTTTAGTTTTTTATCAATTGCTTTTTTTAGTACTTTGCTAAACTGATTTTGGTGTATTTCTTTTTTTTCTATTACTTTTACAACACTTTCGTCTTCTATTTTTTCTATAACTGATACATTGTTATTTGAAACTGATAAAATATAATGCTTGTCCAATATCTTTGCTATCACAAGTTTATTATTTCTATCTAAGTTTCTTTGCTCTATGATATTTATGTTTTGACTCCTATTAAACATATTAGCTTTGTTTCCTATAAACCTAGTTGTTAAATATGTGAGTACTAATACTACCATGAAAGCAAGTACTACTGTAACTATCTTCAATATACCACCGCTATAGGTATAAGTATCAGCATTAGTCAAACCATCTCCGTAAACAACTGTATGAACGGAGATGATTAACAACAATAAAATTCCTATAACTTTTTTTTTCATCATATTAACCTAGTACTTTTTTGACAGCTTCTATGACTCTATCTGCCTGAAATGGCTTAACTATAAAATCTTTTGCTCCTGCTTGTATTGCTTCTATAACCATTGCTTGTTGTCCCATCGCTGAACACATTATGATTTTAGCATCACCATTAATCTTTTTAATTTCTTTAACTGCTTGTATCCCATCCACTTCTGGCATTGTTATATCCATTATTATTAAATCAGGTTTTAGTTCATTGTATTTCTCTATGGCCTTTGCGCCATTTTCAGCTTCTCCTATAACTTCAAAATCATTTTTTGTCAGAACATCCTTTATCATCATTCTCATGAACGCTGCATCATCGACAATCATTATATTTTTACCCATTATGTAATTCCTCCTTTAATTTTTACCTATTCTCTTTGAAGGGTTAACAATATCAGTTACACGTATTCCAAAGTTATCGTCTATTACTACTACCTCTCCCTTAGCAATATATCTACCATTAGCTAATATCTCTAGAGGTTCACCTACGATTTTGTCAAGTTCTATTATTGTCCCTGGTCCAAATTCTAAGATTTCACTTATTTTTCTACTAGTTCTACCTAGCTCTACTGTGATCTCAATTGGTATATTCTCAATCATATTAATACCCTCATTATAATTATTTTGTGGTGCACTATCAAATGATTCAAAAGACACCTTACTTATATTAACTGGTGTGTTATTTACAACGTTTCTTTGTTGCCCATCTGGGTACGTATTACTGCTATTATTTGTATTACTTACATTATTAATGTTGCTTGTATTAGTGTTAATAGTACTACTTGTATTATTATAACTTATACTCTCTTCACTATCAATTCCTCTTTTAGCAGTTTCTACATTTATTTCTATATCATCGATTTGCTTGTCATTATTATCCACCGATATCAAACTCTCAACCATACTTTTTGCAAAATCTACTGGCAGTAATTGCATTATTTCACTATCTATTAAATCCCCTACAACCATTCTAAATGATATCTTGACTATCTTGTCCTGCTGATTTCCAATTTTAAATACATCCAATATATTGTCGTCATCAAATACCAAGCTATGTGCTAATGGAGGAGCTATATCTATTTTTTTCATGAACATTTCTGATAATGATGTACTTGATGACCCTACCATTTGATTCATAGCTTCACTTATAGCACTTAGATCCATTTCATCAAGTTCTTTCACATCAGTATCTACATTACCGTCTCCTCCAATCATAAGGTTGGCGATTATTTTTACGTCTTTTTCTTTTAGCACTAATATATTTGACCCTACTAGTCCTACTTTGTATTTAACATCTACCGCCACATATGGTTTTGGATATGTTGCTGCTAGATCTTCCAATGTTGTAACTTCCACCATTGGCGTAGTTATAAGAACTTTTTGACCTAGAAGCGTAAACAACGTTGTAGCAGCGGTTCCCATACTAATATTTCCTATTTCTCCTAGTGCATCTTTTTCCATGTTACTTAAGTCTGTTTCTTCTTGCTTATTTGTTTGTGTTATTTCTTCATCAAATACAAATTCTTCAACTTTATTCTCTTCTTCTATTGATGATGTGTCTAAACTACCATTCAATAAAGCATCAATTTCTTCTTGAGATAACATATCACTAGTCATCAGCTTCATCACCATCCTTTTTTACTTCGGTAATCCTTACTGCCATTTTGTTGTTAGCACTGCCTGGCGAGCCTATAAATTTAAAGTTGTCACCTACGTTAATTTTTATATTCTTGCCATCATAATTATCTAATTTTACTACATCTCCAATTTGTAAATTGTAGATATCTTTAATCATTACAGTCGTTGCTCCAAATCTTGCTGCTATTGGCACTTTAGTGTTTTTTAATCTTTTCTCTATTATCTTGTTTTCAACTACTTCTTCTCTTGCATTCCTAGATGAATACCATGACCTAGTTGTAAGTTTGTCCATTATCGACTCTATTACTAAATGCGGAACACATAGATTAATCATTCCCTCTACTACTCCTATCTTTGCATTTAGTGTTATGAGTGCTATAGTTTCATTAGGTGATATAATTTGAGCAAATTGAGGATTTGTCTCTATCTTTTTTACATTAGGATTAAACTCAAATATATTCTCCCATGCTTGCTTAAATAAAAGCAATACCTTGTTAACTACTCTTTTTAATAATATTATTTCTATTTCTGTAAAAGGCCTCTTTATCGATTCATTTTCTCCATCCCCGCCTAGCAGTCTATCAATTATGGCAAAGGCTAGATTAGTTGAAATATCCAATATACATTCACCGGGAAGAGGCTTGATTTTAAATACTGTTAAAAAAGCTGGGTTTGAAATAGCATTGCTAAACTCACTGTATCCATATTGGTCAACCGTCAAAACTGAAGTTTTCACTGCTGTTCTTAGATATCCTGAAAAAAATGTTTGAAGTAATCTAGCAAAATTCTCATGTATAATCTCTAATGTTCTAAGCTGATCTTTAGACATTTTTTGAGGATTTCTAAAATCATATGGTTTAATTTTTTTATCACTGCTTACTTCCTTTATATCCTTTGCATCTACCTCACCTGAATCCAACGCGTTTAGCAGGGCATCAATTTCACTTTGTGATAAAACCTCTGTCAAATTGCTTACCTCCTCTGTGTACCTACTGTACTATAAATTCTTTAAAATATATATTTGCTATATCCTCAGTAACAAATATTTCTGAAAGTTTTTGTTTCATTTCCTGCTGCAAATTAATCTGTCCCTGCATACCTTCAACATCTTTTTCGCCTTTATTTCTAATGATTTTAGTTATTGTATCTTTCATTTTTGGTTGGTTTTTTCCAAACTCTTCTTTTAAGGCTTCGTCAGTAATTTCTAAAGTGATGCTACATTTTATAAATCTCTTGCTCCCTTTTAGATTGGTAAGCACTTCTCCAGCATCATAAGTAAATGTTTCTTTTACTTCTTCTTTATTTTTACTGTTATGCAACATTACTCCAAATACTATTCCTACAATTGTTAAGATAACTATCAAAGCAGCCATTGCCATTATCAATACTTTATTATTCTTCATAATGCATCTCCTTACATCTATTATGGTTCAAATTTACTATAAGTAGATTTTAATATCACTATGTCTACTCTTCTATTCTTAGCCTTGTTAGCAGGAGTATCATTAGGTGCTATAGGTCTGTTAGGACCATAACCTGAAGCCGATATTCTACTGCTATTAATATGTTTTTCACCTTCTAGCAATCTCAGCACATTAGTTGCTCTTCTAACAGATAACTCCCAGTTACTAGGAAACATTGGTGTATTCATTATTACGTTATCTGTATGTCCTTCAACTTTAATATGCTTACTTGCAAATTTGGGTTTATTTATTATATCCCCAATATATAATACTATCTCTTTTGCTCTGGATTTTATATCAGCTTTTCCTGGATCAAAGAATACATTATCTAGTACTCTAACCATTAACCCTCTTTCTTCCATTACAACCTTTATTTCATCTTCTAAACCTCTTTGCTTTGCATACTGTTCAATGTATTTTTTGAGTATTTTAAAATCTTCTCTTTCTTTTCTTTCTTCTTCAGTTATTTCACTATCACTATCTTGTGGATCATTATTACTTACTCTGTTACCATCTTCTAGAATCTTACCAGCCTCTAGAACTCCCAATGACCCTTGAAACGAGTTCATTATTTGTTGGAATTTCTCCACATCTATTGATGAAAAAGAATATAGCAGTACAAAGAAGCAAAGTAACAGCGTAACCAAATCACCATATGTAGTTAACCATGCGTTCTTGTCAACGCTATTTCCTTTTTTCTTTTTTCTCATTATGCTTCACCCGCTTCTTTCTTTTTATCTACTCTGTCTTTAGGTGGAACAAATGTAATGAGTTTCTCTTCTATAATTCTTGGATTCTCTCCTGCTTGTATCGATAATAATCCCTCTACTATCATTTCTTTAATTAAAATCTCTTCGCTACTTCTACCCTTAAGCTTATTGGCTAATGGAGAGAATATTAAGTTTGCAAATAATGTTCCATAGAAGGTAGTTATAAGTGCAACAGACATATTTGGTCCAACTGATGAGGGATCACTCATTTCTTTTAGCATATTTATCAAACCTATCAATGTACCAACCATACCAAACGCCGGAGAAAAAGTAGCCATTGTGTTTAGTACGCTTTGTCCTTCTTGATGTCTTTCATCTAAGAAATTAAGCTCTGTTTCTAAAACATTTCTAACTAACTCTGGGTCTGTTCCATCAACAATAAGTAATATTCCCTTTTTCATAAAGTAGCTTTCTGATTTATTTCCTGCCTCTTCTAGTGCGAGTAAACCTTCTTTTCTAGCTATGTTAGCTAAGCTTATTATGTCCTCTATTACTTTCTGCTGAGAAACTGGTTTACTAAAAAAAGCATTCTTTACAACCTTAAAAGTATTTATTACCTTTGCTAGTGGATAACTTATAAACGTAGACGCTATTGTACCCCCTAATACTATCGCTAGCGACTGTGAATGCATGAACGTTCCTAAATCACCGGAACTCATAATTCCCCAACCTATCAATATTATACCACTGGCAAAACCAATTATAGTTGCTATATCCACTATCTACACCTCGCTTATTTCTGCCTTAGTACAACTTATTGTACATCTTTTTTTAAATTTTACGACTTTTTCTATAATCTCTTCTCTTGTATCTTTTACTACAAATTTTTTGCCATTTGTTAGAGTGATAACTGTATCTGGTGTCTCTTCTACAGTCTCTATTAAATCACTATTTAAAACGAACTCCTCATTGTTCATTCTATTGACTACTATCATCATACCCCTTCTTTTCATTATAGGGGGCATATTATAAAACACCCCCTATGACTGTTTTATCTCTTTAGGTTAGTTAATTCTTGCAACATCTCATCTGATGTTGTTATTATTCTTGAGTTTGCTTGGAAACCTCTTTGTGTTGTTATCATCTCTGTAAACTCTAGTGATAGGTTTACATTGGACATTTCTAAACGTCCTCCTTTAACTGTACCTAGTCCACTTGAACCTGGTACACCTATTATTGCTTGTCCAGAGTTTGGAGAGCTCTTGTATAAGTTACCTCCTAGCTTAACTAATCCCATTGGATTGTCAAACTTAGCAGTCTTTATCTGCCATATAGCTTTATTTGTACCATTTGCAAAACTAACTACTACTTGTCCAGCATCATTAACATTAAATCCTGTAAATGAGCCTGCTGATCTACCTATTTGTCCATTGACTTCAACATCATGACCCTTTGCATCGCTATTATTTGAAAACTGCTTTAATTTGGAAAAATCTATTGCTATTTTACTATCTGCACTATCTGTACCAAAGAATCCTGGTAATTTAGGTCCTGACGCTCCAATTGTAACTGTATTTGGAAATTTTAAGTTGAATGTCGGAGTAGCTGTAATTAATTTACCAGATGAATCGAATTTGACTTCTACATCCCCACCAAGCGCTGCTACATTTTTAAGTTCTTTTCCTGAAGCTAAGTCAGTTACCTCTATGTTATCAATTAAATGCCATGTGTTTACATCAGCATGTTTCCTAAAAGTAAGTTTCACTTTATAGTCATTACCCAAGCTATCTTTAACTATTACATCTGTTTTGTATTCTCTCTCATCTACTGATGGCGTTGATCCATCATCAGTAGTTGGAGTTCTTGAATCCAAGTTTCCTCTAACCTCAACTTTTACTGATGATGAAGCTGGTGCCATTATAGACTTGTTTATTTTTATACCATCTAAATCCTTACCTGGTGTTATACCCAATGCTTTAGCGTAGTCATCTCCACCTATGAATTTACCTAATACTCTATATCCATTTGGAGTAACTAAGTTACCGTATACATCTCTAGTGAAATTTCCTGCTCTTGTATAAAACTTTTCTTCTGCTTTTGGATCTATTGATACCATGAAGTAACCTTGTCCATCTATCATCATATCTTCTGGATTATCAGTCGTCTGTGCTGTTCCTTGTGTATATATGGTATTTATTGAGCCAAGTTTCATACCTAGACCTATTTGCTGAGGATTTGTACCTCCTCTTCCAGCATATGGTGCACTACCACTTTGTAATACTTGGTTAAATGACTCTTGAAAAGTTGCTGCTGCTCTTTTGTAACCTACTGTGTTAACATTTGCTATATTGTTACCTATAACATCCATCTTTGTCTGATGTACTGAAAGTCCTGATACACCAGAGTACATTGAACGCATCATGTTATATAACCTCCTTTTTTTGCTGCGTCATATCCTCTATCATTCAGATATGATTAGCTTCCAATTAAGGTCCAGCTAAACTATCACAGCTCCATCTATATTTGTAAATACGTTGTCTTTTAAATTGTTTGATTCTACTGTCGTGATAATAGTCTTGTTTTGTACATTTGCTATGAACGCTACATTGTTCATCAATATCAGTGCATCCTTTATACCCTTTGACTCTGCATCTGAAATCGCTTTTGTCAGCTTTTCTATGTTATCTTTGTTTAGCTTTATATTTCTCTCTGACAATCTCTTTGTAGCATGCTTTGAAAATTTTACTCCATCTTTTTGTACAAATGTGTTAAGTATATTATCAAAGTTAGTATTATTTGTGTTGTTTGTAGCTTTGCCATTTGTTGCTTTATTGATTATATTCTTTCTTAGTACTCCAGAAGAATTAATCCTAAGTCTGTTAATATCTATATTTTTCATTTTTATCACCTCACTTCTGCTGAGGATATTAATCTGTTTTGCTTTTTTTTGATAAACCATCTTTTATTGCTGTCAGTGTTTCGTTCATTTTCCCAAAGCACTGTCTGTTTTGTAAATGCATGAATGTTAGCAGATCTAACACTTCTTTGTTTCCATCTTTAACCTGTTTATTTAAGTTTTGCATCTGTTCTAATGAACTAAACTGTGCCATCTGTGCTATGAACTCTTTATCTTCCATAGGGTTTAATGGGTCTTGATTTTGTAGTTGTGTTACTAATAGTTTTAAGAACGCATCTTTATCTACTGCTCCCAAACTGCTATTTTTACTACTATTAGTTTGGTTTGTGCTACGATTAGTTGCTGTTGGTTGATTGCTTGATACGTTATTTACAGGCATTAGTTTCTCCCCCCTTTACGCGATAACATCTATACTTGAAGAACTATCGCTTATTCCTTCTATTGACATGTAGTTATCTTCTGATGCTATATTATCTTCTATTCTTCTGACTGTTTTTTTAGCTGTTTTATGTTTGCCTTGATTTTCAAAGTTCTGTCTTCCTTGCTGAGACATACCTTCTTTTCCAACTGACACATCAAGCTTTTGTACATCTAACCCTTGCTGACTTAAATTATCTTTTAACTCCTGGATATTTGATAATAGTATGTTCTTTACTGCTTGGTTTTCTACTACTGCTTCTGCGACTACTTTGCCTTCTTCTACTACTACTTTGAGAGTCATATTCCCAAGAGTTTCTGGCTTAAGCTTTATGTTAATCATAGATTGATTTTCATTTATTACCTTGACTGTGCCCTTTGTAACCTGCTCTAGTATATTTTGATACTCTATGTTCTTTGTTGTAATATTTTCTGCTTTTATTTCTTGGTTAGTCTCCTGAGTACCTTTTGACAGATTCATAAACATTTGATTGTTGTTTATGTTTGCTTTTTCTTTGATGTTGATTATTTTTACTGGCATCATTGTATTTTCTTTATTTTCATCACTTTTTTTTGTACTTACTTCATTTTTATTTTTTATTATAGAAGTTATTTCTTCTACTGGTCTTTGACTTGTTAAGTCGACTATCTTTATTTCACCTTGCTTATTCATATTGCCAGTTTTTAGCGCATCAACTTTGATAACTTCAACTTCTTTTTTGAATTTTGAAAGTAAATCTTTTATCTCATTTTTGTCTAAAGTCACATCACCATCTTTTTGACTGATTAGCTCAGTAAGTTTGTTTAGTATATCTTGTTTAGGTATATTTGTAGTGTCTGTGATTTTGTTAATATCCACTACAAGCTGTTTTAAATCAACTTCTTTACTTATTTCTTCGAATAACCCTTCATCAAGATTGCTAATATCTACGCCAGCTTCTGCGAGCATATCCATAATCATATTGATTTCTTCTTGTGTAATTTCTTCTATTTCTATTAACTGCTCTTCGTTTCCTTCTTGCTCTGACAAGTTTTCATCTGCAGTACTTTCTTTAACTTTGATATCTTTTTTTGGTATTTCTTTATCTTTAGGTTCTTCATTTACTACTGTGTTGTTTTCTACAGGTTGCTGTACTTTTTTATCTTTTACTTGATTATTTGAAGCAGTATTTTTATTTGATGATAATATTTCTTCAAATGAGTTTTTCTTTTGCTGTGGCTGATTGGTTTTTTTACTTCGTGATGCCAACATCATAAAAGCATTTTGATTGTTAGATACCTTCATATTTTCACCTCCTTTTTTGTTTATTTATTGTTATTTATTTAGAAAGCTTTCTGATTATATCAGTAGCTTTTCTAGCCTCTAATTGATTCAAAAGTTCTGATAATGTGTTTTTAGATAGTTTTTTAAGTACATCTATTATTAACTGCGAATCTGTAATAGTTATTTCTCCATTTTCGATTTTGCATGAATCAACTATGTTATTACTTGCTACCATTCTATCTATTATTTTTGCTAAATCATTACTATTCATTTTTTCGTATATTTCTACTAAATCATTCACTTTAGTGTTGTGCTTTGTATAAAAATTCATAACTTTTGATATATCTATTGTTGTTGACTCTTGACCTTCTACTAGATTTTCATTCTTTCTGATTTCATCCATTAGATTGTTGTAGAAAGTATTATCTTTATTAAACGCTAGTACTTCTCCTGCTTTTCTTGTACTTAGACTACTATATATTCGTGATAACTCGTCGATAGTATAGGCTTTTGTGTTTCCTATCTCTTGATATACTTCTTTAGCACTTTTAGTCTCATATATTTTAGCCTTATCTATTAATGCATTCTTTTTCATATCCATACTCAAGATTTCATTGTTTATGTCATTCTTCTTAATCAAACTCATATCGCTATATAATAGATTTCTATAATCTTTATTTAAATAATACATTATGTTTGCTGCTCTATTTACATCTAGTGAAGATAATATTTTAGCAGCTTGGTCACTTTTGTTTGCTTTTATGTATCTTTCTTCTATTTCTTTTGATGCTGTAAATATACCTAGTTTTTCATATCTCTTAATCTCTTCACCGAATTTAGTATTGTTTTCCTCTAATATATCATCATATAATGATACCATTGAATCTTTTCTTATTTCTCTGTTTCTTAAGATTTTTAGTATATCTTCTGTTTTATATGACGATTTACTCTGCATCTGTTTTAAAATATCAAAATAAAGCTTTTCGTTATCTTTTTTTAATCCATAAAGTTTATCACTTGCATTTTCTTTTGATAATGACAGATAGTAATCAGCTATATACTCTAACTTTTCTTGTCTCTCTTGGTCTGTGGGATACGCGCTAGCATATTCTCCTATGACTCCAGGAAATTCTTTTAAATATTTGTTTGTCGTGTCTCTAAAACTTGAATTCGTTTTATATACTATAAAAAAAGTACAACACGGTATAAATATAAATATAAATATTATTATTAATACAGTTTTGATTGTACTGCTTTTATTTGCCATAGACTATCCTCCATTATATATTACAACTATTAAAGCTATTTATTTGATCAATTATTTTTTCTTCGTTTCTCTTTTCAATGACCAAAAACTCTTTGTACTTTTTTGTTTTTAATTTCTCTAGTATTTTTTTATCTTTTGATGCATTAATTAGCTCTACTTTTTTCTCATCTACTATATCTTTAGCAGTTTCCACCATCTTGTTTTGTTTCTTTATTTTTTCATTTGTTACATTTATAAATGTGTTTATATTTCTAAGATTTTGAATAGTTGTAAGTTTCGTATCATTTTTTTGTCTATTTAAATGCTCTTTTTGATTCATAGTGTTATCTAATATTTCCTCTTGATTTTTTAGTTCTTCATTAGCATTTATTAGCTCTACTGATTTCATGTCTTCTACAACTTGCTTGTAGTTTAATATTCCTTGTAATTTAAATTTGAATTTATTCATCTACTCACCTTCATTATAGATATAATCATCTAAGCATTTATCTCATATAATAGACTCATTACTTCCTCGAATGTATATTTATCATCAATACCTTGCCTTAAGAAGCCATTTATATCGTCTATTATCTCTAGTGCTTTATCTAACTTTGGATTACTTCCACTGTTATATGCACCAATATTAACTAAGTCCTCTTTATCTCTGTATACTGCCATTATGTCTTTTAGCTTGCTTGATTTTAATTGGTGTTCTTTCTCAGAAATATTTGGCATTACCCTGCTTATACTCGCTAATACATCTATTGCTGGATAATGGTTTTTGTTAGCAAAATCTCTTGATAAGACTATATGTCCATCTAATATTCCTCTAACTGCGTCTGTTATAGGCTCATTCATGTCATCTCCATCCACTAAAACTGTATAAAGTGCGGTTATAGTCCCTTTATCTGATGTACCTGCTCTCTCTAATAGCTTTGGTAATACTGCAAATACTGATGGTGTAAAGCCTTTTGTTACTGGGGGTTCTCCTATAGCTAGCCCAACTTCTCTTTGTGCCATAGAAAACCTTGTAACTGAATCCATGAATAACATTACGTTTTTACCTTTATCTCTAAAATATTCTGCTATGGCAGTTGCAAGTAACGCTCCTTTTAGTCTAACTAATGCTGGTTGATCTGAAGTAGCTACTATTAATACTGATTTTTCTAATCCCTCTTCTTTTAGATCATTTTCTAGGAATTCTCTTACCTCTCTGCCTCTCTCTCCAATAAGCGCTATGACATTTATATCAGCTGTCGAATTTCTTGCTATCATACCCATCAACGTACTTTTACCAACTCCACTTCCTGCAAATACACCTATCCTTTGTCCTTTACCACATGTTAAGAAGCCATCTATTGCTTTTACTCCCAGCGGTAAGACTTCTTGTATCCTCTTTCTTTTTAGAGGATTTGGCGGAGAATTGAGTACTGGATAATAATTGTTACTTTCTATTTCTGGCATCCCATCTATTGGATTACCTAAACCATCAAGAACTCTTCCTATGAGCTTACCACTAACTTTAACTCTTAAGCTATGACCACATGCTTTGACTATACTACCTGGACCTATTCCTTCCATATCTCCTAAAGGCATTAATAATATTTTATCTTTTTTAAATCCTACTACTTCTGCTAATATAGGCTTGTCCTTATTTATGGTATATATATGGCATAATTCTCCTATTTTAGCTAACGGACCGTTAGACTCTATTGTAAGACCTGTTACTCTAGTAACTTTTCCCCCGAATTCTAAGAGATTAGCCTCATTTATTGCCTCAATGTATTTGTTTAAATCTACTAACGCCATATTATCACTCACTCTTTAACAACTGTATTATTGCTTCTTCTAATTTTTTCTTTTGAATATCTAAACTACAATTTACTGTTCCATATTCTGATTCTATAGTGCAGTCTCCTTTAGTAAATTTTCTATCAATTTTAATTGATAGATTCTCCACTAAACTCGCTCTTGACAGTATCTTGTTTTTTGAATCATTGACTATATCATAATCTTCATCAGATACTATTATAGTTAAGTTGTCACTAAGGTTTAGACTCTCTAAGCCTTTATATATTATAGGCATTATTAAATCTTTATCTTCTTCTAGGCTTTTGTTTAATACTGCCTGACACATATTAAGCACTAGATTGATAATTTCTGGCTCTAGATTATCTATATATTCTTTTCTAGTTTTTAGAATCTCTCTTTTTATATCATTAGCTTCATTTATTAGTCCATCTGAGATTTCTTTGCCTTCATTATAGCCAGTTTGATAACCATCTTTTTGACCCTTAGCCATTGCATCTGCTAGTACTTCTTCTACTTTTTGGTTAGCACTATTAATGATATCTTCTGCCTCTTTATTTGCATGCTCAAGTTTCGAATCACTTTTTTCTTGTGCTTCTTTTAATATGTCACTAGCTTTATTTTGTGCGTCTATGAGTATTTTTTCACTCTTTTCTTTAGCTAATTTTTCATAGTCTATTTTAGGTTTTTCTGGTTTCTTTGCTTCTCTTACTTCATTCATTATTACAAAAGATGATTTAATAATATTAGACAACTAACTCTTCGCCTCCTCTCGGAGTAACTATTTCGCCTTCTTCTTCAAGTTTTCTTATTACGTTAACAATATTTTGCTGTGCTTCTTCTATGTCTTTTAATCTTACAGGACCCATAAACTCCATGTCCTCTTTTATCATTTCTACTAAACGTTTGGACATGTTGCTGTATATAACCTCTTTAACCTCTTCACTAGCACTCTTAAGTGCAATAGCCCACTGATTGTTGTCGATTTCTCTAGCAAATCTTTGCACATATCTAGGCTCTAATGAAACAATATCCTCGAATACGAACATTCTTCTTCTTATTTCCTCTGAAAGCTCTGCATCTCTGTTTTCTAATTCTTCTAAGATATGTTTCTCTGTTCCTCTGTCTACAGAATTAAGTATAGAAACAATAGACTGTATTCCTCCTGCACTTGTGTAATCCTGTGAAACCATAGTAGAAAATTTGCTCTCTAATATTCTCTCTATTTCTTTTATTATTTCTGGTGATGTTCTATCCATCACTGAAATACGCCTAGCAACCTCTGATTGTACATCCAGTGGTAAATTTGATAATATCTGCCCAGCTTGGATAGGTGTTAGATACGCTAATATCAATGCTATCGTCTGTGGATGCTCTTGTTGTATATAATTTAATATTTGACTTGAATCAGCTTTTCTTATGAATTCAAATGGTCTAACCTGTAATGATGTAGTCAATTTATTAATTATATTGACAGCCTTTTGAGAACCTAAAGCTCTCTCTAGAACATCTTTTGCATAGTCTATACCACCCTCTGAAATATACTCTTGAGCCAAACACAATTGGTAAAAATCTTGAAGAACTGCTTCTTTCTCTTCTGGTGAAACCTTTCTCATATTTGCAATTTCTAGTGTTAACTCCTCTATCTCGTCTTCTTTAAGATGTTTGAATATATCAGCTGATTTTTGTGGGCCAAGAGCTATTAATAATATTGCTGCTTTTTGCTTACCTGTAAATTCTCTAGTTTTAGTCACATCTTTCACCTCTATTCATCACTTAACCAGCTTCTTAGTAATTGTGCTACTGCATCAGGTTTTTTATCAACAAATCCATCTATTTGCTCTCTGAAACCTGATTTTTCTTGATATTCTATATCTTCTATTTCATTTTCTGCAAATCTTTCATCTAACAACTGCTGTCTCTTCTTAGCTCTATTTCTAGCTACTAATATACCTCCTGCTGCTAATAATATAATTAATGCTCCACCTATTAATGCATATAACATCAGATTATCACTTCTCGCATCTATTTCTTTATCAAATGTATTAACTTTGTTTCTAAATTTACCTGCATTTACTATTACTTTTTGTGTGTCTATACCTGTGGCTGCATAGACTAATTCTTCTATTTCTTTTTTTCCTTCGCTTGAAAGTTGACCATCTTCTATAGCTTCTTCATTTATTATGATCGCTACTGTAAGCGAACTAATTTCACCAGGATTTTTCTTTATTTCCCTATTTATCTGATTCAGTTCATAGTTGATTGTATCACTGGCTTTTTCATAGTTATTTTTATCTTTATCTTTAGTAACATAGTCTATTGTGTCATTAACATTCGACTCTGTTCCAGCCGGTCCACCTGCTTCACCATTAGCTGCATATTCTTTTATTTTTTGCATAGATCTTACTAATCCTTCGCTTTTACCTTCTACTGGAGGAGAAAACTGGACTATGCTTGTGCTTTCGCTGTCAAAATTCATTTTGATATTTGTTCTTACATCAACGTTTCCTTGACCAAACAAATTCTCTAAAAATTTCTTGATACTATTATTGAGCATTATCTCTGAACTATATTTGAGATTGAGTTGCTCATTTGCACTAAATTGATGCTCTTTTCCATCCTCTACAATATATGGTTTACCATTATGATCTACTACTGATACGAACTCTGGTTTTAGATTCTTAAAACCTCCTGCTACCAAGTTTTTGATAGCTATAATCTTATCATCTTGTAAAGGCATATTGTCAGAATACCTTATGTACACTGAGGCAGTTCCTTGTAATTCTTTTTGGAAGAATTGTGATTCTTCTGGAATATCAAGGCTTATTCTAGCTTCATCTATGCCTTCTATATCTGCTAATGTTTCTTCAAGCTCATTCGTTCTAGCTTCTTTTATTCTCTCTTTTTTTTCATACTCGGTCATAGTCCAACTTGTATCATTAAAAGCATCTATTACGCTATATCCTTCTTTTGGAAGCCCTTCATATGCCAAGTTTATTTTGACCTTGTTTTTAACATCTGTAGGTACAAGGATCGTATTTGTTGATTCGCCATTCTTCCATTTTATATTCAATTCATCTAACTTTTTAGTTATCTGCGCTGTATCTTTTAAGCTTAAGTCTTGATACAGTACCTCGTAATCTTCTTTTGTTATGTACAATATAAATATTGTAATGCCCAATAATATTAGTCCGCAAGTTATGCCAAGTCTTATTTTTCTTTTTCTATCTAGTTCTTTCCAAAAATTCATCATCTGCTGTTTAGCCTTTTCTACAGTATCTCCCACTCCATCACCTCATTTTGCTACTTCTAAACTTGCATTCTCATTATTTCTTTATACGCGTCTATTATCTTATTTCTCACAGTTAATGTTAATTGTAATGCTATATCTGCTTTATTAGAAGCAATGGTAACATCGTGTAAGTTCTCTATTTCACCAGTTGCTAACATTTTGTCTTGATATTCTGACTCGCTTTGGATATCATTTACTTTGCTGAGTGCATTGTCTAAATACTTCATGAATGAATTATCTTTTGTTGTTATTTTAGTGTTTTTATTTATTAAGCCCGTTTGTGTCAAGTCGATTTTATTTATAGAGTTAATACTCATCAAAACTTCCTCCTATATATTATCTTCCTATATCAAGCGCTTTAAGTGCCATTGATTTAGTTGCGTTCATTGCTGTGACATTTGCTTCGTATGCTCTTGTAGCTGTTATCATATCAACCATTTCTTTTATTACATCAACATTAGGCATCTGAACATAGCCTTGTTGGTCTGCATCTGGATGTCCTGGATCATATACTCTTTTTAACGGAGATTCATCTTCTGCTATTTTTGATAATCTTACTCCTTTATTTGTTCCTTTCGTTTTACCATTCAAAATATCTGCAAATGATTGACCGCTCTTCTCTTTAAAAATTGCAATCTGCCTTCTGTAAGGTCCGCCACTGCTTGTCCTTGTTGTATTGGCATTTGCTATATTTTTTGATATGACTTCCATTCTAGTTCTTTCTGCTGATAAACCTGTTGCACTGATATTAATAGAATTGAATAACCCCATCAATTATTTCCTCCCATCACTTACTATATTTTTTAGTCTTTTAAATTGGCTATCCATTTGTTTTAGTACTGACACGTAATATACGTAGTTTTTGGATGATTCGCTATTTTCTATATCAATGTTAACATTGTTGCCATCTAGTCTTGTCGAAAAGCTTTTGTCTTTGCTAATAAGAGGCTTAAATTCACCATTTCCATTAATACCTATATGATTGTTATTCGTAGTTTGTAGCTCGAAATCATCTTTACTAAGTTGTTTTGATAATATACCTTCAAACTGTACTCTTGACCTTTTAAAGCCAGGAGTGTTAACGTTGGCAATATTGTTATTAATTATCTCATTTCGTTTCCACGATCCGTCTAATGCCTGTTTTAAAAAATTGACATTATCATAAGCAATATTAAACATTCGTAAACCACCTTTTCAGCATTAATTTTGTAATCCGTACTTACATATTAAATTTCAGCTATTTATATTACAGTTTAAGGTCATATTTGATATTTTGTTTACATTTTAACCTTTTTTGTTTCAAATTCTAGCACTATATTATATTTATATTTCTGAAATTTAAATATTTTATTACTTATTTCTATAATATAAGTAAAAATCCTTTATTTAATTTTGATTAAAATGAATACAATGATTGATTTTTACTATATTATTGTATTTTTTTGACAAATATTTTATCATTTTATGTCTATCTCTAACTCTCAACGACAAAATACTTATCTTAGAACTATTATACTGTTATCCCTTGATTATAGACATAGTCAATAAGGACTATTTTACCAAAAATACTCATTTTTTTTATCTTTAACCTTAGTTTTACTATTCATTTGGGACTATAGACTTATTCAAATTTGGCTATTTTAAGTATACGTTCAACTGCTAATATTGTTATAATTGCAACTTATATCTACAATTTTATGGTAAATTTTTCCCCCTCTAAATGACAAAAAAATAAAAAAACTAATGGTTTCCCACTAGTTTTTATCCTTTAATTTTTTCTAATTCATCGAGCAATCTGTCATTAAGTATCTTTATAAATGTCCCTTTCATTCCTAATGACCTTGATTCTATAACTCCTGCACTTTCAAATTTTCGTAATGCATTTACTATTACAGATCTTGTTATACCAACTCTGTCAGCTATTTTACTTGCTACTAAGAGACCTTCGTTGCCATCTAACTCATTAAATATGTGTTCTACGGCTTCTAACTCTGAATAAGAAAGCGTTCCTATTGCCATCTGTACTATTGCCTTCTTTCTCATTTCATGCTCTATTTGCTCATTTTTAGCTCTTATAATCTCCATACCTACAACTGTGGCACTATACTCTGCTAAAATTAAATCTTCCTCAGTAAAATTAACACCAAAGCGTGCTAATACTAGCGTTCCTAGCCTTCCATTAGAGCTTATTATCGGAATAACTGTGCATATCTTGTTAGGATAGTCACATTTTGATATATCGTCAAATACACACTCAGGTTTTTCTTGTATGTTTTCTTGCGTTGTACTAATCTTCAATAGCTCGTCGTTATATTTGTCTGGAAATCTTCTTTCTTCTACTACTTCATTCTCAATTATGCTGCAATCAAATCCACTAGACAAATAAAATCCTAATACTCTCCCTTTTCTACTAGCAATATATACATTCGCTTGTAAGATTTCGCTTAATGTTCTGCTTATCTCATCAAATGAAACGGGTTTTCCTCCTGTATTTTGAAGAATTTTATTTAACCTTCTAGTTTTCATTAACAGACTTTCTCCCATAAGGCACATCCTCCTTTTGTAATAATTTTAACCATTATCCTGTTTTTGTTCTACTTTTGTTTTGCAATCTATACACTCTAGAAATTCGCCTTTTTTTCCACCTTTTTTAACTAATATACCGCTACAACTAGGACATTTTTCCTTTACTGGGATGTTCCATGTTACAAAGTCACACTCTGGATAATTCGAGCATCCATAAAAAGTTCTACCTCTTTTTGATCTTCTCTGTACTATATCTCCGTCACACTTTGGACACTTCACTCCTATGTCTTTTACTAATGGTTTAGTGTTCTTGCACTCTGGATATCCAGGACATGCTAAGAATTTACCGTAGCGCCCATGTTTTATTACCATATTTCTTCCACATTTATCGCATATAACATCTGTTTCTTCATCTTTAATCTCTATTGCTTCAATTTCTTTTTCTGCTACTTCTAAGTCATTTTTAAAATTGTCATAGAAGTTAGCAACTACGTCTATCCACGATAACTGTCCTGCTTCAACTTTGTCTAAATCTTGCTCCATTTTTGCTGTGAATTCTTCATTTACTATATTTTTAAAGTAATCCTCCAGCAGATCTGTAACTATAAACCCTAATTCTGTAGGCGCAAGATACTTATTCTCTAGTACTATATAGTTCCTACCTAGTATCGTACTAATGATAGGTGCATAAGTTGCTGGTCTACCTATCCCTAACTCTTCCATTGTTTTAACTAGTGTAGCTTCTGAAAATCTTGGTGGCGGTTGCGTAAAATGCTGTTTAGAAGTAACCTCTTTTGCCTTTAGTTTTTCATCTTTCTCTACATTTATCGCTTTGACCTTTTTATCATCAGAGTTTATTTTATATATCTTAGTAAATCCATCGAATAGTAATTTAGAATAGTTTGATTTGAACACATATTCATTTGATTTTGTTTTAATTGTAGTTGTTTCTAGCTCTGATGGGCTCATCTGACTCGCAACAAATCTTTGCCATATCAAACTATAAAGCCTATATTGATCCCTGCTCAAATGTTCTTTTATGCTTGCTGGTGTTTTATCTACATATGTAGGTCTTATACATTCGTGGGCATCTTGAATATCTTTTTTAGCCTTTTTTTCTACCTTTTTTACTTTTGCATAATATTCTTCTCCTAATTCGCTTAAGATATACTCTTTTACTTTTTCTGCGGCTTCATCTGATATCCTTGTTGAGTCAGTTCTAATATACGAAATTAATCCTACTGTACCTTCTTTTTTCTTTAAATCTATACCTTCATAGAGTTGTTGTGCTATACGCATTGTCTTCTTTGTTGCAAAGTTTAATCTATTAAATGCGTCTTGCTGTAAGCTACTTGTTGTATATGGCTTATAGGGATTTCTTTTTTTAGTTGACTTCTTTATGTCTAACACTAAAAAATCTTCTTTGTTTACCCCATCTAGTACTTTTTTTGCATCTGCTTCATTTTTAAGTTCTAGCTTTTTAACTTTGCCTTCTTCCAAAGTTCCTATAAAAAACGCATCAAATTCACTTTTACCCTTTTTTAATATAGCACTTATTGTCCAGTATTCTTCAGGCTTAAATTTGCCTATCTCTTTTTCTCTGTCACATATAAGCTTTGTTGCAACCGATTGAACTCTACCTGCACTTAAGCCTTTTCTGATTTTTTTCCAAAGAAGTGGACTTATTTTATAACCAACTAATCTATCTAGTATTCTTCTAGCTTGCTGTGCATCTACTAAATTGTTGTTTATTTTTCTTGGATTTTTAACTGCTTTTTTTATTGCAGTTTTTGTTATTTCGTTAAATTCTATTCTAATGCTATCTGTTTCATCTATTTTAAGAGCATTGGCTAAATGCCAAGATATAGCTTCTCCTTCTCTATCAGGGTCAGTTGCCAATAATACTTTATCTGCCTTTTTTACTTCTCTTTTTAGATCACTTAGTATTTCGCCCTTCCCTCTGATTGTGATATATCTAGGTCTGAATTCGTCTTCGATATCTATGCCAAGCTTACTCTTTGGCAAATCCCTAACGTGTCCAACTGATGCCTTTATTTTATATTTGCTACCTAAAAATTTACCTATAGTTTTTGCTTTAGCTGGTGACTCAACTATAACTAAAGTTTTTGCCAAATCATTCACCTCCAACATCATAACGTGAGTTATTATATCAGATTTATAAGTTTTAGTCTATACTAAACACAGAAAATTAAAATTAGTATTGATACTTGTCAATCTGTAATACTAATATAATCATTAATATTAGAATATTTATCTTCTGCATAAAACTGTATTTTATCTCACTATATATAATATAATTATTTAACTTTTTAATATGCTAATTTATTATAAACAAATTTAATTATTTATAATAAATATTTTACCAGACATTTGTTTTATTATTCCCTTTATTTCTAATATTGTTAAAATACTTATTAAATTTGTCATATTTATGTTTGTATTGTAGCTTATCATATCGCAATGTAGCGGACCATATTTTAATGTATCAACAACTCTTTTTTCTTCTTCACTTAGTAAATAATCATTTTTTACTACGATATCTTTAATAACGTCTTTAAAATGAATCATTTCTCCTATTACATCTTTTGCATCACTTATGAGTTTAGCTCCATCTTTTATGAGCTCATTTGTTCCCTCGCTATACAAGCTATTTATATTACCAGGGACTGCAAATACATCTTTCCCTTGGTCTAATGCAAAGTTTGCTGTTATTAATGAACCACTTTTTTTCTTAGCCTCAACTACTATTACTCCTCTAGCTAGTCCACTAATTATCCTGTTTCTCTGCGGAAAGTTCCCTGGTACTGGCTCAGTTCCTAATGGGTATTCTGATATTATGCCCCCATTATTAATTATCTGATCATATAACTTCTTATTTGATTTTGGATAGATTATATCTACCCCACACCCTAGTACTCCAAATGTTCTTCCCTGTGATTCTAATGCCCCTCTATGACTAACTGTATCTATTCCTCTTGCAAGGCCACTTATTATAGTTATACCATATCTAGATAATCCTTTTGAGATTTTTTCTGCAACCCATTTGCCATAATATGTAGCTTTCCTAGCACCTACCATAGCTAAGCATATCTCATCTTCTTTTATCATATCTCCTTTTATATATAGTACTTTAGGAGGTAAATATATATTTTTTAATTGCTCTGGATATTCTTTATCTACTATAGTAATAGTTTTAACATGTTCCTTTTCTATTTTACTAAATATTTTATTTATATAGTTATCATTTTTGCTCATTGTTAAATTTTTCATTGCTATATTGCTTAAAATTCCACACGAATTGATTTCACTGTTTGATGCATCCCATATATTTTTTAAGCTTCCGAAATACTGATTTAATTTTTCTATTGATCTTGTTCCTATTTGGTTAATACTATTTAACCATATTAAGATATCTCTATCTTTCATTACATCACCTCTTTAAGACCAGTATTTTCTGTCTAAGCTTCTATATTGAATAGCTTCTGCTATATGTCTTGCTTTAATGTCATCACTTTTATCTAAATCAGCTATTGTTCTTGATACTTTTAGTATTTTGTTATATGCCCTAGCACTTAGACTGAATTTATCGAATGCCATTTTTAGTAACTCTTCACCATCTTTGTCTAGTTTACAATATTTTTTTACCCCTCTTGCACTAAGATTAGCATTATACAATGTGCCTTCTTTTTTATATCTCTTTAGTTGCACCTTTCTGACTTCGTTTACTCTTTCTTTAATCATCTGGGATGTTTCTTCTTTTTTGTTATTTTTTAAATCGTCATATTTTATAGGATTGGCTTCTATGTGTATATCAATTCTATCCAATAATGGACCAGAAATCCTCCCTAAATACCTGTTTATTTCTTTCATACTACACGTGCAATCGTGGTTTGGATCTCCATAGTAACCACAAGGACATGGATTCATACTAGCAACAAGCATAAATTTAGATGGATAAGTTATTGTTGCTGTAACTCTAGATATTGTAACTTCTCCATCTTCTAGTGGTTGCCTTAATACCTCTAATGCATTCTTTTGAAATTCAGGAAGCTCATCTAAAAATAATACACCATATTGAGCTAATGATACTTCTCCTGGCTTTGGAACTCTCCCTCCTCCTATAAGAGAAATATTTGATATTGTATGATGCGGAGATCTAAATGGTCTTTCTTTTATTAAATAAGTCCCCTTTAACAAACCAGATGCACTATATATCTTTGTGATCTCTAATGCTTCTTCAAACGTCAAATCTGGTAGAATCGACGGTATGCTTCTTGCGATCATTGTTTTACTTGATCCTGGAGGCCCTATAATTAGTATATTGTGTCCTCCTGCTGCTGCAACTTCTACAGCTCTTTTTAGCGCACTTTGTCCTATTATATCTGAGAAATCATTTTTGTCCTTAGTTTCTTCTTTTTTGAGGATATTGCTGTCAAAAACACATGGATTGATTTCAGCTTCTCCATTGAGATATCTCGCCAATTCAAATAGGTTGTCAACTGGTATAATCTCTATATCATCTACCATGCTACATTCTTTTTTATTTTTTGAAGGTATTATAACCTTGTTAATTCCCTTTTCTTTTAAAGATAGTACCATAGGAAGAGCTCCATCAACTCTGTTTATTTTTCCATCTAATGAAAGTTCTCCAATAAAACACACTGAACTAAAATCTGCATATTTTATATCTTCTGTAGCTATGAGGATTCCAATAGCTATAGATAAATCTATTTGAGAACCTTCTTTTTTCAAATTTGCTGGTGCCAAATTTACTACTATTTTGTTTAGTGGAAACTTAAATCCACTGTTTTTTATTGCTGTTCTTACTCTTTCTTTTGATTCTTTGATTGCTATATCTGGTAACCCCACTATTGAAAACGATGGCATTCCTTTTGATAAATCTGTTTCTACTTTTACAATATATCCATCTAGCCCTTGTAATACTGCAGTATTTACTTTTGATAACATATTTTCTCTCCTTTAACATATTTTACATTTGATATTATTCAATCTATATATTGTAAAATCCTTCTAAATTGACAAAATTTTTTGAATAATTTAAATATTTTAGATGCTATTCAAAATAGTACTTCTTTCCTATTTGTAAAAATTAATCTATCCAAAAAGCATTAATTAAATGATTTATTTTATCTTTTTTGTGCATAAATACTTCTACTATGTCAAATCTAAACTGCGTATTATTAAGCTTATTTATTGATTGATATAATAAAGCTGTTTTAATTATATTTTTCTGCTTTGCTGTGTTTACTGCATCACTAGGATTGCCGTAATTATCACTTTTTCTAGCTTTGACTTCTATAAATACTACTATTTCTTTATCTTTAGCTATGATATCTATTTCACCTGTCTTTTTAGCATAGTTTCTCTCTAGTATCTTATATTTTAATTTCTTTAAGTATTTTATGGCTATGTCTTCTCCTTTTTGTCCTTGTTCTTTGTTATTTGTCTTCATATTATCTCCCCCCAAAAAAAGAAACTCACTTATATTCACTGTGAGTCTGTCTTGTTGTTATTTACCTTTTAATTTGTCTAAATCATGTATATATAGCAATATTTTAGCTACCGCGCTATACAACTCTTCTGGTATACTATCTCCCAGATCTATATCGTATAAACTTAATGCTAAATCTTCGTTTTCCTCGGTATATATCTTACCTTCTTTTGCTGTTTCTATTATTTTTTCTGCTACTATACCTTTACCCTTAGCAATGACCTTAGGAGCGTCACTATCCTCTTCATATTGAAGTGCTATGGCAATCTTTGGTTCCTCCAATTCATCACACCCTAACGTCAAACAAGAAATTGGTCTGCTTATTTTCGCCTATTATATCAAATAATTTTGGTTTATAGTCTATTTTATTTGCAGTAATTAAATCTATATTTTCAAATCCATCTTCTTTTAAATGATTATATAGTATTGACTTATTATCTGCTAGAAGGTTTGCCGCGCCTTCATCTTCTGTAAAAAATTTCACTTCTATTTTTTTGTGTATCATTTTACACATAACTTCTATTTTATTTAGATTTTTAGTATGCACTGTAATATAGAAATCTGCTTCTTTTTTTGTTAATGTTCTATTTTTTTTGAGTAGTGCAAATCTGTATTTTAAATCTTCAAAATCCATTTCTACAGGTATGTAGACTACATTATAAGATTCGTTTAAGTTATTTACAAAAACCATTTTCTGCTCTATAGCCTTTAATTTCCCTTCTATAGCTGTCTTAATTGTTGGATTTTGATTTACACCTTCAAATTCTTTCACTGCGCTTTTTAAAGTTTTGAGCATATCGTCTATATTATTTTTACTCTTGCTACCTGTTAGTGATTTAAGTGTTTTAATAAAGCTCCTTATAATAGCTTTTGTTTTAGATATCTCTTTAGTGTTGCTATTATTGTTTTCTTTAGATACAGTATTATCTAGCTTAGCTTTTGTGTTGTTTTTATTTTTATCTTCTGCATCTTTCATATTATCAGTTGATGTGTTTTTGTCAGTTAACTCTATTAGTTCTTTTATCTCATTTTCTATAAATCCTTTTTCGTTAGAAACAAATTCGTCATATATTTTTAGATTTTCTAGATTGATCTTCATATCCATTTTTAAAAGCATTACTACTGCTTTTGTAAAACTCGTCTCTGGGCTTTTGTTATTAGCTAGTATTTTTGCTCCGTTCAAAATGTTCTTTACTATGCTTGTTACATCATTTTTGCTATTATTTGTGTTTTGTGTGTTTTTGCTTGTTATATCTACACTTTGTTTTTCTATATCTTGCTCACCCTGTTTACTTACTGGTGTATTTTTAACTTTTATAAAATTTTTAATATCTTCGATAGTGATGTCCGCACTTTCAAACAACATCATTATTTTTTCACCTTTATCACTACTACTAAGTGTCTCTAATTTGTCTACATATTTAGAAACATTTTCTATCGACTCTTTATCTATAGGCATTTTATTGTCAACTAATTGTTTTACTATATCCATATTCTTTTCATTAACAGGTATTAGATTCTGCTTTAATATAAATCTGAATAAATTCTTTGTATTTGCAGACACTTCTTTATTTTCAGCACTTGTAGGTGTAAGTATCATTTTATTATCATCTGAATATTTGACTAAAAAATCTATCATTACGTTTTTGCTGATTAGTACATTGCTATCAAGCTTCGCCTCAATGAGCTCTCCACTTGGTGTGCTTATTATTACGTTATCACCATCTACTTCTATAATTTTTCCTTTTAAAGTCTCTATTGCTTCTTTTGGTATATTAGCTTTTAAATTTACATTGACATTATTGTTTATATTGGTATTATAAATTTTCATAATCTACCCCCAAAAGCTTAATTGTTTTGACTCGTCTAATATCTTTGATAAAAATGTTAGTCTATGCACCTGAGACGGTCCAACTCTTTTTAATGCTTCTCTATGCTCTTTTGTACCGTATCCTTTATTTTTTTCAAATGCATAATCAGGGTATTTTTTTGCTAGCTTAACACATTGATTGTCTCTATGTACTTTTGCTACTATAGAAGCTGCTGCTATACCATGACATTTTTCATCTCCTTTGATTATGCTTTGCTGTGGTATATTTATTTCTAGCTTTTCTGCATCTATTAAAACATAATCTGGCACTATCTTGTCTCCGGTCTTTGTTGTAAGATTTTCTATTGCTTTTTTCATTGCTAATCTAGTGCTATTTTTTATGTTTATGTCGTCTATTATAGCTGGGCTAACAGTTCCTATTCCTATAGCTATTGCTTTTTCTTTTATTATAACTGACAGCTTGTCCCTTAGTTTAGGTGATAGTTTTTTAGAATCATTGACCTTTTCTATTGAAAGCCCTTTTGGCATTACTACTGCGCAAGCTACTACATCACCAGCTAGGCATCCTCTACCTACTTCATCTATACAAGCTATATATTCATATCCTTCTTCCCATATTTCTTTTTCTAAACTAAGCATAAAATCCCCCTTAGTATATTTATCGAATGCATATAGTGAAACCTTTACTTATTAGAATCATTTTGCATCAATTTCTCTATATCTTCTGGTTCTTCTAATGTTAATCTACCTAATTTCCCTTTTCTAAATTCATCTAGAATTAAGTTTGATACTCTTGTATAATCTATCTCACCTTTTCTAATCACACAACCTCTTTTAATAGCTATTTCGTCCATTACTTGTATAGTTGTTTTACCGTCAATATTAACCTCATATCTATTTTCTATTGTAAATGGACATTTTGCAATCAATACTTCTATAAATTTATATGCTAATGTTTCTATATCCATAATTTCATCTTTTATTGCACCTGTAAATGCAAGGTTTAATGCTACCTCTTGGTTCTCAAACTTTGGCCAAAGTATACCTGGTGTGTCTAACAGCTCTATATTGCCTTTTAACCTAATCCATTGCTTACCCTTTGTTACCCCTGGTCTATTACCTGTCTTCGTGCTCTTTTTACCTGCTATCGAGTTAATAACTGTTGATTTGCCTACATTTGGTACACCAACTATCATTGCTTTAATCGCTTTATTTTTTATTCCTTTTAGTTCTAGTCTCTTTCTTTTCTCTTCCATGAGCTTATCACAATTTTTTAATATTGCATTTACACCACTTTTAGTTAGTGCATTGTTTAATATTACTTGTGTATTGTTATTTTTAAGGTAACTCATCCATTTTTGATTTGATCTGTCGTCACTCAAATCACTTTTATTGAGTATAACTAATCTCTTCTTGTCCTTTAACAGTTTGTCTATCTCTGGATTTTTGCTGCTCATTGGAATACGTGCATCCAATATCTCTATTACTACATCTACCAACGATAGATTCTGTTTTAGTAAATCTCTTGTTTTCTTCATATGTCCTGGAAACCAGTTTATATTCATTATACCACCTCGTATGTATTATATTAACTATAAGTTTTCATATTATAACACATAATATTTTGTCCAATATATAGAGTTATATGTTTTAATATATTAACTTTTATCAGCCAATTGTTATTACATCTATAAAAAAGGGGCTGTCTCTTAATCAGAGACACCCCTTGGGGTTACTTCATTAAAATCGGTAAATTGCTTAGAATGTAAGATTTTTTCAAAATTAGTGAAATACAAGGCACAAAATATATAGCGGATATGAGCGTACTAAGGTACGCGATTAGTCGATATATATTTTATAACGCAGTAGTTCACAATTTTGGGAAAATCGAAAATTGTTTTAGAATCAGTGAAATACAAGGCATTAAAAATATAACGGATATGAGCGTACTTATGGTACGCGATTAGTCGGTATATTTTTAATAACGCAGTAGTTCGCGATTCTAAGACAATTTAAAAATTGTTTTAGAATGAGTGAAATACAAGGCACTAAAATTTTCTCGGATAGGAGCTAGATTTCATTCGTCGCTCTCTACTCGCTTTGCTCCTAGGAGTAAGTGATTCACAAGAAATCGTAGATTTCTGTTCTCTACTCATGACTAGTCGGGAAATATTTCAGTAACGCAGTAGTTCGCCATTCTAGGACAATTTTAGTATGATCTCTTTTCCTTAACCTTAGCCCTCTTACCAGTTCTCTCTCTTAAGTAATATAGCTTAGATCTTCTAACTTTACCTCTTCTAGTAACAACTAATTTTTCAATTTTTGGTGAGTGCATTGAGAAAATTCTCTCTACTCCTACTCCGTAAGAAATTCTTCTTACTGTGAAAGTAGCTCTAGCACTTTTACCTTGCTTCTTGATAACAGTTCCTTCAAAAACCTGAACTCTCTCTCTGTTACCTTCTTTGATGTGATAGTGTACTTGTACTGTATCTCCAACGTTAAACTTCTCTAAATCAGTTCTAAGTTGAGCTTGTTCAATACTCTTGATTATATCCATTTTATAACCTCCCTTCGCCTAGATGTTCATACCTATCAAGCAGAGGACCATCTGTGTTCCGTAAAACAATTACATTTGATTATATCATATATAAAAATATATTACAACGGCTAATTTAAACATATTCACTTTTAAGTATATCCATTTCTTTCATCTCATATTAACCTACGTCTAACGTAACTAATAACAAATCTACTTTGTCTGTTATATTCATTATTTAATTATTCTAGCTCAGATTTTCTTCCTAATCTTTGAATTTATATCGCACCTCTATTATTATAATCTTAATTATATTATATCTTCTAAAAATTATACATAGCGTAAAGTGTACCTGATGATGCATCCTTTACCTTCATGACCGTAAACTAAGGTTTTATTCTTAAGGTTTTCGTTGGACTTATATAGTTTTGATATGTAATCATCATCCTTCATAGATAATCTTATATGCCTTATCAAATAGCATTAATTGCACTAATAAAGCCAATAGCCGAAATTATATTGCATAAGCAATGAAATACTATTGATATATAAATATTTTTCTTTTTCCAAGCTAAATAAGCTGCAGGAAAAAATACCACGATTCTAAATAAATTATTGAATGGAAGCCAAAAATGGTATAAAGAAAATAATACTGTTATAATGATAGGAGCATATTTCCCATATCTACTTATCTTTGATGTAAGATAACCTCTAAAAAATAGCTCTTCTACGATAGGGCCAATGAAACCGTTAAAAATAAAATATACAACACAAGTCAATACCAAAATATTCTTTGGATATTGTTTTAAATAATCTATATTGTTCCAATCAAAGTATGTTGGTATAATGCTTGTTAGCAGATTTGAAATTGGAGCAAACAACATATTTTCTAATGGCGCTATTGTTGCAGACATAATCCCTGCAAAACCCCATAACGAAGATCCATACAGAAATATTACCCACCATCGTAGTTTCTGATGATTAGAAAACGCACTTTTTAATGAATAACTTCCATATGTTTTTTTACTTGCACGTAATACTATCCATAACTCTATTGGAAAAAGTATAACCATAGCCAAAAGAAAAAACAACAAAAGTGATGGAATAGTGTTTTGTAAATAACCTGCCAAGATATAAACCAGTGTTAAAAGTGAAGTTGGTACAAAAACTAGTAAAAGTACCCTTGATATACTTAGATTATCACCTATCTTTTTATTTAATGTTTCCATAGTTACCTCCTACTGTAATATAAATAATGTCGTTTCAATACTAGTGTTCAATGTCATATATAACTAACTCGAATTTGGGACGTCAATAGAGTTGCTGGGAGTTTTTTGATTTATAAGATGTAAAAGACTACCTATTTTTCTTAACCATCGTGTAAACATAATAACCCTTTGTACAATCACTAACAACCATCTTCACTTTATTGCCTCTCTTTTACTGTATCTCCAACATTAAACTTCTCTAAATCAGTTCTAAGTTAAGCTTGTTCAATATTCTTGATTATGTCCAATTATAACCTCCCTTCGCCTAGATGTTCATACCTATCCAACAGAGGACGTCTATGTCCATAAAACAATTGCGCTTGATTATATCATATATAAAAATATAATACAACTGCTATTTTAAATATATTCAATAAGTAATTCAAAAAATATCTAGTGAATAAACTATACAAAAAGGTAAGATAGATGTTGCCTCATTTATAGAAAATATTTTTTTATCCATCTAGGTTTGCAATTCCATAGTGTATAATCTACAAATCTACCAAATGTTAATTGTAATAATGATAAACATTCTTATATTTTTTTAATAATACAAATACAACCATAATTGCTAAAGCTTCAGCTATTGGAATAGCTAACCATACACCAGTTATACCTAATAGCTTTGGTAAAATAGCAAACATACCTAAGATAAATGCAAACGTCCTTAAAAAAGAAATTAATGCAGATATTTTTCCATTTGATACGGATGTAAAGAAAACTGATGCAAAGATATTTAAGCCTGCAAAAATATATCCAAAGGCAAAAATAGTAAATCCTTGTTTAGCAAGTGCAAATGCTGAGCTATCAGGTCGCACAAAAAAGCTTACAATACATTTATTAAAAATCAAACATAGTGAAACTAATATAATCGAAGTTATAGCAATAAATTTCAATGAAATACTAAAAACTCGTTTAGTTTGCTCTCTATCATTTTCGCCATAAGCAAAAGCAAAAATAGGAGCAACACCTGCACCAAAACCAATATAAATAGAGTTTAATAAAAATAGTGTTTGTACAATTACAGTAACTGCAGCTAACCCATCTACTCCTTCTAATTTTAATACTAAAGTGTTCATCACAGTAGTAACCACTGCAATTGCAAGGTTTGTAACCATTTCAGAACTTCCATTCGTACATGCATGTGATATAAATCCTTTGTGCAATTTAGGCTTAACAAAGTGTAATACACAATCTTTTTTTAGTAAAAAATATAAAACAAAGACAAATCCAGGTATTATATTACTTGTAAATATACCTATAGCAATGCCAATAATTCCAATTTTAAGAACCCCTACCGTAATATATACCATTAATATATTTGCAAATCCACCAATAACAACAATAATCATTCCGAAGCTAGGTTTACCGATTGTTACAAAAAAATATTGTGCATATACTTCCCAGAAAATAAATGGAAAGGTCAATGCAATAGCGTGAATGTGCGTTTTACAATAAACATATAAAGTAGAATGGCTCACTCCTAAAAAAGTAATTAGTTGATTGTCAAATAGTAATGTGAGAATCATTAAGACTATTCCTATAAGAGTTCCTAAAATAAAAATAACAGTAAAATTTTCTTTCGCTTTCTGCAAATCATTCTCCCCCATATTTTTAGCAATAATAGCATTTCCTCCGGTTGCGAACATAATTGCAACTGCGAGTACCGCTGAAAAAAGTGGAAAAATAACTGTAATTGCTGACATCGCTTCTTGCGAAATATACATAGATGCAAATATAGTACCTGACATCGCATAGACAGCACAGAAAACCATCATAATAATACTCGGTAATGTAAACAATAAAAGTGATTTTCCATTAAATTTTTGTGAAATTGCGTTTTTCATTAAAAAACCTCCTTAAAATAAAAAAACCGCCAATAAGGCTTAACCTTATTAGCGGGGGACTCCTTAAACAACTTTATGTTGCTGTACGCTTATTACATGTTATATTATTTATTTGAAATTGTCAATAAACTAATTAATAAATCTACAATAAAAAAACATCTAATAAGAGTATAAAATTTGGGTTATTATTAAAAAACAATAATCAAATTAATAATTTTGTTCCAACAAAAAAATTCGTTAGCATTTTCTCAAACTCAATGAATTTAATATCTGAATTGTACTCTACCTCATTTTAAAATCCTTTTCATTTAGAGTGTAACTCCACGTAGATATTTTTTCTTTTCCATCTATTTTTTCTTCTATATTAATCAATAGTTTATTATCATCAATCCACGAGAATTCTATAATAAATGCTGATTTATCTACTTCTTTTGGCAACTCATTTATTTTTATAATATCATTTGAATTTAAATCTAATATAGCAATATGTGTTGTAAAATCTTCCTCATTAGTTCTATACATACATGCAAAATATGTATTGTTGAGATTGAACTTTTTACCATATCTCCATCGTATACTTCCATCTAGTGTTTCTTTTCTTTTTGCCCTTAGTCTGCTCTCACCGTCAAACTCAATTATATTGATGGTTTTATTATCTGAAGAGTTTGTATACGATATCATATTATCTTTGATTTCATGAATTTCATGAACCATAGAGCATTCATCTGTTTCTCTTTGTCCAATTTTTACTCTTTCACCATTTAGATTATAAACAACTATTTCTTTCTCCCCATTGTCAAAATATCTTTCATATAACAATTGATTCTTATTTAACCAACCTATAATAATATTTTCTGCATATTTATCTTCAGATATTTTTATTTCCTGTTTAGTTTCTATATCAAATATGAAAATTTCGAACTTGTTAACATCGTTTTTATTAGATATATATGCTAATTTTTTGCTATCAGGCGAAGTATGGATATTTTCATTCCAATAACAATTATTATATGGATTTGATTCATACGCTTCTTTATCTAGTTCTTCGTATGTTTTGCCATTGTATGTGCTATCTGATATCTTTTCTAGTTGGTTAGTTTTACTATTTATCTGCCAAAGCGAATCTCTACATTCTATAAAAAATTTCTTGCAATCTGGTGTCATTGTGAATCTGCTTAATCCACTATACGTATCTTTTGGTATAACGATCGTATTTCCATTATAAAATTTTTGAAATTTCATTGTTTTCACTCTATTATATTCCTCATATGTAGCTTTGAATGTTTCAAAAGGCATTATTGACATACCACTACCATACATAAATCGTTCTATACTTTTAGCTTCTACCATGTTTTGTTCAATTTGAACCCAATTTTCTTTTAGATAATAACCATCTTCTGTAACATTGTCTACCATATGTGCGTTTGGATCATTTTTGATTGCTTCTATTTCTTCCTTTGTCATGGCTCTAGATTTTTTATCAACAAGCGATTCATGTATTTCATCGAAATCACTTTGTACTAATATCCTTTTTAATAATGGATTACCAAAGCAAATATCTATCACCTGAAAATACTTATCACTAAATAATGTCCATCCACTGGAGTTAGATACCTCGTCAATTCTGTCATTTTGAGTAGTTTGTATGTTATTTAGGGATTTATTGCCATCAAAAATAATTAAACAACATATCACGCATCCAAGCAGTAATATACACATGTATATAAATGCTCTTTTCTTCATAATTCACCTCTTCTAACTAATAGCGTTTTCTTTAAATTTATTTAAATCTATCTCTTTATTACATAGCTTTAGAGTACTATCTTTATGAGAAATTATAAAAACTATTTTTCTGTTAAAATATTTCTTTAGGTTATTGATTATATTTTCCTCTATAGCCTTATCTAATGCACTATTGATCTCATCTAGTATTAATATATCTGCTTCTTTTAGTAAGGCTCTTGCTATACAAATAATCTGCTTCTCTCCACCTGAAAGATTTAGGTTTTTTTCGTTTACTAATGTTTGATAACCATTACTTAACGACTTAATCTTATCATGTATGCCTAAGTCTTTGCATATTTCATAAACTTTATCTTCGCTCACTGTTCCAAAGCTACTTATATTGTCTATAATCGTAGCTGGAAATAGATGAATGTTCTGAGGAACACATGATATCTTTCTTAAAATTTCTTTTTCTGAAAACTGTTTTTGCTCTAAATTATTAATATACACATTATCCACTATATAGCATCCACAGATAATATTTGTTAATGTCGTTTTACCTGAACCATTACTCCCCTTTATTGCTACTACATCATTTTCATTAGCTGTAAAACTTAGATTTCTCAAGATGTGTTTATCTTTGTAACTGAAATTTACATCATCAAATTTTATTTTATTAATTCTAAAATCAATTTTATGACTCTCACTGTTTACGCTCTTAAACTCATCTGCAAAGTTTATTATCCTATTGAGTGATGTATTTACATCCTTTAATACTATATCAGTTTCTATTATAATCCTTAACTGCGTTGATAACTGTATCGAATAAGAATACATAGCAAATATTGAGCCTATGTTAATCGTTTTGTATATATACAATATACCTCCCACAAATAGTGTAATTACTCTGAAAACTGATATTAGAAAGAAACTGAAATTTTTAAATATACTTGTTTTTTTGTTTAGATTAACATAAGTATCTAAGTTTGTTTTATTCCTTTTGTTTAATATATTAATACATTTATCTTCTAAGTTAAATATCTTTATACTAAGTATACCAGTCAAAAAGTTCTTAAGATCAATAAATAAACTTTCTTGTGATACCTTGTACTTGAAATAAAGCTTCTCTAAAGATTTGGCGAATACTCTCTGTATAATTGCTATTATAATAAAAAACACTATGATAACCAATGTAAGTGTTATGCTAATATTAAACATCATACCAAATAGCGCAAATATATGAACTATCGTCACTACTAAATAAAAAAGTCTCGAAAATGCTTGCTCTAACTTCTCTGTGTCTCTAATAATTTTATTTATTATCTCCCCTTCACTTTTAGTATTTAGTAGATTCATATTTGCACTGAAAATTTTTCTATAGCAATAAGTTTTTATATCATTCTCTATTCCTTTATTTATCTTGGCAAAATTGATCTTTATAAATATATCGCAACCATCCCATAATAAATATAGCATAATCGTTGCTAAAAAGTGTAAAAATAGTCCTTTAACTGTTGCATTACCCGTTTCAAGGCTATGTATCATTTTGCCCAAAATATAAGGTATAGTAACTGATGATATTATTACTATAATTTCTAGTATAAATACTAAAAAAGCTCTTTTTTTATATGGCTTTATATAATCCCAAAAAAATTTGATATTTTTTCTATACATAATAACATCCCTTTTCCAAATAATTGTCATTTTGTATATTGTACCATTTTATGATACCAAAGACAATATTCTATATATTTTTACAAAATAATAAGGAGACTCTTTAATAATCTGAGTACTCCTTTAGTCCGAGGGATATTTATCTTTTCTTTTTTATCAAATCCGGTCTCACTCTCTCTGTTAGCTTTATTGACTCACTGTTTCTCCATTCTTCTATTTTTTGGTGATTTCCTGAAAGCAAAATCTCAGGTACCTGTATACCATTGAACTCTCTAGGTCTTGTATACTGTGGATACTCTAATAAACCGTTGTAGTGAGATTCTTGCTTATAAGACTCTTCACTTGATAATACTCCTGGTAAAAGCCTAGATACTGAATCTATTAAAACCATAGCAGGTATTTCTCCACCTGTGAGTACATAATCTCCTATAGATACTACTTCATCAACGTATTCATCTATGATTCTTTGATCTATACCTTCATAATGTCCACAAAGAATTATTAGATGCTCTCGTTCTGATAATTCACTAGCTTTAGCTTGATTAAACACTTTACCCTTAGGGCTAACGTATATAACCTTTGAATCGCTTGTTTTAACGCTTTCTATAGCTCTAAATATTGGTCCTGGCTTCATTACCATACCTGGCCCTCCACCAAAAGGGTAATCATCAACTCTATTGTGTTTATCATTTGAAAAATCCCTTATATTATGATAATGGACTGATACTATGTTCTTATCTATAGCTCTTTTGATTATACTATGATCAAATACCGAATTAAACATCTCTGGAAATAAAGTCAATACATCTATTTTCATCTATTCTATCATTCCTTCAATAGGATCTACTATGATTTTTTTCTCTTTTATATTAATCTCTTTTACTATATCTTTTACTGCTGGGAGTAAAACTTCTGATTCTTCTGTTTTAACTACATAAACATCGTTTGCTCCTGGCTGTAATACATCCATAACTTCTCCTAAGTATTCACCGCCAAGAAGATAAACTTTTAGCCCTACTAAATCAAATATAAAGTACTCATCTTCTTCTAACTTTTTTAAGTCTTTTTCATCTATTGTTATGTATTTATCTTTAAAGCATAGTACATCGTTTATATTGTCATACTCTTTAAATTTAACCATAACTACATTTTTTTTATACCAAACGCTTTCTAATTGTAATTTCATACTGTCTACATAAACTTCTTTTAAATCGTCGTAACGATTTATATCACTTGTAAGCGGTAGTACTTTTACAAATCCTTTTATTCCATGTGTGTTTATTATTTTGCCAACTCTAATTTTCTCTACCATAAGCACCTCGATAAGTTTATAATAACAAAGGGTGTATCAAATATCTTTGACACATCCCCTTTTGTTTTAAGTATTGTAATCGATTAAATTATCTCAACTACTACTCTTTTATTTTCTTTTATAGCTGCAGCCTTTACAACTGTCCTAATAGCTTTTGCAATTCTTCCTTGTTTTCCAATGATCTTACCCATATCATCTGGGGCTACCTTTAACTCAATAATAACTGATTGAGTCCCTTCTATCTCAGAAACATTTACTTCATCTGGCTGATCCACTAGTGCTTTTGCTATTATTTCCACTAACTCACCCATGTTTTCACCCCCTAAAATCTAAGCTTTCTTAGATTCTTCAAATTTATCTAATATACCATTGTTCTTGAAAAGGCTATTTACTGTATCAGTAGGTTTAGCACCAACTTTTAACCACTTTATAGCTTTCTCATCATCTATTTTAATAACTTTAGGTTGTGCAACTGGATTATAGTATCCTACTTCTTCAATAAATCTTCCATCTCTTGGAGAACGAGAATCAGCTACTACTATTCTATAAAAAGGTTTCTTTTTTGCACCCATTCTTTTTAATCTGATTTTTACTGCCATGTTTTCACCTCCTTCAAAGATTTACAAAATTTATTTGAAAAATGGCAAGCCAAATTTTCCTCTTTTCTTCATGGATTTCTCCATGCCTGAAAACTTTTTAAGCATTTTCTTTGTTTCTTTAAATTGCTTTAATAACTTATTTACATCTTGGATACTTGTTCCACTACCCTTTGATATTCTCTTTCTTCTGCTTGCATCTATTATTGTAGGATTATGTTTCTCATCCTTGGTCATTGACTTTATTATAGCTTCTACATGTGCTAACTCTTTATCATCAACTTTTAGATTTTTTAGTTGTTTGTTATTTACTCCAGGTATCATGCCCAGTAATTCATCTATTGGCCCTAAGTTTTTCATTTGCTCAAGTTGGTCTAGAAAATCATCTAACGTAAATTGTTGACTTCTAAGTTTCTTTTCTAGCTCCATTGCTTTTTTTTCATCTATATTTGCCTGAGCTTTTTCAATCAAACTAAGCACATCACCCATACCAAGTATTCTTGATGCCATTCTATCTGGATGGAAAGGCTCTATATCATCTAGTTTTTCTCCTAAACAAACAAATTTTATTGGTCTCTCGGTTACTGCTTTTATTGAAAGTGCTGCTCCACCTCTTGCGTCTCCATCAAGCTTTGTAAGTACAACACCACTGATATCCAGTTTTTCGTTGAATTTTTCTGCTACTGTAACTGCATCTTGACCTGTCATAGAGTCTACAACTAGCAGTATGTCGTTTGGCTTTACTTCTGCTTTGATATTCTCTAACTCATCCATCAAATTTTCATCTATATGAAGTCTACCTGCTGTATCTATTATTACTACATCGTTACTATTTTTCTTAGCATGTTCAATTGCAGCTTTTGCTATGTCTACAGGGTTTTGTGTCCCCATCGAAAACACAGGTACATCAACTTTAGATCCAACCACCTGTAATTGCTTTATTGCAGCTGGTCTATATATATCACATGCTACCAGTAAAGGTCTCTTGCCTTTTTTTAGTAACATTTTACCTAGCTTACCTGAAGTAGTAGTCTTACCTGCCCCTTGTAAACCACACATCATTATAACAGCTGGGGAACCTGAAAGTTCTAGTTTGCTTTCTTTTTGTCCCATAAGTTCAGTTAATTCTTCATTTACTATTTTAATAACATGTTGACCTGGAGTTAAGCTTTCCATTACTTCCTGACCAACTGCTCTCTCTTTTACTTTGTTAATGAATTTTTTAACTACTTTAAAGTTAACATCTGCTTCTAACAATGCAAGCTTGACTTCTCTCATGGCATCTTTAACATCTTTTTCAGTTAGCTTTCCTTTTTTCTTAAGCTTGCCCAGTGCGTTCTGAAGTTTTTCTCCTAAGCTTTCAAAAACCATGTTTTACCTCCTTGCAGTTTTAATAATGTCTAATACTACTTTTTCCATTCCTTGTAATTGAAGCATAATGTCTTTATCATTATTAACCGTTTGATTTATCTTTAAAACATCTATATATTCTAATATCTTCTCCATATTAACTACACTATTATCAAACTTTTTAACAAGTCCTAGTTTCTCTTCAAATGAATAAAGTTTTTTCTCTGCACGCTTAATATTATCATACACTCCCTGTCTGCTGATATTAAGCTGCTCTGAAATCTCACTTAGTGACAAATCATGAATATAATATAGCTCTACTGCCTCGTATTGCTTCTTACTGAGTAGATTTCCATAAAAATCAAATAAATATCCAATCTCAAAGAATTTATCCATGATGTTTTCCACCTTTTTAGTGTAAAGTTTTTTACTTGACAGTAGTTATTTTACATCAATTAATATGTTTTGTCAACATTATTCTGAAAAAATAGCATCTACAAATGATTTTGGATCAAATTTCTGTAAATCATCGATTCTTTCACCTACTCCAACAAGTTTTACTGGAACTTTTAATTCAGCGTTTACTGAGAATACTACTCCACCCTTTGCTGTCCCATCTAACTTTGTAAGTGCTATAGCTGTTATGTCACATGCTTCTTTAAATGTTTTTGCTTGTAACACAGCATTTTGCCCTGTTGTTGCATCTACCACTAATAATACCTCTTTAGTTGCATTAGGGTATTCTCTTTCAACAACCCTAAATATCTTATTTAACTCATTCATAAGGTTTTTCTTATTGTGTAGTCTACCAGCTGTATCACAGAATAATATATCTGTCTTTCTTGCTTTTGCAGCTTGAACTGAATCATAAATTACTGCTGCTGGATCTGCGCCTTCACTATGGGAAATTATATCTACTCCTGCTCTATTAGCCCATTCTCCTAGTTGCTCTATTGCAGCCGCTCTAAAAGTATCTCCTGCTGCAATAAGAACTTTTTTACCTTTACTCTTATACTTATTTGCAAGCTTTCCTATTGTTGTTGTCTTTCCTACTCCATTTACTCCAACTACAAGAACTATCGCAGGTGAAGGATCAACGGTAAGTTCATGACCACCTTCACAGTCATTAAGTAATTCTATTAGTTCTTCTTTGATTAAGTCTTTTATAGCGTTTACGTCTTCTATCTTTCTTTCTTTAACCTTATCTTTTACATCCTCAACTATTCTCATAGTTGTTTCAACACCAATATCTGCTGTTATAAGTATTTCTTCTAAATCTTCAAAAAGCTCCTCATCTATCTTTCTATAATTCTTTAATACATTATTTATTTGAGCAGACATATTGTTTCTAGTCTTTGTTAATCCTCTTTTTAGTCTCTCAAACATACTAAGCTTAGGTGCTTTCTCTTCCTCTTTTTTCGGTTCTTCCTTTTCTTTCTCTTCTTCTTTTGATTGATTTACTTTAATCTGTTCTTCTTTCTCTTCTTTTATTTCCTCTAAAGGTAAATCATCAGCTTCTTCTTTAGTATCTTGCTCTACAGTTTCAGCTATATTTTGTGTTTCTTCTTGCTTTTTTTTTCCAAAACCAAATATTTTCTTGAACATCTTTTTGCCTCCTAAATTATGAACTTAACTAGTTGCTACTTCATCTAGTATATCATCTAATCTAACTGATATTACTTTACTTACACCTTTTTCTTGCATTGTCACTCCATATAATGTATCTACTGATTCCATTGTACCTTTTCTATGAGTTATGACTATAAATTGAGTATTATTAGAGTAATGCTTCAAATAATCTGCAAATCTATAAACATTCGCATCATCTAATGCAGCCTCAATCTCATCTAATATACAAAATGGCGTAGGCTTTAGCTTTAGTATTGCAAACAGAAGAGCTATAGCAGTTAGTGCTTTTTCTCCTCCTGATAAAAGCATTATGTTTTGTAGCTTTTTACCTGGAGGTTGTGCTATAATCTCAATACCTGAGGATAGTATATCTTCCTCATCTTCGAGTTTGATATCTGCTTTTCCTCCTCCAAAAAGCTTAACAAAAACTTCATTGAAATGCTTCTTTATTAATACAAAGTTCTCTTTAAACTTGTCCTTCATCTTTGTTTCCATATCTCTTATTACTTGATTTAATGAAGTCTTAGCATCTGTTAGATCATCTCTCTGACTTGTCATAAACTCGTATCTTTCACTTACACTTATGAACTGCTCTATAGAGTCTAAATTTATATTTCCTAATGCTCTTATTGATTTTCTCAATTTACTAACTTCACTCTTAACAATATTGATATTTTCTATTTCTTCTTTGTAACCTGATGCCATTTGATAAGACATCTCGTATTCTTCCCATAGTCTATTGTTGTAGTTTTCTAACTGAATATTATATTTTTCACTTTTTAGCTCTACTCTTTGAAGTTCTTCATTGTACTCATTAAGTTTATTCATAACCAATTTAAACTTTTCTTGCGCTTTATCATATACTTCGATATGCTCTTGTTTTTCTTCTTTATAGTCTTCTAGCTTTTCTGCTAACTTCTCTAAAGCAATTTCCATTTCTTCTTTTTCTTTTATAAAGTTATCTCGATTTATTTTATTTTCATTGATTTTTTTATTATTCTCTTCTAATAATAAACCTATCTCTTCTAACTTTTTTGTACTATCATCTTTACTTTCATCTAATCTAACAATACTCTCACTTATATGTCTCTTGTTTTCTATAGACGAAGCCAGCTTCATCTGCATCTGGATTATTTCTTTACTTTTTTGCTGGTACTCCTCTTTAGCTCTATTATTAGCTTCTTCAATTTCATCGATGTGTTTTTTAATTATTACATTTTCATCGTTTAGTTTCAATATTTCCTCGTTTAATCTATCTAAATCATCTCTAGAACCAATATTTTCTTCAGTTAATGATTCCCTTTGCTGATTCAATTTATTTATAGACAACTCGATGTTTTGTATGCTTTCTTCATCTTTTATTATTTCATTTTTAAGATTAATTATTTTGACCTTTAATGCATCTAACTCATCCTTCTTGTCATTGCTATCTTCTTCTGTTTCTTTTATATCATTTTTAAGTTTTATACACTCATCTTCTATTATTTTATATTGTTTTTTATTTTCTGTTATTTTTTCTTCTAATTCATCAATTATTCTTTTTCTAGATAGCAAGCTTGTATTTTTCTTGTTATAGCTTCCACCTGTTATACTCCCCCCCGGACTAAGTACGTCTCCATCAAGTGTTACAATCTTAGCATACTTATTTAGAGATTTTAATAGCTTTATGCCATTGTCTAGATTATCAACGATTATAGTCTTGCCAAGCAAATGCTCAAATATATTTTTATATTTACTATCATAATCTATTAGATCACATGCTATGCCTATAAAACCTTCATTACTGCATCTTTGATTTATTCTATTGCCTTTTATTAAGTTCATTGGCAAAAAAGTTACTCTTCCAAGCTTATTTTTCTTGAGATATTCTACCGCTGATTTTGCCGATACATCATTTTCTGTTACAACATTCTGTATACTAGCACCTAATGCTATCTCTATAGCTCTTTCATATCTCTGATCTACTTTTATCAGCTCTGCTACTACTCCTTTAATCCCTTTTGAAAAGCTATGATATCCTTTGGAAGCAACGAGTATGTTCTTGACACTCTTGTAAAATCCATCATACTCATCCTCCATATCTTTTAAAAGTCTAGCCTTTGATATTGCACCTTGTAGCTCCCCTTTTATGTTATCCATTTGTTTTACTTTATCATTAAATAAATTCACTAGATTTGTTCTTTTATTTCTATTTGAATCTATGTCAATACTGATATCTGTAAGTCTTTTTTGTTCAATATCAACCTTGTCTTTGTTACCCGCAAGATGCACATTTTTCTCATCTATTTTACTTTCATATTCCTTTATTTCTGTGTTAAGCTGGTCAATTCTTTTGTCTATGTTCTTGTTAAATGACTCCATCATATTTATTTTGCTTTTTTTCTCTGCTTCTAGATTTAAGTTGTGTATTAACTCTGATTTTTTTTCTTCTATCAGATTTTGATTTTCTGTTATTTTTATCTGTGCTTCATCTAATCCACCTCTGCCACTTTCAAGGTGGTTTTCAATCGCTGATATATCTTTTGTTAAAGTTTCTAAATCTAAATGTGTCTTTCCTTTCTTCTCTTTTATATCAGAAATATTTTGTTTTGCAAGTACAGATTCTTTTTCTAATCTCTCATTTTCAGCATTCAAAAAGATATTTCTTTCATTTATTAAAAGAATATCTCCTTCTTTTTTCTCTATTTTACTGTGCATATCATATTTGATATCTGAATCTATTTCTATTACCTTGCTTATTTCATCTATCTTAGCTTTATAGTCGTTTAGTTTTTTTTCTATTGTTTCATTTTCTATTGTATAAAAGCTTTTTTGTTTTTGTAATGATTCTATTTGTCTTTTTAAGACCATCTTTTTTTCTTCTATGTGATCTATCTCATGTACAAACAAATTTATTTCATTTTTCTTAAGCCTTTCACTTAGCTCTAAATATTTCTTCGCTTTTCTTGACTGATTTTCTAGTGGTTCTATTTGACTTTCTAACTCAAAAATGATGTCATTAATTCTAGAAAGATTATCCTTTGTCTTTTCTAGTTTTCTCTCTGCTTCTTTTTTTCTAGTCTTATATTTAACAATACCCGCAGCTTCTTCAAATAAATTTCTTCTATCTTCTGATTTTGTGCTAAGTATCTCATCTATACGACCTTGTCCAATTATTGAGTATCCATCTATACCTACTCCTGTATCCATAAAGAGTTCCTTAATATCTTTTAGTCTACATGCAGTCTTATTTATATAATACTCACTATCTCCTGAGCGAAATACACGCCTTGTTATATTAACCTCTGAATAATCTAATGGAAGTTTTTTGTTTTTGTTATCCATTACTAGAGTTATCTCAGCATATCCTACAGGTTTACGAGTAGAGGTTCCTGAGAAAATAACATCCTGCATCTTACCACCTCTAAGGGTTTTTGCACTCTGTTCTCCTAGTACCCATCTTATAGAATCTGATATGTTACTTTTACCACTTCCGTTTGGCCCTACTACACCTGTTATACCTTCTTTAAACTCTATGGATGTTTTATCTGCAAAGGATTTAAAACCATTTAGCTCTATCCTCTTTAAATACAAATTTAACCACCTCATTCGCTATTACGGTTTTTATTACTATATTAATCCATTTTCTTTTAAGTATTTTTTAGTATATTTTTTTATATCTATATCAATTATCTCATCTTTAATATACACTTTTATTTCTTGTTTTAATTCGTTATTAGCCTTAATATTAACCTTATTTATCCTAAATACTTTAGTTATATGATTTATATTTGTTTTTTTATTGCCAACAAAGTTAGATATTTGTTTACTAGATATGTCGACCGATATGCTCTCTGTATCCTTTATATCATTCTCAGCGAATGATTCATCTATTATTAACCTGTATATATAGCTCTCAGTAAGCTGTCTGAATGCTGGATGAAATGGTCCAGCTAATACATCATTTCCTTCTGTTATATTATCTGTCGGTTGCAAACCTACTCTTATGACATTGATTCCATTAAAAGTAAACATCATCAATAGCTTTGCACTTATTCTCACAGCTTCTTCTAAGTTTACTGGTTGATATTCTCCTGATGAAAGCATATCTGCAAGTAGTGTTTCTTTTAATACTAATGTAGGATATATTCTAACTATATCTGGCTTTAACTTTATAAACTCTTTAGCTGTTTTTATACACTTTTCTTCGTTATCTCCTGCTAAGCCAATCATCATTTGTAATCCCAATGTAAATTTATACTCTCTTATCAGTTTTACAGCATCATATACATGTTTAATGCTATGACCCCTATTGCTTAACCTGAGGACTTCTTCATCTAACGATTGTACTCCTAACTCAATAATATCTACTCTATTTTCTTTTAATATATCTAGTATATGTCTGTTTATATAATCAGGTCTAGTCGAAAGCTTTATCTTATCTATCCGCTTACTGTCTTTGTAGCTTTTAGCTACTGCTAGTAGTTCTTTTTGAATAGTTAAATCTATGGCTGTAAAGCTACCTCCATAGAATGCAATCTGCTTCTGGCAATCATCACTCATTGTCTTAAGATTTCTTTCTATGATAAAAATTACCTGCTCTTTTGTCATACTCGTACTTAATCCAGTAATCTTTTTCTGATTACAAAACACACAATCATTAACGCACCCTTGATGTGGCACGAAAATAGGAATTATTTTTATTTTTTTACTCATTTAATAACCCTTCTTTGTCTAGTGCTTGCTTTGCAGCGTTTTGTTCTGCTTCTTTTTTACTTTTACCCTTACCACTTCCTATTACTATATCACAATTACTTACATCAACATAGAATATTTTGTTGTGGTCTGGACCTTCTTCATTTACTACGGTATATTTGATATTGCATTTTTCCATTTGTTGCATATGCTCTTGTAATTGTGTTTTATAATCTAAGAATATTTTGCCTTCTACTGCACTATCTATTATCTCTATCATATTACTGAGTATAAATATCTTAGCCTTTTCCAAACCAGCATCTAGGTATATAGCACCAACTATTGATTCAAATGTATCTGCTAGTATTGAAACTCTCTCTCTTCCACCTGTTGCCTCTTCTCCTCTACCTAGCAATAGGTATTTGCCAAACTCAAGCTTCTTTGACATATAATCAAGCGAACGTTCACATACAACTATAGCTCTAAGTTTTGTTAGCTCACCTTCTGGATAGTGGTTATATTTTTTAAATATATAATCACTTATTACTAATCCAAGTACCGCATCTCCTAAAAACTCTAGTCTCTCGTTGTATTTTATATTTAATCTTCTGTGTTCGTTTGCATACGAACTATGTGTAAGTGCTCTATTTAATAATTCTAGATTTTTAAAATTATATTTTATTATATTTTGCAATGAATTTAACTCATGCATCCGTTTCGGTTTGATTTTATTCATACTATCCTCCAACTATGTTTGATAATATTATAAATACCTTAATGCTTCTTAAAATATTGATAATATTATCTATTTTTATAAATATAAAGCCCCGATTATTTTTTCAGGGCTGTCTTGTTAAACGAGTTTCTCTATATACTCTACTGCATCCTTTACAGTCTTTATGCTTTCAGCTTCGTCATCTGATATTTCTATATTAAACTCATCTTCAATAGCCATAATTAGTTCTACAATATCTAATGAATCAGCTTCTAGATCATTTTGTAATGAAGTTTCTAAGGTTATATCTTCAGCAGGAACAGATAGTTGTTCATGTATGATCTTTACCAATTTTTCAAATACCATCTTGCCACCTCCTTCATGTCTTACTAGATTATATTATACAATATTTAGCTAATTATTCAAGTCTTCTACTTCATCTTTTATAATATTTACTACATTTGCATCTACTATGTTTTTCGCCTGCTTTATGGCATTCTTTATAGCTTTAGCATTCGAACTACCATGTGCTTTGATAACTGGTGATTTTAGTCCTATCAGTAATGCCCCACCATATTCACTATAATCCATTTTTGCTTTAAGTTCTTTCAATCCTGATTTTATCATTAAAGCACCTATTTTATTTTTTAGCGAACTCATAAACACATCTTTTATCTGAGAAAACAGCATCTTAGCAATTCCTTCTGATAGTTTAAGTATAGTGTTTCCTACAAAACCATCACAAACCATTACATCAACTATACCCTCTGGTATATCTCTTGCCTCAACGTTCCCAACAAAATTAATATCTGTATTTTTTAATAATTCGTAGGATTCTTTAACTAACTCATTTCCCTTACCTTCTTCAGTACCTATATTGACTAAACCAACTTTAGGATTTGGAATCTTTAAAATTTTATTAGCATAAATTGAACCCATTATAGCAAACTGTTTTAAATACCTAGCTTTACAATCAGCGTTTGCTCCTGCATCTAATAGTACACTTGGACCACCTTTACTAGGATAAAATGGTGCTATTGCTGGTCTATCTATACCTTTTATCCTGCCTACTATAAACAGTCCACCTGCTAGAAGCGCTCCGGTATTACCAGCTGATACAAAAGCATCTGCTTTACCCTCTTTAATTAATTGCATTCCAACTACTAATGAAGAATCCTTCTTTCTTCGAATTGCTTTTGCTGGTTTATCTTCGTTTTCTATTGTCGTATCTGCATTTACTATCTCGATTCTAGAACCATTATAATCATGTTTTTTTAGCTCTTGGCTGATTAACTCTTCTTTTCCTACTAATACGACATCTACTCCTAACTCTAAAGTAGCATCTATTGCTCCTTTGACATTAGAAATTACACCATGATCCCCTCCCATAGCGTCAACAACTATTTTCATGTTATCCTCCTTAATTATCCTAAATTATTCATAGAAAATCAATAATATTGTATTTTAGAAAACTACAACATATTCATCAAATTTCCATAAATTATTCAGAATTATTTCTCTAAAGCAACTAAAATAAACTTACCTCTGAATACTTGCTTTTGGTTAGAGTATATAAATACATGAACAAAGTACTTGTTGTTATCTCTAGTTCTGACTACTTCTGCTTTAGCTATTAGTTTTTCACCTGCTTCTACTGGTTCATTGTATTTGATATTTGCTACTCCTGTCAGCGCAACGTCAGCATCTATAACTGCCATAGCTATTGATTCAGCTTGTGCATATATGTAATGTCCTCTAACTATGTTAGTTTTCTTAAATGCCATCTGGCTATCAGTCTCTAGTATTGAAATACCGTTTTTACCTAAATTTAAGTCAACCAATTCTCCTACTATCTCTGTTCCACCAATTGCTCTTACTTTAGAGTAATTTAATTCAGCTACGTTCTTTATTCTTTCTCTAAGCTCAGGAATACCCAGTTCTAACCTATCAAGTCTAATAGTTTGTATGCTTACATTGTATTTTTGCATTAGTTCTTCATCCGTTAGAAATGGATCTTCCTTTAGGCTCTGTTTTAATCTAATCTGTCTTTGTTTTTTTGGTAGCTTTGCTGTCATAAGCATTCACCTCATTTATTACTAAATATACCACCTATTATTAAGATTATAATAAGAACATGATAATTTCAAGATAATATTTAAAATTCCGTTATATTAACAAAAAGATAGCGACGTAATCACTATCTTTTTTTACTACTCTACCTCAATTACTTCTTTATTTTTATAATATCCACACTCAGGACAAACTTTATGAGGAACTTTTGGTTCATGGCATTGTGGACACTCTACAATTGTAGGTGCAACTGCTTTTGAGTTTGCAGATCTTCTTTTATCTCTTCTTGCTTTTGAAGTTTTACGCTTAGGTACTGCCATCTGTAAACACCTCCTTAATTACTTTAAAAAATTCTTTAACTCGCTCAATCTTGGATCAATATCTTCAATATCACAATCACATTGTACTGTGTTAAGATTTTGTCCGCATTTTGGGCAAATTCCTTTACAATCTTGTTTACATAAGCTTTTCATAGGCAAATTATACAGTATTACTGCTCTTGCTATATCAGCAATGTTGATTTTGCCACTTTCATGAAAAAATATAATATTTTCATATATATCTTCATCTTCGCTTTTTTCTATAATTTGTCCTGAAAATTTCTCTTGAACCTCTCTTTTAAAAGTCTCTAGACATCTATCACATACGTCACCACATTTATATTGAATATTTCCAATAATGCATATATCTTTGCCATCTACTTTATAGATGTCAAACTCTATATCAACACCACCATCAAATTCAATCATTTTAGCATCTAACGCTAAGGGTTCAATAGGAATATTTTCTTTTACAGAAATTTTTAACTGTTCATCATTAATGATATTCGTTATATCAATTTTCATTATATTCACCTCATGAACATAGCCAAAACTAATTATAATAAATAAGTTGCCATTTTGTCAAGTTTAACGCTAATTATTTCTAGAAAAATAAGATTATAATTATATAAATTAATAATAGCTAACATCTGTAACGCCTTGTATTTAAGGCGTTACAGATAAAATATAAATAGATATACTCTATTTATACTAATTTCTTTGTATCTCTAGCTATCATTAACTCTTCATTAGTTGGCACAACCAATACTTTAACAGATGCATCATCAGTGCTAACTACTTTTTCTTCGCCTCTTATATTGTTTTTATCTGCGTCCACTTTGATTCCTATAAATTCTAAGCCTTTGCAGATATCTGCTCTTGTCATTGCAGAATTTTCACCTAATCCAGCTGTAAATACTACTGCATCAACACCGCCCATAGCAGCTGCGTATGATCCTATATATTTTCTAACTCTATATGCAAATATATCTAAAGCAAGCTGTGCTCTTTTATTTCCTTTTTCAGCTTCGCCTTCTATATCTCTAAAGTCACTGCTTACTCCTGATATCCCTAAAACACCTGACTTCTTGTTAACAAGATTATTGATGCCTGCTATATCAAGACCCTCTTTTTCCATGATGAATGGGATTATAGCTGGATCTATATCTCCACATCTAGTTCCCATTGCTAATCCTTCTAAAGGTGTAAGTCCCATACTTGTATCAACACACTCACCGTTCTTAACAGCTGCTACACTTGCACCGTTTCCTAAGTGACATGTTATGATTCTTAAATCTTTCATATCTTTTCCTAATATAGCTGCAGCTCTCTCTGCTACATACTTGTGTGATGTACCGTGGAAACCATATCTTCTAACAGCATATTTTTCATATAATTCATATGGTAATGGATAAATATATGCCTGCTCTGGCATTGTTTGATGGAACGCTGTATCAAATACTCCTACCATAGGTGTGCTAGGCATAAGTTCTTGACATGCTCTAATTCCTGTAATGTTTGGTGGGTTATGTAATGGTGCTAAATCACTACATTCTTCCATAACTTTAATTACTTCATCATCAATAATTACTGATGTAGCAAATTTCTCTCCACCGTGAACAACTCTATGTCCAACAGCATTTATTTCATCTGTTGATTTTATAGCTCCATGTTCTTCATTTAATAGAGCCTCCATAACTAAACCTAAAGCAACTTTATGATTTTCCATAGGCTGCTCTATAACTGCTTTTTTACCATTAGCTTTATGAGTTATTTTAGATCCTTCTATACCAATTCTCTCAACTAATCCTTTAGCTAACACATTTTCATCTGTCATATCAATTAATTGATATTTTAAAGATGAGCTTCCACAATTAATTACTAATACCTTCATTGTCAACCTCCTAAAATTTCTTACCATCATTATTCATATTAATACAAGTACTAAAAAAAATCAATATATTCTACATGATTGTTAGTATATTTTTGAAAGATTCAGACACTAATTTACTAAAATTAACATATTTTATTATTTCTCATAATTTAAAATGTATTCTTTGCAACATAGAAATTTTTATTTCCTTGTTTTTATTGAGTTTTTATAATAAACTATCAAAATAAGGAAAAAATAAACTTAAAATACTCGTGGAACTTTGATGAATATACTGTAGTTTTCTAAATTACAATCTTTCAGCGGTTTTGAAAGCGTACTCATTAGTACGGTGAAAAATTGATGGAAGTATTATAATTAGAAGGATGCAGTATAGTTATTGATTTTCTATGAATAATTCAAGTTATATTATAATTATGAAATTAGGTGAATAATATGAAAATTGTTGGATTAATAACTGAATACAACCCCTTTCACAATGGACATAAATATCATTTAGACATGTCTAAAAAAATATCAGGCTGTGACTATAGCGTATGTATAATGAGCGGAAATTTTGTGCAGCGTGGTGAACCTGCAATTGTAGACAAATTCCATAGAGCTAAAATGGCAGTTATTAATGGTATAGATTTGGTCATTGAGTTGCCAGTAGTATACGCATTAAGAAGTGCAGAGGCTTTTGCTTATGGTGGTATTGCTCTATTAAACTCTATGAATATTATTGATAGCATATCTTTTGGTAGTGAATGTGGTGATATAGAAATTTTAAGACAATTATCTGAAATATTGTATGACGAGCCAGTTTATTATAAAAAGCTATTAAAAGATAATCTAAATAAAGGCTTATCATTTCCAAAGGCAAGAAGTATTGCTCTTAGTGACTATATAAAAAAATACACTGATGATTTTAATTGTGATGATATATCTTCTGTATTATCTAGCTCAAATAATATTTTAGGCTTAGAATATCTCAAAGCTTTACAAAAACTTGATAGTAATATAACTGCTCATACATACAAACGAGTTGGTTCATCTTATAACTCAGAAAATCTTTCAAGTTCTTTTTCAAGCGCTACCTCAATTAGAAAAAGTATGAAAGATAATTTTAATAAGAAACTTTGCAAGCACATTTCAACTAATACATATAAAGTACTCAATGACTTTTACAATAAATATGGTTTTTTTAATTGTTTAGAAAATTATAATGATATACTACTATATTTACTTAGGACTAACAGAGCTTTATATGCTAATGCCCTTGATATTGAAAAAGGGTTAGATGATAGAATCTATCAAGCAAGCATTAAAAATAACCATATTTCAGATATTATTGAATCTATCAAAACAAAAAGATACACCTATACTAGGATTAAACGTATTTTGATGTACTTGCTATTAAATATAGACAGTAATCTTTTATCTAGCTCAAAGCTCGATAATGTACAATATTTCAGAGTACTTGCTATGAATGAAAATGGTATGAAGATTCTAAAACAATTAAAAAAGCACTCTGATATACCTATCATAACTAAATTTTCAAATTATAAACAGTTAAGTAACGATTCTGCTATATGCTCTAAACTATTATCTATAGAAAAGAGAGCAACTGATATATATTTCTTGCCCTCTAAAAAAGATGTTATCTTAACTAATCTAGACTATTCAACATCTCCTTATATTCACAAAGTTTAAATAAAGAATTTAACTATCAAATTCTATATCCACTATTTTCATTATGTTATCAATCTTTGTAAAAGATAGATTTAGGTGCTTAATACTCAACTCTTTTTCATCTTCTTTATTTTGGTAAAATTCTCTTATGTAAACTCTAAATATATCATTTTTGGGGTAGTATTCATACCCCTGTATAACCATATCTTTGTACACTAGTAATGAATCTTCATTGTATATCTCTAATGAATCGTCTTTTTCTTTTTGTATTTTAAGTGTATTCCCCTCCTTTATAACACTTAACTTTCCTCCTATCATATCTTCTATCGCTGAAATGTCTCCTATAGTTTGTGCTCTAACAAATAGCAATGTACTGTTTGTGACAAATGGAAAATATTCGTGCTCTATCTCGTAAAGTTCAGCTTTCTGCTGAGCAGGTGAAGCTTTTGCTCTGAGTTGATCAATTTGGTTTTTAAGTAGTGTTTCTTTTTCTTCTGCAGAACTTAATTTATCGTTTAAGTCATCTATAACTGCTTGTTGTTTTCTAATCTCTTCTTTTTCACTATTATTTTTATCACAACTTGTTATAATCAATGTACATGTCAATATCAATATCAATATGTAAATAACTCTATTTTTCATATCTTTCCTCCAATTTTGTACTTAATTTAATTTTATTAGCATAATGCAGGGTCAAGTATTAATATAATATACCACTATGAATGTTTATAAACACCTATGGAGGTATTTATGATTATTGTATATCTATTAATATTATTGTCATTTATATATATATTCAATCATTTTAGAGTAAAATATGGTGAGTTCAAAAAAGCCTTTTTTTTTGTTTTATCTCTATACATACTAATCATTCTAACTATTTTAATGCTCTCAAGCCCACAAGTAGCACTAGACGCTGGTTTAGTAGGCGTTGATATATGGCTAAATATTATACTTCCATCATTATTTCCTTTTTTTGTATGTTCTGAAATCCTTATAGGGCTTGGAATCGCTGATTTCTTAGGATCTTTACTAGAACCTATTATAAGACCTATATATAATGTTCCTGGTCAAAGCGCTTATGTATTCTCGATAAGCGTAGCATCTGGTTATCCTGTTGGAGCTAAAACAGTAGCTGATTTATTGGATGCTCGAAAAATAGATACTATTAGTGGTCAAAAAATATTGTCTTTTTCTAGTACTTCTGGTCCATTGTTTTTGATTGGATCAGTCTCTATTGGTATGCTCAAAAACCCCTCTATTGGGTCACTCCTTGCTATAAGTCATTATGTTGGAGCGCTACTTACAGGGTTACTTTTTAAACACTATTACGATTACAAATATAAAAGAAGGTATGACAAAAACAGCATAAGTAAAGTTAACTTACACGATTCTCTAAATATTCTATACAACAGAAATAAAAAAAATAAAAAATCTATAGGTGAGTTACTAAGCTCGTCTGTAGTTAAGTCTATGAATAGTATTTTGATGATAGGCGGATTTGTTATAGTATATTCTATAATAATAAAATTACTATCAGATACTACACTATTTACTGCTCTATCTACAGGATTAAATTATATATTCCCATCTGTCTCTAAAGAGTTGTTTAACGGTCTATTATGTGGATTAATAGAAATGACTAATGGCTGTAAAATTATTGCAACTACCTCTGGTGTGAGTTATGTGATGAAGCTTTGCATGGTAAGCTTTATTATCTCATGGAGTGGTCTTTCTATACATTCTCAGGTAATGAGTGTTATAAAAAACACAAAGCTGAAAATAAAACCATATTTAGCTTGTAAATTATGTCATGGTTTTATATCAGCTTTTCTAACTCTTATTTTATACAATGCCTTTTATTATAAAAATAACTATGTAGAAACATTTAGCTATGATACTAGTCTCAGTCTACTTCCTAATAACTTTTTAGCTGTATTTGCTTTTTCTATGAAGATTTTTGGAGTCATCATAGCTACGCTATTTGTGCTTGGACTATTATATAACCAAATTAATAAAAAATAGTTATATTCCTCTTAGTTCACTTCTATTTTCTTCTAGTGTACTGATAGTATCTTTCAATCTATTTTGCATTTCTTTTAGAAGTTCATCAGCATATTCTATTGCACCTATTCTTATTTCTTTTGCATTACTTTGTGCTTTTCTTACTATTTCGTTAGCTCTTTCTGTAGCTAATTTTGTTATTTCATCTTTCTCTATTAGCTCTTCTACATGTGTTTTTACTTCACCTACTAAAGTATCTGCTTCGTTTTGTGCTTCTGCTAATATTCTTTGTCTTTCCTCTTTAATCCATTCAGCTTGCTTTATCTCATCAGGAAGTTTTATTCTTATAGCCTTTATAATGCTGAATATTTCTTCTTTATCTACCATAACTTTACCTGTTAAAGGTATCACCGAAGCATCTTCTACAATATCCTCTATTTCTTCTAATAATTTTAATACATCCATATTTTAAACCCCCTTAATTTTTTGGTTGATAGCTTCCCTTACTATTGGTGGAACAAATCCTGATATGTCTCCACCAGCCCTAGCAGCTTGTTTAACTGCGCTTGAACTCAAAAATATATACTCACTACTACTCATAAGGAATACAGTCTCTACTTCTTTGTTTAAGCGTTTATTAATCATCGCCATTTGCATCTCGTATTCAAAATCTGCTACCATGCGCAATCCTTTAACTATTAGTGAGATATTTTTTTGTTTTACATAGTCTACTAAAAGACCTGAAAAGCTATCTACTTCTATATTATCTAAGTGTTTAGTAGCTTCTTTTATTAATGCTACTCTCTCCTGCACATTAAATAGTGTCTTTTTAGCATCATTTTTTAGTATGCTTATTATTACTTTATCAAATTTTTTACTACATCTCTTTATTATATCTAAATGCCCATATGTAATAGGGTCAAAGCTACCTGGATAGACTACTATCATCTATTTCCTCCTTCTTATGCAAAAAAGTCACGCATGTATTACCATATTTTCTACTATCAAATACTCTCAAATCCTCTACTAATTCTGGTATTTGTTCTTCGTCTGAGTGTTCAACAATTATTACAGCATTGTCTGATAGTATATCTTTTTTTATCAGCTCTAACGTAGTTACAACAAAATCTCTGTTATAAGGTGGATCTAAAAACACAAAGTTAAATTTTATTTGTCTCTCTTTTAGCTTTCTTATTGCTTTTTTAACATCTGTTTTGTAAACCTCAGCTTGTTTATTTAGTTTAGTACTTTTTAGATTTTGTTTTATTACGTTTATAGCGTTTATGTCAATGTCGATAAACACACATTTATTTGCTCCACGACTTAAAAACTCTATACCCATTCCACCAGAGCCTGAAAATAAATCAAGTATGTAATCATCTTCTTTTATATACCCCAATATATTGAATATAGATTCTTTCACTTTATCTGTTGTAGGTCTGGTTTTTATTCCATTTGGAGCTGTTAACCTATGTCCTTTAGCTTTTCCTGTTATTACTCTCAAGTTTTGCACTCTCCTACAATTCATATTTTAGCATGTTTTGATAATATATACAAACCATATGAACGAAATTAAAAACTCTTATCTATTTCTTCTATGTTTATAAAAAGCTTTTGTATATTATAATCAACAGTTTTAAACTCATCTGAAGCTAGAAAATCTTTATCAGACATGATTTTCTTTGCTGCTATTTGTGCTTCTTTGAGTATATCTATATCTGTAAAAACATTTGCTATTTTGAAACTTGGAAGACCGTGTTGTTTAAATCCTAATATATCTCCTGGCCCTCTTAGTTCTAAATCTTTTTTAGCTATTATGAATCCATCGTTAGTCTCTTTCATAATATTCATTCTTTTTATGGACACCTTACTACTTCCTCTGCTTATTAAAATACAGTAAGATTGCTCACTACCTCTTCCAACTCTGCCTCTTAGCTGATGAAGTTGAGCTAGCCCAAATCTCTCAGCATTTTCTATAACCATTATATTAGCATTTGGTACATTTATACCTACCTCAATAACCGTTGTAGAAATTAAAACATCGACTTTTCCAATTTTAAAATTATTCATTATTTCTTCTTTGTCTTTACTTTTCATTTTTCCATGTATTAATTTAACTTTACAATCAGAAAAATAGCTGTTAACTAATTCTTCGTACATTTGACTTGCTGATTTAAGATTTTCTAAAGACTCCGATTCTTCAATCAATGGACATACTATATAAGCCTGTCTGTTTTGTTTGATTTCCTTTCTTACAAAAGTATATACTCTATCAGACATATCACTACCAACAGGATATGTCTTTATAGGTTTTCTTCCTTTAGGTAACTCATCTATTACTGATATATCCAAGTCCCCATAAAGTATAAGTGCTAATGTTCTTGGTATAGGTGTTGCGGTCATTACCATAACGTCTGGATTTATACCTTTGTTAGCTAATGACAACCTCTGTCTAACCCCAAATCTGTGTTGCTCATCTGTTATTACTATTCCAAGTTTATCAAATTCAACATTACCTTGTATAAGTGCATGTGTACCTATAAGGATATCTATCTCTCCATTTATTATTTTTTCTTTTACTATATTTTTATTGTTTTTAGTCATACTCCCTATTAGCATTCCACATTTTATATCAAAGGGTTTTAACATGTTACTTACTGACTCGAAATGTTGTTTTGCTAATATCTCTGTAGGTGCCATCATAACTGCTTGATATCCTGATAAAACACTATGATACATTGCTATTGTAGCTACTACTGTCTTTCCAGAACCAACATCCCCTTGCACTAATCTATTCATAATCTTTGTAGAATTCATATCTGCCATTATCTCATCTAATACTTTATTTTGTGCTTTTGTAAGGTCAAAAGGAAGTGTCTTTACGAGTTTTTGTATGTCCGTATTTTTATCAAATTTTATACCTTTTTTTGAACTTACTCTATTTCGTATCTTCATTAAACCTAGTTGGAACATGAAAAACTCTTCAAATACGAGTCTTTTTTTTGCATCTAAGTAGTTAGTCATAGTATTAGGAAAATGTATGTTTCTTAGTGCAGTTTTAATACCTACAAGGTTGTTTTTATGGATTACACTATATGGCAATGTCTCTGTTATATCACTTAGAGCACTACTCATCACACTATCTATTATTTTTATGATATCACTGTTTTTTATACCTTTTGTCAATGGATATATTGGTGTGATTTTATTTATGTTTTGATATTTATCATCTGATTCTTGCACTGGATTATTTATCTCTATATGGTTATAGGATCGTTTTACTTTACCTGTTAATGTCAACTTTTGTCCTATCTTAAACTTGTCCTTAAGATAAGGTTGGTTAAACCATACCACTAGTGCTGAAGCAGTGTCATCTTGGACCTTGACTTTTAATATAGAAAGTTTTCTATTAGGTCTATATAAAACTGGTGTGGATGATATAGTCACATCAAATGTTTGTTTCTTTGTATCCTGTGATTCTATTAGCTTGATTTTGTCTGTCTTTTCTTCATAGCTTCTAGGAAAATAGTGAAGTGCATCATAAAATGTTGTTATCCCAATATTCCTAAGCTTTTCTGCTTTTTTTGGACCAACACCTTTTATGTACTGTATGGAATTAGATAATTGATTCAACGCCGCACCTCCTACAATCCATTATTTAACATTTATTATCTCTTAAAAAGGGTTATCTCAAAGATCATGAGACGACCCTTTATACAATATCAATTTTTAACATATAACTTATTAAAACTATTCTTAACTATAAACAAAATTTCGTTCTTAGTAACGCAGTAAGTTTCCATTATTAGTTTTTCTTTAGAATTTTTCAGAATGAGTGAAATACAAGGCACTAAAAAATATAGCGTATATGAGTTTTTCTATTGGCGCTCACTACTCACTTCGTTCCTAGGAGTAAGTGATTCACAAGAAATCATAGATTTCTGTTCTCTACTCATGATTAGTCGTTATATTTTTAGTAACGCAGTAGTTTGGCATTCTGGAAGATTCTACTCGACAGAAACCAAATAGTAGTATAACGGCTGACCACCATATACAAGTTCTACGTCACAATCCTCTAACTCTTCTTCGATTCTTGAAGCTAAGTTTTGTGCTTCTTCTTTGGTTACTTCTTCTCCATAGAACAATGTTACTATATCATTGTCTACATCTACCATCTTATTTATCATATCAAAGCAAGTATCCTCTAGATTTTCTCCCACTTCGACTATTCTTCCATCATGGATACCTATGATATCACCTTCGGCTATTTCTAAGTCGTTAATAACTGTGTTTCTAACTGCTGTTGTAACTTCTCCACTTTTTATCTCACTAAAAGCATCAGTCATATCATCAACATTTGCATCTAAATCTGCATCTGCATCAAATGCTATCAACGCACTTACGCCTTGTGGTATATTCTTTGTAGGTATGATTCCTATGTTTTTCTCACTTATTTTTTGAACCTGCTGTGCTGTCAATATTATATTTGAATTATTTGGTAATATTATTATATTTTCAGCGTTAACCGAATCTACTGCCTTTAGTATATCTTCTGTGCTAGGATTCATTGTTTGACCACCTTCTATGATATAGTCAACATTTAGATCCTTAAATACATCTTCTATTCCTTTACCTCTTACTACAGCAACTAGACCATATTTTTGAGAAGGTTTTGTTTCCTGTATTTGTTCCTCTTCAAATAATGTGTTTTTATGCTGTAATCTCATATTTTCTATCTTTATATCTACTAATTGCCCTAATTCTAATGCCTTTTGTAATACTATACCTGGGTCATTGGTATGTATATGTGTTTTTATTATATCTCCATCTCCTATTACTAGTAGGGAATCGCCATGTTCCATTATCTGCTTTTTAAAGTTTTCTGCATTACCTTTGGCATCGTTTATAATAAACTCTGTACAATATCCAAATTCAATATCTTCTGAAACTATGTTTTGAACTTGTTTAGGTGCTTTAACTGTTTCTAGCCCCTCTATGTCTACATCTTCTTTTCCTATTAGAACATTATACGCACCTTTTAAAACTACCATTAGCCCTTTTCCACCAGCATCAACTACGCCCGCTTGTTTTAAAACTTCAAGCATCTGTGGTGTTTTATCTAGAACTTGATCTCCATGCTTTAATATCTTGTCTAAATAAGTATACATATCAGTTTCGCTCTCTGAAAGCTCTGTTGCCTTCTCAGCTAGTTCTCTTGCCACTGTTAGTATTGTACCCTCTATAGGTTTCATAACAGCCTTATAAGCAGTTTCAGCGGCCATTTTGAATGCGTAAGCTACCTCTTTCTTGCCCAGCTTGTCCGTTTCCTTCAATCCTTTTGCGAAACCTCTAAATAATTGCGATAATATTACACCTGAGTTTCCCCTAGCTCCCATAAGAGAACCTTTAGATGCTGCCTTTGCTATATCACTTATTTTATCACTATCTATACTTAATATTTCTTTTAATGCTGAATTTAAAGTCAAAGACATGTTTGTTCCCGTATCACCATCCGGCACAGGAAATACGTTCAATGCGTTTACATGTTCTTTTAGGTTTTCTAATGCTTTTGCACCTGCTATGAATAATTTTTTTAGCATAGCTCCATCAATATATATGGTATTCAATACTGCTTCCTCCCTACTTTTCCTTTTGAACTCTTACACCTTGTACATATACATTAACTTTGTTTACATTAACTCCAGTTAATTGTTGTACATTGTATTTAACTTTGCCAATTATATTATCCGCAACAACAGATATTTTTGTTCCAAATTGAACTATTATAAATAAATCGATATTTACTTCTTCACCATTTATTGTTACCTTAACACCTTTTGTCAGATGTTCTTTTCTTAACAATCTAACTAAGTTATCTGTTGTACCTCTAGCAGCCATCCCAACAAGTCCATAACATTCCATAGCTGCAAGTCCTGCTATACTCGCAAAAACATTTTCATCTATTTTTATATCTCCATATTGATTGTTAATAGTTTTCGGCATAACTAACCTCCTCTTTATTCATCTATCTCATATTATAATACATCATTGTCATATCTCATTCAATATTAATAAGTTTATTTTAAGTATATACATTAGTCAACTGATTCTGTTATTCTAATTATAATAAATTCTGTCGACAAATACAATTATTATTATACTTCAATAAATTGGTTATACTAAGCAAAGATTACTTTATAACCAATACTAGCATAAGACATATTATAATTATGTTGTTACATTATATTATATATATAACTCACTTAATATATAATACTATTTTTAAGTTTTTATTGCAATATTATGTGTAACTATGTTAGAATAGTAATGTTCGCAGGTTTTCGTTAAAGAGTAACAGTTTAAGGAGGTGTTTTATATGTCTAAGTTTTGTGAAGTTTGTGGCAAGGGTAAAGTATCAGGAAACATAGTTACTTTCTCTAAGAAACATATAAAAAGAACTTGGAAGCCTAATGTTCATAAAGTTAAAGTTTCTATAGATGGTACTATTAAGAAAATGAATGTTTGCACTAGATGTTTAAGATCAGAAAAAGTTAAAAGAGCTTTATAATAAAATAATCAATAAAAAGCTAAACGTTAACGTTATTAAAAAAATTCACGACTAGTTATGTACACTATGGTACACTACTATCCGTGAATTTTTTTAAATTACCCACTATATTGGTTATTATATAACCTCTCATCTACAGTATATATGTAACCCTATTTTCATCAAGCTGATTCCAACGACAGCTAAAACTATCCAACTTGGTAAAAATATGACACCTATAATCATGAAAACTGCAAACAAAGATACTATTAACAATTTACTCCTCATAAACATATCATTCACCCCTATAACATATTAAACAATGCCCAAGCCAGTGCTAACAGAAGTATTCCAAGTAAGAAGAACCATATAGACATAGGTACTACTTGTATTATAATTATGGCACCTACTACCCCTAGAACTATTCCTATAATATGTTTCATGTTTTTGCTAATCCTTAATTTCCTTCCTCTTATTTTACTAAACTTTCTACTTATTCGTGATAATAAATTATTCATCTCCCTCCTCCAAAACAAAAATAGTATTAATAATATCCGAAAGCACAATGTCTCTAAATATTTATTAATACTATATTATTAATCATATTATGTTTTTGTTACTATTTTTTATAATAACCATCTACAAACACACATACTGTCTCAAAGAATCTATGTTTGATTTCGTCTAGTTGTATTTCAGGAAGCAATTCTTGAAACTCTGGATCGTATACCATTTCATATTCAAAAACTACTGGTCGCCAAAACCCTATTCCCAATGAGTTAAAACTATAGCTATATCCTCCATCTTCATCCTCATAATCACCATCCTCTGACACTATTTTAACCAATATCTTTGCTTCTGTGGCAAATACATCTACACCCTTATATAAAACAAAGTGCGTGTCTATAAAGGAATTGGGTATCTCTATAAATATAACCTTATCATTATCATCATATTGTATGTGATAATCATTTACCCATTCCAGGCCTTTTCCTGCTTCTTTAGGCTCTCCTAATATAGCATATACTTCTTTTCTATCCATTCCTAATTCAACTGGACCTATACTTTTCTTAGGTACTATCTCTAATAATTGCATATTCTTCGCTCCTATTTATTAGTCATCTGCTTTTATAACAATACAAACCCCTTTGTGTATTGTGATCTTTGCACTTTCTTTTAATATTTCATTGCTTACTCCAAATAAAGAAGCAAATTTATATCTTTTTTGATTTACTTCATATTTCATCCCATCAGTGCTAACAATTGCTCCATCTTGTGTAACTGGTAAAATTGATATGTATTTATGGGTATTATCAAAGACTCCAGATTCTTCTTTTAGGATTGTTATCTCATTGCTATTATCATAAATTGTTGCTTTTATTCCTTTATCATGTACTGAGCTTAGTAATAAAACATTTCCTAGTGAGTGATCCATCCTGCTACCTGTTGCTCCACCTATATGTATCTCTTTTGCTCCTGATTTAATTGCATATTCAAGTGCAATCTCCATATCTGTATAATCTTTGTCTGTAGGAAACTTTACTATCTCAATTTCTCTTTGCTTTAATATATTTAAATTCTCTATTTTTATGGAATCTAAATCTCCTACTACTACATCTGGAAAAATTCCATATTTAAAAAGGTGCTTTACTCCACCATCTGCACAGATGATGAGATCAGCATCCTTTGTGATTTTCTTTACTATATTCTCTTTTAAAGTCCTTCCACTCCCAAATATAGCTACATTCATTTCTTTCCCTCTTTCTAAAAATCAGTAAGCTCTCTAAATTTATTTATAGTCTTATTTATATCATCAGAATTAAATACTGCTGAGCCTGCTACAAAAACATTAGCACCACACTCGTAAACTTCCGCTATGTTTTCTTCTTTTATACCACCATCTACTTGTATATCAATATCAAGGCTTCTCTCATCTATCATAAACTTTAGTTGCTTAATTTTATCTTTCATAGCTTCTATGAACTTCTGTCCACCAAAACCTGGATTAACAGTCATAATCAAAACCATATCAACCATATCTAGTATATGTTTAACACTCTCAACTGGCGTTGCAGGATTTAAAGCTATCCCTGCTTTAATACCATGACTTTTTATAAGCTGCAATGCTCTATGTACGTGTGGAGTAGACTCATAATGTACTGTTATGATATTTGCTCCAGCCTTAACAAAATCATCTATATATCTTTCTGGATTATCTATCATAAGATGAACATCAAAAGGGATATCTGTAATCTTTCTAAAATCCTTTATTACAACCTGTCCAAAAGTAATGTTTGGAACAAATGACCCATCCATAACGTCTATATGTAGTAAATCTACTCCTGCATCTTCTACTCTCTTTATATCCTCTTTTATATTACCAAAATCAGCTGATAATATTGATGGTGAAATCTTAATCATTCTAGTATCTCCTTTTTTGTTTTATTTCCTGCATAAATCTTAAATAGCTTTGGTATCTCTCTTTACTTATTTCTCCATTTTCGACTGCTTCTTTAACTCTGCAATCAGGCTCGTTAATATGCATACAACTATTAAATCTACATTCATAACTATAGCTTTTTATATCAATGAAAAAATCTTTTAATTCTTCTTCCTTAATGTTATCTATATCTAATGCACTAAAACCAGGTGTATCTACAACCCAACCATCAGTTTCTAGTTCTAATAACTTTGTACTTCTAGTAGTATGTTTTCCTCTATTTGTTTTTTTGCTTATATCTCCTGTCGTAAGCTTTAAACCAGGTTCGACCATATTTAACAAACTTGATTTACCCACCCCAGATGGACCTGCAAAAACTGTTATATTGCCTTTGAGACATTCTCTTAAAGCACTAATACCTATATTTTTCTTGATACTTGTACACAAAACTTTATAACCAGCTTTTCTATATATGTCAGCCATATTATTTACTTCTTCATCTTTTGCTAAATCAATTTTATTTATGCAAACTAATGCATCAATGTTGTTTTTTTCTGCATTAATCAGAAACCTATCTAATAACCATAGATTAGGCGCCGGATTTATTATAGCAAATACTATGATTGCTTGAGACACATTGGCAACTGTTGGTCTAACTAGCTGGTTATCTCTGTCTTTTATCTCCTTTATATAACCAGCTTTATCACCATCAATAACTTCTACCATAACTTTATCACCTATTAATGGTTTTATTTTTTGTTTTCTGAATAATCCTCTTGCTCTACATTCGAGAACACCACTAGCTGTCTTTACGTAGTAATTGCCCCCTACTCCTTTTATTATTATGCCTTCAAGCATATATCAACCTCCTAAAATGTATGCTCGAGCGAACCTATATTCACTCCATCAAAGTAAATTTCAAATTTACATTTCCCTTCTCCTGTTACTAGTATTTTTATTCCACCATTGTTATTGGTCACAGTTTTATCATATACAACTTCTTTTTTATCGTTTTGTATTCTATATATTTTTATTGCTACTTTATCTTTACCTTCTGGCAACTGGAGTTTTATAGGCGTAGATTTTGAACCTGCTGGTACATTAGTTTCCACTGTACTTGTATCTTCTTCATTATTATCCTCACTATCGCCATCTGTATTTTGACTCCCATTGCTCACTACAAGACTAATTTTTATTCCTGATTCAACTTCCTGTCCTGCTGGATGACTTTGTGATATTACTACTCCTTTAGGGACATCATTATTTTTTTCGTATTTTATCTCTCCTACTACAAACCCATTTGAAACAAGCAATTTTTTAGCTGCCTCTACATCTTTTCCTGTATATTTTGGCATTATCAAATATTCAACTTTAGGTCCATTACTTACAGTATATGAAACTTTTGTACCTTCTTTTACCTGCTCAAATGCCTTTGGACTTTGTGATATTACTATTCCTCTAGGATACTCACTAAATTCATGTGTTACTTCACCCTCTTTTAGTGTTACGTCACTTAGTGCAATCTCAGCTTCATTTGCTGATTTACTTATCAAATCTGGCACTTCTATTAGCTTTGTTCCCTTACTTACATTTACTTCAACTGGATAATCTGTTTTCAGCTTGCTTCCAACTTCCTCTGATTGGCTTATAATCTTGCCCTCTCCATATTCATCATTAAACTCTTCTTTCTTGACAACTAGTTTCAACCCTAAATCTTGCATTTGTTTTTCTGCAACTTTTACGTCTAGTCCTACTAGATTAGGAAGTGTTACTTCATCTTTTATGAATGCATCCTTAAAATGTATATAACCAAACGCTAATGCACCTACAACTATAAACGCCAATACCACAGCTGCTATTGCTGTTAATACTCTTGAACCTTTACTTGCTACTTTTTCATTATCTTTAGTTTTAGTAGCTTTTCCTTTAGAAGGTCTTCTCCTTTTTATCGGCATTTTTATATCCTTTGTTTCATTATCTTCTTTCAATAGCTTGTCACTTTCAATTAAAACATCTTCTTTTGGTATCACCATTGTCGGAGAATCATCAAAATTCTTAAATTCTATTGTATCATCTTGCATATTATTGCTTGCTTTCTCTAAGTCATTTATTATATCTTCAGCACTATCATATCTAAGTGCTTGATCTTTTTGAACAGCTTTTGTCACTATTTTTTCCAATGCCTTTGGTATAGTATCATCTACATTTCCTAGAGGTGCTATATCTTCTCTTATATGCTTTAAAGCTACTGATATCGGACTGTCTCCTTGAAAAGGAACTTCCCCTGTCAGCATCTCATACATTACAATTCCTAGTGAGTATATATCCGATTTTGCATCAGTATATCCTCCTCTAGCTTGCTCTGGAGAAAAATAATGCACTGAGCCTATTACATTGCTTGTTACTGTAACTGTTGATGACGTAGCTGCCCTAGCTATACCAAAATCTGTTACTTTTATTTTTCCTTCTTCATTTATTAGTATATTGTGTGGCTTTATATCTCTATGCACTATATTGTTTTTGTGCGCATTATTAAGCGCTTTGGCTATTTGCATACTTATCTCTATTACTTTTTTAGGCTTTAGCTTCCCTTTTTCTCTTATTAATTGTTTTAATGTTTTTCCTTTTACATATTCCATTACAATATAATATGTGTTGTCTTCACAGCCAACATCATATATCCCTACTATATTTTCATGAGTTAAGCTCGCTGCTGATTGTGATTCTCTGTTGAATCTATTTATAAAATCCTCATTATTTGTAAACTCTTCACGCAGTACTTTAACAGCAACATATCTATTTAGAAGGCGACATTTAGCTTTATATACTACTGCCATACCTCCTCCGCCTATTCTCTCTATAATTTCATATCTATTGCCTAGAGTTTTCCCTATCATATTAATAACCTCTTTCCTAATCAATCTTTATTGTTAAAACAGTAATATTGTCATCTCCACCATGCTGATTTGCCTTCTCTATAAGACAATCGCACATTTCCTGTGGGTCATTTATAGTACTAAGTACTTTTTTAATCTCTTCGTCATCAAGCATATTTGTTAAACCATCTGAGCATAGCATATACGTGTCTCCAATTTCGATTTCTCTTTCAAACATATCGAATTTTAGGTGTTTATTAGTACCTAATGCTCTTGTAATTACATGTTTTTGAGGATGGTTTTTAGCTTCTTCACTTGATATACTACCATTTTTAACTAGTTCAGCAACTAAAGAGTGATCTTGTGTCAATTGTATTAATTTATTATCTTTTAGAAGGTATGCTCTACTGTCACCTACATGTCCAATTATCGCTGATTTTTCACTAAAGTAAATTGCGGTCAATGTAGTACCCATTCCATACAATATTTTGTTGTTATTACCTTCCTTGTAAATTACACTATTTGCTTCTTTAAAAACATCTTGTATAAATTTAGGTATCTGTATTTCTTTATTTATTAACTCTTCTTTATGTTTATTTATCATCTCTTTTATAGTCTTAATAGCTAAATAGCTTGCAGTTTCTCCTCCATTATGTCCACCCATGCCATCTGCTACCACAAATAACGGTAATTCTTTGCATTCAGAATTATAGTATAAATCCTGATTGACTGTTCTTATTTTTCCTATATCAGAACAAACACCAAAGATCATATAAACCCTCCACTCCAAAAATAAAAATTATTTCTAGTCTTGATTAATATAGTTATTTCTAAGTTGACCACATGCTGCATTTATATCAGAACCCATTTCTCTTCTAACTGTGGTACTTATACCCTTTTGATTTAATACATCAGCAAACCTTTTTACATTATCTTTGTTTGATTTACTATAATCTGATTCTTTTATACTATTTAGTGGTATTAAGTTAACATGACATAAAAGCCCTTTTACTAATTCATATATTTCTAAAGCATTTTTCTTACTGTCATTAACTGCATCTATTAAAGTATATTCAAAAGTTATTCTTCTATTAGTTTTATTTATATAATATTCACATGCTTTTATTATCTCTTTTAGTTTGTATTTATTAGCTATTGGCATTATCTTTTTGCGATCATCATCTATGGCTGAATGTAAAGATATTGACAACGTGACAGGTAACTTTTTATCTGCAAAATCATATATCTTAGGAACTATACCACATGTCGATAATGTAATATGTCTATAGCCTATCTTTAAACCCAACTCATCGTGGATTATATCAAGAAACTTCAGTACATTCTCATAATTATCAAATGGCTCACCAGAGCCCATTAGCACTATATTACTGATTTTTAAATCTTGATCACTTTGTATCTTGTATATCTGATCTGCGATTTCCCCTGATGTTAAGTTTCTAATAAGTCCCTGTTTGGTTGAAGCGCAAAAGCTACAACCCATTCTACATCCAACTTGAGTAGATATACAAACCGTATTACCGTGCTTATATTTCATTAGCACACTCTCAATTATATTATTATCTCTTAATCTAAACAAATACTTTTTTGTATCATCTATCTTTGAGTCATATCTTTTGGCTATCTTTATATTATCTATATAAAAGCATTCTTTTAGTTTACTTTTTAAATCTTTTGATAGCACTGGTATATCATCTATACATCTTATATTTTTTTTATGCACAAATCCAAATATTTGGTTTGCTCTAAAAGGTTTTATGTTCTTATTTGCTAAAATATCTCTTAGCTCTTTTAGTGTATAAGATTTTATATCGCTTCTATTATTCAAATTATCCCTCCAAGCTACAATAACACATAGCTATTTATATATTATCAAAAAAAAACGTATTTTCATAGTTTTGTTTGCACTAATGGTATGTTAAATCATTGTACATGCAGTGTTTATCAATATTGTACTAATACTTAAATTTTGTTATATATTTTTTCTTTTTAACTTTGATATGAAAAAACCGTCAGTATTGTTGATGTTTGGATATAGTTTCACATACCCATTATTCGTCTTAAGCTTTAACTTTTCACTTAGCTCTTTCTTAAATGGTTCTAACTCAAAGTCTTTGTTTTCATTTAGAAACTTGTTTAAAACATTTAAGTTTTCAATAGTGCTTATGGTACAAGTACTATAAATTAGAGTTCCACCTCTTTTTACATACTTACTACCATTTATCAGTATATCATGTTGAATTTGTGATAGTTCTTTAATCTTGTCTATATTCATCCTATATCTTATCTCTGGTTTTCTTCTAAGTAAACCTAGACCTGAGCATGGTGCATCTACTAAAACGTAATCCGCCTTCTGCATGATTGCTTTATCTATTTCTAAAGCGGAAAATAACTGCGTGTCTATTATATCTATACCTAATCTATTAGCTGTTTTATCTATTAGTTCTAATTTGTGCTCATGTATATCTCTTGCTAATATAACTCCTTTGTTCTTCATTATCTCAGCTATGTGACATGTTTTTCCTCCAGGAGCACTACATAGGTCTATTACAAAGCTTTCTGGTTTTGGGCTCATAATCTCTGCTACTAACATAGAACTCTGATCTTGCACCGAGAAATATCCATTCTTGTATTCCTGTAATGAAGTTATATTTTTAGGATTTTCTATTTCAATACCATATTTACTATAGGGTGCTTTATTTACTATAAAATCTTTCTCTCTCAATAACTCCATTAACTTTTTTCTATCTATTTTCAATGTATTAACTCTAATATTCAACTTTGGTCTATTGTTGTTGGATTTTAAAAGTTCTTCTGTAAAATCATATCCAAATTCATCTATGAAATACTCTACCATCCATTTAGGATGAGAATATTTTATATTTAAATATTCTATACCTTTAAGATTTTCTACATCTTTTAATATATCAGCTTTTTTTCTCGTTACATTCCTAAGCACACCATTTACAAACCCTGGTATTGCCCTATGTCCTAGTTTTTTAGCTATCTTAACACTTTCATTACAACTAGCACTGTCAGGCACCCTATCCATAAACATTATCTGATAGATACCTGTTCTTAATATTTCTAATACTATAGGTGCTATCTTTTTTATTTTTGTTTTAGAAAATTTGGATATAATGTAGTCAATCATGATTTTATTTTGAATTACACCATATACAATTTCTCTAATTAATCCCTCGTCTAATTGATTTTTTGCACTTTTAATGTTCTTATTAACTTCTATGTTTGAATATGCTTTTTCTTCATTGATATTTTTAAGTATATTTATTGCAATATATCTAGCATTATTTTTCATATATTCCTCCGTACTCTGTATTATTATTTAAAATACAAGCTCTAGAGCAGGTAACTATATCATCTCTAGAGCAAATCTTTTACTGATCAATTATCTACTTTTATAAACATATCAATCGCGTTCTTTAGCTTATCTATATCTACACTTGTATCGTGACATGGGGTCTTTTTTATTATATTGAATACTCCATAAACAGGTATTTTGCTTATATCATTAATTCCACTAGTCAAATCTCTCTCACATGCAACAGCTATTATAGCTTTTGGTCTTCTCTTTTTTACCCACTGCCTTGCTAGCGTTCCACCTGTTGCAACTACAGCCTCCATATTGTAAGCGCTTGTTAATTTTATAATATCTCCTACGATACATTTCCCGCACATTTTGCAGTTATATATATCATTTGTTATCTTATATGGGCACTGTGAATTTTGAATACAATGCGGTAATAGTAATAATATATCACTACCATCAACCTTTACTTTTAGATTTTCAATAAGAGTATTGTGTATATTACAATAAGCTCTCTGTATAGTAGCCTTATCTATATTTATAACCTTAGAAACCATCATCAATACTGGATAAATAGTTTTGAGTAAGAACTTTAGAAACATTGCACTCTTTTTATTGATATTACCACTATAAACCCATCTACTCAGTATAATAATTCCGAATATCACAAATATGCTCACTATCATAAAAAACGCTATCGCGAGTATTATTACAATTTTTATAAAATTATTGTTTTTATTAACTAAAAAGTAAATACTTAATACTACTAATACAACTGATAATATAGCGGTAAAAAACATTACACCAAAAAATTTTTTTCTATCATTTTTCATGACAACACTTCCAAGCATTATTTTAGTTTAGATCCTATTTCTACTGTATTACCTGCTAAAAATTCTTTTATATTCATTCTTCTTTTACCTGGCATTTGTAGCTCCTTTATAGCTATAATTCCATCATTACATTTCACCTTTATTCCATCACTATTAGCGCTTAGGATTTGTCCTACTTCACCATTAAACTGACCAGTCTCATAGTCAACCTTGTATATTTTAATTTTATTATCTTTGTATTCACAGTAACAACCAGGCCAAGGCTGAGTACCTCTCACTAGGTTCTTAATCTCTTTGCAAGACTTACTAAAATCAATATGCCCAAGCGATTTATCCATTATAGGTGCATATGTAGCTATATCATGGTTTTGCTCTTCTGCCAGTAATGCTCCATTTTCTAGTTTATTTAGAGTCTCTACTAAAAGATTAGCTCCTAGTTCTTTAAGTCTATCATAAAGTTCCCCAGCAGTCTCCTCTTCTCCAATATTTACTTTAGCTTTTAAGAGCATATCTCCAGAGTCAAGTCCTCTAGCCATCATCATAGTTGTAACTCCAGATTCTTTCTCCCCATTTATTATAGCCCAGTTGATAGGAGCTGCTCCTCTATAGTATGGTAGCAAAGAAGCATGAACATTTATACATCCATACTTAGGCAAATCTAATATCTGCTGTGATACTAATTGTCCGAAAGCTGTCACTACTATTACATCTGGATTAGCCTCTCTTAGTTTTTCTACACTTTCTTCTTTATTTATTTTACTTGGCTGAAAAACCTCTATACCTAGCTCTAATGCTCTTTCTTTCACTGGAGGAAATGAAACCTTTTTACCTCTACCTCTTTTTTTATCAGGCTGAGTTATTACAAGTACTACATCATGTCCATTTTCATGCAATCTATCTAATGTAGATACTGCAAAATCAGGTGTACCCATAAATACTACTCTCATGTTTTCAACTCCTTAACCCTTAATTGATTTGTCTATATAAAGTATTCCATCAAGATGATCTATTTCGTGGCATAATAATCGTGCATTCCAACCCTCTGCATCTATAATTTGCTCATTACCATTTATATCTTTATACTTTACTTTTACTTTACTCGGTCTTTTTACTTGTTCACTTCTATTAGGTACACTTAAGCAAGCCTCATAGTCGATTTCTTCTCCTTCTTGATGTAATATAACAGGGTTAATCAATTTGAGAATGTTATCATCTATTACTACTGTTGCCATTCTCTTTAATACACCAATTTGAGGTGCCGCCAGTCCTGCTCCCTCTTCTTTTCTCATAGTTTCTGCCATATCTTCTAAGAGTAAGAGTATCCTCTTATCTATTTTAGTAACTTCTCTAGATTTTTTCCTTAGTATTGGGTCTCCTTCAAATCTCAATTGTCTTAATGCCACTTCATTACCTCCTATATCACTTTGTTATTCTTCAATTATTTTATCAATATATAGTATCCCGTTGAGATGATCTATCTCATGACACAACGCTCTAGCAAATAGACCTTTTCCTTTAATTATTTTTCTGTTTCCATCAATATCAGTATATCTAACTCTTACTTTGTAAGGTCTTTTAACTTTACCTTGTCTGCCTGGCACGCTTAAACAGCCTTCTACATCTATATCTTCACCCTCTTGATGTATTAAAACTGGGTTAATTAATTTTACAATTTCATCTTTAGTATCTATTATGATGACTCTCTTTAATATTCCTAATTGCACAGCAGCCAATCCCAAACCATCTTCTTTTGCCATAACTTCTATCATATCATCTATAAGTTTTAATATATTTTTATCTATTTTTCTTACTTCTCTTGATTTTCTCCTTAATATTGGGTCACCTTCAAATCTCAATTTTCTGTAAGCCATTATATCCTCCTACATTATAGTATAGGGATTAATACTGATATTAAATAGTATCTCACTACACATTTTATACTTTATGTATTTTTTGTATTCCTCATATATACTATCTTTAATGTTATCTAACTCTGTATTATCGGCTTTTAATATCAACTGCCATCTGTAGTAACCTTTTATTCTGTATATTGGAGCTGTTATAGGGCCTATTAATTGATATCTATTTCTATTTACTTTAGAATTTATATTATTTATTATACTTTGTTTGAATTTTTCAATCTCAGTTTTTACGATAGATTCATTTTTACCTCTGAGTACTATATTTATAATATTTTTAAATGGAGGATAGTCAAATTCCCTTCTCATTATTATTTCATTATTATAAAACTCAATAAAATCATGCTCTTTAGAAAGCTCTATAGCATAATGCTCTGGCTCGTATGTCTGCAACACTACTCTACCTTTTCTTGTCCCCCTACCTGCTCTACCTGATACTTGCGTCAACAGCTGAAACGTTCTTTCACTAGCTCTAAAATCAGGAAGATTTAGTGACATATCTGCTGCTATTATTCCTACTAGAGTTACATTTGGAAAATCGAGTCCTTTTGTAATCATTTGTGTTCCTATCAATATATCTATTTCGTTATTTTTAACCTTCTTAAGTATTGCTTCATGGCTACCTTTTTTACTAGTAGTATCATTGTCCATTCTTATTACTCTTGCATCTTTAAAGTATTTTTTTATACTTTCTTCTACCTTTTGTGTTCCTGCTCCAAAGTATTTGATATACTTACTGCCACACTCTGGACATATTCTTGGCGCTTTGACTGCCTTTCCACAATAGTGACACATCAGCATACCTTTATTAGCATGGTATGTCATAGATATATCACAGCTATCACATTTTACTACATAGCCACAACTCCTACATGATACAAATGTAGAAAATCCTCTTCTGTTCATAAATATTATAGTTTGTTCTTTACGTTTTAGATTCTCACTAATCTCATCATATAGTTTCCTACTAAAAAATGATTTGTTTCCATTAGCAAGCTCTCTCTTCATATCTATTACATGCACTTTTGGCAATAAACTCTTATTGGCTCTTTTCCTCATCTCTAGTAATTTTATTTCATTTATACTACTTTTGTAGTATGTTTCTATAGATGGTGTGGCAGATCCAAGTAGTAGATATGCATCCTCAAGTTCACATCTCTTTTTTGCTACTTCTATTGTATCGTATTTAGGGTCTTTGCTTGATTTATATGTGGATTCATGTTCTTCATCTATTATAATTAATCCTAGATTTTTAAATGGAGAAAACACTGCAGATCTTGCTCCTACTACAATTTTAACCTTACCATCTCTTATTTTTCGCCATTCGTCAAACTTTTCTCCTTGTGAAAGCCTACTGTGTATTACTGCAACATTATCACCGAATCTACTTGCAAATCTCTCCACAGTTTGGGGAGTAAGTGATATCTCTGGAACTAAGACTATGCTGTCTTTTTTAGCTTTAAGCATATCATCTATTAGTTGTAAATATACCTCTGTTTTGCCACTACCAGTAACCCCATGTAACAGAAATGTTCGACTTTGACTATCCCCTAGACTTATAGACTCCTTTATTTCGTTAAGACATACTCTTTGTTCAGCTGTAAGCTTAAGCATCTCGCTTCTCTGATAATCCTCTTTTATAGGATTTCTAGTAATGTCCATAATTTGTATATTGATTAATCCTTTATCAGATAATGCCTTTATACTTTGAGAACTTACATTCAAGTCTTTGGTTAGTATACTTTGTCTTACTTTCCCGTTAGTTTTGAGATATTTTAGTATATCTATCTGCCTTTTGGCTCTTTTTGATAATACATCCTCAATATTTTCTGTATTGGTATTGATACTTATTATCTTCTCTGTTATTTTCTTAATACCTGCTTTCTCTATTCTCTGCTTTAGAATGAAGAAATTATTTGTTAAATTTGTTATAGCTGGATTTATATTAGATATATCCAGCTCCTTTTTTAGTGTACTCAATTTGACAGTTTTATTTGAAGAAATATAATCAATTATTTTTTTCTCTTTACTAGATAAAACTATGTTAGTATAATCTATCTCAACGTTAAGTGTAAGATTATAGTCAACTTTCCCTTTAACTCCTGATGGAATCATAGTCCTAAATACATCTAAATATTTAGACATATAGTGTTTTTTCATCCATAGCCCTAACTTTATTTGGCTATCGTTTAACACTCTATCATTGTCCACCATATCATGTATTTCTTTTATCTTATTATCATCTACTCCGCAATTATCTTTTATATTAATAATTATACCTTCAAGAAGTTTGCCACTCTTTCCAAAGGGTACAAATACTCTATATCCAGTATTTATAGTTTTTTGTAATTCTGATGGCACTCTATATGTATAGAGTACGTCTGTATTCATGTGTCTGTTGTCTACTACAATCTCTGCATATAGTCTATTATTCATAATATTCCCTCTCATAATATACATAATATAAATAAACTGTTATCCGTCAATGATATACTACATTGCTTATATATTAACTCAGTGGTTTTGTTTCCTTTTGTTCATAAAATCTACTGCATTATTAATTATTTCTTTAGCTAACTCACTCTTTTTCATTAGAGCGTATTCTTTTATTTCTTCTTTACTAATCATAGTCACTGCATTTGTATCTCCTTTAAAACCTGCTCCTTTTTTAGAGATATCATTAGCGACTATGAAGTCTAGATTCTTTTTTTCTAGCTTCTTCTTCGCGTTCTCAATTAGATTCTCTGTTTCTGCTGCAAATCCAACCAATACTTGCTCTTTTTTCATTCCACCTATTGTCTTTAATATATCTGGTGATCTATCAAACTCTACACATAAATCACCTGTAGTCTTTTTAATCTTGTTTTGTGCTATTGTTTTAGGCTTATAATCAAGCGGGGCAGCTGCTTTTATAACTATATCTGCATCCTCAAAATTTGACTTTACTGCATCTAGCATTTCTTCTGTTGTATCTATATATATTGTCTTTATATCGGCTATTTGCTCCTGGGTAGTATGTCCACTAACTAATACTACATCAGCACCTCTTCTTTTAGCTTCTCTTGCTATCGCATAGCCCATTTTACCACTTGAATGATTAGTAAGAAATCTAACTGGATCTATTGGTGCTATTGTTGAGCCAGCTGTAACTAATACTTTTTTACCTTCTAAATCTTTATCTTCTCTATTCATTATTTCTAAAACTTGCTTAACTATATCTTCTGGGTTTGGGAATTTGCCAGCTCCTAAGTCTCCACAGGCAAGTCTACCTTCTACTGGGTCAATAAACTCATATCCTAGACTTTTTAATTTGCTGATATTTTCCCTAACTATAACATTTGTGTACATATTAGTATTCATAGCAGGTGCTATAATAGTTTTTGCCCTCGTAGCCATAACAGTTGTACTTAGCATATCATCAGCAATACCATTAGCTATTTTGCCTATGATATTTGCTGTAGCTGGGGCTATCAAAAACACATCTGCTTTTTTCGCTAGTGCTATATGTTCTATATTCCAGTTTGTAACTTCTTTGAACATATCTACAACGACTTCATTGTGTGCTAATGATTGAAATGTCAATGGAGTAACAAATTTAGTAGCAGACTCAGTCATTATTATGTCTATATTAGCATTTAGCTTTTTTAGTCTACTCACTATATCTACTGCTTTATATACAGCTATACCACCTGTAACTCCTATCACTATGTTTTTGCCTTTAAGCATTATATCACCTACTTGTCCTCTATGTCATCAACTACGTCTGATACGATTAACTTATCTTCTTCTATTTCATGTAGTGCTAGTGTAACTGGCTTTGTTGTCTTAACTTTTGTAAGAACATCTTCACCATCTATTATTTGTCTTGCTCTCTTTGACACTGCCATTGCTAATGTGTATCTACTATCTACTTTTTTTAATATATCGCTCATTGAAGGATATAACATAATCAAAAAACCTCCTAGTTTTTATTTTACTTTCTTATTTTACATGTTTCTGCTATGATTATTGATTCTACTTGTTTACATGCTGTTTTTAAATCAGCGTTTAATACGCTATAATCGTAGTTGTGTATCATATCTATTTCACTTTGAGCTTGCCCTAATCTAATATTCATACTTTCATCATTTTCAGAGCCACGCCCTATAATTCTCTCTTTTAATTCTTTCATCGACGGTGGTAATATAAATATCATTATAGCTTTTTCATACTTTTCTTTAACCTGAATAGCTCCCTGTACATCTATCTCTAACAGTACATTTTGTCCCTTTTCTATCATATCCATTACTACACTTTTGAGTGTCCCATAATAGTTTTGGTAGACCTTTGCATATTCAATGAATTCATCATTGTCTATCTTCTCTTGAAACTCATCTTCACTAAGGAAAAAGTATGATTTACCATGTACTTCACCATCTCTTGGCTTTCTAGTAGTAGCTGAAATAGACATGTTTACACCTTTAAAGCCTGCAAGTAGCTTTTTACATATAGTACCTTTCCCTACTCCAGATGGTCCAGATACAACTATTAATAATCCTTCTTTCATATTGACTCCCTTCTTACTCCTTATTTGCTTCAGAAGCTATTTCTTTATCATTTAGCCTATGTGCAACTGTCTCTGGCTGAACTGCAGATAATATGATATGATCACTATCTGTAATAACAACTGCTCTCGTCCTTCTACCATAAGTTGCATCTATAAGCATACCTCTATCTCTAGCTTCTTGTATTATTCTTTTTATCGGAGCTGATTCAGGGCTAACTATAGCAACTATTCTGTTAGCTGAAACTATATTTCCAAATCCTATATTAACTAGTTTTATAGCCAATCAGATAACCTCCCTACTCTATATTTTGTACTTGTTCTCTAATCTTTTCTAATTCGCTTTTTATTTCTACAACTAAATTTGTAATCCTAATATCGGCAGATTTAGAACCTATAGTATTAGTTTCTCTATTCATTTCTTGAATAATGAAATCTAGTTTTCTTCCAACAGCTTTATCTAATGTAATAGTATCTTGCAGTTGATCTATATGAGAATAAAGTCTTACTATTTCTTCTGTTATATTGCTTCTATCTGCATAGAACGCAACTTCATTGGCTAATTTACTTTCATCTAGTTCATAAGTCTGATCTAGTATATTTTCTATCCTATCTTTCAGTTTCTTTCTATATTCGTTTACCACTACATCTGCAAGCTTTTCTATGTCTACGACATATGATTTGATTATTTTACTTCTATTAATTATCTCTGTAGCAAGCTTTTCTCCTTCGACAACTCTCATATGTAATACTTCCTTAAGTGCATCACCAAGTGCTTTTGATAATAATACCCATATTTCCTCTTCATCTATCTGAGCCTTTTCTATTCTAAATATATCTTGAAATCTCATTATAGAAGATATCGTAACATCATTGTCAATTTTTAGCTCTTGTGCTAATTCGTCTAACGCACTTTTATAAGATTTTGCTAGCAACATGTCAGGTTTTACGAATACATCTTGATCGTTAATATTTTCCATTGAAACATATATTTCTATTCTACCTCTACTACAACTTGCTTTTACTTCTTTTTTTATTCTCTCTTCAAGGTAATTAAGATGTTTTGGTTTTTTTACTATAATATCATTGTATTTATGATTTATAGTTCTCACTTCTATGGTGAACCTTCTTTTATCATCACAGCTTTCTCCCCGTCCAAACCCAGTCATACTCTTAATCATTTTCTCTCCTCCAAAATCTTATACTTTGGTAACACAGTTCTTGCTTTTATAGCATATACCAAATGTAAATATAAATCTACCTTTTGTTACATTTTCTTAATATTTAATAAATATTTACGATAACTATTTTTACACATCACTTTATACGTGCTATAATAGTTAATAGTTATTTTAATCGGAGGGGATAAAAATGGATATTTTACAGGAAGTAATTACTATAAGACGTGACTTACATCAAATACCTGAAACAGGTTTTAACGAAATAAAAACATCTGGGTATATAAAGGATAAACTAAGCGAATATGGTTTTAAATACGAAATATGTGCTAAAACAGGTGTAATAGCATACAAAGATTTTGACCCTAAAGCTGAGACTATTGCTTTTAGATCAGATATAGATGCTTTGAATGTATTAGAGCAAACTGGAGCTAACTACAGTTCTAAACATAAAGGGAAAATGCACGCATGTGGACATGATGGTCATATGGCTATTTTGCTAGGATTTGCAAAGTATATTTCTACTAAAGAAACTAAGAAAAACATACTTTTAATATTCCAGCCTGCCGAGGAAGGCCCTGGTGGTGCTAAGGTAATAGTTGATGAAGGTATACTTGAAAAATACAATGTGTCATGTATCTTTGGTCTTCATATATTACCAGCTATCAAAGAAGGTCTAATAGGAATAAATCATGGCCCTATCATGGCAAGAACAGGTGAGTTTGATATAACTATTAAGGCTAAAAGCGGTCATGGAGCTATGCCTCATACTGCTGTTGATGGTATATATATAGCTTCACAGCTAATCTCAAGCTTACAGAGTATTGTTAGTAGAAATGTTGATCCTAATGAAGGTTCTGTATTAACTATAGGAAAAATTCAAGGTGGTGAAGCTAGAAACATCATCGCTAATACTGTTAGACTTGAAGGTACTATTCGTGCTTTTAATAATGATGTATATGATTTAATCAAGCAAAGAATGCATACAATAAATGAAGGTGTCATGAAAATGTATGGTATTGAAATAGATATGGATTTCACAGATATGTATCCTCCTGTGATAAATGATAGAAAGCTATATGAATTAATGGATAAATGTTTAGTTGATAATGAAAAACTAGAATTAAAACCAATGATGATATCTGAAGATTTTTCATACTATCAAGAAAAAGTACCTGGTTTGTTTTTTATGCTAGGATCAAGAAATGAAAAGCTTAACTTTACTTATCCACTACACAGTTGTTATTTTGATTTTAATGAAGAAATTTTACAAAAAGGTATTGAAGTATATACTAGGATATGTAAAGAATTAGATGTATTTAAGTAACAAATGAATTCGGAGGTAAAAAAAATGTCTTTAGACGGATTAGTAATACACGCTCTGGTAGATGAGTTCAATGATAAACTTTTAACTGGTAAAATAGATAAAGTATATCAACCAGAAAAAGATGAAATTCACATAACTATCAGAAGCAATAAGAATAATTATAGATTACTAATATCAGCTAGTAGTAACAACACTCGTTTGCATCTAACTGATATTTCAAAGAAAAACCCTATAAGTCCACCAATGTTCTGTATGTTGCTTAGAAAGCATCTTCAAGGAACTAAGATAATAAACATTACTCAGCATGAACTCGAAAGAATCGTATTCTTCGATGTCAAAGGTACAGATGAGCTTGGTGAACTTACAGAGAAAAGACTGATTGTCGAAATAATGGGCAAACATAGCAATATCATATTGATAGAAAAAAGCAGTGGTAAGATTATAGACTCTATTAAAAGAATATATCCTGATACTAGTACTATAAGACAGGTGCTTCCTAATATGACATATGCTCTACCACCATCTCAAAACAAAATAAATCCTCTGACAGCTTTAGATTCAAATCCTTTTGCTAATATTCCAGAGGATTATAAACTAAGTGAAGTCTTTAGATTTATATATAAACACTTTATGGGAGTAAGTCCACTAGTTGCAAAAGAAATCTGCTATAGAGCAAATGTAGATATGTCATCTAAAGTTTCAGAATTGGATGTAGATAGTGTTGATAGATTAAATACATGCTTTAAAAGTATTTTTACTGATATTGTAAATAATAACTTTAGCCCAACAATAGCTAGAAATGATACTGATATAATAGCTTATTCTGCTATAGACCTTAAACAGTATTCATCTGAAACTATAATCAAAGGTGATTCAATGAGCAATATATTAAAAGATTTTTTCACACAAAGAGACATCCTTGAAAGAATCAAACAAAGCTCTCATTCACTAAGGAAAACTATAACAAATAAACTTGATAGAAATAAAAAGAAAAAGGTTAAGCAAGAACAACAAATTGCAGAATCACATAAAAGAGATAAGTACAAAATATATGGTGAGCTTGTCACTGCTAATATCTATAGATTAGAAAAAGGTGATATTAGCTTTGAATGTATTAATTATTATAGTGAAGATCAAGAAACTATAGAAATAAAACTAGACAAAAGACTTGATCCCTCTCAAAATGCACAAAAATATTATAAAAAATATAACAAACTCAAAAACACTGCTATATATACAACTGAGCAATTAAAGAAGACTAAAGAAGAAATATTATACCTAGAAAATGTACTATTCAGTATAAACAACTGTAGTCAAATTGACGAGCTTAATGAAATAAAACAAGAGCTGATTGATGGTGATTATATCAAAAAAGTTATAACTAAAAAGAATAAAGCTAAAACTAAGGCAAATGAAGCTACTAAACCAAGGCATTATATTTCATCCGAAGGATACGATATATTTGTAGGTAAAAATAACAACCAAAACGATTACATTACTCTCAAGCTTGCACAAAAAAACGATTTATGGCTTCATACTAAAGAAATCGCAGGTTCACATGTTATTGTTAAATTAAACAATGATGAAATACCCGATAAAACATTAGAAGAAGCTGCAATGTTAGCAGCCTATCATAGCAAAGCAAGTAAAAGCAGTACAGTACCTGTTGATTATACACACAAAAAAAATATAAAGAAACCAAATGGTGCTAAACCTGGTATGGTAATCTACAAAACAAACTACACTATATATGTAACACCAGATGAAAATATAATTAACTCAATAAAAGAAGTTTAAAAAAGGACTGCTACCAAGCAACTATATTTGCTTGGTGAGCAGTCCTATATAACTCAACCTATTTTAATTTAGCATTACATTTACAAGAAGTACATAAATCTGTATCATAAAATGTCATGCCATTTCTTTTCATTATAGAAACTTCATTTAAAACTCCTATTAATTTATCTGTCTCAGTTTCATTAATTTCAAACTTAACTCCATATTCTATTTTGTTTTTAACTCTCCGAACTCTAACTACTTCTCCAATAAGCCTGAGTTTTACACCAAGTAGTGAGAATTTAAATACCATTTTAAATTCTTCATATTTAGGTAATTCATAGCTTGTATAAAAACATAAACCATTTCCACTGATATTATAAATACAAACATTATTAGGTGAAAAACCCATAATTGAACCTTTTATATTTTGAAATAGATACATTTTAGCACATACAGGAATACCAAAATCAACTCTAAAATATCTTCTATCTTTTTCCGAATATCCTTCTTTGATAGTTTGTTTCTTTATTTTAAGACAATATTCATTGACTTCCTCTTCTGAAAGAGGCTCTATTAGTTCGTTAATATCTTTTTCCATTTTTCTTATTGTACTATTATCTTGTATTATGTACAATAAAAAGCTATCAGAAATCCTAGTTATACTTACTAACGCCCAAAATTTACTTAAATCCTTTCTGGTATATTCCTTAGGATATGTAATATATGATTCTTTACCTTTTATTATCTCATTTGCATCTTCCATTATTTCAGTCATAATATTAGAATATTCTTTATCTGTTAAAATTAATTGATTAAGGGTATCCTCATCATATTGTAAAAATTCTTTAAATTTATCATTTGTTTTAAAGAAAAAATTAGTCAGATTTTTAACATTCAATATCGCTACTCCCAAGGTATCTGACTTTAATAACTTATCAAATTTAACTAAATTTTTCATCTGCAACTACCTCATAATTATATTGACATACAAGCCTCTAAACAGTGCTATACACATAGATATTTGCATTTTGTACTTATATATGCCTTGCCTCATATTAAAATAAAGCTACCAATATAATCCAAAGACTTTTAAAAAACACGTGAAAATAACAGAAATAGTAAATAATATGTATACCTCTAAACGTTTGGGCAGTTGTTTTTGACTTGTAGACATAATTTTTCATATTCCTACGAAATAATAAGAAATTATGCTAAAGTTCACAATGGCAGATTTGTATAGGAATTTCACCTATTTCTCTATTTTCTAACATTTATCATTAATATATTAGTACCTAGACGCATTATCTAACTAAATTAATTCTACAACTATCTACAAAACTTGTCAATCAAAACTCGACATAATTGATATTAGATAATTTAGATATTCTTAGTATTCTATTATAATACAAGTAATTCCATCTACTATCTATTAAAACTATAAATTAATCAGTTAAACTATATGTACGAGGTTGGAAAATAAACAACCTCGCAGAAAATATTACATCAAGGCTTGTATTCTTAGGTATTACTCATTAATATCTTCCATTAGGAATTTGACGATTTTAAAATCAAACTCACTATCTATGTCAATAGATCTATGAGCTGGCATTTCATAAATCATAGTATTATCATTGTAAACTGTATTGCTGTTAAGAAGCTCATCTCTATACCACGCATAGATAGAAGCATTCAGGTCATAGCAAATAGGTGCTCTTTGTCTACAATAAATATTACGACCATTCTCTTTTACTAATTTTACTTTTCCATCTATCTTTTCAACAACATTAAAATATGGATTCCTTCTAGCCTTTGTTACAGTAATAATATTAGATACTTTGTTTGCTTCAAGCAATTCTACTACGTTTTTAATATCAGAAATATTTCTCAATGGAGATGTGACATCCAAATCAACTACTACATCAAATCTACAGCTTAATACCTCTTCCATCTTAATAAGTGCATGTTGTATTACAGGTACTTTAGGCGCATCATCGGTAGCATATTGATTGGGTCTTTTTATAGTGTTTTTTACTTCATATTTTCTAGCAACATCTATAATATCCATACTATCACTACTTACAACGATAGCATCAAACATACCAGATTCTCTAGCCTGTATAATACTATACGCAATAAGCGGTTTGCCTGCAATTATTCTAATGTTCTTATTTTCAACCCCTTTAGAGCCTCCTCTAGCGCAAATAGTGCATAACCTCTTCATTTTCTATCCATTTCCTTTCATTCTTTATAGCTTTTTTATACAATATCTCTCTCGTCATGATAACGTATATCTACATGTCTTTTTGCTTTGATCCAAAGCTATTTCTACACATCTCATTCGAATACCTCATCGTAATCTAATTTAGCTTTATTAAAATCTTTTATAGAACCAATATCAATCCAATACTCCCTAATAGGAAATACTGTAATTATTTGATTTGATTCTAACATTACTTTGAACAATTGGTTCATATCAAAATAAGAATCTGGTATCTTTTTTAATAAATATGGATTAAGAACATAAATACCTGCATTTACATAACTCGTATACACAGGTTTTTCTTCAAATCCAATAAGTTTTCCGTTATTCACTTTCACTTCTCCATAAGGAATCTGAAAGTCATAATTATGAACCGCTATAGTAGCATCGCCTTTGTTCTCTAAGTGAAAATCTATTAACAGATTAAAATTTACTTTGGTCAATATATCTCCATTCATGACAATAACAGGTTCATGTATTTTTTCATTAAACATACTTAGCGAACCAGCAGTACCCATAGCTTTCTGTTCGCAGATATACTTGATTTTTATACCCAATTGACTACCATCTTTAAAATAGTTTTTTATACAATTGCCTTTATAATTAATGCATAGACAAAATTTATAAAAACCTTGAGTCACAAAATGTTTTATAACGATTTCTAATAAAGGTTTGTTTTTAATTCTAAGCATAGGTTTTGGACAATTTTCAGTGAGTGGTCTTAACCTTCTACCTAATCCCCCCACCATCAATATAATCCAGTTTTCTCTCTTTTGATATTTAAGTAATTTATCTAAAAATTCTATCCTCTTAACACGACCTTCTTTATCTAATATAGGTAAATGATGCAGTTTATTTTCGCTTAGAATTTTTATGATTTCATCTATAGTTACATCTTCATTTGTAGCTATTGGTGTAACATTCATAATCTTTGTTACTTTTTCTTTTATTGATACTCCATTTAATATTCCTCTACGAATGTCTCCATCGGTTACCGTTCCCAACAGTCTATTGTTTTCATCAACTACAACTGCAATCTGCAAAGAGTTTTTATCGATTATTTCCATAGTCTCTTTTATTTTTGTATCTGGAAGTATTAATACATTATCTAATTTAAGCATGGCATGTTATCCCCTCTAAATAATACATATACCACTAATTGTAGTATTAGTTTTCGAGATATCCTTTTATTTCGCAGGAATCCCTTTTATTATTTTATGTGAGGTGACATCTTTAGTTACAACTACACTTCTACCCATAAAAAAATACCTCCAAGTAAACAATCTAATTTTAATTAAATAAACTGGAAGTATCTTATCACTAGGTTGATAGCTTTATGCTCTAGCTATTTCTATCTCTGATTTGCTATCTTGTGTTTGTAGGTCATATAATTTTTTGTATAATTCACCAAATCTTATTAAGTCTCTATGAGTCCCCTTCTCTATAATTTCTCCTGATTCCATTACAATTATATTCTGGGCTTGCTTAATAAAATTATTAAATCGATGTGCTATGATTACACCTAGTTTATTATCTAACAACTCGGTATATAGCCTTGCTATGTTGTATTCTGATATTGCATCAAGTGCTGCATTAGGCTCATCTAAAAAATATAAATCGGCTTTTTTTGCAAATGCTCTTGATAAAGCTATCTTTTGCCATTGCCCTATTGATATCTGCTTACCTTTATCAAACCAATAACCTAGCTGTGTTTCTAAATACTGCTCATTATTGTTAGCTATATTATCTACGTTGAATTTACTAGCTATATTGATTATAGTATCATCATCATTTATGATATGGAGATTTCCATATCCAATATTCTCTCTAAAAGTAGCTTCAAATTTAGCAAAATCTTGGAATAGTGCCCCTATTCTATTCATGTAACTTTTTTTACTTATATCTCTTAGATTTATACCATTGACATAAATTTTTCCCTCATAATCATCATAAAAACCCATTATTATCTTAGCAAGTGTTGTTTTCCCACTTCCATTACGCCCTACTATCGCTGTTAATTCATTATTGTTAATAGTTAAGTTTATATCTCTAAGCACATAATCTTGACTTTGCTTATATCTATAAAATAGATTTTCCACTCTAATTTCTTTAATTTGGTCTATTTTTATTAGTTTTTTAGTTTTTATATTTTCTTTAGAATTAAAATCTATAAAATAAAACAATTGATCTATGAACAGACTTTCTTTTTGAATATTTGCAAAGGTTTGAAGTATCTGTTGTATTTGAGATTTAGTAGATATAACTGTCCTTGTATACGTAACTACATCTCCTATCAGTATAATTCCTAGATAACCATTATAAACTATATACGCAAACATGATTCCATTTAAAATCTGCTCTGCGAGATCCAGTATAGATAAAAATATAGTTCTTTCTTTTGCTATTTTGATATCTTGGCAATTAAACTTTTTGATATATGTCTCATACCTGTGTATAAAATACTTAAACAACTTATATATCTTTAATTCCTTATAATTATCTCCATTTGTAATGAGATAGCTGTAATACCAAGCTTTTCTCTCATCATCAGTCCTCGCTTTTTTAATTTTAAACTGTTTTGTATTGATTTTATTTAATAGCTTATACTTAATTATTGGCACAATCATGACTATTATTACAATCCATGCTTTAAATCTTATTAAGATTATAAGATATGAAACCAATGTGATAATAACACTAATGACACCTACAAACATGTTAAAAAATGACAGCAACTTACCATTACTCTCGTATTGAGCTCTCTTAATCATGTCGTAAATTTCACTATTTTCATAATCTTTAAGATTGAGATTACTAGCTTTTTTGAGTATGATGTTTTTTATAAATAAATTAAACTTTAGACTGAATTTAGTATTGTAATACCCTATTAAGCCTTGCTTCAATGTACTAAGTAAATCAATAAGAACGTATAACGCTATATACTTAAATATGATTCTAATATCTACCGTTGCTTTTTGTATAAAGTTTATTATATTCTGCATTATAACTAAAGATATAGCAGGCGTAACACCTGAGATAACTGTTGAAACTCCAACGATAAATATATATTTTTTATCAACATGTAATATATATTTTATTATCTTCAATAAATTAAATAAAACATTGCTATTTTCTTTGTAAATCTTCTTCATATCTTTCACCTATCTTTTAGTCGATTAATAATAATCTACCATACTTTACATCCTCAGATAACACACTTAAAAAAGCTAATGCAATACCTAATGATCCTTGTAATAATGAAAAATCTTCTATATACCCTTCTATATTATTATCCTTATCTTCCAGCACTTCTTTGTGTTCATTTATATATTCATTATTTTCTTTAAACACTTCAAGTATTTTATTCATATTCTCTTCAATATTTTTTATATATCTTTTATCTTTATCACTAATATACGAGAAAGTCCTTAAAGAAAGTATACTTGAGTATCCATGACATACAGCTGGACTTTTTAAATAAAATTTGTCAAGCGGTTGATTTAATATATTTATTAAATCGTTTTTGTATAACTTCTCTTTGTCTGGCCATCCCATATTATGCGCTACTTTTTGCAAGCCTCTTGCTATACTGATATTGCCATAGCACCAACTTGAAATCTTATATCCTAAAGTTTCACTGCATCTTCCTGTCAGATATACTTCTAAAGGTAACTGCCCTGGCCAGTATGCTATATTATCTATATAAACTTTGAATTGTTCATATACACTAAATAATTTATTTATTGATTCATCTAATCCTTCAACATCATATCCTAGCTTGGAAAACTTTGATAATGCTATAAGGGGCCCAATCATCCCATGTGATAATCCAAAGTTTAAGTTCCCATTTTTAAATCTCTCTTTCTCATCATCTCTAAATTGCTTTTCTCTAATTATGTGATATCTCATCACCGAGTTTCCTTTGTATGAATAATCATTTGTAAGGTTAATTAAGTACTTGGCTAGATATTTCAAATCTTCCTTTTCTTCATCTTCCCATGGTAAATCCAATAGATAATAAAGACATCCAGAAAGACCTAAAATAATATCATAATCAGTCATTGTGGTCTGATAATTACCCTCCATAAATGATTTTGCTTTACTTATAGCAAACTCTAACAATACTTTGTTTAAACTTTTAGAAAAGTTTTCTAGATTTCCTGTGCTTTTATTGTATCTTCTCACAGCAAAACATGTATATCCTAGACCTGAAATCATTCCTATATGGTCTTTATTAACCATGGAATTTTCTAGGTTGTATTTTATTGCTTTACATATGTCGTATCCTATCTTCTCAAATTTCACTTTATCTTCTATCATAAAAAATCCTTCTGATATAAGTAAAAGTATATCATTATAATATTTTGGATTTAGTATTTCTTCGTCGTACTGTTTTTCAATTATAGAATATATCTCTTTAATAAAATCATTCATTTTATATTTAATATCGCTTGGAATCTCTATATATGATTTATCAACCATGTATATTCTCCTTTCTACTAACAGCTTTTAATCTCTTTTTGTTTTTCACTGCGAACTCTTGAAAACTATTACATTCTTTTATCCATTTTTGATTCCAATATTTCCATTCGTATCTATTTATATCATAGTTTTCAATATCTTTTATGCTCATTTTTGTATATGTATCTTTTAATGTGTTAAACATTTGTTCCAATAAATTATTAGAATATCCATAATTTTGTTCTATTTTTTCTAAAAATTTTTGTGTGCTTATTTTAACAAATTCTTCTATTGAATCTTTGTTTTGAATGAATGTAAAATTATCAAGACTTTTTATTCCTACAAAACCTTGATATTCTCTTAATAATTTTCCTACTTTTTCATGACCACTTCTATATGTTGTTGTTAATGTAAACCCTAATTTACCTGCAAAATCTAAAACATGGCATGATAATGCAGTTCTATCCATGAATGTCTTCATTATACCTGTTACATTGTGAACATATACGGGACTTGAATATAGTATTATATTTGCTTTACTTAATTTATTTTTTATTATTCTTAAATCATCTATTTTATCTACTGGACAAAAACCTTGTTTAAAGCAATTATTACAACCCTCACAATATTTTATATCATAATCGCTCAAACAATATATAGAGTAATAATAGTCATTGTTATTAATTGCTATATTCTCTAACAATCTGTTTGTAATCAATTTTGTAGTTGAATCTTTATTATTAGTGCCTATAATTGCAACTATATTTTTTTTATTCATAGTCCACTCCTATTTAATTTTATATAATTCTTGGGGAGAATAACTAAATGTTAAAAAATAACAATGGCACTTGGACAACTTCTACTCAACATTACTTACTAACTTATTATGTGTTTAAGGAAGGCACTGATCTTGTGATTCATTCGGTGGTGGACAAACGTTACTACAACCTGTACAACTTTGAAAAAGTGAATCTACTACTTTAGTTATTATATAAGTACAAATAACACCTAATGTTGCTTCATTTACTTCTACACCTTTATTACTAACTTTCTTAATGTCTAAATCAAAATCTTTAAAATTTCCTATTTTAATCATCTCCCTTTCAATTATTAATTTCTAATGCCAAACTATGGCAGACATTGATCTTGAGATTCATTTGGTGGTAGGCAAGCTTCACTGCAACCTCCACAGCTATATACAATTGTTACTGCTGAACAAGACAAGCTGGACCATTAGTCGTTAAAATACTTTGAATCTCTGCACCATTTCCACTAACTTTCTTAAGATCTAAGTCAAAATCCTTATAGTTCCTATATTTTTCACCTCCCTCGAAGTTAATGAATGCATTTTACAATCTCAAGTCATACTCATATTATCATCACACGTTTTAGCAAACAGCTGAGCTAATAATCTAAAGTATGCTCGAGTAAAATCTTTTAAAGAACTACTCCTTAGCTATTACCTTTCTATCACTATATGCTTAATCTATGGAATACATTGAATTTGTGTAGGGCAATCATCACTACATCCAATTTTGGTACAATGACATGAATAAACACATGAAAAATACGTTGGATAAATAGTAGATAGCGTAGTTGCTCCACCATTATTATTAACTTGCTTTAGATCTAATTCAAAATCTTTGAAATCTCCTATATGCATCATCTCCTTTTAGTCTATAGTTTTATCCCCCCAAGAATTAAAAACTATTTATATGATTAATATACTCTTATGAAACTGTGAAACTCTTATTTAAGTGTTTATTCCTTTCTATAATCATGTGTAATGAATGCCTAATCATCGAAAGATATCTTTCTTCATATGCTCTAAAACCAGTGAGTCTATTGCAATACATGTGCATTAAAGATAGTATTATACTTGCTCTATGATTTGTAATATTGTTTTTGTCTGAATATTTCGATAATTTAGCTTTTAACAATCTTGCTGCTTTTTCTCTAAAAAGCGCACTATTTTTCATATTTTCAAACATTGAATCTTTATAATCTCCATTATTTAATAAAACTTTTTCAACCATATTTACGTATTTTGATTTGTTTTTATTGAATTCTTGTCTATATGAATTAGAAAACTTATTAGTGTCTAGGATTGCAAACATATCCATATCAGTCTCTGTTAGTCCTTTTAGCATCATACTAAGTCCAATCACATAAGCTTTTTCTCTGTCACTTTCATTCTTGATATCTACCAACTCTAATACTTTTATAGCAAAAATACTATCAGCGAAGAATAAATTCTCAGTTTCTTCTATTACCTCTAATCCTCCATATCGATTTAACTCTCTATGATAAGTATCATATACCCATTTATTAATTAGCGCTTTCTGTCTTAACTCTCTAAGCCACTCATTTATAACTATGATTTTCTCAATCGCTTTTTTTTCACTACTAAACTTAAATCTAATCCTAAGATGTTTTCCACATTCATCATGATATCTAAGATAAAAGAACTTAGAACACTGGGTACTTTTAAGTACGCCTTCTATCTTGCTAAGTATTTCATTTTCTCTACTTCCTATACCATAGAGTTTTACATATACCCATCCATCTTTAAACGGTTCAAATATTCTGTTATTGCTTTGTAAAAGTAGATTTTGCTTAACTTGTCCTTGTTTACTATCATTAGTTACTATCTTCCCATTATTATTAAGTGTAAATGAAAATATCATTTCAGACACATAATTTTTACCCATTTTATCTTTTACAATACCATTATCTAGCAATCCTATCTCTAATTCACATAGTTTAATATCTCTTTGTTTTTTTATAGTTGAATAAAGTATTTTTATAGATTCATCTTTATCTAAATCCAGTATCAGTCTATTGTCATATTCACACATATAAACTAGCTTATCTACAGAGTATTCACTACAAAAACCTTCTAAACTATTCTTAAATTTCTCAAAGTTCTCTAAATCAACCATATGTTCTGAAAGCATCCATCTTCTAAGATGTATTGTAATTCCCTCTAATTTGATTCTCGGTACATAGGTATACTTGTTGTCATATAATGAAACTAATCTATTTATGATATTGCTCTCATAGCTCGAAGATATCTCTTTTAGCAGTCTCAATAACTTACTATTTGCTCTTGTATTTAGCATATTATCTGTTACAATTTTGCACATCTTATCTTTACCATTTATTTTTAGATACACTTTTCTATTACGAGATAATCCCACCACTAAATCTTCTATTGTGATTTGCTTAGATGAATCCTCATCAGTTAACGCTATTGGTATATAATAATCATAATTCATGAACTTATTTGTTATATTATTAGCTCTACCTCTTACATTGAGTTCTCTAGCTTCCACTAATACATATTCGTCATCTGAGGTCATCTTCTCTTTCTCATATATCTTGTTGTATTCTTTGAAATCTTCTTTATCAAAGCAGTTTGCAAATCTTTGGAACATATTGCCTCCCTTAGATGCTCCGATATTAGGTCCAACAGTTATATTGTAATCACCATCTGCCTTCGTTATAAAGAAGTTGATGTCAAAGGATTTAGCATGATTATTTATTGGATATTTTTTTATTACGTCTTCAAAATCAGACTTTTTTAGGTTAATCTCTTCCTCATTCTTCATTAGTGCATATAAGATTTTTCTATCAATGATACCTTTAACCATTGTTTCTTTTTCAAAAGTCTTTTTGTCAGTGCTTTGAATTAATGATAATCCATCAAATCCATTAGCATCAATTATTTCAATTAATGGAACTTCTACCCCAAAACCATAGTTTTCTGAGAATTTATCAATGAATTTATCAAGCTTAGAAAACACTTTTTGATTTACAGATATATCGCTTAATACATCTACGAAACTCTCCATTTTCACTTTTAGTTCATAAGGTAAATTGTTTTCTTTAAAGACTAATCCCCTATTTACCTTTAAATAGTCTTTTGATTTGCTTATACTTTCTGTGACTTTAATTATATCCTGTATTACGACTGCTCCTTCTTTGAAATTATCACTCTTGATGTATTTATCTATCTGTTGTTTTAATATTTTAAGCTTGTACATTTTCTCGCCATTATATTTTATCTCCTCTAACTTTTGTATAACATGTTCTAAGCAGTCATCACAGTAAGCAGGGATTCTCAAATCTGATAGTAAATATTCGTTTTCAACTAACTTTTTTAAAGTATTAGTTACCAAAGAATCTGGAACTCCTTCGTATTTTTGAGAAATGATGAGTTTTAATTTTTCAAAATTTATAAAATTTTCTGAATATTTTTTAACTAAATCAACTAATGCAGAATGCTTAATATTATTCTCTTGTACAAACTCTTCATTACCGCTAATAACACCATAATTCGAATCGTAAGGATTTTTCATCCTATCGCCATATTTATAACAAAGTGTATTGAACTTAAAGTTTAATTTCGTTAAAATCTCATCTTGCTTTTCTAGTTCTTGTATAATGCAACAAATCCAATAATTATCTATATTAGCATCTCTTATAAATTTATCATTATCTATTATTATCTGAGTATCTTTAGCATCCATAAATCTACCCAATCCAACACTTGCAAGTAACCCATATGGAGTTGGTCTAGTCGATGCTCTTGTAACATATTTAATAAGACTAAGATTATAATTATTTAACTTCTTTTTCTTTTTTATATCTTTGTCTAAAGATTTCTGCAAAGACCTACTAGAAAATAGTAAACTTTCATTTATAAAATCATATAACTTATTGTCTGTAATGAATTTCTTCATATCATTATCGGAATTTTGTAAACATAGAAATTTTTCAATAGGTAAGCTCGGTGTCCTTATCATAAAGATATCACTACATTCATATTTCAAATTTATCACCCCTCTGGTTTTATAGGATATATATCTGAATATGTGTACAAGTAGTATAAAGATTTGTATATTGGAATGTATATTATTTGGTTGGTGTTATTAATAATTTTACCAAGCGATTTTTTGCATGTCAATATTTTCTATAAAAGTTATTTTTATTTAACTATATTTTTACGTTCTCTTAAAAATAATTCGCAAAACATTACAAAAAAGTATTAAACTTTCAAAATGTTGTAATAAAAAGAGTGTCCATTTGTAAATTGACACTCACTTCAATTTGTGGCTATTTTATTATTTGTAAATCACAAAACAAATCTTTATATCTTTCTTTTAAGCATTTATTACTATCATATTTGTAGCTTACTATAATGCATGTAGATGGACCAGCTGATTTGATTATATCTATAGCTTTATTATCTATCAATTTTTTATCAAAATACCCTTCAAACTCTGTTTTTATACCTTTTGAGCCTACAGGTATTATTTCTAATATATCGTCATCTTTTAAAATCTTACTGAAATCTTCTAAAGATAATACATCATCTATCTGCTCAAGAACCTCATTGCCCACTAAAGGCTTACCAAAAACACCATATGCAATATCATCTTTATAATCTTCTTTATGAAAACAGTCTAGTATACCTAAAAACGTTACCCCTATAGCTGTTTGTCTCATGATAAAGTTAGTTTCTGAGCTACTTATACTCTTAAGGTCTGTTATATTACATTCTCTAAGAGCTCTCTTGACACCTAAGTGAATAGGCTCATAGCTCTTGGATGTGAGATTAAGCACACTATACCCTATCGGGACAGCCTTTGTACTCATAAGTTCCATCAATGCAACTCTAGCAGTAAAGTAAGCGACTACTTCATTACTGACCTTGACATCATCAAACTCAAGCATACCACAACTACCACTACAGTCTGTAGTAACTACAAGTTTTTTATTTAAACCTATATCAAAACTAACTAAATCTCTATTCATTAGTAACTATCTCCTTTAATTTTGGTATAACCAATACAGCTACTACAATGTTTAATAATGAAGCTACCGTAAGAGGCAATAACATTGCGTAAAAGAATTTAACATCAAATATAAATATAAATGGTACTAGACTCACAGGCCCATTCAATGCTGTTCCTATTATTACAGAAACTACTTTATAATTTTTATTATATATTATTCCAAATACAAAGACCGTAAAAAACATCATACAAGCTACTAATAAATGTACAAGTGCTGTCATCGGGAATCCTTTTAATAATGCTGACAACAAATGTGCCATCACACCTACAACTCCGCCCATTATTGGATTTATTATAACAGCAACAATAAATGCAGGCATTGAATCAAATGCAACAGTCCCTGCTGGTGATGGTATTGGGAGAAATGACCCCACTATTGATAAAGCAATAAATACCCCTATAATACTAATTTTTTTGACGTTCATAATCCACCTCTTATTTTTTATTTATTAATGTTATAGATACTACTAGAAAGCATGTCCTAGGAATTTAACCAAATAAAAAACACCATTACGAATAACGGTGGGGATATGTACATCATCTAATATGATTATACTACCTCTAGATCCCGTAGAGTCATGCAATCTATGTTAAGGCAGGTCTTCTGACTTAAGCTTTCTAAGATATTCAACCTTCCCACCAAAAAGGCAGTGGTATATGAACACTATAAGCTATTTACAGCGGCGGGCCCGTGTAGGAATTTCACCTAGCTTCCCTATTATCTAATAATTATATTAGCACCTATACATTTATATTCAGTTTATTTATATAACATATATTACTCAGCAGTTTATTATATCTGCAATTTAATCTCTTGTTTTCAACTCTATCTGTTAGTATATTTACCTTATCATTAAGTTTATTTATATTTAAATTCCTCATAGTTACACTAAAAACGTTCGACCTTCATTATAACACACTTCTTATTTTTTGTGAATACATAGAATATTTGTATTTCTTTGTCGAAACAGGTATCTCAAGCCATCTTTCATGCTGTAGACCTCTTGTGTTTTTTATACTGCTGGAGGTTGACTGTATACAAGCTTACTAAATCATTTTGTTTTGAGAATATACCTTAATTAATATACTTTTTTTCCTTACTAAAATATCTATCCTTTATTTTTTCATAGCTACTATTACCTTTTGAAAAAGGACATACTTTGATACACACTCCACAACCTCCAGTCTTTGAAAAATAGGGGTAGCACTTTTCTCTATCTATAGAAGTAACAAATCCTGTAGTATCATTTTTGATTTTATTAGTATAAATCGCATTTGCCTCACATTTTCTTTCACATGTCCTGCAATTTTTACAAAACTCATTAATCCATAAATGTTCTTTGCTATCTGTAAAATCAAATATGGGTCTATTTACAAATATCACAGATATCCTTTGTCTAGGTCCAAATTGTGGAGTTATCAATAATCCATTATGCCCTACTCCTCCTAGCCCTGCTTTTTGAGCTAAAGGTACAGTATCTACTAGCCCTCCCATAGGTGAACAAGCCATACATTTAATCCCATAATTTTCTTTTAGCCATCTAGTCATATCATTAGTGGCTTTGCCTAAACTGTTATACACACGCAATGCCTCATAGCTAGCTTCAATTAAAGGTGCTTTACTAATAGCTTCTTCTTTCATTTCTTGGATACAAACGATAGCATATTTAAATAATAAAGCCTTTCTCTTAAAAATATACTCTCTTGGCACTTCTGTAAACCCAATAAGGACATTATGCTTATCCCAAGCATATTTTTGTAACTCCTGCCATACTGATTCACTACATATTGAGCTTTCATCTACTATACGTCCCGTTTTCTCAAGCTCTACTACATATTCTTCTGCATCTTTGAAGTTTTGTATCATACCTCTTATAGTACCTAACATATTTGAAAAAACACCCAGTAGCGGTGCTTTCCCAGCAATAGCATCTCTTATCATCTTTTTCTTAACACCTTTTGGTGGTTTACCAATAAATTTATCTTTATATTTATCAGAAGCAAAATATGAAAATCCTTGCTGAATAGCATATTCATGTTCATCTAAAATTTGATTAGGAAATTTTTTTATTCTTTCAATATATTTTTCTTCAAATCTATTATCAGCAACTTTCATTTTTATGTCCCCTTCCATGATGTAGTACTACTATAGATTCTAATTATTCTATTATATTAATCGTCGTTCTTATATTCATTATAACAAAATACTTGAATTATGAAACTGCAAATTCGTTATTATTCGACATAATTTTTTACTTCAATTCAACTTTATATATTATTGAATGTGCTTTTGTAGGATTACAATATGTAAAAACACCTATTTCCTTACAATCGAAGAAATAGGTGTTTTATACAATAAATTCATCTATCCAAAAATACGAGCTATACATTCAATGTTCTGGTTAAACATAGCTAGGTATCTCCGTATAACAAAGCTTATAGAATTTCAATACATCCAATGTTCTGGTTAAACAATTTCCAAGATATCTGTATCTATTATCCAGAGATATTTCAATACATCCAATGTTCTGGTTAAACGTGTACATACCTTTTAAAATTAGATGACAACATTGATTTCAATACATCCAATGTTCTGGTTAAACAAAAAAGAGGTTCAGGACTCTGCTTTAAATTAACACTATTTCAATACATCCAATGTTCTGGTTAAACCTATTTGGGCTAATTCTAATATATAGCCATTTATTTATTTCAATACATCCAATGTTCTGGTTAAACAATCTTTATGCCATAGTCTCATCTTTACACCCCACAATTTCAATACATCCAATGTTCTGGTTAAACCATTTTACCAAGTGCTCTTTGCATACGGTTTAGTTTATTTCAATACATCCAATGTTCTGGTTAAACTAATTCAGCAAATTGTCCTTCGACATAACCGTAATAAATTTCAATACATCCAATGTTCTGGTTAAACATGTACGTTGTTGCTTCGGCTGCTTTAATTCCTTTATTTCAATACATCCAATGTTCTGGTTAAACTAATTCAAATGCTACTACTTGACCGTTAATTTCGTATTTCAATACATCCAATGTTCTGGTTAAACAGAAGAAGCATTAAACCAATGTCCATTAAACATAAAATTTCAATACATCCAATGTTCTGGTTAAACATAAAAACTGGAACTATAGAAGAATAAAACAAGAAAATTTCAATACATCCAATGTTCTGGTTAAACTTTAACAAAGCTTATATATAGCATACATTTAATGCAATTTCAATACATCCAATGTTCTGGTTAAACGATACCAAAAATAGAGACAAAGTTAAAAATTAAAAAATTTCAATACATCCAATGTTCTGGTTAAACGGAGAAGTGTTTGATACACTTCAATTACAGAATCCTTCATTTCAATACATCCAATGTTCTGGTTAAACAGCTTTAACGCTTAGAAAGGAATGGAATAATTATATATTTCAATACATCCAATGTTCTGGTTAAACGTGGATAACGCTTGGCAGACGTACCAAGTAGAAAAATTTCAATACATCCAATGTTCTGGTTAAACTTAATATAGAGTTGAAGCGACCAAAGAGTGAGGAATTTCAATACATCCAATGTTCTGGTTAAACGTCTCTAACTCTTGTATTTTCTTGTAATTTATCTTTATTTCAATACATCCAATGTTCTGGTTAAACAAAAGCAGAAATAACACAAACAAAGCAAGAAATACAATTTCAATACATCCAATGTTCTGGTTAAACATACATGGGTCGGTCTATCAGGCAAAAGGTATGCCATTTCAATACATCCAATGTTCTGGTTAAACATATTTTAAAACTGATGAAAGTAATTCACAACCTCAATTTCAATACATCCAATGTTCTGGTTAAACATTTATATCACCACCTTACCCAATACTAAATATCGTATTTCAATACATCCAATGTTCTGGTTAAACCAACCTAAAATACACATTCTTTATTTTGCTAAAGAGCCTTTTAATGAGCTTATATTCACATTTATATTATTTTCGTATACATGAGTGATATTTTTCTGTCAATGTCCATTTTCTTGACTTCTATCTCTCTGATTCCAACACTTTCAACGCTTCACTTTAGCTTGGAGATGTGGATTTTTTTATTTATAACATTTGATTATCTTGTAAAAATGCACATTTGATTTAATATGTCATAAGCAACTAATCCTAAATCAGCAGTTCTATTATTCTATAATCAAGTTTTTTGATAATGTTTTGTCAATTCCTGTGCATTTATCTAAAATTCTCTAATGTTTTTATTATATCAACATTCTCATTTTTTGTCAAATTATACTCAAAATATCTAGATATATTCAAATTATTAGAATTACTAAATCTACTTATTGCTTTTTAACTTGTACACATACAAACCTTGGCTGTTCCTTAACTATCAAGCTCAAACTTACCAAACAAGCGAGAGAAAGTATAAAGCTTATACTTCCTCTTGCCAAAATTATATCCTTCATCATGTAAAAATGATTGATACTTTTCGTCTGATAGATGGTTTAATATCACTGCTTGTACTAAGTGGTTGTGTTGTAGTGGTAGTGTTATTTTGTTGTTGTTTGTTAGTTTTATGTTTATTCTCATGGGGTGTCCTTTCTGTGGTTAGTAATATTTATTAGTAAGAATTATGGTAATTCTATTTTTGAATACCTACATATTAATTCTATTTTTTTCTTCCCTTTCTTATTTGCTTTTTTGTAATTCCATTTGCCTAGTTCTTCAAATAAATTTTTTCCTTCTCGTGCCATCATTTCTAGTTTTTCTATACTTTCTTGTCTCTCCTCTAAAATTTTACAAATCTCTGATAACCTTTTTTCTTTCTCATTGTCCTTGGTAATTTTACATTGTTTACTCTGATTATTTTTATTATTTTCATTGGTATTTAATAAAGTATTCTTAACATCTCTTTTATTAATTACATCAAAATATCCATATCCACTCGTTTTTTTAGCACCTAATCCATAATCTTCAAGTGCTATTAATAGAATTTCAAAACATATCTTGAACAATTCTATTATTTCTTTTTTCACTTCTTCATCAGTTAATTCTTTACTATTTACTTCTTTTAGTCTTCTTTCTTTTAAAGCAAATCTAATAAAAAACTCAGTATTTTTCACTACATGAAAAAATATAGGTGTCACATTATCATAGTCTTTAGGAAATCCTTTCCCATTATAATAATTTTTATAATGTACAGCCATAACATCTCTACCTATTGTATATTTTTTATTAGGAAATGCATCGAAAAAGATTATATTATCATTATAATTTTCATGTTCATGTTCAGTTAAATAACTATCACCGAATAATAATTCTGCAACTTTTTCATACTTATCTTTTTCTTCTTTTATTTTATCTTTGATAACTTTTTTAAAAACTCCTTTAATAGCTTGTCCTGGTATATATGGTACACCATATATATGATGTAGTGTCATTGATGTTTCACTAGCATTATTATCTCCTAAACCTATAATAAGTTTATCTGCTACTTTAGCTTTGACATAATATCGACTATAATAATTCATATTTTTACACAATAAATTTATAGAATCATTATATTCTTTCACCTCATCATCTATAATGATACGCTCTATATCAGCATTAAAAACCGTATATTTCTTATTTACCACTTTATATATATTATTTATTACTACACTTTTTTCTGGAATTTTTAAATGTTCTTTTTCCTTAGTTTCTATAAAATGAGCTATATTAATTATATAATTATCGTTAATCTTTAGGAAATTATCCCTAAACAACTCATTATATTGTAATCCATGTAAAAAACACAGCTGTTTACCCGTATCTTCTTTTATTGTTTCCATACATTATTCTCCTTTTAGCATACTATCTGAAAACTTTATTAACCATTCTAAATATGTAAGTAAATCCACAGAAACTATTCTTATATTTTTATGATCTTCATCTATAAGTTTACTTATCAACTCTTCCATGTTTTCAGTTTCAATCTTATTTGCACATATATCACTATTCAAATATTTCAGTATCTTTGTACATATTAATTCATAACTTTCATCTTTTCTGCTTTTAGTTAAAATAAAAGCTAACATCGTAATCAACCCATTATTATAAATGTACATAGGTAAACTTTTTATATGAGAAACAAAATCTTTTTTGTAATCTTCTTGTCTCACTTCTTTAATTACATCCAATGCTATCCTAGCTTTTTTACGGTTCAAATCTATTGCAACTGCCACTATTTTTCACCCCTTAACTTATTTTTCTGTGTTATATTTTACTATCTTGACTATTCCTTTTCCTATATTTGAATTACCGCCAATTTGACAAACTTTTTTATCAATAGTATTAATAAATGTATCAACTTCAGCTTTATTATCTTCTATACCATTTCTAAACATAAGATTATGTAAAACTGTTTCTGCTGGAAGATATTCTTCTGTAAATAACCCTCCACTATTTTCATCTACTACTCCTTCATCACCAATGCGATTTCTTGTTATAATTTCTCTATTAAGTATCATTAATTCTTTAAAATCATCATTTGATAGTATGACTATATGTCTATTTATTTTTAATGTATCCTTTAATTTTTCTATAACTGAATTAGTTTCAGTAGCTTTTACTTCAAATTTATAAGTATCAATAATTATATTCTTTATTGTGTCTTCATCATTGTCCTTTTTAAATAGTATTACTTTTCCATCAACTACATCAATTTTTGCTATGTCTTTCTCTTCTACTATGTTTAGATTTTCTATAAAACTTTCAAGAAGATATGGACATGTAGCATAAACAAACAAATCTTGTACACTTTTTATAGGATATAATAATAACCTCGCATCTGAAAATCCTATTAAACCTGCTCTTTTATTATCATCTGTTCCAAATATTATATCTGCTTTGTCTTTATCCTCTGTAGCCCTAAGAGAGCCTTTATATGTTGAAGCTTCTATTTTAGGTATTTGAGTATGCTTTTCTTTCTGTATAGGCATATCAATCAATCCTATTTCTCTACCACTTCCTGCATGTATCGGCGTTATTGCTTTAGTTAATAATATCTCAACATCTTTAAACATTCTCCCACTACCTTTCTAATAATTTTTCTATTTTTCTCTCCAATTCATCAAGTTCCCAAACAATTAAATTTGCACGAGTAGCACTCCTTTTAGCCTTATTAACATTTTCATATAAATCTTCCTTATCTTTCAAATCATCAAGTTCATCAAATTCTTTAAAAGAAAATTCTTGGTTCTCATAAGTTTTTGGACATATCAAATAAGGCATCCCGTATACTCCTCCTAAAGAATATGTTGTATAATTTGTGCTTTTTGCATTATCTCCGGTCATACCCCCTGATTTGCATTCAAGTATTATTAACTTTCCTCTTTTAGTTAAAATAGCTATATCTAATTCATCTTTCATTTTTGTTGAATCATCATCATAAACTTTAACACTTAACCCTATATCTGCAATGTTCTTATAGAATTTTTTATTTATAATATCTACAATTTTATAGAACACCATTTTTTCTAATATATATCCAAATATCTGACCGTTTTTCTTATATCCTAAACTCTTTTTTAAAATACTTTCGTTATTACTTGTAAAAAGTTCGAGTATATCTTTACTATCTTTAAAATTATTGATAACCATGTATATCAAATACTCTAATCTGTTTTTCTTGCTATCTTTCTTAATATTTTTCATGTTAATTAAATTATTTGCTATCATAATATTCATCAAATCAAGATTGACTTTATATGTTTCATATAGCTTATTATAATATTTATATTCTTCAACTAAGCTATCACTTTGTTCAGTATTATTTATATTATTAAGTAATGAGTAGTATTTAGTTTTTTCTTTATTCGTTTTTTTATTATCATAAAAACCCATTAAATTCAAAACCAATTTGATGCTTAAATTTTCTATTTCCTTATATCTTACACCATTAACTTCTATCCTTTCATTTTGAGACCCATAGTAATAATACTTTTCCTCATCCCCTTCAAAATAAAGAATTATGTCACTTTTTCTATTTTCACTAACAAATTTTGTTATAGCCATTACAATATGTCTTTGTCCACCAGTGATATTCCATACTACACTTTTATCTTTAGGTAATTCTATTTCCATAAGTTTTTTTGATATGCATTTATGGCTTTTTAATTCTTCACTTGTTAAAGAAATTTCAGCTTTAAAATTAATGTTTTCGGGCAAAACATTTTTCAAATTTTCATTCCATTTGTCATAAGGAAATTTATTTTCACTTTTTTTATTATATTTCACAGATATGTTATGAACTTCCTTTATCTCATGTTCCATAATTGGTATATAATTTACTATCTGATTTAAAGTAGAGCAAATAACCATAGTATCTATTTCCATTATGTTTACCATATCTAATCATCCCATCTTAACTGTTTTTCTTTTACAGGTATTATCTTAAATTTACCATACCCTTCTACATCATGCTCTTTTATAGTAAAATTCTGCACAATTCTTTCCCCGATGTCTTTGATTGTAGCATTTTTTAACCTTTCATCTTTTATAAGATATATAGACCCAGCTGGCACAGCCTGATACATTTTTTTAGCTTCTCGTTTAACCATGTCATAACCGCCAATATATAAAGGTTTACCCGTACATGCCCCCACTATCTTTAGACTACTTAGATTATTATCTTCCTTATAAAACAAATCTGGCTTATACGAGTTACTTTTAAATATAGCTGGAGTATAAAAATATAATTTTACAAATTCAGTCTCATTTTTTTCAGTTTCTATATTTTTGATTTTGATACTATCATCTAAAATAGTATAAATTGCTGGTTTATTTTCGCCACCTAATCTTAACAAACCTCTTTTAGCTAAATCATTATTGTTAGTCCACCATTTAGTTTCTATTTCATAATCAATAACAAATTCCCATGAGTTATTCTTAAATTTACTCATATCAACTCTAAATAAATGTTCATCTTTAACATTTTTAGTTTGCTTATCTATCTCAATGCTTACTTTATGTTCATAACCAAATATTTGTTCCTTACCTAAATATGAGATTCCACTCATTGTTTTAACATAACTATTTCTATAATTTTGTAACTTAATAAATCCATTATTTATTTTTTCATACCTATTCCTATCAGGATATAACAGATATTGTAATTCTATATCCATAGATGTTTTATAATCATCTTCGTTAATGAATTTTCCATATTTAATTTTACCTCTATCTATGAACAAATCTAATGGGGCAGGAACATAATAATCTTTAGATTTATTACTATCTTCGTTTCCTCTAATCATTATGTTGTTTATTTTTAAATATTTTTTAGGATTAGATTCTAGGTCATGTTTTATAATATATCTATTTCTTCTTTCTTTATCTGCACATAGCATTAGCGATGCTATTGCACCATGAAAAGTAGTAGGAGTAGGCATGTGTTGAGAACGAGTCCATTTGTTACTCCTCTTTGCAAGTTTAATACCTCCTCCAATGTAATAATTATCTTTGGGTTTTATCGTCATTATACTCATTATAAGTCTCACCTCCTACAATTAAGAACTTCTTTAATACATGAAACATATCAAAATAGTTGCTAATACTGCGATTCTCAGATAATATTATTCTAAAATAATCATACATTTCTTTCATTCCAGACATAGTTGCTTCTTTTTTTAACTTCCTTTTCATTAATCTTTTTTGCTGAATTAAAATCATATCTTTTAAATATTCTGTATTATAGTCTGTTTCTAGATCTAATTTATTTAACATTTTCTGTAGATCTAAATGAAAATACGTTGACGAACTAGTAAAATAATCAAGGATTTTAACTATTATATCAATGCTAGGTTCTCTATTTAATGAGTTTTTTATATAAAATTCCTTATAGCTTGTCCCTTCTGATAGTATGGATATTACTAATCCATTTTTAGAAATACTATTATTACTAAATCTTTCTTTAACTACATCTAATCTTTCTTTTGATAATCTTATTGATTCACTAAATAAATCTTTGTAATTTGCTATAAATATTCCTTGAGAAAAAGTTATTTCTTTGTAATCACCTTTTTTAACATATTCGTCAAAAGCTTCATATATTTTTTTAGAAACTTTTAATATATCTCTTACAGGTACTATAGCTAATAAATCATCTCCACCTGCATATACAAGTATATTATTGTTATCTTTGTTGCTATCAAAATATTTTTGTATATTATCAAAAAATTCTTGTATATTTTTTGATAGTATGTTTTGAGAATCCTTACAATTACTACTACCTTGATTTTTTTCACTCATCCATTTCCCTAAATCATCAATGTCAAATCTGTAAATACAATAAAACTTCTCCTGTTTTATCTTTTTATTATTTTTTATAGTTTTAAAGTAATCCTTTACTGTTATTATATCCTTATAATTTTTTATTCGTTCTAATTCAGCAACTAATGTGTTTTCATATAATAATTCAACGTCACCATATTTACTACTATTCTTTAAATCCTTAGTTATATTTTTAATAACCTCAAATTCTTTTTTACCTTCATTCTCTCTTAACCAATATGTAAGACATATCCTCGCTAAAGAAACATTGTTTATACTATTATCATTCTTATACTTTCTCTTTAATAAACATGCTCCACACAGTCCTTCATCGTTATCTTTAATCACATAATGCCTTTTACCACAAATTTTACAACGTTGCTTATTATTTAAAGTGTATTGATTTTGAATAAACTTATTGGAGTATTTGAGTGATTCCATTGTCTTATTCAAATTTAAGTAAATTTCTAAGTAATTATCACTTTTTAGCTCTTCTTCAATAGTCTTTTCTACCCAATATATATCTATAGCTGATTTGAAGTGTTCTATAATAGTAATAACTTTAGAATCATTCATATCTTTTAACTCATTTTCAAATTTTTCTTTTATAAAATTATCTATATATTCATCTACTTTCTCACCAAAAACACTTGTACTATCGTACTTAGCAATAAAATAATTTGGTTGAAATTTTTTATCCGTTTTAGGTAATAATATTTCTCCATTAAAATCATGCTTCACTATGCCCGTTAAATAATTCATCATATTAGATAATAACTTACTGCTATTACAAATGTCTTTTAGTTTTCTTGACTCTGTAATATACTGTTGAACAGAACCTATTTTAAATAATATTATTTTCAATTAATCAACCCCTTATTTTTGTTTTTAAACAATTTTTTCAAATATATCCTGTTCTAAAAATTTATCTATATAATTAAAACCTTCATCCAGTATTCCTCCATCCATCCTAATAACTACAGTTATATACTTTTGTTCTCTTGTTTTTATCACTTTAAATCTTAAAGGTGAAACTATTCTTTCAATTTCTATATCCTTGACCTTTTCTTTAACTTTATCTTCTCCAAACGCTAAAGGAAGCCCAAAAACTTTTTTCCCACTATCTTTTTTATGATTATTTCTAAATTCTTTATATTTACTACCAATTTTACTAAGTGCTTGATACCAGTTTTGGCAACCAGTACAACTCGACAACTTATAGATAGCAAATTTGTTCCCTATAATATTCATATATTTACTTTCAACATTTATCTCATCTTTCTTTTCTATATGGTTATCCCAATCTTTTATAATTAATTTTTCTAGAGCATATTTTTTAATTAGTTCATTATTACATTCAATATTTGTAACTTCTAAAGCACCAGCTCCTCGTGTTGTTCTTGCTCCTATCCCTCCTAAAATTTGAAAATACTGCAAAGCCTTAATATATTCCTTGATTTTTTCTTCTTTTTTAAAATATAGCTCTATGCAAAATTCTGAATTTTCCTTCAGCATAACGTTCATATTTTCTTTAATACCATAAAACATATATCCAATACTTGCTTTGTCTATTTGTCGTTTTGATAGCAAGTTACCTAAGTTATCTACTTCATAATTATTTTTTAAATATGCTTTAATTCTCACTGGAGATATTATGTTTTTCTCATTACCATCTGAATCGGTAATTTTACCTCCAAATATTCTATTTTCAGCATTCCTAAGTTCTTTATCATCGTTAAAGCAATTATAAGTTCTCCACCAAAAACGTAAAAGCCCTTTTATAGAAGAAGCCCTTAATTCAAATTTTTCACTTGCTCCTTTCATAAATATTGGCGTAATAGATTTACAATGTATAATAATCTTGTTCATGTTACACACCTCCAAATTATCAAAAACTCCAAAAAAATCCTCTTTTCTGTTATACCACTAAACCAAAGCAAAATATGTCGAATTTAAGGATTCTTTATGAATTTATTTTTTATTTTCTAATCTAGTAGTATTTACATCTTAATAAGAAACACTACCTTCACAGGGTTTGGCAAATGTTTTTTACCACTTCCTCTTAAAAAAGTAACAATCATTGCAAAACCCTATTTATCTCCCATAGTTTATCTACCCCAAGAATGCTTTTAAAAAAATGGTTAAACATCAGCCTACAATATCAAAGTATTCCCTATCTGAAGTTCTAACCCTAAGTTCTCCTCATCGAAGCTCTGGTTCATAAACTTGATAATAGACACATAATCATAAGATTTGTCTATAACATTTTTTAGTTCTCTTTTGAGACTTATTAGTTTGGATGGAGATATCTGCCCTCTGAACACTGATTTTTGGTAATGACTCAAGTATCTCTTGCATATCTTAAAAACTCTATTACATCTACATTCTTCGACATCGTAAAATAAGAATACATAATTGTAGTTGTATCTTTTTCTCGTCATTTACACCATCTCCTTTACACTAAATGGTTTAAATTCCTTTTTCTCAAGTAAAGTTTTAACAAGTTTATATGCATCTATTTTTATAGCTGTATTATAAGATACTTTTCTCTTTAATTTTGTATGAATAAATGTCTCTTCAAATTTCGCATTTATATTACTTATGAATATCTTTTTACCTTCTTCGTTTAGCAAACAGCACTCCATATCCCTATCAAAATGCTCTCCAATCCTTATCATTTTTTTGTTGGCTAATAGAAAAATGGTCTTGTACACAATAATAGGTTTAAATACCTCAGCTAAATCCAGCGCTAGGGAAAATCTGCCCTCTGATGGCTCATGTAAAAAACTTATACCTTGATTTAGATGTGTGTGATATATCTGAGTAATTACCTTAGTATATAGTATGGAATTGCCAAATGATATCATTGCATTGATAGGATTATCTGGTGGTCTTTTTGTCCTTTTGTCAAACTCAAAATCTTTGTTTAATATGTATTTAAAACAATCATAAAATCTAAACCATACCTGCCCCTCTACTGCCAGTATTTCTTTGATATTTGATGCTTTCTCGATATCTGTTTTAGACTGAGTATTAATGTAGTCGATATTTTCCTTTAGTATCTTGTTTCCTCGCTTGTAGTATTGGCTAAGTAATGATTCTATATTGTCTATAATCCCTCTAACAACTGCCTTTGCTATACTGTTTCTATCTTCCATATATTTCTTTGCTTGCAAAACTGTCAACTTACCACTTATATACTTACTTCTAGGAAAAAACGTACCTGTATAACTTCCATAGTAATTAAAAAAATGTACTATCACACCATTTGAAGCTAAAAAATCTAGAAGTTTTGTGTTTATAGATACTTCATTCATACAGTATATTTCCTTTATACCCTTAATAGGAATATAGTTATTCTTTGAGTTTTTTCTAAAACATAAAGAGTTATCTTTTCTCTTTAACTCCCCCTCTGACATGATATATCTAACAGTCTCTGACATCTCTTACATCCTTTCATAGTATACAATACGAATAATACGCACATTTTTTACACTTGTTTTGATATATGAACTCAGGTAGCTGGCTTGAGTCTAAAAACACCTGTATTTCTTCTATCAAATCTCGCAATATCATATCTAAAGCATTAGTCAATCTTACCTCATGTACTTTCTTAGTCTTTTTGTTCTTTTCAAAGCAGACTAACCTACCTTTTTTATAAATACCTTTTTGCTTTAATACATACAAATAATACAATAGTTGCCATGTTGCAGCTAAGAAATCAGCATCCGATTTTTTGTATTCATATAGATACTCTTCTTGTAATTTATCTAACTTTATACTGTCTATAGCTATTTCCTTTTGTTTGGTATTGATAGTCTTATTTATGTGTAGCTCTTTTCCGATTTTGACAAGTTCACTGTTATCTTCCATGTTGATTCTATTGCCATGTAGCCAACATTGACGCTTACAGTGAAAATAATAATTGACTAAAGTTCCACTAATCTTATAAATATATATCATCACCTTTACTTTTTGGATATACTCTATCCTCCTGAAATTTTGCTCTATTAAACTTGTCATTGTCAAAGTATTTGTGTGCATCTTTAATATATATGATATCTTTGATATCCTCATCATCTGACTCAATTTCTTTTTCTATCGTATATATAAAATAACTCATTTTTTCTTTTAATTTTGACAATAGTACTTGCTTTTTAGTATAAGGTATATCCATATCAAATAATATCCTTTTAAAGTCGCTCCATACTACTTGTCCATCAATATATCCTTTGCCATCAGGTAGTTTTAGTTTATGCTCTAAGTATATTTGGTGACTCTGTTTATCTATGAGTTTCATGCTGTTTCGCACTTCACCATATTTCAAGTTTTTAAGCATGTACATGAATCTTTCGTATGAGTTTTTGTTGTACTCATTTTTCATATCATCTATATCTTTCATCACATATTGATAATACTCTGTGAAGTTCTTAGATATGAACATATCTTTAAACTCTTTTTGTATTAGAGAATAAGATGTCCTGATATCATCTCTATATACATTACTCACTTCATCATAATTAAAGAAAAATATAACACCAAATTCTAAAGCGTTACACGATCTATTTATCCTACCTGCAAATTGTTCCTCTGCCTCTATCGTAGATATGTCTTTAAACCCAACATCCATATCTATATCTACCCCTGCCTCTATCACCTGAGTAGCAACTAACACATATTCGTTTTCTTTATCTTCCTTTAAATTTTTTATGATATGTTTTCTATACAAACTACTATCATCACCTGTAAGCTCTTTAACTATTTTTTGTGTATCTTTCAATTTACTTTGTATCATCTCAAAGAACTCTCTACATGTTTTTTTGTTTATGAATTCTATCAACACTCTCCTTGTATTGTGTTTGTTTATATAATCTACTACAAAGTCACACAATACATCTAGGCTAATCTTGCCTTTTTCAAGTAAAGAAAAATCTAGCCTAACTCTGTTTTTAAACAGTGGGTTTGAAAAATATACATTAGAATCTTCTATTAATCTAGTATTCTTTATATTTTTATCTGATAAAACACTTATCTGAGGAAGAGTTGCAGACATGATTATGAATTTCATGTTAAAATAATACGCAAAGCTTTCTATCATGTTTGAGAGTTCTTTCCATATACTTACTCTATAACTCTGTATTTCATCAAGTATTACCACACTATTCATTAGATGCATAAGCGGTAATTGTTTCTCTCTAGAGCAACTAAACAACATATCAAAAAAATTAACATGACTAGTCAACACTATAGGATAGTGTAAAAAAAGCTTATCTAAATATACCTTATCGTAGTCAAGGCTTTCTTCGCTAGTCTTTATAGGTGTAATCGAATTGATTACTGCTACTTTCTCACTACCAAAAAAATCACTTATTACACCAGCAGTCTGGTCGCAAAGAGTGTTGAATGGAAATACATAAAAAACCTTCCTTATATCCTCATTTTTTTCAATCATATTTAATGCTAAATTGATAGAATTGATGGTCTTGCCACTTCCTGTAGGTGCTTCAAGGTAAAATATGTTCTTTTCATGATTTTGTCTAATTATCTTTTCAGCTTCTAAAAACATATCACTCCTAAGTACATTGATACCACTTACTGTATCTTTCTTAATGTTTCCATTTCTATATTCCTCATGCTTTCTAATTTTTTTAATTATATTATTGTTTTCAAACACTTCTCTATACAGCCATACGTCTTCTATATGTCCAAAATCTTCTATCCTCTTATTCATATAATCACTAGTTGAATAAAAATCACATGCAGTAATCATACTAAACAACATCTTATTCAATATATAAAACTCATCACTCGATACAACTAGTTTATCTGTATTAAATATATAGCTATCTATAAGTTTTTTTCTCTCTATCAACCTTGGTAAATACTCATAATCTTCAATCTCTATACTCCCTACCTCTATAGAGTTATGTAATCCACTCAACTTGTTCATAAATTCACTCATATCTACTAGATAACCATGATGCCTAGATATAATATACGAAAAAGAAAAAATTACTGCTTTGACAAACTCTTTATCGTACCTTTTTATTTGTAAATCTGAAATCTCATCATAGAAAATATCAACATACAACAAAGCTGATAACAAGCTATGGTTTGAATTGTCGTTTGTCTCTATTGATTCAAATTCTTTGTTGTTCATTTTTATCTTTTGAAACGCAGGGTTTATCTTGCCTATATCATGATAGTATATCGCCCCATGAAAAATCTTCTTTATATATTTCTTTACATCCACAGATATATTAATATTCTTTTTTCTATCTATTATCATAGAATCTAGTAAACTATTTAGAGTTCTATCTATACGTTTTAATTCATCTAATTTATTAAAATAGCTATATGTACAGTCAAGATGCTCTTTAAGAGTTTCATCCTTCTTACCTTTTGTTTTGTGAGCCAAGTACTTATCATGATTTTTAAGTACTTTACTTATATCAAAAACCATCAATCACATCCTCCTTGGAAAAGATAAAAGACTATCAGAAGACAGCCTTTTAATCTAAGTTTATAGCAAAGCTATGTTCATATTTTCATGTCTTATCACACTTATATGTGCGTCATCTACGCATCTATTAGTAAATCCTATCTCTCTAAACTCATACATATTGTTTATCTTTGCTAGACTAAAGGGAAAATAGTCTTTGAATAAAAAGGGTGTATCTCCATCTACATATGCATAATCACCAAGCTCTATATCATCACAGTAAAACAAGCTGTCGATTTTCTTAAAGTCAGATATTTCACTACAATCCATAACCTTGACATCTTCAATTATTGCATAGTGGTCGTTTTTGCCTAAGTATGGAACAAACTCTGATAGTGAATTTGACACATAGTCTACTATCTTGTTTGACATATCCTCATCCATACTATCCAAATCAATATATATATCCCAATACACATCCTCGAGCCATTGTTCTCTAACTATCAAATTGCAAGGCATCTTGTTAGCATCTATATTAGCATATCCAACAGAGTTGTTAAACGATATAATCTTTTTACTAAAATATCCTCTGTTAGTCATAGGTGGAACTATACCTACCTTTATATCTTTTAACCTCTCATAAAACTCAGGATACACTTCATCTTTTTTTTGCTGTGCATAACCTTTAAGCCCTGTTATCGCACCCAAGATTCCCATAATCGCTACCTTATGAATGTGATTATAACTATAATACGCATAAGAATTTACATCTGGCTTTTTGAAATGTGCTGTCTTCCCTGATACCCTAAATTTCAGCACTCTCAACTATATCACTTCTCTCGTATAAATATTATAAATTTCTACATTTTCTAATCCAATACACTCAAGATTATATGCATCTATATATACTTCAATCTTCTCAATATTTTCAAGTATTTTAGGACTAAGTAGTTTACTGAGTTTAGTGCAATCTAGTATTTTTTTATCTTCACCTTTATTAAACTCAACAAATCTATCTAACGTAGGCAGTGATAGTTTAACGTTTTCCTTAAGGGCAATAAATATAGCATACTCATTATCACAACCAAATTTGCTGTTTGTAGCAAACGCTGTAGCACCTCTTAATACTCCATCCTTGAATTTTTCGTATGCCTTTTGTGTATATCCTTCAAATCCTTCTATCACATCTATATATTCATCATATGCATAAGGATTAACTGTAAACGGATAACAATAATGTGCCTCATCTACGATTATTTTTGTACCTAATGATGACGCTTCTGCATTATCATTCTTAGCATTTCTAAAAGGTGAAAGTATATCTTGAACTTCTACCCTAGTATCGTCATATTTGTTCATACCTTGCCCTATCTGAACAGCTCCTGTGATAGATATGTTTTGCTTTTGCTCTGCAAATGTAGCCCCGAAATTCATCACATCTATTGCATCAAATAGATTTTTCATAACATCACATGTTTTTGTCTTGTTATCAATCTTTGTATCAAATACAAATTCATATCTTTCCTTTAACGATCTTGGTTGTACTTTTTCTTTTTCTTGTTTGTACGATTTAAAATATAGTACTTTTTCTCCATCATTGTTCCATTGGTATTTGATAGGGTATTTGAAAGCTTTATCACTACCAAATATTATATTTTTAGATGTGGTCTTAGGTCTACCTGTAAAATCAGCATTCCAGTTCGACATATTTGCTCTAATACCAGCTACTCCATATACTCTATTGTTCATTTTCATTTACAACATCCCCCTTTTTCTCATAAAAAATATTGTCCCCTAGATATCCAGCTAAGAATATATCTTCGTTTATCTTCTGTGCCTTATCATAAGCAAGAACCATAGATAAAGCTTTGTTAAACTTCTTGTAGTTCAAACTTACAGCGTGAGCATATCTTTTAAACCAATATTTTAGTTCATCATTTATACCAGCTACAGCTTGTATATTTATCATCCTCTCTATCACATCATGGTTTTTATTAGCAGACACTGATTGATTTATCAAATAATATGCAATCTGTCCTGCTACAAAAGAATATTGGTCTATATCTATCAAATCATGTGTATAAGGTTCATTGATATAGTCAACAGTACACTCTCTCAACTCTTTAATCTTTTTCACTACAACTTCTCCCCCTATTCCTAAAAATTTCTTCAATGCTACATAAACATTCAGTGCATTTTTACCCTTTTTTAAACTTATACTTATATTTTCTAACACTAACTGCAAGTAATACTTTCTCACTGCTTCTTTAAAACTAACAACATCGTTTTTATAGACAAAGTCAAAAGCTGACTGTTTAGTCAATATCAGCAGATTACAAAACCTTTTACTATCCCACTTGGAGGGTTTGATATCACTTAGCTTTCTTTTAAAATAGTATATAAGTCTTTTGTTGTACAATCCTTCATCTAATGCTTTTAATAAACTCTTTGCATCATTCCCATTATAGTTTGTATAATCAAATAACAAATTCATCTTTTTATCTTTATCATAGTATTTTGCACCTATAAAGTTCTGGACAAAGAAATCACTGCGGAATTTAAAAGCTGGTATTATATCAAAATCTTGTATTTCTATGATGTCATGATTATTAGAAAAAAACATGTAGTACTTATCTTCATCATCTTTTATGTCTCTATCCTCTAATGGCACTTTGTAATCATAGTCATAAGCTTTAAAATTATCTCCCAACTTATTAGATTTAAGCCACTTTGAGTATTTGAACAATATTACCGCATCTTTTGCATTTATTCTAAATGGTACATTGAACCTTGTAGTCTTATGTTTTAAGAAAGTCTTTTTATTGTCTAATGCCATATTCATACTAGAGAGTCCATATAAATCTCTATCTAGCTTAATATTAAAATCATTCTTCAAAAACACATTAGCAGTCAAATATCTATTAAGCTCTTGAACATACAAGTCCCAATCATTAAAATCAAAGAATATCTTTATATAATTGTCAAAGTCGTCCACACATCCATCGATTGAGTTTTTGATTATATCAAATTTTTGTAAAATAAACTCTCTACAAATCTGATACTTGTCTTCATCTAACTTTTTACCTAGTTCCTTGTCCATATCTTCATTGTTATATTTTGACCCTCTTAATACATCGTAGTATTCTGTTAGTTTTTGTTTAATCACATCTATAGAAAGTGGCTGTTTGTTCTTTACAGTACATATAGTTTCTTTTTTAATAAATATAGACATATAATTTGAACTATGTATTTTCTTATCTTTAATGCTTTTATTTGTATTGATTATCGATGAATAAAAATCTGCCTTCCTAAACCATTTGTACTGATTATTTATTGGAGAATCCTTCTTTATGATAGCTGTCTCTATTTCTTGATTTGTGTATATTTTGATATACAGCCCTTCTTTAAGCTTATGATTTTCGATAACTAAATCATCTCCCCTTATTTCATAAGCTTTTTTAAATGTATCTAATAAACTACTTATCAATCATTTCACCTCCCCTTTACTACATTGCAAAATCCAGCTCCCACAGATGATGTTTTTTCTAGTAATCCACATGTTAGTGCTATATAAGCTAGTTTTTGAGATATATCATCTTGCTTAAATCTAAGCAAAAACTTATTCCCTAGTACCATACCTTCCTTATACTGCATAACTATAGCTTTATGATTCTTCTGCTCTAGATACTCTATAGGGCTTTCTTTAAGTTCATTTATATCATCAAATATCATTTTAGCTTTTCTGTGCAGATTGTTGTCCATCATTTCCCACAGACTATCAAGCCCATCATCTTTAGTCCAGTTCATTTTGTTCACAGTAGCTATCGTAGGCGTAACAGTACTCATCTGGTCTACATTGTAGAACTTTTTATCTCTAATCTCTACCCCTAAAGGGTTAAACTCATCTGTTTTTACAAAAGCTATAGTCCTTTTTAGTTCCATTGCTATTTTTTCAATTGGTGTCCTTATCCTAAAAACATACACCTTACCTTTTTGATAAACTTTACTTTTCTCAAAAGGATATAGATAATCAAAACAATAAAGTTTTGGTAGCTTTTTTATATGTAAGTCTCTGAGATACTCACTCTTAGTCATACAATAGTTTATATGTCTAGCAAGCGTATGTCCTATACTTCTAAATGGTATGTCGTTTTTTACATACACCGTTGTTTTGATTTCATAATAGTTCATGTTTTTCATCTCCCTTGTGGTTAAACTATAAAACTTTACTTCTTTCAATATTTCCAGTTCAAATATAATTATATCGTATACATAGGAACTATTTATGCCCTATTTATACATTTTTTTCATTTCTTTGATTTCTTCTATGATTTCATTTCTCAAACTAATTGGTTCTAATACACTTACATCTGCTCCCATACTCATAATCCAAGACTTAATTTCTGGTTTTCCTTTCATAGTAGCTGTAAATATAATGCCACCATCATCAATTTCTTCAATAGTTTGATTTTCTATAAAAACAGTCTCTTTGATATATACACTTCTAGGGCTTTTTATCTTCAATTTGATATCTATAGGTTCATCTTTGAAGATACCAAAACACCCTTTAATGAACTCTTTAAAATCAAAATCCTTTTGCTGGTAGCACTCATCGCACAGGTTTACTTCTTCGATTCTAACAGTCTTAAAATCTCTAAATTCATTGTTGTTTTCACAAAATGCTGCCATATACCAAAATCCATCATAACTATATGCATAATATGGATGCACTATCCTATATGAAACCACCCCTTTATTTACAGAATAGTATTTCATGTTTATTTTTTTATGTTCTCTAATAGCTTTTTGTATCTTTATAACTTTTTCTTTTTCATTTTTCACATTTGTATTTATACCATTATTCAAATACCCCATAAATATATTGCTTTTACACATCTGTTTTTTATTTCTTATCTTTTCAACAGCTAAATCATACTCTTTTTCTAGATGAAATCCATTTTGCTCTTTGAGAAAAACTTTTCCAGCATCAAGTGCCATTATTTCGTTATCATCCAAGCCAAAGTCACACAAAAAACTATCACTTAAAAGCTGATATCCCCTCTTACCTCTGCTATGATCTATATATATACCATCACCACTATCAAGTTCTTTAATCAAATCTTTAACATATCTTTCACTAACTCCAACCAAATCAGCTAGCTCTCTACCTGTTAACCTCCCATAATATTTCAAATTCTCAAGAACTTTGATACAATAATACACTTTACCTATTCCAATCACCTCTTATTTTTCCAATTTGAGTCATAATATGACTTCGACGCTAGCAATAAAATCTCCTTGTTTTATTTGTTCATATTAAAAACACCTCAAGTTTTTGAAGTGTTTTGTTAATTGTATTGATATTTTTATTTTGTTGGATAATGTTTGGGTTTTTGATTATATTTAATGTTCTGGTTAAACATTAGTAACAATAAAAGACGATATAGTAACAGCTCAATTTCAATACATCCAATGTTCTGGTTAAACTTAACAAGAGACAACAACGTTGTGTTTAAACTAGAATTTCAATACATCCAATGTTCTGGTTAAACGGATATGACGTTTACTCCTACTTGGCAAACATCTACAATTTCAATACATCCAATGTTCTGGTTAAACTGAATTGCTCAAGGAGGAAATATTTAGATTAGTGACATTTCAATACATCCAATGTTCTGGTTAAACTTGAAAGAGGTATTATATTTAAGGAATCATTAAGAACATTTCAATACATCCAATGTTCTGGTTAAACACCCAGCCATAAGCTACCCACCACAAACCAACTGTATTTCAATACATCCAATGTTCTGGTTAAACCAAATTACTATAGATGATAGACATATTCCAAATACATTTCAATACATCCAATGTTCTGGTTAAACGAAAAAGCTTTATTTAGCACTACTGGCAGACATGTATTTCAATACATCCAATGTTCTGGTTAAACAATTGTCCCTATACTATTTTAGGGATAAATAGAAAATTTCAATACATCCAATGTTCTGGTTAAACACTCCCTGTTTTGAAAGTACAATTTTCTTTTGTTTATTTCAATACATCCAATGTTCTGGTTAAACGAATACAAAGAACACATAGACCTAGAAGAAAGGATATTTCAATACATCCAATGTTCTGGTTAAACTATATAAAGAAGATTTCATCTCTGAGTCATGGGGATTTCAATACATCCAATGTTCTGGTTAAACCAAAGTAACAACTTTTTAAAAGATTATGAAACCATATTTCAATACATCCAATGTTCTGGTTAAACTTGCGCCTCTTTCCTAGTCATTTGACCCAAATTATAATTTCAATACATCCAATGTTCTGGTTAAACGAATTAAGACATTCTTTTGAAACAATCAAACAACATTTCAATACATCCAATGTTCTGGTTAAACGAGATTTCGAATTAAAGCTTCATTAAGAAAAATAGAATTGACCTTTATATGGGATTTCAATACATCCAATGTTCTGGTTAAACAAATAGAGACACAAGGACCACATATAAAACATTTATAATTTCAATACATCCAATGTTCTGGTTAAACCAAAGCATCAACAGCCCTGTGCAATCATTTGCTTCATTTCAATACATCCAATGTTCTGGTTAAACCTAATCTGATTCAAGAAAATACAAAAATGCGCAAACATTTCAATACATCCAATGTTCTAGTTAAACGTATTACGATTCATGAGACAGGTAGCACAGGATTATTATTTCAATACATCCAATGTTCTGGTTAAACTTAGCTATAATTTCATAAGTTTGTTTTCCTACCCCTATTTCAATACATCCAATGTTCTGGTTAAACCCATTTCAAAGGTGGTAATACATTCAACATATTGTATTTCAATACATCCAATGTTCTGGTTAAACATGTTTAGCTATGGTAAAGAATCGGAAGAATTAAAATTTCAATACATCCAATGTTCTGGTTAAACGCTATTACTCTTGTGCTTTTTTCATTATTGGAAGTAAATTTCAATACATCCAATGTTCTGGTTAAACATACCAAAGGTAAGAGAAACATTACAGCAATTCAGATTTCAATACATCCAATGTTCTGGTTAAACTTAATAATATCTCTTGCGTATAAATAAGGCTCTAAGATTTCAATACATCCAATGTTCTGGTTAAACTGTGAAGACCGATATGTAGGATGTCATTCTAAGTGATTTCAATACATCCAATGTTCTGGTTAAACAAGAAGATGCATTAATAGAATTGTTGGACCCTGAAGAATTTCAATACATCCAATGTTCTGGTTAAACCAATATCCCTGTTAGCATTGAGGACTTTTCTTTTGGATTTCAATACATCCAATGTTCTGGTTAAACGGTGATGGTACTGTATGGATTCCTGTATCAACATTATTTCAATACATCCAATGTTCTGGTTAAACTGATACCAAGCTTAGTAATGAAAGGGAAGTATCTTAGATTTCAATACATCCAATGTTCTGGTTAAACGAATTTCCAAGATATCTGTATCTATTACCCAGAAATATTTCAATACATCCAATGTTCTGGTTAAACTTGCTATAAAAAACATTGTAATTTTATGTTTCACGATTTCAATACATCCAATGTTCTGGTTAAACATAACCCAACTAGACCCTTTAGATTATAATATACCATTTCAATACATCCAATGTTCTGGTTAAACGTTCTCTTGTAATATTTATAAATTTGTTATTATCAACATTTCAATACATCCAATGTTCTGGTTAAACTAGTGTGGATAAGTATTAGTATAATGTGGATAAGTTATTTCAATACATCCAATGTTCTGGTTAAACCAATAATAGGAATAGTAAATGTAGCAGGATTTAAATTTCAATACATCCAATGTTCTGGTTAAACGGTTCACCGCCACTTAGAACTATCGTCTCTAATCCTATTTCAATACATCCAATGTTCTGGTTAAACGATAGGAGATTTAGAAAAACTAACAGGGGTTAAATAATTTCAATACATCCAATGTTCTGGTTAAACAAAATAGACTCCCACGAGACAGACATAAAATGGAATTTCAATACATCCAATGTTCTGGTTAAACTATACAATTAGAATTTAAAATAATAAGTTTATTAAAATTTCAATACATCCAATGTTCTGGTTAAACTTGTTCGCTAGAATTAACTTTAGGAAATTCAGACAAATTTCAATACATCCAATGTTCTGGTTAAACCCAAAAACTTGAATTAATGAAACAAAAGTTTGAGTTATTTCAATACATCCAATGTTCTGGTTAAACGGAGATAAAAAGAATGGAAATAATTCAAAACTTTTTATTTCAATACATCCAATGTTCTGGTTAAACAAAGAAGAGTTTATAAATAGATGTCAAAATAGAATAATTTCAATACATCCAATGTTCTGGTTAAACCAATGGTAAAACAAATTGTCCTAGCTTAGATAATAAATTTCAATACATCCAATGTTCTGGTTAAACAAATAGAGACACAGGGAACACATATAAAACATTTGTAATTTCAATACATCCAATGTTCTGGTTAAACGCTATATCATCTACAGGCACAGTTACATTATTTAAATTTCAATACATCCAATGTTCTGGTTAAACAAAGGTACCCAACCTTTTTTTAATCCCTTCATTCAAATTTCAATACATCCAATGTTCTGGTTAAACCCTCCATATTCCCACAAATAACCATAAGCTGATTTAATTTCAATACATCCAATGTTCTGGTTAAACTCTAGGGCTTCTCTATACTCTTGCTGATCCTTGCGATTTCAATACATCCAATGTTCTGGTTAAACAGTACGATCATATATTTGGAGATGCTATATTATGTAATTTCAATACATCCAATGTTCTGGTTAAACTTATATAGTGAGGAACCCTATAAAACACTAGATAAATTTCAATACATCCAATGTTCTGGTTAAAACTAATTCTAATCCCAACATTTAAACTCCTCCTTATTTATTTCAATACATCCAATGTTCTGGTTAAACTTAAAAAGTATGTGCAGAGAACATAATATATACTAATTTCAATACATCCAATGTTCTGGTTAAACCATGCTATGTGTATGCTCTCAATTTCATCTACTTCATTTCAATACATCCAATGTTCTGGTTAAACGCTAATCATACAATACCAAAGCTATGGGATGTCAAATTTCAATACATCCAATGTTCTGGTTAAACCAACCTAAAATACACATTCTTTATTTTGCTAAAGAGCCTTTTAATCCACTTATACTCACATTTATATCATTTTCGTACACATGAGTGATATTTTTTTATCAATGTCCATTTTCTTACCTTCCATATCTCTGATTTCAACACTTATAGCGTTTCACTTTAGCTTGGAGATGTAAATTTCTTGACATCGTCTTTTTTAGCACTTGTCTTAAATACACATTTACTTGCTGCTATAACTATGATATTTCTTAATATTTGGCTTGCATTTTTGCTTATCTCCTAATCTTTGTTAATAACTTGTCAATATCTATGCATTTTTCTAAATTTCTCTAATATTTGTATTCTATCAACTTTCTCGGTTTTTGTCAAATCCCATTCCTACTCTTTATCTTTTTTAGTCCTATTGCTTAAATAAGCATTATTTTTCCTAACTCTAAAAATTTAAATACATCCAATGTTACTGTTAAACCACTAAACTATTCAATATTCCTACCCATATACACAAATCCATTTGAACGATTTCCATTCATAGTAGTATATACAGTCGGCTCATAATACAAATCTTCAAAACTGCTACTAATTTTATCTATCCATTTAGTATCATGATGTCTTACGACTACCCCTTCTTTAAGTTCAAATGTACCATAGTTTTCATATTTCTCACTAAACTTCTGATACCTTGAAACATTTCTCTCATCTTCATTTAACAGAAAATCATTGATATAGATTACACCATTAGGTTTTAATACACGCTTTATTTCTTCTATAACCTTGATTTGCTCAATATCATCAGGTATACATGTCAGCACTGCAATTAACACAACTGCATCAAAACTATCATCTTCATATGGCAGTCTTCCACTCTCTATAATTTCAAATTTGAATGTACCCCATAATGAGCGTCCTCTCTTAATCATTTGTTCAGAAAAATCTACTCCAATCATATGTGTATATCCTGCTTCAGATAATTGGTTTAAAGTTCTCCCATAACCACAACCATAATCCAATATCCTATTATCAATATGAACATATTGTTTAAAAACATTCATTCTAAAACCCGTTGTAAACTCTTTGTCATAAGCTACTTTGTCCCAATAGTGTTTTTGCTCCATTCATGATTCCCCCAAATAATTTTATTCTATTATATCACACGAGTACAATAATTTAACACTAGATTTATAATAAGATAACATAAAAACACCCACGTTTTAACTGGTAAGTAACCTACCAGCAAACTGGGTATTTTATCGTATATTATTTAATGATCAAAAGGAAATTTTGATAATATGTTGTATATCAATCTACTAGTGCTTAGGGTAAGTAATATAGCTAATGATTAGTTGGAATATCTATGAATAGTTGAATATACTTATAAGCAGAACTAAATAAAGTAATAAAAAAAGCTAAACATAGTGGGTTATAAAATTTCTTTATCAGTTTTTTCATTATCCTCCACCTCCTCATTAAATTTATCCATAGCTAACTTGCTCAAATCATTATTTCACCTACAATATTTGTAAACACCCTCAATTTACTGTTAAAATAAAACAGCAAACAAGGGTGCTTATTTCAATGATTTAAAAAAAATTCTGATGATAAGGAAAATATATATTTACCAGCACTTATTGTAAGTAGCATGACTAATGATAAATGTAGGCTTTTATAAAATTGATTAATTAATCTTTTCATTGTCTTCAACTTCCTCGTAATATCACTTAAAGTAATTACTAAAAGAGTAAAAAGACTTATATTTTATTAATGATCAAAAGGAAATTCTGATAATATGGTAACTATATATCTACTAGTACTAAGTGTAAATAACATAACTAATGAAAGTAAAGGATTTTTATATACTTTATTAAATAGTCTTCTCATTATCATTCACCTCCTTATAATAATTATTTATAGCTTTATCTAAGTATTTTCTAATATTTGAGTTATCTGTTATTACTATCAGTGACTCAAAATTTTCTTTTAATTCCATAGCCTTTGTGGTTTCTCCTAAGTATAGCAAATTCATTATTTTTATCATTGTAATCTTGTAAAACAAAAAATTAAACAGTTTGTACTTCTGTGCAACTTCTATTGTCTTTTCGCAATAATCTAGAGACTTCACATAATCTTTAAATTCATAATAACCATTTCCAATATTGCCTAGTATCTTCACTATTAAATCAATATTAGAAAGTATGTGTAAGTTTAATACTAATTCTTCCTTGTTTTTTATGAAGTTATGCTTGTCCTCATTTTCTACGTAAAATACCATAAGAGAATTCACTATCCTAAAATGTATTTCATTTTCTAATTTAGCAGGTTTAATTTTTTCTAGTAGCTTGATTGCTGTTTCTTTCTTTTTGCAAGAATAAAATTCTGCTAGTGCCTTAACCCATTCATGGAATAATTGGTCTCCGTCTTCACCTCTTTTCATTATTTGTGATGATAATAGAAAAGCTTCTTCGTATTTGTAACTCTGGATAAGATTGAAAACTTCTTGTATGTTCAATACATTGCTGTCACTTAAATTTGACAAATTAGTTTTCAAATTAGTCACTCCCTGTGATATTATTGGTTGTCTTTATTATATCATGGTTAATATTATTTGTAAATATATTAATTTTTTAGAAAATTTTGTAGATTAATGGAGTTTTAGTTATAATTTTTATTACCTAAAAGGTAATTATTAAAAAGTTAATTTGACTTTCGACCATATACATCACATAATACACTATATAGCTAATTTGTTCATGATATTTGTATATCTATTAATAAATATACAATAGAAATGTGTCACAATATCTTTATTTCCTAGAAAATAAGAGCTGGTCTTCTCAACCAGCTCTTATTTGTTATGAATATTTAATTATCTTTTTTACATAATTCAGTGCATAAATCTGTATCGTATAAATCTAGTAAGTTCCTATTGATTACAGTGACATTATTCAAAATCTTCATGAGTTTATCTCTTTCATTTTCATCAATGATAAATCTTACTCCATACTCATACTTACCTTTCACTTTACCAAAACGTACTATATCTCCTCTTAGATTTAGTAGTTCACCTAATAATTTAAATTCAAACAATATTTCGTATTCCTCATATTCTGGTAAGCGTTCGTTTGAAATAAAACATAATCCTCCTGCACTGATATTTGTTATGCATACATTTGTAGGAGAAAACCCCATAACTGAATCTTTCATATTTTGCTGTAAATGTATCTTAGCACAAATACTTTGACGTAATGCTACTCTGTAATATTTACGATCCTTTTTAGATGCATCTTTTTTAATAGTTTGCTTTTTTACTTTCATGCAACATTCATTTTTGTCTTGATCTGATAATGGAGCTAATAAATGTTTTATCTCTTCTTCTACTTCTTCTAAGACAGTTATATCTTTCACAATATACAAAAGAAAACAATCCGAAATCCTAGACAGAGTTGTCGATCCCCAGAACATAGTTCCATCTTTCCTTATATACCTCTTTTGATATGTAATCCTCGGAATCTCTTTGTTTAATATTTTTTGGCTACTTTTAAGTGTTTTAATCAAATCATCTGAATGTGTAATATCAGCTAATGTTAGCCTGTTTATCTCATCTTCGCTGTATTTAAAATATTCTTTCAAGGTGTCATTCATTGTATAAAAACAATTATTGAGATTTTTTATGTTCAGGATAGCTACTCCTACAGAATCAGATTTTAACAACTCTTTTAGCTTTAATAGAGTATCCATGTTATTCACCTCACAATAATAGTTTGATTGCCAAAGTAATTTTCGTCAATATTGTACCATAATATTGTTAAATTGACAAGTTATACTGCAAAGCTTTTTTGTTCACTATCAAATACTCTAATACTCGGATTCATATATTATATTATCGCTTGAATCTCGTGCTATTATTTTTTTCATGTTTACAGCTTCCCAATTAATTAGAAATAGATTATTGTAAAACTTTGTTTCTGTCAAAGTAGTTCCATCAGTAAGATGAACTTCTATTTTCTTTATTCTTGCATCGTTAATTGCTCCATATACGATTCTTCTACTGTCATGTCTACTCCACGAAAATACAACTGATTTATCTTTTTTATTTTCTAGACCAAATGATGGACTTCCAGCTCTCCAAAAAAACAGCTTGCTTTTGAGGATTTCATCTACTGATATCCATTTGTCATATTTACATAAATAATATTTTCCATCTTTAAAATCTCTACTATGAACAATCTTTGATGGCCCGTAATGCAACCCTCTCTCTGAGTCCTCGTGAGCTTTGATAGGCGATATATACAATCCTGATCTTAAATACAACATAAGAATAATAATAGCCAAAATACTAGTATTTATAATAAGTTTTTTTGTTTGTTTATTCATAACTGCCTCCTTGCTTGGCCTTTTTGCTTATAGGGATTGTAACTATATATTTGCGATTATATTCATTGTAGCTTATTGTTAAACTAGAAGCTTTATGTGAAAAGTCTTTAATCTCTACTTGCTCCCTTTTTATATATCCACTATTTGATTGAATAAGTCGGTGAAAATATTCATTACCATTGTCATCCTTAATCTTACTTATTACATTTGTACTCCATCCAATTCCCCTTATACTTTTATCATAGTATTCATAAAATAAATTTAAAGTACCATCTTTCTTATATGCTAAATCTGTAAATTTGATAACTGTATCATCTATCGTTACCTTCTTGTCTACACTTATATGATAAACTATGTCTGATTTGGATATTCTATCGATTGGCGAAGGAGCAATAACAGGCATTAGTAGTCCTTCTAGATATATAACTATAAAAATTAACAACAATATAATTGAGTACATAGTTATTTTGCACATCCACCCTAATATAGGGTTATGTTCTTTATTAAGCTCTTTGCCTATACTGTTAGCATCTCCCATATCTTTTACTGCCATTTGCTCTGCTTCTTTTTCATCGTATCCTTGTTCTACATAATAATCTATCTTGTCCAATATGTGTGACTCTAGTTCTAACTGTATTTTTTTTCTACTAGAAGGGAATTTAACATGACTAAGAACTGTTGATATAAAACTATCCTTTTCAGACAATGGCATGTGAACCACCTCCGATTACCTTGTCCACTGTTTTTGAAAATACTCCCCATTGCTTTTTTTCTTCTGCAAGTTGTTTTTTTCCTTTCCTAGTTATTTTGTAGTACTTTCTCATCCTACCAGTCTCACCTTTGTTCATATAAGAGCTGACAAATCCTTTGTTTTCTAGTTTATGTAATACTGGATATAACGTACCCTCTTTAAAACTAAATGTATTGTCAGATTTTATTTCTAACTCTTTTATTATCTCATACCCGTATTTATCGCTTTCTTCAAGTAATGTTAATAGAAGTAGTACAGTGCTTCCACCTAATAAACCTTTGTCTATCTGCATAAAAAGTTCCTCCTTTATTTTTCTTGAATTATTACCTAGAACATCTAGGTATCATTATACATAGATGTTCTAGGTATGTCAAATATGAATTTTAGCATAAAAAGGAGTATCTCTAAATAGACACTCCTTTTTATGTTAAGATTTTATATTTTCTTTTTTTACTTAATCTCTCTGATAAGTAGCAGCTACAAATTATAAGACCTACATCTACTAGTATTCTTATAATACTAGCAACTACCTTACCTCTAAAAACAAATGGCATGAATATGACAAACACTGTCCAGTTTACTCCAAATACTATGACTCCAAACTTTATAGCATTATGAAGTATTGACTTTCTCTTCATAGTTTGACCTATCAGTATATATGCTATTCCTATACATGTCCCCATTATGAAAGTCCAAATAACTGTAAAATACGGGTATTGCTTATATCCACAGGTCATTACACCTGTATAGTAAAAAATACTTCTACCTACTAAAAATACTAATGAAAAACTAACTAAAGATATAATTTTGTTCCTAAGTAAAATAGGTTCTTTTCGCAGTTTTTTATTTTCTGAGTTTGGGATAAATCTCCCTAGTAACAATCCCATTAATATGATTGGTAGGGCATCACTTAAACCTGTAATGAATTCATTTATATAAGGATTTCCTGATAGTGATACTCCCTCTAGCATACCCCATAACCAAAGTATACCTATACCTAATCCATAGCGTACTCCACTTACAGAACTTCTAAACATACTGTACACCAACGCAATACTACCAAAAGCTATTATATACCATAGTATCAATGTAGCTGTTAGTCCTATATTTTGTACGATTATACTCCACTCTGGGTTTTTAGGTGTAGTGCTAAAGTTTGATGTTATTATGTGTAAAAGCATTGCAAACATTATACTAATCATAATGATTAAAATATACTTTAAAATATTCTTATGTCTCATTTCTCCCCCTTAAAATGATGCTTTTTACCTAACTCTTCCTACAATCACTAAGTTTTGCCTTAACAAATATAAATGGTAATACTAGTGTAACTGTTGCTCCTGTTATAAAATATCTAATATAATCAAATAACATTTCTTGTGGAAATATAGCTTTTAAATAGTATTTTGTAAAAGCTACAAATACTACACCAAGTGCAAATTTAATTATCTGTTTTGTAAGAGTTGTTTTTTCTATAAAGTCATAGTACTTAACCTCTACTAGATAACCAAGTATTGCTCCTGTATAAACTCCAAGCATTTTTGCTACATTTACATCTTTATATACAAATAATATCATATTACCGAGTAGTAATAATGTCACTTTTAAAAACGTACTTATCTCTTTACCTTTTAGTAAACCCATAATTTTTTCAAATAGTAGTACAAATATTATCGCTATAATAAATCCACCTAATACGTCTATTGGCCAATGTACTCTGAGGTAAAGTCTAGATAATCCAACTAAGAAAATAGTCGTCCAACCTATAACTTTTAAGAACTTGAGATTAAAATTTCTCATTAAGTAATACCAAAATACTGTCACAGCCTGTGTATGACCACTTGGAAAAGAATTTCCTGGAGCCGACTTGATATATACACCATTTATTCTGTCATCAAGGAACGGTCTTTGTGTATTTATTACGTCTTTTAAGAATATGTTCAGTATCTCTGAGCTTAAAACTACAAATATAACTTTTAAACCATCTCTTTTACTTATACACCAAAATATTAATGTCATTATTAAGAAATAAAATGCCTCTGATCCTAAGTTTGTTATTCCAATAAATGTTTTGTCCAGTATTTCATTTGAGTATTTTTGAAAAAATAATAGTATGTCTACTTGCATCTTCTCCTCCTATTTATAAAAATTTCAATACACTTTATTATACAATTTTTAAGCCAACAAATAAAGGGAGCTTTTATTTTATGCTCTAAAAAAGAGGGGTTGCCCCTAAAGACATCCCCCAAATGTATGTGTGTTTTATGTTTTTCAATTCTACTTAAATACTTTTCTACTTCCTGGTTTAACAACTTCTATTCCTTCTTTACATAATGGGCAATCATCACTTTCAAATGTTTCAATGTTAAATTTTATTACTGATCTTAATTCTTCTTCAAATTTTCTATTATTTGAACTTCTATCCACTACACTTCCTACCCCTACTACAACACCTTTCATTTCTTTTACTATGTCTATAACCTCTTTTACTGAACCTCCAGTTGTCACTACATCTTCTACTACTAGTACTTTATCTCCTTCGTTGATTGAAAAGCCTCTTCTAAGTGTCATTGCTCCATTTTCTCTCTCTGCAAATACATTTTTTACGTTAAGCTGTTTTGCTACTTCGTAAGCTAATATTATACCTCCTATTGCTGGTCCTATAACTACATCTATCTCTGTATCTCTAAATTTGTTTGCTAGCTCTTTTGATATAATTTGTGAGCTCTCTGGATATTGAAATAGCTTAGCACATTGTAAATATTGCTTTGAATGTTTTCCTGATGTAAGTAAAAAGTGCCCTTCTAATAATACTCCTGATTCTTTAAATATATTGATTATCTCTTCTCTTTTCATTTATACCTCTCCTTTATAATTTAATTTTTCCTATAATATCTTGTGTTGATTTATATTTATTTTCTTTTAAATACTCTTTTAGTTGGTTCGCTAACTTAACTGTTATACATGGATCTATAAAGTTTGATGTTCCTATTGCTACTCCGCTTGCTCCTACTAGCATAAACTGCAATACGTCGTCTATATCTCTTATTCCACCCATTCCTATTATTGGTATATCTACTACCTTACTTACTTCCCACACCAATCTAAGTGCTACTGGCTTTATCGCAGGCCCTGAAAGCCCACCTATCACATTACTTAGCACAGGTCTTCGTGTTTTTGTATCTACTGCCATACCTATAAGTGTATTTATTAGGCTTATACAATCAGCACCACCTTTTTGTGCGCTCACTGCTATCTCTTTTATATCTGTTACATTAGGTGATAGTTTTACTATCAATGGCTTGTCTAAACAAGCTCTTACTTCTTTTGTTATCTCATATACTACATCTTTATTTGTTCCAAAAGCTACTCCACCTTGTTTCACGTTTGGACATGATATATTCATCTCTACTGCATCACATGAAGAATCATTAATTTTACTTGCCATTTTACAATAATCCTCAATGTTGTTACCTGCTATATTTGCTATAACCTTGACATTTTTTGATTTAAGCTTTGGAAGTATATCTGATAGAAAATACTCTACCCCTGGGTTTTCAAGTCCTACACTGTTTAGCATACCACCTGCTGTCTCTGCTATCCTAGGAACTTTATTTCCCTTTCTCGGCTCCAATGTCAAACCCTTTACTACTACACCGCCTACCTCACTTATGTCTATGAAATCGTCAAATTCATATCCAAACCCAAATGTCCCTGATGCTGTAAATATTGGATTTTCAAATATTACGTCTTTTATTTTCAAGCTCATATCTATATCTTTATGCATTATATATTCACCTCACTTGCTAAGAATACTGGGCCATCTACACATACCTTTTTCATTACCCCATCTGTTGTCTCTATAGAGCAACCCACACATGCTCCAAAGCCACAGCCCATTCTCTCTTCTAGTGACAGTTGACACTTTATATCATGCTTATCTGCCAATTTCTTTACTTCGCTTAGCATTACATTTGGTCCACAGGATATTAATAAATCGTAGCTTTTTATATTCTTTTCTAGTACCTCTGTTATATATCCCTTTTCTCCTATTTTTCCTGTTACTGTTGTTATATAGACATCTTTACTATTTTTTCTGAACTCATCTTCTAGATATATATCATCATTGAATCCTATATAGGTATCTACCTGATTATTTTCTGATAATACTTTTGCTGTCTCTAGTAAAGGTGCTACTCCTATTCCTCCACCAATTATAGCTATTTTTTTGTTACCTAAAGATACATCAAACCCATTACCTAATGGACCTATCACATCTAGTTTTTCACCTTTGTTTAATCTTGCCATTAAATCTGTACCTTTTCCTACTACTTTGTAGTAGATACACAGCCTGTCATCTTTTAGTATCTCGTTTATACTTATTGGTCTTCTCAGTAGCGGATCATTAAGATCGTTTATTTTTATTTGTATAAATTGACCTGCTTTTGACTGCCCAGCTATATTTTCTGTTTTTATTATCATTTTATAAATGCCATCTATGATTTCTTTGTTTTCTACAATCTCACATAACTCTATATATTTCATCTTCGCTCACCTACCAAGCTAATTTATTGTTTATTTCTAATTCTTTGTTAATGCTATCTCTCATTTCTATTGCTGCCTCTCTTATACAAATACCAAAATCTTTTTCGCCATATTTGCTGTTTTCTTCTTTTGTATGAGCTGCTATTATGCCTCTAGATGAGTTGATTACCGCACCTAGTCCATCTTCATTAAAGCAATCGATTATATCCTTCGCTGTTCCACCTTGAGCTCCATATCCCGGTACTAATATATAGCTACTGTTCATTATCTCTCTTAACACTTTCATCTCCCTAGGGTATGTTGCTCCTACTACTGCACCCACGTTGCTATATCCGTATCTTCCTTTGTTTGCTTCTCCCCATTCATTTATATACTTTCCTACTACCATATATAGATATTTGTCGTCTACCTTTAAGTCCTGTATATCTTTTGAGCTTTTATTTGATGTCTTGTCTAATATGAAAACACCTTTTTTATCATCACAATAATTTAAGAATGGTTTAATTGAATCTATTCCTAGGTAAGGATTTAGTGTTACTGAATCGACATCTACAAATCCTCCTTCAAAGTATGCTTTAGCATAAGCTTCTGCAGTAGAGCCTATGTCTCCTCTCTTGATATCTGCAATTATTGATAATCCGTTCTGCTTTGCATACTCTATTGTCTTTATAAATGTGTTTAACCCATCAATACCATAACTTTCATAAAATGCTATCTGTGGTTTTACGCACGCTACTATGTCTTTGATATTGTCTATGATTATCTTATTGAACTCTAGTATTGCTTCACATTCACCTTTTTTTGAAGTTTCATAATTTTTTCTAATATATTTAGGTACAAAATTAATCCTTGGATCCAATCCTACTACACTATGATTTTTCTTTAAAATTATATTTTCTATCAATCTGTCTACAAACATGTTTAACTCCTCCTAAATATTATTTTTTCTTCTAATATTGTATACTCTACTATTCCTTTTAACTTTTCACCTATAAATGGTGTATTCTTGCCTTTTGATACTATTGATTCTTCTGTTATTACTTGTGTACTAGTTAAATCTACTATCACCATATTTGCTCTACTTCCTACTTCTATTAGCTCTGGCTTTAATCCTAATATTTTCCTTGGATTTATGCTCATCATATCCACTAATCTAAATATATCTATGTTTTCTTCTTCAAATTTTGTTAGTGTTAGTGGAAGTGCTAATTCTATTCCTGATATTCCAAATGGGGCTTCATATAAATCTTTTTGTTTTTCCTTGCTTGAATGTGGTGCGTGATCTGTTGCTATCGCATCTATTGTTCCATCTTTTATCCCTCTAATTATCTCAGCTACATCCTCAGCTGCTCTAAGTGGTGGATTTACTTTTGCTATTGATTTCTTCTTTAGTACTATGCTTTCATCTGCATAGAAATGATGTGGTGCTACTTCACATGTAACTTTTATACCTTTACTCTTTGCTTCTCTTATTATCTCGACTGATTCTTTGGTGCTAATATGGCATATGTGTATACTCGTATCAAGCTCTTCTGCCATCTTTATATCTCTGTGTATCATTTCATATTCTGATTTTGATGATATTCCTCTTACTCCAAGCTCTCTAGAAATTTTTCCTTCGTTTATGCAACCATTATTTACATATCTTTTGTCTTCGCTGTGGATTAATATAGGTATTTTTAGTTTGTGTTTTTCTTTTAGTGCCTCATACATCAAATCTTCATTCATTATTGGCTGTCCATCATCTGATATAGCGTATGCACCATTTTCTATTAGCTCACCAAGGTTACTAAGTACCTCTCCACTTTGACCTGTTGTGACTGCTACTGAAGGGAATATCTCTACCATACTATCTTTTTTAATTATTTCGTTTAGAGCTTTTAGTATTTCTACGCTATCTATTACTGGGTTTGTATTGGGCATAGTCAGCACTCCTGTGTATCCACCTTTTGCTGCTGCCTTTGCTCCTGTCTTTATTGTTTCTTTATATTCGTAACCTGGCTCTCTAAAATGAACATGCATATCAAATAAACCTGGAAGTATATACAACTCTTTGGCATTTATTATTTGATCTTCATTTGCTAATTCTAGTCTTTCTCCTATTTCTGTTATTATCCCGTCTTTTACTCTTATGTCTTTTTTCTCAATCTTTTTATCTTTCATATTGATATAATAACCATTTTGTATAATCATTTCATCCCTCCTGACTTTTTCTTTGCATTAAAAATGGGTCACATAATAAATATATACTAAAGGTCAATCACCTTCATATACATTATTATATAACCCATGTTTGATTATTATTTTGTTTTCTTTTATATATCTAAATTTAGACATAATAAAACCTCCTATCTTTTTTAAGGAGGGAGAATCATTCTCCCTTTTTCAGCCTCACGGGACTGTTTTAAAAGAGCTATGTTTTCTTATACTTCTTTTATTAGAACGCTATCCATATCATCTGTTTCTTTGAATTTAACGCTTACTATTTCTTTTTTTGATGTTGGTACGTTTTTACCTATATAATCTGGTCTAATCGGTAGTTCTCTATGTCCTCTATCTATTAATACTGCTAGTTGTACTTTTTTTGGTCTTCCATTATCCACTATTGCATCTAATGCTGCTCTTACTGTTCTACCTGTATAAAGCACATCATCAACTAGTACTACTATCTTGTTTGTTATATCACATTTGAGTTTATCTATTGACACTACTGGTTTTTCATCTATCTCTGATAAATCATCTCTATATAGAGTAATATCTAGTGTCTCTACTTGTACTTCTTGACCTTCTATATCTTTTATCTTATTTGCTATTCTGTTTGCTAATGGTATACCTCTAGTTTTAATTCCTATTATTATTACGTCTGTTATACCTTTGTTGTTTTCAATTATTTCATGAGATATCCTAGTTGTTGCTCTTTGTATAGCCTTCTCATCCATTATTAAAGTTTTTGTTTTCAATATTACACCTCCACAAAAGAAGCCTAACAACTATATATCATTATTACTTTGTTTAAACGATGAATGCATCAATTTACATAATGATAGCATATTATAATGCGTTTGTCTAGGCATTTTTTTTCCTTAATATATCTAGTACATGCTTAAAATAATCCGGCAGGTCACATTCAAACTCCATGTATTCTCCTGTTCTCGGATGATTAAACCCTAAAACTTTCGCATGAAGTAGTTGCCCTTCTAGCTTAAATTTTTGTTTTTTTGAGCCATACACTGGGTCTCCTACTATGGAGTGGCTTAAATAAGCCATATGTACTCTTATCTGATGTGTCCTGCCTGTTTCAAGCTGTGCTTTTACTAATGTATAGTTTTTAAATCTCTCTATTACTGTTATATGTGTTACAGCTCTCTTTGAATTTCTATCTGTCACTGCCATTCGCATCCTATCTACTGGGTGCCTTCCTATGGGTTTGTCTATATCTATTGTTTCTCTGTTTATATTGTTGTTTACTAATGCGTAATATACTCTAGTTATTGTATGCTCTTTGAGTTGCTTTGATAACTCGTTGTGAGCAAAATCATTTTTTGCTATCATGAGTAATCCCGAAGTATCTTTATCTATCCTATGAACTATTCCCGGTCTTATTACTCCGTTTATTGATGATAGATTTTTCAATCTGTAAAGCAATGCGTTTACTAATGTACCTGTTTGATGCCCACATGCTGGATGCACTACCATGCCTTGTGGCTTGTATACTACTGCTACATCGTCATCTTCATAAACTATATCTATCTCTATATCTTCAGGCAATACCTCAAGCTCTTTTGGCTCTGGCAACTCTACAATGATTGTATCTCCTGCATTTACCATGTATCTAGGCTTTTTTATTATGTTATTTACTTTTACGTTGCCATCTTTTATGAGCTTTTGTATAAACGAGCGTGATACATCTTCTAGTTTGTTTGCTAGAAAACTATCTAATCTACCGTTTTCTCCCTCTAATGCTATTATCTCAACTTGGTTCATTTCATCACTCTTTCAACATATAGTTATCTGTAAACACTAAAATTGTAAATATTATCGTTCCCACTACAACAAAGCTATCTGCAATATTAAATATAGGAAAATCATAAAACGTTCCGAATTTCACATCTATGAAATCTATTACATATCTGAATCTAATTCGGTCTATTAGATTCCCAATTGCACCGCCTATTATAAATGTTAACATTAGCTTTGCATTAAATGTCAAACTTACTTTTTTAATATAATACGCTATCACGATTATTACTATAATTGTTATTATTATCAAAAAAATCTGCTTGTTTTGTAGTATGCTGAAAGCTGCTCCTTTATTTTCTGCATAGTTAAACTGCAAAAAGTCACCTAATATTTTTATTGTCCTTCCATCTGCAAGTAAATTTGCAAAATAATACTTTGATGCTTGATCAAGTAACACTGTTATGATGCAAAAAATAATTAACAAATAATCCACTCCTTTATATAATCTCCATGTTAAATTGTATTATAAAATATATCTCTTTGTAAAGCAAATATGTAATATTTAATATTTAACCTTAAATATTCATGCAACTTTAATTAATATGTTATAATGATTTTCCCTTATATTTTAATCTCAGTAACTTAATAACGGGTCACAAAGTAACTATGACCCGTTTCTTATATCTATATTTCAATTTTATGTTTCTAAATTTTATAACGCAGTAATTTGCCATTCTCAGGTAGCTTGAAGCTGTCTTTAGAATGAGTAAAGTACAAGGCTTTGAAATACGATGGATATGAGCGTACTAAAGTACGTGATTAGTCATGTGGATTTCAATAACGCAGTAATTTGCCATTAGGGATAACTTTAGTTATTTGAAAATATCCTCTTCTTGCTCTATCTTCTGCGTTCCTTCTAATACTCCTGATTTAAAATCATCAAAATCTCCGATTTGATCTGGATCTAGTGGCATTTTATTGTATTTTTCTACATCCTGATAGACATCTTCTCCGTCTACCTCAACATTTTCTCCTGCCATACTTCTAATTCTTGAAAAAGGATATCCTATTACTGATTCTTCTATCGGTCTATATTGCACTTCTGATGCTAATGTTTTATCCATACAATGAGTGCATGTATCTACATATGGTAATATATCTAGTCTTTCTTCTTTTATATCTTTACCGCAAATTTTACATACTCCATATTTGCCCTCTTTTATGTTCTCTAGTGCATTATCTATGTTACTCAGAAGGTTTACTTCGTTTTCTTTTAGATTCATGCTTTGCTCCATCATAAAAGTCTCTGTTCCTAAATCAGCAGGATGATTGTCGTATGATGATAGTTCTGAGCCAGATTCTTTTAGTGCTCCTGCTAAATCATTTTTATTTATTTCATTTATTGTGCTCAGTATTTTATCCCTTTCTTGCTGTAGTTTAATTTTGTATTTGTGTAGCATAGATTTGTTCATTATCGTCGTCCTCCCAAATTATCTGTAACGATCTTGACTATATCAGCTATAAAATCGCCTATTACCGGAAGATTCCATGTTATCATTCTGTTTAGTATGTAAAGCGCTATTGCTCCTAGTATTGTGAAACCTATAGCCATACCAAAACCTCTTGCTAATCCACTAAGAAAATTGACATATAATAATCTTCTTCGATTATGCATCATATCAACGTATTCTGCTATTTTAGCTTTCTCTAGTTGGTCTGAAATGTCATCTAATTTTTTATTAATTGATTTAGCCACATCTTTATTCATAATCTTCCCCTTACTTATATTTTCCCCCATTTGAGAGTTAATTATAAATATCTAAAACGAAATATTTATGAAACTATCTATTTAGCTAACAAATCGTGCAATTTTCTAATTCTTGTTACTAATTCTTTCATTTGAGTAAAATTTAATGACTGAAAACCATCAGATATAGCTTTGTCTGGATTTTCATGCATTTCTATCATCAGCCCGTCAGCAAGTGTTATAGCCGCTCTAGACATAGGCTCTATTAACTCTCTCCTGCCTGTTCCATGACTTGGATCTACTATTACTGGTAATCTACTCAGTTCTTTTGCTACTGCCACTCCTGCTAAGTCTAGTGTATTTCTGGTATAGTTCTCAAATGTCCTTATGCCTCTTTCACAAAGTATTATATCATCATTACCTTCTAATGCTATGTATTCTGCCGACATCAACCATTCACTTATTGTAGCATTCATACCACGCTTTAAAAGTACTGGCTTATCTACTTTACCTATCTCTCTTATTAAACTATAGTTTTGCATATTTCTTGAGCCTATTTGAAATATATCAACATAATCATACGCTTTTTCTACGTCTCTTGGGTCTATTATCTCTGATACTATTTTTATATTGTATTTATCTCCTGCTTCTCTGAGATATTTTAAGCCTTCAAATCCTAAACCTTGGAAAGAATATGGTGAGCTTCTTGGTTTAAATGCTCCACCTCTCATAATCTTAATATCCAGACTTTTTAAATACTCTGCTGTTCTTAGTATCTGCTCTCTGCTTTCTACTGAGCAAGGTCCAGCTATCATTGTAAGTCTATCTCTATCTATTATTACATTATCTCCTAAATCTATGCTCTTTAAATTGTTTTTATCATATGATATAAGTTTAAGCTCCATGATACTCCTCCTGTAGTTCCTTTCTATTATATAATTTCTTTAAATATATTTTATCCAATTAATCTACAAATCATCAATCTCATAATTTGCTATAAAAAACAAATACACTGTTCATTATACTTTGAACAATGCATTTACACAAGGATAAAATCTATGTTATTTAAGACTTGTAGTCTCTACGTCCATATCATTGAGATTGTAGTATGTATCTGTCGCTTCTATTTGCGATGCTAAAAGGGACCTAAACTTTGCTTTGAACATAAGTGCTTCTTTTCTCATATTATCGTATTTTCTTTGCATTTCTATTACATCGTTGTTTGCATCTTCTATTATTTTTCTTGCTTTTTCTTTTGCTTCTTTCACTATTGTATCATGCTTTTGTTTCGCATTTAAGTTCACATCTTCAGCTGTTTTTTGTGCTACTACCAATGTATTTTGCAATGTATCTTCTATTGTTTGATAGTGCTCTATTCTTTTATCTAATGTCTCTATCCTATCTTTTAGTTCAATATTGTCGTTTATTATATTTTCAAAATCTGTTATTATTTGATCTAAAAAGCTTTCAACTTGTGATACTTTGTAACCTCTAAATGCCATAGAAAACTCTTTTTTTTGTATGTCCAATGGTGTTAACATAATCTTCCCTCCGCTAAAGATATTTTTTTATTTTAAGTCTTAATCTTCCCTTTTTTGTATGTCCAAGTATTGCTTCTACTGATACTCTTCCTTTTTTCCTAACGGATAACAAGTCTCCCTCTGCAATATTGTGAGAAGCTTGCTCAATAGGCTGGTGGTTGACTTTGGTGTATCCCCCTTTTATGTATTTAGCACTCTCTGATCTAGATAAATTAAAAGAGGAACTTATAACGTTATCCAACCTCAAGGATGTAATATTTATTACTGAAATTTCAAAATCATTGCTTTGCTTAATGTGTACATCTTCCCTAGTTATTAGCTCAGGTACTACTGTAGTGTGTTTTATCTTATTCATATTATATTGTACGTAACATGATACATCCTTATGCAAAAACACATATATAAGACTATCTAATATAAATATATCTCCAACTTTTTCTCTTTTTAGTCCTAAAGACAATAGAGCTCCTAAACAATCTCTATGACTGATGTTTTCAAAATTTCCTTTTATATTTAGTTTGACCGCACAAACAAAATCTTCTATATAACTCTTATCTAAATATGAAGGATATATGATTATAGCTTTTCTTTCAGTATCTTTATATCCTCCATCTTCATCATAAGATATCTCATCAAATCTATTGAGTATTGATATAGCTAGCCTTCTTTGATAAGGGTCTAGAAATTCTGTACATTCGACATCTCTTTTAATCAATACACTATCTATTTTGTCTATAATCTTTCGCATAGCAATAATTTGATCCTTATCGTTTATATGCGATAAATATTCTGTCTTGTTTTTTATTCTGTTCATCTATTATAACAGTATCCCTATAATTATTTTTTCTATAAGCTCTAATGCCAAAAAAGCCAATATTGGTGAAAAATCAAACATCCCTGTATCTATGTTCAATTTATACAATAATCTCCTAAAAGGTTCTAATATTGGTTCTGTAACTTGATATAAAAAATTCATCACCGGATGTCTAGTATCTCTTAAAAACAGACCCACTAATATCCTTGCTATTATCAAGTATTTAACTACATCCACAAAAATATCTATAGTCCTTATTATCATATAGTTCATAAATTTACTCCCTCATCTATTTTAACCAAGAAAATGTGCTTTTATCTTTTATTTCTTTTTCTACATTACCATCTATATCTACGTTGTTTGGTGCTAATACAAATATATCTTTTGTAACCTTTTGTATGCTTCCCTCTAACGCATACAATGCACCATTTAAAAAGTCAAATATACTTCTTTTTGTTTCATCTTCTAACCCTATAAGATTTACTACTACAGGCTTTCTTGATTTTAAATCTTTAACTATAGTAGTTGAATCTTCAAGCTTACTAGGCTTATGAACTACTAATTTGATGTTTTTATTTGTGTGTATATTTACTACTTTATTGTTCATGTTTATTTTACTTGTTTGTATTTCTTGCTCTTCTTCTAAATACTCCTCTTCGTACTCATAATCATCTTCATAATCTTCTAACCCTATAAAATATTTAACTTTACTTAATAATCCTTCACTTGACATAATAATCCTCCTTTATTTACTTGTATACTCTTTCTCCAAACAATCCTGTACCAACTCTTACCATGTTTGCCCCTTCTTCTATAGCAATTTCAAAATCATTTGTCATTCCCATTGATAGATATTTCATCTCTACATTATCTAATTTAAGCTCTTCTATTTGTTCTGATAATTTTTTAAGTCCTCTAAAAACGAATCTCGTTTCTTCTGGCTCAGAATAAAATGGTGCCATAGTCATTAGCCCTTTTATTCTTATTTTATCAAACTTACTTACTTCTTTTATGAACTCTACTACTTTATCTGGCTCTAAACCAAACTTGCTTTCTTCTCCTGAAACATTCACCTGCACTAAAACATCTACTATCAAATTATTATCATTTGCCTTCTTTTGTATTTCTTTAGCTAATGATAGTCTGTCTAATGAATGTATTAGTGAAACTTTATCAATTATATATTTCACTTTATTTGTTTGTAAGTGACCTATCATATGCCAATCTATGTCTTGTTTTGATAGTATATCACTTTTCCTTTTAATCTCTTGTGGTTTATTTTCTCCAAGTTTTGTCAGATTAAGCTTAACAGCTTCCTTTATAACATCTACATCAACTGTCTTTGTAACCGCTATTAAGTCTATATCTTCCAGTTTTCTACCTGATTTTTGGGCAGCTCTCTCTATTCTTGCTTTTACATCTGCTAAATTACTAGTTAACTCCATTGTCTCCACCCCTATTTAGTATATCCTTTTCCTTAACCTTGTCTGGTCTTTGTATTATTTGATCATATAACCTAATAGTATCTATCTTTTCTGCCTTATCTGTTTCCTTTTGTTTTACGTAGAAATACTTTTGCTTTACTATTGCAAACTCATCGTTTTGATATAGTATTTTGATAGGCACAAATTTTACTATATTACTAACATTAGATACAAAAACACCCTTCTTACCTTCTCTTTCTATAATAGAATCTATAGGTATTTTTAACCCTTTATTGCTAGACTTTATTATATCAACTTTATTGAATCTATTTTTGTAAACCTTGTAATAATAATCATCAAAACTAAAAATTACAAGTGCATTGTCTCCTTGTTCTTTGATTTTATATACTACAGCTTTAAGTCTTATCTTATCATTAAATCTAATATCTATATTGTTGCCTTCCTTTATACCATTAATACTCTCTTTTTTCAGTTTGCACCCAATATACCATTTATTGTTGTATGCTACCTTAAGCACTGGTTGTCCAATTTTAACTTTCTCGATTTCTTTATTATTGATTGGTTTGCTATCAGTTATCTCGATTTTGTCTACCTGAGTATTAAGTATATTCTCTAATGTAAATGTACTTTCTAATCCGTCTATTAAGTAACTTATTATTCCAACATTCTTTGAGTAATAGTTCTTTGTATTACTCTGCATTTGTTTTATTATGTTCTCTTTCTGTTTTACTAGAGTACTTACTGTCACGTTTTTGTATGAATCATTACCAGTAATCTTGTTATGTTTGTCTACTCCTTCTACAAGCTGGCTTTTTATCTCTTTAGCTTTTTTAAAATCTCCGTTGAGCAAGCTCTCTTGTAAATCTTTTACTATATAGTTAATTATCTTTTCGCTTTTCTTTATATCTGAGCTTAATATTTCACTTTTTATTGAATTTGACTCTATTTTTTTTATTTGTTTATTTAACTCATCTAGTTTGCTTTGCATATCATCTTCATTAGTTGCATATGTTCTAGCTAGTAATATTCCCTTACTGATCTTATCCCCTTCGTTTTTGAAGTAATTAACTGTACCAGTATGGTTTGATTTATAAACTATGCTATTTTCTATAATAACGGAATCACACTTTATTGTATCTTCTAGTATATCTAGCTTTGCAACATATTTTTTGTAACCAAAATCATAAACTGTGATGAACAATACGAAAACTACCAAGGCTATTACCACTGCAGAGTATATCTTTATCATCAATTTTTTCTTTTTTCTTTTTTTTCTATTTTCATCCAAGTCCATATCTATCTCCAGTTTTTTTACTTATATCCTTTGCATTTAGGCTAGAACAACCCAATTATATATTTCTTCAAAAAATACGAATACCCTCTAACTTTTATAAATTTTTTATGATTTATTATAATATAGGCTTATACTCCTATATTAGTTGTTAGAAAAATTTACCATACCTACTCACTACTCGTATCCTTTTTATTACACCTATTGAAAATTTCTTGATTTGATCATCATGTGTGACTATTAAGATTTGATTTTCTTTTTTTATTGCTCCAATTATTATCCCTGAAACTTTTTTTCTATCCACAAACATTACTTTTACTTCATCTCCAGTTTTATACTTATCACCATCAAGCATAAACTCTTTTATATCTGCTTCGTTTAAGTGTGTCTCAGTTACGGATTTTTTTTCTAATAATATTATATTTTTGGTCAAATATATTTTTTCTTTTATTACTACTAGTGCGTATCCACATACACTAACTAATAATAACATTGCTAATATATAAATAACTGTCATTGTATTCATATTTTTGTCCTCATTTTCTTTCTTTTGTATATACGTTATGTGTTTATTATAAATATACGTAAAAATCTTGTCAATCTTATAATCATAATATAATGAAATTATAAAGATTTCTTAATAAAAAATACATTTATTAAAGGGCTGTGTTAGAAAAACAGCCCTTATTCATACATATTTAATTATTCTTTACTGCAACCGTGACCCTTACCACAACTACAGAAAATTACAACTAGTATCAAAAAGAAGAATAATAAACTACTACCTTCCCAACCACAACCTAATAAATTAAACATACTATACCTCCTTTTCTATTACTGTCACTATATAATATGAATAAAAAGGATTATTGTTATTATTCTATTTACAAATTTTGCAAATAGATACGAGATGCATAAAGCATCTCGTTAGATTGATGACAAAGTCATCAAGATAGCAGACTTTAGTAAAAGTTCAATTTAAAGGCGTGTTAAAATTGAGTAGCAGAGCTTACTTAGAGGTAAGTGAGCAACGGAAATTTTAACAACAACGCAGAAATTGGACTTTTGTCTACGGTCTGACGAGATGCATAAAGCATCTCGTTCTTTGTTTATATTATAACACAGATAAGTCCACCGCCACCGTCATTGATTACTCTTTGCAATGCCCTTTGTAATTTAGCTCTCGTCTCTGTTGGCAATGTATTAACTTTTATTTGTAATTGTTCCTGTACTAAATCATGAAGAGATTTGCCAAACATGTTTGATTCCCATATTCTGTTAGGATTGTTTTCAAATTCGTCTAGCAATGATTTAACAAGGTCTTCACTCTGTCTTTCTGTTCCTATAATAGGGGAGACTTCTGTTGCTATATCTGCTCTGATTAGATGTAGTGATGGGGCATTAGCTTTAAGCTTAACTCCATATCTCTTTCCTTCTTTGAATATTTCAGGTTCTAGTAACTCTAATTCATCAAATGAAGGCGGCACTAGACCATATCCGTATTCTTTTACATCATTGAGTGCCTTCTCTACTCTATCATACTCTTTTTTTATTGTCGACAATTTACCTATGAGACCTAGTAATTGATGCTCTCCATCAATTCTAATACCTGAATAATCTTCTATAGCTTTGTATAGTAATTGATTATCTACATTAACTTTAATATTTACGTCACCAAAGCCTAGATTAACTTCTTCTATAACTGTATTTTCTGATACATCAAGTCCATTTAATTCATCTCTTAACTTATCAACTTCGCTTAATCTGTGAAGACCGCCTATGGAATCTTTTAGAGTGTTTATAATGCTTTTCTTAATCCAGTGATTATTTGAAAGACCGTCTACCCACCCTGGCAAATTGATATTTATTTGCTTTATAGGGAATTCGTATAGTATCTTTTCAAATACATTGTTGATATCACTCATCGACATATTTAAGCAATCTAAATTCACTACTGGAACGTTGTATTTTTGCTCTAGGCTTTCTCTTAGTGCTAATGTACTGTCTAATGTTGGATGCTTGGAGTTAAGTAACACTACAAAAGGCTTTTCTAACGCTTTTAGCTCATTTATAACTCTTTCTTCTGCTTGTATGTAGTTATGTCTTTCTATATCTGTTATTGAACCATCTGTTGTAACCACTAAGCCTATTGTTGAATGATCAGTTACTACCTTTTTTGTACCGATTTCAGCAGCTTCTTCAAACGGAATCTCTTTCTCATACCATGGAGTAGTCACCATTCTAGGCATTTCCCCTTCATTATGGCCTAATGCTCCATTGATTAGATACCCCACACAGTCAACCATTCTGATTTTAAATTTTAGATTATCTCTTATTGTCAGTTCTACTGCTTCGCTTGGTACGAATTTAGGCTCAGTAGTCATAATTGTCTTTCCTGCTCCACTTTGAGGTATTGAATCTATAGCTCTTGTTTTTCTATGCGTATTCTTTATATTTGGAAGTACTAGTAAATCCATAAATCTTTTTATAAATGTAGATTTCCCAGTACGTACTGGACCTACTACTCCCATGTATATATCACCTTGAGTACGCTGTGAAATATCATTGTAGATATCATACCTATCCAAAAAAATTCCCTCCTTTATTCTTTATACAATGTTTAATGTATTGATTTCACCTTATATACTGCTTTATAAAAATATATGACATGCTACTAGTAAAAATTACTATAATTTTAATCTTTGTAGTATGAAATATTGCTTTTTTTTATATTTAATAGTAAACTCAAATTATTAATGGATATATAAAGTAGTACATATCAGTTGAAATTATTAAAGAGGGTGATTTAATGGCAATATTTGATTCAGAGGCAAGTAGCTATGATTCATGGTACGATACAAAACTTGGAGCATTTGTTGACAAGGTAGAAAGCAATTGTGCTATGAGTTTATTTGAATTTAACAATAATGATACTATACTAGATATTGGATGCGGTACAGGTAATTTTAGTATCAGACTCGCTCAGGCAGGTGCTAAAGTTATAGCTATAGATATATCTGATGAAATGCTAAATATAGCAAGACAAAAATCAAAAGAGATGGGTTTAGATATTGAGTTTTATAATATGGATGTTTATAATCTCGATTTTGACGATGGTACTTTTGATGGAGTATTTTCCTCTGCTGCTTTTGAGTTTGTAAAAAAACCTGTAGAAGCAATGGATGAAATATTTAGAGTTGTAAAAGACAAAGGGAGTATATTAATTGGGACTATCAATAAAAATAGTCACTGGGGTAATTTATATCAATCAGACTATTTTCAGCAAAATACAGTTTTTAAACATTCCATCTTAAAATCAAGGGAAGACTTAGAAAAAATAAAACCTGAAAACCTAGTTTGTATTAAAGAGTGTTTGTTTGTGCCACCTGATATCGATGAAAGTAATATAACTATTGAAAAAGAAAATGAATATTCTCAAAATCATAATGGAGGTTTTTTATGTGCTCTATGGAAAAAGTAGCGACTTGTCAAATCAGCTTTATCCCTATTATTAGCAATGATTATATTGACGATATAAACAAGGTCTTAGATATTATAAAATCCTATGATGTAAAGTACACTATAGGATTAATGTCAACAACTGTCCATGGAAACAAAGATGTGGTATTGAGTTTGATAAACCAACTATTTAATGATATGTATGGTGTCTGTAGTTTTTCAATGGATATCAAACTTTCTAATCTATGTGGATGTAGTGATAGCTAGTAAAGCAAAAGAGGTTTCTTTTAGATTATCTCTGTGGGTCTTGTGGTAACTCAAATTTTATTGGTTCAGCTTTTAAGAGTTGAAGAATTCCTAAAAAAATCTAAGGACTGGTTCATACATTTATAAACCAGCCCTTTGTATTTTATTTACCACTCAACATCTTCTAGTTCATTCTTTTTATCACGTAACATCAACTCATCTACTGCTTGCTTGACGTTTTTACCTTCGTATAAAACTTCATATATAGCATTACTTATTGGAAGCTCAACATCATATTCTTCTGATAAATAATGTACTGATTTTGCAGTTTTTACACCCTCTACTACCATTCCTATTGACTGTATTGCTTCGTCAAGGCTCATGCCTTCTCCTATTTTTATACCACAACGTCTATTTCTACTGTGCATACTTGTACATGTAACTATTAAATCGCCTATCCCTGAAAGTCCTGTAAATGTATGTCTGTTTGCTCCCATTTTGACTCCAAGCCTAGTTATTTCAGCTATTCCTCGATTCATTAGTGCAGCTTTTGTATTATCTCCATAGCCTAATCCATCTGATATTCCTGCTCCTAATGCTACTACGTTTTTCACTGCTCCTCCAAGTTCTACTCCTATTACATCTGAGCCTGCATAAACTCTAAAACTCGGTGTAATGAATATTTCCTGAATATATTTTGTGACTTCTTTATCCTCTGATGCAACTACTACTGTTGTAGGCATTTTTTTTGCTACTTCTTCTGCATGTGATGGTCCTGATAGTATTGCATATTTAGAATTTGGAGCTTCTTCTCTAACTATTTGTGATATTCTCATAAGTGTATCGTTTTCAATACCTTTTGCAACATTCACTATTATTTGACCATCTTTGATTTTGTCTTTTATCTTCTTTACTGTTTCTCTAACTGCGTGAGTTGGTACTGCAAGCACTAACACATCTTTATCCCTTATGACTAACTCTAAATCGTTTGATATTTGAACTGTCTCTGGGATTTTGACCTCTGGTAGGTATTTAGTATTGATCCTTGTTCTATTTATTTCATTAACTTGCTCTTCATTTCTCATCCAAAAATCTACTTTATATCCTTTGTTAGCTAGTAATATGCATAATGCACTTCCCCAGCTTCCTCCTCCTATTACACCTATCTTTGCACTCATTTATATCCCCCAATCAATTTATTTTGCTTTTGGCCTAATTTTGATTCGGTTCCATTAAATCACCTTTTAATATTACCTTTATGTCTAAATAAAGCCATTACTCCTATTCTCAATGTAAATATAAAAAACTTATGTCAAATAGTCTGTATTCAATAAGTGCCAAATACATATACCTTTAGTTTAGCTTTTTGCTTTTTGACCTAACTTTCTTTCTGTTCCATTAAGTAACCTTTTAATGTTACCTATATGTCTAAATATCGCCATTACTCCTATTATTAATGTAAATATAAAAAACTGTTTATCAAATGGTCTGTATATAATTAGTCCGCTTATTGGTACTGCAATTGCACTTATTACTGATCCTAATGACACATATCTAGTAATGTAGACTACTGATACAAAAACTACTACTGATGATAGTGCTATTAGTGGACAAACTATTATTAGTATTCCAAATGAAGTAGCTATCCCTTTACCTCCTTTAAACCTTAATAAAATTGGATAGTTATGTCCTACTGCCACTGCAATAGCTGATATATATACGCCTAAATCTGTGCCAACAATATACTTACCTAAATATACTGCTATCATTCCTTTAATAAAATCACATAAAAACGCTAAAAGGGCTATTTTTACACCAAAAACTCTTAGCGCATTTGTTGCTCCTGCATTACCGCTACCATGATTTCTAATATCTTTTTGTCTAAAAAGTTTACCAAAAATATAAGAACCACAGATATTACCTAAAAAATATGATATAACAGCTACTATTATTATGTCTTTAATAACTATCGCCCCCTTTTTTGTCTTATCTCGAATCTTATAGGAGTTCCCTCAAAACCAAAACTTTCTCTAATCTTATTTTCTAAATATCTTGTATAAGAAAAATGCATTAACTCTTTGTCATTGACAAAAATAGTGAATTTAGGAGGTTTTACACTAGCCTGTGTACCATAGTATATCTTTAATCTTCTTCCTTTATCTGACGGCGGTTGATTCATTAATACTGCTTCACCGATGATATCGTTGAGTATACCTGTTTTTATTCTAAGCGAATGATTATTTGCTACTGTCTTTATCATATCTATGATTCTGTTAACCCTTTTTCCTGTAAGTGCTGATATTGTTATTATAGGCGCGTATTTCATAAATGCTAAGCCATTTACAACTTCTTTTTCAAATTCAAGATATGTTCTATCGTCCTTATCTATTAAATCCCACTTATTAACTAATACTATTGCTGCTTTTCCATTTTCATGAGCATAACCAGCAACTTTTTTATCTTGCTCTGTTAATCCTTCTGAAGCATCGATTACAATTAGACAAACATCCGACCTCTCTATAGCTGCTAATGATCTAACTACACTGTATCTCTCTACATTTTCATCTACGCTTCTCTTTCTTCTTAGCCCTGCTGTATCTATAAATACAAACTTATCATCTCCGACATCAAACGGTGTGTCTATTGCATCTCTTGTAGTACCCGGTATATCACTTACTATAACTCTTTCCTCGCCTAATATTTTATTTATAAGTGAAGATTTGCCTGCATTTGGTTTTCCTATTACTGCTACTTTTATTACATCATCATCATACTCTGTGTCTTTATCATCCGGAAAATATGCTATTACTACATCTAGCATATCCCCTATCCCAAATCCATGACTTGCTGATATTACTATAGGATCACCTATCCCAAGCTCATAGAACTCATATATACTATCTGGAGTCTTGTGAGTATCTACTTTATTTGTTATTAGTAAAACCTTTTTCTTTGATTTCCTTAGCATAGTGGCTACTTCTCTATCTGTTGATGTAAGCCCCTGTGCTCCGTCAACCATAAACAATATAACATCTGCCGTTTCTATGGCAACTTCTGCTTGTCTTCTCATCTGTTTTAATATTATATCTTCTGAGGCTGGCTCTATTCCTCCTGTATCTATTAATGTAAAATATTTATTAAGCCATTCACATTCTGCATATATCCTGTCTCTTGTTACTCCAGGTTTATCTTCTACTATGGCTATTCTACTACCTGCTAGCCTATTAAATAATGTTGATTTCCCAACATTAGGTCTTCCTACTATTGCAACAATTGGTCTACTCAAACTTTTCACCTCTCAAATTTAAAAATAGCTCTACGAATTTCTTCCCATCGTTATTGCTAATATATATCTTCGTACTTAAAGCTTTTTCTATATCACTTACTGTCATATCATCTAAAAACACTTCTTCTCCACTTCTGAGCATTGCACTAGATATTATTAAACCATCACCTATATGTGTATCTTTTAGTTGCTCTATCAAATCTTGCCCTGTTATTAACCCCACTACAGTTATGCTATCACCAAAAAATTTATTCTTTATTTTTGATACATTTATCTCTATGTCTCCAATTTTGTCAGTTACAAGCTCAGCTACTTCTTTCATAAATTCATACGCTAATACTCCTGTAGCTATTGTATATGTTTTGGTTTTTTCCCCTTTAATATTTATATCATCTAACGTGCGCTCTATTTCTTCTTTAAATTTCCTAACTAATCCTACTCCATTTTCTATCTGAGGAAAACCTTCGTATTCATTATAGCTTGGAATTTCTCTGCCATCTAATATAAAAAATTCATCGGAAGCAAATACGAATTTACTTCCTATTTTTTCTATAAATCCTTTTTGTTTTTCCTCTATATAATCTAAAAGCTCTCCTGCTGACTCATTATTAAATATCTCTAAATCAAATAATCCTTCTCTATACTTTGTTAAACCAACTGGAACTATTGCTACACTAGATATATTTGGATAAAACTCAAATAAATCATCTATAGTTTTATCTAAATGTTTGCCATCATTGATTCCTGGACAAAGTACTATCTGACAATTCATATCTATATTTGCTTCGTTGAGCTTTTTGAGTCGTTCATGTAATTTACCTGCATTTTTGTTGTTTAACATTTTTATTCTCAATTCTGGATCTGTGGTATGAACTGATATATTTATTGGACTTATTCTATATCTCACTATCCTATCGATTTCCTCATCACTCATATTCGTAAGTGTAATAAAATTCCCTTGTAAGAAAGATAATCTTGAGTCGTCGTCTTTAAAATACAGTGTTTTTCTCATACCTTTTGGTAATTGGTCTATAAAACAAAATACACATTTATTCTTACAACTCTTTGCTTTATCTATTAGAGGATTTGTAAATTCAATTCCTATATCCTCATCATATTCTTTTTCTATTTCTAACTCCCACACTTCATTATTTGGCTTTAATATTTCCATTTTTACATAATCATCTGAAATATGGTATTTGTATTCTATGATATCATTGATTTGATTATCATTGACTGATAGTATTATATCTCCTTTTTCTATGCCTAGCTCTTCGGCTATACTATCCTTTCTTACATTTTCTATAATATTTTGCGTATTAAAATCTTTTAATTCCATATGTATTCCTCTTTTACCTATTATACTGTAGTTATTAGTTTACCTTAAACCCTCTTGTAATATTAACACTTAATCACATTAAAATCAAGTAAGCATAGTTTTCCGACTTTTTATAGTACTATTTTATTATTTTTTTACTACTTTAACAATACTAAAAAGAAACTATCAATATACTTCTAATAGTTTCTCGTTATTCATCATACACAACTTCTCTCTTTAATAATAATCCTTATTATTCTAATCTATTTTACATTACTTAGTGTTCTTTTTTATAATTTCTACTTTTGGGTTTCCTTCTTTACCATTGTAAGACACTTGATATTCACCTGTTGTTCCGTCTTTTTCAACAATGATTTCCATCGCCGGTACTCCTTCTGGTCTTGTTGCTTTTATTTGTAATGCATAATTATTTGATGTACTATCAGTTTTAAATAGTTCTTTACCATATTTTATACCCTCTTTATATAATGTAAGTTCTATAACTTTAACACTAGAATTATTATTAACTGGTACTACTAATAATGATTCATTGCTTTTATCAAATTCAAACTCTTTGAGATTCCGTATTTTGCTAAGTTCTTCTTCTGTAGGATTATTTACTATAAATGCTATAGCATCTTTACTACTTTCTATTTTATCTAACCCTAGTTTCAATGTAGCCTCGTTTTTACCAGAAGTACATGCTACTAACAAATTAATAACACTAAAAAATACTATGACTAATAATAATCGTTTCATTATGTTCCCTCCTATATGTTTAGTATCTCTTTTCACTACAAAAATACACCTCTTATAATTTATAGATTGTTGCTGTTAACTGAGTGCTACTAACACACAGCCTTGGTATTGGTTTATATCATTTTCTTGTGCATATTTTATTATCTCTTCGCTGATTGTCCCTGGCTGTAACCACACGTTCTTTATATCTAATTCTTTACACTGTGAAATAATTGATATACCTATACTTGGATTAACTACAAAGTCAACAACATCTACTTTTATCGGCAACTCTGACAATCTTTTATACGCTTTTTCACCATTTATTTTTGAGTTCTTAACACTTATTGGATAAACCTCATAACCTTTATCTTTTAGCTTTTCTAAATTTTATAGCCATATTTACTCTTGTCTTCTGTCACTCCTACAACAGCCCATTTCTTCATTTTTAACATTTTATCACTTAACATACTATTCATCCTTCACAATATAATCATAGCTTTTAAAAAATCTAATTTTGTCAAGAATTTTAGTTTTCCTATAAGCCTAAATTATTATACAATATCTATTTTTCATAATCATCAAAATCAAACCATTTCATCTGAGATGTATACATCTTTTTATAGTTTGAATCAAATGCCATCAATTCTTGGTGTGAGCCTTCTTCTACTATACATCCATCATCTAATACTACTATTTTATCAACATCTGGGGTTATACCCAATCTATGTGTTATTATGATAGCTGTTTTATTTTGCATAATTTTCTTTATACTTTGATATATACTTGCCTCCATCTCAGGATCTATTGCTGAAGTTGGTTCATCTAATACTATTATGCTATTATTTTTATAGTCTGCTCTAGCTAATGCTAAACGTTGCCACTCACCTCCTGATAGGTCTATTCCTGAAAACTCTGTAGATAATATAGTTTCTAAACCTTCTTCGTAGTTATCTAAATTTATTTCAAAAGTATTTATAGTATCCATTACTCTATTTTTATCAATACCGTTAATCATATCTGCAATAGCTATATTCTCTTGAAGTGAAAATTTATATCTATTAAAATTTTGCATCACTCCTGATGTATTATGACATATATCTTCTAGACTTTCATTTTCAATGACTACATCATCATATTTTATCTCTCCCTTTTTAGATGGATATAATCCAATGATTAATTTTGAAAGAGTTGATTTTCCAGCTCCGTTCGTTCCTACTATTGCTACAGTTTCACCATTTTTTATATTTAGATTAATATTATTTAATACTGTTTGCTCTTGATTTGGATAAGTAAAGCTTACATCCTTTAAACTAATCCCAAATTTCATATTTATTTGAGCTTTACTTTTAGTTTTCTTTTCTTGTAACGTCATATATTTAACATAGTTATTAACATAGCCTATGTTATTTGAGATTGTTTCTATATGATAAAATATTAATTCTTCTAATGTACTAAACATAAATGCTATAGTAGAAAGCACTGCTGCAAAACTTCCACTACTAATTTTACCTGTAATCAACAAATACGTAAGCAGTAATATAACGCTTATATATGCAATAAGTGATATTAGCCTTAACAAGCCTTCTTTTATAGCTATTTTTTTCTCTGAATCCCATTTTAGCTCTAATACTTCGTCTAAACAAACTTTATATTTTCTATGTAAATAAGGGAACAATCCTAACAAACGTGTTTCTTTGTAAAAATCCTTATTTACTATGCTATCTTCTAAGCTTTTTAGTTCTCTAAGCTTAGGCCCAGATTTGTTAGCTAGCTGGCTAAAGATTTTTAATCTTAACCTTTGATTTATAATTGTTGGTATAAATATAGCAGGCAATATTAATGCTATTGCTGGATATATGCTATAAAAAAACAGAGTTAAGTATAGTAAGCCAGGAACATAAAAAGTAAAGATAAGTACTATCACAAACAACAAAACTGTCGAAGCCTCTGCTCCTTCTCTTGCTTTTTCTAAATCGTCCAATATCTTTATATCTTCAAACGCATACGGACTGAGCTTTTTGGACTTATGATGTAGATTTAAAAGTGCTGTCTCGTTTATTCTTCCTTCTACAAGATTATGAAAACCGTTATTAAGTCCATTAATAAACATAGCTATAGCAATCACAGCTATAAGGTATATTAGAGCCTCTTTTGTATCACTCATCATATAACCTTTACTTATACTTAGACTTACAGATTCGAAAAATATTTTTAGCCTTTTTGCAATTATTCCATATGATAACCCTTGGATTAAACTCATGACCATACTAGTTATCAATATATGTGGATTTGCTTTTAGATTGGTTTTAAGTATATAAAAAATCGTTTTGGATATTGGTAAACTTTTGTCATATTTTAATCTCATCTTTTATACCAACTCCTTTGCTTAGAATATAATTCATAATATAATCCTTTATTTTTCATTAGGTCAGTATGTGATCCAGTCTCAACTATTTCTCCATCATCTAAAACTATTATAGTATCTGCTAGCATTGTAGAACCCAGCCTGTGACTTATAAATATACTTGTAACATTTTTACTAAGCATACTAAAGTTTTCATACAGCTGCGACTCTGAAATAGGGTCTAAAGCTGCAGTAGGCTCGTCCAATATTCTTATCTTCGATGGATTGTAAAGAACTCTAGCCATACTTAGTTTTTGCCACTGTCCTCCTGATAATTCTGTTGAATTTTCTTTTATTTTACCTAGCAAAGTACTCTCTTTATCATCAAGTTTGTTTACATACTCATACATATCAACAGCTTCTAAGCATTGATTTAATTTATCTTTATCTTCTTTGTTTATATCTCCAAAAACAACATTACTTTTTATATCTATAGGGTATCTTGCAAAGTCTTGAAATGCTATAGAGTACATGTTTCTAATAGTATTTATATCCAAACTTTTAAGTTCCACATTATCGATAAGTATTTCACCTTCATAATTACTATACATACCTGTTAATAATTTGACTAGAGTAGTTTTGCCACAACCATTTTTACCTACGATTGCATAGTGCTTTCCTTTTTTGAACTCAAAATTAATATTTTTAAGTATTTTTCTGTCTGATGTAGGATAACTAAAAGAAACATCAGTAAGTACTATCTTCTTTACATCTATTTCTTTGTATACTCGCTCTGTAATGGAGTCTTTTTTTTCTGTAAGTGACATAAACTCATCAAAGTCCCCAAAGTATTCTTTGTCTTCTGCTAATGTTGATACGTTGTTCATTATACCCCATCTGAATTGGTCTGATAAATCACGTAGAAGATTTGTAAGTGCTATTACTACTCCTAATGAAACAACCCCTTCCACTGCTTTTAATACAAAATAATAAATTGTAACTCCTGATAAAAGAATCATAAGTATTGCACTTATATCCATCCTAAAAAATAACTTTGCAATTAACCGATATGTCTTTTTTATCTTACTTCTGCTTAATTTTTTCCACTTATCATTTATTGTATCTGAATAGTTAAACAAGCTTCTTTCTTCACAATATCTTTTGCTAGTAAGTACAATAGATAAATAGTCCATAAATCTACTATCCTTGGTTAGATTTTTTGTGTTTTTATATGTAGCTCTACCATTGTAACTAGATAATATAAGTATTGGGATAGAAACCAAAATTATTATTATACTTTTTGCACCTAAATATTTAGCTACTAGACAAATAGATGTCGCTAATTTTATTAATATTATTATTATATTTAAGAAAGCATTTAGACCATTTAAAACTCTTTGTCCTGCTTTATCAGATAGTCTGTTTGCTTTGTTATACATTTTATCATTCTCTATATGAGTATAGTTTAATTTTGCCTTTTTTATTAAAAATATATTTTTTAAATATTTATCAATTTCTAGCTCTAACTTATATGTAGATAACTTGAAAATCTGTTCTGATAAGTGTTTGAATCCTACAATTAATATCAATAATATCAATGGTAATGTTATATTGTTAAGTGATTTTCCTTTGACAGTTTCTATACTTAAATTAATAAAATTACTCATTACATAAAATTCCAACAATGGCAACACGCTATACAATATGTACTCAAATATTTTGATTAAAAATAACTTAGAGTTTGCTTTGTATGGAATTTTGAACAAATCAAATATGTTATATTTCTTTTCCAATATAACCTCTCCTTTATCTTCTATGCTATATTAGCTCATTATAACAGAAAAATAAATTAATGCCAAATTATTGGTTTTTGCAATAAAAAAACTATCTTGTAATGTGACATTACAAGATAGTCTCTTTTTTATTATTATAATAACTTTCTCATGCTACTCACAAACCACTCATACTCTTCTTGTGATTCATATGGAGATAGCTGGGACACTCTATAATCTATTGGTGCACTAGGGTAATCATCGTCTAGATATCTTGGAAATAGGTGTACATGTAGATGAGGCATTGAGTTTGAGTGTATTTCATAATTTATCTTTACTGCTCCTGTAATCTGGTGTAATACCTTTGCTGTATTTTGTACATCTGTCATAAAATTGACCATATCCTGTTGATCCATATCATAAAAATGCTCTGAATGTACTTTGCTGAGCACATGACATTTACCAAAAAGTCCTCCTTGAGCTCCATTGTAACATTCTACCCATGAATAACTAAGTTCTTTTATAAGCGTAGGTTTAATTTGTGGAGTTTGTTTTAAACATACTGGACAATTCTCTTTATCTGCCCATTTTATAAACCTGTCTATATTAAAGTGGAAACTCTTCCCTTTTTTATTGTTTGATTTTGGTATAATCATTTGACATCTTTCATTTTTGTGTTCATCAAGAAATCTCTGTCCTTCAACAAATCCAAATTTACTGTATATCTTCCATGCTGATATACCTTTTTTACTATCTTTTAAAAATGTATCTACTTTTATATCTTTACCTCTATTAAGTTGGTTTAATGCACATTTTAGCAACTTGGTTCCTATACCTTTTTTACGATATTTTTCAAATACTCCAAACCAAGCAATGCAATTATCTGTCTTTGAAAAGCTGATGATACCTAAGCATCTTTCTGATATTCTATCTATTGCTACTATAGCCTCATGCTTTTTTATTTTATTGTTAATGTGCTTATGAAATTGAGGATCTATCGACATATTGGGTACATCAAAAATATCTTCTAGTTCTTTTGCAAGTCTAATCCAGTTTTCTTTATCTTCTTCTTTTAATAATCTAATCAGCATATTGATTCTCCTTGTATATTTATTTTAGAAGCTTCTGATTATGATTTTAGCATATATAAAAATAAATACTAGACTTATATTTTAGCCTATGATATGATGTATATTGAGTCGTGCCTAAAAGGATATCTCAAAATTTTGAGACATCCTTTTTTAAGTATTATAATAACTTTCTCATACTGCTTACAAACCACTAACACAAGTCCTTAATACCCTTACCCATTTAATATTGATTTATGGCTCATTGGATTAAGTATATCTCCATGACATGTTGATATTATTATTTTATAGGAATGTATATTTCGATTTCTGTTAGAGGATTATCTGCTCCTTTAAACCTCTCATCATATAATTCAAAATCATCTCTCATATCAATCTCAACCTTCCCCAGAGGTATCCATGTACCCCATATATATTCATAAGTTTCCTTTAACTTATCTATACTCCCCTTATGTGTAAATACTACATATTTCCCCTGAGGAATAACTTTAGTTATCATACCAGCTGGTATATGGTCAAAGGAAGTAACTTCTATACCAACAACTTCACTATATGCTACATTTTCACCAAATTGATTATCGGGTCTGTCATTCTCACAAATCCCATAATATTTTAGTGGTTTTGCTCTATTTATTATTTTTGAACTGCTGGTAATAAAATCACTCCATAGATTAGGTAGTATATTATTATAAAGAGTAATATTTCTCTTTATACCAATGACTTTAACTTCAGGTATAACTTTAATCACAGGTCTTATAGTAATATTATTTAAAATGTGATTCAATCTCTTATTATCTATATATTTTTTATTTCCTTTTAATACATCGATTCTATTCTTTCTATATTCCATAGGACTGACTTCATATATTTTTTTAAATGCTCTCGTATATGCTTCCGGCGATTTGAATTGAAAATCTAATGCTATATCAACAACCTTCTTATCTGAAAATAGTAAATCCTGTGCAGACTTTGTAATTCTCCTTTTACGTATATAGTTCCCAATGCTTTCTCCTAATAGTCCTTCAAATAAGCGTGTGAAGTGATAGTAAGAATAACCAATAGATTTAGCCACATCCTCTGTTTTGAAATCTTCTTTTAAGTTTTCTTCGATATACATAATTGCTTTTTCTAACGATCTAGTATAATCCATAACCTATCACAAATCCTTTCTTAATCCATACACTTCATACCATTGACACTAAATTAATTGTTCTCTTTTTTATACTAATTCATAAAAATCTTTTGGTGCTTTATCATTAGTAACTTTTACATCAAACTCTATATATTTTTTTGGATTATTGATTTCAAAAGTATGCCAGTCATTTAAAGCTGTTGAACCAAAACATACTTCTACAGTACCATCATTTAAATCAAACACCATTCCTCTTAGTGTTCCAAAAAATTCTTTATAATGATGGCAACATAATCCTTCTGGATACATTGTAGATAATAATAATTTGAGATTATTCAGTGAAACTAATTCCTTATTATTAAGATACTCATTAATTACATTATATCGAACCACTGAATTTTTCATAGACTTAGGCTCATATCTTTTTAATTTCTCCAAATGAACATGATTTGTTGAGCATAAATATTGTTCCTTTGAATCAGCTGATATACGTTTAACTTCTTTTTTTCCATCTAAGCTTTCAATCAAAGCTGCATTTCCCATTTTATCAGCAACCATAAGATTTATATTATATGCTATTGGCACACTTTGCATATAACTTATAGCTTCATCAACATCTTTACAATTTTCTAATATAGATCTTATAACTGCCCAAAATTGTAATCCAATAATTGCAGGTTTTCTTGCCCCTTTGAAATTACCTACTGGTAGGCCCATTGATGTCTGACTAACTCCAAGACCACATTCATTCATCCCATCACCTCTACCAAATTGGACCATAGATGTACCTATATGAGCATATTTGCCTTTAATCTTTGTCGTACACAATATAAGTTCCTCGACTTCATCATTAAAATCATAATTTCTAGCCAATAATACATGATTGTTCTTTGTTTTTTCAGGTAATAATGCCATTTGACTACAACCTGGTCTTAGAAATGACATTATATAATATATGGTTTGAAATTTATTAAATCCTAATGCATCTGTAAAGCCTTCTATTTCTTCATTAATTCCTGGACAATACTTATCAAACATATTTATTATTTGTTCTTGCTCCTCTCTTGAAAAAGGAGATTTTGGTATACTGTTATTCTCCTTAAACTGTGGTACATTTTTCATTTTTTCTCCTAATGCTTTACCCACCTCATAATTTGTACCTTCTAATTCATAATAATAAGCCTTTAAATTTTTCATAAATAGATTCTCCTAACTTTATTTTTGTAATATAAAGTTATCATTTTTAAAAGACTTATTCCTGATATTTTCTGCTATTTATTTAACCCTTGAACACTTTCAAGTAATTCACTCATTCTTTAGCCATACTGTGGTCCTTATTAAAAAGAAAAAATCAACTAAAGCATCTCTGTTCTAGTTGATTTTCTTAAGTTTTTGGTACTATGCATGTAAGTCGAAACCATCACCACTAGGGTTTAACAATCTCAATTTCATTACCATCTCCTATATAATTATGAAGTAATGGTAATGTGGTATAGGTATTAGAACTTATTGATAATAATCTATCATCATCAATAACTTCCGTATTTTTACTCAGTGGAAAAGTACCTTGCGATTCATCAAAACATGCCCATAATTTCTGTAAAAGCATCTCATAGCATCTATTACTTCTTATGCCAATGCTTATCAAGCCTAATTGATCTGTTTCACATAAATATGTTGAGATTAGCATGAATTCTTCCTTCGTATCTGTATAGAATATGAACACTTTTCCCCTACCATAGTTACCTATTTGATATTCATAATCTCTATTGAAGAAAATTTCTCTATCAATAAAGTCATCGTCTATGTCTATGTTCATATATGAAGCTAAATCTATGAAAGAATCTCTTCTTAATGTATCTCGTTCATAGAAAAGAAGTATTTCTCTATACATATTTGTCACCTACCATCTATCTATGATTTTTGATTAATACGATTAAATAGTTTAAATTACGATATAAAATCACTTAAATGTCTGTTTTACTGTGAATTATTAGAATACTCAAACTCTATAATATTAGATGGAGTACCTACTCTATTTAATTCTATATAAGGTTTAGTCCCTTTTGCAGGTATAACAGCCGGATTAGCTACAACAGATATACTGGTTGTATCAGGATCAGTGAAAAAATTAGTAATATAAATATATTTATCAGAAATGGTATTTTTAACATTGATCGTTTTACCCGTTTTATATATACCATTTTTATTAGCAAACCTTATTGTCACGTTCCCAGAATATCGTTGTATTATATCAGAAAAATAATATTCTGTATTAGGTTTTACAGTAGTCCATGAACCATAATTCGATTTTCCTATTAGTGTATCATACTTAGATGGATCTCCAATAGGAGTAATATATTTTGTAATTGTTTTTGCAGTATTCCCTATTTTATATGAAACTTGTACTCTTGTCTTAGTATCAGTATAACCTGTAGTACCATAAGCTAAATAGGCTTTCTTTGGATTACCATAGTATCCCATACCTTTTTCATCTGTTACTGGGAATAACTCTACATTATTATCAAGGTAAGGTACAATTGTTAATAGATTACCTTCTACTTTTGGCTGATTAATTGCACTATTGTATAATTCCACTTTATCAACTGGCTTTGTATATCTTGGTCGAACTACTCTTACTTGTAATCCCTTTCCTTTTTCATAAACAACTCTCTCGAAAGAAGGTAATAGTTCTTCGTTCGGATTAGCTGGGTTATTAGATGCTATAACTTCAAAACGAATCTTCATACCTGCTCTTAAATCCACATCCCACATGGATTTGCTTGCAGAAGTCTGTCTTTTAAATATATCAATTGTCGGTTGATCCATCATTATCAATATATTGTTATTATCATTTAGTTTCTTGTTGTTATAAAATATATTATTATTAGCATCTGTTGTAGTTTTGAAGGCTATTTTCAACGCTTCTCTTAATGTTATTTCAGGTTTTGAATTTTCTACTGCATTTCCTTCCTTTTTAGCCGCTATATTACGTTTTACAACACCTAATTCTTGTGAATCAATTACAATCTCTGCTGTATTATCCTTGATTAGATCAATATATTCTGACCAAGCTTCTGTTGTACTTATAGGCGTTCCTTCTTCATCAAAAGTTTCTATATTACCTGTAAATTGAGGTGTTTGAATCTGGAATTCTCCATTATTTTGTAGCTTATTTAATTGGTTAATATTAATGGAAATAGGTACAGAATTAAAATTATCCTTTTGCCCCATTGCTAATGGTGCTAGTCCTGTAGATGGATAATAAGCATTAGGATCCATCTGCACTGCTACTAAACCATCTTTTGCCTGTAATGTATAAAGAGCTGTATTATCAAGAACCATTGTACTCGTTGGCTTTACATTGTGTATAGGTGCTGTCCCTACATTCTGATAGCGTATATTAAAGGTTACATACGCTGCTTCTGCTGTATTGAGACCTAGGGATTTAGACCAATTTTTAGAGGTACTACTGCTATGTGCTTTACTATAGGAAACTGTTTTAGAATTATTTCCACCTACACCAGCACTCACGCTAACACTACCATTAACACCCTGTTCTGCACTATATCCAACAGACAACGTTGTGTCAACATGCCAATTAAGTGAATCTGTTTTGGAGTTACTGTTCTCATTCGTAACACTTATATCATTGGCACCACCATTACCTACGGTGAAACTATTATTCTTAGAAATAACAAATTTCTCTAAGTTAACTGTTATATCTGGATAAGCAGCAACAAGAGGATGTTGTGCTTCTGATGTTACAGATGGATCCATTCCACGCCCTGTTATTTCTTGTAAATCACTATAAGGGTCATCATCAGTACTACGTTTTAAATAGGACGTCTTATACTTAGTAAATTTTGGTTCACTATGCTTAGAATCATCCCAAATCTCGAACTTATAAGGCTTACCATCTTCACCAGGGGTCTTTAACCATTTTATCGTATATTCATTCTTTTCAAACTTATCTAATATACCATCATGATCTGTATCTGGTTCAACCGTTGCTTTTACATTCATAGTATTAAACACTAGTAGTATCAAAACCGTTATAGTTATTATTTTTTTTATCATATTTATTCCTCCTCTGGCTAAAAATTGATTTAATTACCCATAATAAACGTTAATTTTTATATTTGGATATCTATCTAAAAACTGTGATATCACCCCGCTACAACTAGGACAAGGCTTAAGCACTGTATATAAATCTAAGGTACCTTCTACTTTATAACTATCACCTAATATATTTGCTACAAATTCTAAAATTTTAGCCTCTGTATCAACAGCACGATCGTAAGGATCTAAAAGTGTTTTAAATACACGTTGTTCCTCTGGCCTAAGAAGCGCAATATTATTTTTATCAATAAATACTTTTACATTTTCAGGTGTAGATAGTGGTTTGCCCGGATTATTTGTTAGATATTCTTTATTATTTAAGCGACTCCATGCTCTAACGTTTCCATTAAAAGCTCCTACATGTACTTCAGCACTTGCATAATTACCTTGTGTATAACTTTTTTTAGCTACATAATCTTTCATCATTGCTTTAAAATCGCCTACATCTTTACTTAATTGATCCTTTTGTTGGAGATTATCTCCATGTAACTGCTCAATTCTCAACTCTATGATAGCTCTTTCAAATGAGGCAGGATCTCTATTATCACCTAATTTTTCTCTCAAATCCGCGACAGAAATCCTTTGACCATTTTTAAGTGTTATGTTCTCTTGGTCAAGTAACTTTGCAACTTCTTGCTCAGTCGCAACACTTACATCATCTACCTTTTTTATTTCACCTTTATCGTAATCATTTTTGTCTTCATCTGGATGATCTGGACCATTTACACTTGGTCTGGTAAGATCAGATATAACAATACCAGAACTTGTACTACTTAGTGTGTTTTCTAGCGTTGAATCAATACCTTTTGTATCAGTTGCTTGAAGTTTTACTGGGTTAATAAGTAATAATACCAATAATAAAATAGATATAAACTTTTTAGACATTATACATTCCTCCTTTTAATTTGGTTTTAAATCACTTAAATCTTGTAACTAATTACATTTTTTGCTACATTTAAATATATTTTAATATTTTATTGTAAAATTGTCAATATTTTTTATTTTATATCTTCATTAATTTGATATCATTATTTTCCAATTTGTATACTTCTAATTCTTGGCTTGATTCACAATCAAAAAACTCATATAAAACGCAAAATAAAAAAATCAACTAAAACTTCTAGTTGATTTTTTATTAGTTAAATTGTTAATATGTGTACTCATTAGGGCTGGATACCAGCTTCAGCAAATGTGATCATTTCTTTATTCATATAGGTTGCTGACTCTATTATATTAAACGCTAAAGCTGCACCACTACCTTCTCCTAGTCTCATGTCCATATCTAGCATTGGATTTAATCCAAGATACTGAGTAGCATACTTTGCTCCTTTTTCGTGTGATTTATGTGATGGTAGTAAATACTCTTTAACTTTAGGCTCCAATGTACATGCTAATATTGCTGATATTGTGGATATGTAACCATCTATCACTACCGGTGTTTTATATGCTGCACCAGCTATCATCACTCCTGCCATTGCTCCTATTTCAAATCCTCCTACTTTAGCTAATACATCTATTGCATCACTTGGGTTTGGTTTGTTTACTTTTATAGCTGTCTTAATAACATCTATTTTGTTTTGTAATCTCTCTACAGGCAAATTTGCTCCTATTCCTGTTATTTCCTCTGGTGTATATCCTGCTATAGCACTTAGTATCGCTGTTGTTGGTGTTGTGTTTCCTATGCCCATCTCTCCAGTTGCTAGTATGTTTTTACCTTTTTTAATCTGTTCTATCGCTACTTCTATTCCTATCTCTATTGACCTTATTGCTTCTTCTCTGCTCATTGCAGGGCCTTTTTTTATGTTGTTTGTTCCCCTTCTTATGACTTTATTTATCACATCTTTGTTGTCTATCTCATGCTTAACTCCTACATTTACTGATATGATATCTGCACCCACTAGTTTACCTACTGCACATACTCCTGTCAGTCCTTTAGTAAAGTTTATGGTTTGCATAGCTGTAACTATTTGATCACTTTTTGCGATTCCTTCTTCACACACACCGTGATCTCCTGCTAATACTATGATAGCTTTTTTATCTACTTTGGGATGAAGTTCTCCTGTTATCCCTGACAATTTTACTGCTATGTCTTCAAGCTTTCCCATGCTACCTATTGGTTTGATTAGATTGTCGATTCTTTCTCTTGTTATGCTCATTGCCTCTTCATCTAGTGATGTGATTTTTTTCAATGTTTCATTTAGTAGTTTCATTTTTATCCTCCTTTTGTAAAATAAAAAAGTTCACGGCTTATTTGAAGTACATCAAATAAACCATGAACTTTACCATTACTCATGAATATATAGCCTTATAGGCAGGTCTCCTGACTTGGTTTCATTGCTCTATAAATCTTCCCAGACTGAATCCAGTGATATCTTTTATATCGCTCCACCTTACAGTGGTGGGACCGTTAGAGATTTTCACTCTATTCCCTATTCTCCTTTTTCAAGGCACCTATAGACTTTGTTGGTTATAATTATTATATTAATAAATCGGATATTTGTCACATAAATTTAATACTTGTTTTTCTATTTCTTTTAAATCTCTCTTTTCTGTCAACGTATCATCTATTATCTGAGCTATTTCTACCATATCCTCTTCTTTAAGCCCTCTAGTCGTAACTGCTGGTGTACCTATTCTAAGGCCACTTGTTACAAATGGACTTTGTGGATCAAATGGTATGGTGTTCTTATTTGTTGTAACTCTTACAGCTTCTAGCTTTTTCTCTGCTTCTTTACCTGTAAGATTTTTATTTCTTAAGTCAAGTAATATTAGATGATTGTCTGTTCCATTTGATACTAATTTAAATCCTCTTTTTACTAGCTCTTCCCCTAAAACTTTGGCATTCTTTACTACTTGCTTTTGATAATCTACAAAATCTGGCTGTAATGCTTCTTTGAAGCTTACTGCTTTAGCTGCTATAACATGCATTAGTGGTCCACCTTGGATTCCTGGGAATATAGCTTTATCTATCATCTTTGCATACTCAGCTTTACATAGTATTGCTCCACCTCTTGGTCCTCTTAGTGTTTTATGAGTTGTAGTTGTCACAAAATCAGCATATGGTATTGGGCTAGGATGTAATCCTGCTGCGACTAAACCAGCTATATGTGCCATATCTACCATTAAGTACGCTCCAACTTCATCTGCTATCTCTCTGAATTTTGCAAAATCTATTATTCTAGGATATGCACTTGTACCAGCCACTATTAATTTTGGTTTTTCTTTTAATGCCAGTTGTCTAACTTCTTCGTAGTCTAATACTTCTGTATCTTTATCTACTCCGTAAGCTACAAAATCAAAGTATGCTCCTGACATATTTACAGGGCTACCATGTGTTAAATGTCCTCCATGGCTAAGATTCATACCTAAAACTTTATCTCCAGGTTTTAGAACTGAAAAATAAACTCCAAAATTAGCGTTTGATCCTGAATGAGGCTGAACATTAGCATGGTCTGCACCAAAAAGCTTTTTTAATCTCTCTATTGCAAGTATTTCAACCTCATCAACAAATTCACATCCACCATAATATCTCTTTTTTGGATATCCCTCTGCATATTTGTTTGTTAAATGGCTTCCCATCACTTCCATAACCGTTTCTGTTACGAGGTTCTCAGAAGCTATTAACTCTAATCCATTTTTTTGACGATCTATCTCGTTGTTTAGAGCTTTCATAATTTCAGGGTCGTAATTAGCTACTCTTTTAAATTCCATGTAAGCAGTTCCTCCTTAAAAAGTTTAGTTTTTATAATTCCTATAGTATCTGTCCACTATAGATTATATCATTTTTTAATATGTTACAATCATAAAATTTCAGTATGTTAACAAACTTTAACAAATCCTATTATATCTTTTATTTGTTTTTCTTTAAATGAACCTGAAGTACGATATTTTTCTTTACCCTCTTTAAAAAAGATTATGGTTGGAACTGTTATTACCTCGAAATTTTTAACTATTTCTTTATGTTTATAATAATCAACTTTATATATATCAAATTGGTTATCTTTTTTAACCGCTTCTGATATGTACTCTATAGTAGTTAAACTAGGCTTAAAAATTGAAGAATAAAAGCATATTATAACTATTTTATCTGATTTAAATATGATATTGTTTATATCTTTTATATTTAAATCATCTACCAAAAATACACCTCCTATTATTTTTGATTCATAATCCTCGTCATCTTAAACTCTATCTTTCCTTTTGCATTATTATCTACTCGCTTTAATATAAAGTAAGATAGTCCTAAAAACAATAACCCTATTACTAGACTAAGCGAATCATTCGTGTATCCTACTTTTTTTAATAAAGCCATGCTTATTGCTATTGCTCCTAACATTATGATTAATGGTATTCCATATATTAAAAATGTGTATTTTAAGATTGTTTTACTCTCAGAGCTTATTTCTACATAATCACCTTTTTTCGCTTCTAGTGTATTTTCTACATTTACTCGTACTGTTGGCATCTTACATGAGGAACTACAATCTGCACAGTTTTCGCCACATGCAGACACTCTTTTTACGTCTATTATAGCCCTTTTGCCTTCTACACCAAATACATAGCCTATCTGCTTCATGTTCATTCTCCTTACTTCTTAATTATATCTTTAACCACCTCAGATGCTATTATCAGACCTGCACTTGATGGAACAAATGAAATGCTCGCTGTCACTGGCCTACTGCCATCTTTAGGTTTGTTTTCTTCTCTCAATATTGCTTCTTCTGTTGAGTAGACTACTTTTAAATCTTTTATATTTCTTTTACGTAGTTCTCTTCTCATAACTCTAGCTAATGGACAAATGCTAGTGTTATATATATCTGCTACTCTAAGCATGGTCGGATTTAGCTTGTTCCCTGTACCCATACTACTTATTATTGGTATGTTTTTTTCTTTACACTTTTCTATTAATAGTAGCTTTGAAGATACCATATCTATTGCATCTATTACGTAATCTATCTTTATATCAAAAATATCACCCATGTTATCTTTATTAAACAATATTGGATAAGTCTTGACATCTATATCACTGTTGATGTCTTTGATTCTTTCTTTCATGACATCAACTTTTAATCTATCTATAGTACTATCTAACGCTATTATTTGTCTATTTATATTTGTTCCATCCACTCTATCAAAGTCTACTAATATAAGTGTTCCAACTCCTGCTCTAGCTAGCGCTTCTACTACAAATCCTCCTACTCCCCCTATTCCAAATACTGCTATTGTCGAATCATTGATTTTCTCTAGTGCTTTTTCGCCTATGAGTAACTCTGTTCTCATAAGTCTTTCCCTCATATTTACACCTCGTATTATAATTTATATGATAGTATTTATCATTATATTTTCTGTTTATTATTATATTACATTAATTAAGAATTTACTACTACTATTGGTCGATAATTATCATTTGCATCTTCATAGAAAATACTGAAATACTAAAACAGTTTGAATCGTTCTATGTAAACAACTCAAACTGTTTTTAACTTCTACTTAAGCTAATCAATTTTGGGATTAAGATTTTCTAAGTATGGTTTTATATCAATTATTGGAGTTTTATCTAACATATCTACTCCTTCTATAATTAGTTTACTTCCTTTTATCTCAATTAGTTTAGCAATAGTAATCCCTATAGGGTTTGGTCTTCTAGGTGATCTTGTTGAAAATACTCCTTTTAGTTCTTCACTCCAAGGTGTAGGTGTTAACAAATCATAGTCTGTTGATTCATGAAAATAAAATTGAATTACTATATAAGTAAATTTATCTAAATCTTTCAGCCCTTCTTTGTATTCATCTTTTATATTTATTATAGCTCTCTTTTCTTTAGAGTATATACTTTGAGATGGTATATCTTTTAATCTTCTATAGGGAGAATCTATATAGCCTATTGGTTTAATTATAAATTCATTCATATTCACTCTCCTATTCTTTTATATTATAATCTCCATTTTATTATATGCCAAAGAGATTCTTATGAAAAGACCATCTTTAGTAAAAGTCTATTTATTGTTTTAACAGTATTGCTCGTAACTTATACTATAGTAATCATTTGGGATATTCTGAAAAATTTTGTTATTGTTTTACATTTATTGTTATTTGTACTATAATATAATTGGGTAAATAGTATCTATTATTATATATTGTTAATATGGGAAAGGATTTTTAATATGAAAGACTCTGATTTATTGTTATCTCTACAACGGTCAAATCTATTTAAAAATAAAACTAAAGATGAAATTAGACACCTTTTATCTAATATAAACTATAGAATACACTGTTATGATAAAAAGCAAATAGTTTTCTCTTATAACCAGTCAGCTGATACAATGGGAATACTAATTTCAGGTTGTGTTCATGTTGAAAAATTACTTCCTTGTGGAAAAGTTGTAATAATAACAAAAAAAGATGATTATTCTTTGATTGCTGAGCCTTCAATTTTTGCTACTATTAAATTTTATGATGCTATTGTAACGGTCTATGGTAAAAGCACCATTCTCCTTTTACATAAAAATGCTTTGTTAAAACTATTTACTCTTGATTCAGCTATTATGCATAACTTTCTAGAGTCTGTATCAAATTCAATGATTACATTAAAAAATAAAATTAGCATCTTATCTCATAGGTCTATCCAAGCAAGACTGAGCCATTACTTAATAGATTCATTTAACAAAGAAAAATCTAAAGAAATCACTCTTCCATTTTCAAAAAAAGCTTTGGCTGAATACCTTAATGTCTCTAGACCCTCACTATCTAGAGAGCTTAAAATCTTACAGGATAAAAACATTCTATCTTTTAAAAACCGCTCTTTTAAAATAATAAATATAGATGCTTTAAATAATATATTGTTAAACGATAGTAATCTGTCTAACTTAATTAACCCGAAAGATTCATAGAATATGTATCTAACAAATCCATGAACATTCCGGGTTTTAATTTTTTTATCTATATTGTACTTACATTTTCCAATCCAGCTAATATGCTATACATCTTATTTATAGCCTTTAATGCATAGATTCTATGCTCTTCAGGAACTTTTAATTCTGTTCTAAGTTCTCCTTTACCATTCTTATAATCAACAATAGATTGTAAACTATCAGCTAAGTGTGGTAAATCTGTAAGTATCATATCCTCACAGACTAAGTCTGGTCTTACTGGCAATATCGTTTTATTTGGATATTGCTTGGCTAATCTTTCGGCAAAATTGCTCACTGTTGCAAATCCCCACTCATCTTGATTTGGGTTGTTTCTAAGAATATCAGTAATTCCATTTGTAAAACTAGCAAATTCACACTTTTCTATAACATCAGGTAAACATTCTAAATGAGATATGAATTTCATGTCTTTATATTTCTTTCTTAATCTGTCAACATCCTGTGTTTTAAAATTAGAATGTACATAACATCCTACATCCCATATATATATCTTTTCTTCTCCTGTGATAGAATTTATATCTGTTTTTTCATCAATCAATGCTACGTCTTTGTCTTCTAACTGTAACTCTTTAACTACGTTAAATGCAATATTACTCATAGGTGTAAAGAAAATAGATTTTCCTTGGTTTAAATAATATAGTATTATATTATACGCATTAGCTGCGGTACATGTTGTGCCATCATTTCTTCCACTAAAACTCTTTAGTTTATAACTTGCTGTAAAATAACACACTGGTACTAGCTCTTTTTTATTTTTTTTGCTTATATCATTAAACACTCTTTCTGTTTCATTTTCATCAATAGTATAAGTTAATGGACAATCCGCTTTAAGATTGGCTTGCATAATTCTCTTGTCTGGACATAATATACAGCCTGCTTCTGTGAAAAATTTGGCCCCTGCATACAATAAATAATCTGCGTCTGTTTCCATTGTCATCTTCAAAAGAGAAGATGTATCTCCAACAATATCTGCAAATTTTAATAAGTCATCAATTTGAAAATTATGTTCTAAAATGCATACTTCATCTCCTAGCTCTGCTTTTTTTTCAAATATGAATTCTGTCAATGCTTCTCTACTCATTTTAAAAAAATCTTTGTTCATTTCTTCCTCTCCTTTTTTAACCAATTCTTCATAGAAAATCACGACTAGACTCTATTCAATTGACCACTACCACTACATATTTTTAATCTTTATATTTCCATGAATTTGTTGGATTATTATTTATTTGTTGACAATAATTGGTTAATCGTCAACAATTTCAATTATAGCATAATCTTTTTACAAAAATAGTATCTAATGTTACACTTTTTATTTTTTTATGTTTTTTAGTATTATTTTCGAGCAAAAAAAACAAGGCTAGCGTGCCTTGGCAATTTTAGTAACAACTTCTTTGTTTTTCTCCATAAACGAATTAATTCTTTTCATGTTTGCTGTAATACTGTCCAAGTTGTCTATAGAGCTTTTTTCCTTGTAATTATTATATGAAATTGAATATCGCTTTATTAATTGATAATACTCTCTTTGTAAACTGCTTAATTTATAGTTGTCGTATGTAGTAAAAAAATTAGATTTTAAGCTTATGACATGAGTAGGTGATTTAAGGTTTTCTCTACCTTCAAATACAATATCAATTCCTTTTTTGTAAAATTGACATTCTGATGTCTCGTCTAATGTCTTGCCACCACAACCTATTATAAGAAACATCAATAAACTTATAATAAATATAATTCTTTTAATTTTGATATTAACCAATCCCCCTAGCTAGATATTATAGTGTCTATTCGTCATTCATTATAGAATACTAATAAAAATTTGTGAATGTATTGAATGATTGTTTTTCAAGGTAATTAATAACTAAACTATATAATCTAGCCTCTTAGGAAAAATATGCTTCTTAAATACGCTGTTTGAAATATAATCTTCATAAAAGTCCTTTTAACCTTAGAGACTGCGTAAATAGTTATAGAAATATGCTTTCTAATCTTAAATAAGTCAAGTTTTCAAGCCTGCCCCCAATCTGTGCTGTCGACCTCCCATGTTTTTTTGCATTACCAGAGATCGACAACATATATACAATGTATTTTAAATTTACTCATATCTCCTTAATGAGTCCCATTACTACTATAATCATCACTAGCTCTTCCGCTGGCATTGTAAAACATAACGTCTCCATAGTATAAGTTAAACTTTATTGAATTTGAATCTGTCTTGTAGCTGTATCCATATTTCTCTAAATCGTATCCTTCTACTTTCCACATGTTACAGTTTGGTGCATATGTGTAACATAGTACTGGATTATTAAAGTCTTTGTTCTTTATCGTCTCTATTGTAAAATTTACTACTATATATCCTTCTTTTAGCCAAAAATATTCTTTGAAATCAAATCCATTGTTTGTCCTACCATACTCCATGAGATCAAATCCTTTCGGACATGCATATACCATATTTGGTAAACAAAAATCTCCATGCCAGTGCTGAACAGACTGCTTGACTCTATTATAGTCTACTCTATATGGTATGTTTTCTGTGTTTCCTAGAAATATTCTCGTAAATCTTGCTAGTATGTATTCGTGAAAATAACCTATTGGAGTTTCTCTATAGCTCATTGTATTCACGTCTAATCTTTCTACTCCTGCTGAATACTCTATCTCTTTTTTGGGTACGTTTCTATACGGGTTACCTAACTTCATTCGCTCTATATATTTCTTGTCTTCACTCTTTTCACTACCTATTTTTATTATCGTCTCTTTGTTTTTCTCATCGTCCCATTTCATATACCATAAGTCTATTTTTGTCTTTGTCTTACCATCCTCTGTTACGTGATAAAAATGGGGTCTAACTCTTATGCAGTCGTATTTTCCAAAGTAGCCACCTACTGTCTCTAGCTCATATCTGAATTTGTATCCTGTATTTAGTGGGCCAACGTTTTTATAATATGGATGGCTTCCTCTTAGTATTGGTACTATTCCTCTGCTGTTTTCTCTTATTAATACTCCATTTTTATCGTTGTGTCCTGATATATAGTGATTTCCTGTATGCTTTGTATCTCCAGTATTTACTCTAAAAACCTTCTCCCATGTTGGATAATCTGTGATATCTGTTATTTTAAAACCATACAATCGCCCTATTACTCTTACTGGTATTTTTCTTGTTGCTACGTAGTTTTCTAGCTCTAAGTTTGCATTTACCTCAGTTAAATTATTATTTTTGCAGTTTATTGCTATTTCCCTAACCTCTATCTCATAGTTTCCCTCTTCTACCCAAATCGGTAGATATATGTCCACATTATTATTATCTAGTGGTATATCAAACCATGTATTTGATTTAAGATAACTCTCTGCATTTCTTTTAGTCGTATTCATATATACGTCAAATGGAAATCTTACTTGTTTTGATTTAGTATACTTTTTATAGTCTCTATTTTTATAACCCTTTATATTTCTATGCTCTCCACTTGTTGGTAGTGTAAAGCTTGATGGTCTTCCTAGTATTAGTGACCTTCTGCTATCTATTGGATTTAACTCTTGATTGAAGTTTCTATCATCGTATACATCTGCATAACATACTACTGGTGTGTGAACTGTTACTGAGTTTATATCCAATATCTCATGAGTGTATTCCTGCCCATAAGTAGGATTCACTCTTGTTATCGCTCTATATTTTATGTTTCCTGTACTTTCATAAACTCCGTTCCTCTTTACAGCATCTATTGTTAGATTTTTATTGTATAATGTATCTTTAGATATTTGATTGCTATCTTCTATACTAATAGGCTTTGGAGCTTCTTTTACTACTAGTTTATCTGACATTATGACTTGACCATTAAATACGAGTTTGTCATTTTTTACTTTTAGTTCCTCTAGCTTTTCATCTGCTTCTAATTGAAAATCTCCTGATGGTGAAGGTTTATTTCCTAACCCTCCCGTTATAGTCTCTGGCTCAATCTCTATATTTAACTCTGGCTCTTCTATATGATCATCTAAATCATCACTCTGCTCTACTTCAACTATTGGCGACCTATAACCATTTGGCTGTAGATGTACTTTTCCACTTGGAAGAGCTTTGTTGTTTATTGATGATCCTATTAACTCGTAAACTTCAAGGTTATCTATGTACCAATATGAGTATTCTCTTGGTACTGTTACTGTTTCTGTAACTACCTCTACATCTTCTTTTTGAACTATTTTTTTATCTTTTCCCGTTCCTTCTTCCTCTGACCATCTCAATGTATACTCTTTTCTAGCCGTCACTTCACAATCTTTTACATCACTCTTTTGCTTAAACGTGTATTTCATGAGATATTTATTACCTAGTACGTTTACATATAAATCCTCTGTTGTTGGTATACCTTTCTCTACATCAAATAGCTCCATACCTCTATCATCTGCTTTTATAACTGCTGAAGCTTCTGGATCCATATTGTTTTTGCTCATATCTTCATCTTGATGTTTTTGATATATATACACTATGTTGACTTCATTATAGCTTTCATTATATGTGATTTGATAGTCTATTGGCTGAGTTTTATTTGTTGGTACTTGGTCGTATGCTATCATTGACCCAGTTATTTCAAATCCACTTATTAGTGTTTGTTTTATGTGTAGAGGTTTATTATTGGTCACTTCTTTACTATAGTCATATTTAGTCAACGCTCTCCCTGATTCTGTTATATGTTTGACGTTGACCTTTTTTCCTAGAGGTTTTTTGTAGAACTTTATTTCCATAGGATACCTAAACATCAGTCCTACTGCTCCTGCATATTTGAATGTATCTATACCTATTTTTATTTGTGATGATTCTTTTGGTGTTTTAACGCCGTCTTTAAATGTATTTACTATAAATCCATCTTCTAAATAACCTCTATTATTTAATATTTTATTATATGGTATTTTCCCTTCTTCACCTTTATGTGTTCCATATGCCATTCCGAGTTTTTTGTTGTCATATCTTCCATACATTGCGTATACGTTATGGCCGTATTTATCCATGACTATAGGTATCTTTTTTTCTAACCCAGATACATAATAGTCGTATTTTCTTCTTAAACAATTTAACTTAGGATAAGCATGTATTATAATCTTGTCCCCTTCTATTTCAAACGTAGGAGGTTTTTCGTTTTGAAATATCCTGTCAATATCAAGTGTGCTCTTATTTATATATACATGTATTTTTTCTCCATCATTGAGCCTTTCAATTTCGTCTCTAACCTTTTGAGGCAAATTTATTTCAAATAGTATATCTGTATCTTCTTCCATAAGTTTTTGTCCTAAGTAATCAGGTTTATCCCAGTTGTCTGCCATATCGTTATCTCTAAGCTTAATGGTTCTACCTCTCATAGTAATCTTCCAATAGTTGCCACTGTAGTGCCACATCTCTATTGATTTATTTACATTCATATTTTCTATAATCTCAAAATTCTCCAAATCATCGTTTTCGGTTAGAAAATGAACTTCTATTTTATCTTCAACATTCTGACTATCTGCTGAATATACATTTAAAGCTATAGTCATATTTGATACAACTATAGTTATGGTAATCCAAACAGCTAATATCCTTCGTTTTACCACTCGAACATTTCCTCCCATTTTATATCATTGTTAATATATACTGAGTTTTTAACTGCATATTTGTACAAAGTTTTTAATGGATATTTAAGCTTAAATAATCCGTACTCTGCACCCTTATTAGTAACTATATTAATCGCTACACTTATTTTTTCGATTTTATTTTTATTATGTTTTAGTTTAAATTTAAAACTTTCATTTGTTTTAAACAGTATTTCTTTTCTTCCACCTGTTCCATTATCACTATAGAATGATTCAAATGTATCATCTTTATAAAATATTTCTATTGCACATGACCATCTGTATCCTTCAGGCACTTCTGGCAAACACCCAGATACGTAACTATGAGAGCCTTCTTTTGTAAACTTCAATGTTTCAAAAAACTTCATTACAAATTCCTGTTGTTTGTCTATCTTCATAGCTTGATTAGTGTCTTGTGTATCACTAACTATAACATCATTCTTTCTATCAAACCTAATACCACTTACTATCTCTACTCCATCTTTTTTCTGATAGTTTATCATTCTCAGTATCATTACTGATGTTTCTGCTCTTGTTGCTGTGTTGTTTGGTTTAAATGAGCCATCTGGGTATCCTTTTATTATCTCTGTATTTTGAGCTGATACTATGTATTTTTTATCTTTTTCATTTATCTTGTCATCGTCAGTGAAATCTGTTTTATCTATATCTTTTATCTCTAGTTTCAAGGCTTTTACCACCATCTTTGACATTTCTACTCTTGTGATAGGCTCATTTGGTTTAAATCCATCTTTATAGTCCTCTGTATCTATTATCTCTGCTCTTACTAGTGCTTTTATTCTACCTTCTGCCCATGTTCCTTTTATATCCTTGAATATCACTTCTTCACTTGTGTCAATTTTAAGCTTTAAAACCTCCTGTATTAACTTTGAAAATTCGCTTCTTGTAACACTATTATTTGGCTTAAATGTGTTATCTGGGTATCCGTTTACTATTTCTTCTATCACTAGCTTTTCTACTGCTTCTCTTGCCCAATGGTCTTCTTTTATATCGCTAAAACCTACAGCTAGTATTGTTTGAGTGAATAATAACACAATTAATATGGTATATATTGCTTTTTTCATAGTTTCCTCCCTATATTTTGAATATTTTTTATATTTTTCTTATTTATGCATAATTCTTCATAAATCTTCGATTTCCTTTTAAATTTTGTATATTTTTGGATATTAGTGCTATATTACTACATATCTTCGCGCAAAAAAATAAGCCACACTCTTACAAAGCGTGACACTGATCCTAAAGTACCATATTTGTTGTTATAGAACTATCAGTAAATGTGCTCTCAAACACTACAAATCAACTATCTTCTAATCTACTCATAAAATATTTATCTTGATTATTAATTAAGGCTTTTATTTCTTCGATATTGTCTTTACTAATATGTTTTATCGGTATTAATTCACTACCACACCTAAACACTTTTTTACCATCTTCATAAACAAAAGTATACCCTTCAAGCTCTCCTTTACATCTTCCGCATCCATAACACCCTGTATATTTACCATCAAATTCTTCTATAACAGTTTGTACTCCTTTTTTAAATATATCTGAATATTTTCTACTCGCATAAAACTTCAATCTTATTCCCGGTATATTTTCGTCAATAGTATCATCGTTCAGTACCATTCTTAGTATAGTCTTTTTTACTTTACTTTTAGAATAATCTAATGTAAAATTCTTTGACTTAGTTCTTTTAGGTGTGTATCCCTTAGATATTGCGTATTGCGCTACTTCCATAAATAAATTTCTATGGCTTTCTGGTAATTTACCGATAAATTCTTCAAGTAAAAGCTTTGTCTTTTGTCTAACCATGCTACATCCTCCTTATTAATCTTTTTACAGCTTCGCCTTTCTTCATTCCTTTATGCATATCCGTTGCTTTTTACTTATAGAATATCACATCACAATGTTATCTTCACTTTGATAAATAAGCACTAGTTTACTTTAATAAATCGAAACTAGTGCTTTATCTATAATACATTGGTGTTTATTATTTATATTTACTCGTTATCTTCTGTTTTATCTTCTTTCATATTTAATGCTATTGACAATTCTTCTAGTTGCTTTTCTGTAACCATCGTCGGAGCTTGTGTCATCAAGCATGTAGCATTTTGAGTTTTAGGGAATGCTATAACATCTCTTAGGTTATCCATCTCTGTAAGCATCATTACTAGTCTTCCAAGCCCGTATGCTATTCCTCCATGTGGTGGTACTCCGTATTTGAATGCTTCTAGCAAGAATCCAAACTTATCGTTTGCTTCTTCTTCTGTAAATCCTAATGCCTTAAACATCTTTGTTTGTAAGTCAGAGTTATTGATTCTTATACTTCCCCCACCTATCTCATCACCATTTATTACTATATCATAAGCTTTTGCTCTTACGTTTTGTGGCTCTGTTTCTAATAGGTGTATATCTTCATCCATCGGATGTGTAAATGGATGGTGCTTTGCTACGTATCTATCTTCTTCTTCGCTATATTCAAACAATGGGAACTCTGTAATCCAAAGCATTTCGTATACATTTTTTTGTATTACATCTAGTTTTTTAGCAACTTCTATTCTCAAATGACCTAAAGAATCAAATACCACATCATCTTTATCTGCTATGATAAATATGATATCTCCTTCTTTTGCATCCATTTTGCTTGCTACTGCTTTTATTTCTTCTTCGCTTAGAAACTTAGCTATTGGAGATTCTATATTACCTTCTATTACTTTCATCCACGCTAAACCTTTTGCTTTGTATGTTTTTACGTATTTTTCAAGCTTAGATATTCCCTTTTTGCTGAAAGCCGAGGCTCCATCTTCTACTTTTATAGCTCTTACGCTTCCTCCATCTGCAATTGTGCCTGCGAACGCTTTAAATCCTGAATTAGTAAATATATCTGATAAATTTACTATTTCATATCCAAATCTCAAATCTGGCTTGTCACTACCAAATCTCTCCATAGCCTCTTTGTATGTCATTCTTTTTAGTGGTAGCTTTATATCTATCCCCTTTATTTCTTTGAATATTCTTTGTATAAGCTTTTCGTTTATATTTATAACGTCTTCTACATCTACAAACGACATCTCAACGTCCACTTGCGTAAACTCAGGTTGCCTATTAGCTCTCAAATCCTCATCTCTAAAGCATTTAACGATTTGATAATATCTATCCATACCTGACACCATTAAAAGCTGTTTCATCAGCTGTGGTGATTGTGGTAGTGCATAGAAGTTGCCTGGGTTAACTCTACTAGGTACTAAGTAGTCTCTTGCTCCTTCTGGCGTTGGTTTTGTAAGCATTGGTGTCTCTATTTCATTGAAATTGTTTTCATCTAGGAAATCTCTAAACAGCTTCATTGTTTTATGTCTAATCTTTAGATTTTTTTGCATAAATGGCTTTCTAAGGTCTAAGTATCTATATTTTAATCTCATAGCATCTGATACATCATCGTTATCTTTGATATATATTGGTGGTGTTTGTGCTTCGTCTAGTATTTTAAGCTCTGAAGCAAAAACTTCTACATCTCCTGTTTCCATGTCTTTGTTGATTGATTCTCTAATCTTAACTGTCCCTTTTACTGCTATTACATACTCACTTCTGATAGTTTCTGCTTTGTCAAATGCCTCTTTTGATATATCTGTATCGAATACTATCTGTACTATCCCTGTTGTATCTCTAAGGTCTACGAAAACTAAACCTCCTAAGTTTCTTCTCTTTTGAACCCATCCCATAAGTGTTACTTCTTGATTTTCGTTTTGTCTTCTAAGAGTTCCACACATATGTGTTCTTCTCATGTTACCCATTTTTTCTCCCATAATAAACCTCCTAAAAAAATAATCTCGTCCTCTGTTATACTAAATAACAGGGACGAGAGTTTTATTCCCGTGGTGCCACCCTAATTGGATTATGTTTCCCACTCAAGCTACTAACGCCAGCTAGCGTATAATCCTACTAGAGTTTGATTTTTCAGATTATCTACTCATAGGTGTCATAAATCAATTTTCCACACTGGCTTTCACCTAACCCAGCTCTCTAAAGTAAAAAGATTTGACTTATATGTCCTAATCTAAGTATTTGCTATACAATTAATGTTAATTATAGCTTTGTTTTTTCACATTGTCAAGGTCTAATCTGATTTTTATCAAGACAAGCAGGTTTCTATTTCTGCCCAAAGAAACAAAAATCATAAATAAAGTGATTAAAACTAATGCTATAGTTCCAAGCACTTGGCTATCTTAATGATTTTGCCATCAATCTATATCTATAACTCTTTAGTTATAGCTTTTTCTTTTCTCTTTACCATTTCGTCTACTCTATTTAAATATTCATATAAATCTTTCACATTAGGCACTCTAGTTATTTGATTCTTTTCTATATCTACTATCTTTGATACAGCTCCTGCTCCTACTGCTATTATTGATTGTCTTTCTTCCATTATCATTATGTTATAGATACATTCTTTATCTTTTATTGAGTATCCTACGTTTTCAAAATTACCTAGCATTTGCTTTTGTCTATACATATAATATGGTTTCATGCCCATCTTGTGCGTCCAGTTTTGTGTTATCTCTAGCATTTTTTCTATTGTCTTACCGTCAGCTAGCGGATACTTGTCTAAATAGCTTTTTAGCTTTGATGCTCTTTTTATAGCTAGAGTATGCACCGTCAGATTACTAGGTTTTAAGTTATATATTAAGTCCATCGTTCTTTCTACATTACTGATATTTTCACCCGGAAGACCAACTATCAAATCCATATTTATATTATTAAAACCGTATCCACGTGCCATATCAAACGCCCTGATGATATCACTGCTTGTATGTTTTCTGCCAATTATGGACAATGTATCATCACACATTGTTTGAGGGTTTATGCTTATTCTATCTATTTTATTTTGCTTTAACATTTTTAATACTTCTTTTGATATCGTATCTGGTCTACCTGCTTCTACTGTAAACTCTTTGATACCTTCTCCAAACTTACTATATATAAATTTTATGATTCTACCAAGCTGTTCATGCGAGAGTGCTGTTGGTGTTCCTCCACCAATATATACTGTATATAATTCTTTACTCTTCATGATTTCATATGTTTTTGACAGTTCATAAATAACTGAATCAACATACCTATCTGTATAGTCCTTAAATTTATCTATACTGTTTGATGGAAATGAACAATATACGCATCTCGTTGGACAAAATGGTATACTGACGTATAGACTATATTTTTTGCTATTTTCCTCTGTGAGGTACTGTCTTTCTTGGTTACATACGTCTACTAGTAACTTTGCTTTTTCTAATGCTATCATGTATTCATCAGTTAGTATAGCTAATATTTCGGTATCTTTTTTCTCATCATCCATTAGTGTATGCACGATTTTGGTTGGCCTAATACCTGTCAGTATTCCCCATGGTGCTTTTTTGGTATTTACTTTTAATATTGCGTTTAGTAGTGATTTTTTTATGAGTGTTTTATTCTTCTTCTTTAAATCTTTGAATTGTTTAAATTCATTGTAATCGGCTGTTTCTCTTGAAATTAAAGAACCATCTTTATACACACACGTTATTATAGCAGGAGCTATGTCCTGCTTTAATATACTTTCTATATATAAATCATTATCTGTTTTTTCGTCTACAAACTTTATATTTTCTGTATTATAATAAGATCTTAGCAACTCAAATATCTCATACTCAAAGTCATGACCTATTAATCTAACTTTTAACATTTACACTACTCCCGTTATCTTAAAAATGGATTGTTTTGTTTTTCTTTTGCTATTGTACTTGATGGTCCATGCCCTGGCATAACTTTTATATCACCATCTAAATCTATTAGCTTGGTTTTTATTGAATTTATCAATTGTTTATGATTTCCACCATACAAATCACTTCTTCCTATAGATCCTGCAAAAAGAGTATCTCCTGTAAACAGTATATCATTTGCTAGTATACATATGCCACCTTGTGTATGGCCTGGAGTATGTATTATCTTACATGTACATTCTCCTACTTTTATCTTATCGTTATCTTCTAATACTCTGTCAGGTTTTATGTTAACAGGTTCCATAGACATCCTGCTTGATAAATTCTTTGATGCATCCATAAGAAGTTCTTCATCATCTTTATGTATTAATATCGGTGCATTTGTAAGCGCTTTTAATTTTTTTAGCCCACCTATGTGATCACCATGAGCATGAGTTAATATTATATATTTACATGTCATACCATAGTCTTTTAGTTTATCAACTATAACCTGAGCATCTCCACCTGGATCAACTACCATAGCTTCTTTTGACTCTCTACTTCCATATATGTAACAGTTAACTGCGTATACTCCTAGTGGAATTCTCTCTACTAACATCAAATCACTCCTTGTTATTATCTCTATTAACTCATTTTACATCATATTTTCAATGTTGTCGATGATTTCTTTTTAACATAAAATATTATGCTATAAAACAACAATAAAGTACCTGAGCTTATTGGTAAAATATATTCTGGTGTAAAATCTAAACATATCCCTGCTAATAAAGATGCTAATGGTACACTAGTTTTAATAAAGCATATTCCAGTACTTATAACTCTCCCTCTTATATACTCTGGTATACGTTTTTGCAATAAATAAAAATACGGTATGTCTATACACGCAACACTGACTCCTAATAAAAATAGTATTATCCAAATGAAAGATATATAAAACATATCTGAGAACAAATTTCTTCTAAGCAACGGTAAGCCAAATATAATCATACCTACTGCTATCAACAACGATGTTATCACTAGCACTTTAGTATAATTATTTTCTTTTAATAGTTTTTTAATCATAAAAGAGCCTACAATCATACCTATTGGAAAACCACTTTGAATAATCCCCAATGTTTTTGACCCTAATTCTAATACTTGATCTACTATATAAGGCATCGGGATTGATATACCAAAAGTAAGAGAGAAGTTCAATATTATAAATAGCATAAAAAGATTTATTATACCTTTATTGCTGTAGATATAATTTAAACCTTCTTTTATATCTTCTATAATATTTAAATCATTACTAATTTGTTTGCTACTCTTAAATACTATAGCAAGTTCAATAATAGCTGATATTATAAATGATACACCATTTACAATCATAAAAAATTCAATTTTAATAAATGCAAAAACGAGTCCTCCTAGTACTGGTCCTAATATAATGGAACTTGAACTTATAATTCTGCTTGCTGAATTAATTGATAAAAGTTTGTCTTTTGATACTATGTTTGGTTTTGCAGATTCTATACTGATATTAAAAATAGTAGTCAGTGTTGACGATATAAAAATGCTAACCAATATTATTGGTAATGTTAATCTAGTTTTAATTGCAATCACACTTAATGTTATAAAAAGCAGTCCATTACATGTATCCATAATAACTATCAACTTCTTTTTATCTAGCTTATCTGCTAAAACACCTCCTATAGGATTAAATAATATCACAGGTATAATCTTACTTATGTAAGTGGAAGCAAAGCTTAAACCCGACCCTGTTAATCTAAGAACATAAAGGCTTATTGCGTAAGTATATATCTCTGTTCCAAATGATGAAATAAAACTTCCTACTACGAATAAAAAGAAATTTTGTTCTGAGGACCTTTTTTTGTAGTATTGATTAATTTTTGAAATATGCATGTTTATTCCTCCTTATTGTCTGTGTAATACTATTATAATAAATAGCCTTAACCCTATATCAATAAGGAATTTATGCCTTGATTATGGCAAAAAATAAAAAAAGATGGGGTTAACCCCATCTTAGATTGATGACAAAGTTATCAATCTAGCAGACTTTAGTAAAAGTTCAATTTCTAGGCGTGTTAAAATTGAGTAGCACAGCTTACTTAGAGGTAAGTGAGCAACGGAAATTTTAACACGGGCGTAGCAATTGGGCTTTTTTCTACAGTCTGAAATGAGGTTAACCTATCTCTTTGCACTACCTAAAATCACGTTTATTTTCTCTCCATCAACGAAGAAATCTTCGTATTTACCACCTTTTTCAATTGTGTCTGATATCTTTTCGTCAGTAACTTCATAGCCTAATGAGGCTATATTTTGTTTTATATGTGTGTATATAAAATTTTCTCTAACGTTCCGTGATATACGACTATCTTTTGCAAAATCTCTAAATACTATAAATGAATAGTAAAGTGACGCTGTATCTTTAATATAATGATTGATTTCTTTTAAGAGAAATTCACTATGATCAAATGAATAATTAGTAGTACCTGTATAATCTAGCAATGTGTCTACTGTTTTATTTTTTATCGGTATCTCTAAGAAATCTGCACACATGTATATTACCTTTTTATTTACACCTGTTTTTTCTATTAATTGTTTTAAAAATCTGTGCCTATTAATATCATTGTCAACTGCTATGTACACTGTATCATCTGAAAGTATATTTATCATATTTCTTAATGTGAAACCAATACCTGAACCTAGTTCCATAACTATCTTGTTATTAAAATCTTGTGTATGTGTCATATTTTTAGCCCACTGAATAGTTTTGAATAAACTATTAACAAATGTTGAATCTGTTACATGCATGTATTCTGATAAGTACTTGTAATCATACTCTACTGGCTCTTGTCTTTTATAGTCTCTTACTATAAATATACCATCTTGTATTGTATATCTTTCTCCACAGCTACATGTCAGCACTCCATTTATAACTTGATTATTTGATACTGTACCTTCTTCTAGGCACAAAGGGCTTTGACATTTAGTGCAGTGGAACAATTTTATTAAATCAATATCTATTCCTTTTTTTGTTCTTTCTTCATCCTGCGTATTTGCCATCTCGTTTATTTTTGTTTCTAATTTAGATTTTTGAGTTGTAAGTAAATCTATTTCTATTTCTATTTGTTTTAATCTGTCTCGAAATAAAATCAAATAATACTCATCTTGTTCATATGGCGTTAGATTTGCAAGAGAATTATAGTTTAATATCTTTTTAATGCTTTGCAGTGAAAAACCCATATCTTTGAGATACAGGACTTCTTTAAGATTCTTTTGGCACTGCTTATCAAAATCATATATTGCACCTTTTTTTTGTGGTATAATTAGTTCTAAGTCCATATAGTGCCTTATGGTATCTTTGCTTACATTATTAATCTGAGCAAATTTTCCGATTTTCATTTTTATATCCTACCTTTGCATAAGGTCATTAAAACACTTTATGGCTATCTACCAGTATTGTGACAGGTCCATCATTTGTCAAATCAACCTTCATATCTGCCCCGAACTCTCCTACCTCTGTTTTTAATCCGTATTCTTTGCAGTGCTTTATGAAATCTTCATACATTCTATTTGCTTTGTCTGGTTTTGCTGCTTGCATGAAGTTTGGTCTTCTTCCTTTTCTACAGTCTCCTAAAAGTGTAAATTGCGAAACTACTAGTATTTCTCCATCTATATCCAACAGTGATTTGTTCATTTTTTCTTTTTCATCTTCAAATATCCTGAGATTAACAACTTTATCTACTAAATATTTGGTATCTTTGTCTTCGTCTTCTTCCTCAACACCCAATAGTACCATAAGCCCCTTATTTATACTTCCTGTTACTTCATTATCTACTGTAACTTTAGCTTTACTTACTCTTTGCACTACTGCTCTCATTGGTTTAAATCCTCCTATGTTACAACTCTATATACGTCTATTACTCCTTGCATATTTTTGATTTTTCGCATAAGGTTATTTAGTTGCTCTACATTCTTTATCTCTAATATCATATTTATCATCGCTAGCTTATCCTTACTAGTACGTGCATTTAGTGATGATACGAATAAATTAGTATCTGTTATTAGCTGTGTTATTTGAGAAAGTAATCCCGGTCTATCTGTTGCTTTTATTTGTATTTCGGCTTGATAGCTTACTTTCTTATCTGATGCCCACTCCACATCTATAAATCTAGTTTCTTTGCTTAAGTCATTTAAATTCGGACAGTCTTGTCTGTGTACAGATACACCTCTTCCCCTTGTAATATATCCCACTATATCATCTCCAGGAACTGGGTTACAGCATTTTGCAAATCTGACCTTTACATTATCAATTCCTTTTATTACTATACCTTGAGTAGGCTCTGCATTCTTTTTATTTTTATTGTTTTTGATTGGCAGTTCTTCTTCTTTTTTATTTTTATAATATTCATTATGGAATTCTTTTAATTTACCCATTACTTGCTTTACTGTTATACTTCCATAACCTAGTTCTGCATATAAATCATTTATCTCATTTAGACTAAATTTTCTAGTAATTTTTCTGAGCCAATCGTCTTTTAATATCTCTGTTAGTTTGTAACCTTGTTTTTTTACTTCTTTTTCTAAGCTATCTTTACCATCATTTATATTTTGATCTCTGCCTTCTTTTTTGAACCATTGTCTTATACGACTTTTTGCTTGTGAACTTTTAACTATCTTTAGCCAGTCTCTACTTGGACCATTACTATTAGCTGATGTTAGTATTGACACTATGTTACCTGTTTTTAACTTATAGTCTATTGGAACTATACGACCATTGACTTTTGCTCCTACACATTTATTACCTACAGCGGTATGCACTCTATAAGCAAAATCTATAGGTGTTGAACCTGCTGGTAAACTTATTACGTCTCCCTTTGGTGTAAATACAAATACTTCGTTTGTAAAAAGGTCAATTTTTAGAGATTCCATAAATTCAACAGGATCGTTCATATCCTTTTGCCATTCTAGCATTTGCCTTAACCATGATAGTTTGCTATCAAAATCATCACTCTTTGCTTTACCTTCTTTATACTTCCAGTGTGCAGCTATACCAAACTCTGCTGTTCTATGCATGTCTATAGTCCTTATCTGAATCTCAAATATTTCTCCTTTTGGACCTATTACTGTAGTATGAAGTGATTGGTACATATTTGGTTTAGGCATTGCTATATAGTCTTTGAATCTGCGTGGGATTGGCTTCCACAACGTATGAACTATTCCTAATACACCATAACATTCCTTGACTGTATCAACTACTACTCTAACGGCAGTTAAATCAAATATTTCATCAAATGTCTTGTTTTGATACACCATCTTTTTATATATACTATAGAAATGCTTTGGTCTACCACTTATTTCATGCTCTATATTGACCTCATCGAGTGCTTTTTGTAATTTGTTTGTAACTAAATTTATATATTCTTCTCTTTCTTTCCTTTTTTTAGAAACTTTCTCTACTAATTCATAGTATCCTTCAGGGTCTATAAATCTTAGTGACAAATCTTCTAGCTCCCATTTCATCGTGAATATACCTAGTCTATTCGCTATTGGTGCGTATATCTCCAATGTTTCTAATGCTTTTTCTTTTTTCTTTTCATCTGACATATATTCAAGTGTTCTCATATTATGCAATCTGTCTGACAATTTTATGATTATAACTCTTATGTCCTTTGACATAGCTATAACCATTTTCCTCATATTTTCTGCGACTCTTTCTGCTTTGGTTCTATACTCTATTTTTGTAAGTTTTGTAACTCCATCTACTAATCCTGCTATTTCTTCACCAAAATTTTTTGCTACGTCTTCATAAGTAAAATCTGTATCCTCTATAACATCATGTAATAGTCCTGCTATTATTGTATCCACATCCATATTTATATCAGCTAATATGAGTGCTACCTCACAAGGATGTATGAAAAACTGTTCTCCTGAATTTCTAAGTTGTCCTTCATGAGCAACTTTAGCAAATTCGTAAGCTCTCACAATTCTATCCTTATCTTGCTGATTTATATATGTTCCTATTTTTGCCATCATTTTTTCTAAAAACATAAGCTCACCATCTTTTATTTTATAATGCAAAATAATACGTATAGGTATTATTATCTACGTACTTAATAATTATATTAGTATTATATTTTATAAAAGTTTATAATTTAATATTATATTATAAAAAACAAAAATGCACAATATGCATTAAGACTGTAGACAAAAGCCCAATTTATACGTTACCCTATAATTTGAGTTGCTCACTTCCCTTTAAGTAAGCTCTATTACTCAATTTTGGCACGCTTTGAACTCCTACTACAGTCTGCCATAGTTATCAATCTTAATTGTTCAAATATATTTTTTAATCCTAGTACATAGTTAAAAATCCTAATATTTAATTACTGATTTTACTTCATATCCTTTTAGTTTATCTCTTCCGTTTAGGAACTCAAGTTCTATAAGATATACTATTGCTACTATCTCACCACCAAGTTTTTCAATCATCTCTATTATAGAGCGAGTTGTCCCTCCAGTGGCTAATAAGTCATCTACTATAACTACCTTTTGTCCAGGTTTAATAGCATCTTCGTGCATTTCAAGAATATCTGTTCCATATTCTAGTTCATATTCACATTTAATAGTCTTATAAGGCAATTTGTTAGGCTTCCTAACAGGTATAAAACCTTTATTTAATTCATATGATAGTGGTGTTCCGACAATAAATCCTCTTGCCTCTGGGCCAATTATTAACTCAAAATCTTTGTCTTGTAATAGATTAGCCATTTCATTTATAGCATATTTAAATGCGTCTTTATCTGCCAATAACGGAGTTATATCTCTAAATATCACTCCTTCTCTTGGGTAGTCTTTCAAATCTCTTATTTTTTTCTTTAAATCCATTGTATACCTCCTTATGAACTGTTGAACCATATATTTATTACTCGAAAACGTTACTAAATTATTTCATTCGAGCCAATTACTACGTACTCAGTATTTTAGTATTTATTTCTTTTATTGCTTTGTAATTCTGATATAATCTATTTGATAAGATATCTATTTTACTTGCTGGTTTGAGCTTTATACTGAAACACTCTTTATCTCTTTGTAAATCAATAATGTTACAATCCTCAAATATATACATACTTAGTTCAAATTTGAATTTATTTATCTTTAAACTAAACTTGGTTTCTATTTCTTTAGTCACACAATTTATATTGTATTTCTTTTTTTGTTTGTTGACAAGTAGATATTTGTATATAATCCTCATTTCTTCTATAGATGGAGTTATTTTATTAAATAGAACATTTATTTTGTACTTTTCTTCTTGCTCTACTATTAGTATTTTACTACTCTCTACTATATCTTTATATTTTATATTGTAATTATCGTCAAATAATATAACTCTATCAAATTTATCAAATATAGTTTTCTCAAACACTGGGTTAATTAATATTGCATTTTCTTTCTTCATATTGTTTATTACTGCATATTGTATATCTGTCTTTTTATATAAATCTCTACCCTGATAACTCATATCTTCTAAAATAGCTTTTGCACTAAAATAGTTATTAGTTATTATTACTGTAGGTATTTCATCTTTTAGAAGCTCTATGATCTCATTTGTAGCTATAGTTTGATAAAGATTAGTGTAGTCTTCTTTTATAAGCTGTTGATTGATTAAACACTGGTTAAAAGAAGAAATATAGTTGTTGTTTAATTTATTTATTATTTCATTAGTAGAAGCTATATACTTTATCATAAGCTGTGTTCTCTCTACACCATTATAACTATTTATATCCATTGTGTATATGATATCTATGCTTGACCTATTACTGAGTTCATCTAATAAATGTCCTCTGTTAAAGTATACTGCATCGATTAAATTTCCATTAAAGTCTAGCGATAACTTTAGATGTTTTCCTTCTTTTCCTATTGCTTTTATATATGATATCTTAACGTTTTTAGACATAAATATCGGACTAGAATTACCCATACCAAAAGGCTCTAAAAGACTTAATTGATTTATGTTTTCTATATTTATCTCAGTATATTCTAACTCTTTATCTACTCTAACCTCTGGAGTTAAATCTTCAGCAACCAATACTTCATTTGCTATTTCATTTATACACCTTCTAAACTCAGCTATATTTTCCTTTTTTATTGACAAACCTGCTGCTTGCTCGTGTCCTCCAAACTTTATGAATAGATTCTTGCATTTACTAAGATTCAAGAACATATCAAAGTTTTTTATACTTCTCGCTGAGCCTCTAGCTTCTTCACCTTCTACTGATAGCATCACTGATGGCCTATAGTATTTTTCTGTTATTCTAGAGCTAACTATACCTATAACTCCATGATTCCAATTTTCTGAGTCAATTACTAGTACCTTTTCATTGTCTAAATTGTGTTTTTCGTCTATTATTTCATTTGCCCTCTTTAAAATATCAGCTTCTATATCTTGTCTTTTCATATTTTCATCATTTAGTAACTTTGCAATCTTTTTAGCTTTATCATCGTCATCACATGTAAATAGTTCTACACCATATGAAGCAGAGTCTAATCTTCCACAAGCGTTTATCCTAGGTGCAAGCATATATCCTATATGTCCACTAGTTATTTTCTTGTTTTCTAATCCGCATACTTTTATTAGCTCTCTAAGCCCTTTATTCTGTGACTCATTTATCATTTGCAGACCGTATTTTACTATGATTCTATTTTCATCTCTTAATGGAACTATGTCTGCTATTGTGCCGAATGCAACTATAGGTAGATATTTTTTATAATCTATATCTATCCCCATTTTAATAGCTAATGATTGCACAAGCTTAAATGCTATCCCTACTCCTGCTAGATATTTACATGGATATGTACAGTTTGTCTTTTTCGGATTGATAACTGCTATACAATTAGGTAGTTCTTCTTGGCATTCATGGTGATCTGTAATTATTATATCCATACCTAATTGTTTACAATATTCAGCCTGCAGAACTGATGTTATCCCACAATCAACGCTTATGACTAAATCTCCTTGGCTTTTTTTTATTGTATCTAAAGCCTCATTATTTATACCGTATCCTTCTGTAAACCTATTTGGTATGTAATAATTTGCATCTACACCACACTCTTGTAAATATATTTTTAGTAGTGATGTACTTGTTACTCCATCAACATCATAATCTCCATATATCCATATGTTTTCTTGATTCTTTATTGCTTTTATTATTCTATCAACTGCCTTATCCATATCACTCAGCAAATATGGATCATACAAATCTTCTATTTTTGCATACAAAAACTGCTTGCAATCTTCTAAATCAGTTAATCCTCTTTTAACCAATACCGTAGAAACTAACTTAGATATTCCAAATTCCTTGCTAATTTTATTTACTAGCTCTTCATTACATTTATTGTTGTTTATAAAAAATGGATTCATTTCTTCACCTATTATCCTTTAAAAATCACATAATAATTATATCTTATATTCTATATTCATTCAAATGTTATTATTGTTTTTATAACGTTTTTCCTCATAATTCTAGTTAAACATGTTTTACTGAAATTTATATTTCTTGTAAAATACAGTTATAACTAAAGTTTGGTTTTTGGCTATAAAAAAAAGAAAAACACTACTATTTTTTTATAAAAACAACAGATGTTTCTCTCTTTTGTATTTATTCTATTTATCTTTCATAATTTATTTTATCCTATCACATACAAAATCTTAAATAAAACTTATATATTAGAAACTGTTCCCTTTTTTTAAAAATTTGATTTGTAGCCAGCTAAATGCAGTCATGTGTAATGATAAGACTATTCCATCAATTAATCTGAACATTGGAGGAAAAAAATAAGCAAAGGCATAACCTAAAACTGGATAAAGTAATATATTTATAAAAATTAAATTTAGTAAAAGCGACTTTAAGCTTTTCTTCCAAAAAACTATTATTGGTACTGTCACAAATAGATATGCAACACCTCTAAATATTTGAATTAAGAAGTTTTCAAACATAGTAGGTATTTTAATTAACTTTTCCATGTACGGGCCTGTTAGTGGATACGCCATTGCTCCAATAATCATATAAATTATAAAAGATAAGATAAGAACTACTATAACTCTCCACACCCAACTAAATAGTGATCTTGATCTAAAATAATTATTTACTTTCTCTTTTGCACTGCTTATAACATCTTCTTGTTTCCATAGATAGAAAATACCTATTGTAATCAATATGTTTTCTAAAAATCCAGAACCGATATTAAATAGAAGTGGATAATCTTCTATAAAAAAGTTTCCTTCTAATTTTGATAATAAGATATCAATGACGAAAAAGAACATAAATATTATGATAAACGCACCTTTTTTACCTATGTTTAAATTGCTTTTGATATTAGCAAGTTCTAACGCTATAACACCATAGATCAAAAACATTGGAATAAAATAAAATTTAGGCATTGCACCGACTTCTCCTGTCGTTGCATTTATTCCACAAATCGTTTCTAATGGAATAAGTTTTATTACTATGACTAGTAATCCTATTAGACCTGCTTTTAAAAGATTTGCTGATAACAACTTATTTGTTGACATACTTATCTTTCCTTTCTTTATAAAATAGACCTTCCAATCAAGCAGATGCCCCTTTTAATGACATCGACATATTGTTTTTTGAAAGTTTTTGTTTTATACCATATCTTAATAAATTAATCTTTGATTTTTAGATATGACTTAAGCTTCTTCTCTTTGCATTATCAAAGTAGTTATTTCTTTTACCTGTGTAAATGGTAAGAAAAAATTCCTTTCTATTGCGAAGGAGCTTTTGTCTTTTCTTAGTGATCTTATTGAGTTTAATATTTTTCAATATAACTCCCTGATATACTCACATAACTTATCAACAGAAATACCAAGCTCACGATAGTAATTAAGATTTTTTTTGAGTTTTTCCTTTGCAAGAGCTATTTTTTTATCTTCTAGTTCATGTGATATATTTTCTGCCACAAAACATCCCCTACCAACCACTGTATAAATAAAACCTCTCTGTTCAAGCATTTCCCATGCTTTTTTAATTGTTATAACACTTACTCCAAGCTCTTTAGCAATCTTTCTAATTGGAGGAAGTCGGTAATTTGGCTCCATTGTTCCGTTTAATATCTGTGCGACTATTTGCTCGTAGATTTGCTCATATATAGGTTTGTCAGCTGACATTAATATGGATACATCCATACTACAGACTCACTTTTTTAAAATTATTAAGTGCTAATCTATATGCTAGGTACGTTATTCCCAAATAGATGGCTATCGCTATGATAAGTATTATAACTCTTAGTTTTGCTCCTGTTGCACTTATACCGTTAAGTATGGGAAATATTTTAATTATTACAGCATATAGTATCGACATTACTAAAAATGCCCCTAAACCTGTTAATAGTGGTTTATTAACTTTTTTGGCAGTTTTAAAAAACCATGGTAAAAAGATAAGGTTGAATATTGCGTAGTTAATAAAAACCATCCCGAAAAAGAAAATATTTGTGTTTTGTCCAAGAGCATTTCCATTTGGTGCAATCACACGTACTAGTAAAATGGAGCATGGTATTGCAGCTAAAAGCTGTATAAATTGTGAATATATCAAATCAAAGCATTTACTTGCAACAATGTATCTACGTGGCACTGGCAAAAGAGCTGTAAATTCAAAATCACGCTCGCCTATTGCTACGTTTAAAATAGTGATAAGACCTATTAAAGAATAAGCCATATTTGAAATAGGCGGAAAACTTGGGATAAACATAAACAATGTCAAAGCAGTGAATAAATATAAAACCGGTGAAATAGTAAGTTTTAGTTCTTTATAAATCAAATTTTTCATGATCATCCTCCAGATTATAGTATAGTATGATATCTTCAATATTTGGAGTTGATTGCTTTAGATTAATATTTGATGGGATATTCTCTGTGAGAATCATTCCATTAAATCCAAATGCATTTTTTTGCACACCTATCATTTTTGCTCTGAGTTCATCTGTAAGTTGGCTATTGCTCCCTCCAATAACTCTGTGACTGTCAATCAAATCATCCTTCGTCATATTTGCAATTATTTCTCCATCACGAATAAATACGATATAATCTGCACATCTATCTAAATCTGATGTAATATGTGTAGAAAATAAAATACTTTTGTCGCCATTTTCAATTACAGACTGAAATAACTCAAGCAATTCGTTACGTGCAATTGGGTCAAGACCACTTGTTGGCTCATCAAAAATCAACAATTTTGCATTATGAGAAAGTGCAAGCGTAGTAGCATATTTAGAACGCATACCTTCGGAAAGTTCCTTGATTTTAAGATCTTCATTGAGTTTAAAATATGCCATTAACTTCCTATACTGTTCTTCATCCCATTCTTCAAAAAATCGTCTATAAACTTCTGTGAGAGTTTTTATCTTTTTACTGCGATAATAATCAAAACCTCCCATTGATAATCCAATTTGCTGTTTTAATTGAAGTTCGTTTTTAAAATAATCTTTACCAAATACAGTAACACTCCCGCTATCGGGGTGAACTATATTAAGCATTGATTTTATTGTTGTAGATTTGCCAGCACCATTTTTACCTATAAAGCCAACAATATAGCCAGTTGGTACTTCAAATGAAACATTTTTGAGCTGGAAATTATCGTATTTTTTACAAAGATTCTCGATTTTAAGCATCTCAGCCTCCTATCTTTAATGATTCTAGTAATATTTGGAATCTAAAAATCTCTTTTTTATCTATAATATTATCTTTCCCAAATATCTTAATAAAACCATTGTCATCATTTATTAAGTTCATTATTGCTTTAAGCGTTGCCGTTTTATCAGCTCTATCCTATCCAATAAAACCCTTTTTAGTCAAATTGACTATTAGAACCATAATATATCTCCGATAGTGATAATTATACTACTCCTGCACCTGCTAAAGCACCTACAGCTGCCAATGACTTAATCACTTTCATCATTTCTTTTATCTCACTACTAAATGTACTTTCATTTTTAAGTAGCGATTTGAGCTCTTTACGTTTATCTTTATCAAAATATCGTTTAGCTATTTTAAACTCAATTAATAGCTTTGCAAGAACAACGGATTCCACATCATTAGTTTTAGAAATCTGTTCATGAATATTATCAATTATTTCTTTGACAACATCATCACATTTATTTGAATTATTGTTTTCAAAAACTTTTTTATTTACTGAGTTTATTACATCAGATTTTAATTCTTTACGAAGATTCGTACGAAACGGACTGACAAATCTCTTCATGATTTTATCAAGAGGCTCATTTTCGTTTTCTTGTATAAATTCGTACATGGATCTTACTTCGCTATGCTTTACAGGTAGCTGTGATGCAACCTTTACTGAATTATAATTTATAACAATTTTTTCTTTATATAGCTCTAACAAAGAGCTTACGTATATTCCATTTTGTAATCCTAAAAAATAATTGATTTTACGTTTTTCATTCATTGCAAGTAATGTGAATTTTTCACTTAATGTTAAATTATTCATACTATTCCTCCTAATTTGATTATTTTTTATACTCAATTTGTTGTAAGAAAATAATTTTTCAGTAAAGTACAATCTTATTGATTTAAAATTGTGCATATTAAACATGTACAATATAATCAATATAACACTATACTTAGTAATTTGTCAATACACTATTAATTTCCAATAATTATTAAATTAATTTAATAATTTTTTTACATTTTTGGAACAAAAACAAATATTCGTTTATCTATATATATAGAATATTTAAGAAAGGAGGCAATTTTTCTAGCAATTATTATTATTTTTAAAGGAGGAATTTAAATGAAATTATTCAAATTTTTATTAGTATTATTAGTAGTTTTATCTTTATGTGTACCTGTTTTAGCAAATGATCAATTTACATTTAATGAAAATGAGTTATTAAAAGATTGGGAAAAAGCTGATGCCACCACTGTTCGTGCTGACCATAAAAACCTAAATGATTTTGCTTGTAGTGCATCTACTAAATCTTTTGGTAACTATCCCACTAGAAAAGGTGTTATTCTTGTAACTAAGGATAAGTATAAAGGTTTAATAAAACTTGGACATGCTGCTATTATATGGTCTACTTCTACCGTTGTTGAATCTCATAGTAGCGGTGTCTCCACTGGAAGAAATGATTGGAATGTAACAAGAAAAACGTGCTATGGTGTTACTCCATATGACACTAATGATTCCGAGGATGCTCAGGCAGCTAATTGGTGCTATCAACAGATAGGCAAACCTTATAACTTTAATTTCCTTAACAAACGGACTCGTGATAAGTTCTATTGCTCTCAATTAGTATATGCTGCTTATAAAGATTTATTTGATTTGGATCTTGATACTGCTTCATATTTGACTGCAATTCATCCAGTTGAGCTTATAAATACAAACAAAACTTATACTATCTATGAGCAATAAAATAATCATAAAAAATAAGCTTTTAGCTATAACATTAATTTTGTTAGTAATATTAGTATTTTATCATTTTAAAACTGATAGATTTAATTCAAATTTCGTCGTTGGTGTAATACAAACAACATCTCAAGACAACGAAAGCACTATTAGTCTATATGATAATAACTATAGTGAGGTAAACTCTATAAACCTCGAATACGGCTCAATGTCTTCGTATTTTGATTTACCACAGATTCATGAAAACTCTATGTTTGTTATACCAAAAGGAATCGGTAATATAAAAGAGTTGACCGTTGTACTAGAATTTAATCTGGTTAACGGTAAACACATAACTCATAACATTGAGCAATCAAATATGAATAGTTTTTGCGTTGACAATGATTTTATATATACGGTAAATACGTTAAATTCAAATTCAATAATTAGCAGATATAATCGAACAAATCAAAATTTAACTACTCTAACTATTAAAAATATGTTTATAGGAAAATTAGCTGTTAATGATGAAAAACTATATGCATTTGGCTTTAGAAATACACCTGATAACGGTATTGAATCAAAACTATTTATAGTAAACACTAATGACCTATCTATTATTAAAAATATCAATATGTCAAGATTTGGCCATGACCAATTAGGCGCGGTTTTTGATAATACTTCTATGTATTTTACTAATTCAATGAAATACAACAAAACCTCAGAAAAAGAAGTACCTTCTAATCTCCTTAGTATCTTAAATCTAAAAACATATGCTATAAATAGTATACCACTCAAGGAAATTTATCCTTTTCAGATTATACAGACTCAAGGCAATCTTTATATTTCACACTTTAATGTTGTCCAAGGTATTGGTAATAAGCTAACTATATATGATAAGAAATCTAAATCTCATAAACTAGTAACTTTTAATCATAACCTTGCACAAATAATTATATCTGGTAATAAGATGTTTTCTACTGATGGTAAGTATTTGTACGTGTATGGAATTGAAGGGTCAAATTTCAGTCTATCAAAGAGAGTTGATATTTATAATAAAAAAGCAAACTCACTTCATTACTATGTATCAGGATTTTTCTTGAAATAATAAAACACCCCTTATAGCAAACTAATCAAACTGTTTTAATTGTCTACTATGAGGGGTGTTATTTAAATTTACAATCTTTCATATCCTCTATTAATATTTTCATCATCATTTTTTTTAGCTAATATTCCTAATGACTCTCCTATTGTGTCTTTTTTTTCCTCAACATTTTGTTTTTTGTTTGTATCTTCTTTACTTTCAGATTTACTTTCAAGTTCGCTTATTTTTAACTCATATTGCTTAATTTTAGTTTCAAATTCGCTAATATTATTATTAAGTTCTTTCATTTTGTTATTAGCCTTATACTCTCTTATCAATCCAAATATTGCAACTACGATTGCTCCTAAACTAGCTGATACTAGTATTACTAGCGCTTGTGACATTGTGACTGTTGTAAATAATATTTTTACATCTACTGCAGTTGCGTTTTGCAGTGCAAATATTGTAATTAATATAGCAAATATCAACGAACCTATAAAACCAGCTTGCATTCAACCACCTCTTTATTTATGTATGTGTTATTTTTTATCTGAATTTACAAAATTATTTCAGATATATTTATATTATTCGACCAATATTGATTTTTTCCTCTAATAAAAAGATCCTTAAATTTACCCTCAATTCTAAAAGAGACATCTCAAAAATAATGAGATGTCCCTTTTATTTATTATAATTTATGCTCTTTTAGTTTTACTATGTCCACCTTTTTTAAAGATATACCATATTGGGCTTGCTATAAATATTGATGAATATGTTCCTACTACAATACCTATGATTAGTGGTAATGCAAAATCTTTTACTGCTTCAACACCAAATATATATAGTGAAGATATTGCTATAAGTGTTGTAAAGGATGTATTTATTGATCTAACTATAGTTTGAGATATACTTGTGTTTATTATATCATCATAACTTTCTTTTCTCATCTTACCTAGGTTTTCTCTTATTCTATCAAATACTACTATTGTATCATTTATTGAGTAACCAACTATTGTAAGTATCGCTGCAACAAATGAGCTATTTACTGGAACTTTAAATACCGCATAGAACGCTATTGCTATCAATACATCATGTAGCAACGCAATTACTGCTGATAGTCCATATAAGAACTGGAATCTAATTGTTATATAGATTAACATTCCTATTGTAGCTGCTACTACTGACAATACTGCTCTTCTCTTTATTTCTTCTCCTATAGATGGTCCAATTTTTCTTGATTGTAAGAAAGCTTCATCTTTTAGTTTATATTTTTCTTTAAACTGATTAAATACACTTTGTCTCTTTTCATTGTTTAAATCTTCTTTTGTTTTTATTATTATTTGACTCTTGTTATCACCTGCATGTATTATCTCAGCACTTTTATCAAATCCATCTGTTATCTGTCTTATCTCAGGAACTTCTATTGTTTTATCTAATTCTATTTGCATTAATGTTCCACCAGTAAAATCTATCGCTAAATTTAATCCGCTTGTGAAGAACACCACTAGTCCTACAATTATTAGCAGGCCAGATAATGCGAAAAATATATTTCTTCTCTTAATTATATTCACTTTTCTCCCTCCTATGCTCCGTATAACTTGTTGTTTTTAGTAATATTTAAACTTATTATAATTTTAAGTAAAAACTTAGTTATAAATACTGCTGTAAACAATGATGCAACTATACCTATTACTAATGTAACGGCAAATCCTTTTATCGGCCCTGTACCAAAATAGAACAACACTATACCTGCTATTAGAGTTGTTATATTTGAGTCCATTACCGTTGTAAGTGCTCTTTTAAATCCTGCATCTACAGCTGTACGTATAGTTTTTCCAGCTCTTAGTTCTTCTTTTATTCTTTCAAATATTACTACATTTGCATCTACAGCCATACCTATAGACAGTATTAAACCTGCTATACCCGGTAATGTTAAAGATGCTTTCATTACTATCATTGAGCCTAGTACTATCAAAATGAATATAGTTAAAGCTATATCAGCAATTAATCCAGGTATTTTGTACATTATTACCATGAAAACGAAAATACATGCTAAACCTATACCAGCTGCATATATACTTTTATCTAATGATTCTAAACCTAATGTAGGCCCTATTATTGATGACTCTACTTCTTTCATTTCTAAAGGTAATGCACCTGCTCTAATCAATGTTGCTAAGTTTGTAGCTGTTTCTTGTGTAAAGTTACCTGTTATTTGAGCTTTTCCATCTGATATAACTAATCCTGGCTGTAATACTGGAGATGATATGATTTTACCATCTAGTACTATTGGGATTGTTCTCTCTTCTGCAGTTCCTTTCTGACTTAACTTGGCTGTTAAATCTTTAAACTTTTTTGCTCCTTCTTTACTAAACTCTAAATCTACTGCTGGTTTTCTATATCTGTCTAATCCGTAGTTTGATTTACTAACATCTTCACCTGTTATTATCACGTTTCCTTCTGGATCTTTGAACTCTAATTTTGCTGTTTTACCTATCATAGCTAAAGCATCTTTAGTATTTTTTATTCCTGGAAGTTCTATTCTAATTCTATTAGTACCTTCTAAAACTATCTCTGGTTGTGTAACTCCAAGACCATCAACTCTTTGTGATATTATTGTTTTAGCTTCTTGCATTTTAGTTTTTAGTGTTTCACCTTTTAAATCTGTTTGTGCTTCTAATACTACGAATACTCCACCTTCTAAGTCAAGGCCTAGTTTCATTTCATCTCTAACTGGTTTTAAACCATAATCTCCTACATTTAAACCATAAATAGAACTATATGATAATACTCCAACTACTGCTAATACCAATAGAAGTATTACTAAATTCCTTTTATTCATTTTTCCTCCTCCTTAAGTGTTATAACTATTTTTTGTGTTTTTTAGCATAATTTACATAGTCTTTAGCAGATGCTTCTAGTTGAGATATCTCTTCTTTTGTTAGTTTTCTAACTACTTTTGCTGGTGATCCCAATACTAAACTTCCTGCCTCAATTTTTTTATCAGGTGTAACAACACTTCCTGCACCTATTAGTACATTATCTTCAATCTCACAACCATCTAGTATAATTGATCCCATACCTACTAATACATTGTTTCCTATTTTGCAAGCATGAAGGATTGCTTTGTGTCCAACTGTTACACTATCTCCAATTATTGTTGCTAAGTCTTCACTAGCATGAATCACACTTCCATCTTGTATATTTGTATTCTTGCCTACTATTATTTTATTTGCATCTCCTCTGAGAACACAATTATACCATATGCTTGTATTTTCACCCAATTTGACATCCCCTATTAAAACTGCACACTCTGCGATAAAACATGAATCATCATATCGAGGAGTCTTACCATCAAATTCAATAATCATAATATCCCCCTCTATATTAAATTGGCCTGCACGGATATAGCACACTCTATTCTTTTTCTTTCCATTTCACAGCCAACACTATAAGGATTCATTATATCACCATTGGAATAATATGCATTAGCATGACAACCTCCGCTACAATAATACCTAGCCCAACACTTTTTGCACTCTTCTTTATTAAGAACATTTACTTTTTTAAAATTATCTCTAATATTATTATTTATTATTCCTTCAAATACATTTCCCATTCTAAAATCTAAGTCTCCAACAAATTGATGACATGGATATAAATCTCCTTCTGGTGTTACTGCCATATATTCAGATCCTGCTCCACATCCTGCAAGTCTTTTATATATACATGGTCCTTGATTTAAGTCTATATTAAAATGGAAAAAAGAAAAATTGTCAGCCTTTTTCTTTACATCTAAATAAAATTTAGATAATTTTTCATACTCATTTAGTATTGTTTCCAAGTGCTCCTCTTTAATTGCATAATCATGTTTTAAGTCTGTAACTACTGGTTCAACAGATGTTTTTTTGAAACCTAAATCATAAAAGTGTTTGACATCTTCTGTAAAATCCAAATTCTTAGATGTAAATGTTCCTCTAACAAAATAGTCTTTGTCTCCTCTTAGCTTTATCATCTCGGCTATATTAGAGACTATTAAATCATAACTTCCTTTATTGTTTGCAGTTAATCTCATAGCATCATTTATTTCTTTTCTGCCGTCTAAACTCATAACAACATTGCTCATATGCTCGTTGATAAACTCCATTTTAGGTTTGTCCAATAAAACAGCATTAGTAGTTATGGTAAATCTAAAGTTCTTGTTATGCTTCTTTTCAAGTTCTCTACCATAATAGACTAATTCTTTTACAACATCAAAATTCATTAAAGGCTCTCCACCAAAGAAATCAACTTCTAAATTTCTTCTTGAACCTGAATTTTGCACAAGATATTCTAGTGCCTTTTTACCAACTTCTAAAGGCATTAGTAATCTTTCTTCTTTATTATAATCTCCTTGTGAAGCAAAACAATAACTACACCTTAAGTTACAGTCATGTGCTATATGTAAACACATTGCTTTGACCAAATTGTTTTTGTTGTAGTCCAAGTCTTCTGGGTATTGGCTTTCAGAATAGAGCGAACCTTGTTTGACTAAGTACTGCACTTCTTTTAGCGCTTCGTCTATCGACTGCCTACTATACTTATTCTCCAACTTTGACTCGATTTCCTTTATATCTTTTTCATCGTATAAATCTAATACATCCCAAATTATATCATCGACTATATGGACAGCTCCACTATTAATGTCTAAGACTATTTTCTTTTCATTAAGCTCAAATTTGTGTATCTTTAACATCTGCTTCCTCCTGTATTATAATTCCATTTACCATTCTACAGCATATTATTTATATAATCAATAGAAATTTAAATGGATTTATAAAATACTATTTATATTAGTTAATTATAAGTTTAAAAAAGCAGTGGTTTTCCACTACTTTCTTTCTAGTTTTTATTCTCACAGCTTTGATTTCCAACTGTACAAGATGTCTTACAAGCTGATTGACATGAAGTTTGGCACTCTCCGCAACCTCCGTTTTTAGCTGTATTATTTAAATTTTTAGTGTTTAAAGTCTTTATATGCTTCATTTTGAAGTCCTCCCTAGAAAATAATTTACTTAAAAATTATAACACAACATATATTCTTTATAAAGTGCTATTTTAGATTAATTCCAATAATTCCACTAATTACTCCAGAAAATAAACCTATAAGACTCTTTATAAAAACGTAGCTGTCCATACAAAATGTTCTGTTATAAAGACTACTGAATATTACTATTACTATCATATACAGTATCCCTACTAAACCTCCGTTTAGCCAACCTCTATTATGTACTTTCTTTGTCATGCTAATAGACCCTGCTGAAACTGAAGTTATCATTATAGCAGTATTTACTGCTGGTATTGTACTTTCTGACAAACTACTATAGGTTAATATTAACGCATAAATTACAAAGAAAACTAGTGTAATAAGAAAGGATAAAACTAAGCTTTTTGTTAGCATTGTAATATATCTGTCTGGACTAGATTTTCTCATTTTTCCACCTCCTACAGTCTTTACTCAATATTTATGCATCAAGAGCTTTTTTAATTACTGTATAATATACCTAAATTACTCATAGAAAAATTAATAACTATATTTACATGATTAATTCAGGTTAAATATCAAGTATTTTATGTCAGGAAGTAAATTGAATAATAAGCTTGCTTATGTTACGGCAGTATTGGTTATTTTAAATTATCTCTGTGAATTTGGTACACATTACTCTATTGACTTAACCACTTGATTGTTTTTTTGTAAAAGCTGTAATTTATAAATATACTTAATTAAAAAAGAGACCAATTAAGAATTAGTTAATTTAGTCTCTCATAATCTTTTATATGGTTTTAACTATTTTGTTTCTTTTAATGTATCTTGGTTAACTACACTACCTATACTCCATTTAGTAACAGTCATTTTTACTTTGTCTGCTCCTACTTCTATTACTACAGAATCATCTTTTATCTTTGTCACTTTACCGTAAATCCCACCTATGGTAATTATATCATCACCAATTTTCATTGCATCTCTCATAGCTCTGATATTTTTTTCTCTTTTCTTTTGTGGTCTTATTAATAGAAAATATAACACTCCCAGAAAAAGAACAGGGATTAATAAACTTTGTAAACCTTGCATATTCTTTACCCTCCTTTCATACATCACTTATTAACTATTCAACATAACAACAAAAAATCCTCTATACAACAACAAATTATTTTGTATATCCATATTTTTTATAAAACTCATTTTTATATTCTAGTAATCTATCTTCTTTTATAGCTGTTCTTATGTTTTCCATTAGCTTTAGTAAGAAATATAGATTATGATATGTCGTAAGTCTAGCTCCTAGTATTTCTTCACACTTAAACAAATGTCTGATATAAGCTCTGCTATAGTTCTTGCATACATAGCAATCACATTCATGATCAAGTGGCGAAAAATCTTTCTTGTACTTTGCATTTTTTATTACCACTTTACCACTACTAGTTAGGGCTGTACCATTTCTAGCTATACGTGTTGGTAAAACACAATCTGCCATATCAATACCTCTTATAACTGCTTCAAATAAGTAATCAGGGCTTCCTACTCCCATTAGGTATCTAGGCTTATCTTTTGGCATTAAAGGCACTGTAAAGTCCAATATCCTGTACATGATATCAGCTGGCTCTCCAACACTTAAACCTCCTACTGCATATCCTGGGAAATCCAAATCTATAATCTCCTTAGCACTTTGAGCTCTAAGGTCTTCATACATACCTCCTTGTATAATACCAAATATACTCTGTGTGTCTTGCTTTTTGTGTGCTTCCTTACACCTTTTAGCCCATCTTGTTGTTCTCTCTAGAGATTTTTTAACATACTCTCTATCTGCTGGATAAGGTGGACACTCATCAAATGCCATTGCAATATCAGAACCTAATGAGTTTTGAATCTCTATTGATATTTCAGGACTTATAAAGTGTTTTGAACCATCTATATGAGATCTAAACTCCACACCTTCTTCTGTAATTTTTCTCAAATCTCCTAATGAAAATACTTGGAATCCTCCACTATCTGTAAGTATAGGCTTGTTCCAGTTCATGAATTTGTGAAGTCCTCCTGCTTCTTCTACCAACTTATGTCCTGGTCTTAGATATAAATGATATGTGTTTCCAAGTATAATTTGAGCACCTATTTTTTCTAGTTCCTCAGGGGTCATAGTTTTTACTGTCGCTTTTGTTCCAACTGGCATAAATATTGGTGTCTCAATAACTCCATGTGGTGTGTGTATTTTACCAAGTCTTGCTTTCGTCTGACTACATTCTTTTATTAGTTCGTATTTTATCATAAATGTTTCCTCCTAATGTCTTTATATAATTAACATAGCATCACCAAAACTAAAGAATCTGTATCTTTCTCTGACTGCTATCTCATATGCATTTAATATTATTTCTCTAGTTGTTAGTGCACTTATAAGCATTATTAGCGTGGACTCTGGTAAATGAAAATTAGTTATCAGTGCATCTATAACTCTAAATTTATATCCCGGATATATAAATATATCTGTCCATCCTCTTTTTGAAACTACCTGACCATCATCATCACACACTGATTCTAGTGTCCTAGTAGAAGTCGTCCCTACTGCTATAACTTTATTTCCATTTTGTTTGGTCATATTTATAATATCTGCTGTATCTTGATCTATCTCATAGTATTCACTGTGCATCTTGTGATCACTTAGATCATCTTCTTTTACAGGTCTAAAAGTTCCTAATCCAACATGTAAAGTAATATATACTATTTTTACGCCTTTTTTTCTTATAGCATCCATAAGTTCCTGTGTGAAATGCAAACCTGCCGTTGGTGCGGCTGCTGAACCTTCTTTTTTAGAATACACTGTCTGATAACGTTCTTTATCTTGTAACTTTTCCTTAATATATGGAGGCAAAGGCATCTCTCCTAGTTTATCTAGTATCTCCTCAAAAATACCTTCATACTTAAATTCAACTATTCTGATACCGTCTTCTTTTATATCCACTACCTGAGCTTCTAGCAAACCTTCTCCAAACTCTATTATATCTCCTATTTTAGCCTTTCTGCCTGGTTTAACTAAAGTTTCCCATTTGTCACCTTCTAATCTTGTCAGTAGTAAGAACTCTACTGCTCCGCCTGTTTCTTTTCTTTTACCAAATATCCTTGCTGGCAACACTCTAGTATTATTTAATACTAGACAATCTCCCTCGTTTAAATAATCTATAATATTTTCAAAGACTGTATGTTTTACATCTCCACTTTCTTTATCTAACACCATAAGTTTAGATTTTTCTCGTTGTTTTAATGGAACTTGTGCTATTAACTCTTCTGGTAATTCATAAAAGAAGTCTGTTCTTTTTAATGTCAATTTCATCATCCTTTACTCTTGTACTATAGTTATATCTGTATAATAGTGCCTTAAAATTGCTTTATAATCATAACCTTGCTCAGCCATAGCTTTACTACCCCATTGACTCATCCCTATACCATGACCGTAGCCTTTGCCAGTAAAAGTGTACTTACCACTCCCATTTTCAAGGCGTATAGTTTCATTTCCATCATATATATAAATATCATTATTTCCCTTTGAATTCAATATCTTTTTGTTATCTACTGCAGTTTTTGTTATTTGACCTGAGTTTACATCGAATACATATGAGTCCTGTCCTCCTGAGACTTCAAACCATGCACTCTTTATCTTGGTTGTACCAAATACTAATCTTGCCTTTCCTTTAATTAATATAGCTTTGTCTTTTGATCCTTCTATTAAAAGCTGTTGTACTCTTCCATATTTTGAAGCTTCTATTATTTCTATATTTTTTATTGCTCCTAAATCATAGCCACTTGCTAACAATTTTTCATTTATTTGTTCTTTATTTAGTACTAACTCCCATGTATCACTCGGGCTACCTATAGAGAATTCATCTTCTACTCCTCTTATATATCCTTCATATCCTCCCCATACATTTTCGCTGTCTTCTGTATGTCCTCCACTATTTGAATGATAGTAAGTAGGAACTATTTCTCCTTTATATTTTATTACTACATCCTTTGTATCATCTATCGCTTTATTTATTATAGCTTTTTCAAAGCTATATCCTTCATATGATTGTGAGTTCTGTGTATCATCTAAATCATATTCTCCCGCTTTACCTTTTCCTATATACATAGCGCCATAATTCCTTGCTGCTACAGCTTGTGCTTTTATACTTTCTATAGGCCAAGTACTTGATATTTCTTTTGCTACTACTCCATATAAGTATTCATTTAGTTTTAAAGTATTTATTGGTATAAGTAATCCTGCTTTATTCCCAAATGAAATATATCCTCTATATTTTTTGCCTGTAACACCAATTACTGATATTTTATTTGCAGTGGTGTTTTTTAAATATAATTTTTCCTTTAGATTATATGCAAATCTTATATTTTGATTATTGTCTATTAAAATCATTCTTGTACCACTACCGTTTACAACTTTTTTACTATGATTTATATAATCAAGCTTAGATTCATAACTTTTTGCATTGCTAATATCATTAAATTTATTACACCATACCTTAAAGTTTCCATCATAAACTATAAATAAGTTTATACCATTTCTTTTGTTACTATTAACAAAATCAACTGCTTCTTCATACGACCTAAAATCTTTTTTAATTTCAATGTGTAAATATTTATCGATTTGTACATTAAAATTATTAATATTTAAATTATCAATTATATTTGTGAAGTTACCATCACTATCAAGCTGTCCTACGGTAGTTATATCTTCACAGACTATATTAATAGAATTATTATCATTTGTAGCCCTCTTTAAACCTACTTTTATATAATTGTTATCTATATCTTTACAATAGCTAACACTAGTTACCATCAAAAATACTAATAGGCAAGTAAAAACAAATCTCTTATTCAAGTAAATCTCTCCTTAAAAGCATATTTAGTCACGCTCAATTTTAAAATGTTTATAGCCTTTTTGTGTTACAATTCTTCCTCTTGGAGTTCTACTAATAAATCCTATTTGTAATAAATAAGGTTCATAAACATCTTCTATTGTATTTTTTTCTTCTCCTATTGAAGCAGCTAGAGTATCTAAACCTACTGGCCCTCCGCCAAAATTATTGATTATTGTCATCATAAGCTTTCTATCTATATTGTCTAGTCCTAAGGAATCTATTTCTAACATACCAAGAGCACTATCCGCTACTTTTTCATCTATAAAACCATCTTCAACTACCTGCGCATAATCTCTTACTCTCTTTAGTATTCTATTGGCAATTCTAGGTGTACCTCTTGATCTTCTTGCTATTTCATATGCTCCTTTTTCAGTTATACTAATGTTAAGTAACCCTGCTGATCTAGAAACTATTTTCTGTAAATCTTCGATTTTATAGTAGTTAAGCTTTGATATTACTCCGAATCTATCTCTTAATGGCGAAGAAAGTAATCCCGCTCTTGTAGTTGCTCCAATCATTGTGAATCTGCTTAAATCAAGCCTCACTGATCTTGCACTTGGCCCTTTTCCTATAACTATATCAAGCACATAATCCTCCATAGCAGGATACAATATCTCTTCTACACTTCTGTTAAGTCTATGTATTTCATCTATAAATAGTACATCACTATCCCCTAAATTGGTAAGTATAGCTGCCAAATCACCAGGTCTTTCTATAGCTGGTCCAGAAGTTATCCTAAGATTTACTCCCATCTCATTCGAAATAATACTAGCTAACGTGGTCTTTCCTAATCCCGGAGGGCCATACAACAATACGTGATCCAAGGGTTCTTTTCTTGCCTTTGCTGCTTTAATAAAAATACTTAGCATCTCCTTGACCTTATCTTGTCCTGTATAGTCACTTAAGTATTTGGGTCTAAGAGTTGTCTCTATATCAATGTCCTCTGATTTAAAGCCACTGGTTATAATTCTATCTTCATTCTCCATAATTTACCCCTTTATCTTTTTGCTAATTGTTTTAACGCCGATTTAATCAAATCTTCTGTTCTTTCTAAGCTACTATCTATTTTTTTAAATGCTGTATTAATCTCTATTTTCGAATATCCTAATGTCTGTAATGCTATCATAGCTTCTTCAAAATTATTTATATTTGATGTACTAGGTTCTTCATATGTTTCACCAGTAAGTATATCACTATCAATTTTATCTTTTAATTCAAGTATTATTCTCTTTGCTGTTTTACTTCCGACTCCTGAAGCTCTTGATAGAGGTTTTGTATCCTCCATTAATATAGCTTTTTTTAACTCGTTTGGTGATAACTCTGACAATAACGCCAACCCGACCTTAGGGCCTACTTTAGAGACTGACAATAATAGCTTATATAAATCGAGTTCGTTCATTGTATTAAACCCATATAAACTCATCTCATCTTCTCTGACATGCATGTATGTGTATATTTTCGCTTCATCGCCGATTTTGAGCTTATCTAATGTATTCTTTGAAGAAAATATCAGATAACCTATACTATTGTTATTTAGGACTATATAGCTGTCTCCTAATTCATCTATAATTCCTATTATATACCTAAACATTCGACTACCCCCTATTTCATTTTGAACATATCTTTAAAATTTGATGAATGTATATGGCTGATAGCTATAGCTAACGCATCAGCAGCATCATCTGGCTTTGGTATTTCTTTTAGATTAAGTAACATTTTAACCATCTCTTGAACCTGCTTTTTATCAGCTCTACCGTAACCAACTACACCTTGTTTAACTTGAAGTGGAGTATATTCGTATAAGTCTATACCACTATTTACTACAGCCAATATCAGAACTCCTCGTGCTTGTCCTACTGTTATTGCTGTTTTAACGTTCTTATTAAAAAACAGCTCTTCAATTGCAACTGCATCTGGTTTGTATTTATCTATAAGTAACCTGATACCTTCGTAAGCCATTTTTAATCTATCCGGCGTACTCATTCCTGCTGGAGTTGTTATAACTCCATAATCAAGTACTTTATGTTTACTTTTTTCATATTTTATAACACCATATCCTATGATTGCTATACCTGGGTCAATTCCTAAAATGATCACTATAAACTCTCCTCTGTTTTACTTAACCCAGAATATTTATAGAACTAATAACATTCTATAAATATTTCTGGATTAATATATTCTATACAAACATATATTCGTTATATTCATCTATAATCCTTTATATTTGTGCATAAAACAAAGAACATTTTCTAATTGAACACAAACTATTATATCTATTATATTAATATAAATCAATAAATTATACTATTTAAAGAATCTAATTAATTAAAATGTTATTAAATTATAAATACTAATTTTAACAACCTATAATCTAAATATCTATATAAATGATAAGAATAAAAAATCGAACTAATCCTAAACTAACTATCCTACTTCTCTTATTATCAAAAGAAGTAGGATATAATACAAAACAGTGGCTCCCAACATTGTTTCAGTTGGCTATTAAAGCCATAAACATAGTCCTCTGTATTTTTTACTTTCGTTACACATGCAATATTCCGCTAACCATACTATCAACTCGTTTTAAATCATCTTCATTTGGTCTTCCTATAATGTTTCCCATGCGTCCTTTTGTGTTAAACTGGTCATAGAAACTATCTTTATTGTTAAATTGTCCCTCAAAAAACCATTCGGTAATAACTTCAAATCCCAAATGATCAAGTAATTGACCAAGATATTTAGGTACAGGAATTGCTTCATTTCTTCCAGTATGAGGTCCAGCAAATGTACAATATGTTACTGCTTTTTTATTAGCTCTTCTTGGTGCATAAATCTTAATGTCTCCACTTTTCACATACTTCATTTGAATATTTTTCCACAAATCAACCACATCTTGAGGTGGTAACCAAACATAGACACCTGTACCAACAAATACGAAATCATATTTTAAAAAGTCTATAGTATCTTTGTCTGTATTTTTAGTCACTTCAATGGTATCAACTTCGTGACCTTGAGCTTTAACTGTCTTTTCAATTTGTAGAGCTATTTTCTTTGTATTACCTGAAACCGAGTAAAATACATTTAATACTTTCATCTTAATATACTCCTTTATAATATATTTAGGTTAATAATAACAACCTATAACCTCTTATTGATAATTTACACATTAAAATGTATTATGGACTGCTCAACATCGTCTATTAACTTTTACTCCGGTATTTAATAAAGATACATATTATAGCGGAATTATTTTTTTACTTATATGTATTATAATACCATGTCGGTGTTTTAAATGTATCCTTAGCTACACTATTATAAAAAACATATGCTATATAAATATTTTTAATCTCATTCTCCTGAATAGTTTGTGCCTTCAGTTTGTTTGAAATCGTACTCATATATGCTTTTATGTTGTATCATACTCCTCTCATGGCTTTCATCTTGTTGGCTTGAACCCGCAATGAGCATGCCAAAAAGACAGGACTTGATCATTACAATCAAATCCTGTCTTTTTTATAACATGTCTGTTTTTTTTATTTGATACAAACTATAATACAAACTTCCAATTATAATCCGTATGTTATATATCTACAAATCTAACTTGAAAAATTCTCTAATACTTCTATCATCTCTTCTTCATTATTGACTACGATGCCCTCTATAAGTTTTTGTTGATCTATCTCGTTAAGCAGTTTTATAGAGTTATTAATTATTTTATAGAGTACTTTGTTACCATCTTCATCTACTTTGTGTATCGCTATCAATCCATTTTCAACACCTATGATAAAGTGCTCAGGGCATAACTGCTTCTTATCTATACTCATGGTTATTCTATCACTAGAAAAATCTATCAATTCCCACTGTGGATTATTTTTCGTAAGATATAACATATATTCTTCTTTGTTCATTCCTATAATATTACTTGTTGGATTTTGGATTTCTTTTAGAGTGTGATTACACTTTGTGTAGTTATACACATACTCTAGTTTTGTATTAGGAGTAATTTTATCTTCCTGTTTTATTACAGCACTCTCTTGGTTTATCTGCTCTGTAAGTTGTTTCTTTGCTTGTAGGTTATCTTTGCTTATATCCTTTCCTTTATGGTAACCATATGCAAAACCTACTATTATGAATACCATATAAAATACAAATACAAAAACCTTTTTATAATTTTTCATCAATATCCCTCCATACTCCTTCCGAGAGATATTTTTTCCATTTTTACATATTTTATACCTGTTTTAATATTGTATAGCAAACTAAAAAAGATGTCTTGTATTAGTAGACATCCTTTTTCACTATATATTATTTAAGAATTATACCTTATATATATCTTTTTAACACTCTATCATTTATACCAAACCAGTAAGCTTCTTTAAAAATATTTTTTAAATTTTTTATTATCATATTATAAAGATTCTTATATATTATTTCTAGATATTCTTTTTCAAGCTCAAACTTCTCCTCTACTATATCATATGATTCCAAACAAAGTTTTAGCTGTTCATTTGCATGGTTATTTAGGTTAAATAACTTCTTCTTAATAACTTTATCAGCAAACAAATCCATCATTTCTACTAATTTAGATTCACTAGCTTGCTTGTAAGCTAGTTCTTGTTTTATTTGATTTTTTATTTGCTTTATGTTGTAATTTTTAGTTACATGAAATAAATACTTACTTGAATACAGTTCGTCCATTGTACGAGTGTTTAAAGCCTTTTTTTCTAATACATTTACCCATTTTATGTCATTGAATCCTTTTTTATATCCTTCTATGTAAAAACACAATTCTATTCTATTTACATCTTCGTGTATTATGTAGCTAATATAATTAGCGATCTTATTTACATTTTTTATGTTTTTATTTTTTAAGAATCTAATAATCTGTGTCCTTATTTTTTTCATACCTAAATATTTGGGGTAAATATTGCTCATATTTTCTTCTAAATCATACAGTGATAATAATATAAATATTGAATTTATATCAGAATTATATAAAAACTTTTCAGTTAAACCTTGATACAAATCAATTTTCTTATCTGTTAAAGGTGACACAGAAATCTCTCCTTCAAAATAAAATTATCAAATGGTTATAAATTGTATATTTTTCAACAAATTCTAGCACAAATAAATTTAGATTTTACCGCCTCTATATATCATTCTATGTAAAATTTAATATTCCTGCTTAATCATTATATCGAAGTATTTCTTTTGTTATTAATATTGTTAAACCTAACTAAAATACACACTTTAGTCAATTTAAATTTTCTTATTACCTTAAAATAACAATTAACAATATTTGATATTATTTCTGCAAACTTATCCCATATACAACAAACTATAACAATTAATTATAATGCTGTTATTTTTAAATTTTCTTATATAATATTATGCTTGTCCTCTCACTTTTATAACTAAAAAATTTAAAAAATAAAAAACACGCATTTCATATTATAACAAGTCATCACTAATCAATCAATAGTAAATTGTAATTAATTTAAATAATTAATATGTTTTTGCTTAAAATATATATAAACTACAGTAAATAAATATTATTTAGGAGGAAATTATGGATAAAAATAAAAATTTTTATAAGGAAGCTCCTATGACTACAGCTAATGATAAGCTTGCAGCATGGGCGGATATAGAAAAGACAGAGAAAACGTCTAAAGTACCTATCCCTAGCGAAAGGTGTGTAGAAGAAGCTAAAGAATGGGTTGATAATGTTGAAAAATAAAACTTGTTTTGTTTTTTAATACAACTTGGAAAATGGGTTGTTTTACAAACAACCCATTTTTTAATGTAGTATTATAAAATACCACTAATATTCATTTGTCTAATCAGGTACACCTGATATACTTACTTGCCTCAGCCACCGCAGTTATCTAAATATACAAAGAAATGCAAACCACTTGAGCAATTACACGCGCTAATAATAGGTTCTGGACCTGTTCTGTTACTACTTACTAATTTTTTTCTTAATACCATAATCATTTCCTCCTCTTTTTTAAATAAATATACATCACCAATATAACATATTTTTCCTATATTGTCAACATTTATTTTTTGTATTTATGTTTCAGGATCAAAATTAATCCCCTGCAAAACAGATGACTATTATGAAAAATAAACAATCTATGTACAAAGTTACAATAACGGAGTTAAAAAAACTGGCTTTTAGATATGTTCACAAAATAAATGGTAAACCAATCAATAGTAAATTGTAATTAATTTTATGGAAAAAATAAGAATTTTATAGAAAGCTCCTATAAGTACAGCTAATGATAAACTTGCAACATATGCGGATATAGAATAGATAAAGCAGAGAAACCCATCTAGAGAACTAGCCTAGTAAAAGGTGTGTAAAAAAAGGTTTATAGTGTTAAATAATAAAACTTGTTTTGTTTTTATACCACATTAGAAAATGGGTCGTTTATAAAACAACCCATTTTCTAATGTGGTATTATAATTAAAATTCAATGTTTGTCCTAATCAGGTACACCTGACATACTATGGAGTTCAACCACCACATCCTGGATCAGGATCTACTGGTACTGCCATATAAAGTACATCATTTTTATCAGTATCAGCATATATACATCCACATGCAATGTAAATAGGCTCTGTACCTGTTCCGCCACCAGTAGCTAATCTTTTTCTTAATGTCATATTAATCCTCCTTTTTATTTTTATTTTTATATTTTATTAATTACAATATATCATTTTTTGTAAATATTGTCAATATTTTTCTGCCCTTTCTATTTACTTTTTTACATAATTAACTAAGGGTTTTACTTAATAATGATTCTTCATTAGAAGAATATGAATAGATTAAACATACCCTAACCACCCACGCAAAAGAATAAATCATTTAACTTATGATACTTATATTAAATTATATATATAAATATAATGTATATAAATTTACTTTTTATCGTGTCTTTTTCTCTTTTCCCAATATAACGTATAACATATTGGTTATATTTATTCATTTTAAAAAAACTTAAGACAGCTTGTTTTGAAATAATTGTTGAATATTAATATTTTGTGATGTATAATTATGAAATCATATTTCTGTTTTATAAGGAGGTAATTACCGTGAAGAAAAAAGTTATACTTGCCTATTCAGGCGGTTTGGATACTACTGTTATTATTCCTTGGCTGCAAGAAAATTACAACTATGAAGTAATTGCAGTATGTATCAATGTTGGACAAGGAAAAGAATTAGATGGTCTTAAAGAAAGAGCATTAGCATCAGGTGCTTCAAAATTTATGGTAGAAAATATTATTGACGAGTTCGTTGAAGATTATGTTTGGCCTACTCTTAAAGCTGGTGCAGTTTATGAAGGTAAATATTTGCTAGGTACATCTATTGCACGTCCTGTTATGGCTAAAAGATTAGTTGAAATATCTATTAGGGAAGGTGCAGAGGCTATCTGCCACGGAGCAACGGGTAAAGGTAATGATCAAGTCCGTTTTGAACTGTCAATAAAGGCACTAGCTCCAGAGCTTAAAATAATAGCTCCATGGAGGATATGGGATATTAAATCACGCGAAGATGCAATTAAATATTGTAAAGATAGAGGTATTGAAATACCTATGAGAGAAGAAAATAGCTACAGCCGTGATAGAAACTTATGGCACTTAAGTCATGAAGGACTTGAACTAGAAAATCCAAGTCTTGAACCTATGTATGATAAGTTACTTCAGATGTCAGTATCACCTGAAAATGCACCTAACGAACCTACTTATATTGAATTAGAATTTGAAAAAGGTATTCCTATTAAACTTAACAACAAATCTCTTAATGGCGCAGATATAATTGCAGAACTTAATAATATAGGTGGTAAAAATGGCATTGGTATTGCTGATGTTTTAGAAAACCGTGTTGTTGGAATGAAATCACGTGGAATTTATGAAACTCCTGGCGGAACTATACTTTATTATGCCCACGAAGAACTTGAACGTTCATGTTTGGATAAACAAACATTTGCTTATAAACAGACTCTTGCTGTTAAGTTTGCTGAATTAGTCTATAGTGGAGAATGGTATACTCCTTTAAGAGAATCTTTGTCCGCCTTTGTTGATTCTACTCAAAAAACTGTTACTGGTAAAATTAAACTAAAACTTTATAAAGGTAATATAATACCTGTGGGTACTCAGTCTCCTTATTCATTATACAATGAAAGTATTGCCAGTTTTACAACTGGTGATTTATACGACCATAAAGATGCTGAAGGATTTATTAATCTATTCGGTCTTCCATTAAAAATTCGTGCATTAATGAATCAAAGTATGAAAAAGGAAAATTAAGGAAGGCTAAATTTATTGCAATCTAAACTATAAATTGATTTAAGTTTTGTGAAGGATGTGAATATATGAAATTATGGAGTGGCCGTTTTTCTAAAAATACCAATAAACTTTTAGATGATTTTAATTCTTCGATATCATTTGATCAAAGATTATACAAACAAGATATATTAGGAAGTATAGCTCATGCTACTATGCTTGGTAAGCAAAATATTATTTCTAAGGATGATTCTGTTTTAATATCTAATACATTAAAAGATATACTAAATGATATTGAAACTGGGAATGTCCAATTTAATGTACAAAGCGAAGATATTCATATGAACATAGAAAAAATTCTAATTGATCGTATTGGTAATATTGGTAAAAAACTTCATACAGCAAGAAGCCGTAACGATCAAATAGCTCTAGATATGAGAATGTATGCGAAAGAAGAAATAGTTAATATTGATAAACTTTTGAAAACATTGCAAAAAACACTACTAACACTTGCTAAAGCGAATACAATTACAATAATGCCAGGCTATACTCATCTACAAAGAGCTCAGCCTATCACTTTTGCACACCATTTACTTGCTTATTTTGAGATGTTTAAGCGTGATAGGGATAGATTGTCTGATACTCTAAAAAGAACTGATATTCTTCCTCTTGGATCAGGTGCCTTAGCCTCCACTACTTATCCTATTGATCGTGGATTCGTAGCGGAAAGTTTGAATTTCTCTGCTATATCAATAAATAGTCTTGATGCTGTATCTGATAGAGATTTTTGTATAGAGTTAATAAATACTCTCTCTCTTATAATGATGCATCTAAGTAGATTCAGTGAAGAAATAGTACTATGGTGCTCTTATGAATTCAAATTCATAGAGCTAGATGATGCTTATAGCACTGGAAGTAGCATCATGCCACAAAAAAAGAATCCTGATATCGCTGAACTGGTTAGAGGGAAAACAGGTAGAGTATATGGGGATTTACTAGGATTGTTAACAACTTTGAAAGGACTTCCTCTTGCTTATAACAAAGATATGCAAGAAGATAAAGAAGCTACTTTTGATGCTATAGATACTGTTAAAATGTGTCTTCCTATTTTTACTGATATGATAACTACTATGAAAGTAAATAAGAAATCTATGTACAAAGCTGCTAGTAATGGATTTTTAAACGCAACTGATGCTGCAGATTATCTCGTAAAAAAAGGGCTTGCTTTTAGAGATGCTCATGAAATAATTGGCAAACTCGTGCTATATTGTATAAATAATAATTTAGAACTAAAAGATCTTTCTTTAGAAGAATATCAATCTATATCAAATGTCTTTGAAGATGATATCTTTACGATTATTTCGCTAGAGGAATGTGTGAATAAAAGAAACATAGTTGGTGGGCCTGCAATCAAAACTATTGAGCAAACTATCGAATCATGTGAGGATTATTGCTCAAATTCCTAGATAGTATGTTCTATTAAAATAATAGAATACTTATCATTAATCCAAAGTTCGGTACTTTATTTCGCTTTTGTTATAGTTAAAGGCACAGGATAATCACCTGTGCCTTAGATTGATGACAAAGTTATCAAGATAACAGGCTGTAGTAAAAGTTCAAGTTCAAGGCGTGTTAAAATTGAGTAGCAGAGCTTACTTAGAGGTAAGTGAGCAGCGGAAATTTTAACTACAACGCAGAAATTCGGCTTTTTTCTACAGTCTGAGGCACAAGATAAGCACTTGTGCTTTAGATTGATGACAAAGTAGCACTTGTGCCTTTAATCTATACCATTATTAACATTCCCAGTTATGATAAACCTCCTGCACATCATCATTGTCTTCTAGCATATCAATAAGCTTGTTCATAGCTTTTATATCATCTTCATTCTCAAGCTTTGTTGTGTTCTGTGGTAGCATTGCAACTTCTGATGTTGAAAATGTATAGTTTTCATTTTCTAGTGTTTCTTTTACATTTTTAAAGTCCTCTGGTAAACATGTTATTTCAAAGCAATCATCTTCCGCCTCAAAATCTTCTGCTCCAGCTTCTAATGCACTCATCATTACAGTTTCTTCGTCTAAATTCTCTGTTTTATCTATTATCAATATTCCTTTTCTATCAAACATAAATGACACACAACCGTTTGCTCCAAGATTTCCACCGTTTTTGCTAAAGCAGTGTCTCACATCTGAAGCAGTTCTGTTCTTATTATCTGTTAGACACTTTACCATAACTGCTGTTCCAGCTGGGCCATATCCTTCGTATACTATTTCCTCATAGCTTTCTCCATCGGATGATCCTAGTCCTTTTTTTATTGCTCTGTCTATATTATCATTTGGCATATTTACAGCCTTTGCTTTATCTATAGCACTTTTTAAACTAAAGTTATATTCTGGGTCTGCACCACCTTCTCTAACAGCTACAAAGATCATACGTGCAATTTTGGTAAATACCTTGCCTTTTAAAGCATCTTGCCTACCTTTTCTATGTTTTATATTGGCCCATTTCGAATGTCCTGCCATTATATCTCCTCCTAAACTACATTATTGCTTGTATTTATTATCTGTTATTTATTCTACCATAATAGCCTTTAAAACAAAAGTTTCTAATTTGTTCAATACATATAAATATTTTGCACGGTAATGATTTGAAATAATTTTAGGCTTCCTTCAATATAATGTAAATATGAAATAAATTTAATATTTTTTTAATAATTTATTCACTTTTGACACGTTTTGACAATTATTTTATACTTTGTATGTTATTGTATTACTTGATTGATCAATCAAATACAACTATAATTGGAGGCATTTTATGAAAAAATTATTAATTGTTTTATTATTAACTTCATTACTTTTAACTCTAAGCACTACTACTTTAGCTCAAAATACTGACTTTAATCCAAATGAAATTAATACTCACTCAGTTATTACAAATCCAGCCGAGTTAAAGAAAATCGTTGTCAATGAAGACCTAGATGTCCCAGAAGGATACAAGCTTATCAAAGTTACTACTTATTCTACTAGTCAATCAACTCCGTCTTTTATTGAAAACAAAAACATCTCTAGTGTTAAATTCTTTTGGGGAACAAATTGGTCTATAAGAAATAAGCAATGTTTAGGTGATTATTATTTCCCTAATAATGAACTACAATCAGATTGGTTTGATGGTCCTTGTGATATTGAAGAAACATATAGTGAATCCGTTAGCGCAACTTTCTCTACTAATGCTGGTATTAGTGCAAGTTCTATAAGCGCAGGTATAGGTTTTTCTGTAACAGATAGTACTACAAAGCAGAAAACTTTTAGAACCTCTGTATCAGCTGGCAAAAAGCTAAATGTAAAAGTTTATGGTAACTATAAAAAATATACTTTTGATGTATACAAAAACGATAAAAAGGATGGTACTGGAACAGCCTATAAACCTATAGGGCTATATTTTAGACAGTTCACCTATTCTAGATAGTATAATTAAAAAATACCACGTTTTAACTATATCGTGGTATTTTTTTGATTTAGTTCACTATTGCTTTAAACTGTTTTTTTGCTAGCTTTTATAGCAATCTGATTTTTGTTTAATCTCCTTTTAAAAGCATGTAATCCTAATGAAACCCCTATTACTCCATATACTACAAATGCTCTAAAGAACTCACCTATCTGTGCATCTCCAAACACATTTTTACCTGCTTGAGGTGATACTATAAATAATATATGGAACAATGTAGTTCCTAGCAGTGCTTGAGATATAGTCGCTTTTGAAACAGATGCTCCTCCTATTAATAATGCAGCTATAGAAAACATTCCTATTTGCTCATGACTTCCATAGGTATTTAGCGTGCCAATGTTTTGTAAGAATATTATCTGCCCCCATGCTGCCAAAAGTGTAGATATTGTTATTGCTAATACCCTTGTTTTATCAATGTTTATACCTGAAACCTTTGCTATATGAAGATTTTGACCAACGGTTCTAAAGTCTTGCCCTATCTTTGTTTTAACAATCAGCAAATTGAATATACATAGTAACGCTATAACTATGAATGTAAAGACAGGCATTTTTACTTTACTAAGCATATTTTCTTGCAATAAGCTAAAAATACATAATGCACTTATAATAAAACATATCGTAATCAAAATAATAAAATTGATTTTCTTTAGTTTACGAACGTTACTTGAGAAGGTAAAGAATAAAAATAAGCAGCCTATTATTGACACTATGATATAGTAAAGCATGTTATTTATATTAGATAAACCCGCTAAAAGTGGCAATGCTAATATTATCAACATCAACTGCTTCTTATCCCAGTATGTTTTAGTTATGAAAATAAAATATATATATATCATTATCACTGCTTCTAATGTTCCAATACCTCTTATAATGCTAGTTATAATCAATGCTATAGGTATAACTAAAGCTATATATGAATATTTTAATTTTAATCTCTTATTCTCCTTATAATAGGATATTATACTGAATAATATCATCATAAATGCTAATATTAATAATGCTTTAAATAATGGGTATTTTAATATACCATCAAGTGTATATTTTATTCCTGTAGGCTTTACTCCTCCTGATAAGTCTATAGAATTTCTTATTCCTACTCCTCCATCTAATACTAACATTGGATTCTTCATCGGTATTGCCGTTCCTATCAAGTATAGAAATATCAGCTGATATATACCATTTGCAAAAAAACCAACTATCATGCTTGCTATCATTTCTTGCCCTCTTGTTTTGTTTAAAAGTCTACCAGTCAAATTTCCTACTAATAATGCTATAGGTGTGGCAAGTATAGCGCAAAGTAAAAGCCCTTGTATACCTGTTATTCCCCAATGGGTAACTGCTATTATAGCCATTTGCCCAGCCATAGCACCTACTACTATACTAAAATTGAGTCCCATTCCTGCTAATACAGGAATAATTAATGCTAATACTAAAAAGGAATTTCTTCCAATTCTTATAACTAATTCGTTTAATATAAAAGCACTCGGTAACCTTGACAGCTTTATACCTATAAATCCTATTACTATAAAAATAATAGTCACCATGTTGTTAGTCAGAACATTTTTTATACTATTTTTACTGTCGTTCATTAATTATTCACCCCCGCCAACTTTAGTTAATGCATACAAAATAATACCGTTTTGTACTATCATTCTAGCTATTTCGGAAAGCTGACCTTGTTTTACTATTGAATTTGCAACTGGCAGAGCTATTGTAAGTAATCCTTGAAATAAAAAAGTTCCTATTAGCACATGTGATACTTTTGCTTTGCTTGCTGATGCTCCACCTATGAGTATCGCAGCTACAGCTGGGAATGCCATCATTAACGGTGCTTGATATAGCTGAATAAACCCATAACTCTGCGCATATACTATTATTCCTATCGCTCCAAAGACTGTAGATAATATAGTGCCTATAATTCTATTGTTATTTATACTGATTCCAGAAGCCTTAGCAAATCGTGGATTGTCGCCAGATGCTTTTATTGCTAACCCTCTCTTACTTCTAAAAAAGAGCCATACAATAATACACATTAACAAGAAAAACAGTAGTAGCCCTGTTGGAATTTTTACTCCTAATATCTTAAAATCCCACAGATTATTTAATATCTTATCAAATCTATCTTTTAGTGATATTGTAACTCTTAGCCCTTTACCTATAGGCCAAACCATTTCTTCACTCTTAAGAGGTATAACTAGCCAAACAATACACATCAGAGATACTACTGAAAACCCTGTGTAAGTTGCTACCATCATCTCTGAGCCTTTTACAGCGTTTTGCATTTTACCATATACCCATCCAATTATCACAGCGATAGGTACTGCTATTGCTATTGCCATAAAAAAACCATAAAACCCTGTCAAATCTAATTCTATACTCAAAATTGCTCCCAAAAGTCCACAAACTATACCAAGTGGAAGTCCAAAATTTGGCCCTGTACCACTTAAAATAGCTGGAACCATTGCTAATACCATTATCCCATTCATACCTATTCTTACTAAAACATCTGAAAAGAGTCTTTTGGTTTGAAGGTTTAGTATGACTGCTAAAATACATAACAATAAGAAAAATAGAGTTATTATTATTCTAGGTAAACCTATATTTCTTACTATTCTTTTTGTTTTATTCATACTGACTCCCCCTTATGAACTTTATTGTATTCTCCAGCCATCATTAATCCAAAATCTTCATCAGAATCATCTGGATTTAGTATCCCTTCAACTTGACCTTCATAAATTATAGCTATTCTATCACATATAGACCTTAACTCTGCTAGTTCACTTGATGTTATAATGATTGTCATGTTAGTCTCTTGGTTTAGCTTCAATAATAACTCTAATATTATTTTTTTTGCTCCTATGTCTATTCCTCTTGTTGGCTCTGAAATAAACAAAATATTAGGATTCAATGTCAATGCACGTGCTAAGCAAATTTTCTGCTGATTGCCACCACTTAGTCTTTTAACTAATTGTTTAGCCCCTGTACATCTTATGTCTAGTTTTTTTATCATATCTTGTGCATGGGCTCTTATTTTTGCGGTATTTTTTTGGCTTATCAAAATTAGATTCCTTAAAAAGCTTTTGTGAATCTGCATTGCTGTCATAGCTATATTGAGCTCTATTGAACTATCAAGTAAAAGCCCTACCCCTCTTCTATCTTCTGATACAAATGCTATTGATTTTTTTAAGCTATCTTTTGTATTGTTGAGTTCTAGCTTTTCTCCTTGATATATTACTTCTCCACTGCTCTCATAAAGGCCCATAATACCATTTGCGATCCCTATCTTGCCCTGTCCTGCTAATCCTCCTATCCCTAATATTTCTCCTTTCCTTATGTCTATGTCTACTCCATTAACTATTTCTGCTGGCATATTTACATTCAAATTCTTAATAGACATAATTACTTCGTCTTTCATATCTCTAGCTACATTCTTTTTGTATGATTTTAGTTTCCTTCCAACCATAGCTTGAGCAAGTTCTTTTATATTTGTATCTTTTGTCCTAACAGTCTTAACTAATTCTCCATCTCTTAGTACTGTTATATTATCAGTTATTCTCATTACCTCATCTAATCTATGTGTTATGAACAATATTGCTATGCCACTATCTGCTATTTTTTTCATAGAATCAAGCAATTTACTTGCTTCACTTTCTGTCAATACTGCTGTTGGTTCATCAAATATTAAAAGTTTAATATTTTGTTTATCTATTTCTCTAGCTATTTCAACAAACTGCATATAACCTATAGGTAATCCTGCTATCTTAACATACTCGTCTACACCTAGTCCAAGCTTATCTAATGCTTTTCTAGAATCTTTATTCATATTTTCAAAATCAAGAGTCTCTAATTTTTTTCCAAAGAATCTGCTGACTATATTCTCTTTTGTTATCTCTCTATTAAGTTTTATATTTTCTGTTATTGTAAAACCTTTTATAAGCATAAATTCTTGATGCACCATACCTATTCCTAAATTCATCGCATCTTGTGGTGATTTTATGTTTTGCTTTTTTGAGCCTATTAGTATTTCTCCTCTAAATCCACCTGTTGAATATATCACTGGCATTCCAAATAAAACGTTCATTAAAGTAGATTTCCCTGCTCCATTTTCGCCTAAGAGTCCGTGTATCTCTCCTGGTTTTACACATAAATCAACTCCTTTTAAAACTTTATTTCCAAAGTACTCTTTTACTATCCCTTTCATCTGCAATGCAAATTGTTCACTCAATAAAACACCTCCTGCTTTAAAGCTGGGGCTGTAATAAATATATCCAGCCCCTAACTTAATTTATTTAAAAATCTACAAAATCTGCGATAATCATTAGATAATTATCATAGGTTTTATTTGTTTCTTCATTGTGATACGGTGTTATTTTCGTTTCTGCATCTGCATACTCTTTGAAATGCTCGTTTATTTTTTCTACATCAAGCTTACCATCAGTGTCTCCATTGATATAGTCAATTGCATATTCTGTACCTGCCTCTATAAACATCATAGCCATTGGCACTACCCACGTTGACATCCTGCCTTTATTTTTAGCGTCTTTAACTTTATTCTCAATTTCTGATATTATAAATTCAACATTACCTTTTTTGTCTTCAGGTATTTCTATACCAAGTGCTCCTGGATAACCATGATATGGTGATGGACAACATTGCTGAGCAAATATAGCCTGCTCATTGAGTACTGATCGAATTAGAGGTTCCATCATAGCACAATTAGTAGCGAAAAAGTTTGTGTTTTTACCATACTCTGCTACTTTTCTTGGCACATCTTCAAGTATGAATTGTTGTGTTCCTGAAATCCCTGCATCTCCTGTTGGATCTGGTGCAGTTGCTTCTACGAATTTCAATCCTAACTTCTCACATTCTTCTTTAAATATATCTCTTCTCTTTGAAAGTAGCGCATATGACATATGTCTTGGGAAAGAATAGTGTACAAATACCTCTGCTCCCATCTTCTTTGCTTGCTTTGGCACTGCAGGTCCCATACCTAACTCATCTATTTGGAATATTATATCAGCTTTAGGAGATATCATCTTTGGATCTTCTGCAACTACACCTACTATGAACATTATGTCATCTCTAATCTCTTTTGCTTTGTCTATAGCCGCTGATGTACCTGGAATACCTTGACATATGATTATTACTTTAACATCTGGGTCAGATGCAAGTGTTAGAACGTTCTGAATAACAGTCTCTTGTTCTTTCATGAATTGATCAGGATAAGTTTGTAACAGTATTCTGTCTTCACCATATTTCTCTTGAACTCTCTGCGCCGCTCTATATTCCTCTTCATTTTGAGAAACAGTTCCTGTCATTATACCTATCTTCCATTTTCCTTCTATTTTTGTCTTATCTTTACATGCTGACAAACTAAATATCATTATTAGTATTAATAAAACAGCTATTACTCTTTTTATCATTTTTTCATCCCCTTTTAATGAAATTTATTGATACCTTTTCCTCCTTTCATAAAATAAATTCGTTCAAATATTTTATGGTATAGTACAAACTTTTCCTTACTTTAGTTATATTAATTTTATAAGTATAAAATTACTTTTAGTTTAAATTTTCGTTGACCATTATAAAATTTACTAGACCTATAACGCATTATTTATTGTTAATATTTGTAATATATGTTATGATTTATATATTATTGTATAGGAGGTTGTTTAATGAAAAGAATATTGGCATTTGTATTAATTAGTTCTTTAATTTTAAGTTTAGGTAGCTTTGTATTTGCAGAATCAATAAATGAAGTTGATATGGTAAATACAACTATTTTATCAAATGATAACGAAGATGATGACGATGAAGGAGGAGGCAGTAGCCGTTGCAGTTACTGGACCGACGGATGCCATAAATGCAACAAAGGTAACACATTTATAAGCCATGAAGTTATCAAGAAGGGCTCACGACCCATATTAGAAGATGGTATTATAGTTGGTTATAAAAAAATGGAAAAGCGAAGGTATATAAGTGAAACTTATTACCATTGTCATTGTGGCTACACTTATAGTATTTATGAGGTCATTGGAACTTATTGGGTAGAAATAAAATAAATCCTATATATAGCTACTGTTTGTATTATAAACACAAGAAAAAAGTGTACATCCTTCAAGATGTACACTTAGATTAATGACAAAGTCATCAAGATAGCAGACTGTAGTAAGAGTTCAATTTCAAGGCGTGTTAAAATTGAGTAGCAGAGCTTACTTAGAGGTAAGTGAGCAACGGTAATTTTAACACGGGCGCAGAAACTGGGCTTTTTTCTACAGTCTGATGTGTACATCCTTCAAGACGTACACATCTTTTCTATTTATTTTCCTCTTTAATATATCTAGCTGGAAACACTCTCTTATGTTCACTTTTTCTATTCATTGAATCTATCTTTTCTTTAATCTCTTTAGGAGCTTCTCCTGTTAATATATACTTATCTAATACTTCGTATGAGAATCCCATCTCTGTTTCGTCTGTTTGGTTATCCCAAAGACCTGCTGATGGCGCTTTGTCTATTAACTCTGTTGGTATTTTTAAATATCTTGCTAATTCCCAAACTTCGTGTTTTACTAAATCACATATAGGTAATATATCTACTCCACTATCTCCATGTTTAGTAAAATACCCTACTGTTATTTCACTCTTGTTACCTGTTCCAGCTACAAGGTAATTGTTTCTTTGTGCATAATAATAAAGCGTCGTCATTCTGAGTCTAGGTTTTATATTTGCTGTTGCTAGCTTATTTGATTTATCATCTTTTAGTTCTCTAGTCAGTACATCAAATGTACTACTCAAATCAGCTTTTTCGTGCTTTATATTTAAACTATTTATCAAAAGCATACCATGCTCTTCATCTAATTCATTGCTATGACATGGCATTATTATACCGAGTGTGTCATCTGGAAATGCTCTTTTTGCAAGTCCTGCAACTACTGCTGAATCTATACCTCCGCTAATCCCTAATACGACTCCTTTACACCCATCACTTAATACTTTTTCTTTTATCCAGTTTGTCAAATCATCACATAGTTTTGCTATATCTTTCATAACTTTTCCTCCTAACTTTTGTTTGTTAATGAATATCTATAAATCCATAAGGAATACTAATACTACCAAAGAGGTGTATATATGTATAAAAAATCTAATTATAAGCTTTATATAGTAGGTCTTATAACAGGTTTAATAAATGGACTCATTGGTTCTGGTGGCGGAATCATAATTGTCTCTTTTTTAAAATACTGTGTTAATTTAGACCCTCATAAATCTCATGCCACTGCTATTGCTATAATATTCCCTATAACTATTATTAGCACTTTCATATATTTTGAAAACGATTATGTTGAGTTAAAAACAGGTTTAATCGTTGCAAGTGGCAGTGTTCTAGGCGGATATATTGGTGCTAAACTACTAAATAAAGTTCCTAAGAAACTGCTAAGAAAAACCTTTGGAATCTTGATGATTATCGTTGCTATAAGGATGTTGATAAAATGCTTTTGTTAAGTTTAGGTCTGATTACCGGTATTATTAGTGGCATGGGAATTGGTGGTGGCACTATACTAATACCAGGTCTTATACTATTGACCTCTTTAACCCAAAAACAAGCTCAAGGAATCAATTTATTTATTTACTTACCCACAGCTACGATTGCATTAATTACTCATTTTTATAACAAAAACCTTAAATTAAAACCTATCATACCAATAATACTGATGGGTATTACTGGCTCTATTGTTGGTGCTAAAATGGCAGTCGATTTTGATTCTGATATTCTTAGAATCATATTTGCAATATTTTTACTTATAATGGGTGTACACGAATTATTCGTAAAAGATACCTAGTGTTTAAACAAGTATTTTGCCATCTTTTATATGAACATACTCTTCTTCTAGCTCCATGATATCAGCCTGTGCGCTTGTTATATCTGTTATTGTGCTAATTAAGTTTTGAACTTTATTCATATCACACATAACATATATACCCACTGCGTCATCATATATTATGTCTTTTATATAAAAATCGAATCTTAATAATTCATTTTTTACTTTACCTAACAATCCATAATTTATTCTTAGTAGCACATTTTGATACAGTACCTTGTCAACTACTATAGCTTTTTCTATAGCTATTTTCGCCCCTTTTGTATAAGCTCTTATTAATCCCCCTACGCCTAGTTTTATTCCTCCATAGTATCTAGTAACTACCGCTACTGTATTTCTTAAGTCTTCTTTCTTTAGTACCTCTAATACTGGTATGCCTGCGGAACCACTTGGTTCACCATCATCACTAAATCTTTGTATGTTACTATTTTCCCCTATTACATATCCATGAACATTATGCGTAGCATCTTTATGCTTTGTTTTTATTTTTTCTATAAATTTGATAGCTGCCTCCTCTGTTTCTACAGGCTTAGCATATCCTATAAACCTAGATTTGTTTATTATAACTTCATCACTGCCAAAGTCAAATAGTGTTTTATATGTATTCTTCAATTTATATCACCTCGCATACATAACTTATCTTGCAAACTATTTATAGTATAACATTATTTTTTAAATATATATACTAATATTTAAACATAAAAAAAGGATTACTAATGTTTCTCAGTAATCCTCTATTCACTATATAGTTTTATGCAGTTATTTGCTCATCTTTAAAGCTTTTGTATTTTTTATATGATAGATTAACTAAAGCCCTGTCTTGGCTGTATGTTATAAGCTTTAATGCGTCATCTATAAAAAAGAATCCCCCATCAATAAAACCGTCACTTTCGTTAATTTTATATTGGGGGTCATCAACTTCCATAATATACCACAGTATTTCATTGCATACTGGTCTTTTTCTCGTCATAGAAAAAAATTCGTAACTAGTTTCTCCAGCAGTAGACACTATTCTAGGTGTTAAATTTGACTCTTGTTTAACACTCTGTATAGCAATCTCAGTCGCTAAAGAACCATTACGAATTCTACCCTTAGGCAATATCCATTCTCTTTTCTCATTCTTTAATATGAAAACCTTTTCACCATAAAAAACAACACCACCAGCACAATTTCTAAAAAGCATTATAACCGCCTCCCTATCTTTTTATTTAATTATACCTCAATTTAGTAAAATTTTCTATACTAAACCTAAATTATTCATAGAAAATCAATAACTATACTGCATCCTTCTAATTACAATACTTCATCATTTTTTCGCCGTACTACCGAGTACACCTTCAAAACTGCTGAAACATTGTATTTTGAAAACTACAACATATTCATTAAAGTTCCACGAACATTTTAGGTTAAACCTAAATTATTCATAGAAAATCAATAACTATACTGCATCCTTCTAATTACAATACTTCATCATTTTTTCGCCGTACTACCGAGTACACCTTCAAAACTGCTGAAACATTGTATTTTAGAAAACTACAACATATTCATTAAAGTTCCACGAACATTTTAGGTTAAACCTAATTTATTCATAGAAAATCAATAACTATACTGCATCCTTCTAATTACAACATATTCATCGATGTTTCTTAAATATTTCAGATTAAACTTCCTTTGGTATTATTATGTTCTAATTTTTTATAGATTATAAGCATGTTTCATATTATTTTTAATTTTTCTAGTACATCCTTTGCTGTCTTTTTAACATATTGCTTTTCACTTTCATTTTTGTAAATACTATATATTAAACTATATGTTTTTTCATCAGCAATATTACTAAGTGCTTTTATTGCATATTGCCTTACCTGAGAATTTTCATCTCTTAGCATTTCTTCTAACCACTCTTTTGATTCTTTATCGTTTATTTTACCTAAAGCAGAACAAGCAAGTCTTCTATGGTTGACTTTTTTGCTTCTTAACTCCATTTTTAAAAATGGTAAAAACTTAATATCTCTAATTTCTCCTATAAGCCATATCAATATCATTCTGTCCTCAGAGTTTTTGTACTTTGTATAATCATTATATAACTCTATTTTTAACTCTCTAATTTGTTCATCATTTAAACTCATTAGCTTCTTGATTCTATCATTTTTTACCATGCTTAACAATTCAACTATAAATGTATTATTAGTACTTTTAGGTCGTTTAACTTTTATCTTTATCAAATGCTCACTTACTTCTTTTTCATTCATTCTTCTAATAATAGCTATCTGTTTTATTGTCTTGCCTTCTTGATATAGCATGTAGGTTATTTCTTCTTCGGATAGTTCTTCTATATTATCAAAACAAAAATATGTTCTGCTCATCAGTATTTCTCCTTTAATCAACTACAATATATTGCTTAAATCTATTGTAATCTTTATCATCGAGTTCTACTATAAATTCTGTTCCATTTTCATTATGTGAAGACTCTAGAATGTTTACATTGTTGTATAAATATGAGCTTATATCTCCTTTATTAAAAGGAATAACCAGCTTTACCTTATGGTAACTACCAAATAGCTTTTCTTCCATAAGCTCTCTCATAATATCAATATTTATCCCTTCTAGAGCTGATATATAAACATTGTCCTTACTATAAGATGTATTTATTTCCTCTAGATCGTCTACTTTGTTATAAACTGTGAGTATAGGCTTATCTGTAACTCCTATTTGTTTTAATACTTTTAATGTAGTTTCTTTTTGAAGATCATAATCCTTACTTGTTACATCTATTACATGTACTATTAAATCTGCATATATTACTTCTTCTAACGTCCCTTTAAATGCTTCTACTAGTCCCGTTGGTAGTTTGCTAACGAAACCAACTGTATCAATCAATAAATAGTTCTTCCCACCCTGAAATTTGCATTTTCTTAATGTAGTATCAAGTGTTGCAAACAACATATCATGAGCAAAAACACTTTTCTCATCATCATATTCGTCGTGAGATTTTATTAATTCATTGAATATAGTTGACTTCCCTGCATTTGTATAACCTACTAACGCAACTAATGGTATCTCTGATTTTATTCTTTGCTTTCTTTTCATCTCTCTAACATTTTCAAGTTCTTTTAATTGATGCTTTATGTCTGTTATTCTAGATAGTATATGTCTACGATCTGTTTCAAGCTTCTTTTCTCCAGGTCCTCTTGTTCCTATACCTGCACCAGTTCTAGATAGTGTTTTACCTAATCCTATTAATCTAGGTAATGTATATTTTAGCTGTGCTAATTCCACTTGTAACTTTCCTTCTTTTGAGGTTGCTCTCTTTGCAAATATATCTAGTATAAGATTAGTTCTATCAATTATTTTTCTTTGTATGATATTTTCTAGATTTTTTATCTGAGCACCGGATAACTGATTGTCAAACACTACAGTGTCTATATTTAACTCATCACAATAAAGCGATATCTCCTGTGCCTTACCTTTACCTATATAGTATGTAGCGTCTATCTTATGTCTATTTTGCAAAACTTCTTCTATAACCTCTCCATCAGCTGCATAAACAAGCTCTCTAAGCTCTGCCAATGTAACTTTTATATCTATATCTTCTTTTCTACCCAAATCAACTCCAACTATTAAAACTCTTTCTCTATTAATGTTTTCCACTATACCACCTCATCTTGCTTATTGTATGCCTTACTACTATTATATCAAATCTTTATATATTTAACTACCCGGCACTACATTCATAAAATCGTCTTTAGGTACATTTATAAAGCTTTGTGGCACATCACCAATGATAATTGTCTCTGCTATAGGCACTGTTGATGTTATTTTAGCTGTATCTGCACCTAATGGTATTACTATCCTAACCTGTGCTTGTATGGTTAAATATACCCTATGTATAGTTTGATTTATTCCTGATTGTTCAAACTCTGTTTCAAAGTCAACCTTTACTGAACCTTGTGGCATAATATTAACGCTTATTTTAGGTCCGTATTGTGATAGTATCTGACTTTTAAATGCTGTTCCTATGGGTATTCTTATACTGCTAGCTGATACTGCTCTCATTTTATTTTGAACTTCTAGTGCAACTTCTGATGCAATCGTATTCATAAGCATAGTATTTGCTTGCATAGTTGCTACTTTTCCATCCTTGTCATAAGATATATCAATAAGATCTTTATATTTAATATCTCCCTTTATCTTTTCTTTAACAGCGTCGTTTATAGCTTGTGTAGCAATCATTCTGGCTCTTACTTCACTCATTGCTAATACTATTGGTTTTACACTCTTATCTACTAAATAAAAACCATATATTATAACTACTAATATACCAACTATAACAAAGAAGGTTTTGTTTTTACTATAGTTTGATTTTCTTTTTTTATAATCATTATCAAGTATCAAAAAATACACCCCCATAGTAATATATGCACATTACTAGGGGATGTTTCTTGTTATAGTTAATTATATTGATCTAGTTTCATTTTTAAGCCATGCTTTTTCTTCTTCGTTTAAACGCTCTGATAATACATCGTAAACCATCTTATGATAGTCATTAAGCCACTTTCTTTCATTTTCATTCATCAGTTTCACATCTATAGCATCTATATCTATTGGGCAATAAGATATTGTTTCAAATTTCATAAATTTACCGTACTCATTTTCTATATCTTCTTTGGCTAATAATGTATTTTCTATTCTTATTCCATACTCTCCTTCTTTATATACACCTGGCTCATTAGTTGTAACCATACCTGCCTCTATTGGTACGTTAGATTTTCTCATGCTTATGCCTTGAGGTCCTTCATGTACTCCTAAAAAGAATCCTACTCCATGACCAGTACCGCATTTGTAATCAATACCATGCTCCCATAGTGGTCTTCTAGCTAATATGTCTATATTGTCGCCTGTACATCCGTATAAGAATTTTGCCTTTGCTAAATTTATATGACCTCTAAGAGTTAATGTGTAATCCCTGATTTGGTCGTTTGTTAACTCTCCCAAAACAATAGTTCTAGTAATATCAGTTGTACCATCATAGTATTGTCCGCCTGAGTCAACTAACAAGAATCCCTCTGGCTTGACTTCACTGTGGTTATCTTTGGTAGCACTATAATGCATCATAGCTCCGTTGGCTTGGTATGCAACTATTGCATCAAAGCTGTTTGAAACAAATGCATCACCCTCAGCTCTAAAACTTTCTAGTTTCTCATCTACAGATATCTCTGTCATATGTTCTTTCCCAACATTTTCTTTTAGCCATTTTATAAATCTTACCATTGCTACGCCGTCTTTTACTTGGCAATTTTTAAGATTTTCTATTTCAGTTTCATTTTTAACTGCTTTTAATTTAGTAGTAATATTTACATCTTCAATTTTCTTTACACTTTCTGGTATTGAATTGTATAACCAATAACTAGTTTTAATTGGATCAAGGAATATAGATGAATCTTTAGGAAGGTTCTTTATATACTCTCCTATCTCTTCATACCCTTTTATGATAATACCATCACCTGTAAGCACTTTTTTGATTTCGTCATCTAGTTTCCTATCATCTACAAATAAATATGCTTCCTCATCTGATATCAGAGCAAAAGATATTACGTAAGGATTGTTATGTATATCGTTTCCTCTTATATTATAAAGCCATGCTATGTCATCTAAACTTGAAAGAACGTTGTAATCTGCACCAAGCTTCTTCAGTTCTTCTCTTAATTGAGTAAGTTTTTCACTTCTTGACTTACCACAATATTTTACATCATGATTATAAACTTTTGACATTGGTAATGAAGGTCTATCTTGCCATATTTCATCTACCAAATCACAATCACAAATTTTAATGTTTTTGTCTTTGAATTTTTCTTTTAAGTTATTTACAACTTTTAGCGGAAATACCTTTGCGTCAATCGCTACTGTGCAGTTGTCATCTAATGTATCTACTATCCACTGTTCGTATGTTGGTACTCCTTTTTCTCTCATTTTAAACAATTTAATTCCTGTATCTCTTAATTCATTTTCTGCTTGTATAAAATACCTGCCATCAGTCCAAAGACCACATTCGTCATCAGTAATGACAGCTGTTCCTGCAGATCCTGTAAATCCAGATATCCATCTTCGGCTCATCCAATAGTCAGCTAAATACTCACTTTGATGAGCATCATAGCTTGGTATTATCACTGCATCAATATTTTTACTTTTCATAAGGTTTTTTAGTTTACTAACTCTACTTTTAATATCCACTTTTTAACCCCCTTAAAATCACTTTGATTTAATATTATAGTATCTTATTACTAATTACAATGTTTTTTGTAACATATTACATTTATATTACATCTTTATTACAGGTCATCAAATAATATCTGAAATAATATACGTTTAAATACATATAAGTTCTTTTTTATTGTACTTTGTTTACATGTATTGGTCATAGATATAGACTATATTAAAGATATTCTTATAGTTATTATACCAAAAAACATAGTCAAATTGATAATTTGTATTATATTATTGAAGCATTATGGTTAAAATTAACAAATGTAATAATAATATTTACTCTAGATTTAACAAATCTAAACTTCTATGGTATAATTACTAGGACATTGACTATATTCATCATATACTTCATATAACTAGGAGGTATTATTTATGGCACTAAATAGGACAAACAAAGCAGATGATAATAAAGAAAATAAAGATAACAAAAGGGCTAGAAATCCAAAGAAAAAAAGAAAAACCCTTAAGCTCATATTAATAATTATGTCTTTAATTGTTTTTATTGTTGGAGGATCTTTATGTGGTATTTTATATGCAATAATCAAGACCGTGCCACCTATTGACCCATCTAAAGTCACTGCTTATTTAAATGAAAATTCGGTTATTGTAGACCAAAAAGGCGAAGTAATTGAAAAGATTCTCACTCAAGAATTTAGAACAAAAGTTGAACTTAATCAGATATCTAAATACTTGAAAGATGCTGTTATAGCAATCGAAGATGAAAGATTCTTGGAGCATCATGGAGTAGATTTTAGAAGTGTAGGAAGAGCAGTTTTTACAAACCTTAAAAGTATGTCTTTTAAACAAGGTTTTAGTACTCTCACACAACAGTTAGCTAAAAATAGGTACCTGTCACAAGAAAAAACAATAACAAGAAAAGTTAAGGAAATGTATATAGCTATGCAACTTGAACGGCACTTAACTAAGGATCAAATATTGAGGGCTTATTTGAATACAAGTCCTTTTGGTCAAGGAGCATATGGTGTTGAAGCTGCGGCTCAAACTTATTTCTCTAAAAGTGCTAGCGAACTTACACTTGCTGAAAGTGCGATGATTGCAGGTGCAACAAAATCAACAGTAGCTTATGAGCTTTATAAGGTTATAAAGCCAGAAAATTTTGATAAGACAAAACACAAAGTCGTTGGTGTAGATGATCCTACCGAAATGCATTATATAGAGATTTTAGGCAATTTATATGTGCCTATATACAATCCTAGAGCTGAGGAAAGGCAAAGAATCATACTTAAGAAGATGCTTGAATTAGGAAAAATCAATAAAGTTCAATATGATAATGCGTTAAAGGAAGATATGCGTAAAGCTATCAAGCCAGATCCAAAGAAAAACGAAGAAATAGAAACATCATACTTCAATGACTATGTTAAAGATTCTGTTGTAAAAGACTTGATGAAGAAGTATGATTACAGCAAAGCTGATGCTACTGATCTTCTCTTAACTGGGGGTCTTAAAATTTATTCTACTATGGATATTGGTATTCAGAGTAAGCTTGAAGATGCATATGATAACTTTGGAAAAATACTTACTGCGAATTCTGGTACTATTAGAGGTGCAAAGCTAGTAAGTAGAACTCTAGATAAACAAAAAAATATAATTGACTCAAGTAAAAAAATTGTTTTTTATGCAAAAGACAATTTGCTAGATCAAGATTATAATCTAAAAATAGAAAAAGGTACATTTGAAATTTTAAGTGATGGAAATATAGCTGTCAAAAATAACAAATTAAATTATAGAAATGCTGATGTTACAGATTTCTATACTATTGATGAAAAACAAAATCTGATTACTCATTCTGCATGGTCTTTGGACCCTAAGACATGTTATACATCAGATAAAGAAAACAGACGATTAATAATTAATAAGAACTTTTTAGATGAAAATAAGGATTTTTATAGCATAAACTCTAATGGAGATATGATTATCAAAAGTAAATATTTCTACAAAGACAAAAAAGGGATTATGCAACCTCAATCATCTTTTGTACTACTTGATTATAACGGTCATATTAAAGCGCTTATAGGAGGAAGAAATGTCAAAGGTAGTAAGATATTAAATAGAGCTTTAAGGCCTAGACAACCTGGATCATCTTTGAAACCTATTTCTGTATATCTACCAGCATTAGACAATGGATTTACAGCTGCAAGTGTAGTGGATGATGTGCCTCACTACGATAATAACGGTAATATATGGCCTAGAAACTGGTATGGAAGAAGAAATTCTTCCCAAAGAAACAATCTTTCAGATGACTATAGAGGTCTTGTTACATTGAGATATTCAGTAGAGCAATCTATAAACGTTTCTACTGTTAAGTTCCTTAAAAAAATAGGTATATCTACATCTATGGATTACCTTTCTAAAATGGGTATAATTGATTATGATACACCAGGTAATGATTCCTTTACAACTAAGGAAGAAGCTGTCGCTAAAGGTAGTAGTAACTATGATGAAAACTTGTCAGCACTTGCATTAGGTGGTATGACTAGAGGTGTGTCTCCTCTAAAAATGACTGCTGCTTTTGGAACTATTGCAAATGATGGTGTTTATACAGAGCCTATTGCATACACAAAAGTTCTAGACAGAGATGGTAATGTAATATTAGAAAACAAATCTACTAAAAACACTGTAGTATCTGAACAAGTAGCTTATTTGATGACTGATATACTAAAAAGTACAGTTACTAGAGGTATTGCTAGTAGAGCTCAACTTCATAGTTACAATACTAAAATACCTGTTGCCGGAAAAACTGGTACTACTCAAAATAGAGTTGATGCTTGGTTTGTAGGTTATACACCTTATTATATAGCTGGAACATGGATTGGTAATGACAATCAAAGTGTCAAGCTTGACAAAGGTAGTCAATACGCTACTATCTTATGGAGTCATATTATGAAAGATATCCATAAAAATTTACCAGCTAAAGACTTTGATCCTGTTGGTGGCTTAGTAACAAGAACTATAGATACTACTTCTGGTAAACTTGCTACTGAATTGAGTAGAAAAGATCCTAGAGGAAATACTGTTAGAACTGAAAAATTCATAAGAGGAACTGAACCTAAAGATTTTGACGATGTTCATGTTGAGGTAGCCGTGGATATATCCACAAATAAACTTGCCTCGGAGTTCTGTCCTCCAGAGCTAGTTGAAAACAGAGTATTTATAAAAAGGCCAACGCCTTATAATCCTGAAGAAAATAAGAATTATATCCCTAGGGATTATAAATATCAAGTACCAACAGAGGTATGTGATTTGCACTTAACTCCACCAGATCCTTTTGATAACAATAATGGTGATGATAACGAAGATAATGACAATGGTGATAATAACAATGGTGATAATAACAATGGAGATAACAATAATGGTGATAACAATAATTTAGATGAAAATGGTAACATTATAGATAGCGAAAATAATAATGGTAATAAAAAGCCGAACAAAAACGGTAATGGTAAAAAGAACAAAGATAATGACAATAGTAACGAAACAAATAGTAACAACTCTAATAATGACAATATTGTAACTTCAGATGATGATGATTAGTTGTGAAAAAAATCGACTCAAAAGTGAGTCGATTTTTTTATTTTTTTTAGAAGTAATGACATTTTTAAATTGCAGTAAAGATCAAAGAAAGTGCATATAACAATTTTATAGAGACTATAATATGTTTGTAACCATGAGAAGGCAGAATCTATTAAATAGAAAGCTTGATTCCTATAGTTACTTCCATTGGGTACTCCCTAATCACCTCAGTATTATCCAAAAAACATATTAAAATATATTTGTACTTAATCCCAATTTAAGCTATATGAATAAACTCTTTAATTGTTATACTCAAAATGAACGATATAAAATGTTTAATTAACATAAAAAACGTGATGATTCAAATAGTAGTCATCACGCTTTTTATCTTATATTATTTGTACTATTTATATCATAATTACTAAACTAAAAATAACTAGTCAAAATCAGTTTCATCACCTTTGACACTACTGCTGTTTTCTTTATTATATTTGACAATCTCCTTGAGAGCCATACTTATTATTGGAGCACCTAATTGACAATCATCTTTGCCACACATTTTACCGATATCTCCCACACCTATTATTATAGGAAATTTATATTGATTAAGTACATCTACGGTATCTCCATATATTATGTTTCCTTCTGTTTCGCGTCCTTCTTTATCTACTGAACCTTTTACTATCTTGCCATCGCAAGTTATTGAAAAATCGACTTTAACTCCCATTACACTCTCTGTATTTGATGCTACTGCCACTACACCAAGTATATTTATCTCTGGATGAGACATTATTTGATCAAATGCTAGTTCTCCCTTTCCATAACCCGGATTTCCTATATCATCAACCATTACAACTACTGGATCATGTATAGCTGTTAATACAAGATCTACGATTTCATCACCAGTAAGTGGGGTAGGATTGCCTGCAGACCTTGATATACACCTACCTCCAACGTTTTTTGTAGCTAACTCCACTGCTTTTTTAGCTGTTTTATCTCCATCTGTAACAATTATTACATTTCTTTTATTCATAATTACTCCCTACTATTTTTTAGTTTTAGGATTAAATATCACAGCCATTATATACCCAAATACTACTGCCGCTGAAACACCACCAGCTGTTGCACTAATTCCTCCAGTAAAAACTCCAATCAATCCATTTTTATCAACTGCCTCCATTACCCCTTTTCCTAGCGAGTATCCAAACCCAATTAATGGGACTGTAGCTCCTGAGCCTCCAAAATCAGCTATATATTTATATATACCTAATACAGTCAATATGACACCACTAGATACATATATAACGAGTACATGTGCTGGAGTAAGTTTAGTTCCATCCATCAAAATCTGTGCTATCATACATATTATTCCTCCTACTATAAATGCTTTTACATATACCATTATCCATCTCTCCTTAGCTTATTGGTTACTGTTATTGCATGTGCTATTCCTGGAATAGATTCACCCTGCTGTATGCTAGTTGTAGAATGTAATGCCCCTGTTGATACAAGAAGCACTCTATTTAGACTTCCTTCTTTCAATTTACTATATATATATCCACAAAATACAACTGCTGAACAACCACAACCACTTCCTCCCGCATGAGTATCTTGTTTTTCATGGTCAAATATTTCTACTCCACAGTCACGATATATTTTCTCTATATCATATCCTTCTTGCTTTATTAAATCTAATGCTATAGATTTTCCTATTTTACCTAAATCCCCTGTTATTATTAGGTCGTAATCTTTTACTTTAAATTTGGTATCCTCAAAATGTTGTATTATAGTATCTGCCGCAGCTGGTGCCATAGCTGCTCCCATATTGTTTACATCTTTAATACCTGGATCTATTACCTTACCAGTTGTTATATGTGTTATATATGGTGGTTCATTTCCTATAGATACCACTGCTGCTCCTGAACCTGTAACTGTCCACTGTGTAGTCAATGCTCGTTGGTTTCCGAATTCTAGTGGATATCTAAATTGCCTCTCTGCTGAACTAAAATGACTTGATGTTACGCAAAGAACGTTATCTGCAAATCCACCATCTATTGTCATAGCTCCTAAGCTTAGGGATTCGGCCATTGTTGAACATGCTCCATATAGCCCAAAAAATGGAACAGCTAGCTTTCTGGCTGAATAATTAGATGACATCAATTGGTTTAGTAAATCTCCCGCAAATAAATAATTTATATCTGCTGTTGATTTTTTCCCTTTATTCAGAGCTATTTTTGTTGCTTCGCTTTGGAGCTTTGATTCGCTTCTTTCCCAACTTTTTTCATCAAACAAATCATCATCTAGTATTGTATCAAAGTAGCTTGCCAGTGGTCCTTCTCCCTCTTTAGGTCCTACTATAGAGCCTGTTGACAAGATTGAAGGTGGGTTTTCAAGCCTTACTGTTTGTTTTCCAATTCTTTTACTAGTCAAATCTCATCTCTCCTTTTGCTATTTACTAAGTATAAAGTATATTAGTCCTGCGACAACAGATGAACCAAACCCATATACTAATACTGGACCTGCTATAACAAACATCTTTGCACAAACTCCAAAGATATAGCCTTCTCTTTTAAACTCCATAGCTGGAGACACTATTGAATTAGCAAATCCTGTGATGGGTACTATTGACCCCGCTCCAGCTCTTTTCCCAATTTTATCGTATACACCTAATCCAGTGAGCAATGCACCTATAAATATCAATATTATTGATACGCTCGTTGATGCATCTTGCTTACTTAATCCTGTTTTCAATAAATAATTCATAATTATTTGTCCTATTGTACATATAGCTCCTCCAACCAAAAAAGCCCATATACAATTTTTAATATAGTTAGTTTTTGGTGCTTTATCGTTAGCATATTTATTATAATCAATCGGATTTATATTTCTCATATTATAATCTCCTCCTATTTTGGTACGTCCATTAATATTAACCAATAGAAAAATGACCCTGCTACTTTACCGATAGCTAATGCTATGACAGTCACTACTAAATACTTACCTAATTTAAGTTTACTCTCCATAACAGGTATTACATCTAATGTTTCAGCTAATGCCGATGCCAACAAGCCAATAAAAATTCCTAACACAAAACTAATCGGAATTAATATCAGTCTTCCTAAGCCAAGATCAATATATATTGCTCTTGCCAATATGACAACTCCTATAGATATACCTATGGTCTTTTCGTATATTCCAACTTTATCATTTGTTTTTGTCAGTTGAGCAAGTCTAGGAATTATATCCAATAAAGTTATAAATGCGGCAAGACCTGTTCCTTCTATTATGCCAATACTTAATGCCATTAGAACCATTAGAACCTTCATTTTGTCCTACCTACTTTTTTATTCTTTTTAAGACAATCTATAGTGTACTTATTTATGTCTTCTTGATATGTATGTATTTCTATATCTAGCGGACTTGGCTCTTTTCTTTGTTTATTTTTCTTGCTCCATACATGGTTAAAAAAAACAAAAACTCCACTACATAAACCTAACGAATATGGAATATGCATTATAAGTGGTTTTTCCTCATATTTTCCTGTTATCAAAAAATAAATTGATTTGAACGATGCATCCATGTTAGCATCTTCATGAAAATTGATAATAGCTAGTGATGCTCCCAAGCATAAAATTATGCTTATACTGAATATTTTTAAGAACATTAATACTTTGTTTTGTTTTTTAACTTCTTTATATTTCAAAAGAACTTCTGTACTTCCTATAATAATCACATCTGCATCATTGATATATTCATTAATTTTGTTTATTAAATCTATTGCTAAAATAATTGAATCTGTTTCATTTTTATAGCTTTTAAAGATTTTTATTTTTTCTACTTCTTTAACAATTTGCTTATCATCGCTATATACTTTCGCAATATCTTTTAATTCTATCTTTTGCTCTTTGGCTACGAATATATTATTTTCAAGTTGCAGATATATCTTTTTAGCTTTTATTATGCATCCCCCCAATCGAAATTTTCATTGATATAAACAAGTTTAGCTCTTTTTGGTACTTCTATAGTATCGTTTGCTTTTTGTTTATTTAGCACAATTAGCGTTACTCCTACACTTAAAATTATTACAACTATTATTAATAATTTGAGTTTTTTCACATTATCAGCTCCATTCAAATCGGCTATTTATTGATATTAATATTATTTGCGAAGTTTTCTATTTAATTCAAAAAAAAAGACATATATTCTATGCCTTTTTTAACATTTTTTTCATATTATCTAATACTTTTTTTTCAATCCTTGATACTTGTACTTGAGATATACCTAATTTACTAGCTATTTCTGTTTGAGTTTTGTCGTTGAAATATCTCATGATGATTATTTGTCTTTCTCTTGCTTTTAATTTTCCGATAACTTCTTTTAGTGTTATTTTGTCTACAATATCTAATTCTTCTTTTTTGCTATTTGAATCAATTCTGTCAATAAGATGGATTGGACTTCCATTGTTTTGATGTATGACATCATATAAATACTCAGGTGTGTGACATGATTCTAGAGCAAAAACAATATCTTCTTTATCTACTTTTATTTCTTTAGATATTTCTTCTAATGTAGCATCCCTCCCAAACTGTTTAGACAGTTTTTCTTTTGCTATGTTTACCTTAGCGGCTGTTTGTTTTAATGATCTACTAACTTTAATCATTCCATCATCTCTGATAAACCTTTTAATCTCACCTATAATCATTGGCACAGCATAAGTTGAAAATCTTACATTGTACTTTGTATCAAATTTTTTAATTGCTTTTATTAATCCTATTGAACCTATCTGCATCAAATCTTCAGTCTCATATCCTCTATTTAAAAATCTTTTTACAACGCTCCTTACCAACCCCATATTGTTTTCTACTATCCATGTTTGAGCCTCAGTGTCCCCCTCTTGAGCTTTTACTATATATCCAATAGTATTTTCGTATATATCGCTTTTTTTTGTTATATAACTCATAGCGCTAATCCTCTACTTTAACACTATCGAATGTTTTGGTCATTATTATGCTAGTTCCACATTCAACCTCCGAGTCAACTTTAATATTGTCCATAAATTCCTGCATTACTGTGAATCCCATTCCAGAACGCTCTAATTCGGGTTTTGATGTATAAAGGGGTTGCATAGCTTCTTTAATATCAGTTATTCCTTTACCTTTATCAGCTATTATAATTTCAATCTTATTTTGTATAATTTTACACTCAATAGTTATTGTTCCTTCTCCTGATTCATAACCATGAATAATGCTGTTTGTAACTGCCTCAGAAACTGCTGTTTTTATGTCAGATAGTTCTTCAATTGTAGGATCTAATTGAGCTGCAAATGCTGCTACTGCCACTCTGGCAAATGCTTCGTTTTGCGATAAACTTGGTATCTCCAATTTCATACTATTATTAATCATACAATCACTCCTTACCATCTTGACACGCATCTTCTAATGTATCATAAAACTTGGCTATTTTTTGTATGCCTGACATGGTCATCATTTTCATTAATCTATCATCCACATTTATTATCTTTACTTCTCCCTTTCTATCTCTTACTAATTTGAATCTTCCAATTATAAGGCCTATCCCCGAGCTGTCCATGAAATTCAAATCTTTAAAATCTAGTATTATATTTTTTAAGCTTTTAGTCATGAAAAAATCATCTATTTCTTTTCTGACTTCTTCAGATGTATGATGATCAAGTTCTCCATTTAATCTTACTACTAAGTTATCTCTAACGTTTTTCAATTTAAGTTCCATTTTATCAACATCCCTCCTCATAGTTCATCTTGCGCCTTTTAACTCAACTTCTTCACTGAGGAGCGTTTTTCCTTCAATGAAAAATGTCTTATTTTGTAAATTTATAAAATTAATTCTTAACTTGTATTTTTCGCTTCATATACTTATAATAAGTATAATAACATAAGTTATAAGAGGAGGTGTGATTATATGATTAAAATTTGTGGTTGGATGGTCGTTTTAGGTATAATATCTATTATACTATTAGCTGCTCTTTCACCTTTTATAGACCTAGACGATATGAGTTATAATTATGCTGTTATTACATATGTTATTATAATTTCATCTATCGGTTTAATATTTAGTTTAATCGTAGATAGAATTAAAAGAAAAGAGGAGGAAGATAAAGATGATTATCGTAAATACTGATTATGTAGCAGGTAAAAAAGTTTCAGAGACTCTTGGTTTAGTTAAAGGTAGCACTATCAGAGCTAAACATGTAGGTAAAGATATAATTTCTGGTTTTAGAAATTTAGTAGGTGGAGAAATGAGTGAATACGCCGATATGCTAAATGAAGCTAGACAAATAGCAACAAGCAGAATGGCTGATGAAGCTAAAAAACTTGGCGCTGATGCTATAATTAATCTAAGATATTCCACCTCTGCAGTTATGCAAGGTGCAGCTGAAATATTAGTTTATGGTACTGCTGTAAAGCTAGATTAACACTTTGGGTGACATGAGGGAGTGTCACCCTTAAATTTCCTGAATTTTTTTGTTGACATATGTCATCTTTAATTATATACTATATTAAAATATAAAAGCTACGAAGAGAAGAGTAAAATTAGAAGGTAGTTATAGCGAGTCGATGATGGTGAAAGTTCGATACGGAATCTAATTTGAAAAACATCTCAGAGCTACTAACCGAAACTTACTATAAGGAGTAGACTTAGTCGGAGCCAAACCGTTATAAATTGGACAATATCGAGAAATCTGTATTGGTTAGAGTGGTTTTTTAAACAAATCAGGGTGGTACCGCGTGAGATATAAGTCTTTCGTCCCTAGTAATTGGGATTGAAGGCTTTTTTATTTTATCAATTTTTATATTATGGAGGTTACAAAGATGAAAGATTTAATATTACCAAAAGGATACAAACAATTGTTGGATTTAAAAGAGACAGAAATAGCTATAAAGAAACTTAAAGATTGTTTTCAGAAGGAATTGAGCAGTAAATTAGCTTTAACAAGAGTCTCTGCTCCCCTTTTTGTAAAACAATCAACAGGCCTTAATGATGCCCTAAATGGCACTGAAAAAGCTATTTCTTTTAATGTAAAAGGCTGCAATAATGAAAGTGCTGAAATAGTACATTCTCTAGCTAAATGGAAGCGTATGGCATTATACAGATATGGTTTTTCATTTGGTGAAGGTTTGTACACCGATATGAACGCTATCAGAGCTGAAGAAGTTCTTGATAATATCCATTCTATTTATGTGGATCAATGGGATTGGGAAAAAGTGATACAAAAAAGTGAAAGAAATAAGCAAAAACTAAAAGCTATCGTTTCAAGTATATACGAAGTGTTTAAGAATACTGAAAAATATATTAATGGGTTATATCCAGAACTAGAATGTATTCTACCAAATGATATATTCTTTGTATCTTCTCAAGAACTAGAAGATATGTACCCAGATTTGACTACTAAGCAAAGGGAGCATGCAATTGCTAAGGAAAAAGGTGCTGTTTTCATTATGCAAATAGGAGGAAAATTAGAATCTGGTGAAAAGCACGATGGAAGATCTCCAGATTATGATGACTGGAATTTAAATGGTGACATAATATTCTGGTTTGATACTCTTGAAATTGGACTTGAACTGTCTTCTATGGGTATTCGTGTTGATGCTGACGCCCTTAAAGAGCAACTGAAAGCTGAGGATTGCGAAGATAGATTGAAATATAAGTTCCACAAAATGATATTAAACGATGAACTTCCTTTCACTGTTGGAGGAGGAATAGGTCAATCAAGAATATGCATGTTTTTCCTAAAGAAAGCTCATATCGGTGAAGTTCAAGCATCTATATGGCCTGATGAAATGAGAAATGTATGTGCTGAGAATAGTATTGAATTGTTGTAGTAAGCTTTATCAAGTGTAAAAAATACTAATGACAATATTAATATACTGGCTAAGAGATTTATATCATATGAAGGCTTATTGTTTTAATTTAAAGTAATAAGCCTTTCAAAATTTAATAATCATTTTTGCTCCTAGTTACATAATTAGAGTTATATTCTTGGTGCCCACGCTGGTGGTGGATTTCCCTTCTTTTTTATTCGAAAATCACAACAATCATTATTAGCTAAAGTTTTTGTACGTGTTAATTCCAATCCAAACTTCCTGAATAATGCATAGTCTAAGTTACAAATATAAGGTAATAATTCTTCTACCTCTTGTTCAACTACAAATTTTTTAATTCCACATTCAGTATAATCTATCCCAATATCAAATTTATTATCATTGCTTTTTACAATATTCCACACCCAGTCCTGTGAATATTGTCTTAATTGTGATTTTTCAGCTCGTTTATTAATTTTTTTCATACTTCTTTTAGAAAACATCGTCCTTCCCATTAGTAAACGTATAACTTTTGGTATCCTGTCCATTTTATTTTCTAAAGCCTTTGTCATATATTCACCAGTCTTTAAAGGTGTCACATCGTAAGGTAATAATGCACGATATAACGCTATCATAACGCTTGTTTTAGTAAGAGTAGAAGTTAACTTATTATCTTTGCCTCCAATATAAGGGAATTTCGGAATTAGTTCTTCATATTTTTCTAATGTATCATTATGTATTTTGTTTATATCCTCTTTGCTATATTTATCTTCAAGCAATGGGATTACAAACTTTAGATAAGACTTCGCTTCTTTCATAAGTTTAGCCTTCATAGCAACATAGTATTGACTATCTTCCATAACTATTCCTCCTTTTAACATAATAACATTTTTTACCGTTAGAATACAGGAACTATATCTATGAAATAACTATAATAATTTATTGTTACTTAAAACATATCTCTTGTTGTATGATTTGTCAATATTATGTTTTTACAATATAAAACTGTCTATCAATACTAACTTTACCTTAATTCTATCCTCAACAACACTGGATTGTGGTCTGAATACCTAAACTCATGGTCTATGCCTTTTACTTTTATTACGTTTATATTTGGAGATACTAAAAATCCATCTATTACTTTAACTCTTGTGCGTTTTTTATCATATGCTGTTCTAAGTTTTCTATTTGTAGGAACTTTATAGTCTACTGCCCATTTCCAACCCTCTGGGTTCCAATTATAAGGTATTAGCTCACTTGGATTTGATCTATATGTACTAGTATTTCTGTTGAATATTAGATTCCAATCTCCGCCGACTACTACGTAATTGCCTTCTCTATATTTCTCCAACATGAAATTTTTTATATACTCTATTTGTTTTTTTCTATTCTTAGCGTTTCTATCAAATGCTGAATTGTGTATATTTATTATGTAAAGTTTCTCTTTTTTACCTTCTATATCACAGTCGGTAACTAGTATACATCTATCTGGCATCAGAGTTCTTACTGGCCATATATAATTACCTGGCAAATTATATCTATAAGCACTATTAAAACTGTATTTTCCGATTGTCACTAACCCTGATTTAACGCTTCCTAGTTCATTAAATATTGGGTAAGGTACAAACTTTACTTTATAGTTTATAGCATATGCGCTACAGCTTTCCCTAAATGAATTTAGTATGTACTCATATTCATTGATATATTTACTTCTTTTAGATTTTATATCTACTTCTTGCAATACATAAAAATCTACTGGCTTTGAATTCATAATTTTCAATATTCCTTCTAGATTTTGATATACGTCACTTTTACTTTTTGCTATTGCAATTTTACCTCCTGCTGTGAAATAATCTATATCTCTGTTTAGAACACCAAAACCAATATTCCATGTCATTATATCTATAACTGATTTATCTATTTTTTTGACCATATTAGTTTTACTACGTATATTTATTTTCTCTACGGAATTTGGAGTATAATCATGATATGTAAAAAAAGAAACTAATAATATTAGTGTTATTCCTATTATAATAAATATATTAATAATACTCTTTCGCATTATACTAATCCTCCTGAATTAATATTATCCTACTTAAATATTATTAATATATTGTATAAAATATGATTAGACAATCTTACTTAGAGGTAAGTAAGCAACGAAAATTTTAGAACAACGCAGAAATAGGACTTTTAAGTGCAGTTGGTTACTATTAAATAAGTAATATCAAAATGCTTGCTAATGCTATACTCAAAAAATTAACTACATCGTTGTTAAAGATTTCAAATCCTCTTACTAATTTAGTTTTTTTGCCTTCAAGCACCTTCTTTTCAGTTTCTCTATTTAATTCTTCGCTGTAATATATACCTTGTACTGTTGCTCCAAGTAAAGAGTCTATAAAACAGCCTAAAAAGCCACCGATTGAAACAAATATAAATATTTCGTATAAACTAAAACCTATAATTTTCACCTGAGTATACTTTATTAGAGCAACTGAGATTAATGCTATGAATATAGCTCCTAACATGCTAAACATACTACCCAATAAACTTATTGCTCCAGATGTACCTTTTTTGACTCTTCTTAGTGTCCTAAGAGATACTGGATCTTTTTTGTTTAGGATACCTAATTCAGTAGCCCATGTATCTGCATTTGATGCTGCAAAAGCTATACACATACAAATCAGATATATTCCTCTTCCTGTAAAAAAGTATACTATGGAAAATATAAGTCCTACTCCACCATTTGCAAAAACCTGTAGTGCATCTCTATTCCCTGTTTTATCAAACAATTTTGCACATTCATTTTTCTTGCTCTTTTTAAAATGACTAAGTAAACTTGATGATATAAAAAATGATAGCATAACTATTATTCCAAAACTTGATGATGTAATGTAGATAACTGTCCCCAGTACTATTGCGCCAAAACATCCACTCATTTTAAGTGATTTTTTATAATAAGCTGGAATTGCTATAAATGAGCTTATGGTTATTCCTAATGCTACTTTATAATAAATATCTATATTTGATTTTGGTATGTTAATAAAACTAAAGACACACAATGAAGTTATTATTGGTAATGTAAGATTATCAAGTCCGTGTGGTGTTAAAGCTTCTATAAATACTGCAAGTGTAGCTATAACTATTGCTATTTTGAAAGCTATATCTGTATGATTATATACCATACAAAGTGTTATTAAAAATGCAAAAAAGAACACTGTAAGTGATCCTTCTATACTCTTTTCTCCACCGAATACTTTATATTTTCGTTTACCAAATCTTTTTCCTATTATGGCAGCAAATCCATCTCCATATCCCATTATTAATATACCTATAGCTCCAATATACTTGTTATCATGATTAAACACTCCGTTATTCCAAAATAGAATTATCAGTATAAAAAGTGATACTGGAAAATATACTGTTCCTAAATCCGATGTACCTCCATCTCTTTCCATGCTTTTGATAAGCTGTTTTTCATATGATATATAATTTAATATAATAAAAATCATTGGAGGTATAGCAGCATAGTATATATTATCAATACAGTACATAGCAACTAACCACCAATGTGCTACTCCAATGTGAACAAATTTTCTTGTAGCTTCTTTTCCCCAGTTACATGATTTTTTTAATATCTCTGAGAATACTATCACTATTATAACGAAAAAAATAGATATAATTACTCCAATGATATCCTTCAAACTAACACCTCATTTGTAAATTTAATTAATTTAATTTCTGCACTTTTTTTGTTTTATACTCCTGATAACTACTCAAATAAACAGATATTATAATCATTATTCCTCCAATTATCTGATTTTTCTCTATTATATCATCTAATATTATATAGCTAAATACACATGTAATTATTGGCATAACATTTAAGTACAATGATGTTGTAAACACTCCTAACTCTTTCATAGAATAAACATATACTACAAATGCAACTGCTGAACATATAACACTTAGATATATTAAATTTAACGATATATTTAAATCGATACTTGCCCATAAATTCTTTTCAAATAATGCAAATGGTAAAAATAAAATAGTCCCAAATAGTGATTGATAGTAAACTATGAATGTCTGTGAGTATTTATCAAATAATGGCTTTGTGGTTATACAATATACTACCCAAGCCATAACTGCTCCAAACATCATGAGATAACCTTTTCCATGTTCACTTACAAATAAATCCGTTATATTTACTCCTACCAAATAGTATATACCCGCTAAAGATAATACCACACTTATTATCTGTATAATTGTGATTCTAGTCCTAAATATAATTGCATCAAAAATCAATGTGAAAATAGGTATCAATGCAATAATTAATGATGCAGAAGATGGTGGAAGGATTTTTATACCGTTATTTTCAAAGTAAAAATATAGTGTTACACCAATAAATCCTGCTAACATCATATTTACATAATCTTTTTTTTGTAGTTTTTCATTAGGACACTTTATTTTTACAACAAAATATAGTAAGATTGTAGCTATAAAAAATCTTATAAAACCTAATGTCATAGGTTGTACTATCTCAACTACAACTTTAATACTTAAAAATGAAATACCCCACGCTAATATAACTAAAATTATACCTATTGTTGCTAATGTCTTATTGTTCTTCATATTAACATCTCCTAAGTTGAACTTAAATTACTTTTTCTAAAACACTTCCTATACTTTCATTAATAACTATATCTGCATGACTGTCATAAGGGGTAGATTCTTTATTGATTAAAACCAACTTATCCTTATTGTAATAATTTATAAGCCCTGCTGCTGGATATACCACTAATGATGTCCCCGCTACAATTAACATATCTGCATTTGATATATAATCGATTGCCTTGTATAGCATTTTTTGATCTAATTCTTCCTCATATAGTGTGACCTTTGGTTTTATTAATCCTTGGCATTTTTCACACCTTGGCACACTATGTTTATTCTTTAGTATGTAATCTAATGAATAGAAATCTCCACAACTCATACAATAATTCTTGTGTATTGAACCATGAAGTTCTATTACGTTCTTACTACCAGCCAATTGATGAAGCCCATCTATATTTTGTGTTATAATAGCTTTTAACTTTCCTAATTCTTCTAGCTTGACAAGTGCTTCATGACACTTATTAGCTTTAGCATCTTTAAATATCATTTTATTAATATAGAAATCATAGAATTCTTTTGTATGATTTTTAAAAAAGCTATGACTTAGCATTATTTCTGGTGGATATTTGTACTTATATTGTTGACTGTATAAACCTTCTTCGCTTCTGAAATCTGGTATATTACTCTCTGTAGAGGTTCCTGCCCCTCCAAAGAAAACTATATTTTTACTTCTATCAATCATGTTTTTAAGTTCTCTAATACTCATATAATCACTTCCGTAATGTATTTACATCCTAACCTATACTATACAATCTTAACATAATATTTTCAAGACATTATTTATTATATTTTTCTAATATTTTAATTAATTTAAAATATATCGTTATCAATGAATATTTAGTGTTTTTTAGATTCAAAATATTCATGTGTGTGAATATTTTATAGAGGAGTAAAATATGGATAATAAAATTTTTAACTTTAAAGAAATAAGAATGGAAATCTTTAATAAATTAGCTAGCGCTCACTGGAAGGGCAAACTAAACAATGATTATATAAATGAATTGATATCAGAGATAAAAGAAAAACACAAATTAGATGATAGTTACGATAATTTTATCAGAGATTTTATTAGAGTTAATATGGGATCTACACCAAACAATAACTCTGAATTTGCTGATGATATCACTTATATAAATTCTATTAAAGATATCAAAGCACCTATTGTAAATAAAATTGCTGGACTTTGTGATAAATGCGATCAGAGAAATGATTGTAATATATGTAAACATGAAGCTCATATCTATCAAAAAAGCTCTGGCCCTACGATAAGCCATAATAAGTGCTTGCAATGTGGCAAGTGTATTGATGATTGTTCATTTGGAGCTATATTAGATAAAATTGAATTCATTCCTCTAGTTAATATACTAAAAGGTAAATCTCACAGAGTATTTGCTGCTGTTGCTCCTTCAATAGTGGGTCAATTTGGAGATGATGTGTCTCTTGGTAAACTTAGAACAGCCTTTAAGTTAATGGGTTTTGAAGATATGATTGAAGTGGCTTTGTTTGCTGATATACTTACTATAAAAGAAGCTTTGGAATTTAATCACCTAGTAAAATCAGTTGATGATTTTTATTTGACAAGTTGTTGTTGCCCAATTTGGACTAACTTGACTGAAAAGCACTATCCTAAGTTATATGAACACATGTCTCTATCTATATCTCCTATGGTTGCTTCAGGGCGTATACTTAAATATCTGTACGGTGAAGAAAATACAAAGGTGGTATTTATAGGCCCATGTGTAGCTAAAAAAGGAGAAGCTAAAGATCCAAGGGTAAAAGGTTCTATTGATTTTGTGTTAACCTATAGAGAAATGAAAGAAATTTTTGATGCTTTAGATTTTAATCTAAGCGAGTTTCAACCAGAAGAAAAAGACCAAGCATCTTTTGGTGGAAGAGCGTATGCTAGAGTAGGTGGTGTGAGTTTTTCTGTTAAAACAGCTGTAAATAGGATTGCTCCAAACAGACTTATACAGTTTAAGCCAAAGAAAGTAACTGGTGCAAAGCAATGTAAAGAGCTATTAGATGAATTATCAAAAAATCCTATTGTAGATTATAATTTTATTGAAGGTATGGGTTGTATTGGAGGTTGTGTAGGAGGCCCTAGAACAAATATAGACAAGGATAAAGCAACGGATATTGTAAACGAAAGCAGTGAAGATTCGCTTATAATGACACCGTTTGATAATATGAATGCTATGAAGATATTTGATTCTATTGGTGTTACTGATATTGGAGGAATACTTGAGGATAAGGTTGTGACGAATATTCTCAATAAGAAGCAGTTTGAACCTGATAAGTTGTAGTGGTATTTTTAGATTATCTTTGTAGGTCTTGTGTAACTCGTTACTTTATTGGTTCAGCAATTCGATTGTTTTTATTGTCCTGCGTAAGCTGTAATTTTTCAATCTAATTATTGTTAAATTACACCTTCCAATGTCGCGGTCAAAAAACAATCTCAGCTTCTAATTGGTTTTTGATATCTCATTTTTAGAGTCATGCTTTGTGAGGTAAAAACATGTAGTTTTTAGTGATTCATTACCTATTGGTAAAAGCATATCCTAATTTCTTACGGACTCCGTATAGAACTTGTTCCTCTTTATTATGTGAAAGCTTTGTAGGAACAAGTCCTCTAAAGTCGCTTCTCCAGAAAAACGGATATGCTTCTTTGTTACTTTATTGGTTATTTTTTTAATATAGATTATCTCTGTGGGTCTTGTGGTAGCTCATAACTCTGTTAGTTCAGCATTTCGATAGTTATTTTTTGATTAAACTAATGTTAAATCACAAACTTCCAAAGTCGCTCACGATAAACAATCTCAGCTTCAAGATATTTGATATCTAACTTTTTAAGGTAATGCTTTTGATAAAAACATGAAGTTATCGGAGTTATTGTGTAGAATTACCCTAAATCTGACCCAAATTAACCTACCCTAAGAAATTAAAACCAAAAAAGTTACAAGGAAAATCAAAAGATGTTACTTGTAGGTAAATTTGAGGAGCTGTTTCTTCAAAGCTTCTACTAAATGGTAGAAACAGCTTCTCTACTGCACCGCAAAGTTTATCTTTGATTTCCCATTACCATTGAATTTCTCTTTACAAAGAGTTTTTCTTACACACTTCAAAGCCTTACCCTAAAGGAGAATAACCAATAAGCCTACTAAAAGCTAAATAACATTATTCGTAAACGACATTGAAGTAACTGTTTTATCATTATTACAATCATAAAAACAGGTGCTTCTCCGAGTTAGAATAATGTTTTTTAATGCTTCAACTCAAAAAATAACGAATCACACTGCATGAATGACCTTAATTTTTTTAATTGTTAATTATTGTTTTAAATTATCTTTGTGGGTCTTGTAGTTACACCATGCTTTATTGATTCAGCTTTTCGATTGTTTTTCTTGATGGGTAAATATAATATTATAACATTTAAAAAAATTACTCAGACACACAATCAAGTTTCTTGATATTCATGCCCCTTTTTATCAATGATTTTATTATAGAAGCGTTTATTATCATTAGAAAAGTCCATCTTCAAATAAATAAAGTAGCATTTTTTTAAGGTGTAATATAATGATAGACGCCCAAATATATTCACTGTCTAGATAAACCTAGCACAGCACGGGGCGTCTATAAAAAATCTAATTTAATGATTAATCGGTACATCAATAAACATACAAACATATTTACTAGTATAGATAGAACCTATTAAAGCAACCGAAAATAATGGACTTTTACAAACTTTAGCTAATATTTTTTTCATTATTCTCCACCTCCTTATAATAATTTTCTATAGTTTTATCTAAGTACTTCTTATTATTTAAACCATCCGTCATTTTTAGATAGATTTCAAAATCTTTCTGTAATACTTTGGCTTCGTCTATCATATCCTGATAGTGCATATTTGTAATTTTTAAAATTAATGTTGTTGTAAAAGACATGTCAAAATGTTTATTGTGTTGTACAGTTTTTATAGTTTTTTCGCAATATTTTAATGACTCTTCATAATTTTTAAAAACATAATAACCATTTGCAATATTGCTGAATATCTTAACCAAAAGTTTATTGTTATTTAAATTGCATAAATTAGATATCAACTCTTTTTTATAATTAAGAAAATTTAGTTCATCTTCTATTTCTATATAAAATCCCATCAAAGAATTAATTATTCTAAAATGAATTTCATTTATTAATTTTTCTGGTTTGACTTTTTCTAACAAGTTAATTGCTGTCTTTTTTTTATCGCATGAATAAAATTCTGCTAAAGCTTTAACCCACTCATGAAATAATTGGTCTCCATCTTCACTTCTTTTCATTATTTGTGATGATAGTAAAAATGCTTCTTCATACTTATAATTTTGAATGAGATTAAAAACTTCTTGTATGTTTAAAACTGTGTTATCACTTATGTTTTCCACATCTGTTTGCAAATCAGCCACTCCTTATTAGCAATTTATATTGTTCTATATAGTGAATACATTATATCAAAATCATAAAGAAAAAAATGTAGAAAATACAGTTAAGAATATGTTTTCTTTCAACATATTATGCATATTAGAAGTGTGGTCGAAAAACATCCTCAGCTTCAAATTAGCTTTTGATATCTCTCCTTACAAAAGTAAAGAACCATACTACAAAGCATGATCCTGATTCTTTATTATTTTATTTATTTTCTTTTATTATTATAGCTTATTTCTGTAGGTCTTATGAGCACTAGCACTTTGTTTTATCAAAGTAGGAGGTGTTAAATAAAAATCTTTTACCTCCTACGGTAGTAACATTACTTAATCCATTAGCGGATTAACAAAATCTGTACATATTAAATCTTTATAAGCACTGCAATTATGCTCATAATAATAAGGAACTGGTTTGTTACAATTACCTAATGTATTTCTCCCTTTATATTGATTAAATCTTTTTAAAGTCATGTACATTCCTCCTTAAACAAATTTATTAAAAGTATTGTATCAAAATAATAAGGAGAAATATGCAAAACAATGTACTATATAAAAATTTTTGTTCTACAAATTATGCATGTTAGGTGAATAAGAAAGGTATGTATGGTTACTTTATTTACTCTCAAGTCTTATCACTGTTTGTATAGCTTCATCATTGTTCATATTTTCAGTCTTTTTAGGATTAACTTCTATATCTGGTGTAGTTCTTTCTTCTGCATTGCATGTACCATCTTGGGTCAATCCCATCCCATTCGGAAACCTAAATATAAATCCACTGTTTGGCAAAGTACAAAGTATCGGATCTGCTCCTATTCCATCTCCACTAGTTCTTTGTCCAATCAATGTAGCAAACCCTGTATTTTTTGCAAAAACAGCATAATTTAGTTTGGCTTATATCATTAATAAGCAAATCATCACTTCTTTCTAACAAATAATAAAAAAAGCAGTTAACCTAAGCCACATTCACTGACTCTAATTAACTGCTCAAAGTTTACTTCTTATTTATCACTAAATCATCATTTTCAACATCCACTTCTAAAGAATCACCTGGTTCTATTTCTCCACTAATTATCTTTCTACCAAGTAGTGTTTCTATCCTGCTTTGCACGAATCGTTTCAGTGGTCTTGCTCCATAGGCTGGATCGTAAGCACTATCTAGTACGTACTCTTTAGCTTTTTCGCTAAGCCTTATTGTAAGCTGTTTTTCTTCTACTCTTCTTGCTACATCTTTCATAATCAAATCTAATATTTTCATTAAATCTGGTTTACTTAGAGGTTTATAAAGCACTATTTCATCAACTCTATTTAAGAACTCTGGCTTAAAATGAGCTCTCAAACTCCTCATTACATCGTCTCTAGCTGTGTTTTCTATCTCTCCCTTATCGTTTATTCCTGCTAACAAGAAATGTGACCCTATATTTGATGTCATTATTATTATTGTATTTTTAAAATCAACTAATCTTCCTTGTGAATCTGTTATACGACCATCATCTAACACTTGCAAAAGTATATTGAAAACATCACTGTGTGCTTTCTCTATCTCATCAAATAATATTACTGAGTAAGGTTTTCTTCTTACTGCCTCTGTCAGCTGTCCACCTTCTTCATAGCCTACATATCCTGGAGGTGCTCCTATAAGCCTTGCTACTGAGTGCTTTTCCATGTACTCACTCATATCTATCCTTATCATGTTATCCTCTGTGTCAAACAATTCTCCAGCTATCGTCTTTGCAAGCTCTGTTTTCCCTACTCCTGTTGGTCCAAGGAATATGAAAGAACCTATAGGTCTTTTTGGATCTTTTATTCCAGCTCTTGACCTTATTATTGCATCAGACACTTTTTGTACTGCCTCATCTTGACCTATTACTTTTTGATGTAGTATTTTCTCTAGGTTTAATAGTTTATGTCTTTCACTCTCCATAAGTTTTGATAGTGGTATTCCCGTCCATCTTGAGATAATCTTTGATATCTCTTCTTTGGTTACTACTTCTCTTAGAAGAGCTTCGCCTGTTTTCATCTTATCAAGCTGTTTTTCTTCGTCTTCTAGTTTCTTTTGTAGCTCTGGTAGCTTACCATATTTTAGTTCTGCTGCTTTGTTTAAATCATAGTCTCTTTCTGCTTTTTTGATTTCGTTGTGTAGATTTTCTATCTCTTGTCTTATATTATTTACCTGTGATATAGCATTTTTTTCGCTTTCCCATTTCATCTTCATTGATGAAAAGTCATGTTTAAGTTCTGCTAACTCTTTTTGTAGTTTCTCTAATCTATCTTTACTAAACTTGTCATCTTCTTTTTTAAGTGCAGCCTCTTCTATCTCAAGTCTCATTATTTCTCTAGATATATTGTCTAGTTCTGCTGGCATAGATTCTAGCTCTGTTTTTATCATAGCACATGCTTCATCTACCAAGTCTATAGCTTTATCAGGCAAAAATCTATCTGTTATATATCTGTGAGATAATACAGCTGAGGATACTAGTGCTGCATCAGTTATTTTAACACCATGAAAATTTTCGTATCTCTCTTTTAGCCCTCTAAGTATTGATATAGTATCTTCTACTGTTGGTTCGTTTACCATTACAGGTTGAAACCTTCTTTCTAACGCAGGGTCTTTCTCAATGTACTTTCTGTATTCGTCAAGTGTAGTCGCTCCGATACAGTGCAGTTCTCCTCTCGCTAACATTGGTTTGAGTATATTTCCTGCATCCATTGCCCCTTCGGTCTTTCCTGCACCTACTATTAAGTGTAACTCATCTATAAACATTATTATTCTACCGTTACTACTCTTTATCTCATTGAGGACAGCTTTCAATCTCTCTTCAAATTCCCCTCTGAACTTAGCTCCTGCAACTAATGAACCCATATCTAATGAGAATATTCTCTTGTCTTTTAAGCTAGTTGGGACATCTCCTTTTACTATTCTGTGCGCAAGTCCCTCAGCTATAGCAGTTTTACCAACCCCAGGTTCTCCTATCAATACAGGGTTATTTTTAGTTTTGCGTGAGAGTATCCTTACAACATGTCTTATTTCTTCATCTCTACCTATTACAGGGTCTAATTCGTTCTTTTGAGCCCTCTCTACAAGGTCTAGACCATACTTTTCTAATGCCTCATATGAATCCTCTGGGTTATCACTAGTAACTCTCTGGTTACCTCTTACCTGCATCAGATTTTCAATTATGGTCTTTCTATTTATGTTAAGTCTATTAAGAACCTTCTTTAATTCTCCTGTGCTACTATCAACTATCCCCATAAATATATGCTCTACTGACACGTATTCATCTTTCATCTTTTTTGCTTCTTCTCTAGCTTTAAGTAGTATGTTTGCAGTCTCATTGCTAACGTATATTTTGTTTAACTGCTGTGACTGATTATATACCTTTGGTTTATTGTTAATTATAGCTTCTATATCTCTTACTAAAACATCACTACTTATATTCATTCGCATAAGTAATCTAGAAACAAGACCTTTATCTTGATACAACAATGCAAGTAATAAATGTTCTGGATATATTTGTGGATTGTTAAAGGTATTTGCTAGAGTTTCAGCTTCTTGCAAAGCTCCTATTGATTTTTGAGTGAAATCATTTAAATTCATAATAAGTCTCCTTTCTTATCTATTTATCTATAGCATTCTTATTTTTCTTTTGATTACAAAATTATACCATACATAAAGCGTAATTTCTATATAGATAATCACTATTCTAGTTTCTCCCTATGACGCTTTTATCATACTTTTTAATTTTGATACCCTTGAAATTTATAATCAAACAAAAACTAGGTGATTATACACACCTAGTTATATTTAAAGAATAAGTTCAAATAGACTATTATTATGATTCAAAGACAAATACATCTCCTAAAATACCCTCAGGATACTCTGCATCTGTATGTGCCTTTATTAGTTTATAGTTGCCATCTGTATATTTAGACACTACATTATCCCAAAAGTATACTGAGCCAATATTGTCTGGATGTCTCTTTAGTTGCCACTTACCTTTAAACATATCAAACACTTTTATTGCCACGTATTTTCCTACTCCACACCGTCTATATTTATACATTATAAAAAACTCAGACATTGTATAATCAGTTTTTTCGTCGGTCTCTGGATAATCGTTAACCATCACAAACCCTGCTAATTTATCATCTACTTTTACAAAAAAAGCCCATCTGTTTTTTTCTGTCCAATAATAATCCAGATACTCATAACCATAAAGTCCTAACGCATTTACATCACGATTATCATACCTAGAAAATTCATAATCATATTTTTCTAAAAGATTTTTCAGTATTTCTTTTTCTTCAAGTTTAACAGATACAATTTCAATATTCATTATACTTCACCTCTTTTTTTATTTATGACAACTGTAGCCATTCCTCTAGCAATTCTTCTATCTGTTTCTGCACTTTTTCTATCTCATTTTGTATATCACTAAGTTTCTCATAATCACTTGGATACTTTAATAATTCTTGTTTCAAACTGCCTATTATAGTTTCTTTCTTAGCGATTTCTTCTTCTAGCTTTTGTATCTTTTTACTATTATCTTTCTCTAAGTTATCATTATTTGGTTTAGTATTTATGACTTTTTTTACTTTAACTTTTTTTGACACTTCCTCTTTGTGGTCTTTTTTCTTTTCTAAATAGTAATCGTAACTACCTTCGTATACTATCATTTTCTTTCTATTTATTTCAGCTATTCTACTAGCCATCTTGTTTATAAAATATCTATCATGGGAAATAAATATTATAGTACCTTTAAACTCTTTAAGTGCTTCTTCTAACATCTCTCTTGAATCTATGTCTAAATGGTTTGTTGGCTCATCTAATATGAGTGTATTTACTTTATTCATCAACATAATACAAAGCTTTAATCTTACTTTTTCGCCCCCAGAAAGCACTGATATTTTCTTGTAGACATCATCTTTATAAAAATTATATTTAACTAATAGATGTCGAGCATCATATTCGTTTAGTATAAGCTCTTCTCTTATATATTGAAGTACTGTCTTTTCTGATTGCTCAAATTTGATTTCTTGTTCTAAATATCCAAACTTTACCCCAGAGCCTGTTGTTATAACTCCACTATTAGGTTTAAGTTTCCCTAGTATAAGTCTAAATAATGTTGATTTTCCACAGCCGTTTTTTCCTAATATAGCTATTTTCTCATTTGCTCTTATAATTAAATCAGCGTTGTTAAATATCTTCTTATCTTCAAAGCTCATACTTAGATTCTCTATCCTTGCTATATCTTTGCTAGATTTTTTATGACTAGTGAATTTTATGTCTGCTTTTTTGTACTCTTTAGGCTTTTCTATCTTTTCCATTTTTTCAATTCTTCGTTCCATATTTTTAGCTTTTTTGTACATGCTTTCATTATCAGCTCTATTAGCCCAATCTCTAAATCTTTTCGCTGCTTCTTCCATGCTTTTGATTTTTCTTTGTTGTACTTTATATGAATCTAATTGCAACTGTCTCTTTGCTTCTTTCTCGTTTATAAAATATGTGTAATTCCCTTTATATACTATGGCTTTACCTTCTTCTATATCTATTATTTTATTAACTGCTCTATCAAGAAAATATCTATCATGGGAGATTATTATAACACATCCATCATATTCTTTTATATATTCCTCGAGCCACTCAATAGACTGTATATCCAAATGATTTGTAGGCTCATCAAGTAGTAATATATTGGGGTTTTCTAGTAGTATTTTAGCTAGTATTACTGTTGTCTTCTCGCCACCGCTTAAATCATTAAATTTTCTTACTCTAAATTTATCATCTATTTTTAGTCCTATGCACACTTTACTTAGCTTCTCTTCTACATCATATCCACCCAAATGCTCATACTCAGTTTGTAAATCACTGTATTTATTCATTATTTTGTCTAAATCATCTTGAGGATCACACATTTTCTTCTCAAGTTGCTGCATCTGAGCTTTTATATTTATTACGTCTTCAAATGCTAAATTTAAAACATCCATGACGACATAATTTTCAGGGTAATTTGGAATTTGATCTAAATACCCAATTTTAGTTCCTTTACTCATAGAAATATTACCACCATTATACTCTTCTATCTCAGCTAATATTTTTAATATGGTAGTTTTACCAGTACCATTTTTACCTACCATTCCTATTCTATCTTTTGAATGAACTTCAAAACTTATATCCTCTAATACCTTTGTAGCTCCATAACTTTTTGAAACATTCTGTAAACTTAATTCTATCATTTTAACTCCTCCTTAATTAACTAAAAAAAGCTAGATGAGTTTACTCATCTAGCTTTATACATTCTAAAAAATATATTAAAATAAAACTTTACACGCATATAAAAATCTGGACATCAAATCCAGATAATATCAAAGCAATATTTATATTATTATCGGTATAGATGATTACTCATTATTTAGTGTATTTAGTTTTGGACAGACTACTCCCTTGGAGTTAACACCAATATGTGCCAAAATCAAGTTTGTTCTTCTTAATCCAGTTGCTAAATATACTAAATTATAAGTCTTCACTGCTACACCTCCTTTATATAATATCAATACCATTGTACTACATATTTCACAAATAATCAACATAATTATATTTGATAGCAAAACAGTATAACAATTAGTACACTTAAAGAATAATTGAGAATTGTCTCTACTTTTGATCCAGTCGTCATAGTAAACATAAACCTTATATTCTTGCTCCAAGGATAAAGTAGCTCTACACCATGTTTTGTAAACATGTCTGAAACTATATGGGTGGCATATCCTAAAGCAATCCCATCATAAAAAATATTATTATTTTCTCTCAACGGATATATTGCTAACAAAAATATTATTAGCGACAGTAAACTATGGGTGAATCCTCTGTGATGTGCAAATCCAAGTAATCCTATGTATATAGCACCAAAATACAAATTTTTATAATCATATGAATAGGCTATACTTATTAATATAGCACCAAACAATACGTATATGAGCTTTTTCAATGTATTATTCTTAATATGTAAAAGATTGTTTATCTTACTCTTATTGTGATCTATGTCTGGTATTAAAGCACCTAATACTGCTCCAGCTGAAAATATAAGAGCAGTATTAGGTGTAAAAAAACTTTTTGAAACTAGTAACGCTGTTGCGGTAGCTATTACTGTATGTGTCTTCCCCTGCATCACTATCCCCCGTGTCTATTTTACAGTACTTATCTTACTTAGTGGCCAGAATCTAAATACTACCTTTCCTTCCACACTCTTTAGGTCAACAAATCCAAATTCTCTACTATCTGAACTTCTCTCTCTATTGTCTCCCATAACAAATATCTTACCTTCTGGTACAACGGCTGGTAACTCGAATGAACCTTCATAAGTTGTTCCTTTTACATATGATTCATTTAAAGCAACATCGTTAACGTATACTTTATTGTTTTTAATCATCACCTCATCACCTGCTACGGCTATTACTCTTTTTACATATCTATTTCTTCTAACTTGTTTTGTAAATTTCATCTTTAAGTCATCAATTACAACATTCAATCTATCTTTGAAACCATTTCTTACTTCACCTTGTAAAAATACTATTACATCACCTGGTTTTGGGTCTGTGAAATGATACTGAACTTTGTCTATATAAAGTCTATCGTTTTGCACTAATGTATTCTCCATAGACCATTGTTTAACTTGTGTAATACCATAAACTTCGCTGTTCAATATTATTACTATTACAACTACTCCTACTAAATACACTACCCACTCCATAACTTCTCTTAATATACTTTTGCTTTTCATATTTTCCTCCTATATCTGATACATTGGTATACTACTCATAATAAAATTTTCAAATCATCTTGCCTATTAGATTATTAGCTATTTTATTATATTTTATCCATGTTACTTTATAGAATTCATCTTGCTTAGTGGCCAAAATCTAAATACGACCTTTCCTTCTATACTATCTAAATCAACAAATCCAAATTCTCTACTATCTGAACTTCTCTCTCTATTGTCTCCCATAACAAATATCTTATCTTCTGGTGCAACGGCTGGTAACTCGAATGACCCTTCATAAGTTGTTCCTTTTACATATGATTCATTTAAAGCAACATCGTTAACGTATACTTTATTGTTTTTAATCATCACCTCATCACCTGCTAAGGCTATTACTCTTTTTACATATCTATTTTTCCTAACCTTCTTTGTAATTTTCATCTTTAAGTCTTCAGCTACAGTGCTAATCTGTCTTTAAAATCATTTCTTACTTCATTTTGCAAACACTATTACTTTTGGATGTAAAGTGATACTTAATTTTGTCTATATAAAGTCTATGTTATTGCACTAATGTATTCTACATAGAACATTTTTTAACCTGTGTGATACTATAAACTTCACTGTTCAATATTCTTATTACAACTACTACACTAAATACGCTATCCATTCTATAGCTCTCTTAACAAACTTTTTTTCATTTTTCCCTCCTAACTTCAACCATCAATATACTCATAATACCACCCAAATTACAATTTGTAAACTAGCTTGCTTAATACATTGTTAGCTATTTTACTATATTTTATCTACGCTTACTTAGTAATTACTGTATTTTGCTTTATTTTACCTTTATTATTAAATTTTAAATACAATTAATATTCGTATTAAAGTCTTGAAATAATACTATAGAGGTGATACAATATATTTTATAAGCAAAAGCTTATATAGTAAGTAAAGTTTAAGGAGAGCTTATGACACATCGTGAAAAACAAATATTAGAATTAATTAAAAAAGACCCATTGATATCACAAAAGGATATAGCTAGTACTCTTAATATTACTCGCTCGTCTGTAGGTGTCCACATCACTAACTTGATAAAAAAAGGTTATATCAAGGGACGTGGTTATGTCATGAATAAAGCTGACTATGTCACTGTCATAGGCGCAGCAAATTTAGATATACAGGGCTTTACTAAGGAACCTCTTATAGAAAAAGACTCTAACCCTGGCGAGATTAAAATTTGCCTAGGTGGAGTTGGTAGAAATATTGCCGAGAACACTGCTCGTATGGGTATTACGACTAAGCTTATCACTGTAACTGGTGGTGATGCTAATAGTAAACGACTAATAAGCGAGTGTTCTCAATTTGGTATAGACATGCATCACTCACTTGTCCTTCCTGACGCAAATGCTTCTATATATTTAGCTATTATGGATGTAAGCGGTGATATGGCTTTAGCACTATCTGATATGCATATTATGGATAGGATGACTGTAGATTATATAAAAAGTAAGTCTCATGTTTTAAAGAATTCAGAAGTGATAATACTAGATACTTGCTTGCCTAAACATGTTATTGAATATATTCTTTATAACTATAGCAATAAGAAAATACTGCTTGATCCTGTATCTATCAAGAAGTCAAAGAAAGTTAAGGATATAATTGGTGGTTTCCATACTATAAAACTAAATAAACTTGAAGCTGAGTATCTAGCTGACATGAGCATAAATAAATACGACGATTTAGTTAGTGTTGGTAATTACTATATCTCACAAGGTGTAGTAAATGTGTTTATCACACTAGGTAAAAATGGTGTTTTCTATGCAAATAACAAAACTTCTGGTATCATAAAACCACCTGAGATTAAAGTTATAAGTGCAACTGGTGCTGGCGATGCTTTTATGGCTGGAATCGTACATGGTAGCATTCATGAAAAGAATATTAAAGATATAGCTGTATACGCCACTGCTGCGTCAGTACTGGCTTTAAAACATCATGAAACTGTTAACCCAAATATGAGCAACACTAAAATAAACAAAATTATTGAGGAGATGATAGAATGCTAGAATATTTAGATATAAGTCCAGAGGTTAAAAAAGCTCTTGATGAAAATAAACCTGTAGTCGCTTTAGAATCGACTATTATATCACATGGTATGGCTTACCCTGAAAATATAGAAAGCGCTAAACGTTGTGAAGAAGAGATCAGAAAAGAAGGTGCTATACCAGCTACTATTGCTATTATAGGTGGTAAAATGAAAGTTGGTTTGTCAGAAGATGAACTCAACTATTTCGGTACAACTAAAAACATTCCTAAGGCTAGTAGACGAGATATAGCTATGATACTTGCAAATAAAATGGATGGAGCTACTACTGTTGCAACTACAATGCTAATTGCAAGCCTTGCAGGTATAAAGGTATTCGCTACTGGAGGAATAGGTGGTGTTCACAGAAAAGCTCAAGAATCTTTTGATATCTCTGCTGATTTGATGGAGCTTGCTAATACTAATGTTGCTGTTGTATGTGCTGGTGCAAAGTCGATTCTAGATATTGGTCTTACATTAGAATATTTGGAGACTCATGGTGTCCCTGTAATAGGTTATAAGACTGATGATTTCCCAGCATTTTATACAAGAAAAAGCGGTTTTTCTGTTGATTATAATGGTGAATCCGCTGAAATTATTGCGAAAGCTATTAAAATCAAAGAAGACCTTGGATTAAATGGTGGTATGGTAATAGCAAATCCTATACCATCTGAGTATGCAATGGATGAAGATTTTATTAATGGTATTATAAATAAAGCTGTAGATGATGCTGAATCTCAAGGGATAAGAGGAAAAAACATAACTCCATTTATTCTTTCTGCAATCTATGAATTAACTGAAGGTAAGAGTTTGTATGCTAATAAACATCTTGTATATAATAATGCATGCGTAGGTGCTAAGATTGCTAAAAAGTTATGTAAGTTGTAAGTTACCAGCAAAAATAATGGGAGCGATATAGCTCCCTATTTTTATCCTCTATTTATTTATCATTACGATAATTTTCAAAGAACATACTAAATCTTAAATCTTCTGATTCGCTATAGTATTTTTCTGCAACATATTCACTTGCTTCTTTACTCATAAACTGGAGCATCGCTGCAACTGTATTGAAGTCAGATGTATCATCAATATATTTTTTTACGACTTTGTCTATGCCATTTGTACTCATATATTGTCTTACCGAATATATGGAATTGAAATCTTGTGTATTTTCTATATAGCTTCTTACCACATCATCTACTTCATTTTTGCTCATCTTAGATATAAAAATCATTATATCCGATATCTTACTTTGTCCACTTTTTACTTCTTTAATCTTTTTTTGCTTATATTCTTTACTGTTAACAACAGTATTCTGAGCCTTTTTTAGATTCACTCTAATCTTCTCTACTTGATTGAAATTACCCGTTTTTTGTAAATATATATTTAAGACTTCATCAACTGCCGTTTGAGTCATATATGGTAGATATGGTTCTATATACCTTAAATTACCTGTTTTCTTCATTATTTCTATAGCTTCTTTATCTTTATCTTGTAATATCAATATGTTATTACTATTGTTTATATTTCTATAAGTTTTAAGATTTGTTTTATTTACTTTAATATTTGAAACATCAACATTGGTTTTTTCTTTGTTTATTATGTACCCTAATTCCTTTAACACATCAATTGATATATACACTTTTTCTTCATCCTTCTCATTAATGAAAACTACCGCTTCACTCTCAGGTAAATTCTGACTATTCAAACTCACATTTATATATTTAATATCTGTAATATTAGATTTACCCGCTGAGTATACAATAAACATGCTCACCATTACTATCATTGTAAAAATTATGATATATTTTTTCTTATTCATTATTCACGCCTCCATTGCTTATCTTTTTAATAGCTGTATCTGATAATAGATGATACAAATCTGGTAATTTATAATATTCTTTAGTTCTTTCCATATACTTTGCAACAATATCTTCTACTTGTTTTTTTTCTAGATACTCAAATAGCACTAAACAACTATATATATCGTTAGTTTCAGTTATTATTTCATCAACTAATGATGTATATGTCATATTTATTTCAGTATATTTATCAATGGTTGGTAAGAAAAAAAATTGATTTCTATTCTTTTCTAACAAAATATCTTGGATTTCATCTAATCCTTCGTTTGTCATAAACTTAAAATATGGTCTTATGTAATTTGCATTCCCAGTTAGTTTTGCGGTTTTTATTGCTATTTTATCTATATTTAATCTAGTTATATTTTCATTTGAGATAATGTTTTTACTAGCTTTCGCTGTATGTACTCCAATTAAACTAGTCGAGCTCGCTAAAATTACTGCAATGCAAATAGAAGCTATATATTTCTTCTTATCTAATCGCTTGTATTTTGTTATTTCTTCTAATCTCATCTTTATAGCTTTATAGTCTCTACTAAAAGATACGCAGGGTTTCTTTTCATTTTGTAAAGATTTTGTAGCTTTAATTGAATATATAAGTGTATCTCCATATGCAATTCTTTCATGTATACTTAAATATGCAAATACTCTTTCATCACAAGAAAGCTCACAATATTTTTCTATTTCTTTAGCTATATAATACACTACTGGATTAAACCAATGTATGCATACTACTAATTGCATTATCCATTTGTATAGTATATCTTTTCTTTTCATATGCATCAATTCATGCATTAATATATATTTAAGTTTTTCATTGTCAAAATGAACCTTTGGAAGTATAATATATGGTTTAAATAAACCTATTAACATCGGTGTGTTAATATTGTTACTTTCATAAACTTTTATTGATTTTATATTAAACTTATTTGTTATTGAATTAATTATCTGTTCATAATCACTATCGTCTATCTCTTCTCTATCAACTTTGATATCATTAATAAATCTAATATAGTCTAATATTTTTGATACAAATATGTACATTGCTATTGAAAGCCAAACCACAAATGCTATTAATACTTTATCTACTCTTTTTTCTACAGACCTTTTCTCGATTTCTTGTGCATCTATTAAACTTATGGGTGTTTTATCTTCGCTATTTGTAATTTCCGTTATAAAATTTTTGTAATCTAGCTTATCTGGTATATTTATTTTGGGTACATATGGAATCATCAGTCTAATTAATATGATTATCCATACGTAATAACACCATGATTTTGTAAAATATTTTTTAAATAATGCTAGTAAACCTACTATAATAAGTGCTATTAATCCACTTGATATTGACATAGATAATATACTATTAAGAATATCATTCATTTAACTTATCTCTTTCTTTATTCCAAAAACTATTTAATTCTCCCACATCTTCATCAGTCAATAGGTTATTATCAAATAAACTAGCCACTAACTTTTTAACATTACCATTAAAAGTAGTTTTAACAAAATCTCTAGTTTTTTCTAGTCTGTATCTTTCATGGCTAATTAATGGACTATAATAAAATAGTTCTTTTCCATTTTGCTTTACACCAATTTGCCTTTCTTTCTTTAAAAATCCTTTTTCTGTTAATCTTCTAACAAGTGTTCTTACTGTCGAATTTTTCCACGATTTGGTCTTGTTTAGTTCTTCAAATATTTCTATTGCAGTTATCGCTTTTTTTGATTTCCATAAAACCTGCATTACCTCTGCTTCTGCATCAGATATTTTATTATTGGTCACCAAATTATCACCCTCTCCATGTTACGCGTGTAACATATCTATATTTTACACGTGTAACACGGAAGTGTCAATACTTTTTTACTTAGATATCACCTCAATAAAAAAAGAGAGTATATTTTATACTCTCTCCAGATTGATGACAAAGTCATCAAGATAGCAGACTTTAGTAAGAGTTCAATTTCAAGGCGTGTTAAAATTGAGTAGCAGAGCTTACTTAAAGGTAAGTGAGCAACGGAAATTTTAACAACAACGAAGAAATTGGGCTTTTATCTACGGTCTGAAGAGAGTATATTTCATACTCTCTCTTATACATTCCATTTATATGTGTATATACCAATACATTGGTATAAATTTAGATATATTGTCTACTAATTTAAATGCTTGGTTTAATATGCCCGTTCCCAAAATAATAGATATTAAAAAATACAGTTGTAAACACAAAATGTAGCCCTTCTTTGTTTTAAATAGCTTTGTTATGATTATTAAAATAATCCATGTAGAGCATATATACATCAATGTAATAAAAATATCTATTACAAAACTATTAATGCTAGTAAAATAGCCTAAAGTAAAGTAAGTTATTACGAATGGGACTATTATATCTATTACTATATATATTATATATGAGCTATAGTATTGTATTTTATTGATGCCTGCAAATTCTAGCCTTGTAATCACACCATTGTTCCTGTCATCTATAATTTCTTTGCCTATGTTAATAATGATAAATAGAATAACACTTGCCCATATTATCTTATATATTTTCTTGTCATCATTTTTAATCTCTACTACTTTACCATCATTTACATTGTGTATAATAACATCAAGTATAGTTTTATCGCTATCTTCTAAAAATCTCTGCTCTAGTTTCTCTCTGTCATAATCCTTTGATACTTTCTGTATTCTTTTATATATATCACTAAACATCCAACGTCTAAGGACAATCAAGCTTACTTTATCGTTAACCCATTTTACACCTAGTGATGTACTTTCTTTATTAGCAACTAAAATATTATCAAACTTTCCTTTTTTTATTTTATCTTCGAAGCCATCCTTGATTTCGTATACTACATCGTAATTCCCTCTGCTTAGTTTAATCATGCTTTTTTCTTTATCTTCTTCAATAGTAACATCTATTTGTTTATAAGCTATTATATCATCTATTAATTCACTAGATGTGGGTGTATTGTCATTATCAATTACAGCCACCTTGTATAATGACGTGCTTGTTTGATAGCTTTTTATTATACCGCATATAGATATTATAACTATTATCATTATGATTGTTGTCAATATATTAGTTCTACTTAATAAATTATTTTTAAACTTGTATTTTAATAATCTAATCATACTTACACATCCTTTTATAATATGCTTTGCGAAGTATAACTATTGTAGTTAAAATATAAGCTATACATACTGCTATATCGTACTTAGATACATTTAAACTCATTAAAACTGTATGACTAATTGATAAAATGTTTATCCTGCTCAAAACCCTAAACATTTTATTCATAGATGTAAGTGGTATGATTATTCCGCTAGTAATAGATATTACAACCCACAGTACTACTGATATGATGTTGCTCTTTTTAAATGCTAGCTTCATTGAGATTACTATAAGGTTTATTATTATATTACCAAGCATTATAAAGGCTAATGTTTGAAGTAGATTTGAATATGAAAATAGCTCCAGAAATTTCATACGTATTATCATAAAAGGTAATATTATTATAGTTGAATATATAGTACCTACTATTGCCTTTGCTATATATACATCATGCCATTTTATATCACTAAAAGACAACCGAGTGATCCTATTTGCTTTAAAATCATCATCTATATCTGCATGATAGAGATTAATCAATAATATAGCTATTATCAATATAGCTGATATGTAATAATAATCAATAACTGAGCCATTGTATTTATCCAAGTCTTCTGATTCTTCAAAAACGCTACTTCTGCTTAAAAAGTTACTAATATAGCTCATAGCGATATTGTTTAATTCTCCTAGTCTTTCTTTATAGTCATAGCCATTTGTCTTCATTATGTTCCAGTAAATCATAGCACCTCGTTGCCCTTCGTTGAGTACCTCTACTAGAGAATCTATATATTCGACAAGGAACTTAACGAGTATATTTGATTCATCATTTATATATAAATCAAACGATGATTTATCACAACGATTTAACGTATCTGTAGTTCCTTTTTTGACATTTATTATAGCTATCACTTTGTTCTCTCTTAATAGCTTTAATCCTTCATCCAAACTTGTGTCTTCAAACTTGATTATGTTTTTTAATTTATTATTTGTTATATTTCCAATCAACGTACCTACTTCAAAGGATTTATCCTCTATAGCTAATGCTACTTTAGCATCAAATTTCAAACCTTTGTTGTTGAACACAAAAATAAACATGTTAATAAAAATGACCAGCACTATACCTAATAAAACAAGATTAGATAATTGCCCCATAATACGTTTTAGTTCCATTTTTACTAACATGTATAATTTTTTTTGATTTTTAATTATATTAAAATTCATTTTCAAAATCTCCGAAATATTCTTGTTTTCCTTCTTTTATGACTAAAAGCTTATTGCACGTGTTTTCCAAGAATTCTACTAGATGACTTGCTATGATTATAATCTTACCACTATCTTTTAAATTCCTTATGAATTGCTCTATATCTCTTCTGACAGTATAATCTACTCCTACTACTGGTTCATCCATAAAAATATATTTAGGACTTGTCATAAGTGCAACTCCTATATTCACTCTTCTCTTAGTTCCTCCCGAGAGCTTAGATACTCGAGTATCAAAATCTCTAACGAGACTCAATTTCTTTGATATGTCTTTTGCTCTATTTAAAGCTTCATGCTTTGTAAACTTTGAAGGCGCAAATAATAGTAAGTTATCTTTTATAGTTAGCTCCTCATATAAGGCTATTTCTTGTGGTATATATCCTATCTTAGACTTAATATTATTAGTGATAACTTTGTCATTTTCATAAAACGAAATATTACCTGTTGTTGGTTTTATTACCGAAGACATTACGGATATTAATGTAGATTTGCCGGTCCCATTAGGACCGACAATACCCAAAACATCTCCATCTAATAATCTAAAATTTATATTTTCTAAGATGTTTTTATTTTGTATCTTTTTAGATACATTTTCTACATTTATCAAAACTATCTACCTAATTTATACTGGCTTAATATAAAAGGTAACATCATTTTAACTTGATTGAATTGTGTATCTATAAACTCCACAATTGAATCACTTTCATCTTTTGGTAACATCTTAGAATTTTCTTTTATATCTTTTAATATTTCTTCAACAGCTTCTGAGCTTAATACTTTACCAAGATTTGAAATGACATCGTTAGTTAATTCTGTTTGTAAGTCAGTATTAGTCTCTATTTGAGCTAAATCAATTTTGTCGATATCTTCTTGTAGGTCTACTTTTACATCATCTCCAAATGCATTCATTGTAATAGTCATATATAAATCTACTACATCCATTTTTAAATTACATTCTTGTTGTCTAAGTCTACCATCTTTATCTACTGAACAAATATATTCTGCTTCAAAATCTAAATCTTCTTTTCCTTCTACAAATTTATTAGCTATGTTTTGTTCTTTAAATGCTTTTATCATACCAGTCAAGGATTCATCCCAGTCTTTTTCTATGCTCTCTTTAGCTTCTTTTATATTATCTTTAAATTCACTCTCAGTAACATCGAATTTTTCATAATCTTTGTTCTCTAGCATTAATTTTTCTAAATCATCAAGTCTAGCTAATATAAATGCTTTTAATGCTTTATCTTTTTTAGCTACTTCTGCAAGTTTAACATTTACATCACTTGCATTTTTAAGGTCTAAGTTCATTTTATACTTTGTAACATCAACTTTTTGTTCTTTGCCATAAACATTAACTGTTATAGTATCTTCTTTAAGCTTTTCAACTTTTCCTTCGTAGTAATCTACCATTACTTTTTTATAATTGTCAAAATTAGCTTTAAAATCATCATAATACTTGTCTTTTTTAGTAAGTAAATTTATGTAATCAGCTATTTTGATGCCTTCAAGCTTTTTAATACTTTCTTCTTGCCCTAGTACTTTTCCAAAATCAAATGCTAACGCTTTACTTGTTAACTGAGGAACAGCAAATCCTACTTCCCAAGGTTTCATGTACATTGTACCGTTTATCAAGTCTTTTTTATCATAGTATAATCCTATTCCTAAATCTAACTTAAATAAATCGTCAGTATTATCCTTTGTTATAATATTTGCACCATATCTTAACTCTGTTTTTTCTAAGAGTGAATTAACAAACTTAGCCATTGCTGCTTGATCATTTGTCATTCCTTCAAAAAGTTTCTTCTCTACAGCTTTTTCTTCGTTAATTTTCGCCTTAATAGATACTTCTGCATTTACGTTTCTAGATTTAAAACCATTTAGCATTGCCTCAACTAATATCTCTGACGGCTTAAGTTCCTCTGAACTTGCTCCTTTAGCATCTCCTTTGTCATCATTACCACAACCAACAACTCCAAAAGCTAATACAAGCATAGCTAGAATTGTAATCAAAATTCTTTTTTTCATTTTATTGCCCCCTCTTGTTTTATACATATTGACCTATAACATCATATAGTCAACAGACATTTTTGTCAAGTTAATAGTATGCATATATAGATGTACTAATATATACATATTTGTTAGTGTATGTTTCATTAGCTTAAATCGTTACAAAATAAAAAGGTTGAATATAGTACAAAATACCCAAATCCAACCCTTTATACAACTAATAATTCATTAAAAGCATTGGTAAATACATCTTAATAGCATTTACAGCTTCATCTATTTGAGTTTTGATTTCTTCTCTTTCGTCTGAAGGTAATATCTTTGTATAGTATTTCAAATCTTTTATTAACTTTTCAAAACCATCTGATTCAAAAATCTTTATAATGCATTTAACATATTCATACATAAACTCACCTTTGTTTGAGCTATAATGTGATTTAAACATTTCTGCTAGATTGTGCTTAGTGTCTTTCTCATCGATTTCTACTTTTACATCATTTCCGTAAGCATTGAAATCTTGAACTACGCTAATTACAACATGGTCTATATTTATATCTGATTCTACTCTTCTAACTACGTTCTTTTTATCTACGCTTATATATACTTCATACTCTGTATCATCAAATGTATAATAAATGTCATAATATTTATTGATTAACGAATCACATATAGTTGGCCAGTATACATCAAGTGTCTCTCTAACTTCATTCATGCCTTTTTTAAAGACTTCCAATGTAACACCAAATTTTTCATAGTCTTTGTTTTTTATTGCAACCTTTTCTATATCGTTCATTTTATCAATAACAAATGCTTTTAAATTCTCGTCATCTCTAGCTACTTCTAATAACTTAATAACATTGTCTATCATATCAGTCGCTTTTATTTTTAGTTTATATTTTTTTACATCTATATTTCGTTTTCTACTACCTATTTTAATACTTATATCATCATTTTTTATATCTTCTATCCTTACTTTATAAAAATCAAGTAATACATTTTTATATGAATCTAAATTATTAACTAATTTTGTATAACTTTTGTCAGTTTTAGTCAACGCTTTTATGTAATCATCAAGTTCAATTTCAAATATCTTACTATTTATATAATAGTCAGAAAACATATCTTTAAGGTTGAGTGCATATACTCCATCTAATAAATCTGATCCTATACCAAACTCCCAAGGCTTAAAGTAAAAATTGCCCTCTATTATATCCTTTTTATCATAGTAAGCACCAGTTACACCATTAAGCTTAAATGTATCTTTATATCCTTCTTTGGTTACAAGATTTACATTGTACTCATATGTGAATTTTTTTAGTATTGTATTCAAATACTTAACCATTGCTTTAGGGTCTTTTGTATAATATTCAAATACGCCTTTCTCAATAGCCTTTTTTTCGTCTACGCTAAACTTAATCACAATGTTGGAGCTTACGTTTCTTGCTTTTATTCTATTTATGCTTGCTTTTAACAAATCATTTGCAGCTTTATTATTATCTTCTATTGCTGCAAAGCTGATATTACTCACCATCAAAGCAAAAACCAACAAAAACACTACAAAACTTCTTTTTTTCATTATATTTCCTCCCACAGTAAAGATTATTATTATTAGTTCAATCATATAAATGTTGTATTATTTTGTCAAGTCATTTATTTGTGTTCATATATTTCCTTATAGTGATACATCTTATTAATATGAGAAGACTATTAATTTTAGTACGCTGATGTGTATTTTGTGTAGTATATAAGTAATATTACTTAATGATGTTATCTCTGTAAATCGTGTTGTTACTCTTCATTATAATAGTTTTGCAGTTCAATTATTTTTCTAGTTCAGTGAAAAACTTTGATTTCAAAATTTAGTAATATGTATCTCAGCTTTCAAGTTGTCTTGATATCTTATTTTTTTGTAACATTTTCTTACTACTATTATAAATGTAGTATTTTCCACAAAGTCATCAAGATAGCAGACTTTAGTAAAAATTCAATTTCAAGGCGTGTTAAAATTGAGTAGCACAGCTTACTTAGAGGTAAGTGAGCAACGGAAATTTTAACAACAACGCAGAAATTGTACTTTTGTCTACAGTCTGAAGGATATCAATAGATATTCCCATACGTTAAACAAAACCCAAACTCTACATTGTTGTAGAATTTGGGTTAATTGCTCACTTCAGTATTTAAGCAAATTGTGTATGCTTAACTATCCACTTCTTAACTGTTAATGAAGCCCAGAAGCCATATATACCTAATGTTATTATAGTTAGTAAGAATATCTTTATCCATATTCCAAATAACCCCATAGCTGTCCCTGTAAATTTTAATCTCTTACCATTAATTATTGTATGCTCAGCATACCATGTTTGAAGCTTGCATATAGCCCAAGGGGTACATATTCCTAACGTACACATAACTATCAAGCCTGCTAATAAATGAATTCCCAGAAAACCTAATACATTACCATCGAATTGGCTTTCTGCCATACTATTTGTTGACATAACATCAACCCCCTACAATTTATTATAATTTCCTATACAAGAGTATCATGGATAATATGTAATTTCAATATATTTATTGGTATTTTTTATTATTTTATCTTGTTTTATAGCGAATTTATTTGAATTATGGAATTTTGTTATGTTTTTTGAAATTATATGTTATGTAATAACAGCATTTCTATGTGTTTGAAATACTGTTGTAATTAGCATCAATATACTTTAAGCTACTAAAAAATCAGCAACTGCAATCTGATATTCTCTTGGCACTAATTCTTGGTTATCGAACTCTCTATCTTCTTCTCTCAAAATATATTTTTCTGCTTTAACTAATGTTGCATAAGCTCTTATCTTCCATCTATTTAATACTTTGGTCATCATTAACACTTCCTTTTTAAATTGTTTATCTCACTTTGTAATCTTTCTATTCTTTTTTCTGTATCAAGTATATATTCTGCAAAATCTTTTTCTATTTTAATGGGTTTATCATCCTTTATTTTATACTCTAGTGCTTCTTTTTTAAATTCTATATTTCTTTTTTTTAGTTCTTGATCGGACAGTTCCACTAACATCTTACAACAACCTTGAACTTTCCATATTCCTTTTTCATCATGAATATATTTGCTCATATTATCGCCCCCATATCTCGAAAGTTGAACCTGTTTGTAATTTACTATTATATGCCATAAATTTTATACTATCAATTTTATCTTTTTTCTTCCATAGTATTTGCCCACTTCCTATAGCAGCCGATTTGCTATTACTAGCATACATATAACTAATCATTGTATTTGTATCTTTATGTGATACAATAGTCATATCAAAACAACCTTGTCCATTTTCAGGAATCATATACTTGCCAACTATGAATTTATTGCAACTTTCATTTATAACATTTGTCCCTTCTATATATGAACATCTATAACCATACTCATTATTGTCTTTATTTATATAACCTTTTAATGAAGTATATGTGTTACAATTTGTTGCTGAGAGTTTTGTTCCGACTATCCTATATTCATTGTAGCATTCGTATTTTGTTTGTATAACTAATTCATGTGTATCCTGTTCTATTATAATTTCATCTAATTTTCTCCATGATTTACTGTTAACATTAAATAAATATTTAACTTTTAAAGAATCCAATGATAGGGTTGGTGAAGAATTTATGTTTTCTCGATAAAATTTAATCTTTAATCTTATTCCTTTATTTTTAAGATTATTAAGAGGACTATTGCTATTTAAATCAGTTAATAATAAATTATCATTGATGTCGTATACATCGAATTTTATATCTGTTTTTTCCAGTGTATTTACTAAAGCATTTATAGATTTCCAACTAACAAAATTATAAACTCTATCCATAATAATATCATATGTAAATATAGCAGAATTTATATTCTTTGCTAGCTCTAATCCTTTAGAAAACCATTGTAATTTACCTACTGATGAATTGAAAATAATTCTTACGTCGTAAATCCCAACGTTAGCTTGATTATTCGTAAATTTTATTAGATAATTACCATTTAATTCTCTTACATTTAATCGAGCAATATTTGGAGATGATTCACTTCCACCGTGAGTTGAACGTATTTCGTGATCAAAAGTAGCCCATCCTGTATCTGGTTTTGATATAACGCCAAAAATAGGTGAACCAGAATTTTTTTCATTTTTAGCGCTATAATGAAAGTCTATATATTCTACATTAGTCAAATCATAAGTTTTTCTGTTAACAACCGTAACTATTTGGTCTCCACCTAAATGTATACTATTTGGTTTAATGTCAATAGCGCCTCCATTTTGAACTACTGTGATATCATAGTTTATTTCAGGTATATATGTCTTAGTATTGTAATGTTTAATTATTTTAGGTAGTTTATAGGTATTAAATTCACTAAAAGAAATATTTTTTGCAATTGGATTAAAATCTTCTATATCAAAAGCTATTTCCCTACATTCTGTATTTATAATTTCAAGCATTTTTTTTAACTGTTCAACTGGTACACTACCATCACTATCAAGACTTGCAATCCCATTTGGTTTACTCTTAGAGTTGCTTATATCATTTATAGCACTAACCAAATCAGACTTATTACTTATGGTTAAAGAACTCAAATCACCTATCTTATTTTTATTATCATCTACCTCTGTCTTTACATCTGTAAGTCTTTCATATGCATCTGCTACGCCCTGCTCTATTCTGTTAAAATCACTCTCTGATACAATCTCATTTCTCTGCCAATTTGTCTTTGGATTGTAGTCTATCACTGGCTAATCACCTCAATCTCGTGCTTAATTATTGTGATGCCATCTATTGGTACATATATGTTTCTTTCGTCTATTATGTTGTCATTGCTGTCTAGTAGCTTATAGTTTGTCACTACTTCTACTTTAGTTTTTCTAAGTTCAAATTCTAACTTTAGTTTGTTTGAATCTTTTACTTTGCTAAAATTAGTTATCTCTAGCGTGTCGTTTACTAGTACTTTTGTTATGTCCTGCTCGTATAGTCTCTCTACTGTCTTTTCTAATATATACCTCATTAAAATAACACCTCCTCATTTTTTACTTCACCAAAAGGCGTTTCTCCTAGTATCCATGTAGTTCCTAGCTTTGTTTTTCTTTCTATATCTATTTTCTTTGCTGTTGATTTAAATTTTATATATGATTTTGCTTTTGGAGTTGGTATGTGCTCCATATTCGCTGGTTTCAGTTCTTTGATTTGCTTTTCTATTTCTTTGTAAAGCGTAGCATCTGTTGCCATGAACTCTATCCTAAAGGCATATTCGTTTGGAACAAGCTTTATACTCAGTATTCGTTTATCAAAATAGTTGTTGAGTATGTTTTCTAGACTTCTTATTGTTATAGGTGGACGACTTTGATACTTTGATATAATTCTATTCTTTCTAAATTCAATACTTTCATTTTTGTTTGATTTGATATTAAAAACTCTCTCCCATCTTTTGATACCTACTTCGTCCATATCACTCAAGAAAAAATTCTTAGATATAGCTTCTCTGCTCTGCTTTAAATCATCAAGCAGAGCATTTAAGCTTTTACTCAGATACTCAATATCCTTTATATCATGGTAGTACTGTGGTAGATTGTGCTTTATATCTGTTTTATTTTCTTTCATATAATTACCTCCTGTCTAATGAACATTCAGTGATTTTAATACTATAATACTGTCTTCGTTAACTGTGATATTAGAAGTCCCACCATTTAAGGTTAAATTTCTATAGTCAAGTACATCATCATGCTTTATGATTATTCCACCAATTGTATTTACTCTGATTGTAGCCATATTGAAGCTATTTTCTTTAAAGTACTGTTTAATCTCTGACTTTATTTCCTCTTTTACCGTATCTATTTGTACATCTTCTTTTAAATCGACATCAACAGCTACATCAATGCTAGTCTCACTTGCTGTATTCACTGTCACTATATGACCTATAGGTGCATATCCATCTCCCATACCATCTTTTTTAGGATCTATTTTATTCTGTATCTCTGTTATCTTTTCACTACTAAGTGGTTGTTTCTCTGGAGTTATAGCTACTAGCTTTACTGTTCCTCTTCCATTATGAAGTGGATAACACTTGACCTCTCCAACTCCATCCATTTCCTCTACAAACGAAATGTACTGTTGTCTATTTCCTCCAAAGCTTGGTTTGTTGGCATATGCTAAGTATCTCTTTAGTAAACTCTCATCACTCTCTTCTTCCTCACCTGCAACCAATACATCCTCAAGCTCTGCTTTTTCTAGTCCCTCTATATAAGATATAGCCAATAGCTTACCAAATGGTTTATTTCCTTTCACTCCTGCTTTTTCTGCTACTAGCTTGTACTCTTTTTCATCTCCTGAAACGTCAATAGGTGCTACTACAGTATATATGGTATCTTCTATACTGAATCTAGCACCTATCGGTATCTCTTTATTAAATACACCTTTTCTATGGGACTTTGAAGATAATCTTCTATTAACACCTAACTCTGCACACTTCTTTGTGAGCCAATCTCCATTTGAAGTCTGCACAAATCCAAGCTCTAATATATTGTCAAGCTCAATATACTCCTGCGTGATCTCAACAAGCACAGCAGATAGTGTATCGTATATGATAGAACCTTCTCTTTTGTCTATGTCATCTGGGATGTGTTTTAGTGCTTTTGACATGAGATTGTTGAAGGTTTTGTTTTTGTAGTTTTGCATTTTATCACTTCCTTATTGAATAAAAGTCTTCTAAAACTATTATTTAAACTAAATTCCCTTATTTATCCTCTGTTATATTTTCTGCTACAATATTTCTATATTCCTCTGGTACTGAATCTTTAGTACTTCCCTCTGTTCTCTCTAATTCCCATTTGCCAGTTTTAACAAGATATGAATATGCTTTTATCAAATATGATTTCAATTCCATTATTAATCTCTCCCTCCCTCTAATTTAGATATCCGATTATTTAAATCTATTATAGCCTCAGCTATAGCTACTTTCTCTTTATTAATTGGTTCATTTGTAATGTTATATTTTTTACTTTTTATTGGTATTATATCTATTAATTTACCTTCATCATTTAAAACAAAATCAAAATAAGGAGCATGTTTTTTAATTTTATTCGCTAATCTTTGCCCTTCTTCAGTAGTTTCATCTACAACATAATTTCCTGCATTTTCCCAATCGGTGTTAGGTCGTGAACTATCTGTTCCATAGTTTTTGTCTTGTCTAACTATCATATTATCCCTCCTATGCATATGATATAGCTGTTATATTAGCTATATGTTCAGTCTTATTACTTTTGTTTAAATATTGTGCGTTTGTACTTAGTGATATTAAAAATCCTATTCTTCCATCACTATAACAAGCTGTACCTATTGTTATCCCTGCATATCCTGCACTCACACTTATTAAATTATCATTTGCAAAATCAATATAACAACTATAAGATTTGTATTTCCAACTATTATTAACTCTATGAAGAACAACATCTAGTTGATTAGTCTGATAACCATCTGCTGGAAAATCTCTAACTGATAAATATATAGTTAAATATATTAATCGCGCTCCCTCTATAGGATTTAAATATAAGAATGGTGATATATTTCCAGATAATATATCCCATCTATTAGGTAATTTAATAAAACTATTTTTAAGTTTGAAATCACTTGCGTGCTTCCCATCTAGCATATCTGCATTTAAATTATTTTGTAGTTGCCCATTTTTTATATTGTTAATGTTATCAACTAATCCATCCACCTTATCCCAATTATCATTAAACATCTTCTTAATATCAAACTTCTCATCTCTATCCTCTACTGGATTAGCCTTATATAATTTTAAGTTATCTGTTACTGAACCCATTCTTCTTCACCTCCGGTAAATTTGTGTAGAGGGGTATTCTCTAACTCCCCTAGTGTCATTTTGTTTTCTATATCTCTTATCAAAAGACTGGCATATTTGTACATTATCTTTAGATGAGCTGGTATCATGTTTCTTAGTGTTTTTCTCAGTTCGTCCATATTACTAGGCATACCTAGATATGATGTGAACTCTATACCTACATTTCCACTGTTCATTGATACTATTACATCTCCATTTGTCCATGAATCAGCTATGGATTTTATCAATACATCATCAACTTTTCCTACTCCAAACAGCTTGCTCTTTATCTTTCCTCGTCTCTCCATATAGCTTAACTCTGGGTTATACTCTATGGAGAGACTTTTTTCCCATAGTGATAATCCCCATGTAGCTGTGTCTATAAACATCTGAGCTTCTAGCTCTGATAATAGCTCTTTATAAGTAGTGATTTCTATGGTTTCTACTTTCATTATCTCTTTTACTTCTAATACGTCTTTGTACATTTCGGGTAAGTATTCGATTAGCTTCATCCTAATATCACCGACCCTACTACTGGAATATTGTTGTCTAACTGTATATTTCCTGTTGCTTTGTTTATCAATAGATTGCTATAATCTAGACCCCCTGCACTTACTATGCTTTCTAGTAACAATGCTCCTATTTTTGGATAACTAACACTGTAACTCTCACCTGACTGCCACTTTTCTTTTATCAAATTATTAAAATATAGCTGTACTTTGCTCTCAAATACAGCTTTTACTTTACTTGCATTTGTTCCATTTACTGTTGCTGTTATATTTATAGTCTTTTCATCTGCGCTTTGTACTGTACATTTACACCCTATTGGTGCTACTCCTTTTCCTAGACCTGATACACTTGGGTCAATATGGTTTTGCACGTTTTTGACTATTTCATCTGTTGACTTTCTTAAATTGTTATCTGTCAACAATACCTTTACAGTATTTGTACCATCCCATACTGGAATAACTCTCACTGCACCTACATTTTTTATTTCTTTTGCCCATTTCATGTAGTGAAAAATATTTCCGCTTGTTGGTGATTGGTTTACTTTTTGCTTGTATCTAGCTCTGAGCGACTCATCTGTTTCTTTCTCTGTTCCTGCTACCAATATATCTGTCAAGACTGCTCTATCAATATCTGCTATATAGTTTATCGGTACTAAATTACCTATAGGCTCATTTCCTATCGTACCTGCTTTTTCACACTCTAATATGTATTTTTTATCATTAGAAGTGCTATCTATTGATTTGATAACTTTATAGTTTATACCATCTATACTGAATCTTGATTCTATAGGTACTAGTACATCAAATGCTCCTACTCGCTGTGCTTTTATTGGCTCTTTTCTCGCTATACCCTGCTCTGCGCATCTTTTATCTAGCCATGTACTATTACTTGTATCTACAAAGGCTAACTCTAGAACTGTGTTTAACTCAATATAAAGTTGTGATAGTTCACTACAAGCTGGTGATAATGCATCATATATTATCGAACCTTCTCTTTTGTCTATGCTATCTGGGATTTTAGCTAGCATTCTTTTCATTATATTATCAAATGTTTGGTCTTTATATCTGTCCATATGCTACACCCCCAACTCATAGTAGGTCTTAAATACGCCCTCTACGCTGTTAACTGTAAAGCTACAAGTAACACTGTCTCCTACTCCCTTTACATCAAAATCAGATACGTCAATTATTCTATCATCTACTAATAATGCTTCTTTGATTTTTCTCTTTATTGCTATCTTGACTAAATCAGTATCTTGTCCTAGAAGACTATTTCCTTCAAATCCATAGTTCCAGCTGTATATAAGATATTTGTATCTATCAGTACTTAAGATTTTTCTTACACTTTGCTCTATTGCATCTAGCTTATCTATAAACCCTACAATCCTTTTGCCCTCTAAGTCAAGCTTGTAAGTTTTACTTGGCTTTCTCACTTTTTTTATGTTTATTGGTAAATTTGATATTGGTAACATATTATTCACCTTCCTGCAATTTATCTAAAACAATATACTTTTGTCCATTGTTTACTTTCAATAACATTACTTTATCGTTTATCTTTAACCCCTCTGTTATTACTATTTTTTCTTTTAAAGCTTCTTGTGTGTTTTTTACTGTGGATGATTCCTTTGTGCTATCCTCGTATTTGTGAACATGCTTTAACTCTATCTCTTTTTTTATGACGCTACTAGTTAACAATAAAGCTTGAGAGGGCAACTCAAGCTTTTGATTTATTTTTATTTTAAGAGGAGATATACTAGTAACAACACCATATAATAAATCAGCCAAATCAGCTGATTCTAGATAGTTTTTTATTGCTGATTGTATCGGTTCTAACAATATAATCATCTCCTTAAATAGTAAATAAGTCTATATTCATGGTATGTGCTTCTTTTGCTATCTTGTGTTTTACACTCTTTACTAATAAATATTTATCGTATGAAATGTCTCCTACGTTTGGTAGTTTTACATATACTCCAGTACCTGCTCTAACTCTGAAATCTCCTAAACATGGTATACTAAGCGTCCTACCTACCTTATTTTTTAGTTTTAACATATTTTCTGCTCTTTGCTTAATTTGTGCTTCATTTTCACCCTTTTTTGCCTTACTAAAATCCTGTAATAGTCCCCATTTTCCAATATTGTTACTATCTCTTACTATATAGCCTATTCTCTTACCTGTTTTTTTATCTTTCTTTGATATCTTTATCTGATTAACAGCATTATCTATGCTGGTTTTATAAGTATAGTCTGTTGCTAGTGATCCTTCCCCTATGACTAGATTAGTTTTTAAATCCTCTATATGTTTTAATGTCAAAAAACCAAAATCATCATATAGTATATACATGTTTCCAGTTGCTATAAGCGTTCTGTCAAGTGCTGATTTTATGATATCTATTCCTGTTTTATTATCCATAATCATCTGTGGTATGACATGCTCTGTATCTGCTATATGCTTTGAAACTTTAAGTCCAAATCTGTTTGCAACCGTTTTTACGATTTCACTTGCAGTCTGATTGAAAAACACAAAAGTATCCTTGTTTTTTAAATACCTTAGTTGATCATAGGCTGTTGTCTTGATAATTTGGTCGCTTCCTCTACTCTTTGAAAATATATAGCCATAAAAAATAGGCTTATCATTTGCATAAAATCTCACATGATTACCTTCAAAATAACATATATTATCATCTTTTATTAGCTGAAAGTTCATTTTACTTGGCTTACCACTTATGTCTGTTTGTATATCAACGGATTTAATTAATCTAGTAGCTTTATAAGCTTTACCGTTTTGATTATTGTCTATTACTAATTCATAGTCCATAATAACACCTACTTAAGTTTTATAACTTGTCCTATTTGTAATACATACTTAGCCTTTATATTGTTTAGCTTTGCTAGTTCTCTCCATTTAGAGCCATCACCTAACTCTCTTTTAGCAATCTTCCATAGACAATCACCTTTTTTTACTGTATATGTTCTATCGATATCTTTATCCGACTGTCTACTATTTTTTTCTTCTACTTCCGTATCATTTATTTGTAGCTCTGTTAAACTGAAGTTTTTGTATTCTTTGAAAGCTATATTATAATATATATCACCAGGCTCTCCACCCTTTTCGTTTATTGAAAACTTCTCAATAGTTGCATTCATATCAATATCTATTGCACCACTTATTCTAAGTGTAATATATATTTTATTCTTTCTTATCGCTTCGATATAATCTACATACTGTGAAGGTTTTAGAAGTAACATTTTCTTATCTACGACGTAGGGTGCTACATTCTTTGGAAAAAAGCTTTTAAATGATACCTCTCGTAATTTGGTACTTTTTATCCTACTTATCTCTCCTAGACCAAGTACGTTTGTAGTGTCATTGTTGCTCTTTCTATCTACATTTATTTCTTCTGGCAAAACGGGTATTTTTAGATTGTTTATAAAAATATTGTACTGCATATCCTCACCCCTTGTTAATACGCTAAGTCACTGCTTATTGCTATCTGCTCGACTAAGATTTGCTCTAATCTCTTTGCTACTACTTCTACATCAGCTGTCTCTTTTACTTCTCCAAACTCTATCTTTATATTTGGAGCAAGTGTCGAATATTTATTTATTGCATCTTGAGTTGCAAGATCTCTTAGTATTTTGATTTCTTCATCACCCATACTATCTTTGTTTTCGATTTTACCTACTGAGTCTACTTTAAAACCTCCAGTTGGTGGTGTTGATACTTCTAATGGTGGCTCTGGTATCTTATATTTTTCACCATCTTTCCCGTATTTCTCATATATTTCTTTCATTGGATCTTTGTTTTTGTCTTTTACATCATTATAGTTTTTGCCTTTAAATGCATCATCAGATAACTCATTTATCTCTTTACCAATCCATTTTAGTATCTTATTTATCTGCCTAATAAAGAAATTCAGCACCTCTATTACTTTTACTCTTACACAGTCAAATTTCTTAACAGCCCACGCTAATACTCCTACTATAGCCGATACAGCCATGATGATAAGTCCTATAGGCCCTAATGTTAGTACCTTTGTTGCCATTTCTTTGAGCAATGTTGGTATTTTTTTTATGTTTGTAAATATTACTTCTGCTTTTTGTATTGCCATGTACGCAAGCAACGCTCCAACTAATCCATATATAAGAGGAGTTAATATACTAAACAATGAAGAAATCCATCCTAGTGGGATTAATAAATTGGAAATTATTGCCCAGAACATTCCTGCGAAAGTTGCTAATGCTTCAATGTATGGTGCTATGGCAATTTCTTTGATTTCATTTAGGTAATCTATAATCGGGGCAAGTGATGCTCCTATATCTATTAGTGATTGGTCTATGCTTGCTCCAGCATCTTCGCCTGCCATTTCACTTGCTACACCATCACTTGCTTCTATCTGGGCTTTACTTTCTCCTATTGAGCTCATATTTTCTATCATAGATGTCAACGTACCATCATCTTCTATATTAAATAGAGTACTGAGAGTTTCTTTGTATTTATCTAGCGAACCACCTTGCATGGTGCTATCTAATTCTCCCATAATAGTAGTAATGTCTTTGAATGAGCCATCTGCATTTGTCGTAGCTATACCAAGCGTGCGCAATGCATCTGCACTTTTTCCAGATGAGCTATACACATTTTCAAGCATATCTCCTAACAATGCTCCTGCACCAGAACCTTCTATTCCCGATTGTGCTAACGTACCAAGCATAGCATTAGCATCTGACATCCCTACCTTAAATTTAGTTAAAGATTCTCCACTAGTTATAAGTGCATCTCCCAAACTCGTCATATCTGTACCTGATATTTTAGTAGTCTGCGCCATTTTGTCTATTAATGATTCTGTTTCCGATGCACTAATATTTAATCCAGACATAAACTGCTCCATATATTGGGCAGATGTAGCAAAATCCATCCCATCTACTGCTGCCATATTTAATATACTCGGCATAGCATCTACTGAATCTTTAAACCCAATACCTGCTTCAGAGGCACTTACAAATGCACCTGCAATATCTGTAGAAGTATATTTAGTAGTATCTCCTAACACTCTAGAAGCTTCATCTATAATAGTCATCTGCTTACCTGTAGCTCCTAAAGAACTCTGCACTTGTTCTAGTGCTTCTTCATATTCTCTAAAAGCACTTACACCTTGGGTTACTAAAACACTTGGATTTAAATGACTAAATGCAGCTTTGAGTTTATCCACTAATTCTTTTGTGTCTGGTTTTTTAGGAGAATCTACTTTTTTAGTTAAGCTAACAGCCATATTATACACCTCCTTTACTATTTATCTCCTAGATTTTGCTTTATTTAATTCTTTTCTATCATCTTCAACTTTTTGTCTTATACTTGCAATAATAAATGCCCTCTCTCTATCTGGTAAATCCATGATTTCAGAGGGCAATTTATGAAGTTTATGGAGGGCATAATGGCATACTATAGCCATCATATCGCCCTCCTTGATTAGTTTTTTGCTTCTTCTACAAGCTCTGCCTCGCTATCGAATTTGTTGACTTCATTTATTATTTGTACAAGTTGTGTGTATTCACCTGTTATTAGCATCTCTTGCAATAAACTTTCACCGCCCATTACTCCATAACTGTCTTGTAATGCTTTGTCATGTAAGTTTGGATACTTGATAGTTTCAACTGCTAATTTAAGCAAATATTGTTCATAGTCCGTTTGGTCTTTGTATAAATTTTTCTTAACTCTTACTTCTTTAGTCGCTTCTTTTCTTAGCTGTTTACTTCTCTTTTCTCCTACTGGCACGAACTCCCACTCAATAGGATTACCTTTATCATCCTTAAATCTTGATGATATTACTCTCTTGATTGTTTTTGGTTGTTCAACATTTTCTGCAAAAAAAGCATTCAAACTCATTTTTTATATCCTCCTAATCTACATAGCTTGGTTTTTTAAATTTTCTTGGTATATCAATATCTTCAAATGTAAAAGGTACTTCTTCTTCTAGTACTTCTGCACTGTCGTCTAATAGCGCTACTATACTGTTATCTATATTACAGTCAGTTAACATAGTCTCATGTACACCTACTTCACTTTGAGGATCATCATTAATAACTTGTAAGTCAAAGTAAATATCTATACCCTCATTGATGTATTTTAAAATCATTTCTCTAAATAAATCTGTAGCATATAATATACTTAATGTTCCAGTACCTTTCCATCCGATTGTCTTGTGCTGAGTTCCACGTCTACCTAATGCTTTTCTTTCTGATTTTTCTTTCTCAATCTTTGCTTCTATTTTTTTAGCAGTAAATAAAAATTGTCTCTGTCCATCTATTATTACATATGCTTTTCCTTCCTTACCGCTTATTTGATCTTTTGCTTTTAAAATTTGTGCCATATTATAATACCTCCACATTTATATAGATTTTTTCTACTGAATCTGTTGGCTGGATTGCTGAAACTACTACAGCACTATCCTTATCTGTACCTTTTTTTACTTTGATATCTTCAGATGAGAAGTTTTGGATTGCTCCGATTGATTCGTAGAACTTTGCAAGTTTAAGTATCTCATTTCTTAACGCATTTCTTCCACTTTCATCATTATCAACTTTTCCTATAAAGAAATCATTGTATATTCTCTTTACATCTCTATTGAAACCATCTAATACTCTTACTACTCTATTTTTTCTAAATGTTTTAGCTTTTTCATCTGTGAATGTAGTTAGCGTGTTGATGTCCTGCTCTATTTTAACCAAGTTTCCATCTCTTACAAATACAACATTACCTTTTTTAAGCTCATCTGCTATCTCTCTACCTGTCAATATAGTGCTGACATCTATAGCTCCATCATATGCACTATAAGTAAGTGACTCATTTACATTAGCTCCTGCTGTTGCACCTGCTACATAAGCAACGCACTCACTCGCTGAAACTTGTCTTCCACCTGATATGATTACACCATTTTTTATAGATATAATACCTTCATAATCAGCTTCTGGATAATTTTCTAATACTGCTTGCATTTTGCATTGCTCTTCTTCTCTCATTCTTTTAATAAATACCTTGAATAGTGCTTTAATAGCTGAATCTACTCCTATATAACCTATAGTGTTTATTTCTCTAGCTCTTTTTTCCACTTCCACTAAAAAGCTAGAGTAATTTTCTGCTACTACAGCTGTATTAGTACCACCTGATAGCTTTGTTAAAGTCGCTGCCGCTAATGCTCCTGTACCACTGAATGTTACAAACTTATTTACTTTAAGTTCTGCTACATTTCCAGCATTTTGCTCATCAACTAGTTTTGTATCTATATATGTCTTAACTATAAATTTTCCACTATTATCTACATCAGTTAAAACTTCAACAGCAATATCATTTCCTCTAGTTCCACCATATACAGCAGTAGCTGTCAAATTAGCTCCATATTTTTTAGTTGCTTTTTCACCACTATTAACTCTATATAATAGTAATGTTTTTGATCTCTTTAGTGTTTCTTTTATTAAGATTAACTCATCATCTGTGATATTATATCCTAATCTGTCAAATAAATTGTTTACGTCAGCAGATGTAATCTCTATCATCTCTCTTTCTTTACCCCAGTTAAGCTCAAGTGGTAAAGATACAACTCCTCTTTCTGGATTTGCTAGTTGACTTTGTTTTGATGCAAAAGTATTGATATAAACTCCTGGTCTTACTTTGTTTTGTGATTCCCATGTTCTACTCATATTACTTCACCTTCCTTTTTAAAAATTGATTGATTTTTTTCTTTGCTTCGTTAACTGTAAGCTTCCCACTTTCATTTAGTGCTTTTAGAATATCTTTTTCATAAATCGTTAATTGGTTGCTCTCTAACAATTCATTTACGCTAAAAGATTTTTTTACAGCCATTTAACCACCTCACTATTTTTGATTTGTATCCTTTGTTCTTTAAACTCTGCAAATACTAAAAAAGAGTAATAAAAAAACCTCTCACTATATATGTTGATGAGAAAGGATTTTAACAACCATCATTTTTAATTTTTTTTATTTTTTATCTTCTCATATATATATGTCGATAACTAAGACTTTTAACAACCACATTTTTAAATTTTTTTTATTTTGTGTGATATAATAGTAATAATCTGCTGTAAAGGAGTCAAAGAAATGTCATTTTACAAATTAGGAATAAAAGGCGATTTGGTTTATGCACTTGATTGCCTTAATATATCATCACCAACACCAATACAAACTTTAAGTATACCTCATATACTAAAAGGAGGTGACTTGATTGCTGAGGCTCAGACTGGCACTGGAAAAACCTATGCCTTTTTATTGCCTATCTTTCAAAATATAGATGAAAACAACGATTTTATTCAAGCATTAATAGTTACACCTACTAGAGAGTTAGCTATACAAATTACAGATGTTGCTAAACAGTTAACCCATGTAAAACCTATAAATGTTTTAGCTTGCTATGGCGGTCAAGACGTACTAGCCCAATTGCACAAACTCAAAAACAATGTAAATCTAGTAGTAGGAACACCAGGGAGGATATTAGATTATCTAAGGAGAGGCGCTATTGATTTTAAACATGTAAAGACACTAGTTGTAGATGAAGCTGACCAAATGTTTCACATTGGCTTTATCAAAGACATAGACAATATAATAAACAATTTACCTATTAATAAGCAAACTCTATGTTTCTCTGCTACTATCAGTCAATCCGTAGACTTATTTGCAAACAAGTATTTGAAAAACCCTAAATTTGTTAAAGCTCCAAAAAAACAAGTAACCCTAGAAAGTATCTCACAGTTTATTGTAGAAACATCTAATAGACAAAAGTTTGATGATTTTATTAAAATAGTAAAAAGAGATTTTCCAAATAAAGCTATTATATTTTGTAGATCAAGGGTTGGTACTCAAAAGCTATGTGATGATATGAAAGCTTTAGGGTTAAATGTAGGAACTATTCATGGAGGATTAACACAAGCAAAGCGTGAAGAAGTTATGAAAGAATTTAAAAATAACGATATAAAATATATAACTGCAACAGACGTTGCATCTAGAGGACTAGATATAGAAGGGGTATCACATGTTTTTAATTATAACCTACCAGATGAGCCTGAAAATTATGTGCATAGGATAGGTAGAACTGGACGTGCTGGTAACATTGGTGTTGCATATACTATATTGACCCAAAAAGATGAAAGACGTATGGAAGCTATTGAATCTTTTATCAAAATGAAAATTGATAGGATACGTGTTTCTAAGCCAAATAAAGAAATATCCACTAATGCACATAATAAAAATGGTAAAAAAACAGCCAAGTTAAGAAACCAATTGAAATAAATGTAAAATACCTGATGTTTTTATTGTATTTTAAATATTTTTCAATTTTTTCTTGTATTTCTGGAACATTTTGTCCTTTCATATCATCATACCAAATGTACGGAACATATAAAAAAGAACAATTCGATTATTACAAGCCGTTTTGTTAGCTCAGTTGATTATATTGTTGTCAACCGTACAGATTAGACCCAATATTATGAGTGAAAGGAGGTATATAAACATGAAAAATTTATCTAAGAGATTCTCAGTAACTGCTCCAATAAGCCCTATTTCTGGAACTGCGTGTGGTTGCCCTTATCCTGACGATGATCAATCAGATGTGAAAAATATGGCAGTTCACATTATAAGTGAAAGATAGCTTTAACATGAATATAAATAGAACTTAAAATTTACATAATAAAAAGTAGATTTTTATTTCTCATTATATGAGGGGTTTATACCACCCCTCATTTTACTTCCCTTCATTCTTTATGGTTTATCCAACGCATATGCTTCTTTGCTCGATCTATAAGTTATTCGTATTACTCTTTTCATTTAGTTATAGAAAGCAAACTTACTCATATCTAAGTCTTCTGTATTATATGTAATAAAATAAGCTTTTTCATTGTCTTTTAATTGTAAATCATCTAATGCTGTTACCTTTGGCAATTTGTAAACCTGCATATCAATTGTACACAATTTTAATACTTCCTCAGCCATTTTTATACCTTCTTCTTCTGATCTAGCACAGCTTATACACTCAGGTATATCATGAAAGTATATGCTAATGCCATATTTCTGTTCTTTTTTATCATACTCATCATAATTTAAAATAGCATAGTAGCCTATTCTCATAATTTCCTCCTATCTAGCTATTGCTTATTGTTATTATAAATTATAGCATACTAATATTAACTGCTCTTATTGATATCAATTACTAGGTATATATAATCGTATAAATATAAAACTGACTCAAGCAAATTCTCTTGAATCAGTTTTATATTATTATTCTTTACTTATAGCTGTCTCTTTTTCTACATCTATTGCTGTAACTTCATTTATTTTGTTAGATAGTATTTCTTTTATTTCACTATTGCTGATATTTTCAGGGAAATATAGGATTATCCTTAATGTATCTGCTGTATAGCTCACATCATACATCATCCCTTGTATATCAAAGCTTGACATCTGTTTTTCACGTTTTACATACTCTCGTGTCATTTCTTTGTTTAACTTCATTTTCATCTCGCTAACACTGCCATGATAATTAAACATCAATGGTATAGACTCATATGGATTCACTAATTGTCTTATATTACTATATCTTTGTTTGAATTTCTCATCTAGAGACAATGTTACAAAGTTTATATTATGCTCTAATGATGTATTAATCATATCCTCTATATAGCTATATATATCATATTTTATTGTATTAAAATCTATTAAGAGTGGTATGAAATCAACGAATGCACCAACATAATCATAGTAATTTTGCTCTTGATAATTTCTGCCGTAATAAAACATCAACATTGGTAATGTATCTGTATTAAAGTACCGTCTTCCCAATTCTTCTAATAATATTACTGATAGTTCAAACATTTTTTGCGTATTATCAGTGATATCTGCATGTCTCATATCAAAGTCTATTAGGAAAGATTTTAGTTTGTTTTTGCCAATTAAGTTGGTTATACTTCTATTTACTTTACTAAATTCATCTAACCTGTACTTCTCTATTATATCTTCCTCTGTTATGTTAATTGGCCCTCTATTAATCTGCTTGATATAATCATTATAATTCTTGTGTGAATCAAGTATTTTATCACCATTTTTGAGTTTTCTGTAATAATCCAATATATCTTTTTCTATCACTTGTCCACTCATTTCATCAAATATACTATGATGTAGTGCTACCCTTATGTGATACAATTTATTGTTCTCTTTTACTATCAAAATTCTATATAGTATATTGCCTTGATTATTATATTTGCCATAGTAGAAATCAGAAATTATATTCTTTAGAATATTCGTTCTCGTCATACCTTCATATATTGATAAATCTATAAAAGGAACTTGTATGTCAATAATATCTTCTCTTTCATCCCATATATGTCTATCATTCTTTTGCTTCAATGCACTTCTAAGTAAAGAGTGTTTATTGATTACTTTTAATATACTCTCATTTAGTAAACTTATATCTACATATTCTTTTAGAAGTATAGCTATCCCTGTATATATAGCTTTGGACGCTAAAAATGCTCTTTGAACTGATGATATAATATATGTTTGTTTTATTCTATTTCTTAGTATATTAGCTTCATATGCATCAAGTTTCTTTAATATTTCATCTTTAACTTCATAGTAATACTTTATCTCATTTCCTTTCTTTAGATTTAATAATTTTCTTTTATTTACACTACTTAAGTCGTCTACTTCTACGATATAGTGTGGTTGACTAGACGCATGTACTTCATCTGATATAAACTTATTTAATGTTTGAATATCTTTATGGTTACTTCTTTCTACTACTAGTAATTTATATATGTCTTCTTCCACGTTTTTATAAACATATTTACATTTAAGATTGATTTGTTGCAGTATTTTATTCTCAATCTCAGTTTCATCCGACAACTTTGATTTTGCACTACCAAAATCAAGTGCTTGACTAAGTTTCTTGATAGTCTGATATTTAAATATATCACTTATATTAGTATTTATATTAGCTTTTTTTAGTAGTGATGATATTTGTATGGCTTTTAATGACTGTCCTCCCATTTCAAAGAAGTTATCATTTATTCCTATGTTATCTATTCCTAGTACTTCTTTAAACACCGATACTAACATCTCTTGTTCTTTGTTTTCAGGTTTCTCATATAAACTACTCTTATATCTAGCTATTGGATCAGGTAGTAACTTTCTATCTATCTTACCATTTGGACTTAGTGGCAATGAGTCTAAGAATACAAAATAAGAAGGTATCATATACTCTGGCATATAATCTGATAAATACTCTCTTATATCAGCTATACTCATATCATCATTGGATTTCACTATATAACCACATAGGTATTTTTCATAGCTAATATCTGTATTTTCTATTACTACCACATCTTTGACATCATTATATGATAAAATCTGATTTTCAATTTCTGATATCTCTATTCTATAACCTCTTATTTTGACTTGGTTATCTACCCTTCCTAAAAACTCTATTTCTCCGTTTGGAAGCCATCTTCCTAAATCTCCACTCTTATATAATCTTCCTTTATTGTTTATATGATTTGCTACGAATTTTGTGTCTGTCAATGTTTTATTATTATGATAACCTCTACCTAAGCTATCTCCTGCTATACATATTTCACCAGCTACTCCTATAGGTACTAATCTTAAATCGCTATCTAATATATATATCTGTATATTGTTTAGTGGTCTACCTATTGTTATATGTGTATCTTCTGATAAATTTTTTACTGTTGCCCATACTGTAGACTCTGTTGGGCCATAAAGATTATAAATACTTGCATCTGTTTTTCTCTGTAATGTATCGAGCAAGTCACTTGGGAATGAATCTCCTCCAATCATAATCTCTCTTAACTTATTTGTGAACTCTAAATCTTGATCTATCTCAATAAGCGCTCTGAGCCTAGCAGGTGTTGCTGACAACATGTCTATGTTATTTCTAATAATCATATCTTTTATCAGATAAGGATTTTTTTGCTCTTTATTACTTGCTATAACCACTTTTACTCCATTTATTAATGGTATCAACATTTCAAATATAGACAAATCAAATGAAACAGTCGTAATCAATCCAATAGACTTCCCACTTGCAAAATCTATATGCTTTGTTATAGCATTATTAAAATTGTAAAAGTTCCTGTGCTCAATCATTACGCCTTTTGGCTTTCCTGTAGAACCAGAAGTATAGATAGTATATGCTAAAGCACTAGGTGCAATCTTTATATCAGGGTTTTGAGTATTCCCATCTATTATATTTATATCGATAATCTCTCCATCATAGTTATTTAGATTTATTGACTTCATTAATTCCTTTGTCGATATCAATATATTTGTATTGCTATCTTTGAGTATATAACTTATACGATTATTAGGATAATTTATATCAATAGGTAAGTATGCTCCTCCTGATTTTAGCACCCCTACTATAGCGATAACCATCTCTAGTGATCTATCTAATAATACTCCTACCAACCTGTCTTTTCCTACACCCTTTATTATTAAGTCGTTGGCTATTTTATTAGCTCTTTCGTTAAGTTGACTGTATGTTATCTTACTATCTTTATATACTAAAGCTATACTATTAGGAGTTTTCATCGCTTGATTCTCAAATAACTGCTTCATATTAATTATATCTTCGTGTTTTACAAAAGTACTGTTAAATTCGTCTATAAGCTTTGTTTCTTCTTTTTTAGAAATAATGTCTATATTTGCTAATAGTAAATTAGGTTCCTCTACTATACTCTTTAGTATATTTACAAAGTGATTACTAAGCCTGTCTATAGTCTCTTTCTTAAATAGTTTTACGCAGTATTCTATATTAAATGTTATACCATTACTGTCTTCCACAGCTGTTAAAATCATATCAAGTCTAGATGTATTATCACCTATATTGAAGTTATCTACTTTCAATCCATCTAATTCCATTTTAGTTCTATCCATATTTTGTAATATGAACATAGTATCAAATATAGGGTTTCTACTAGTATCTCTGCTTAAATCTAACTTCTTCACTAATTCTTCAAACTGGTAATCTTGATTCTTAAATGCACTAATAGACGATTCTTTAACTTCCCTTAAAAATTCTGTAAATGTTTTACTTCCTTTTGGTGCATTTCTCATAATTAGTGTATTAACAAATGTTCCTACGGTTTTCTGAATATCTTCATGAACTCTTCCTGCTATAGGACTACCGACTATGATATCTTCTTGAGAGCTATATTTGTAAAGAAGCACATTATATGATGCTAACAATACCATGTAAAGAGTACAATTATTATCAATAGCTATGTCATATAGTTGTTGCTTAAGCTCATTGTCTATTCTAAAATCAATGCAATCTCCTTCAAAACTTTGCATTGCTGGCCTCTGATAATCTGTCATCATATTTAATACTGGTATTGGTTTTTTCAATACTTCCTTCCAATAGTTTTCTTGTATCTTTAATTTATACGACTTCAATCTACTTTTTTGCCATATAGCAAAGTCTTTATACTGAGTTTTAATAGGTTTAAGCTCCCTTTTGTTATATAACTGAGCAAACTCTGCTAATAAAATACTTATAGACATACCGTCTGATACTATATGATGCATGTCAATTACTAATACATGTTCATCCTCTTTTACTTCTATCAACATTGCTCTAAACAGTGGTGCTTTGCTTATATCAAATGGTCGTATATATTGATTAATAATATTTTTAATTTCATTAAAATCACTTTTTGCATATTCTAATTCAAAATCTACATATTTACTTATAACCTGTACTGGAGTATTATCAATCATCTTGAAACTAGTTCTAAGTGATTCATGTCTGCTTATGAGTTTTATGAAACTATTTTTTATGAGTTCTTTGTCTATGTTTCCTTCTATTGTAAGTGCCATAGGTATGTTATAGTTCGTATTACTCCCTTCTAGGTCGTTTAGTATAAACATCCTCATTTGCGAAGAAGATAGTGGATAGTACTCTCTTTCTGAGACTCTTTGAATAGGACTATAAATACCTTTTGCATTTTTCTTTATATACTCTGTTATTTCTTTAATTGTAGGATTACTGAACACTACTTCTAATGGTACATCTACTTTCAATTCTTTTGATATCTTATTAATTAAAAGTGTTGCTTTTAATGAGTGTCCTCCTATTTCAAAGAAATTATCGTTTATACCTATCTTATTTATATCTAGTAGCTCTTGCCAAATACTTTGCATAATAATCTCTATATTATCTCTAGGTGACTGGAAGCTATTGATATCTATTTCTCCTTGTGGCTCTGGCAATGCATTTCTATCTAACTTTCCGTTTGGTGTAAGTGGTAATTTATCTAGTTTTATATAATATGATGGTAACATATAACTAGGAAGCTCTAAAGCAAGGAATTCTCTTATGTTTGATATAGTTAACTCATTGCTACTCACTATATAGCTACATATATATTGCTCTCCTACCTTATCTGTTCTCACAACTACTACTGCCTCATTTATGTCCTCATGTTTTAATAATCTACTTTCTATTTCTCCAAGTTCTATTCTATAACCTCTTATTTTCACTTGAGTGTCTATCCTTCCAAGGAACTCTATGCACCCGTCATGAAGCCATCTGGCCTGATCACCTGTTTTGTATATTCTGTTATTATTACATATGCTATGCTCTATAAACTTCTCTTTTGTTAGCTCTTCTTTATATAAATATCCTCTTGCCAAACACTCTCCGCCAATACAAAGCTCTCCTTTTACTCCTATCGGCACCATATTATTGCTCTTATCTAATATCAATACGTTTGTATTAGCTATTGGCGTTCCGATATTTATATCATGTGTATTAGTTAAGTCTTTAGTCGTAGACCATACAGTAGTTTCTGTTGGACCGTACATATTATATATCCTAGATTCTTTTGATATACTCTTTAATTTAGTCAGTATATCTCGCGAAAATACTTCCCCTCCAACAACTATGACTTTTATATTACTTAGTGACTCTCTTGCTTTATCGTCACTTAATATCATTCTTAACCTTGAAGGTGTAAGCTGTAAACATTCTACTTTATTTGATACTATCAAGTTACTTATATCTCTAGAAGATTTACTTTCTTTTTTATTTGCAAGTATTACTTTTAACCCCTTTGTTAGAGGTAATAATGATTCTAGTACAAATATATCAAAAGATATGGTTGTAAGTGATAGTATGTTATTTAATCCATCAAAATTTATTCTATCCATCATTCCTACTATAAAGTTATGAATAGTTTTGTGCTCTATCATTACTCCTTTTGGTTTACCTGTCGAACCTGATGTATAGATTACATATGCCAACCTTGATGAATCACTGGCATCAATTATGTCTATATCTTTTATAAAATCTACTTCATCTACATTGATATAATTCCTTATTTTTATATCATCTAAAAAGCTTACTGTCTCCGTACTTATTATAAGTATTTGAATTTTAGAGTCTTCTATCATATACTTAATTCTTTCTTTTGGAAAATCTGTATCTATTGGTAGATAAGCGCCTCCTGCTTTTAGTACCGCTAGCATACTTATAATCATTTCTATAGACCTATCTACTAATATACCTACTGTACTTTCGTTTTTTACTCCCTTTTCTATTAAATCATTTGCTAGGATGTTGGCTTTATCGCTAACTTCTCTATATGTTATACTTTCTTTGCCACAAACTATTGCTATATTATTTGGTGTTTTTCTAACCTGCATATCAAATAACTGATTTATTGTAAGCTTTCTTTGATACTTTGTTTTTGTGTTATTGAATTTATTCATTATTATATCTATTTCTTTTTCTGTAATCATATTGATATCTTTAAGTAATCTATTAGGATTGTCAGTTATAGAGTTTATTATTTGTTTGAAATGGTCAGCCATAGTTATTATGGTTTGCTTCTTAAATAACTCGCTACAATACTCTATCTCAAAGCTTACTGTATCCTCTACCTCCTCGGCTAAGAGTGTTAAATCAAATTTAGATACATCTTTGTTCATTTGATACTCAGTGCATTTGAAGTCTTCTATGTCTATTTTTGTATTTTCCATATTGAGCATTGAAAACATAACATCAAAAACTGGATTTCTACTCAAATCTCTTCTTAAACTTAGCTTGTCTATTAACTGCTCAAATTGATAGTTTTGATTCTCAAATGCTCTAAATGCATTGACTTTCACATTCTCTAAAAACTCTATAAAACTCATATCTCTTTTTGGGAAATTTCTTAATGCTAGTGTATTAACAAACATGCCCACAACATTCTCTACATCACCATGTATCCTTCCTGATATAGGTGTTCCAACAATGATATCATCTTGAGAACTATATTTTGATAACATCACATTGTATACTGCTAGCAATATCATAAACATTGTGCATTTATTATCTTTTGATAACTCTCTGAGTTTCATAGTAGTTTTCTTATCTATTTTAAATCTATAAGTCTTCCCTATATAGTTTTGCATCTTTGGTCTAGGATAATCAGTAACTATATCCAGTGTTTTAATTTCTCCTTTTAGAGTATCAAGCCAATATTTTTCTTCTCTAATCATGTCATCTGTTTGCAAATATTTATTTTGGAAATGAGCAAATTCTTTATATTGTATAATATTTTGTGGTAGTTTTTCTCCTTTATATATACTAGCAAATTCCTTCAATAATATTCTAACTGACATTCCATCAGATACTATATGGTGCATATCAAACATAACTATATGCTTATCCATAGCAATCTTTATAACTATCACTCTAAATAGTGGTGCTTTTGATAGCTCAAAAGGCTTTATAAACTTATTAATATCTACTTCTTCGTCGGCTTTTAGATATGTTACTACACTGGGGATATTTGTATGAACTTTTTGTACAAGCTTATCATCTTTTATATGGAAAGACGTTCTTAGAGTTTCGTGTCTTTCTATTAGCTGATTGACTGTATAATCTAATAATTCTTTGTTTAAACAACCTTCTATCAAAACAGCCGATGGCATATTGTAACTTATGCTCTTTTGATCCAATTCCCATAGTGTATATATTCTTCTTTGTGATGACGATACATCATAATACTCGCTTTTTTCTAAAAGCTGTATATCTTCATAACTGTTTCTACTCATATTGGCTATATACTCTGATATTTTAGCAATCGTTGAATATTTAAATATATCATTTATAGACAGCTTCACTTTAAATATCTTATTTATTTTAGCTGCCATAATAGTAGCTTTTAATGAGTGTCCTCCTAGTTCAAAGAAGTCATCGTTTATACTGACTTTGTCTAACTTAAGATTCTCTTTCCATATATCTGCTATAACTTTTTCAGTATCGTTTGTTGGCATAACATACTCTACTCCAGTGTTTATAACTTTAGATGGTAATGGTAATCTTTCTTTATCTATCTTCCCATTATGATTAAGTGGTAATTTGTCAAGTACGACAAAGTATGAAGGTACCATGTAATCTGGTAGTGTCTTTAATAAATGCTCTCTAAAATCTTTAACTGTCATCTTGCTATTTGAAACTATAAAAGCACAAAGATATTTATCTCCTACTTCTTCATTTGCTAACACAACAGCTTCTTTGATAGCATCATGCTTTAGTAGCTTACTTTCTATAGCTCCTATTTCTATACGATACCCTCTAATCTTGACTTGTTTATCAATCCTACCAAAAAACTCTATATTGCCGTCATCTAGCCATCTACCTATATCTCCTGTCTTGTACATCACTTCATTATCATATGGATTCTTGATAAATTTTTCATGTGTTAATTTTTTTCTATTATGATAACCTCTGGCTACCCCTTTACCTCCAATATAAATATCACCTTTAATACCTATTGGCTGAGCTTTGAGTTTTTCATCAAGTATATACACCTTATAGTTTGGTATAGGTCTGCCTATAGGTATTACTTCCGATTCGTTATCTCTACATTTATAATACGTAGAGCAAACTGTTCCTTCTGTAGGGCCATACATGTTGTATACCTTAGCATATTTTATGATATTACCAAAGTATTCTTTCTTAAGCACATCACTACTACTTAGAAAAACATCCACACATCTCATAGGTTCTAAACTATTAAACTGGCTTAATATAAATGGTGAACAGCTCAATATTGATACGTTATTCTTAACTATAAGCTCTCTAAGTTTATGAGCTTCTTTAACTATGCTATCTTCTGGTATTACCAACTTTCCTCCCACTGTAAGTACTGTAAACACTTCTTCTACAAATCCATCAAAAGTCATAGAAGCTTGTAATAATGTTGTGGAATTTTCGTTTATGTTATATAACTTGTTAAATGATTTAATATATGATATTACGTTTCTATGCTCAGTCTGTATACCCTTTGGTTTTCCCGTTGTCCCTGAGGTGTAAATTATATATAGTAAATCCCCAGCTGTACTAAGAGTAACTAAATCTTCTTGTTTTTCTTCTTGTGTACAATCTAAATGACAAATCTCACTCGCTATAGATACTGTCATATTTTCCTCTTTTAACAATATTATCTTAGGTTTACAATCCTCTATAATATTTTTAATCCTTTCATTTGGATAGTTGATATCTATTGGCAAGTAAGTAGCTCCTGATTTTATGATACCTAGTATCCCAACAATCATATCAAATGACCTTGGCATCATTATCCCTACTACATCCTTTGTTTTTATGCCTTTATTTCTCAACATATGCGCTACTTTATTAGCTCTTTTGCTTAGTTCATCATAAGTTATATTTTCTCCTTGATATACTAATGCTACATTGTGTGGCGTTTTTGCTACCTGCTTTTCAAATAAATCTTTTATGGTATATATCTCTTTATACGGTGTTTGCACTCCTTGGAAATCTTTTGTTATCAATTGCCTCTCATCATCTTTTAATATATTTATATCTGCTATCTTAATATTATGGTCTAATGTAATTTCTGTCAGTACCTTTACAAATCTTTCTTTTAATCTATCAATAGTTGAAGCTTTATATAATGATGTACTATACTCTAATATACAATCAAGGTAGTTATTGTCTTCTTTTATTTCTAATGTAATATCAAACATTGTTGTATCGTTATCTATGTCTAATATTGATATTTTCAAATCATCCGTATTCATATCTGGATACTGCATGTTTTGCATTATAAACATTGTGTCAAACAGAGGATTTCTACTGAGGTCTCTTTTTATTTTAAGCTTTTCTACTAACTCTTCAAATGGATATTGTTGATTTTCAAATGCATCTAGTGAGTTTTGTTTTACTTCTTCTAAAAAATCAACAAATCGTTTATCAGCTTTTGGATAATTCCTCATAGCAACTGTATTGACAAACATTCCAACCATACTTTCCAAATCTGGATGATATCTTCCACCTATTGGTGAACCTACTATTATATCTTCTTGATGTGAATATTTAGACAGTAAGATGTTATATGCACTTAGTAACACCATGTAAAGAGTGGTTTCTGACTTCTCACATAAAACTTTTAATCTTCTTGTAAGATTCTCATTTATTTTAAATCTTCTACAGCTACCTTCAAAGTTCTGAATTTTAGGTCTTGGAAAATCTGTTAATATATCTAATACCTCTACATCTGTTTTTAGTGTTTTTAACCAAAACTCTTCTTTTGACTTCATTTGTTTAGAATCTAACATCTTATTCTGCCAAGCTGCAAAGTCTTTGTAATGCAACTTTACTTCTTGTATGTTACATCCTTTATATAAATCAAAGAATTCTTTTATCAGTACTGATATAGATATACCATCTGATATTACATGATGGATGTCAATTATCATAACATGCTTATATTCATTAACTTTTACTAATGCTACTCTCATTAGAGGACTTTTGTGTAAATCAAACGGCTTTACAAAGTCTTTAACAATTTCATTTATTTCCTTATTCCCTAGCTCTATCATTTTTATTACAAACTCGTAGTTATCATGTATAATCTGTACAATATCATCATTCACTATGTCAAAGCTAGTTCTCAGTGATTCGTGCCTTTCTATAAGTTCTCTAAATATTCTGTTTATTTTATTTAAATCAAGATCTCCTTTTATTTCTACTGCCCTAGTAATATTATAACTTGTATTTTCTGTATCCATTTGGTTGATTGCTATTAAGCGTTTTTGTACTGATGATGCTTTATAATAATCTCTTTTTTCTTGTTTTACAATCTCTATGAAATCTTCACTATAAGTAGCTTTATTGATGTATTCTCCTAATTTTTTTATAGTTGTATTTCTAAATATCTCTTTTAATGGCACTTTTACACCTAAGTCTCTATATATTTGAGAAACCAGTGCTGTAGCTTTTAGTGAATGTCCTCCTAAATCAAAGAAATTGTCATTAATACCAATAGGGTTAACATCTAAAATCTCTTGCCATATCTTATTTAACTTATTTTCTATCTCATTTGTTGGTTTTATAAACTCATGATTTGTTTTTATATTTCCTTTTATTTCTGAGAGTAGCTTTCTATCAATTTTACCGCTGTTGTTAATAGGTATTTCATCTATTTGTATAAAGTATGACGGTATCATATATTCAGGCAAATATTTTATTAAGTAACTCCTTATATCTGCAACTACTAATTCTTTATCACTCACTATATAAGCGCATAGATACTTTCCTTGACTATCTGTATTATCTATAACTACTACTTTCTTGATATAGTCAAGTTCTAATAGTTGATTTTCAACCTCTGCTAGTTCAATCCTAAATCCTCTTATATTTACCTGATTATCAATTCTTCCTAAATATTCTATATTGCCATCTTCAAGCCATCTAGCCAAATCCCCTGTCTTGTATAAGACTTCATCTTTTTTAAATGGACTTTTTATATATTTCTGCGCTGTTAATTTAGCCCTATTTAAATATCCTCTTGTAACACCTCTTCCTGATATACACAATTCCCCTGGTACACCTATTGGTTGCAGGTTGTTATTACTATCTAGTATATATGTCTTATAGTTTGCAATAGGTTTTCCTATCGGGATATTGCTTTTCATTGTTTTCTCACATTTATAATACGTAGCACATACTGTTGTCTCAGTAGGTCCATAAGTGTTATATACATTAGCATATTTTATGAGGTTATTATAGTTATCATATTTCATTACATCTCCACCACATAAATATGTGTGGATGCTCTGATACTTGTATTTATTTAATTCATCTAATAATGGAGGAGAACAACTAACAATTGTAACCTGATTTTTATTTATAACCTTTGAGAGTAGCTCGATATCTTGTACTTCTTCTTTCTTGGTTAAAACTAATGTCGACCCATTTAATAGCGACGGATATACTTCTTCTACAAATGCATCAAATGAATATGAAGCTTGCTGTAATACTCTCTCATTCTCATCTATACTAAACTCTTCCTCAAATGCTTTTACATAAGCCATGAGGTTTTTGTGCTCTACCATTATTCCTTTTGGATTGCCAGTCGTTCCAGATGTATATATGATATATGCCAAATCACCTAGCTCATTTATATTTCTAATATCAGATCCCTTTTTGTCTATTTCGTCCAGCACATTAATAACTATTCCTTCATATGACATATTTGTGTTTGTTGAATCAACAAGCAGTAGCTTTGTATTACTATCTTTTAACATAAATTTTGTTCTCTCTAGTGGGAATTCAGGTTCTATTGGTAGATATGCACCACCTGCTTTTAGTATCGCCAACATGCCTATTATTCTATTGAATCCTCTCTTTACCATAATCCCAACTATATCATTTCGCTTTACTCCTTTTGTTCTAATTGTGCTAGCTAGAGAGTTGATTTTATCTACTAATTGTTTATATGTTAATCTATCATTTCCATCAATAATCGCAATATTATCTGGCTTTTGTTTTGCTATTCTTTCTAATAATTCATTTACTGTTACATTATAGGAATCTTTGTCTGTGTTATTAAAATCTATCGTTAATAGTTTAAATTCCTCTTTGCTTAATACATTTATGTCTTTGATAAGTATATTTTCATTCTTTATGATATTTTCTAATATATTGACATAGTGGTTTATTAACCTATATATTGTGTCTTTGTGGAATAAATCTGTGCAATATTCAAACTTTAGACGTATAACTTCGTCTATCTCTTCTGCCTCAAATGTCAAATCTAGTTTTGATGTCTTATGATTATACTCTACTAATTTTGATTTCATCCCCTCTACTTCAAAGCTTGGTATATCCATGTTTAACATGTTAAATACAGTATCAAACAGTGGGTTTCTGCTTAAATCACTGTGTATATTTAACTCTTTTAGTAGTTCTTCTATTTGGTAACCCTGGTATTTGTATAGCATCAAAAAGTTGTCTTTTACTTCCTCTAAAAATTCTGTGAAGCTTTTACTTCTATCTATTTTACTCCGTATAGGAAGTGTATTTATAAACATCCCCATTGTGTTCTCTAATCCTTCTATATATCTTCCTGCTACTGGAGTTCCTACTATTATTTCTTCTTGATTTGTATATCTATTTAATAATACAAAATAAGCACTAAGCATTATCATATAAAGTGTTGAATTGCTTGATTTTGCAAATTTTTTAAGTTTTTTAGTAGTTTCTCTATCTACATTATAGGTAACTACATCCCCTTTGAAGCTCTGTATCATCGGCCTAGCATAATCTAGTGGTAAATTCAAAACTGGTATTTCATCTTTAAATAGATTACACCAATATTTTTGTTGCTCTTTGTGCCAATGTTGTTCCTGACTTTTATTTTTGAATACACAAAAGTCTTTAAAATCATATTTAATCTTTGGCAATTCTATATCATTATAATAGCTTGCTAAATCTCTTATAAGTACACCCATAGAGCTTCCATCTGTTATGATATGATGAAAATCTATTATTAGAAGATAGTTATTATTTTTTAGTCTTGCTATCTTTACTCTAAATAGCGCCTCTGATGATAGATCAAATGGCTTTACAAATTTGTGTATCGTCTCTTGTATATCAGTTATAACATCATCAGCGTAGCTAATATCATATTCTATTTTTTGATGAATTTTCTGCATTAATTGATTGTTTACTAGATGAAATGTTGTTCTGAGTGCTTCATGGCGAGCTACTAATTTATCTAATGCTTTCGTAAACTTTTCATGATTGTAATCTGAATTTATCTCTAATGCTACTGGCAAGTTATAATTTGTATTCTTGTTATCTAGCTGATTTAGTACATAAAGCCTCTGCTGTGATGGGAGTGCAGGATAGTATTCATCATGCTCTGCTTTGACCAATTCTAAGGATACATGGTTATCGCTATTTTTTATATATTCTTCAAGTTGTATTATGGTTGATCTGTAAAGAAGTTCATTAAGCTGTATATTTACATTAAAATGTTTATTTATTTTAAGTATTAGCTCCATAGCTTTAAGTGAATTTCCTCCAAGCTCAAAAAAACTATCTTCTATGTTTACATTATTTACACCTAATACATCTCTGTATAAACATATAAGTTTTTTTGTTACTGCATTTAACTGTTTTTCATCATGTTTTACTTCTTCTATCGTGAAACCATTCATTTTTTGAATTAACTCTACAAATTTTCCATCTGTAAAGCTTTTAGCCATTTTATATCTTTGTACTTTCCCACTAACAGTTTTGGGAATCTCTTTTATAGGTATAACATAGCTTATATCTAAGCTTGTCCTCTTGTTAACTAACCTTTTTATTTTTTTTCTGATATCGAGAAAATCTTCTATGTTTTTATCAAATTGCACAAAAATTATAATATCATCTTTTTGAAGTTTTTCATTAAATACTCCTACCGTAGCTACTTGTAAACTTTCAAATCCCACTATATTTGTTATTACACGTTCTATGTCTTCTGGATAATAGTTTTGCCCATTTATAAATATGATGTCTTTTTCTCTACCTGTAACTATAAGCCTATCATTTCTAATAAAACCTAAATCACCAGTAATCAACCATCCATCATCTGTAAACATATCTTTTGTCTTCTCTATTTCTTTATAGTAGCCACTGGTTATACTTTTACCTCTAATTTGAATAACTCCAATCGTATTTTCATCTACTACTGTATTTTTATTGCATATTCTGACCTCACAGTCTTCTAATGCATATCCTAAATCTACAAATGTTACACTATCTTTATCTTTTTCACTAACCTCTTTAACTTTTTGCCCTACAGTAAGTGCATGTCTATTTAGATTTATCGCTTTCAATCCCTCACCAACTGGATTAAATGAAACAGCCAATGTTGCCTCTGCTAGCCCGTACACCGCAAACATTGATTTATTACTCAGACTGTATTTACTTAGAGCTTTCAGGAACATATTGCAATACTGCATGGATATAGGTTCAGCACCATTAAAAATTAAACGCACATTTTCAAAATTCCACTTATACTTTTTACCTGCATCTATAAACCTCAAAACATGTTTATATCCGAAATTAGGAGATACTAATGTTGTAACTTTATATTCGTTAGCTTTTTCTAACCACAAAAGTGGATTCTTTAAAAACAACATAGGATCCATTAGATAATGATTACAATCTACTATTATTGGCGTAAGATGAAAACCTATGAGTCCCATATCATGTGTAAGTGGCATCCAACTCAATGAAATATCTTCTTTACTAATTTTTGCAGCTTTTAATATACTGTTAGTATTTGATAACAAATTTTCATGACTTAGTACAACTCCTTTTGGATCTCCTGTTGATCCAGATGAAAACTGTACTAAAGCTGTATCTGTAAGGTTTGCTTCATATACTTTTCCGATACCTTTTCTATTTTGAATTTGTTCATATATTATAAACTTCTTAGCAATATGTGCTAGCTTTTCATTCTTACTAGTACTCATCATTCGCCTTAAGTTTGTTATTATACTCATGTTAGTGGCTATAAATGGTCTTTCTAGTTTTAGCCATATCTTCATAATTGTATTTATTCCTTCTTGATTTGCTCTAGGAATTACTGGAACTGGCACAATATTGCCTAATATACACGCCCAAAAAAGATAAACAAAATCTTCATTTTTTTCAGTTATCAATATTAATTTGTCTTGTTCTTTTATCCCAATTTGTTGTAATTGATATAATACATTTAGTGCTCTATCATATATCTGGCTATAGAACACCTCTTTATCTTGATTGTTTTCGATAAAAATCATTTTTGAATTACTACTTATTCTTTCCTTTATTATCTGTGCTAAGTTTTTATGCATAGTATAGACCCTCCTCACTGATAACCTCTTTAATCAATATTAAAACAGCCCTTAGGACTGCTAATTAAAATGATGTAAGTTGAATTAATTTACTATTCTGCTTCAAATAAAATCTTGCTTCGAGCAAAGAATATCCTTTACTTACTAGTTTATTTTGTATTTCCATCTGATATAAAACCTCTGCTGTATTTACATCTATTACCACAATTTCTTCAACATGTTTACCATCTATACTCATCACTCCGTATAGCTTATCTTTATATAAAGAAAAAAATCTGCCCAGTCTACTTGCTGTTACGGTTCCTTCTTTTGATTCTATTTTAATTTTCTTTGAGCCTAATAGCTTGAAATCCTTATCATAATAGTTTAGCATGGGTTTATATGTGTTTTTTTCGCTTGATAATACTACGTATACATCTTTATTTACAAATATCTTTTCTACTCTATCTTTTTGAAATATAGTCTCTGCATCGTTATTTTTTAAATTAAACTTTAAGAAGACTCCTTGTTCATCTGTAGTTTTATTAATTTCTTCAAAGTAAGAAGTTCCCTGTATATACATGTTGTCTTTTATAAACACTTGCTCTGGTCTCGTCGCTGCTGACTTTACATTAAAATCGTTAAACGGTATCTTTATTACGTCAACACTATAGTCATCTAAGTGTATTTTATATATTTCTTCTGAAAATATATAAACTGCTTCTTCTGTTAATTGGTATGAATATATTAATTTTTCCGATTCATGTTTTATGAGTATCTCTTTCACAGAATCATCGTATAATAAGCATACTTTCCAATTATCATCATAGTATGATTCATACATAAACAATTCCAATTTATCAGTACTCACATAATACATCAACTGACCATACGAATTACTCATAACTTCCCCTAATTCTAATTTATCTTTTAATTTATCTTCTGATTTTACTGGATATATATTAGCATAAGTCCTTTTATAATCTCCTTTGGCATCAAGCATAACTTTGTCTTTCCACAGATATGACACTGATTTGTTACTTACAAGTTCTTCATAGACAAAGTTTGCTACTACACTACTATCTTTTATTTTATCTATTTTAACTTCACTAACAATGTCTTTACTTTTATTTGCCCTACATCCAACTAAAGCAAATACTAAAGAGATTGCGCAAATTATCAAAACTATTTTGTTAAGCAACTTGTAACCCTCCTTAGAAATGTTTATTGTATATTCTAGCAAGGGCTGTCTTATGACAGCCCCTAGATTGATGACAAAGTCATCAAGATAGCAGACTTTAGTAAAAGTTCAATTTCAAGGCGTGTTAAAATTGAGTAGCAGAGCTTACTTAGAGGTAAGTGAGCAACGGAAATTTTAACACGGGCGCAGAAATTGGGTTTTTATCTACAGTCTGAAGGCTGTCTTATGACAGCCCCTAACTAAGCCTTTATCACTTTATAATAATAAAATAATTAGTCCAAATAATGTTACCAGCTATGGTTTCCTCCACCCCAGTTAATTTTTATTTCTATTCCATTTCGTCCATCTCCAACTATATCATTTGGATACATAGTAGTTGTAAAGAAGAATTTAGATGTCTTTAGTTTTATTCCTACAGATTTATATGCCTTATATATTAATGTAGCACAATTCATACTCGAGCTACCAACACTAGGAAAAGCACTATATTTTTTGTTAACTAAATTATATTTAGCGTAGCTACCTGCAGATCTTCTTTGTGATAGTGAAGCTGAATTTCTGTGATATATTCTCACTTTATAATACTTAGCCCAGCTATCTACTTTTTCTCTTTTACTTCTTACGTCTGGTCCTATAGCCTGTACAATGTATTTATCACCATTACTAGGGCAATCAGATATTATAGCTGCGTGTCCATGATTAACAAACCAAGTTTTTGAATCCTTTGTTACTAGCATGTCCCCTTCATCAGCATAGCTCTTAAGAGAGTTGAATTGTGCTTCTGTCATTTTCTTGCCACTTCCTCCTCCGCCACTACTATCACTACGTGCTGATAATCCTCCTTGTTTTAATAAATCAATATCAATGTCTATGCCCATATAATTAGTCAACTCTCCATGTTCTTTAACTAATTCTTTTAGTTGTTCAATAGGAATATTTGTGAATTCAGATAAACCTTCATAGTACCCTGGTAGTTTGGTTATGTCTTCTCCATAGTTGATTGCAAATGACATAGTTGTAAATACTATAACTACTGAAATCAATAAACTAAGTTTTACAATAGATATACCTCTTTTCATTTAATCCCTCCTTTTTGTGTATGCTAATTGCAATGATGTAATAAGTATCTTGAAAATTGTTTAATTTTTCCATAATGTATCTAAATTATATCTTATTTTCTATAATTTGTAAACTGTGTCTCCATAAACACTATTTTGTTTAATGAAAATCTATAAGTTCTTCATTAAGAAACTTAAATCAAATAAGATGTATATAGGTATGCAATATTTTATGTGTTTGCTATCATTAAAACCTGTTATCTGCTAAATTTACAGTATTGTTTTAATTATATTTATTATATAAGTGTGTCAAGCTATAGCATTTGTCCATACAATATAGTGAAAATACAAATATTCACAAATCAACTATTTAAAATGTAAAAGGAGGTTCCAACATGGCAACGTCATTATTTAAACTCGTAATGAATTCTACTACAACCACTACTACTAATGCTCACCCTGCAGTATCAAAGTATTTTTATAATGTACTTGTGCAAGATAAAGTATTAGATACTATTTCTATTCCTGCTACTCGTTTCACCGATGATGCTGGTAATACTATGACTGGTAACCTTACTACTATTTTAACTAATAATGGGCATTATGTACTAACCATAAATGCCCAAATGCAACAGTCTAGTTTATTTACTGTATCCGGCACTGGTTCATCTGTTGTTATAACTCAAGCATCTACAGTTCCTCTAGGTGCCCCTATAACACTGGCTGTTCACAATTTTAGCCCTATTTCATCTTCAATAACTACGGTAACCGGATAATTATATTCTTTTTTATAAAAAAACTGCTGTAACAAAGTTATAGCAGTTTGCTAGATTCCTTATTTTTGAAATAATAGGCAGTTTTCAAATCTTAGGTTTTGGGAGACTGCCGTTCTATTCTTCTATTCTTAACATAGAGTTATAAAATTTATAAAAAAGAGGGGGAACAGTTATTTCAACTTCATTGTATAAACTTGTAATAAATCCAATATCAACACCAACTACTGTTGACCCGCAAATAGCAAGATATTTTTATAATTTAGTGCCAAGTGATATAGTCAGTGGTACCATTACTATTCCATCTACAAGTTTTACAGATGATTGTGGTAATGCTGTAACTAGCAATCTCACTACCATTTCTCCAAATGGCGGATATTATCTTTTGATAGTGGATTCTGTTGTACGACAATCTGGCTTGTTCACAGTAGCTACTACAGGTTCTTCTGTTGTAATAACTCAGGCAAAATCAGTTCCTATAGGATCTCCTATAACTTTACTTGTAAATAACTTTGCTCCTGTTTCAACTTCTAAAGATTATATAACTTGATAAAAATTTCGTATGGATAATAAAAGCTACCTTAATTTAATTATTCAAGGTAGCTTTTATTATGTATGTATGTTTTAAATTAATTTTAACTTCTCTATCCTAATTCTTTCATCTCTTATAATTTCACTAAAGCTATATTCCTTTAGTCCGTTATCTATTCTATTCAAAGCATATATTTTACAAATTTCAAAAATATATATGAAGAATTCATCAGTTTTACCATGCCTACAAATCCAGTCATTTACTTCTATGTTATTATCAATCCACAAACAACTAGTTATAAAAGCGATTTTTAGGTTATCTCTCATATCATCTTCATTCACACTGAGCATAGTAGTGATTGCTTCATTAAATTTGTAATCTAAAAAATAGATGAATCCATTAAGATAACTTTCCAAGCTCTGTTTGCTATAAAAATAATCTCCCTCTATTATAAAATCATTTTTTAATATATTAACAGTTAAAGTTAAGTTATTATCATTAATCTTTTTTATTTTTTTTAGTGCTTCATAGTTCAGAGGATTTAGTTGAACCGCTCTTAGATATGCTATTAATGATTCTGTTGTTTTATTTAACTCTTCATAATAATAATTACCTATCTCTACATGTATTTTATCATTAGTTAAATCGTCATCTTTTGCTGACATCTCTAAACTCCTATAAAATAATAATAACTCTTTATTAATATTTGCTTTATTATTTTCTATAATTTTATTAGTAGATACATCATTAATCCAATTATCAAGTTTCTGCATGAATTCTTTTGTATTTAGTACATATTCATATAGTCCTAAATCAAGGTCTTTTCCTAGCTGAACCATTTCTCGTGATTCCTTGATATAATCATATCTTAGTAATTGTTCTACTATTTGTACTAAGAACTCTTTTTGATCTGACTTACTTTGTATACATGTATATATTTGTTTTATTGCTTGTGTATTACATTGCTTTATCCAAGGTAATGCTAAATCAATATATTTATGTTTTCTTTTAACTTGTAGTAACAATGTGAGCAATATACTTGCTTTATCTGTTTGATTTAGAAATAATAGATTTTCCATAACTGAATTGATTACATCATATTTAAATTCATTTAATTCAATATTTTGTATTTTATTTTCTAATATAACACTATTGACTAGCATATAAATCTCTTTTAACTCTTTTTCTATATCTTCTATGTTATTTATTTCATCCATAATTTCATCTACTTTCTTCCAATCATCATTTGCCCAACAATACTCCATACGTTGAAGTAGCATATAGTTATAAAATGGGCTTTTATTGTTCGCTTGTTCAAAGTATCTTTTTACTTCTTCCTTTTCTCCTAGCATCATATGACATACAGTTTTTACACTACTTACCTGTTCTTCTTGTAACAATGATGGTTGTAATTGTTTTATATGTTTTAAAATTCTGCTATACTCTCTTTGCTGGCAACATATGTCCATTATAGCCATCATCTGATTCATGTCATTTTGCTCTATAGATTCCTCCAACATTTCATCAAGTATATATACTGAGTTATTTTTTTGTATAACTCGCCCTATATTATATAAATTTTCAATATTTGATTTATTTAGTTCATATGAATTTCTATAGCACGTAATTGCTTGTTTGTAATTTAATAATGATTCATGTATTTCTCCAAGTGTATCTAATATAACAGTGTTGTGTATTTCTGGTTTTGGAATAACAATATTGAAACTTGCATTCATTCTCAATGCATCTTCCAAATCCTTTATAGCTCCTATGTTGTTATTATTTATACGTTCTACTTCTGCTTTTAATACGAGTAAGTCTGTATAAAAAGAAAATTCATTTACTCCTTCTTCCAATATATTCAAAGCTTCATCAAACCTTTTACTTGATATTAAAGCCCAAGCTAAACACTTATATAGATGTGGTGCATATATATACTCTAAATTTATACTTTCTAGTGATTTTTTTAAATATTCAATGCTCTCTTCAACTCTTTGTTGATTTAATAGTTCTATACCATAAATATACATCAAATATGAATTATTTTGATATATTTTTAGCTCTTCTAATAAAATTTTAAAGTTATTTTTATCACCTTCATCATTCTTTTTTATTACTCTAATATTTGCATCTTTTATATTGCTAATCTCAATATATTCAAATACTCTATATTTAAATCTATAATCAGCTCTATTTCTAATAAGTCTCATAGATTGTACGGGAGAGTTTATTCTGTTTTGTTCAATGTAATCAATATAAACCAAATATCCTTCTACATTTGGATTATCTAACAGGCAATCTATAGTATCTTCTTGCATTGTAACAATTTCACTTGCATCTAGAAACAATATCCACCTTCCTCTAGCGATATCTAAGCAATAATTTTTTACCTTACTATTATCACCTTTATAATCTACATTAATATATTTAGCATTGTATTTTAATGCAATCTCATTTGTATAGTCATCATTCTCTAAATCTATTACTACTATCTCATCTGCAATATCTATAATATTTTCTATGCACTTTGATAAATTATTTTGACTGTTTTTTGATATTATGCAAACTGTTAATCGGTATTTTTCATACATTCTGCTCACCTACCTTGGCTTTTTCTAAGTCATACAAAGCTTTTGTTGCTAATTCATATTTGCCTAATATATAATAACAATCAATTATACTTTGCATAATTTCTGTTGAAGATTGGTTAGTATTTAAACATTCTTTATATATCTCTACTGCTTCTTTAAATTTAGAACATTCGTATAAAATACTTGCATAATTATATAATATTGTTTTATTTGTTTTATCTAACTCATACGCTCTATTTATAAATCTATATGAATTCTCATAATCTCTTAATTGATAAAGTATCACTCCTATATCATTAAACATACGATAATTAGTTGGTTGCATTATCAAACGCTCTAATATAGTTTTTAGTTTTTCCATATAACTCCCCCTAATCTATATTATCCAATTCATTTAATAAATCTTTTAGTGGCTTTATTGCATCTTCTAAATGCACTGCTATACTTTGAAATACAATATTTAAATGATTAAAGAAATCACGTTGTATTTTAAAAATTTCTATAATCTTATCTTGAGTATCTATAAGTCCTAAGCTATTCATTAGATAATAAAACACGAAAATAATCTGTTGTGAAAAACAACGATAAAGTTCATCTTCTATGAATTGTTGAAAAGTATCGATATTATTACGATATGATTTTTCTAGTATTTCCCTATATTCATGGTTGTTACTGTCTTTAGCTAAACGCATCATCTGTCTGCAAGAAAACTTACCCTCGTTTGCTTTTTTACTTAATTCTCGGAATTCTTTACCGTATTTCTCTACACTTTTTATGAACTTTTCAAGTCCTTCTTTTCTCTCTTTTATAGAAATATTATCTTTGCTATTATTTATCAATTCAAATACTTTATATGGCATCTGCTCTTTGCAATACTTATCAATTACATCTTTTAGTTTCATATACTCTGTACCATGGATCTTTGCACCGCCTTCGGTTGCATTTATCAATATCTTATCTGAGTTTGTAGCTATTTTCCCTTCTAATCCTTGTTTAAAATCTACCCATAGTTGAATGGAAGGTATCATTTCTCCTTCATTACTTTCAACATATACGGTAGGTTTTGATTTTAATATATCTCTTGCTCGTTTACCTTTTTCTTTTAAATAAAGTGCATCTTTACTATGTGTGACACCTTCCTTTCCATATGCATAGTCCTGACCAACAAATACTATTGGATTAGCCCCTAGATACACTGCCAGTTCAAAAGCTAAATGTGATACGTTTGCACCTGCATTTAATGCACTTTTATCGCCTACATAACTATTAATCCACTCGTTGATAAATTCTGATTTTCGGAATATTGGAATCTTAGCACCTGGAAAACAAGGATATACATGTTTATCTACTAACCCAAGACAAAGCAGAGCCATATCTTTTGGATAATCTATATCTTCAAAGTGATAAAAATAAGTATATATACTTCTCTCTACAATAGTTAATATATCTGGCTTTATATTATTTTTCATTAGTGGAATTATTGCTGACTCTCCACATATTATTAACCCTTTTTCTTTAATCTCTTTTAAAAAATGTATATTTTTATCAAGTGATGGTCCATTAGCAATTATAAATGCTGGTACCTCTTTGAATGTATCTTTTATGCACGTTATATAGGGATTTGTTACTATCTCATTTATATTGGCTAGAAGATTGTGAAGACCTATTAAATTATCTAAGTGGTCATTGCCAATATAAAATACAAACAAGCCCAGCTGTTTAAATACATATTGATGTATTTTGTTGTATTGATTTTTAAAATTTCTTCGTGCTATGTTTGTAAATGCTAGTACAGGTGATGTGCTGTTTATTAGAGTAATACTAAAAAACAGGTTATCAAATGCTTTTGCAAAATTTTTTGAATCCCCTATGAGCATTGATATTTTCTTTGTATCAATAATCTCTCTAAAATCAAAGTAGTAAAGCATTGCTGCGAATAAATATATATCCTGTTCAAATAAAACTACAAGTGTATGTGGTTGCTTAATTTTGAATAACTCAAATAACGAGTATCCAAAACCTGATCCATACATAAAAATAACACCTGTCCCTTTTACTTTAACAGTTCTACTCCACTGCTTAGCTTCCTGGACAGGCTTGGTACTTGTAATCTGAAATTTTCTATTATCTTGTATGTACTTGCATATAGGAAAACCTTCACTATTATAATTTATATTTATCTTCTCCCAAAGCTTTTTTTCGTCTATATTTAACACTGTTTCTCTAAGCCAAGGCGACAATAAACTAATATTTTTCTGAAACATCTTATTTATTTCTTCTTTTTTAGCAATTATCATACTACCACCTCTTTAATCCATTCTATTGTCAAAGGATATAACGAAAATTCAAGTGCATCTGTCATACCTACTACATCTTGATTTTCTATGCATTTTAAGATATTTCTAAGAATTAATACGATACTTTCAATGTGGATATTTTTATCACTACAATACTCGCAATGTTCTACCAAATTTTCTAAATCATCAAGTATGTCCAACATCGCATTTATACCTAGATGTTCCTGTCCTATCTTGAAACAATCGATAGCCTCAAGCAATAATTCTTGAAATCTAACGCATCTATTATTGAATTGACTAAACTTGCTCATCTTTGCTTACTCCTTCATATTTTAATTTTTGCCAACCTATTTGTCTGTAGCTTTCTAAATTTTTTAAAGTATAATACACCGTAGCTTTGACTCTTTCATCAAAATAATCCACTACTTGATTGCGTTTTATTATTTCATCTTGAGATAATAATATATCACTTAAATTCTTTATTTCTGATTTAATTGAACTCACTATTTCTTTAAACTCAGATTTCCATATAACATATTCATATGTACTTTTAACTATCTCCTTTATTTCGTCAGTGTATTCTTCGTTGCTAATTTGAATATCTTGATTTATTTTCATCATTTCATCTACCATCACCAACAACTCAACCCTCCATCTACTACAATATTCTGCCCTGTTATATAGCTAGATGCTTCTGAGGCTAGAAAAACTAAAGACGCTACTACTTCTTTTCCTCTAGCCATTCTGCCAAGTGGAACTCTAGCCGAATATTTGTTTTTAAAAGTATCATTTTGACCACTTTCAACACCACCAAGTGTCAATGTATTCACTCTAATATTCTTGTCAGCCCAATAAGTTGCTAAATATTTAGTCAATCCATTTACACCTGCTTTAGACACTGAATATACGGCAGGTGTATTTATCTCTCTGTTCATATAATATGACCCTTTATAAATTCTTTGATCTGGAGCTAGCATACCATATATTGATGATGTCTGTATGATGCTACCTCCCTTTGCTTGCTTGATCATTTGTGTGCCTACAGCTTGTGCAACTAAAAACATTCCATCTAAATTCACAGACATTATTTTACGCCACTGCGCAAGTGAATATTTCTCAAAAGAAGCAAAGCAAGCATCTAAATCATCTGATTTGGTAGCTGCATTATTATGTAATATATTGATTTCTCCAAAGACACTTACTACTTCTGATACCATTTCTTTTACATTACTAGGTGAAGATACATCACAACTAACACCTAAAGCTCTAGTTTTATATTTATCTTCTAATTCTTTGGCAAATGATTTTGTCTCTTTTCCGTCTAAATCCACTACTGCGACATTTGCTCCAAATTCTGCTAACCCTAAGCAAAACCTCTTTCCAAGTATCCCTAAGCCTCCTGTAACTATCGCTGTTTTATTATTCAAATCAAATAACTTATGGTAATATGTCTTATCCATGTTTCTCCTCCATTAGAATCTATCTTGAATTATTTGGCAGGATTACCTTTTATCATTCTATATGGTAGAACATTTTTTGTAACTACAGCTCCAGCTCCAATTGTCGCATACTGCCCTATGGTTAATTTCTCTGTTATAGACTTGCCTTGCAGTATACAAGCATTTGTGCCGATGTATGAACCTATTGATAATTTTACATTTCCAGATATATTTGCTCCTGGTCCTATTGTGACGAAGTCACCAATAATACAATCGTGACCTACAGTGCAGTTCAGGTTGTATATACCAAAGTCCCCTATTTGTATATTGTTAGTCATTCGTACTCCAGAGCATATTATATTTCCTACTCTGTTTTCTACTTCATGTAGTTGATCATATCCAAATGTTGCTTTAGGATGCACTAAATTTATGAATTCTAAATCACTATATTTACTCGCTATTTCCTTACGTATACTTGGATTGCCAATCCCTATAACAAATGTATATCCTGCTTGCGCAAGTTTATAAACATTATCTTCTGAAAAAACTAAATAATCGTCTAAGAAACCAGTTGAATACTTATCTATAAATATGATTTCCTTATAACCTAGCTCCAAAGCTATATCTCTTGCCTCTCTAGAAAATCCTGAAACTCCAAAAATAGCTACATTCATTTAATCACCTCATCTTTTTGATAAGATTTATGCGATATTTTATTTAATAAATTCCAATATTTAAACGGCGACATTCCTTTACCAGGTCTTTTAACTGTTATATTTTCTTCTGTAAATTTCTCACCTTTTTTTATATTACAGGATGCTACTATACTCTTTCTGGCTATAGCTAAATTTTTCAGCTCTGAAAGGGTTGGTTTTTTTTGTGTTTTCAATAATGCTTCTTCTGTCTGCCGTATCCCTTTAACCATCCGAAACAGTTCTTTTGGCTCTAATGATGCTTTGTGATCTGGTCCAGGTAAATTACAGTCAAGTGTAATGTGTTTTTCTATGATTACACTTCCAAGTGCAACTGCTGCTATTGGTATTGCTATGCCTAACGAATGATCTGAATATCCTATTGGTAAATTAAAACATTTTTTTAAAATGTCTAGTGCATTCAAATTTATATCTTCATATGGAGCTGGATATTCTGTACAACAGTGTAGTAGACTAACGTTCTTCCTCAAATATTTCTGACCTTCTTCTGAAAAATATGCTTTTTTAAATGCTCTTTCAGAAGGTGTTATATCATTACCCAAATATCCAAAGGCTATAACTCCCAATGCTTCTTCAACCTCCCCTAATGTTGACATACCTGTAGATAAAATTATCTTTCTTCCTGTTCGTGCTGTTTTAAGAAGTAATGGAGCATTGGTAATTTCTCCTGAAGCAATTTTGATTGTAGGTAAATTCAATCTATTCACTAAAAAATCAAGGCTTTCAAAATCAAACGGAGTTGATAAGAATTGAACATTATTTTTGATACTGTAGTCTCTCAATTCAAAATGTATTTGTTGGTTCAACTCAAGTTTTTTTACCATTTCATATTGAGATTCGTTTGAATTTGTATTATCAATTTGATATTGTGCTTTTGGCGTGCTTGATATCATACATTTATCTGTTTGAAATGTTTGAAATTTTACTGCATCTACGCCTGCCTTTGAAGCAATATTAATTAACCTCTTTGCCATCTCTAATGAACCATTATGATTTACTCCTATTTCTGCAATAATATAAACCCTATTTTCCATGTCTCTCACCTACTTTGTAAAAATGCTTTTTCAATAACACCTTAAAATCTGAAATGGATTTTATTACTTTGTGCATTTTGATTGAACTATTTTCACCATTGTATGGAAACACTACATTTTTACAATCCATCTCTAATGCTTTTTTTATAGCTTTATCTATTTCGTCCTTACAAGGGATACAGTTTATAATAGACGATGCTATCATTCTTCCTTTCTGACGATCCCCAATATTTACAGTAGGTTTATTAAAATATGGAACTTCACATATTCCACTTGATGAATTACCAACAACTGCATCTACTTGAGCAACAAAACTAAAATAATATCGTTGACCTAATGAAGTAAATGCAACAGCGTTAATATGTCTATCAGCAAACTTGTTTATTAGATTTATGATTTCTTTACCCTGAGGATCTGCATTAGGTTTTGTAAATATTAATCCAATCTCGGATCCTACTGTATCTAGTGATTTTAATAACTCTATGAATTGTTCGCTAGAAGATTGCCTTTCTAAGGTAACTGGATGAAATGTAATGAGTAAATTCTTTTTTTGAAATATAAACTTAAATGCTTTTTCTAACTCTTTTCGTTGCACTAATTTGATACTCTTTATACGTTCTATACTAGGATTTCCTATATTGTAAATGTTGTCTGTATTTTCTCCTAATTGTTTAACTATCTGTCTTGAACTCTCATTTGTCACAAAATGAATATGTGACATTTTGGTTATACTATGTCTAATTGCTTCGTCAAATGCACCCTCTGTTATATCTCCTCCGGCAATATGAGCTACTGGTATTTTAGCTATCATTGCGGACTGAGCTACTGCTAATATTTCATATCTATCTCCTAACAATATCAGTAAATCTGGTTGCAATTTATCTAAAGCATCTGCAAATCCTATAATCCCTAATCCTAGCGATTTTGATATTCCTATAGGAGTATCACTCGATAAAAGCATTTCTATTTTACTATCTATGCTAAACCCGTCTCTTTCTATTTCCTTGTATGTAAGTCCAAATTCTGGTGACAGATGCATTCCCGTCACTATTAGCTGTAATTGCAACTCTGGGTCTTTGTCTATTTCTTTCATTAATGCATAGAGAAGTCCATATTCTGCTCGAGATCCTGTGACTACACATATTTTATTTTTCAATGATATCATCTCCAAAACATGCACTACTAGGGATGTTTATTATTCTCTTCTCTAAACTCTCAGATGTTGACAAATCCATCCTTGGGCAATCTTTGAAAGGTATCAATTTGTTGATTAAAGTCCAAGCAGGACGTGAATATATGTTGTTTTGATGGAAGATATTTAATAGCTCATCACGATAGTCAGAATGTTTTTTATCAATTAATATTGTATTAAGCCAATAATTGCTACGTGCGTATTTCGGTTCTTTCATAATTGTAATACCTTTAGCTCTTGTTAATTTATTATGATACTTTTTTGCTAGTGATCTTTTCTTTTGAACAAATCTATCTAGTTGTTCTATTTGCGCACACCCAAGAGCTGCATTTATGTTTGGCATTCTGTAGTTATATCCCACTTTATCATGTATTAATGCCCACCTATGTGGCAATTTAGCCGTTGTAGTAATGTGTTTTGCTATAGTGGCTAATTTCCTATCGTTTGTAAGTATAGCTCCCCCTCCACCAGTTGTAATGATTTTATTACCATTAAAACTCAAGGAAGAGACATTGCCCCAATTACCCACATGTTTATCTTTGTAGTATGAACCTAGCGCTTCTGCTGCGTCTTCTATTAATATCAATTTGTATCTTTGACATACTTTCATAAGCTTCTCCAGATCAACTGGATGACCAAACGTATGCATTGCTATTACAGCTTTTATACGCCTATTTGTCAATTTATTATAACAACAACCATCTTTAATAGTTGCAATTGTTTTTAAATACCTGTTCAATTTCTTGGGATTAATACCCAAACTCACATATTCACTATCTACAAAATGAGGTATCCCACCACAATATTTTACTGCATTCGCTGTAGCAACAAACGTCAATGCTGGTAGTAACACTTCATCATTTATGCTTACTCCAGATATTTTTAGACATATATGCAATGCAGCGGTCCCATTCACTACTGATATAGCATACTTTGCTCCTGTATATTCAACTAGCCTCTTTTCAAACTCATTCACATATTTACCTACAGATGACACCCAACCACTATCCAAACAGTCTTTAATGTATTTCCATTCATTTCCTTGGAAATTAGGCTCATGTAACGATATCTTTTCTTCTCCTTTATCCAAAACATCTTTAACTAATGATACTATGCTAAGAGTGTCTAATTTTTCATTCATATATTATACCTATCTCCTTTATACATCTTCAGATTATCTGGTTTGCTGAACCATTCTATCGTTTTTGTTAATCCACGTCTAAACCCTTCTTTACCACCGTATTTAGGAGTGAAGTTAAATAACCTCTTAGCTTTAGTAATATCTGCATATAATCTTTCTACCTCACTATTTTGAGGTCTGACTCTATTTTCATCTGTTATGATATCAATGCTTCTACCCATTATTTTTGCTATAATCTTTGCAGTTTCTTTTATTGATACCTCATAACTACTACCTATATTAACTACCTCACCTATTGTTTTATTGGATTTAGCAACTTCTATAAATCCTCTAACTGTATCCTCTACATAATTAAAATCTCTTGTCGGAGTCAATGAACCTAATTTTATACTTTCTTTTCCTTTTGCTATTTGCGTTATTATAGTTGGTATTACTGCTCTAGCGGACTGCCTTGGTCCGTATGTATTAAACGGACGAACAATAGATACTGGTGTTGAAAACGATTTGTTGTATGCTAATGCTATTTGATCAGCTCCTATTTTTGATGCCGAATATGGCGATTGTGCTTGCAATGGATGTTCTTCTGATATAGGAACAAATCTAGCAGTACCGTAAACTTCACTTGTTGATGTATGAACAAGTTTATCAACTTGAAGCTCCTTTGCAACTTGCAATATATTCAACGTACCTTTGATATTAGTGTCTATGTATGACTCTGGAGAATAATAAGAATATGGTATAGCAATTAATGCTGCTAAGTGAAATACTAATTTACAATCTTTCATTGCATATTTAACCCTAACTGCATCTCTAATATCTCCTTGTATTATCTCTATGTTTTTTAGTATAATTTTTGGTATATGATCAAGCCATCCCCATGTATTAAATGAATTATAGTAAACAAATGCATTTACTTTATGTCCTCTTTTGACTAATTCTTGTGTCAAGTGTGAACCTATAAATCCATCTGCTCCAGTAACTAAAATTTTCATGTTATTCCTCCAGAGATCGTTTATTTTCTTTATATATCTTATTTTGTGTAATAATGAATTATGTCTATTGGACATATAGTAAAGAATATTCTTTAAGTTGTAACTAATTGGGCATTTACACATAAAATGATAAAAGGTATACTCATTATTCTTAATATTATAGTTATGGGGGTGACGCAATGAATGGATATACTAAATCGTTGGTAAATGCTCAAGTATATCAATACAATGCATTTGCCGTAGAAGGTCAAACTGAATATACAAATGCTGATGAAATAACTGAATACGGCACTAGAGGCATACTTGACCCTCTTTCTGTTTCTTATTATGATCTTTTTATTAACGGTGTTCTTCAGCCAAAAACTAATTATACTATAGAAGAAGGTTTACTTACTCTTACTACAAATAATACTCCTGTTGAAGGTTCTCCTATAATCATTAGTTTTGTTACCTTTAATAACACTGTTGATGTTAATGAAGCTAAAGGTCAAGGTACTATTCCATCTGGGCAGACTTGCATAGAGGTGTCATCAGATGTTGATATTATAATTAATAATAATAATTCATTTACCGATATTGAAAATTTAGGTTTGGTGTTTCAAAATAGTGTTCATAAACATGTTACTCCTATTGCAGGATATAATATTGAGTGGGGTTCATTTTTTAAATTAAAAAACATTGGTAGTACTACTTTCAATAATATAACTGTTACAACTACGGTATTTTTAGATAAAATCATTAAGATATTCTTTCCTATGTTGCAAAATCCAAAAGTAAATGGTGTTATAAATGGTAACACAATTTTATGGAATATAAGCAGTATATCTCCTAATGAAACAATCTACTTTAATTATTATACTAATGGATATTTTATCACTTCTGGCAAACGTTATTTGAATAAATCTTACTTAACCGTTGATACTTCATCTAGTAGTGTTATCTCAGATATGATATCTGGTTTTGCTCAAGATATTGAAAATGGTCTTCAAATAACTAACACTATGATTTCTGGCCCTTTAGAAATTGCTACATTAAACCAAAATACTTGGCGTATTGAACTAAAAGTAACCAACTCTAGTTCCGTAGATCTTTACAATATAACCGTAAATGATGTTTTAAGTGAGAATTTTAATATAAATAATATCTCAGATATTAGTATATCAAATGGTACGACAAAGCTTCAGCCATCATCATATATTTGGAATATAGGTACATTAAAAAGTTCTCAAAGTGTTCTCTTAGTATTCAATATTGAAGGCTCTTTCAGTAATACTGGTTTTTATAATATAGGTGAAGCAACCGTTACAGGTAATGTACTTAATGACACTCCTTATGGTCCGATTATCACTAGTGGTCCTTCTAGGGATATTCAGATAGTTGTATCAGACCAATATACACAAATTAATCAACTAAATTTACAAAAAGCTATAACATTAGGGTCTCTTTATTCTATGATTGGTATAAAAAATGCGTATCATTTTTCCCTAAAACTCACCAACAATACTAATATGCCTCTTGTTAATATCATTGTTACTGACAATATACTTTTAGATACTATAATTAGTTTAAAAAACATATCTGTCACTACAGGTAGTGTTATTATATCCAATAAAACTATAACTTGGAATATTAACAGTCTTGAACCATATGAATCTGCACAAGCTTATTTTAAAGTGTCTGGGTATTTTGTGTCAAATGGTTACAGATCTCTTAATAGAAGTTTAGCGTTTGCAATGCTATTAAATAATGATTATGTATTATCTAACATTCAATCAGGTTCTTCTATATATGTTGCTAATCTTTCTGATTTGGTTACTGATTGCATTATAACAGATAAAGTTTATTCACATTGTAGGCAAAGGCATTGTTTTGATAATATAATCATTCCTATAGGTTGTGAAACATTTGAGAGTATTATGTTTAAAGAAGGCTTTATAGTAGAAAATACATTAATTATTTCTCCTATAAAAAATAGACCTAACTTTAATAGAGTGCAGTTTGCATTGAGGGTTTCTTATACTATTACTACTACAAATAACAATACTATAGATGGTTGTCTCCCTGATATATATAAAGATATAGTACTATTTATACCAGAGTCTAGAGATGAATTTTCTTTCAAAATTGTTGTAGAAACTAGTTCAAAATTGTTAAACGAACCATATAAAAGTAATGAGGATTTGAATTTTGCAGCTGGTGTATTTATAATAACTAAAGTAGTTGGAAAAGTTCAATTATTGATTCCTGCATTTAATTTTGCTCCTACTCTATTGCCATGTATAGAAGCAGATAGTGATCAGCTATGCGATGAATTCTTCAATGAAGAATTCCCTGATTTCTATCCACCTCAGTTTGAGAGCATTTATCAAGTTATTGACGATATTGGTACAGATGATCCAAGCGAATGCATACCTGCTCCAGGCCCTCCTATATTTGGTCATCTCACTATGTCAAAGATCGTTGTTAACGGTCCATTAAGTATATCTTTAAATGAACCTAACACATGGTTTTTTGAGATACGTGTCACTAACGATGGCAATGGTCCTATTTCTAACATAGTAGTAGTAGACACTCTATTGTTAGATGATATAGAAAGTATTGATATTGAAAGTGTTTCTCAAGGTACTGCTACTGTAGAATATAATAAAATCATATGGAATGTTGGTGAACTTCCTTCTGTAACTATGGCAACTCTATCAGTGCAAGTTACTGGATCGTTTAATGTTATAGAAAAACAATTCCAAACAGAAAATAGTCATTATTTTGTTATTTCTGATGGGATCAAAACTCAATTTACGAATGCTGATGGAATCGCAGAATATAGCTCTGATAATATTCCTAACCCTAGTACTGTATCGTTCTTCAACTTATATATTAATGGGGTGCTACAACCACCTGTCAACTACTCTGTTAATGAAAACTTACTTACTTTAACAACAACAGATATACCTCTAGCAAATTCACCTATAATACTACAATATTTAATTATTCAAGATGAAAATAACCAACTTCTAAAAGCTAACACATATCAGTACAATACTGTTGCAGATAATAAAAAAGAATACACAAATAGTGATGAAATTGCTGCATACGGTGACAAGGGAATCTTAAATCCAAAAGATGCTTCATACTACCATCTAAATGTAAATGGTGTTCTGCAACCTGTTGTTAATTATTCAGTATTAGAAGGATTACTAGATTTACAGACATTAGATATCCCTATAACTAATTCTCCTATGACCTTAAAGTTTATTACTATTCATACTGATTAATATTAAGTCATATTTTACTATTAACTTATCCTCATAATAAGAAAGTGTTTATGAAAAATGCTAACTCCTTAGGTCAACTTTAGAACAGTTGTTGGCTATTTTTGTTTAAATTAAAAAAGATGTATCATCAGTGGTATTAAAACTGATAATACATCCCTTTATTTTTAACATTATTTCTCCATTACATTGTTTAATTCTTTTACACTTTCTTCTATATTTCTAGCTACATTTAAAAGCTCTTCACTAGTTGAAAAACCTTCTTGCATAGAACCTGCTATTCTTTCTATATCTTCTGTTGTTTTTAATGAAACTTCATTTATATTATTCATAAGCTTGTTCGATTCTTTAGATTGCTGTGCATGTTCTAATGATACAGCATTGATAATATCAAGCTCCTCTGCTGATGAAACTATACTATCATCTATTTGTTTGTAATTGTCCATAGATTTCTTTACAACTTCAACACCTTCTTCAACTAGATGAACACTGGAATTCATCATATCATCTACTTCGCTACTCAAATCAATTATGTGTTTTAGTGTGTTTGTTATAGCTATTAATGATTCATGACTTTGTTCCGCTAACTTTCTTATTTCATCTGCAACTACTGCAAATCCTTTACCATGTTCTCCTGCTCTAGCGGCTTCTATTGATGCGTTTAGTGCCAATAAATTAGTTTGATCTGCTATTTGTTTTATGAACTCTACTATTTTATCTATTTCTTTTGCTTTAACATCTAGTTTTTTAGTACTTAAAGATACTTTCATTACCTCTTGTTTTATGTCAGTAATCTTAGTAACTACCTCATTCATCTCATCTTTACCTTGGTCCGTTACAACTTTTAAGTTACTAAATGATGCTAAAAGTTTTTCTACTCTTTTAAGCACTATATTTATGCCCTCTACTAAAGTATCAAGGTTCTTTGATCCTTCTTTTATACTCTCTGCTGTCTGTATCATGCTGTTTGATACATATGTTGTTGTAGTAGCCATTTCTTCTGATGTAGCATTATGTTCAGTAGCCATTGATGCTACTAATTCGCTCGACTGAGCCAATGATTCTGAGATTCCTTTTGCCTTATTCATAACTATAGCTAAACTATCAACGGATTTATTAGCTTCTACTTCACTTATTGTAGCTCTAAGTAATAACTTCTTTGAAAGCATTGTCACAAATACTGCGCCACCAGCGCCAAAGAAATATGTCGTAGCTCTAATAATTAATTCTGCTGTATCTGGTTTAGGCGTGGGACTAATAAAGTAAGCTATTATAGAAAAGATTATTCCAAAAATTATTGTTATTATTACTGTATGTATCTCTAGAAAGAATGAACATATAAACAATACCATGAATATCGTTGCCCACATTCCTTGATATGGTATCGCTATTACTAGGACTAGGTAGTTAATCAAAGTACATAATATTAATGTGTATTTGAAAAAATTAACTGTTTTATTTGTTTTCTTATTTCTGACAAATAAAAAATATACAGCCGTTGGAATAGCTACATCTACTAAACTTCCAATACTTAGTTTAGTTATGCCTGACCACGTTAGTTTACTAAGGATACCTGTAATTTTTAGTAATGAGAAAAAAACTATACCACCAATAGCTCCAGAAAAACATACCTTAAGAATTAAATAGTTAACATCATCTTGATACTTTTTTAAATTCTCTTTGAATCGTTCGACAATTTTTTGTTCCATTTTTATTCTCCTTATTCTATAATCTATTATTAATTATATCATTATTTGATTATTTTACAATATTCTTCTACCAATTAAGGTCTTATTCTCCACTCAAGTATAAATATTTATTAAATAAATAAATTTTGTCTATTTGACATATATTTAATTTTGTCTTATCATTTATTTACACACATTTTACCATAATATAGCAGAATGCATTAAAAAGGAATTATCAACTTTTCTCCTGTAATAATATTTTGAAACATTTTACAGAGTCATTGACAATTTATATTATCAAAAAATATTAAACTACAAAGGAGGCTAACTTATGAAAAAAACAATTAGTGAAAGTATCTTAAATTATGAAATCACAGGTAATAAGGATGGTCCTTGGTTAATTTTATTACATGGATTATCAGGTTCTACAAAGAGTTGGAAGGCTCAAATTGACAGTTTTAACAAGCACTTCTCTGTTCTTAATTTGGATTTAAATGGTCATGGTAAATCACCTAGTCTTGATACCAAACTTTATAGTGGTTCCTTAATGGCTAATCAAGTTAGGATGATTATGGACAAACTTAATATTGACAAAGCACATTTTCTTGGAATTTCTTTAGGTGCAATAGTTGAACAGTATTTTGCTGCACTATTCCCCGAACGAGTATTTTCCTTAATTTATACTAGCCCATTAACAAAATCTAATCTATTCACCACTATTTATAACAATTTTGTTGATAAAATATTTCTGAAAATTTTCTCTAAAGACACTTATTGTAGATTAATATCTAAACTAATGTTACCTGGTAAAAAGCATAAAAAATCTAGAGAATTCTTTATTAGGGAATCAAAAAAAATGGATGACCTTGAATTTGCGAAATGGTGGAAAATTGTTTTACAAGGGAATCATTATGATTATATTCCTCATTCTGAAATACCTGCATTAATTATAGCAGGTAGAAAAGATTTTTGCTTCTATAACGATGCTGTAAAGCTCTGCAAAAAGTATAAAAATTGCAAGTTTATAACATTCAAGGATTCGGGTCATATCTTTATATTTGATAAAGCACAGGAATTTAATGATATAGTTATTAAATATATCAATGAGATAGATAATACCAAAACATCTATTAAACAAATAAATATTGTATAAATAAGTATAACAGCATTAAAGGGGATGGTATAATCACACCTCCCCTTTTTTAATCTATTTATTAATTTATACAAAATAAAACTTAGTTTCATCACCTTTATCAAGTTCTATAGTCGAGTCACCATAGTAGCCAACACTAAGAGTTTCTGTTGTTAAAACACTATTTTCTTTATTCATTGCTTTTAATGCATCTTGAAGATCTACTTTTACAAAAGGCATCGGTGATATGCCACCAATCACGCCTACTTGTATATATCCATAAATATATGCATTATAGGTTATTTTTACATTAAGTTTACCTCTACTAGCTGATAATTTCGCTAACACACTTTGACCAGGATCTAAATTAACCCTAACTCCAGATGTTGAACCTACTGTTATTTTTGTGGAATGAGATCCTGCCTGTGTCCATGATTGACTATAGGATATCGATGTCTCACCTGTTCCTCCACCTAAGAACTTTATGCCATAACCAATTTTTTGACCTACTGTTATTGTTGAGGTAATGCTCCAACTGTTTTCAACGGTATCTGATACTTCATCATGAATTGAAACATCAAACAATCCTGACACATCACTATTATTAATGAATCTCTGAGTTTTTACTATAACAGGCTCAGAAGTAATATCTACAATTTCTGCACTTTTTACAACAAGTTCTCTTTTTGCATGGCTTTTATCAGCTATATATGCAGGAAGTGCTTTGTATTTTTTTTCAAAATAATTTTTAAAACTACTACTAAACTTACTACCAAGTATTCCAAATGCTTTTAATTCAGTATCTGAAATCGTATCCACTATATAACCCGTTGCTTTAACACTTGAAGACTTCGCATCCATCCCAGCATTTACTTGAATATCTATTCCCAACATATTCACCTCTTTTATGAATATTCTTACTATAATTTTATCTAATGTATAGAAGGGAAGATTCACAACTACAGAGTTTTAAACATAATAAACCTTAGTTTCATCTCCTTTTTTAAGCTCTATAGTTGAATCACCATAATAACCTACACTAAGGTTTTCTGTCGTTAAAATGCTATTTGGTTTATTCAGTGTCTTTAAAAACTCTTGAACATCGACTTTAACTAACCATCCTCCTACTGTTGATACTAATAATGTTCCATAAATATATGCATTGTAGACTACTTTTACGTTAAGCTTACCTCTACTAGCTGATAATGTTGCTAACACACTCTGTCCAGGATCTAAAACAACAGTAACTCCAGATGTTGAGCCTACGGTTATTTTTGTTGAATGTGAACCTGATTGTGTCCATGACTGGCTATAACTTATTGATGTCTCTCCTGTTCCTCCTCCTAAAAACTTTATACCATATCCAATTTTTTGACCTACTGTTAGCGTAGAAGTAGTACTCCAGCTATTTGTTACATCATCTGTTACAGAGTCAGATATTGAAACATCAAACGTACCTGATACATCACTGTTGTTAATAAATTTCTGAGTTTTTACTATAATAGGCTCGGAAGTAATATCCACGATTTCTGCGCTTTTTACCACAACTTCCCTTTTTGCATCTTTTTTTGACGCTATAACCATAGGAAGTGTCTTATATTTTTTTAAAAAAGCGTTTGTAAAGTCTTTACCCGTTAACCCAAATGATTTAATTTCGGTATCTGAAATTGATTCTACTGTATATCCCGTTGCCTTAACACTTGATGATTGCGCATCCATCCCAGCATTAATCTGAATATCTATTCCCATAAAAATTTCCTCCTATAAAATTTATACATGATAAAGCTTTGTTTCCCCACCTTTTTTAAGCTCTATAGTTGAATTACCATAGTAACCTATACTAAGGTTTTCTGTTGTTAATATACTATTTTGCTTATTCATTTTATTTAACAAATCTTGAATATCTACCTTAGCTGATATTCCTGAAACTCCTCTTACATATAAAGTTCCGTAAATATATGCATTATAGACTACCTTTACATTAAGTTTACCTCTACTAGCTGATAATGTTGCTAATACACTCTGTCCAGGGTCTAATTTAACAGTAACCCCAGATGTCGAGCCAACTGTTATAGTGGTTGAATGTGACCCCCCTTGCGTCCATGATTGGCTATAACTGATTGACGTCTCACCTGTCCCTCCACCTAAGAACTTTACACCATATCCAATCTTTTGACCAACTGTTATCGTGGAAGTAGTACTCCAGCTATTTGTTACACTATCTGCTACAGAGTCAGATATTGAAACATCAAACGTACCTGAGACATCACTGTTATTAATAAATTTCTGAGTTTTTACTATGATTGGCTCAGAAGTAATATCCACAATTTCTGCACTTTTCACAACAACTTCTCTCTTTACATCTTTAGTAGATATAACCATCGGAAATAGCTTTGTTAGAGAATTAATTGCTTTTGAAAAATCCTTACCAGTTAAACCAAAAGATTTCATTTCTGTATCTGAAACCGTATCTACTATATTTCCTGTTGCCTTAACACTTGAAGACTTCGCATCCATCCCAGCATTTATTTGAATGTCTATTCCCAACATATTCACCTCTTTTATGAATATTCTTACTATAAGATATGTCTCCTTATTGCTTATTGTAACTATACAGCTCTTATCTTGATGGATAGCATCTAATTATTAATGTTTCAAGTACCAGATAAATATTATACAAGAGCTATAAGAATCAAAAGTTTATTGAAATAAGATGTAAACTACAGTGTAAAATAAATGGTGTAAACTTCTAAAATGATAATAAAAATATCAAATAGGAGGGTACACCATTTATGAGTTTAATAGACAAAAAAACAGTAAGAAAATTAATGAAAGAAGGAAAGCTAACCAACATAACAAATATACAAGAGCTATTAAAAGAACAGTTTAAAGACCTAATAGAAGAAATGCTAGAAGCAGAAATAGAAGATGAATTAGGATATAGTAAATATGACTATAAAAATAAAAATACAGAAAATACAAGAAACAGTAAACGCTCAAAAAAAGTTAGGTCAATCCACGGAGAACTACAAATAGATGTACCGCGAGATAGAACAGGAGAATTTGAGCCACAAATAGTAAAAAAATAACTTGTATGGGATAGAAATATCACCGACAATGATATCAAGCATAACAGATAAAATAATGCCAGTAATAAAAAGATGGCAAAACAGACCATTAGATACAACCTATGCACATGTAGTAATGGATGCAATACACTACAAAGTAAGAACAGATGCACCCTTTTTTATTAATTATTTTACATTAATTTTATATTTTTCTATATAAAAAAACAAAGAAATATCTCCATTTCTTTGTTTAGATTGATGACTAAGTCATCAAGATAGCAAACTGTAGTAAATGTCCAATTTCAAGGCGTATTAAAATTGAGTAGCAGAGCTTACTTAGAGGTAAGTGAGCAACGGAAATTTTAACACGGGCGCAGATATTTGGCTTTTGTCTATAGTTTGAACACATAGGAATATCTATATTCCTTTATTTTATCTCTCAAACTCATATTCTTCATGTACCTCTATTTCATCTTCATCATTTACTATAAATCCAGCGCAAGTAATTGCATTTCCAAAATCTAGAGCTTTTCTTAACCTATACTGTTGTTTTTTTCTTACTATATTTATAGCTTCTTCTTTTGAAAACCACTTAACATCACTGCTTTCTACACTTGTAGTTAGTTCTCCTGATATGTACTTACATATAAAATCTATAGTAACTATTGTAGGTACTACTTCTACGCCGCCATAACCTTTTTTCTTCTTCGTATTAGAATAGATTCCTACCATATTAACGACTTCTACATCTACTCCTGTCTCTTCTTTTATTTCTCTTTTTACGCCTTGTATAACAGTTTCTCCCACTTCTACTATCCCACCTGGATATTCCCAGCCTTTACGTGGATTATTTACAAGTAATATCTTACCTTCATCATTCATTACTAATCCCCCTGCTCCTACTATATGCGTTGGTAAAATCATTGTTATTTCCCCCTTTGATTTATTTGTATCCTTTCGTATATAAATAAAATACAAGAGCCTAGTAGATAACATAGAATGTCTTTTTTATCAAAGGTTGATCCTATTGCAATCCTAAGAACTCTGTTGTTTTGCAAATTTAAATGTTTCACTATTTGAAAATACTGCAGTAGTTCTACTGTACTAGCAAATAAAAATATATATAATGGTAATAACTTAGTTCTAACACTGACAAACGCTTTTACAAAACAATATATTAATATTACTACTAATATATCACCTACAAACGGTCTGATTATACCATCATGTACATACACAGCTATTAATACTTCTACTATAAAAAATATTATAAATATAATGAAGTATCTTTTATTTAATTTAATCATATAACCCCTTCATTTGTTTAGTTTTTATGCATATATTGGCTACTCTTCTATCCTTTCAGACTTTTCTTTACCAATGATTTTTAGTAATTTAGTTGCTTTTTCTTCGGCTTCTTTCTCCAATGTCAAAATCTCTTTTAAAATCTTTGCTTGCTCTAAGCGGAGATTTCCAGTCCAAACTTTAGCAATGTTTTTACCAATTTTTTTCTCTCTAGGCAACTTTTTTAACATTGTATTAGCTTTATTATATATGCTTTTGTATACGTTAGCAATATTAATAATATCATCAAAATAATTGTCAAATAGTTTTGATGACTCTCTAATATACAAATAGGCACATCTTCGTGCATCGACTAATGATTTTATACAATGGCAATGGACATCAAAGTTTCTAGAGAATTGTTCGTAATCATTCTTTATTAGATTTATAAAATGATTACTATTTTCTAAAGCATTTATCCATTTTTTATAAGCATCATATCCTTGTAGATATCCGCATCTATTATCTTTACTATTATTACTGTCAATCATTGTTTTTAATGAATTTATAAAGTTCTCTTTATCAGATGGAGTTTTTATTTTCTCCTCAAAGTGGGTTATTATAAATGGCCAATTATCAGCTGGTAAGTATCTATCTTGTTCCAAAAACTTTTCTCCTATAACATCTTTGTCAAAATAAGTTCTGCACAATAACTTTTTTCCTTTCTGTTCATAACCCGTTATAACTCCCCATTGTGGCGCTACTTTTAAATTAATCGCTAACACCGGCAAGCCTTTGTCAATATCTTTAACTATGCAACTTCTTTCTTCATCTCTATGTTCTTTTGGCACTCTCTGTGCATGAGCATGTCTATATCCAAATGCTTTATATCCTGGCGTAGCATAGTCATATGAAACTAATGCATCTGCCCAGCTATAATCCCATACTGAATGACATGCTACTCTATAACATGCTCCAGAAACACCCATTATTTTCTCGTATGTGGTATCTATTCCCATTGCTCTCAATGATACCGTCAAGGCTCCTGCCCATGTACAATACATCCTTCTTTCATAATCTAATGGCTCTATTCCCTTTATGATTTTCTTGTTCTCTGATACTTTATTTAGATTTTTCATATCTGATGAATATTCAATAGTCTGATTTTCTTCACAAACTATTATCTGTATGCCTTCTTCGTTCATATAGATTATAGATAAATATTCTCTGTCAGATGTCGATGGATTACTTGGAAATGTTTCATGATTCACATAGATCTTTGTATAATTCAAGAATTTAAGCTGCTTTATTATATCGTTAACATTACTCATAGCTTCTTTGTTTCCATAATAAGCATCTATTATCTTTAGATTCCTTTTTTCAATATTTAAGCCTTCTTGTTCTTCTTTAATATGAATATGGCTTCCTTGCTTACTATATGCATAATATACACCAGTAGCATTCTTGTATTTTATTAATAAATACCATACTCTATCATTATCTACTTTTAATATCATTTCACTACACACAGTTAATGAAAGATTTCCATCTTGCACTAATCTATTTAATCTTTGTGTTACATTTAATTCTCTATAACCATCTGTATATTTTGCCTCTAAAATTTGTAATCTTGATGGTATCAAAATAGTATCTATAGTACAATCCAATGTTTTTGCAAGTAATGGTAATAATGAAACTTCTGGTAGTGAGTGTCCATTCTCCCATTTACTTATAGCTTGACAACTAATTCCTAACTTGTCTGCAAGCTTTTCTTGGGTGTATTTTTTCTCTTTACGTAATAGTGCAATCTGTTTGCCAACTTCCCCTGTATTAAACATTATATTACCTCCTTATATTATTATACTATAATGTTACCATCCTGTATTGCTGAGAACTATGTATCAATAGTTAAGCTTACTACTCAAATTTTAACTATTGGTTAAATCTTTGAATATATAAAAGACTATATATGTTTATTCTTGTTTTTGTAATTTTAAAATTGTGTCTGTGAGTTTGGTTTATCATTTCTTTTAATTAGTTGTTTTTCTACTTCAGTAAGTATTGAATTTTTTGACTAAGCAAATAAAAAAGATGATTCTAAGCAATTTGAACCATCTTTTTTTATTTGTATTTACTTACATTATACCTTAGTTACCAGCATCCACACTCCTAAGCTACCTATTATTAATCCCCATATTATAAAAAACACTACCGTACCATTTTCACCAAACATCTTTTTAAAACCTTGTATTTTTTTCATTTCCCATATTGATGTAGGTTTTTTTATGCTTACAAATAATATGAAAACAGAATAAATAATAAATACTAATCCTAATAACGCCCAACCATTCATTGTATCACTCCTCTATATATTTTATTTTTCTAACCCTTTTCTTATTTTTGGCATAAACAATAAAAATACCGCTAGTGTTATACCCAATACTATAGATGTATAAGTTAATATTTGTGGCCATGTTGCTGTTTTTGATAGTATTGCATCATTTCCTTTAAATGTCCAGTAAAAAGGAATCCAGTAAACTACTCTTTGCCATTTATCACTTAATAGCTGTATTGCTGCTATCGCCCCTGCCATTGGTAAAAACATCATTTTTATTCCTGCAATAGCTTCCATAACATCGTCACTGCTTATCCCTTGTAAAAATCCGATTATAACACTTATGAGAGTACAGCTAAAAACAGCCAATATGGATTGAGGAAAATTCACATCTGTAAATCCAGTCAATATTATTAGCAAAATCGATCCTATTACAGCTAACAATACACCTATAATACACTTTCCAAGTATATATGCTATTCTTGATATTGGACTTACTATTATTGCACTAATAGTATTATCAGCCTTTTCTTCTACTAGATTTATTGTAATCAACATTCCTCCTAATACAGATATCATTAATATTGAGCAGTTGACTAACATTTTTTTGAGAGGAGGAACTGTTCTCTCAAAGCTGTGCAATGTTACATTAGTATCTTCAACTTTTAAATCTAATTCGTAAAAGGATTTTAGTAATTTTGCCATTTCAACTACATACGTAGGTTCGTTTCCTTGAGATAAAATATAATATTCTCCATTATCTTTTAAAGCTATGCCTATCACAGCATCTCTCCTATTAACTCTTTTTTCAATCTCATCTGTATTTTTGTATAATTCTATATTTGCATAATCTTTTAGGTAATCAATTTGTTTATTATCGTTTTCAAGTAATGCTAAACTTATGGTTGTATCGTTTATATCAGGTGCAAATAGATTTATACCTATTGCCAATATTATCGGAAAGAGTATGATATATAGTGATATAAATTCTCTAGAATTAACCTTAACATCACGCTTAAATATCTGAAATATCTTTTTTAACATACTAGTCACCTCCTGCTAAACTGATAGTATTTTTTTATATCTTAAGTTTGCAATTATAAACACTACTATACCTATAGCTACCACTCGTAATGATGATAATGCTACATAGCTCATATCTCCATTTTGCAAAATAATCTCTTTAATACTCTGTATTATTTGATATGATGGTATATAACTAAGCCACTGTGGATTCCATGAAGGTATATAGTATCCAATAACTGGTAACACAAAAGTAATTAAAACTACGACTATAGTACCCATTGACTCAATTACGTCTTTGAAAAAACTAGCTATTAATAATCCTATTGATGAAGAGAAGAAACCCGTTGCCACTAATAGTACTATTAGCATAAGGTAGTTTGGTGTACTTCCCATCAATGGAATTAGTATTATTAAGCTACTCACTATACCTGTAATAGTTATAATCCCTGTTTTACTAAGCAAATATTGATATATTGGGCAAGGTGATACTGCAAATGCCCTTATAGTGCCTTCCTTCTTATCTAAAAACACATAGGCTGCTATAATAAAGATTCCCATCAGCCCGCAATTTATCGCAAGCATTGGAGGTAAAGAATTTTCTCTATCTGACAATTTATCATAGTTTCCTGTTGTAACTACCTCTTGATTTTTTATACTTTGCTCAAGTGAGTCTACACTACTTTTAGCATGAACCAATTTATATATATTTTTTAATCTGTCTGTCTCATATCCTTGCAAAAAATAATCATATATCATCTCTTTTTTCTCATTCAGTTTCATTACTATGCCTAATTTTTTCTTATCCTTCGCTATATCTATTAAATCCTGTTTATTAGTATTAACAATATAATACTTCTTGTTGTCTGTTTTGTAGTAAGAAACTGATACTTCTCTGTCTTCTATATCCATGTTTATTTCTTCACTTTTATGGTCTAAGTCCTGTTTTAACATATCGCTTTTTATTGTATCGACTAATTCTTTAGGTAAGTCATAATATATATACTCTGTGCTCCTATTATCAAAGCTATCTGGTACTACAAATAGCATTATCAATAATAGTACAATCGCCATTCCTATTTCAATATAAAAATAAAAACTTCTAGAAGCTAATACTATCTCTTTAATAAAGCTACTCAAAAATTTCATATTATACAAGCTCCCTTCCAGTAACTTTTATAAATATCTCTTCTAACGTCGCCTCCTTAGTATGCATTGTTTCTATTTCATAGTTTTCTATTACTGATTGTAACCTTAATTTTTCTTCGTTTAACACTGTTGAAAATTTTTCTTTAATCACTACATTGTTTTTAATGTATTCAACCTCTACAAGCTTATCTCCATATTGCAATTTTAAATTCCTTGGTGAATCTATCAGCTTTATTTCTCCATCTATTATAAATGCTACTCTATCGCATAATTCATCTGCAATAAACATGTTGTGTGTAGTTAGAAATATAGTTACTCCTTTTCTATTTTCCTTTCTTATTATATCCTTTATATTGGATGCAATAGCTGGATCTAACCCAGTCGTAGGTTCATCTAAAAACCATAACTCTGGATTATTTATCATAGATCTTGCAAATGTCAATCTATGTTTCATGCCTTTTGAAAATTGGCCTGCTTTAATATTTTCTTTTCCATCTAGACCTACTAACTCTAATAGCTCTCTAGGCTTTCTAGTCGGTACATCAAATAATTTACTATAAAATTTTAGATTTTCTCTAGCTGTAAGCTTACTATAAACATTTGATTGCTCAAATGACATGCCTATTTTATTGAACATCTTATTGGATACTTTTTTCATATCATATCCTGCTACTGATACTTCTCCCTTCTGTAGCTGTAAAAGACCAGTTAGCACTCCCTGTGTAGTTGATTTCCCTGCTCCTGAAGGCCCCAGAAAACCAAACACTTCTCCTTTTTCAACCTCAAAACTTGCATTATTGACTTGATATTTACCATCTTTATTATAAGAGTGATACAAATTTTTAACCTTTATCATTTTAACCCCTCCTTTATAAATCTTGACCACTCGGGTCAATCTATATATTACATTATATGTTCATTGACCACTTTAGTCAATGTTTTTCTTGTTTTATTTTATTTGGTATCATTACTTTATATTACATTTAATCTGATATAATTTTATAAAAAGGTAAATATACGTCACAAACCATGTTGTTTAATCGTTATATATATGTAAGCTTTGATATCAAATCATTCATTAGGCGTCTAATACTATATAAAGGAGTGTGGTAAATATTGGACAGACAAGAACTAGAGTATATTATTGATGAATATCAACATAAACTTTATAGATATTGTTATCAAATGGTAAGATGCAAGGAAACTGCCGAAGATATTGTTCAAGAAGTGTTTATAAAATATTATCAGCTTTCTAAAAACAAAAAAGAATATAATAAAAGCTACCTATATAGCATAGCTCATAGCAAATGTATCGACCTCCTCCGTAGGAAAAAGCTTGAGAAATTGAACATTGTTAAATTTCATAAGAAAACATATGAACCATCAGTCGAAGATAATATGATGGAAGATATATGTAGTCAAGAAATAGAAATGATTTTGTGCAATCTTTCTCCTTATGAAAAGAGTGTCCTGCTTTTAAGAGCAGTTCAAGAGCTAAGCTATAAAGAAATTAGCGAAATACTTGATAAAAATGAAAACACTATTCGTAAACAATATAACCGTGTTCAAATAAAGGTCAGAAATAAATTATTAAAAGGAGATGTTCAAAGTGAAAAAACATTATACGTTTGATGATATAATAAATGATTTGAAAAATGAAAGTGTACCATATCAAGATCAAAAAAGCAAAATATTAAATAAAGTATCAATACGCAAGCGACCTTCTCACTTAATGAAAAGAGTAGCTTTAGTTGCGGCTGTATCATCTACTATACTACTAGCATCAGTTGCTATCGCTACTGATTTCTTTGGTACTATAAAAGCACAGTTGCATGATAAAGAAGGTAAAACTATAGTTCAAGTAAGCACCGCAAAAGACCTTAGCGATAAAAGACCTCCTTTTATAATCAAAAGTTTAGATAAAGCTCAAGAAGAGGTTGAGGCCAAACTACCTAAAGATAGAGTTGCAATAATTTACTCTTGCAAAGGTGAATTTAACCAAAACTATAGTAGACTTGCAAACTCTCATGATAAACATTACAAATTTGATGAAATTCCAGATATTGATATCCCAATACCTGATGGTTTATTATCTGAAATACTCTATGACAATTTTAAGTTTAAAAGTGTATCTATAAACTATGATTTTGAACACTCTGAACTGTATGCTAATGACATGGGTCTAAATTCAGATCAATACTTAAAATATCTTTATGATGAAGCAAAAAATAAAAACCAAGACTATTTTTACGTAGATACTAAAAAAGCTGATACTGTACATAATATCAGTATCAGTTACCATAACAGCGATATTAATAAATGGAATCATGTTTATATAAAAAAAGGTCGTTCTTTTGTTTGTGAAGAACAAGATTCTTCTTATAAAAAATATGAGTATAATGGCCACGAGTATATCTTAGGAAATAATAACCTTTATACTTCATTTTACAAAAACAAACAACTATACACTGTAAATATATGGATATTTACTGATAAACCAAATGAGCAAACAAACAAATTTATGAAAGCTATAACTAAATTTTCAGAAGTTATTGCTAACGATGATTTCTTAAATCTACTTGATGCTCGCGATGAAGTTGAAGCTAAGTTACCTAAAGATAAAGTTGCTAAAGTTTACTGCTTTAAAGGTATGGACAAATTTGATCCTGAAAATTCTATCATGGCTAATACAGGTGATAAGTTCTTTGGTCTTGATAAACTACCAGATGTAGGTATACCTATTCCTACTGAGTTCTTAACAGATACTCTTTATAATAACTACAAGTTTAAAAATGCAACTATAACGTATTTACACGACTCTGAAAAAATATATGAAAATGATATGAATTTAGATAAAGATGCATACTTAGAATATCTATATAATGATGCTAAAGATAAAGGTCTTGACTACTTCTATTTAGAAACACCTCGTCTTGATATGATAGGACTTGTAAGGTTAAGTTTTTATGATAATGAAATAAATAAATGGACTCATCTAGGATTCCAAGAATGTGATAATCTCAGCTTTTTAGATGGTAGAGTTATAGAAGAATATGACTACAACGGTCATAAATATGTAATAGATGATGATTGGTTATTTACCATTTATAACAAGAACAATAAGAAATACCTTGCTTCACTATTAATGCTTGGTGATATGCCAAATAAACATACTGATAATATTATGAAAGTTATATCAAACTACTCTGATAAATAATTGTATTTAGTTTTATAAATTATACCTGATTTAATCCCTAAAGGAGATGTCTTTTTAAGACATCTCCTTAGATTGATGACAAAGTCATCAAGATAGCAGACTGTAGTAAGAGTTCAATTTCAAGGCGTGTTAAAATTGAGTAGCAGAGCTTACTTAGAGGTAAGTGAGCAACGGAAATTTTAACTACAACGTAGAAATTGGGCTTTTTTCTACAGTCTGACGGGATGTCTTTTTAAGACATCTCCTTAAATTGATGACAAAGTCATCAAGATAGCAGACTGTAGTAAGAGTTCAATTCGGGGGCGTGTTAAAATTGAGTAGCAGAGCTTACTTAGAGGTAAGTGAGCAACGTAAATTTTAACTACAACGTAGAAATTGGGCTTTTTTCTACAGTCTGACGGGATGTCTCTTTGAGACATCTCCTTTTATTTTTCCTTGCAGTCATATACATTAATCCCAAACCATTCACCTTCAATAGGTACATAATCATATTTACTTGGAAGCGCTACACTTTCATATGTCAACTCTTTAGTAACATTGTATTTTCCGTCTACCTGGTGAAGCTTAAAGCAATTTGTCTCTATAATATTATCTATCTTCCCATCAATACCATCATCTTGCAAATATTTATTAATTGTCTCTACTTTAGGATTGTCATCTTTTATAACCATTACTGCATTGATTAAACCTTCTTTTGATACACGTACTGCTTCTTCAACACCTTTTTTTGCTATTTCTCCCATATTGATAATGCCAAAAAATGATACGGATAAATCAAAACTATTCTCTTTAAATGGTAACCTAGCCGCATCACAGGCTATGTAGTTAACTTTTATTTTTGGATTTATTTTTTTGACTTTCAATCTATCATATTTTAAAACTTCATAGCTTAAATCTACACATACTAAACTTATTTCATCAGTAATATTTTTAGCTATATAGGTCAATAACATTCCTCTACCAGTTCCTATATCAATGATATTTTTTGCATTTTTACATTTTATCTTTTCTAATAAAACTTGTTTGGATATGTTATATCCCTCAAGCTGATTATCTGGCGTTGCCTCTTTAACCATTTTATCTAACTCGTCATAGTTAATGTTTTTATAATGTTCACTCCAATTATTAACTATTTCTTGTTCCTGTGATTCAAAATTAATTACACCATCTTTTATTATCCAAGTATGATTATCTTTACAGATTAATTTACCTTCTATAATCTCATCCTGTTCTTGCTCTAATATCTCTAGGCTTAGCTCACTTTTACATTTAGCGCAAACCAAATCCTCTAATATAGACTTATACATGCTATCCTCTCCTTGTCAGCTTTTTACGTTAATTATATCATATATTCACATATTCATTTATTTTAGTACATTTTAATTCTAATTTTAAAATAAATAAAGGAATATATGTATAAATGTAGAAGAGTATATTATAATATATATTTCATACATTAAAACAAAGGAGGGTGCTTTATGAATCTAAAAAAAATATTAATACTATCATTGGCTTTTTTATTAATCATAGGCTGTAGTAGCAATTGTTTAGCTTACACAAAGACTGTAGAAAGAACTTTTGATGGAGTTCATTGTAAACTTAGAGTCGTTGCTGTAAATAATACAGTTCATGTAGAAGCTATAGCAAGTGAAAGAATTGATTCTATATCTGTTAGAGCTGTAGGTGAATTTTTATTTGCTGATAAAGTTATTAAGTCTTCTACTCGTGATTATACACCTATGCATAGTGTAGGTTTTGATAGTCCACCTATAGTTGGATTAGTTCAAGCCACTGGTTATGCTAAATTTGTAGTTAACGGACGTACATATTCGTTGAATGCATTTGTTAAAGCAAGCTAACTTAACATATAATAGAGGTTGTTAGCTTTTAACAACCTCTTTATATTATAGTATTTTATGATATCTTAGCTGCATCACTAATTGAATTATTGATAACGTCTATTTCATCACTATAACACGAACAATCACATTTGTTTACTCTAAATATTTCAATATAACTTATCTTTTTATTTAGTCTCTTCATCAATTTTCTCCCTTCTTTGGTTTATTTTATTTATTATGTATATTTTACTATATTTAGTATATTTGTTCAAACATGTAAAAAGTACTAGAACATAATCTAATAATTATATCCTAGTACTTTTTTATATAAATCTACATAGCATTTTCAAATATCTTTATTATCTCTTCATGAGTTGCTTGTTTAGGGTTAGTTAGTCCACAAGCATCCTTTAGTGCATTCTCAGCTAAAGTTGGAATATCTTCTTTTTTAGCTCCTATTTCATTTAATCCTGCTGGAATTCCTATATCTTTTGATAATTTCTTTATTGCATTAATTGCTTCCTTTGCCCCTTGCTCATCTGATAGAGTACCTACCTTTACACCCATAGCCCCAGCAACATCTTTAAGTCTATTTGCTGCAACCTGACTATTATAGCTTTGTACGTGAGGTAAAAGAATTGCATTACACACACCATGTGGTAAATCATAAAATCCACCCAATTGATGCGCCATTGCATGTACATACCCTAAACTTGCATTGTTAAATGCCATCCCTGCTAAAAACTGACCATACGCCATATTACTACGAGCTTCTTCATCTTTACCATTTTCAACAACTTTTCTTAAATTATCAGCTATTAACTTGATAGCCCCTAATGCACAAGCATCTGTTACAGGAGTAGCAGCTGTAGATACATAAGCTTCAACTGCATGTGTTAATGCATCCATACCAGTAGCTGCTGTCAAAGCTTTTGGCATATCCACCATCAATGATGGATCATTTACAGATAAAATAGGAGTAACGTGCTTATCTACTATCGCCATTTTTACATGTCTTTCTTCATCTGTGATTATGCAGAATATAGTCATTTCACTAGCTGTACCAGCAGTTGTATTTATTGCAACCAAGGGCATCTGAGGTTTACTAGATTTATGAACTCCTTCATAGTCTTTAATACTCCCACCATTAGTTGAAACTAGTGCAATCCCCTTTGCACAGTCATGTGGTGATCCACCTCCAAAAGAAATCACAAAATCGCATCCCTCTGACTCTAGTAGTTTAACACCATCATGTACATTTGTAACAGTAGGATTTGGTTTTGTTTCATCAAATACCACGTAATCAATTCCTATTTCTTTTAGCTTAGTAGTTAATTTATTAACAAGCCCTATCTCATTCAAAACCTTATCTGTAACTATAAATGCTTTAGTAAAACCAAAGCTTTTAATCATATTACAAGAATCTCCTAAAGAATTTTTGTCCATAACGTTTATTGTAGGCATATAAAAAGTCGCACTCATCAAAACTCCTCCTCTAATTATGTTAAATTATGTTTTTTCACTTATTGTATTTACATGAATTAAATAAATATTGTATACTTAATAGTATCTAAGATTGTATACAAATCAATATATCAGATAAAAGACTTCATCATCTGAATTATTTATATTAATAATATCTTTTTTAGTATTTATATTTCTACCAATTAATTTTCAAAAGTATCTCTTTTTTTATAAGTTTGATAAAAAATGCACAATCATATTCTTAAGGAGGATTTACATGTTTTTTACAAAAGAGTGGGAAAAACTTAACGCAGTAGAAACAGACTATATCAAACTATACTATTATGATTTTAAGCCAGGATATGCAGATACGTATCGTACCTACTCATATCATAGAATATGTACCATTATTGATGGTATAAAAAATGTAAGCGTAGATAGAGGTGATAGCTTTACTTATGGTAAAGATGACTTTGTTTTACTATCTCCCTATGCAAAAGTAAATATGAATATCCCTGTAAATACTCGTGCATTGGTATTAGAACTTAGTGATAATTTAATAGATGATGTGAGTAACAAAATATCTATAGAATTAGAAAAAGATGTATCTTTTAATGATATAGATTACCTCCATAGTGGAATGTCTAACTTTATGAAAAACTCCATATTATCTATTAGAGATGTAATAAATACAACAAATAAAGATAAGGATGCTTTTTTCTTTGTAGATTTAGCAGTACAAAAGCTAGCCTACAGTCTTTTAAAAGATAAATGTACTTGCAACTTTATATACAAGGATATACACAATCCAATGAAGGAAGCTATCATACTAATAAAAGAAGGCTATGACAAAGGGATAACTATAGCATATATAGCCGAGAAGCTATATATGTCTTCTTCGTATTTTAGTAATAAATTTAAAAAAACTTTTGGAATAACACCTATACAATATTTGAATAATTATAAAATCGAGCAATCCACTCAAAAACTTAGAACACAAACAGTTAGCGAGGTATCTTATCAATTAGGCTATACAAATGTATCAAACTTTATAAGGCTGTTTAAAAATAAATATGGTATAACACCTAAGCAGTATCAGCTGTCATGTATAAAGCATATGAATTAAACCATTTTTAAGGAGTGTCTCAGTAGACACTCCTTTAGAGTGATGACAAAGTATCAAGATAGCAGACACTCATCATATATTCTTCTTAATACATTATTTCACTTGGTAAAGCTGATAAGCAAACCACTCTCCTTCTATGGGGATAACATTTTCATTTTTTTCTGCAATATTTTCATATATTTTTTCAACTGTCACACCGAATTTACCTTCACCTTGATGTACCTTTAAGCAATTACTTTCACAAGCTCCTCTTACATCAAAATCATAATTACTATCTTTTAAATACTTATTAACCTCATCAATCTTTGGATTGTCATCTTTTATTATAACTGCTAGATTGATTAAACCATCTTTAGCAACTCTTACCCCTTCATCTATACCTTGACTGACCATATCCCCCATATTCATAATGCCGAAGAAAGATGTAGAAAGGTCAAAAGCTTCATTTTTAAAAGGTAAATTTGTAGCATCACACGCCACATAATTGACTTTTAATGATGGATTTATTTTATTTACTTTTAATCTATCATACTTAAGTACTTCATGACTTAAGTCCACACATACAAGATTCATATCGGATGTAAAATTTTCTGCTAAATATGTAAGTAACATTCCCCTACCAGTAGCTATATCAATAATATTCTTTGCTTCCTTAGATTTAATAAGTTCTAATATCTTTTCTTTAGTTAATTGATTAGCATATTTCGCCATCTCAGGTTTCATTGCATCTACTTTTCTATCAAACTCTTCATAATCAATATCCTTATAATAATCTTTCCAGTTGTTCATAAATGTTTGTTCTTCTGATTCTAAATTTACAACACCGTCTTTTATAATCCAAATGTGTTCATCTTTACATATAAGCCTTCCTTCAATAACTTCATCATTTTCTTCTTTAATTATCTCTAATTTTAATTGTTTTTTACATTTTGGACAAACTATCATATTTAAAAAAGATTTATACATAATGCTACCCCCAGTTTTTATTAGAATGTTTTATACTTTATAATTTATGATATCATTTTTATTAAATAAATTCAATTTATTTTTATATTTTATTTAATGTTATTAATGTTTTTATTAATTTTATTGATTTATGATTTGATATCCAATTAAACCATAATAAGTAATAGTCGCAAAAAATTTTGTATGGCGAAATACATAAAAAAAGCCAACAAACAATTTGCTGGCTCATTTTTATTTTATTGTTTACAAATTAAAAATTAATTATTTGTTTTCATATATACTCAATATTTCATCACACATCTGTGATAAACAGAGTATTTCTTTAGATATTGGTTGCATAATTAATTTATTTTTAAATTTTATAGTATCTATCCCAAAGCCATCCTCTAATTTCATTAACTCCTCAGTTATACCTTGCATTTTTGTATAAACTTCAAGGATGTTTCCTATGAAATTTAAATCTGGACAATACTCTATAGCTCTCTTTAGAAAATCTTGTTTATACGCATTGGTAGCACAAATACATAGGTATGTACCATGCTGTCTCCATTGATCTAGATTTTTCTCTGCTATATTATCAAAACTGCCATTTTGAAAACTGTTAGCCCAATCAACAAAAGCTTGTTTACCAAAAGAACAATTATTTGTTTGTGACATGGTTAGCCAATTAGGCACATTCAATATAGTCTTCCTATATACTTCTTCTATAGAAGGGCATACTATTTTTTCTCCAACAAAGATCCAGTGAGCATTTATATACTGACCTGTTTCATATCTTAAAGGTTCTTTATTATCTCCATCTAATATTAACAATACATTCCCATAATCTTCGTAACCACAAATCACCTGATATTCTGCGCCTCTAAGCGTAGTTTTTACAAGTACTGGTATTCCCCTGTCAATATAATTTATTACTTTGTTTATATAATAACTTTTTTTATTATTGATCTCTTCATCAACTATTAATGAAAAATCATAGCCACAAGCATCAAATGCAAGTTTTAGCGTATCAATATCAAATAAAACTTTTGAGCGACAATGATTATACTGCATATAATCATATCCAAAAACTTGTGTAAAAGTATCACCCAAAACTCCCGCAAAAAACCAATAATCATACTCTATTTTTTCATCTAATGACTGCATTAAGTATCTTAAACAACCAGCAAGCATATAATTTTCTCCAAAATGAGCGGTTATTAGATTATGAATATTTTTTAGTTTATTGTTACTAATCCTCTTCTTAATCATAAAGTCACCCTCCTTAATATAATTTTGTTTGTTTATCTTTATTCTTGAAACTTCAAGCTTTTTAATTGATACACTACTCCCTCTATCAGTGGCAAATGATATCGGATAAGTTTGTTCATTATTTTTAGATTGCATATAGGGATAATTTTGACCACAATGACGTATCCTACCATCAATAATAACAACACAATATTTTTCACCAACAATCCAAGTGAGATTAATATATTGTTTCTCTGGTACGTATCCTTTTTCATTAAAACTGTAGCTATTGCCAAACATTGGATCTTTAATTATTAATTGTTCTTTATCTTGCCACCAGTTAAGAATTATACTTCCTTTATTATAATGTAATCTTATATCTGTATTATCTGTTTTGACGATGACATCAACACGAAACGGTATTTTAAATTTTTTTGTAGTAGTAAGTTTGTACCTGTCAATATAACTTTGCATAATCAACTGATTATCAAACATTGAGTAATATGGATATCCAGTAGGTACTAAACTGCTTAAGTCAATTCTCTCTACATCTCCTATAGGATTAGAGTTTTCGATTTGATTGATACTTATATTCTTCTTTAATTTAATAGGCTTAAAGGAAGATACATCTATCATTTTTCTTTTTATAGGTATATATATATTCATCCTTTCACGCGATTCATCTGGCGATATAACTATTTCTCCAAGTGATTCATGTCGTTGTTTGCCATCAGGAGTATAATCTATTTGATAATAAGAATTTCCATCCAAATATTCTACTAATTCATCATGGCAACTCCCTATATCATCATCAACATAAGCTGCTCTCATTGCAAATAATCCACCTTCAAATATATAGTCTACAAATGGACTATTATTTATATAGCTATTATCTATATAAATTATCGCCACACCTTGATAATCTCCAGTTATATTAGAGTTTTGGAATTCAAAAGATTTATGTGCTCCATAATTCCAGTTAATCAAATTGTTGTTATGTGTGAATTCCCAAAAACCATCCATATCAGATACTTGACTATTTGAAGCCTTGGTAAAAGAAGATAAAACACGCATAGTAGGTAATTCTACTATATGCACATCAAAAGGCTTTTTAATCTTTAGTTGGCTTATATGATTATAATCATATTTTTTAACATTATTATTAATATTAAAGTTCAGACGTTCATTAACTTTATTATATAACACAGGAATAACCGAAACATTGTCTATTCCGTTATTGATTAGGGTCTGTAAAAAATCATCTACTATTACACGTATTTTGTATAATGAGTCTAACTCTTCATCAATATTATTTAACTTATCAACAAAAACTTTCACTACAATGCTCATATCTTTGCTCTCATAAATTTTAATAATATCTTTAATTGAAATCTGCATTTTTCTAAGTATCAAAATTTGTTTTAATCTTTCTACAGTATCAGTATCATAGTAACGGTATTTTTCATATTTAATCCTTATGCTCTTTATTAATCCAACTTCTTCATAATACCGTAAACTACGAGATGAAATATCTAATTCTTTAGATAGCTTAGTTATCTTTATTAAATCCATTTGTTTTCACTCCTAGGCATTCACTTATGTTATATATTTTACCACTTGACTGTACGTAAAAGTCAATAATTAGAAATGAAAAAGTTGACAAAATTAAAAATACTAGTAATCTCGTCAACTATTATTATATATTTAATAACACACTATCAATTATTTATTTACTGTTTCTATTTCCATTACCAATCTTACTTATCATTAGAACAATAAACGCCACTACAACCCATAATATTTTAAAGAACGACCCTATACTTATTAAATTTATAGCCCCATTATTATTTCTTTCGGTTTCTCTATTATTAACCTTACAATAAACACTGTTAATTCTGTATTTATATTTATCATTACTATTTCGAACAACTTCTTTAGATAAATTTCCATCTAATCTTACACCACATTTTGGACAAAAAGCATAGCTCTCATTGTTTATTTCATAACTACAGCCACTACATTTCATATAATGTACTCCCTTCGCCTGAATTATATAAAAAACCTTAACAATAATATTTCTACATATTTAGCCATATACCTTTTTTATAAGCTATTTGTTTTCCTTCTATTGTTTGGGCTCAAATATATAGTCCAAAGCTCTCTAGGTTGGGTTCTGAAAAAATATATAAAAAAAGTTAACTAATTCTATCCATTACATACATCTTAAAAACAGCAGTCGGTGTAGCTTTATGATATTAGTTACACCGTTTATTGATACTATTTCCAGAGCCATTTACCGCTGCTTAGGATTACCAGCACCTAATCATCCTATTGATACTACGCCTAGCTATGCTTAAATGTCCCATAGTGTTTTCTTTACCGACTTTCATAGCTTTACCTATTCAATGATGTTAGCCCTTTTCAATAGCTTTCCACCACTGTTTTTAATTTGCTACCTCTACTGGCTTATAAACCAAATCTAATATTGGTGGGGTATCTGATTCGGATGACTTGATTACAAACCAATCACCTGAGTTAGTATATATTCTAAACGTCATTTTATTATCTTGGTCTGTGCTGTTTATATAGTTTTTGATAGCATCTGTAACATCAACTTTTACATAACCATCACTTTGTATGTGAAAATCATTTACGTCTTTGTGGTCATCAAAGTTTTTAGCTATATTACCTGTTAACTCAGTTTCATTCCAGTCTGTAGCATCCCTATCTTCTCTTATATGAATATCTATCTTACTTCCTACGTCTGATACCTTAAATCTTAGGTAAGCTTTTTGTAGTTCTTTGTCTGGAGATTTGTAAGGTTCCATATCAAATTTCATGAATGTACTTTTACCAGTTTTGCCAGAATACATTTCTAGATTATTTATGTTATATTGATCGCTATGATAATTATATTTTTTCTTATCTCTCCATTTTACAAAAGTGTCATCTATTGGTACTAGATTATCTGTATTAACAAGTGGTTTAACTTGTGAACCACTAAAACCTACTTCTTTAAGATGTATTCCTCTATCTCCTTTAAAGTATAGTGTCACCTTATTCCCTTGATATGAGCCATTTAGAGGTATGTGGTACCAATCAGAAAGTCTATCTTGCTTAATCTCAAATACTCCAACACTTGACTCTACACCATCTTTTGTTATTTTTACTTCAAATGGCACAATGTCTTCATATGAGAAGAAATTCAATTTAACTCCATCTATCATTACATCTTTGCTAAAAATTACACTTACATGTTTTCCTTGAATATTTTGACTTTCTGTTCCTGTCCATACGTTTTTATCTATAAACTTTAGTGGATGAGTATCTGGTATATCACTTTTAGCATTTATTATATATTTATTTATCCCTAAATTTTTCGATTTGCTTAAGTAATTGAAGTATGATTTTCCATCTACCTCAGTTACAGTATTCCATGATAGTCCACTATTTTCATAGTTTATTCTGTTTGCCGCATCTACTACATCAACACTTCTATTACCATCCTTATGCTTATCTCCAAAGAAGTAATCCAGTCCAACAAAGTTTACAACTCTATTGGCACCTTTATATGCTAATATTTTATTGTAGTCATTCACCATATCATATATTCTACGTCCATTATTGTTTTGTTTACCAGCCTCAAGGGATCCAGCTTTTACGCCTTCATCTGAAATAGGATCTATTTTTAGTAATCTATGTGGTGCTTCATTAAGACTTTTTATCTGATCATCATTTATATTTATTCTTTCAGCACTAAACTTGTATGGCTTTTCACTTCCTCCTGGTGGATCTGTAAAAGATCCATTATCTGTATTCTTTACATTTGTCCTTGAATCTCCCTTTATTTTATTATAAGTAGGTAATACAATAACTAATCTCTTATTTTGAAGTATCATATCTTTAAGCATTGGCCATTCTTGCATAGATTTTCCATTGAAATTATCTCCTGGGTAAAACATATATTCATGCCTCTTGTCTGTAGCTGTACTATCATCTCCATAGTAATTAGCTACTTGTGATAATAATCCATGTTCATTTAAATTTTCTAAATATTTATCTATCAAATGATAGAATTTATCGTCATTTGTATCTAGATTACCGAAAGCCCCATCATATAAATCACTTACTCTCACTACCATTATTTCATTTGGATTATCATCAAGAAAATCTTTAATATCATTAGATATCTTATTTATAGATGTTCTACCCATAAATCCAATACGATGATAGCATTCTATTATGCTCCAATCCGCATCAATATTTCCTAATACATCCGTCCAATCCCAGGTCGGCTTTTTAGCTTTTCCAAATAGTGATTTAAAACCTTGCCATCCTTTTTCAAAAGCATTCTCAATAAGAGATTTGATTCCGTCAGCAATAGTATCTCCTAGATTCATTCTTGGTCCAAGATCAATATCTATACATCTGATGCCTCTTTTTATTTGATCTTCTATACTGATTCTGTGATTTTCTGTGCATACATTATTGCCTGCACCATCTATATTAAGGTTAAGATCACCTGTCTCTTCTTTGCTTAAGTAGTTAGATACAACTTTTTCGCCATCGAAATCATTAGCGAATGAATTATGAGTAGCTGGCCACAACATTTGATTGAATCTCATATCCAATTGTGCGTATGTCAATAAAAAAGAACCGCCAGATATTTTTGTATTATCATTTTTTTTAGCTAGATTTAAAATTGCACTGTCTATTTGTTCATTAGTCACATCAGTAGCATAATAAGTTTTACAATATTGCTTTATTGTATCATATCTTAAATTGTACATATGTGTGTAAATAGCTTTTTCTATTATTGATCTGTTATCATTATCAGTTGAACTGCTTTCGTTACTCGTTCCAAATGAATAAGTAAATAAATTAAATGCTATAAATCCTAATAATATTGTAGATAAAATTTTACGCATGTTCTTTATGTCCTTTCTTTAAAATGTCTAACACTTTTTAATTGTCTCAATCTAATAATAACTAATTAAGCAAAAGGGCTATGTTCTATTAATCCAAATTTCTAATACTACAGCCCTATTGCTATAATGCCTTAAATTAACTCATATTGCTATTCTAAAATGATAAGTCTACATATTCAACTATAATTTTCGGATGATTTGTAGAGTTATTTCTCAAATAATAAGATTTTCCTTTCTTGCTTGAGTTCATTCTGATGGTCATTTTATTATCAGCGTCATCTCTCTGGAAAAATTCTCTAACTAAATCAGTAATACCAAATTGAAACGCACCGTCGTAGTCATTCAGACGAATAGGACCTCCAGCAAGATGACTTTTGCTGTGTACTCTGTTTTTAAACAAATATTTATGATTATCCCAACGTTTAGCTATATTTCCAGTTAGTGTATCTTGGCACCAATCTATAGCATCGATATCTTCACAAAAAGTCAAGGTTGGTGCAGTCTGAACTCCTCCATATGCTCTAAGATTATATTCAAATTTAGCAGACATCACTCTCTTATCCTCTAATGTAGATAAATCGAATTTTGTAAATGCCGTTCTAGAGTAAGTACTTCCAAGGTTTGAGTTTTTAATTGCAGGAGCAGATGATGGCGAAGAAAAATGCTTCTTTATGTCTTTACCCCATGCAACATAATGAGTGTCTTCTGCTGATATCGTCATTGTTTTTATTGGTCTTTCAACATATTTTATGACCAACTTTGGTGATTTTGAAGTATGTCTAGAGTGCATGTAAAACCAATCTTCTAAATTGTTTACATTATTTTTTACACTATGCAGTCTCAACGTCATATTGTTGTTGTTTACAGGATTATTTAAATAAGATTTTACTCCTTCAGTTATGTTAATGCTATATTTCCCATTAAAAACAGCAGGATAAGTAGCAATTTTTCTTCTGTCTTTATATTTGCAAGCTATCTTTCCTGTCATTGTACTTTCATTCCAATCCCAGTTGTCTCTCATATCCTGAACTATTATATCAGAGGCTGCTTTTGAACTTTTTTGCTCGATTTCAAACTCTAAATGTGCAGACTTTATAGCCTTTTTTGAATTTGAAAAATCATCTGCTAAATCACCCATAGGGAACTTTAAAAATACAGCCCCATCTGGCTTATGTTGAAAAAACTCAAGACGTTGTCTTACTGTGTCATTATATTCATGATTAGTATTACGACTTGCACCAAAGCATACATAGGCATCATGCGAAGGGTATATTGTTTTTTCAATCACCGTTTCACTCGCTCTAGCGAAAGTAGGTATTATAGCACTTATGAATGCTAGTATCAATATAATACTTGTTTTTCTAAAATTCAATTTCATTAATATCATCTCCTGTTTAATAATTTCTAAATCAATTCTGCTTAATTTTCTATAAAACACCCCCTTAATCCATAGTGCAAGCAGAAATAATCTACCCTTAAATTTAGAATAATAGGTGTAGAATAGTTTGATTGTCAAAGTAAATAAATGCAACTATGTAATATTTTCATATATAGGTTGCGTTTGACGAAATTATTTTTTGTCACCTTTTTAAAATAAATATTGTGTATGAATGATATTTATAGTTATTTACACAATGAGAATATCAACATTACCTATAAATATATGAATATAAATATATTTCACAGAATTTTTCAAAATGAATAAAATAAGTATAATTACATAATGTACTTTCAAGGCAGTATTTTAAAATGGTTATAGAGTTTTATAAGTTCTAACTAAAAAGTAAAGGAGGATATTAAAATGGCAGTAAGACACTATGTTTTAATAAGTACAGATGGATTTCAAGAAATAGCAACTCAAACAGTAGTTTGTGATACTTTAAGACGTGAAGTATACGTTTGGGGATTTGTTGGTGGACTTCTAGAAGTTGATGGAAAAATTGTGCCTGAAAATGCATATCTAGACTATAGAAATCCTGCAAATTGGCCAGCTATATTAGCTACAAGAGGTACAGCTAAAATACCATCTCCAATTGTATATGCTGAGGCTGGAGATAAACTATATATAACATTAATTAATGTTGGGTTTAGTCAAATAGCTAATAGACAGAACCATACTATTCATATACATGGTGCGCAAGTAGCAACTACGGTAGATGGTTTTCCAGAAACTAGCCTTAATGTTCCTGTATGGGAACCTGATAGTAGTGGGAATTTTTCAAGACCTCCATCGACAACATATTTGTTTGATTCACCAAATCCCGGTACTTACATGTATCATTGTCATGTACGTGCAGACGACCATATTCAGATGGGTATGTATGGATCTTTGTTTGTTTATCCATCTGTAGAGAGTTTAAAAGATGCTGGCATCGAGCAAGATCCTGATACGAAACAATGGTATTTTAATAACCAATTGCAGCCTCAAATACCAAAAACAGCAACAAACAGAAATTTTGCTTACAATGATATTCATACTTTTTTTGACAAAGAATATGTTTATTTCTTTTCAGATATTGATTACGAGTGGCATCAAAGTCATTTATATGGTTATCCATATAATTCAGTAGACTATAAGCCTGATTATTGGCTTATAAATGGTCGTGCATATCCTGATACTTTATTACCATACCCTAAAGAGCCCGGAAGCGATGTAAGTTATAACGCTTATGTCCATGTATCAGCAGGTCAGAGTTTTTTACTAAGAATGAGTAACCTTGCTTATCAACCAAATCCTTTTCATATACATGGTTTCCACTATTTTATAGCTGGAGAAGATGCACAGCTGAGTCCTTTTCTTAAAATTGCATCTCAAAATAATGATTTTAGTTTGAATTTGGCTCAAAAAGGATTTACGATTAACGTAGCACCAGGTCAGACAAAGGATATTATTGTTCCTACAAGTGATCAACGTGCTCAGTATAGAAATTACATTGTTAATGGACAAGATGGAATCACTTCTCAATGTAGTCAAATGAAGTTTATAAAGCGAGTAAATCCATCAAGCATTGCAAATGTCCCTACAGAACCTGTTAATTGTCCAAATCCTAAAACAATAACTAGTATAGATATTTGCAATCAACCTCCTGGTGATCCAAATGATAATTATTTCCCTCAATTCTATCCTATGCACAATCATAGTGATTATCAAAACACAAATTACGGAAATTATCCTGGTGGTCAAATAGCATTATACCAGGTAGATCCACCAAATAAAATACTCCCTCCTAATTACCCATGTAATAGTGCTATTTTACCTGTTAAAAAGAAATGATAAGTTCACATTTATCCAAGGTAAAGTAATACAAATAAATAGGTTAAGCTTATTCTTAATTTATCAACACTAATCACGCTATCTGATAAACTTTTTAGGTAGCGTGTTTATTAACCTTAATCCTGTTAATTTTTAATAAAACAAGACAATTTTATATTATTACCGAATGTTTTTTCTGTCTTAAATTTCCAATAGTAAATTAACTCCGTCGAGAACAATGTCTTGCATTTACATTTTGCTCCAATTATGTTATGCTTATAGTGCTGTTTGCAATTTAATATTTATTTAGATAACTGTTGTAAAGATGTATACTTATACAAAAGGAGGTAAATTATGAATAATAAAAAATTAATGAGTTTTTTATTAGTAGTTGTAATTCTAGCATCTTTTAATACAGGGGCTTTTGCTATTGATATTATGAATGAGAGTAATAATTTGCAACAAGTAGTTACTCGTACTACTGATACGTACTTAATTTGTGGAAGTAATGCAATTTTATGGAATAAGCCTATATGGGAAGCTGGTTGTAGCAGGATAGGTGTTTTAATCGGTGGGGAGATTGTATATAATTGGGATGAAAAAGATGGTCCTTACATAAAAGTATTTAGTCTTTCACTTGGAGCTGGCTGGGTACATGAAGCATTTTTAATTCCATTAAGTTAATTTTGTACTTAAACTATTAATAGACATTTAGATTCTAATATTGCTTAAAAATTATAATCGGTGTAACTCTCAGAAATGCAGTTACACCGATTAATTAATCGCATTAACTTTAAATAAATTTTGGCTATATCAAACCACTTGTCCTTCATCAATGTTAACAATATGAGTACAACATCTTTTAATCAACTCTGCATCATGAGTTACCACAAATATGCTTTTTCCTAGTTTTTTAAGAAGCTTTATATTTTCTGAAACTTCGACCATGTGTCTGTAGTCTAGACCACTCGTCGGTTCATCAAAAAGTATTATTTCTTTGCTTGAAGCTATAGCACTTCCTATTGCTACTCTTTGTTTTTCTCCTCCTGATAGCGACATAGGATGTAACTCTTTTTTGTCTAGTAAATTTAAACTTTTTAGTATCTTTTCTGCTCTTATTATATCTTTTTGCTCATCTACACCTTCCATGCTAAGTAAAATCTCATCTAATACTCTTTCTGTAAAAAGTTGATGATTTACGTCTTGCATAACCATATAACAAATTTTTTGTCTCTGTTTTGTACTGTATTCCTTGTCATTTATAGATAACTTAGCTCTAAGCGATTTTAATAAACCACATAAACACTTTGAGAAAGTAGTTTTTCCTGCTCCATTTTTACCTATTATGCCTATTATTTCGTTTCTAGGTAGTTCTAGATTTGTTATATTAAGCACTTGTTTTTTATCGTATGCAACTTTAAAATTTTTGAACTTTATTTTATCTTCTATGTTTTCTTCCTTTTTAATATACTTTAATTTATCAAATTCAATTGTATCCAAAGATCGTAGACCAAGCTGTGAAATCCTATCACTAGACATACTAGTAAAATCTGTTCTTGATATATCCATTATAATCTTCCCACTTTTCATATATATAACTCTGTCTACTATATCTATAAGATAATGTAATCTATGTTCCGCAACTACTATTGTTTTACCCTCTTTTCTCCATACCTTGATGACTTCCTTTAAATCATATATTGATAATATATCAAGGTTAGAAGATGGTTCATCTAGCACAAATATTTCAGGACTCATTGCAGCAACTGATGCACATGCTATCTTCTGCTTTTCTCCTCCTGAAAGTGCAAACAAACTTCTATCTAATAATTTGTTCATCTTTAAACTATTATTTATATTGTCTAATCTACTAAGTATTGTATCCATAGGTAGCCCCATGTTTTCACAACCAAATACTATTTCGCTAGTAGTATCAACATTGAAAAACTGAGATCTAGGGTTTTGAAAAACTGAACCTACTTTTTTAGCTGTTTCGTATAAAGGCTGATTTGCTATTTTAATATTGTCAATCAATACCTCCCCTTGTAATTTACCTTCATAAAAATTAGGTATTAATCCATTTATTAATCTAGTAATTGTTGTTTTTCCACATCCTGACTCTCCACATATTAGTACAAGTTCTCCTTTTTTTACTTTTAGGTTAATATTTTTTATGCCATTTCTGATTACTTCATTTTCCTCATTATCATATGTAAAGGAAACATTGTTTAATTCTATCATTTATTACACCACCTCTATAGAAACAAGACCATAAATAAAATTAAAGCTATGCTTAAAAATAACACATCGTATACTCCAAATCCTACTTTTACCACATTAGTTCTTTTTATAGGACTACCCAGCCCTCTTGTTAGTGCTGCTGCAGAAAGCTCATCTCCAATCTTAACTATTGAAGTAAGTAATGGTACCATCCTATATTCTAATAAAGTAGCTGGATTGCGAAAAAATTTCTTTGACCCAAATTGGATTCCTCTCATCCTCATTGCCAACTTTATTGATCTTGATTCTTCTCTTACTGTAGGCAAAAATCTAAACATTACAGCTAATGGTATTATTATATTTTGACTTAAGTGCATTTTCTCCATAGCTGCTATGAATTCGCTAACTTTTGTGCTTGAAATAACATATGCTCCCATCATAAGTCCAGGAAATAGTCTCATTACAAGACCTACTAATAACACTAGTATACCATTGAATACTTGGTTTATATGGATAGCGTCGTGTGATACCTTAGCCCATATAGATAATATAAATATCAAAATATATGATATTGCTAATTTATATTGCTTATTAAACATAAGTAATACAAAAGGTATGAGTGCTATTCCTAGTATTAATTTGACATTGTTATACATGAACATTGTTGTTGTTATAAGAACCATCAATAGTAATTTAGTTCTTGGGTCTAATTTTACTTTAGTATTAGACTGTACTTCATAGTTGTAGTTTCTCATTATGCAATCCCTGCTCTTCTAAAATGTTTTTTAAGCATCTTCTTTCCTAATACACCACCAATCAAAGCCCCTACAAATATTATTCCTAAACCTGCAACACCCATCCATGCCGGCATATATATTCCTAACTGCTCAACGTACTGTTCTCCCATTCCTTCTCTGATATGCTCCATATAAGTATCTGCCATTATCCACATCGGAAGTGTACAACCAATTGCTCCCAAGCTAAAAGTTGCAAACCCTAATAACATACTAGAGAATTTCTCATAGTTTCCAACCCTAAGTATTAATTCTGCTAATAAGCCACTTAATAAATATGATGCTATTGGAGTCCAAGTATATCCTATACTAAACCAGAACAACCCTAAAATTAGTCCCATAATTAAAACCATTCCTCTTTTCTTTACTTTAGTTAAGAACAACATGAATGGTATACCTGTTAAAATTGGTATTACAAATAATGATACTGGGTACAAAATAGGTACAGCTGCCATCATTCCAACCACAAAGAAAATCGCTAAATATATCGCTGTATAAATACCTATGTTTATTAAGTCCTTTGAATTTAATTTGTTATTTTTCATTAAATTACACCCCTTTATATTTTATATCTGCCAACAAGCAGATTTTTCTCTTATTTCAACAAACCTTTTATATATCCCCTCTTCTTTCACAAGTTCACTATGTCTACCTCTTTGGACTATTTGTCCATTATTTAATACTATTATTTGATCAGCATTTTTCACTGTAGACATTCTATGTGCTATAGTTATAAGTGTTTTTTCATAAGTTAATTCTTCTATCGCTTTTAAAAGCTGATTTTCATTTTCTGGGTCTACACTAGATGTTGCCTCATCTAATATGACTATCTTTGCATCTTTTAATATAGCTCTAGCTATTGAAATTCTTTGCTTTTCACCACCTGAAAGCGTCGAACCTCCTTCGCCTATAACTGTATCAAATCCTTCTGGTAACTTGTTAATAAACTCAAGACAGCATGCTTTTTTAGCTGCCAACTCAACTTCTTCTCTAGTAGCATCTGGCTTTCCAAATTTGATATTATTTTCAATTGTGTCATTAAAAAGATAGACATTTTGAAATACCATACTCATATTTGAAAGTAAACTGTCATTTGAATACTCCTTTATATTCTTCCCACCAAATAGTATTTCGCCAGACTGTACATCCCAAAATCTAGCTAACAGATTGCATAGTGTTGTCTTACCACACCCTGAGTACCCTACTATAGCAGTCTTTGAATTTTGAGGTATTTTAAAGCTTACATTCTTGATTACTTCTCTACTCTCGTATGCAAAGCGTATATTCTTTACTTCTATTTCATAGTTATCTGATACAGCTTCGTCATTACTCTTTATTATTGGTATATTAGTTACCTCCTCTATACTATTTAAAGCAGTATCTATTATTCTAAGCAAAAATGCTCCATTACCCATAGTTTCCATTTGTCCATAAACCATAAATGATGAAACTAAGAACATCATACCTATAGCAAAATCTATTGTGCCTACAAATAACATATATGCAGTTATCATAATTACAAAACCACTTGCCACTTCTAATACACCTTTGTATGAACTAACTAGGGTCATAACACTTCTTTCTATTGCTATATGTGCATTTTTATCTTCTTCTAGAACTCCATCTATGCTATCATCTACATCTTGCCCAAACAATCTAACGACTGCTATGCCTTGTATATGTTCTATGACCTTAGTTACCATAGTTTCTTTTGCCTTCGCTCTCCTAGGTGCAAGCTTTATTGTCTTTTTTTTGATAAGCACTAAAATATATGAAGATATTATTATCCCTAATAATGTTATAAGTCCTATCTGCCACCTAAAATAAAATAGTAAAATCGTAATACATATAGCTTGTATTATCCCTCCTATCATATTTTCCACAGCCATCATAGAAAATTTTTCTAACTCTTCTATAGTTGTTGTAAGTGCATTATTTATCTTGCCAAGGTTTTGTTCGTTAAAATAACCCATTGGCGCTTTCTTTAATTTATCTCCAATCTCTAATCTCTTTTCACAAAATACACTATACCCATTTCCACTCATATATATGCTTATAAGCCATTTGAAAATACACTTTCCTACAACGCTAATCATTAATATTAGAAAGCTATTTGTTATTATGTGATTATTTAACTCTTTAAGATTTATTAGTATGTACAATATCCCGAAAATAGACAATGATGTAAATACGGAATACATTAAGCTACTTATTATGCCATAAATTACTCTGGATTTATATGAACCACAAAGTTTTATAATACGCTTTATAGTATGAATCATTTTGACACCCCCTTCTCCTATGCTTCTGCATTTACGACATGACTATTCCACATTTTTTTATATAAACTGCAGTTATCCAATAGCTGTTCATGAATACCTTCATCTGCAATATTCCCACTATCAACAACTATTATTTTATCTGCATTTTTTATGGTAGACAGGCGATGTGCTATTACTATTAATGTCTTACCTTTTATTAATTTATTAATTGCTTCTTGCATAACCATCTCATTCTCTGGGTCAACATATGCTGTAGCTTCATCTAATATAATGGTATCTGAGTTTTTTAATATAGCACGAGCTATAGTTATACGCTGTCTTTCTCCTCCCGAAAGCTTTCCACCAGCTTCTCCTGTATTTGTGTTATAACCATCTTCAAGCTTATTAATAAAATCATGACAGTTTGCTAACTTTGCAGCCTCATAAACTTCTTTATCTGTTGCTGTAGGTTTTCCTATACGAATATTTTCGATAATAGATGTATCAAATAAAAAATTATCTTGAGTAACATAACTAATATTTTTCATTAACTGATTAGCTGGTATGTCTTTTATGTTTTTACCTCCCATATGTATACTTCCACTATCACAGTCCCAGAAACCTGCCATTAATTTTGCAATAGTTGATTTTCCACCTCCTGATGGTCCAACTATTGCTGTTACTCCTTTTTTAAATGTAGTAAGATTTATATCATGCAGTATTTTTTCTTGTCCATAAGAGAAACTTACATCTTTAAAGTGGTATCCACTATCATCTAATTCTACATATTTTTGTGGCCTTTTCTGCTCATCTTTATTTAGAAATTCTTCAACTTGGTCTACACTTTGGTACACCAATGCAAAATCATCAATAAACTGAGTAGCTGCCATTATAGGCCCAGCTATACCAAGTGATAGTATCACACATGTAATAAATGTAGAAAAATCAATGCTTCCTTTCATAAATAAATAAGCTCCAAATGGCAATACAACAATTAATGTAGAAGATATCACTGTATATCCTATAGATGAAAATCCCCAGCACTTTTTCCACCAATCAAGAGTATAATCTCTAAAATACTCTACTGATTTTGTGAATTTAGCATAAGATGTTGCTGATTGATTAAATGCTTTTATTACCTCAATACCATTTACATATTCCACGATAGCATTGTTCATATCATCTGCAGCTCTAAAATGCTCTTGTGATTTTTCCTTGTATCCTATCATCTGTCCCATAAGTATAATAAATCCTAGCGGTATAGATATCAGAGATGCAAGTGCCATCCTCCAGTCATAAATAAATAAAGTAATGATTATCACTATTGGCACGAAAACATTTGATGTCATCTCAGGTAATATATGTGCTAGTGGTTTTTCTAACTTATTTACTATATCTACTACTAACGCTTTAAGTGATCCTGTTGGGGTATCAATCATTACTCCCATTGGAACTTTAGCCATCTTTTTTAAAATCTTTGCTCTTATATTTTTTAATATAGTAAAAGCTATGTCGTGTGAGATCATTGAAGATATTGTTGTGAGTAATACTTTTAAAATCTGACCTATTATAGCAAATATTGCCCATAGAAAAATTATGTTTATTGTTGCTGTTTCATTGTATAGGTTTACCGTAATCTTAGCTACGCTTAAATAGGGAAACATCCCACATAACACTCCAGTCATTGCAAGTACTACAGCTAGTATCATTTTACTCTTGCTTTCTTTGGCAAAGTTAAGTATTTTTATAAAAGTGTTCATATTTCACCTCCTTTATGCTTTCTTAAACCTAAAATCCTAGTACAGCCTGCCAGCCTGCATTAAAAAACTTAACGAGTGTATTTGCATATCTTAATGCATCCTCTAATATATAATCATGAATTACAATCTCAAACAATGATGATAAATATGAATGAATGAGTATGTGAAGTTCTTTTTCGTTTAACTCATTTATAGTAATACCTCTTTTCTTAGCTTCATTTAGGAATTTAATAGTTTCCTTTACCTCAATGTTAACCATGTCATCTACAAATGAACTAAACACAGTACCATCTGAACATGTTAGTAATAATTTAAATGCGTCATAATGTGCATATATTAATTTAACATATTGCTTTACAGTCTCAGGTGACAATTGCCATGCTCTATATAATTCATCACTATTAATTAAATCAAAATATTCATTCTCTGATTCAATATACATATTTTTAATCTCTTTTAAAGCTGGTGATACTAAGCTCTCAAATAATGTAGCCTTATTATGAAAATGTTTATAAAATGCTCCTGTTGTAACATCTGCATCTTTACAAATTTTCCTGAGATTAGTCCTTTCATAACCATAATCTAGAAAATTATTTTTAGCACTATTTAGTATTTTGATATGCGTTTTTTTATAGTTTCTTGACATTATTCCTCCCTTAGATAACTTAGTTATCTTATTGACAAAATAAATATATCAACAATATTGATATTCATTATCAATTATAGTTTATAAATATGGTAAAGTCAATATTTATTACATATTTTTAAATGAAAATTTTTAGGATGTCTAATCAGACATCCTAAAGGATTGTTTAACTAATATTTAGTGCTATGTTTTCTATAGTTTTATAGTTTAGTAGATCATCTATTGATACATCTACTCCTGTTATTCTATTTATTTCTTCTATCATTTTCATTAGAGTTATGGAATCTCCCCCTAGTGTAAAGAAATCTTCGTCTATTCCTATTGGTGTCATTTCAAATAAGTTCTCCCAAATCTCTACTAGCTCTTTCTGCAATTTTGTAATTGGTTTTTTATAATTTTTATCCTTTGAATCTTCTATTTTTATTGAAGGCAAGTTTTTCTTATCTACCTTACCATTTACCGTTCTTGGCAACTCATCTAGCATCACTATGTGAGCTGGTACCATATAATCTGGTAGTTTTTTGTTTAAGTAGTCTTTTATATTTTCATCTTTTGTATTACCTTTAGTTACTACATACCCTATTAACTGCTTGTTTTCTTTTGACATTAGCACTACAGCTTCTTTTATATCGTTGTTTTTGCTCAGTACTGTCTCTATCTCTCCTAACTCAACTCTATAACCCCTTATCTTTACTTGATTATCTGCTCTACCTAAGAATTCTATATAACCATCTTTGTTGTAAACACCTATATCTCCTGTTCTGTAAATCATACCAAGCTGTGGGTGGTTTATGAAAGCTTTTTTAGTTTTCTCTTCGTCATTGTTGTAGCCTTTTGCAAGACCCACTCCTCCAATGTAAATATCGCCTTTTACTCCTGCACTGCATAATTCTTTTTCATAATTTAGCACATACATAGCTTGGTTTTTAAGTGGCATACCATAAGGTATACTGCTCCATTCATCTCTTATTTCTTTTATAGGGTAGTATATTGACCATATTGATCCCTCTGTAGCCCCACCTAAGCTAGTCGTAAAGGAGTTAGGAAATTTATCTTTTATATTTGCTGGTAACTCAACTGGTATCCAATCTCCACTTAGCATTACTTCTCTTAGTGTAGTGATTTTTTCTATATTTCTTTTTTCCATATAGCTAGTCAGCATCGTCATTATTATAGGGACTGTATTCCATATTGTAACTCCTTCGTCTTTAATAACTCTTAGTATCTCACCACTATCTCTTGGATCTTTTATTATAGCAAGTTTTGCCCCTGTGCTGAGTGCTCCAAATATATCATATACCGATAAATCAAAACATACTGAGGATATACCTATTATACAATCGTCTTGTGACAAGCTTATCTTTTCATTTATATCTTCTATTGTATTACATACAGCTTTGTGTTCTATCATGACACCTTTTGGTTTTCCTGTACTACCAGAAGTATATATGATATATGCCATTGAGTCAGGGTCATATTTTACATTGACTTTATCATTATTGTACTTATCTAATGTTAAACATGAATATATCTCTAAATCTAGATACATTTCACAAGAGCTATCTCTTAAAATATACTCTATTCTATCTTTTGGATATTTGGGGTCTATCGGCACATATATGCCCCCTGCTTTTAATATACCAAGGATAGATATGATAGTTTCTGGTCTTCTAAATCCAATAACACCCACTCTAGCTTTTTCACTTATACCGTTATCAAGTATATATCTAGCTACTTGATTTGATTTTTTATCTATATCTTCATACGTATATTTTTCCCCTTCGAACGCAATGGCTATAGCTTTTGGTGTTTTGGCTACCTGCTTTATAAACATTTCATGCATAGTTAATGGTTTAGCAGACTTTATTATATGATTGTATTTGTTCCAAAGTTCCAGACTATCAGTTTTGATATCAGTTAGCATTTCTTTTTCATTGTTGGCTTTTGATATCATTTCTAAAAATTGACCAAACATTTGTGAAATCATATCACTGTCAAATAGCTCGTCTACATAATCCCATGATATATGGAGCTCTCCTTCTAACTCCATTACTTGACAATCCAAAAATACCTGTGGTGTCTGAGAAACTGCATATTTTATTTTTCCTATTCTATTAAAATAGTTCACTTTTGTATCAAACAACATGCTGGTAAAAACTACTGGCAATACTGCTTTCCCTATACTTTGTGTTTGTCTAGATAGTTCTCTTATAACTTCTACTCCATCAAACGCTATGTTATCTACTCCGCTTAATATATTCTCTTGTGTATCTTTAGCACAATCAATGAAATCCTTACTATCTAAGTTAACATTAAGAGGTATTAACTTTGTAAAATCTCCTACTATTTCGTCAACTTGTTCGTTAAAATCTAGTCTCTGAAATACTGTAAGATTAAGTATCAATTCTGCTTGATTGCTCCATATCGAAAGTAGTTTGCTAAATATTGTACACAAAGTTGCCGATGGAGATATTCTTTTTTTCTTTACATAATCCTTTACTCTTTTCCATACATCTGATTTAATTACTCCGCTCTTTCTTTTAAGTGAATAATCTTTAAGCGATGACAGCTTTTGTTTCATCGGTAGCTTAGGGTACTCTGAAAAACTCTTTATTTTTTCTAACCAATATTCTTTTGCCTTTATATATTCACTACTATCTTTAAGTTTTTCCAAGCTACGTGTATATTCTCCAAATGAATATCTCAATTGTTCACTATCAAATTTATTATCCAGTAACTCTGATAGTTCCTTTATAATAATATGAAAACTGGCTCCATCACATATCATTAAATTCATACTTATAAATAATATACCTTTATCATTCTCTGTCTTGGCAAACTCAAAAGTAAATAATGGCCATTTGTCATATGTGTATCTTTTATGTGATAGTTTTTGTCTTATTCTATCAACTGCTTCTTGTTTTTCTATTTCATCTTTTTCTGATACATCAGTCAACTTAACTTTGTAATATGGTACTTGTCTTGTTACTTCTTGCATTCCATTTGTAAGGAACACTGTTTTTAATATGTCATGCCTCTTTATTAATTCATTGATGCTATGTTCTATTAGATTGGTATCATATTTTGTTTCTATTTCTAAATAGTAATGAGCATCGTATTTTCCAAGTTCGAATCCTTCATTTCTTCCATTGAGATAAGCTCTTTGTATCTCTGATTGTGGATACTGCTCTTTTTCTAAAGTACACTTTTCTATTCCCATCTCCACTGCGTGAAGTATCATGTTATCTTGAGACAAATTATACAATTTTAAAACTTCATCAAAATTCATATCTCCTATAGAGCAACTTCCTAAGCCTTTCATCTGACCAACAAGTGCTAATTGATATGCCATAAATCCTGTATCTATGAGAGCATTAAAATTCCCCATTCCTCCATACACTGGCATATTGCATTTAGTGTCATATACGAAAAACACTGAAAATGCTGATGAATCAAATATATCTCTATTACTATAAAAATGTACATTTGATGGTAAATCCACTTGATTATTTATTAACTTTAACCCATTTTCATGTGAGTTGTATAGATACATGCCTTGATTTATTCCTTCTATTCTATTCTTTTTAACATGCACATATACATCTATCGCATATAATCCTCCTGAGCTTGGATAGTAGCATCTACGCTGATCTTTGTCGTCTTTCTGTCTAAAACTTGATAGCACATCGCAAAACACTGAATATGAGACTTTGGTGTTTTTATCAAATTCTCTAATAGACCTTCTTTTTTCCATATAATCAGGATACTCTTCGCTTTGATTTAACATTATAAGGTCTTTATTATTCTTATTATGTCTTAATGACATTTCCTCTTTGTACTTGTAATATTCATCACTACCGTACTCTATTCTACGTCCGCCAATACTACTATATCTTTCGTCCTGTATATCAAATAATTGCTTTAATGTAAGTAGGTTGTTTGTTTTATTAATTATCACTTGATCGTTTTTTTGTAATAACTCTGAAAGTTTTCGGGCTGTTCCTTTTTTGATTATAGCGTTTATTGATATCTTTTCTTTAAATTCCTTTTTTATTTTTTGTACTATTTTCTGCGCTGATAATGAATCTCCTCCTAGCTCAAAAAAATCATCATCAATGCCTAAATCATCTATATCTAATACTTCTTTCCAGATCTTAATTATTCTTTGTTGTATATCACTATTGGGAAGCTTTGTTTCCCTTTTCTTTATAGATGTTTTAGGTAATTTATCTCTTGCTATTTTTCCGTTTTCACTAAGTGGTATTTCCTTTATGCATACATATTGGTTAGGAATCATGTATTCTGGTAAGAAATTCATTAATGCTCCTTTTATTGCCTTATCACTTTCTTCCTCTCCTGTATAATATGCTATAATCTTCTTTGAATCATCAAGTATAACTATTGATTCTTTGATGAAAGATAGCTTGTTCAAATTTAGCTCTATCTCAAAAAGTTCAATCCTGTGACCTCTTACTTTTACTTGACTGTCTTTTCTTCCCAAAAATGTAACATATCCTTCTCTTGAGAATACTCCGTAATCACCAGTTCTATATATTCGTCCAAATTTTTCTGTATCAATAAAAGCTTCTCTGCTTTTTTGTTTGTTTCCAATATATCTCTTTGCCACACCTTTTCCACCTATATATATTTCTCCTGCAACACCATATGGGCAAAGCTGTAACTCACTATTTAGTATATATATGTTTTGGTTAGCTAGTGGATATCCATAAGGTATACTCTTCCACTCTAGTTTTACCTCTTTTATAGGATAATATATCGACCATATTGATCCTTCTGTTGCGCCACCAAGACTGTAAATTTCAGCATTTGGAAAAGAATTTTTAATCTTTTGTGGTAATTTTAAATCAATCCAATCTCCACTTAACAGTATTTTTTTAAGATTTCTGTTTATATACCCTATCTCTACTCCTTCTAAAAAGAGTTCCATTATAGCTGGTACTGTATTCCAAACACTAGATTTAGTAGAATCTAGCACAGTTTGTATGTGACTCGTATCTCTTTGATCTTTGACAATTGCAAGGCATCCACCTGCTATAATAGTTCCAAATATATCATATACTGATAAATCAAAATTAAGTGCGGATATTCCTATTATCTTATCTTTGCTATCTATAGAAAATCTATCGTTTATATCTAATAGTGTGTTTACCACTGCTTCATGTGTGATTTCTACACCTTTTGGAACACCTGTACTTCCTGATGTATATATGATATATGCTGAATCTTCTTTATTACACTCTTTTTTTATATTAAAGAGTGGTGTTTTACTCTTAGCATCATCAAAAACTTTAATCGAGTTAATCAATAGTTTTGATTTTGAATTATTCATAATAAACTGTATTCTGTCTTGTGGGTAATCCATTGGAACAGGGATATACACCGCTCCTATTACAACTACTGCTATTAGCACAGATATTGATTCAATGCTTTTATTTGCACGTACCGTTATATAATCACCCTTCTTTATGCCCATAGCGTCAAGTTGAGATGATATACGATATATACTGTCTTTGAGTTCTTCATATGTGATGTATTTGCCATTATCATACATGGCATTTTTATGTCTATATTTATCTAGTGCCTCTATTATTAAACAATCAAGAGTTTGAGCTTGTTTAAAAGATACTTTAGTATTGTTATAATCTACAAAAGCTTTACTTGATGATATTTTTACATCTGAGATATCTTTGTTTATTATATTCTTTATACTCTCAATATAATAAGTAAACATATCCTTTAGTATGTCTAGGTTAAAGCATTTCTCTAAATAATCCCACCTTATAACAAAACCTTTTTTGAGTTTTATTATTTGGTTGTCTAAATAAACCTGAGAAGTCTGTGATTGTCCATACAGTATTTCACCTAGACTCATAAAATCTATACCTTCTTCAAAAAGCATACTTGTAAAAACTACTGGCATCTGACTCTCTGCATGCTCTGCTCTATGTCTTGAAAGTTCACGAATCACCTCTGTTCCTTCAAATGAATTATGATCTAGATATTCGTACAGCTTTTCTCTTATTTTTTTAACATTGCTTAGGATATCATTTTTATAATCTGATGATTTATAATCAAATAATACCGAAGAAGTAAAATCACCTATTATTTTATGTGAATCTTTTATTTTGTGTCTATCAAATATAGTAATATTTATTGTCAAATCTTGATTTTCACTCCACCTTGAGAGTGTTTTCATATACAAGAAGCATAACAGTGAACTAACAGTAACTCCATTTTCACGTGTGAAATTTTCTAGTTTATCATATTCATCAGCTGTAAAATCATGTTTTATTCTGCTATAAATGTTTTCATTGTTTTCTATGTTATGCTTTAATGGAAGCTTTGGAGACTCAGGTATGTCTTTAATTTTATTTATCCAATATTCTTTATCTCTGTTATACTTCCTACTTGTTTTCTCATTCATAATACAATCAATATAATCTTTATAGCTAGTTGTTACTGGCTCTAGTTCTTCTTCATTATAAAGCTTTAAAAAGTCGTTTATCAAAATTTTTATACTCATACCGTCTACTATCAACATATCTATGTCTATTATAAGTATATTGTTATTATCAACTTTCACATTTGTTGCTTTAAATAGTGGCCACTTTTCTGGATCTGTTATATTTTTTTGACTTTCTTCTCTCATTGTTTTAATGAAATCATCAGCTCTATCTTTGGTTATGCTCAACATTTCTAGACTATATTTACCTACTTGATTTATCGTAAGAACCTTTTGCTTACTATCAATAAATACGGTTCTGAGCATTTCATGTCTTTCTATCAATTTATTCATACATTTCTCAAGTCTTTCTATATCCATATCATGCTGTATTTCTGCATAAAAATGAGTTGAATTAAATCCTCCACAAAACTCCTGCTCTCTCCCTATATAATAAGCTTCTTGTATTTTAGTAAGTGGCATCATCTGGTTTATAATCTGTTTATTTGTTATGTTTGATTTCTCTATATACTTCTTTTCATTTTTTATTTTACTACATATTCTATCTACCAAATCTTTTATTGTACTACATTTTGCTATATCTAACATCTCTATCTCTATATCAAACTGTTTGTTTATCTTAGCTATCTTCTGAAACATATTTATAGAATCTTCCATTATATTAAAAATAGACATGTTTACTTCAAGCTTATCATCAAATATACCTTCTAGCTTTTTGAGTACAATATCTTTATTTTCATATGAATTAGTTATTTTTTGCTTATACCATTTAAGTAACGATGGTTTGTTGATTTTACCAGTTCTAGTAGTTTTCAGCTTGTCCATAAATACTACCTCTTTGACCAATATAGATGTATCTTTCAGTATAAATTGCCTGATTTCATTTTTAATTTCTTCATACTTTTCTTTATCTACATCCATTTCTATAAATACATATATATTTGCTTTTCCTTCGCTAGCTATATGTTCGCCACATACTGCATTTCTAACTTTAAATCTCTCTTTGATCGCATGTTCTATATCCATTAAAAATATGTTTTTACCATTTACAAATACCATGTCTTTTTTTCTTCCTACAATATATAAATTTCCATCTACTGTAAATCCTATATCTCCTGTATTAATCCATTCATTGTAAAATAATTCACTATCATCTCTTCCTAGATACCCTTTACAAAGTGAAAAACCTCCAACTTGTATATTACCTATTTGATATTCTTCTAATTCATTATACTCATTATCAACGATTCTAAGTGTAACTCCTTTTATAGCTGGTCCAATACTTGTTAAATCTTCTTTAAGGTGATTGATGTCTTCAACATCAAAATCTATTTTTGAAACTACTCTTTCAAAATTAACTGGTTTATCTTCTAAAATAGAAGTATTCAAAGTGCACAAAAGAGTCGCTTCAGTTAACCCGTATGCTGGATAAATGACATCCTGCTTAAGTTTAAATCTGTCCATTTGTTTAACAAAGCCATCAATGATACCTTTTGAAACAGGCTCACTGCCGTTTATTATAACTCTAACATTTGATAAATCCCATATATCATGTTCATCAATCATTTTGGTTAAATATCCAAATGCAAAATTTGGGCCTATGGTGACAGTTGCTTTCACTCTTTCTAATTCATCAAACCAACTTTTTGGACTTTTTAAGAATTCACTTGTTTCTAAGAAAGTTGTATCACTATCATTGTAAAGAGGTATCATCAAGTAAAATAATCCACTAACATGCGTTAATGGCATCCATGTCATCCAAATGTCGTCTGTATCACTATTAATTGCATCACTAAACCCTTTTAGATTGTTCAAAAACCCCCTGTGAGTAAGCATTATACCTTTAGGACTTGACGTAGTACCAGAAGAATACTGTACTATTACTACATCTTCATCACTAACATTTTCATCTATTTGTATATTGTATCTTTTTTTGTCTGTCCACTTTAAATTAAAATCTTGTTCATTTAAAGTTATTGTCTTTAAATCATTATTTTCATCATATAATTTGATATATTCATTTCCATCCGTATCTGTTAGTATCACAGCACTAGGTACTTCTGATTTTATTTTTTTTAATCTACCAAACTGTTCAATATTATTGCTTATAGGTACTGCCATAGGAATAGCTCTCATGTAGAATAGTGTTAATACAGCTATTAAATAGTGCTTACTTGAATTCATCTGAAGTATGACATAATCGTTTGGTTTTATTCCATTTTCATATAACAAGGTAGCAAGTGCTGTGATTCTTTCTTCAAGCTGTTTATATGTGAGTTTTGTTACTTGGTTTTTGTCTTTTACCTCTATTGTACTCTTATTGTATCGAAAGCAATTAATAAGCAATTTTTGTACATCCACTTTGTTTACCCCCTTTACGGTTATGTGTCCATATCAATCTTTTGCCAGTCATCTTTATATATTAACTTTTCTACTAGATTTATATATTCTTCAAACATATTTTTTATTTGTGTGTTACTAAACGCCTCAACTACATAATCCCATGCTAGGGCAATTGTGCCGTTAATATCATACACTTGATGATCTAATGCCACTTGAGGAGTTTGACTTATCGCGTAGATTTCTTTAAATCCTTCTGGATAATAAGTTTTTTTATCTAGTTTTCCTTGTAAAATACTCGTAAAAACTACTGGCATCACTGCTTTTCCGGGTTTGTTTCTTGAAAGTTCCTGTATCAATTTCACTCCATTATAATATCTATATTTTACAAGTTGCCAAATCTGCTTTTGGATATTATTAACTTCATCTAAAAACGTATTGGAATCATCATATTTGTACGATGCTAATCCTACATTAGTGAAATCTCCAAGTACTTGATGCACTTCTTTATTCATTGGAACTCGTTTAAATAACGTAAGATTTACAGTAATATCCCTCTCTTCGCTTAATGTAGACAACAATTTCATGTATGCCGTAAGCAAGACGGCTGACGGAGTAAATCTGTTCTCTTTACATTTTTTTAAAAATACTTGAGATTCGGTTTTGCTTAAATCATGTTTTATCCTATCAAAATGCGGTTTATCTATATTTATTAATTCACGTTTGTATTTAAGCTTTGGTGAATCAGGAATATGAGGCAATATGTTGCCCCAATATTCCTTAGCTTCTTTGTTATTACTATTATTATTTAACCACTCTTCTTCATTTTTGACATATTCTTTGAATGTAAAAGATGGTCTATTAACCTGTTCTCCATAGTAAACTTTAAATATCTCATCTAGCATTATTCCTGCACTCCACCCATCTAGTATCATGCAATCAAAGCTAAGATGTAATATAAAGTAATCCTCTATCGTTTTACTAACAACTACGTCAAACATAGGCCACCCGCCTATTTCATAAGTATGATGTGACCATTTATTTCTAATTTCTTTTAGCTCTTGATCATCTACTTTTTCTGCAAACAAAACCTTTACTTTTTCTGTAGGATTTATAACCTTTTGAGTACTGTCACTGTATATTATTGTTCTCAATATCTCATGGTTATCTACTATCATATTTATAGCATTCTCTAGTTTATCTATATCTATATGCTCTAGTCTATACTCACCATAGTAATGTGCTCCTAGATTTCCTAGCTCATACTCTTTTTTTCGTCCTATCAAGTATGCGTGTTGTATCGGCGTCAATTTGCATGTGTTATTTTTCGTTTCTTTTAGATACTGTATTATTTCACTTTTGTTTTGTCTAAGAAAATTGATTACCTCTTGCGTCATCTTCCCTTCTTGCGCTTTATATTTTAATTTCTCACCTTCTACCCATAGCTTAATTCCATCTCTTAGGCATTTATCTAACATCTCCATATCAAAACCTACGCTTCTTTGCTTTTTAATGCTTCATTTATATGTTTTGCTACTATCAGAGAATTTGCTTTATCTTCTATGCATGTATAGTGATTTCCTTCTATTTCTATGATACTTAAATCTCCTAGGCACATTTCTTTCCAGTTTTCTAATAACTTATGCTTGTATTTAAATAAGCCCTCCACCTCTTTTGCGTAAAGAAATCTTATATCTCCTACATATGCATCTGGAAGATAATTCATAGCTCTATAGCTCTGCTTAAACGTTTTATACATTCTCTGTATTACATTCAAATCTGCTTTATTTCCTGTTTTACGCTCGCTTATTTTTATATATTTCTTAAAACGCTCTTTTTTATCTAGTGAGGATAATTTACTAATTGCTTCACTTATCTTTATTCTCTCATTATTACCTTTTAGGTTACTGAGTGCATCTTTCATGATTATATTATTATTTGCTTTAAGAAGCTCTGCAATAGCTTCATCATATTCCAATTCATTTTCTATACCTATATCTTTTATTGATACATTCATTGTATCTGCAAACAACAACTCCATCATTATTTCATCATTGATTTCGTACGGTACTGTTTGACTATCTATAATAACTAAATCTTTTATGTCTATTCCGTTTTCAATTAATCTTTTTGCAACCTCTACTGCAACCAATCCACCTAAACTATATCCTACTAGTTGCATGTTTTCACTTTCTGTCTCTAACAATAATTTAGTATAATCATCTGCAAGATTGTCTATTATGCTAGCTGCGTCCATTTCGCAATATTTATCAATGTCTTCTATACCAATTCCAATAACTTGTCCCTTTTGTTGTTTTGCAAGCTCTGGTATAAGATGACGGAAGCTATTTAGCATCCCGAAGGCACCATGGAATACAACCCTGAGTGTATCTGTTTTACCTTCTGAGTATTTTCTTATAACTGCATTATGAGTTTTTTCATCTTCTCCTTTTGCTACAGCAACTTCATCTTTTGCATTGTTACCAATAGCACTATTTTTTATGAATTTAGAAAGCTGTGCAATTGTAGGATGGTTTAACATATGTCTTAAAACTGTATCAAATGGAATATCTTTTGCTATACTACTTCTAACCTGTGTTGATACCTCTGCTAAACTTAGAGAATCTGCCCCAAAGTCATAAAAGTTTTGGTTTTTACCTACGAAATCTACTTTAAACACTTTACCTACTATTTTTGATAGCTCTTTATCCATTTCATCCATTTCGTTATTCTCAGTATCAGAACCTAACACTGTTTCCTGCTTACTAACAATTAAATTCTGTACTTGTTTTCTATCTATTTTCCCATTTGAAGTAATTGGTAATTTATCAACAAGTTGTATTGAAATTGGTATCATATATTCTGGTAAAGCCTTCTCTAAATGTTCTTTTATCTCATTTTCCCTAACTTTTTGCTTGTCTACTTTAAACTGCTTTATAAATAGATTTAATCCCATTCTAGAGAGTCTATCTTCATTAGAAGGTATAACTTTCAATGAATCTTCTGATGTTCGTCTATTTAGTAACTTTATCCAGTCATCTAATTCAATAAATGCAACATCTTTTCTGATTTCGTCTTCTGGTCTCATCATCATAAAAGCTTGTGATGCTAATATCCAAGGTTCTTCCTTAACTGGCTCTGTAAATAAGAAATATCCTCCTGGTGCTAATAGTTCTTCTATCCTGTCCATACTTACAGCTATATCTTTAGCATTTTCTAAGACATACGCTCCTATTACTATATCAAAACTATTTGGCAAGAAGCCTTGCTCTCTAATATCTCTATCTATATCGAGTGCACTGAATTTAACTTCTTTTAAATGACTAAATCTTTCTTTTGCACTAGGTAGGAAGTATTTTAAAACATCTGTATAATGATACTCAAAGTTATAGCCATTTAGTGCTTCTAATACATGCTTCGCTGTAGCTCCTGTACCTGCACCAACTTCTAGTACTCTTAATGTCTTGTTTGGATTGTTATTAGCTATACGCTTTACAAATTCACAAATACACTTGTTTAAGTAAATAGCCATAGTATTCTTAACATATAAAGCTTCTGTATAATCACGCTTTCCTTCTGGATACAGTAATGCTACTGGATCAACTTCATTTTTCAACAATCCTACTAATTTATCTGTATTACTTTTCACATAGTTAATAAAATCAGTTGTTCCAAAATCGTCCGTCCATACTTCTCTAATGTCTGACCACGCTTTTGAGTAATCTTGCTCTGTTATAAATATTTTTGCTTTATAACTATCAGATTTTTTATCTAAATAACCTTCTTTCTCAAGCTTTACCAACCAGTGTCTTACTAACCAACGATATTTTTCACTAATCTGTTCACAATCCAATATATCGTCAATATTATAGTATCTTTCTTCTGTTAACATGCCTAATTTTTGCAAACCATACAACATAGACATAAGTGCTGCTTTATCTCTTAAATCTAATGTTTTTTCTATATCTTGTTTTAATAGCTTTTTTATTATATTACTAACTTCATCCTCTATATCATTTGTGTCTTTAGAAAATTCACTATACACATACTCTTCCTTAAAATCATCAATACTTTTAACTTCGGCAAATCCGTATAGTTTCTTTTCTTGTCCTATTTTCACATCTTGACTTACACATACTACACTGCGATCAACTGCCTTATGATCCATAATAGCGTTTTCTATTTCACCTAACTCTATCCTATGTCCTCTGATTTTTATTTGGTTGTCACTTCTACCTAAGAATTCTATCTCTCCATTTTCTAAGTATCTTCCTAAGTCTCCTGTTTTGTAAAGCATTTGTCCATCATTAGGATGTGTAAAGAATTTTTCTTTTGTAAGTTTCTCATCGTTATAATAGCCAAGTGCTAATCCCTTACCTGTTATATATAAATCACCTGCTACGAATATAGGACAATCATTCATATTTTTATCTAATATGCGGAACCCTTGATTGTTCAATGGCTTTCCATATGGTATACTAACCCAATTTTCCTCTAAGCATTTATATTCATGATAGTTAGACCATATTGATGCCTCTGTAGCTCCCCCAAGACTTACTATTTTTATATTTGGGACTCTCTCAATCAGTTCATCTGGCATTTGCAGTGGAATCCAATCTCCTGACATCATTGACAATCTAAGGCTAGGCACTGAAATTTTTTCATCTGCTTTTAAATGCATAAGCAGTATCTTCATGAATGCAGGTACACTGTTTATAGTTGTTATGCTGTGTTTATTAATAAGCTCTACCCAATGAGACGCATCTGCATATCTTTCATTTGATGGATATACTATGCTTCCACCTATTGATAACATTCCAAATATATCATATACCGACAGGTCGAAATTAAGTTGTGATAAACCTAATGCTCTATCTTTATCAGTTATGTTAAATCTATTATTTATATCTTCTATAGTATTAAGTGCTGAACTATGAGTAATAACAACTCCTTTTGGTACTCCTGTCGACCCAGATGTGTATATTATATAAGCTGGTGAATCACTACTTATATCTTCTGGTTTGAACTCTTTTTCTGTGGCAGTAACTTCATCTACATTTATAATTTCTATACCTTCATAATCATGGTCACTACCTGATGTTGTTAAAACTATTTTGGCTCCTACATTCTCTATAATTGTATTTCTTCTTTTCTTCGCCTGATTAGCATCAACAGGAACATATACACAACCTGCAAATAATACTGCTAATACTGATACTACTTGGTGCATAGATTTTTCCATAACTATCGCTATATTCTCTTGCTTAAATCCTCGTTGCTTAATTTTTTGTGCAACTTCTATAGCTCTTTTATTTATTTCACTATAAGTATAGCTACCTCTCTCATCTATTACTGCTATTTTTTCTGGATTTTTTGCTACGTTTTCAATAAATTTCGTATACAATAATCCCTCTGGCATTTTTGTTTTTGTATTGTTTACATCCACAAGTAAGTCTGTTTGCCACTTTGGTAATGTAATATGATTATCTACACTCCACTCACTTAGCGAATCTGCTAATTTATTTAGTTTAGTCTCAAATATCGAAAACATATCTCTTATCATGCTTTCATGATAAATACCTTCTCTGTAATCCCAGTTAATCTGTAGTCCGAAGTCTCCATCCATAGCTTGACAATCTATAAAGACCTGAGGAGTTTGACTTATACCTTCTCCTGATATATTACCTTTCATTTTCTCTTTATCGTTATTAATTAAACCTATTGCACTAGTAAATACTATTGGCATTATTGAAGCTTCTCTTCCTTTTTTTCTTGAAATCTCTCTTATCACTTCTATACCAGAAAATAATCTATGATCAAGATCTTCAAATAAACGCATATTTATATCTTTTGCTCTCTCTGAAAAAGCCTTGCTACTATCGTTATTGACTTCTAATAAATTAATAGATGTAAAATCACCTATAACACTTGATATCTCTGGATGTAATGGCATTCGATTTAATACTGTAAGATTTAAGCAAAATCTATTGTTATTACTCCATTTTTCTATGACATCTGCATAAACTGCCAATACTGCTGCAGTAGGAGTAACTCCACTTTTTCGTGCATGATTTTTAAAGTTTGTCCACTTATCTATACCCATGTTTAAAAAACGACGTTTAAATCTAGGTTTATCTTCACTGTTTTTTAATATAGGTAACTTAGGTGCTAATGGAAAACTATCTATTTTACTTAACCAATAATCTCTATCTTTTAAATACCTACTGCTTTCCTTTAACTTTCTTTCTGCTAAAACATAATCACGAAAACGTAATCTAACATCCTCTAGTTTAATATCTAAGCCAAAATATACAGTTTCAAACTGTCTTAATAGCGACCATATACTCGTCCAATCAGCCACTAAGAACTCTATCGAAAAATGCATTGTACTAATGTTTTTTTTCTTTGTGATTGCTACTCCAAACATCGGCCATTTGCCAAGTGGATAAACTCTATGACTCATCTCTTCTTTTAATTTATCAACTTCTTTAGTAGAAGCTCCATCCGCCATATCGTAAAATGGTATTTCTAGAGACGGAACTGTTTCTAATACCTTTTGATAACCATTTTCATACATAACTGCTCTTAGCATATCATGTCTTGCAATTAACTTATCCCATGCTTTTTTTACTTTATTTATTTGTAATTCTTCTTTGTAATCTATCTCCAAATATACATGGCAAGCAACATTTCCATATTTAAAAGTATCCTTTCTTCCAAGTACATAAGCTGATTGTACATCTGTCATAGGAAATTCTTCATATCTTGCCTCTATATTCTCGGTAATCTCTATGTTTTTTATTGTCTTGTTGTTCTTTAAATAGTTAATTATAAGTTCTTTATTTTCTTTTAATTTATTAATGTTTTCTGGAGTTAATACAGTTTGAGGTGCTTTGTATCGCAATTTGCCATCTTCGCTCCATAGTGTAAAACCTAATTTTTCAAAATAGTCCATAATTTTTTTTGATTCATTATTTGTCATTTAAGTTTCCCCCTTTCAATTGTCATTACTCATCAATACCCATTGCTATTTCTTTCAATACCTCTGCTGGCAGATGTTTATGCTTACAATCATGTAACAACTCTGCAAATCCAACTGTTTTTGTTATTTTGTGCCATTGTTTTGAACTTAATAATTCCCTCTGTGCTTTTTGATTGTCTTTATTATTTCCTTGCATCATTTCTCTTATAGACAATAAATCCTCTGATACCGCCTTTGTCCATTTCTCTGTTACTATGTCTTTATAATTAGCAGGTTTGAAATCACCCAATATGTGTGTGGAATTTTCAAATAAATGCTCTGGAAGCTGCCCATGATGTATACCTGTATTATACAATGTTGTGGGAACGTGCATTCTAGGATTCCATATGACCGGCCCATGTGTATCAGTTAACGAAAGTCGTCCACTTTCATACATTATCGTTATGCTGTGTAATAAGTGCATGTAGTTATCAGGATCAGTTGGATCTATCTGGTTGTGTATCTCAAATGTAATAGGTGTCTTACCAAGCCTTCCTGTTATTATATAAAAAGGACCACTATCTTTATTGACCATATGTATATCCAATGCTCTAATAGAAGGCATTGCTCTTAGTAAAATAGCCATAGCTGGGTATGATACTTGTGGCGCAAACTTTGCATTTAAATATAGTGGCTTTTGTATTTTATTCATCTCTTTAGCACACTCTATAAATCTTCTTACTTCTTTAAGATTGCAGTATAGGTTTCCTGTTTGAAAATGTCTGTTATTCTTTCTAGCAGCACGATAACATTTCTCCAAGTCTTTATGATGTATAGGTTGTTCTTGTATAACATCTACTCCTCTTTCAAGAAACTTCATTGCAGTTTCAGTGCCTTTCCCTCCAAGTGCTCCTGAACGCATAACAACACACGCCAAATCAATATCCTTTGGCAAATCATCTATATTTGTGTATAGCTTTACGTTATAATTTCTTGAACACATTTTTGATCTTTCACTTCCTCTTGCTAATAAACCTACTAGCTCAAATTTATCTTCAAGAATTTTCAGTGCTTCCATATAAAATTGACCAAATGTTGTCCCGCATACTACTGTACGTATTCTTCTATTCTTCATAGCTCCCCCTCAACTTTCGTGAATAATTCGTTAATACTACCATCTAATATTTCTAGCTCAACGGCCTTTGATTTTATAATATAATTCATGATTTCATTTGTTTGATCTATTTCTCCTAAGCTTATAACACCTTTTTGAAGTATCTCTTCTTTAACTAGCTTTGATGCCACAGCAGAAGATAATCCTGTCAATTCCCCTTGAGTATTAGCTTCTACTATTAATGTCTTAGTAATATATTTTTTAGATTTTACACCTGACATCTCAATAACAAATCCTGCATATTTTTTTCTTCCTTGACAATCTATTTTTGTAGCTGTACACAAGTCTGTGATTAGTTTTTCTTTATCTTTATTGTAATCTCTCCTTGCTTTTTCCAATACTCTTAATGCATTTTCACCGTCAACTACCATATTGAACCTAGCATTGTTTATTTTGAGTTTTTTTATAATAGTTTTTGCTTCTTTATCAATATAAGGAAAAACTGTCACATCACGAACAGATAAAGGAAATATCTCTGTATTTTCTTTTGGAATATATGCAGTATATTCTCCTTCTTTTAAGATCATCATTGATTTATTTTCAGTATCTTTAATACCATCCAAATAATCTCTAGCAGCAACTTTTGTAAATACATCTAAAACGCCATAGTAATAATTCATATCTGTTACTTTGTTAAATTGTTTAGACAAATACCTAGGGAGTATTCCCGATAATCCCGGTGAAGATCCTGCTCCATAGATAAAGCTACTTTCATTTATAACTTTTAATCGTTCAAATTCTTTACTGTAACCAACATCTACATAATTACATTTATACTTATTTAGCACTTTACACAATTTATCAGTATAGCCATTAGTAGTTCCCGCACAATTTAAAACTACATCAACACCTTTGATAAATTCATCTAAGCTGTTTTCATTTTTTATATCTATCTTTATCCATTCATCATCTTTAAATTCTTCCTTTATTTCTCTTGATACAGCTTCTATGTTTCTTCCTCCAATACGTAACTTTTCACCAAAAAAATTCTTTAATATCCTAGCTGTATTTAGACCAATATCTCCATACCCTCCAATTATTCCAATCATATTTCACCCTCCACCATGCTTCCTCTTTCATTGATAAGGAAATCTATTTTATCTGCTACTTGAAACAATCGTGGCTTTTGGAACATGTCTTGAAAAGTATACTCTATATCATATATTTTTTTTATTTCCGACAGAAACTGTGTTGCTATTAGACTGTCTCCTCCTACTTCAAAGAAACTTTCTTTTCTTCCTATTTTATTGCATTGTATTAACGATTCCCATATATGTGCTATTTCTTCTTCAGTTCCCTGGAGTGGTTTATGATAATCTTCTTTATTAGTTTTCTTTTTGATTTGCTTAGCTATTTTATTTCTATCTATTTTCCCATTGTCTGTCAGCGAAACCCATGGTAATATTTCTATATTATCAGGCACCATATATTCTGGTAGTTTATCTTTTGCAAACTCCATAATGTCCTCAACATTAAATATAGTCTTATTTTTAAAATCTTTAGCCTGTATATATTGAATAACATCGTTTTCATAAGTGTTAATGTTTATTTGCTCAAATCCAGCTTTTTTGATAAATTCTACCCATTCATCTGATAGTAATAGTGGATTATATTTTCTACTTCTACCTTCGTATAGATTCTTAAATCCATCTTCAAGTAATCCTGATGTAACTAATGCTATCGGCGCTAATTCGCTATATTCAAGTGCTAGTAGATATCCTCCTTTATCTAACAGTAATTTAGATAAAAGTATCCCATGTATTGGATTTTTGTATCTATGCAATGCATTTACTGCAATCACAATGTCAAATGAATACTTACAATGATTATTAACTATACCATCAGTTATAATTTCATATGATACAGTGTCTTTAAACTTGATTCTTGACTCGTTGTGCATGGCTATGTTTTCATCAAAAAGTGTAATTTCAGCAGGTAAACTTAATCTATTAATTATCTTCTGAACTACTAAGCCCGTTCTACTATCTAAAATAGCTATCCTTAAATTTGTTGTTTCTTGCTCTTCATAAATTTCATTTATTTTGTCTATGATTTTATCTAGAACTAACGTGGTAGCTTTTTCATTCATTGCTATATGTTCTGGTGACAATTTTTGATTTTCTAATAGTGAAAATACTGGCGTTTCTCCAAGCAGTATTTTTTTGTATATATCTATAGAATCAAATAAAAATTCTACTTTGTTCTTTTCTATATTGTAGAAAACAATATTAAACCTTTTTGCAGGTATTATTTCACCACCTTCTATTTTTATGACTTGTCTTTGAGTTAACCAGCGAAGCCACATCTGGATTGTATTTGTATATTGGTTGTATTTTTCATATAACCATTGCTTATCTTTTGATACTTGAAGTTCTAATAGATAAAAGATAAACTGTTCAACTATCAACGCTTGGTTTTCGAATATGGGTTCTATTTTTTTATTTACTTTATTTATAATAGCTGTCTGACTATTATTCATATTGTTATTTGGCACTATCCCTGCAACTAAGTGCTGAGAATTACCATATTTACTTTTCGTAACAACAGCATCACATATATACTCATGTTGTTTTAAAATATTTTCAATTTCACCTATCTCTATTCTAAATCCATTAATCTTTATTTGATTGTCTTTACGCCCTAAAAATTCAATAACTCCATCTTTATCATATCTACCTAAGTCCCCTGTTTTATACCAACGTTCTCCTTCATATACTATGAATTTTTCTTTCGTTAAAACTTCTTGATTAAGATAACCTTTAGCTACTCCAGTTCCTCCTATCCAAAGTTCTCCAACAACATAGTCTTCACAATCTTTTCCATTTTCATCAACTATTCTGAATTTCTGATTACTTAATGGCATGCCATAAGGTATGGATTTCCAGTTTTTATCTATCTCTATAACTTCGTAATAGTTTGACCATATAGAAGCTTCTGTTGCCCCACCTAATGATATAAACTTACAATCCTCTGTATTATCTTTCATTTTTTCATATAGGTCCATATCTATCCAATCTCCAGATAAAAACACTTTTTTTAGTGGAAGGTTATCTTTATCTGTTTGACATGTTATCATGAGCATTTTAAATAGTGCAGGCACAGTATTCCATATGGTCACATCGTTATCTTTAATCATTCTTTTCCAGATGGTTGTTTCTAATTTTGTACTGTCATCAAGTAAAACTATTTTTCCACCTACCGACAATAATCCAAATATATCATATACTGATAAATCAAAATCTAGCTCTGATACAGCTATTACAGTATCTTTTTCTGTTATCTTAAATTTATTATTTATATCTGCAATAGTGTTATATGCTGACTCATGAGATATAACAACTCCCTTAGGAGTTCCTGTTGAACCCGAAGTAAATATAATATATGCAGTGTCTTTAGTAGATATATCAATAACACTATTTAATTCATTATAATTATGAATATCTTCTACCACTACAATATTTCTATTTGTATCAGTCTTTAAAGTTTGTTTCATCTTAGAATCAGTAATAATAAACTCTATTTTTCCAGTATCTAATATTGATTTCTTTCTATCGACTGGTTGTTTAACTCCTATAGGCACATATACTGCTCCACAAGCTAAAATTCCTAACACACTTATTATCTGCTCTATGCCTTTTGGTAGACATATTGCAACTAAATCTCCTTTATTAATTCCTTCCTCTACTAACATTTGAGCGAGTTTCATTGATTTTTCTTTTAATTCATCATAAGCCATAGTTTTTCTGTTACCATTTTCATACCATATTACTGCTATATTTTTTGGATTTATCTCAGCATTTTTTAAAAATCCTTCATATAAGCATTGTTCTTTAATATAAGTTTTTGTTTTGTTTACTTTTTGCCTAATTTGCATTTGAGCTTCTGTAATAATATTTATTCCTCCCTTCTACTAGATGATATGTATCTTCATAAAAAACTAAGCTATATCTTTTATTAGCTCATTAATATATTCCTCTCCTAAGTCATAAATAAAAAAGTGTTTTCCTTCAAATTCCCTTAATGTGAAATCTTTACTAGTCATTGTTCTCCATTTTTCCATAACTTCTTTATTAGCATCTATATCATTTTTACCAGCATGTGCAATAATAGGTATGCTAAGTACTTCGCCTTGGTACTTGAAACTTTCATGTAATCTATAATCATTTCTTATTATAGGTAACAAAAATTCCATTAATTCTTTATTTTCTAGTATTTGTTTTGATGTAGCATTTATTTTCTTCATTTCTTTTATTAATGCATCATCATCCATATAGCTTTTGAACTCGTCTGGATTAGGTTCATATGGAGCATGTCTGCCTGCAACAATTAATTTTATAGGCTCAACATTGTACCTTATCTTAAGTCTATATGCTACTTTAAATGCAATAACAGCTCCCATGCTATGTCCAAAAAAACAAAATTGGCTATCTTGACTTTTAAATATAATAGCATCTGCCAATTGGTCGGCTAATAAATCCATATCTTCTATGAACTGTTCATCCATTCTGGTTCCCTTCCCTGGCAACTCAACAGAAATAATATTTATATCATTCTTTTTAGATATCCATCTTCTAAACACGGATGCACTTCCTCCTGCATGATGAAAACAATACAATGTTATTTTATTTTTCTCTTTTAATCCTGTTTCAAAAGGAAACCACTTTTTATAAAAATCTTGGTTGTTGATAGTCCCACCTCCTAATTTGATAATGATTATCATTATTATGCTGTAACTATTATAATAGTTTTTTCACTATTTGTCAATATTAATAATTTTATGCAATTTATATTTTATTTGTATTCTTTTTTATGGTAATTGTGTTGTAAATTGCTTGGATATGCCTAGTTAGAAATATGGTTCTTATTTTTTATATATTAATTTATAGAAAAAAAAAAAGAAAATCGTATTTGATTTTCTTTTTTGTCTTTATATATTTATAAACAAAATTCATGATAATATGCCTTGTTATCTTTTTCAAAATCCCCTTCTTCGTACTTAATATCGTTAATCTTATAATTATTAGTCCAGAATTTCAATGCAGTCACATTTTCTTTAAGTACTAAAAGACAGTATCTCCCTTTAAACTGTTTAATAAGTTCTTTAAATACTTTTTGTCCAATACCAACTTTTCGATATCTTCTTAGAATAAAGAATTCCTGTATGCAATAATCACATCCTTTTCTAACATAAACTCTTTCAGTTAATAATACAAATCCAGCTATACAGTCATTAACCTTTATGAGTAATGGATGCATGTTGTCCTTTTGCCAATATAAATTTATCTCATCATATTCATATTTGCCTTTTTCATTAACATCCTCTTTATTATAGTGAGATAAATCATGCAAATATAGTGGATATAAATTCATTATTATATCTTTATCTGTACATTTTTGAAGTTTTACATTAACATTCATAACATACTCCTATCCTTTTATTAGCAATTTTATAAAAATATATCTTCATCCTTCCTTCCCTCTATCAAAGCGCCTACTTCTCTAAATTGCCCAAGCCAGAACATCAAAGTATCGCTTCTTCTATAATTTTCATCTACATGTACTTGTTTTATTTCGCCTATAAACCATTTATGGCTACCGTCAAAGTCTATCTCATGTACAACCTCACACTCTAAATTTACACTACATTCATTAACTATATAGCTATTAATCTTATTACCTTGCTTATGTGTCAACCCTGCTCGCTCATATTTATTATCTTCTTTTCGCCCTGATAGACTTCCACATATTTTTATACTGTCAAGCTGTTCCTTACTAGGTATATTTATAGCAAATTCTTTCATTGATTTTATCAACTCATATGTATATTTTTCTGGCTTTATACCAACCATTACTGATGGGGGATTATAAGAAAAAAAATGAAATGCACCTGCTACCATTATATTTTTCCCTACCGTTACAAATACGACTGGAAATGGAGGCAAAGCTTTTATGCCATCAATTAATTCATTATGTGTTTTTTTCATTTTTTACACCCCTTTATTATTTCTATTTCATTAATTATATGCTCCTTATCGCCATCGATTATTATAGCGGACTCCTCTGGTAACCCTATTATTTCATGTTTTAGTTTATTAGATTTATCTAATAATTTAGCATATTTATCACTCGTATAATGAGGACATATAGAATAATTGACTAAACCCATACCCTTAGTATTCGATAATCCAATTATATCATTACTATTAGCTGTAACTATATCTAATCCCATGATAACCGCTCCTGCACTATTTCCTATTATAATTTTATCCTCATGCCTATCTCTAATAAACTCATCAAATCCGGATTGCCTTACTATATCAAGTAATTTATATGTGTTTCCACCTGCTATAAATATTACTTTAGATTTCTTCAATTTCTCTTTCCATCCAATTTCATATAAATCAAGGGATATAATATTAGTTAATTCATAATTCTTCATATATTTTTTAAAAAAGACTAGATATTCTTCTTTTGATCTAACAGTAGCAGAAGGAATAAACGATATCAAATCTTGCTTAGAAATATGCCTTGTCCATTCTTTATCAATTTGTAGTGATTCAGGATAATATGAACGCCATTTAGTATAATCATTTTTAGCTCCTGTTCTTAGCCTTTTGCTAAGCGATCTCTAGATATATTAATTTCATTATAATTAAACATTTGAGCTTCTTTGATTATTTTATCTGGAAAACCAACATATTTTAAAAGTTTTATTGCGTTCTTTGAATTAGAAGCACCTTCATGGATTTTATAATCAAACACTATGTCATTTGAGTTTATTTTTTCTGTAAAATGATAGTTATCATACTGACCTGCAAGTATCTGTGTTAACTCAAAATCGTGTGAAGCAACTATAGCAATACAATTCTTACTTTTCAAAAAGCTCATAACTGAAGCTGAAGATGCAATTCTCTCTTCTGTATTTGTGCCTCTAAGTATTTCATCTATTACACAAACCATAAATCTACCTTGATTAGCCCGCTCAACTATTCGCTTAAGATATTTGATTTCTTTTATAAAATAACTATCACCCGCCATTAAATCATCTCTAACAGCCATAGATGTAATAACATAAGCTCTTGGAAAAGATATCTTCTCAGCCATGCAAGTATTTATATTTTGTCCTAAAATAATATTAATTGATACAGCTTTAATATACGTAGATTTACCTGATGCATTTGACCCTGTTATAATAGAACTATTTTTTATATTGACTGTATTACAAACAGGTTCATCTATCAGAGGATGATATAATTTTTCCATATTCAATTCATGCTTTTTAACATATGTTGGTCTACAGAAAAACGGTAAACTCTTTCTAAATGAAGCAACTGATATAGTAGCATCTATCTCTCCTAAAGCTTCAAATAACTCCATGAATTCTTCTCTTTTATTTTCTAATAGATCAATAATATTGTTATATGCAACAATATCCCACATTGTTGCCCCTATTATATAATCATATAATAGTGCAAAAACATCTCCTGATATAGACGCATCCTTTTTGAATTTTATAAATGCAAGCATTTTCGTTATCTTTTTAAATGGTATAGTTTTTTTCTTTAAATCACCAAACGTGCTTTCATAAGAAAATTCTTTATTATTAGATATTTTATTTGCAACATTTACCATCGCAACTACATGCTCTAACATATCAAGATTAAGTTCATACTTAGCTTTACTAAGACAATAAACCATCACATTTAATGCAAATACCATTGACGTTATTAAGAAGTATTTAGTATCTTGCATAACTATAGGAAATATTATCGATAAAATTAATAATACTTGCAACATTTTATACTTCCATATATTCAGTATTCTATTTAAATTTAAATTAGCTAAAAATATAGGAAGATTATAATTATCTTTATATTTCCCTAAGCTATTTAGTAAGAGCTGTATCTTACTTCTTTCTTCAATTTTAGATGAAAAAAACGCCATTTTATCCTCAAATATTTTGGTACTACTATCACCTTTAGGTATACAATGTAATCTTGAATACAATATCTGCTCTCCTACATAAGAATTACAATCATTCATCCTCATAAATACATTATCCATATCAAGATCATTCCAAGTAATATCATCTATTTTTTCATCATCATTTATATTTTTAGTGCGCTCTTTCCAGTAGTACTCTATTTCTTTACAACTATATTTTTTTCTCTGAACTTTTTTGCCAAACCTAAATTGTATCTCTTTTAATGCTTTTTTATTTCTTGCTTTATTTCTTACTACAATGAATATGTATATAGCAACAACAACTACTACTATGGTTAATATTTTCATACTTTCGCTCCTTTATAATCTAGCAACAAACTTTAACATTTTTATTAATCAATTAATACTAATTAGATATCTTATGAATATTTTAAGTAATACCAAGTTATTTGTCAAACATATTATTTCTTTATTAATCCATTATTTTTATAAAATGTTATTTAAATATATGCGAAAAGAGCGATTTAAAAATATTCGCTCTTTTCGTTGCTAAGGGGTATTTATTAACTAAAGCCATAGAATGACTTTTTAACGAATAACATAAACAGAGTAAGATCCCCCACCTACTTTAAATTCGGCCCATCCATCATTGTTTATAGTAACAGTATGAGACGAATTTCCTGTTATATCATAAAAAACTTTTCCAGCATGTTTTTTTCCAACACACATCCATTTGCTTCCCTGTGGACCATCGTTAAGTAGAACAGCTATTCCAGATTTATGATGTTCAGAATCTCCCTCTCTTGTCCATCCTATTATATCTTTATGGTCAAAATAATCTCGTTGATAACCAAAAGCTAAATCCTTTCTAACCTTTAATAATACATCTAGTCTTTCTTTTATAGATGTTATAGTTTTTCCTGGCTCACTAACTCCGTAATAATCTCCGTAGAATACACACGGATATCCTTCTTGTCTAGTTAATATATATGCATAAGCTTGTGGTTTAAACCATTCATTTACACTAGGTCCAAGCATTTGGCCTGGCTGACTATCGTGATTGTCAACAAAAGTAACAGATTTTGTACTATGCTTTTTTGTTAATGTATTTTGTCCTAATGAACCCATATCAAAATTACCGTTCCCATAAGATATAGATACAAACTGTGAATGAAGAGGTACATCAAAAAGGCTCATTTTATAATTAGTTTTTTTAAGGTAATTTTCAAGTCTACTTAAATCAGCGCTCCAATATTCTCCTACAGTAAAAAGTTCTTTACCTGAAACACTACGTTGATTATCAAGCCAATCGCTATAGAAATCTGTACTAATATGCTTAATAGCATCTACTCTATATCCATCTAATTTAGCAAAGCTTGTATACCAATTACCCCAATTTTTTAGTTCATTAACAACTGTAGAGTTTTGCATATCAAGGTCTGCTCCCATCAGATAGTCATAGTTTCCATTTTCCCAATCTACATTATTGTCCCAGCTTCTACCATAAATACGATATATCTTTCCGTAATCATCAATACCATCAAAATGAGTATGATTCCATGTAAAAATTGAATATTTTCCATTACGTCCTGGGAATGTATATCCCGTTGGGCAATTCTTTGTGAATGTACTATAATTTTCATACCTATTACGAGGATTTACTTCAGTAACTGTTATATTTTCATTGTAATCATTGCCCATTTTATGATTCAATACTATATCTGCGTATACTTGTACATTATTTTTATGCAATTGGTTTATAGCGTTAAGATATTGATCTTTAGTTCCATACTTTGTTCTAACAGTACCTTTTTGATTAAATTCACCTAAATCATAAAGATCATATACTCCATAACCAACATCATTAATTCCACTATGTCCTTTATATGCTGGCGGTAACCAAACAGCAGTTATTCCAAGATCACTTAAATGTTTTGCATCATTTGCTACCTTGTTCCAATGCTGTCCATCGTTTGAATTATACCACTCAAAATATTGCATTATAGTTCCATTAAAACTACCGAAAACCATGCAACTGTTGATAGATAATAATGCAATCAAAACTAAAGATAAAACGGCTTTCTTTTTCATAACTAAATCCTCCTTCAATTATAAAAATAAGATTTTGAAATCTCTCCAATCTCTTTTATAAAAACTAAATAAAAATATATAAATTAGAAAATTGCCCAAATTAGTGAAACCGTTTTCATGATTTGTAGTAAAAATTATATTAAAAATAATACTTTCAATATAATTTTTGTGAAAAAAACGCAATATGTGTCGAACTAAATTATAATAAATATAAATTTACATTTTATGTTTGCAAACGGTTTCATAATCAGGTAAAAAAAATGGACTATGGTATATATAGGTTTTGAGAGAAAAGATTTCTTATTTGTATTTTACCATATTTTTATTCTTTTCTCAATAATATCTAAAGTTAAGCTTACTTTTTTTATGTTTTATATAAACAATTACTAATTATATTATGGCTATAATATAATTGGCAAAATTTTATTAATATATATTTGTAAAATTCTTTTCTTAAATAGACATTAATAAAAATTAACCTATAACAATTAAACATAAATAAAATAGCTAATATCTTATCATTAGTTTATTTAAAATATATATATTTGTCAATCATATTATTTTTCATAATTCTTTAATACAAAATACTTTTTAAAACCGTAAAAATAAAAGGAATTCTGTTAATTTTGTAGAATTATGGTATTGATATAACATATAAGTAAAGGAGTGATGATTTGAATTTTTTATATAACTAAACACTTTAATAACAAAACCTCTAGCATCATTGAATTTCTACTGAAGTTGATAAGTTTTCTTTTAAAAAATTTTAGTAGTTTAAACTGAAAAGGCATCGGTATTTTTAGATATGCCCAAAGGTTAGTATATTTGGCATTTTACTTGTATACAAACATAAAAATAGGATGAATGTTAATCTTTATATAACTGTATAGGAGGAATTTAATGAAAAATAAATATATTATTAAAAGACCATGGTATTTATCAACTCCTTTTATCTCTATCATGTTTTGTTTGTGGCTTGCTATAATTCCTGCAATTATAGGAATTATACTTTTATTCATGCAATATAAATTTGACAAAAACTATTACTCTAATTTAAACAATAAAATTAATGATGATGCAAATTTACTCTTAGAAAAAGCAACTACAGAAGCTAATATAATAAAAAATGAATTACTTGAGAAAGAAAAAACACTAGCACAAACTATCGTTGTTACTGAATTTAAAAGGATAGAAACTAAACAAAAATTTCTTAAATTAGAATCGCAAGTAGAAAGGTTAATAAAACAAAAAAGTAACTTAAAATCCAAAATTGAAAGTTTAAAAAATTCATACATGTCAATCAAACATTCTATTGAATCTTATAGACTTTATGATGATTTTGATGATATAAGTCAATATGAACTAGATTTATTAGCCCCAGCAGTGAACTTCCCCATACATTCTGATGACATTAAAATATTAAAAAAACAATCCACTAAAATAAAAAAAGATATTGAGAAATTAGTAAACGACTATCAAAATAGGTACACAACTAAAACAAATAAATCACTATACAACCTAATGGTTCTTTCACTTAATTCTGAACTTCAAAATATAATAATAAACCTTAGATATACTAATCTTGACAAGAGCAAAGAATCATTAGAAAAAATGATTTTAAAATACTTAGCTATTGCAATAGACGGTAATAAGACAATATATAATACAACAGCAAAATTTATTAGAGAAGTAGAATACCTTTACAATCAATTGATAGATATTGAATATCAATACTATGTAACCAGAGAAAGAAATAAAGAAGAACAACGATTATTAAAAGAACAAATTGCTCAAGAAAAGGCTGAACAAAGAAAACTCGCAGAAGAAAAGAAAAAGCTTGCCAAAGAAGAATTAAAATATGAATCAGAAATTAACAACATTAAGTCTAAAATTAATGATGAACTTGATATGAAAAAACGTCAAAAACTATTAGATAGGATTGAAAAGCTAGAACAAATGCTATTAGATGTAGAGCAGAAAAAAGAAACTATTATAAATCTGCAAAATGGAAAGGCTGGCAATATATATGTTATAAGTAATATAGGATCATTTGGTAGTAATATCTTTAAAATTGGAATGACTAGAAGACTTGAACCATTAGACAGAATTAAGGAACTCAGTAGCGCAAGCGTACCATTTCCTTTCGATGTACATAGCTTTATATTTTCAGAAGATGCTCCTGCTTTAGAGAACAAGTTGCATAAAATTTTCTCTGATAATAGAGTTAACAAAGTAAACTATAGAAAAGAATTTTTTAAAGTTTCTATAGACGAGCTAGCAAATACAATAACAGAGATTGACCCAAGCGCAGAATTTAGAAAAACTATATTAGCTACGGAGTATCGAGCATCATTAGAACAAAATATATATTGCAATTCAGATATTTAATATCTCTAGATTTTTTTATAAACTAAGAATAAAAGTACTATTTTTAGACCCAAAAAAACAGTCAAAGTATATAATTTGCTTTGACTATTTTCACGTTCAATTATATGTACTTCATTGCTTATAAACCTGTAAAAATGCAAAAAAAATAGAAAATCGATTGTTCCATCAACTCTCTATCTTTTACTTGGTGCACCCAGGAGGACTTGAACCCCCAACCTCTTGATTCGTAGTCAAGCACTCTATCCAGTTGAGCTATAGGTGCATATATAATTGGAGGCGGCACTCAGATTCGAACTGAGGGTAAAGGATTTGCAGTCCTCTGCCTTACCACTTGGCCATGCCGCCGTAAAATCCTAAAATATTAATGGGGTGGATAATGGGAATCGAACCCATGACCTCCAGAGCCACAATCTGGCGCTCTAACCGACTGAGCTATACCCACCACGTATCATGTATTTTATATTAGTATCTATGGAGCGGAAGACGAGATTCGAACTCGCGACCCTCGCCTTGGCAAGGCGATGCTCTACCACTGAGCCACTTCCGCATATAAACCAATAAATTATCCTTTAAATTA